>JABARS010000023.1 GCA_019187085.1 Pseudorhodoplanes sp. | reverse complement strand
CCGACGAGTGGGTGCCGATCCGCCCCGGCACCGACGGCGCGCTGCTGCTCGCGCTGATCCGCGAGATCATCGCGCTGGGGCTGTACGACCGCGAATTCCTGGTGCGCAACACCAACGCCGGGCAGCTCGTCGACGTCGACGAGTCCCACGAAGAGGCAGGGCTGTTCGTGCGCACCGACGTGCCCGCCGAAGAGGGCTGCTACGACCCGCAGAACAAGCTCTGGTGGGACCGCGTCACCAACGGCCCGGTCGTCACGCACTCCGGGGGCGCCGATCCGTACCTGCATGGCGAATTCCGCATGCACGACGGCACCACGGTCAAGCCCGCATTCCAGCTGCTGCGAGACCGCGTCGAGCACTACACTCCCGAGTGGGCGTCGGGCATCACCGGCATCCCGGCGGAAACCATCCGCCGCCTCGCGCACGAAATGGGCGTCACCGCCCGCGACCACCGCATCGAACTGCCCATCGCCTGGACCGACGCCTGGGGCAAGGAGCACGACACGGTCACCGGCAACCCGGTCGCGTTCCACGCGATGCGCGGGCTGGCCGCGCACTCCAACGGCTTCCACACGATCCGCGCGCTCGCGATCCTGATGTCGCTGCTGGGCACCATCGACCGCCCCGGCGGCTTCCGGCACAAGGCGCCGTTCCCGCGGCCGATCCCGCCGTGCGCGAAGACGCCGAGCACGCCGCTGGCGGTCAAGCCCGGCCATCCGCTCGACGGGCTCGCGCTTGGCTGGCCGGCCGATCCCGACGACCTGTTCGTCGACGAGACAGGCCGGCCGGTGCGCATCGACAAGGCGTTCTCGTGGGAGTATCCGCTGTCGGTGCACGGGCTGATGCACAACGTGATCACCAACGCGTGGCGCGGCGACCCCTATCCGATCGACACGCTGATGATCTTCATGGCGAACATGGCGTGGAACTCGACGATGAACACGTCGCAGGTCCGCGCCATGCTCGAAGACCGCGGCGAGGACGGCGAGTACAAGATCCCGTTCATCGTCGTCGCCGACGCGTTCCAGTCGGAGATGACCGCGTTCGCCGACCTGATCCTGCCCGACACCACCTACCTCGAGCGTCACGACGTCATGTCGATGCTCGACCGGCCGATCTCCGAGTTCGACGGCCCGGTCGACTCGGTGCGCGTGCCGGTGGTACCGCCCACCGGCCAGTGCAAGCCGTTCCAGGAAGTGCTGATCGAACTGGGCAGCCGCCTGAAACTGCCCGCCTTCGTGCGCCGCGACGGCAGCCGCAAGTACCGCGACTACCCCGACTTCATCGTCAACTACGAGACCGAGCCGGGCTCGGGCATCGGCTTCCTGGCCGGGTGGCGCGGCAAGGGCGGCGAGAAGTTCATGCGCGGCGAGCCGAATCCGCGCCAGTGGGAGATGTACGCGCAGAACAGCTGCGTCTACCACTACAAGCTGCCGCCCTCGTACCAGTACATGCGCAACTGGAACAAGGGTTACCTCGAGTGGTCGCTGCGCAACCGCATCACGCGCTACGCCGAGCCGATCCTGATCCACCTGTACTCGGAGGTGCTGCAGAAGTTCCGGCTGGCCGCGCGCGGCAAGGGCCCTTCGCGCAAGCCGCCCGGGCACCTGCGCAAGCGCGTCGACGAGTTCTTCGATCCGCTGCCGTTCTACTTCGAGCCGCTCGAGGCGCAGCGCACCGACCGGGTGCGCTATCCGCTGAGCGCCGTCACCCAGCGGCCGATGGCGATGTACCACTCCTGGGACTCCCAGAACGCCTGGCTGCGGCAGATCCACAGCCACAACACGCTCTACCTGAACCCGCGCCTCGCCCGGGCCCACGGCATCGACGACGGCGGCTGGATGTGGGTCGAATCGCAATGGGGCCGCGTGCGCTGCCAGGCCAGCTACTCGGAGGCGGTCGAGCCGGGCACCGTCTGGACCTGGAACGCGATCGGCAAGGCGCCGGGCGCCTGGGGCCTCGCACCCGATGCCAACGAGTCGCGCCGCGGTTTCCTGCTCAATCACCTGATCTCCGAGGAACTGCCGGGCGCGGGCGACGAAGGCAGCGTCTCGAATTCCGATCCGGTCACCGGCCAGGCCGGCTGGTACGACGTGCGGGTACGCATCTACCGGGTCGGCGACGACGAACCGGCGCAGAGCTGGCCGCAGTTCGAGCCGGTGCCCGCGGCGCCCGGCACGAAGGCCGCGCACCGGCCGCGGATGCTGGCCTGGTTCGCCGGCGGCGGGAGGCGGCCGTGACGCAGCTCGCGCTGGTCATCGACCTGAACGTGTGCGTCGGCTGCCACGCCTGCGTCACCAGCTGCAAGCAGTGGAACACCTCGGGTGCGGCCGGCCCGCTGGCCGACGTCAATCCCTACGACGCCGACCCCGGCGGCGCGTTCTTCAACCGGGTGCAGACCTTCGAGGTCGGCGAGTTCCCCGACACGCAGACGGTGCACTTCCCGAAGTCGTGCCTGCACTGCGAGGATCCGCCCTGCGTGCCGGTGTGCCCGACGGGCGCCAGCTACAAGCGGCCCGACGACGGCATCGTGCTGGTCGACTACGACAAGTGCATCGGCTGCAAGTACTGCTCGTGGGCCTGCCCGTACGGCGTGCGCGAGATCGACCCCGGGCGCAAAGTCATGACCAAGTGCACACTGTGCGTCGATCGCATCCACGACGCCACGAAGCCCGAGTCCGAGCGCAAGCCGGCCTGCGTGCTGGCCTGCCCGACCAGCGCGCGGCTGTTCGGCGACATCCACGATCCCGAATCGGAGGTTTCGAAGGCGATCCGCGACAACGCGGGCTATGCGCTGATGCCCGAGTGGGGTACGCACCCGTCGAACCACTACCTGCCGCGCCGGCGCACCGCGATGCGGGTGCACCCCGACGAGCTCGAGCGCGCCGACAATCCGCTGAAGGTCGACGGCCTGCTGCCGCGGCCGTCGAAGGCCGATCCGTCGCTCGACGACGTCACTTCCTGGTGACGGCAAGCCCGATGCGCCCCGAAGCCTCCGTGATCCTGCTGACGACGCTGATCGGCGCCGGGCAGGGCCTGTTCCTCGCGATCTTCACCGCGCACGGGCTGGCGCTCTTCGACCTGGTGGCGGCCGCCGACAGCCTCGCCTTCGACGTCGCCGGCAGCGCGATCGCGCTGGCGCTCACCGGCGCCGGCCTGCTCGCCTCGTTCTTCCACCTGGGCCGCCCGGAGCGCGCCTGGCGCGCGATCGCGCAATGGCGCACTTCCTGGCTGTCGCGCGAAGTGATCGTGCTGCCGGCGTTCATGTTCGCTGTGTTCGTCTATGCGCTGGTGCACTTCGCCGGAGTGCGGCCGGTGCTCGCCCGGCTGCCCGGCGGCGGCGCGATCGACCTGGCCACGCTGGCCGGGCTGGCCGCGACGCTGCTGGCGTTCGCGCTGTTCGTCTGCACCGGCATGATCTACGCGTGCCTGCCGTTCCTGCGCGAGTGGCACAGCCCGCTCACACCGCTCAATTTCCTGCTGCTCGGCTGCGCATCGGGCTTCACGCTCGCGGCCGCGTTCTCCGCCGCGGCGGCCCCCGGGCTCACCCGGCTGTTCACCGGCTATGCGCTGGCGTTCACGCTGCTGGGGCTGGCAGGCCGCGGCGCGGCGCTCGTGCGCAACCGCCGGCTCAAGCCGAAGTCCACGCTGCAGACGGCCATCGGCGTGAAGCATCCGCGCATCGTGCAGAAGTCGATGGGCTTCCAGTCGGGCTCGTTCAACACCCGCGAGTTCTTCCACGGCCGCGCCCCGGGCACGCTGCGTTGGGTGAAGTGGACGTTCCTGGCGGCGGCGTTCGCGGTGCCGGCGGCGCTGCAGGCGCTCGCGCTCGTGCTGGCCGATCCGGCCGGGCCGCTGCTGGCCGCGGCATTCGCGATCCAGTTCGCCGGCCTGGCGGCCGAGCGCTGGTTCTTTTTCGCCGAGGCGAACCACCCGCAGAACCTCTACTACCAGGCGGTTGCATGAAGCTGCGATACGTCAAGGAACCGGAGGGCTCGTTCGGGTATGTTCTGCGGCGGCCAGACACATGGAGAGGCACGAATCATGGCGCTCGTTGATCCCCACGGGGGCGGCAGCCTGTTGCCGCTGCTGCTCGAAGGCGACGCGCTGGCGGCCGAGCGGGCGCGCGCGCAGGCGCTGCCGAAGCTGCAGGTCAGCTCCCGCGAGAAGGGCGACCTGATCATGATGGGCATCGGCGGCTTCACCCCGCTGCAGGGGTTCATGACGCAGGCCGACTGGCAAGGCGTCTGCGGCGGCATGCGGATGGCCAACGGGCTGTTCTGGCCGATCCCGATCACGCTGTCGGCCAGCGCGCAAGCCGCGAAATCGATCGCCGTCGGCAGCGAGCTCGCACTCGTCGATCCCGACGACGGTTCGACGCTGGCGACGATGGAGGTCACCGGGAAGTACGCGATCGACAAGGCGCACGAGTGCGCCACCGTCTTCCGCACCACCGACGCCGAGCATCCGGGGGTGCGCATGGTCATGGGCCAGGGCGACGTCAACCTGGCCGGGCCGGTGAAGGTGCTGTCCACCGGCGGATTCCCCGAGAAGTACGGCGACCTCTTCATGACGCCGGCGCAGACGCGGGCGTTGTTCACCTCGCTCGGCTGGTCGAAGGTCGCCGCCTTCCAGACCCGCAACCCGATGCACCGCTCGCACGAATACCTGGCCAAGGTCGCGATCGAGGTCAGCGACGGCGTGCTGGTGCACTCGCTGCTCGGCGCCCTCAAGCCCGGCGACATCCCGGCCGAGGTGCGCACCCGCGCAATCTCGGTGCTGGTCGAAGGCTACTTCCAGAAGAAGACCATCGTGCAGGCCGGCTACCCGCTCGACATGCGCTACGCCGGCCCGCGCGAGGCGCTGCTGCACGCGCTGTTTCGCCAGAACTACGGCTGCTCGCACCAGATCGTCGGCCGCGACCACGCGGGCGTGGGCAGCTACTACGGACCGTTCGACGCGCACCACATCTTCGACGAGATCCCGAAGGGCTCGCTGCAGACGCAGCCATTGAAGATCGACTGGACCTTCTGGTGCTACAGGTGCGGCGGCATGGCCTCCGCGCGCACCTGCCCGCACGACGACACCGACCGGCTGCTCGTCTCGGGCACCAAGCTTCGCAAGTGGCTCTCGGAGGGTGCCGAAGTGCCGGCGGAGTTCAGCCGGCCCGAGGTGCTGGCCGTGCTCAGGGAGTACTACCAGGGTCTCGCCGCGCACGAGCGCGTCGAGGTCAAGATGACCGGGCATTCCGCGCGCTGAAGCCGCCGGGCTCCATTCACACCTACGATCATTCGCGGAGGAGATCACACGATGCTTGCCACCAATCCGTTTGCCGGGCTGTCGGCGTCGCTTTCGCCTGCAGTCATGCAGGGGTACGTCATCGTCATGTTCATACTGGTCGTGGCGGGAACGCTGTTCGACGTCGTTCACAAGGGAAGCGCCGCTTACTTCTTCGAGAACCTCCGCAGGTCGAAGTCGAAGGCGACACGGCCGGTCGGCGGCGGCCAGATCGCAGCGATCGCCGTGCAGACGGCCCTGGTGGACGTGCTGGCCTCGGGCGAGTTCTGCAATCCGCGCCGGCGCGTTGCACACCTGCTCGGCATGTACGGCTTCGTGTTCTACGTGCTCGCCACCGTGGTGCTGGTCTTCAACCCGTCCGCAAGCGCGCTCTGGGCCCAGCTCTGGTGGATCGGCGCCCTGATGATCTGTGCGGGCGGCTACTGGTTCTGGTTCTTCATCCGTGTCGACGTCGCTGCCGAGGGCCACTCGCCTTTCAGGATCGTCAAGGCCGACCTGTTCATCCTGTCGATGTTGGCCAGCGCGACGTTCGGGCTCATCTGGGCGGCAGCGGGCGGCGGCGCCGGCGTGCTGTTCGGGTTGTACATTCTCGCCACCACGGTGCTGTTCGCCGGGGTGCCCTGGTCGAAGTTCGCGCACATGTTCTTCAAGCCCGCGGCCGCGCTGGAGAAGCGCCTGACCAGGGCCGACGGAACCGCCGAGAACCTGCCCACGCAAACCCGCGACGACCCCGCGCAGCAGAAGAGGCACTCGATGCAGCTGTTGGTGGACGCCCCGATGGACATGGGGCTGGGCATCAAGCGCGAAGCGCCGCGGCACTACTGACCACAGACAGGCACACCGCAATCCCCACTGGACCAGACAAGGAGCCGGACGAATGCCAACCTTCGTCTATATGACGCGATGCGACGGATGCGGACACTGCGTCGACATCTGCCCCTCGGACATCATGCACATCGACAAGACCTATCGGCGCGCCTACAACATCGAGCCGAACATGTGCTGGGAGTGCTTCTCCTGCGTCAAGGCCTGCCCCCAGCATGCGATCGACGTGCGCGGATACGCCGACTTCGCCCCGCTGGGGCACAGCGTGCGCGTCGACCGCGACGAACGGCGGGGCACGATCGCCTGGCGGATCAAGTTCCGCAACGGCAAGGAGAAGGAGTTCCTCTCGCCCATCACCACCAAGCCCTGGGGCCAGGCGATTCCGAAGCTCGCGGAGGTTGCGCCGCCGCAAAAGGAGATGCGCGACAGCCAGCTCCTCTACAACGAACCGAAATACGTCCGGATGGACGACGGCGGTCTGCGCACCCTGCAGGATGCAGGCCTCAAACTGAAGAAAGGCGTGTACTACTGATATGGCCTACCAAACCATCATCGAAGACGGCATCGACATCCTCGTGGTCGGTGCGGGACTGGGCGGCACCGGAGCAGCCTGGGAAGCGCGTTTCTGGGGGCAGAACAAGAAGATCGTCATCGCCGAGAAGGCGAACATCGATCGTTCGGGTGCGGTCGCCCAGGGCCTGTACGCGATCAACTGCTACATGGGCACGCGCTGGGGGGAAAACCAGCCCGAGGACCACGTGCGCTACGCGCGCATCGACCTGATGGGCATGGTGCGCGAGGACCTGGCGTTCGACATGGCCCGTCACGTCGACTCCACGGTGCACCAGTTCGAGGAGTGGGGCCTGCCGATCATGAAGGACCCGAAGACCGGGCGCTACCTGCGCGAGGGCCGGTGGCAGATCATGATCCACGGCGAGTCGTACAAGCCCATCGTGGCCGAGGCAGCCAAGAAGTCGGCCGACAAGGTCTTCAACCGCATCTGCGTCACGCACCTGCTGATGGACGAAGGCCGCGAGAACCGGGTGGCCGGCGCCGTCGGCTTCAACGTGCGCACCGGCAACTTCCATGTCTTCAAGGCGAAGACCGTGGTCTGCGGCGCGGGCGGCGCGTCGAACATCTTCAAGCCGCGCTCGGTGGGCGAAGGCGCCGGGCGCACCTGGTACGCGCCGTGGTCGTCGGCGTCCGCCTACGGCCTGCTGATCAACGCCGGCGCGAAGATGACGCAGATGGAAAACCGCATCGTGCTGGCCCGCTTCAAGGACGGATACGGCCCGGTCGGCGCCTACTTCCTGCACCTGAAGACGTACACCCAGAACGGGCTGGGCGAGGAGTTCGAATCCAGGTGGTGGCCGAGCTTGCAGCAGATGGTCGGCAAGGAGTACCTGGATCCGGAAGCTTCGCACCTGACGCATCGTCCGATCCCCACCTGTCTGCGCAACCACGCGCTGATCAGCGAGGTCAACGCCGGGCGCGGCCCGATTCACATGGTGACGATGCGCGCCTTCCAGGACCCGCACCTCGAAGAAGTCGGCTGGGAGAACTTCCTGGGCATGACCGTCGGGCAGGCGGTCCTGTGGGCCGCCACCGACGTCGATCCGAAGAACGAGAACCCCGAACTGACCACCTCCGAACCCTACGTGATGGGTTCGCACGCGACCGGATCCGGCGCCTGGTGCTCGGGCCCCGAAGACGTGTCGCCCCCCGAGTACTTCTGGGGCTACAACCGCATGACGACGGTCGAAGGGCTCTTCGGGGCCGGCGACACGGTGGGCGGCACGCCGCACGCGTTCTCGTCGGGCTCGTTCACCGAGGGCCGGCTGGCGGCGAAGGCCGCCTGCAAGTACATCGACGACGGCAAGGCGGAGGGCATCGTCGTTTCGCAGGCGCAGATCGATCGTCTCCGGCAGGAGGTGTACGGGCCTCTCGAGCACTACCGGATCTACCGCAATGCGGTCGTTGCGGGCACCGTCAATCCGCACTACATCAGCCCCCAGCAGGGGCTCGACCGGCTGCAGAAGCTGATGGACGAATACTGCGGCGGGGTGTCGGCCAACTACATGACCAACGAGAAGCTCCTGAACATCGGCCTGAAGAAACTCAGGATCATGGAGGAAGACCTCGAAAAGCTGGCAGCCGCCGACCTGCACGAACTGCTGCGCGCATGGGAACTGAAACACCGTCATCGCGCCGCCGAATGCGTCACGCACCACACGCTGTTCCGCAAGGAGACGCGCTGGCCCGGCTATTATTACCGGGGCGACTACCTGAAGCTGGACGACCAGAACTGGCACGTCCTGACGGTCTCGCGGCGCGACCCGAAGTCGGGCGAGTACACGATGGAGAAGGCCCCCTGTTATCACCTGGTGGGCGACGAGAAGTAGCAGGGCCGCCGGCAGCGCACGTGAACATCATCGGGAAGACCGACGAAGAGATCCTAGCGCTGGCCGCGCCCCTGTGGCGCGACCTCGTCAGGTACTCGAACGAGGGCAAGTACGGCGAGTTCTCCAGGCATTTCTCCGGTTCCCTGGCGCGCGCCATGGACCAGGTCGCCGCCGGCCACCAGTTCGCGCACAGCGAACTGGCCCGGAATCTCTCCGACCAGTTCGACACGCTGGGCATCATCCGCCGCGGCGAGCACGTCACCGTCCTGTTCCGGCAACGCAGCACCACGAAACCCGGCGAATGGCTCGGCCGACTCGTGCTCGGCTACGAGGACGGGCAACTCAGGATCTTCGGTGCGTCCATCTTCTGACCCATTCCCCGGAATCCGCCGTGAACCAGACCATCCGTGCCGGCAAGTTCGTCGAACTGAGCTACAAGGTGGCCGACAGGAAGTCGGGGCACGTGCTGACCAGGGTCGAGTTTCCCCTGGGCTACGTCCATGGCCACACCGAGATCCTCGCCCCTTCGGTCCATGCGCAGCTCGAAGGCAGGTCGGCCGGCAACGTCATCGACGTACCGATCGACGGCAACCAGATTTTCGGCCCCAGGGACGAATCGCTGGT
>JABARS010000027.1:7287-10054 GCA_019187085.1 Pseudorhodoplanes sp. | reverse complement strand
GTGTGCGGGATGCGGAACGCGTCGACGATCGAGCCGCAGCCACTCTGCCAGCACACACTCCATCGCGGCCATGGATGCTTCCAGTGAGACACGTCCATCAACGTGTTCCGACAGCCGACGCGCCAGCAGCGGATTCACCGCGGCCAGTGTGTCAACACCGTTCGGGATCGCGGACATCGGCACACCCAGCACCCGCGCGGCGGCCCACCGCCTGAGTCGTGCGCCGACGACCATGCCTCCCGGCGTCGCCACCAATCTGAGCGCGGAGGTCATCTGCCCTGCCACCAGCACTCGTGCCTGCTGCCGGACTTCACCGGCGGAATCCAGCTGCAGGAACGGCGCTCCGACGTGGACGAGCAGTTCGACGTGGCCGTCAGGCAACACGGGCGACGGCTGCGCGAGGGCTGACGAGGGAATCTCGAGTCCCCAGAATCGCTCGACCACCACATGCGCCGGCGATACAGGCTCCCGTTCCAGGTAACGCATGACGGCCCGTACTGTAGCGCGAGCCGCGACGTTGTCCGGTTCCGCTCATCGCGGCTCGACCCAGACCGATTGGGCGGCCGCCCCGTCCAATGCTACATTCATGATGAACATATTCATGGTGAATGTAGATGCCGTTCAAATCGCCTGACGCCCTGTTGCCGCTGACGCCGGTTGCTTTTGAGATTCTCCTCGCCCTTGCGGAGGGCGACCAGCATGGCTATGCCATCCTCCAGATGGTCGAGTCCCGTCTGGCCGGGCTGCTGCCACTCCGGACCGGTACCCTCTACCGCTCGCTGGCGCGTTTGCTTGAAGACGGACTGATTGAAGAACTCGATGGCGACGACCGTCGCCGGTTCTATCGACTGACGACACACGGGCGGGAGGTGGCCGCGCTGGAAGCCGAACGACTGGCCGGCCAGGTCGCGGCGGCCCGCGCGCGACGATTGCTGCCGGCGCGGAAGGGACGGCCATGAAGCTGCCTGGCTGGATGGTAAAGTTGCACCGACTCGCGCTGCTCGCCTACCCGCCTGCCTTCCGCGCGAGACTTGGCGCGGATCTGCACGAGACATTTGTCATCCGCGCGGCGTTTGCATGGCGTCGCCGCCCGCACACCGCCTGGCTCACCGTGACGGCCGGGCTCATCGACACCGTCGCGTCGGGAATCGCCGAGCGGCTGTCACTACAGAGGAGTTCAACGATGACCTGGGAGTCGCTACGTGCCGACCTGGTGTCGGCCACACGTCTGCTGTGGCGCGCACCGCTGTTCTCGATGTTGATCGTGGGTACGATGGCCATCGGCATCGGTGCCAACGCGGCCATCTTTGCGACGGTCCATGCAGTGCTGCTCAAGCCGCTGCCGTATCAGGCGCCGGACCAGTTGGTGGCGGTCTGGAGCCATCACACCAAGGATGGCGATCCGGCTTACCCGGTCTCTCCGGCCAACTTCGACGCGTTCGCGCGTGAGGTCTCCACCTTCACGGATGTCGAGGCGATGTACTCATTTCTGACAGGGCAACAGGTGAGCGTCGGCGGCGTCACCGAGTCGATCCAGGCGTCGTGGGTCACCAGCGGGATGTTCGCGATGCTCGGACGGCAGGCGCTGTGGGGACGCGGGCTCCAGGCCGGGGATGAACAGGCGGTTGTCCTCAGCCATGCGTTCTGGGCGCGGCAATTTGGCGCAGATCCGGGCGTCATCGGACGGACCCTCCAGCGGCCAGGCGATGCGCCTGGCTACACCATCGTCGGCGTCATGCCGCAGGATTTTGTCTTCCCGTACCGGTCCATGCTCGGCGCCAGCGGTTTCTCGCGCGCCCAGCAGCCTGACGTCTGGCTGCTGCTGACGCCCCAGACGGGCTTCCGGATGGTGGATGCCACAGGGCAGCCGAGTCGATCGATTCACATGCTCGCCGTCATTGGCCGACTGGCGCCCGGCCGGACGGTTGCCGATGGACGGGCGGACCTGGGCGCCATCGCCGCCCGCAGGGCGCAGCAGTATCCCGATACCAACGAGGGTTTCGAGGTCACGGTCGTCCCGCTGGCCGAACAGGTGGTGGGCTCACTCCGGCCCGCACTGGTCTTGCTGACGGTGGGTGTGGGCGTCCTGTTGCTGCTGATGTGCGTCAACATCGCCAACGTGCTGCTGGCGCGGGCCACGGCCAGGCACCAGGACGCCTCCGTGCGCTCCGCACTGGGGGCCACGCGTGGACGGCTGCTGCAACAGGGTCTTGTCGAAAGTACGCTGCTCGCTCTTCTCGGTGGTGTGGCCGCCGTTGGCCTCGTGTCGGTCGGCTCACAGGTGTTGCTGGCGCTGGCACCCGCAGATCTGCCTCGTCTTGCCGAAACCGAAACGTCGCCGTTGGTCATCGCGTTCACGCTCGGCACGGCCGTGGTCGTCGGCCTTCTCACGGGCCTCCTGCCGTCGCTGACGATGGCGTCCGCACGAGCGGAGGACGGCCTGCGCGCTTCACGACGCGTGGCCGGCGGTCGTGCGCTGCAGATGACGCGCTCTGCGCTGGTGATCGCAGAGGTCGCCATGGCCACGCTGCTCACCGTGGGCGCCGGGCTGCTCCTGCGGAGTTTTGTCTCCGTGCTCAGTGTGGACCCGGGCTTCCAGCCTGACCACCTGCTCACATTCCAGGTGTCTGCCCCGCCACCGTACGCAGGCCCCACGAACCTGATCCGGTTCTACGACGAGCTGCGCGACCGACTGACGAGTGTGCCCGGGGTCACACACGTCGGCGGCTCCACGCGAATCCCGCTTGGCAGCACGCAGGTCAGTACT
>JABARS010000027.1:4854-7187 GCA_019187085.1 Pseudorhodoplanes sp. | reverse complement strand
GTACGCAGGCCCCACGAACCTGATCCGGTTCTACGACGAGCTGCGCGACCGACTGACGAGTGTGCCCGGGGTCACACACGTCGGCGGCTCCACGCGAATCCCGCTTGGCAGCACGCAGGTCAGTACTCAGCTGACCGTCGAGGGTCGTGACGTCGCTCCGGCAGACCTCCCTGAAGTTGAAATGCGGCGGGCGGTGCATGACTACTTCGGGACGCTGCGGATTCCCGTGCTTGAAGGACGAGTGTTCACCGACGAAGACCGGCAGGCCGCAGAAGGGTTGGCGGTCATCAACCAGGCACTGGCCGCCAAGGTCTTTCCCGGCCAGTCGCCGATCGGCAGGCGTGTGCAGATGGGCCCCAATCCGACACCACAGGCATGGCTGCGTGTCATTGGCGTCGTTGGCAACATCCGCCATACCAGCCTCGAAGAGACGCCTCAACCCGAGATCTACATCAGCCATCTGCAGGGCCCGCCCACCAGTCCCTTCATGGCGGTACGCACTGCGGGGGATCCTGCTGCGGCGGCCTCGGCCGTCCGCGACGCCGTTCGCTCCCTCGGGGCCGACCCGCCCACGAACCTCAAGACCATGGAAGAACTGCGGCGCGAGTCCGTCGGGCAGCGGCGGTTTCTGGTCTGGCTCACCGCCGGATTCGGCATCATCGCGCTGGTGTTGGCGGCAATCGGCGTGTACGGCGTCATTGCCCTCGTGGTGTCGGAACGCACCGCGGAAGTCGGCGTGCGACTCGCGCTGGGCGCCTCTCCGTCGCAGGTCTGGGGCATGCTCGTTCGCCAGGCGGCCTGGCTGGGGGCAGCGGGCATCTTCGTCGGTCTGTCGATCGGCGCACTGGCCGGGCCACTCGTGGCCGGACTGCTGTATGGCGTGACGCCCTCCGACCCGATGACGTTCGGCACCGTCGGCGGCCTGCTGTTCCTGTCCGCGATCGGTGCGGCGGCCGTGCCGGCCAGGCGAGCCATGGGCGTGGACCCGGCCACGGCGCTACGGGCGCATTAGTCGCGTCACGTGGTCAGAGCGACGACAGGGCGCGGGCCAGCGCCTTCTTGTAGACGTCGTTCTTGACGTAGTAGGTGTGTCGCAGCGAATCGATGTACGTGCGACGCCCGCGCAGGTTCGGCCGCGCCGACGCGCGCTCCTGGTCAAACGCGGCGAGCGAACCGGGGGACGAGGCGCGTCTGTGCATATAGGCCGCGATGAGGCGTCCCTGCAGCGCGAACAGATCGTAGGCGGCCCCGTCGGTCTCGAACAGACCTGGAAAGAACCGCGTCGCGTGCGAGCGATCAAACAGCTCCAGGTACAGATCCAGCCGGGTTGTGCCGATGGTGTCCGGCAGAAACGGGTACTTCCGCTGGTATCCGGTCGCCCACACGATCAGGTCGATGGCTTCGTCGCGGCCGTCAACAAAACACACACGGTCGCCGGCCAGGGCACGAACGTCGGGCCGATACGCGAGATCTCCATGACCAAGGTAATGCAGCACCTGCGAGTTCAGAATGGGATGACTGCGCAGGATGGGATGATCGGGACGCGGCAACCCGAACGTCGTCAGGTCCCCGACGACCAGGTGGTTCATGAGGAATCCGAACACCTTTTCTTCGAGCCATGGAGGCAACGACGGTCCCGAATGCGCGAAGACGTCGGTCGGTCGGCCGAAGATGTACTTCGGCACGAAGTAGTAGCCTCGGCGCATGCTGATGAACGCCCGTGAGGCCGTGCGCGCCGCCTCGCAGGCGATGTCGGCGGCCGAGTTACCGCCTCCGACGATGAGCACGCGTTTGCCGCGGAAGACGTCCGGCGACTTGAAGTAAAAGGCGTGCATCTGCTCGCCATCAAAGGTGCCGGGCACCTGCGGCTGGTTTGGATGCCAGGTCACCCCGGTGGCGACCACCAGCGCGTCCCACGACCGACGGCTGCCGTCTGACAATGTCGCCAGCCATCGCTCGCCTTCGGCAATCACCCGCTCGACACGAGTGTCGAAGGTGATGTCGCCGTCAAGCCCGTGATGAACGGCGTAGGCCTTGATGTAGTTCAGGACTTGATCGTGCCTTGGATAGTCCGGATACGACTCGGGCATGGGGAACCCGGGAAATCCGGACTGAGTCCTGGATGAGATGAAATGCGCTGCGTCGTATATCGGGGTCTCGTCGCGGCCGATGTCCCAGATGCCGCCCGCCTGGCGCCCCGCATCCACGATCTCGTAGGCAATGCCCCGCGCCTTGAGGGCGACTGCCGTGCTGAGTCCCGCCGGCCCAGCCCCAATGATGCCGACCTTCACCTCGCCAGCATACTTCGGGACTTCGGAACCCCGGAACCTCGG
>JABARS010000027.1:0-4754 GCA_019187085.1 Pseudorhodoplanes sp. | reverse complement strand
CGGAACCTCGGGACTTCGGAACCTCGGGACTTACAATAGTTGAACTGATGAAGATCTGCCTGGCCACGGTCCACGCCTACCGGAACTCCCTGCCGCTGGCGCTGATGTACATCCAGGCCAACCTGGTCGAACGCCACGGCCATCCATTCGAGGGTGTTGAAGTCTTCGAGTTGCCGCGTGAGGTCGAAGACGCCGACGAACTGGGCCGGTTGCTCGCCGAGCGCAACGCGGACGTGGTGGCGCTGTCCTGCTACATCTGGAACGGGCGCAAGCTCCTGGCGGCCGCTCGCCGCCTGCGCGAGCTCCAGCCCACGGTGAAGATTGTGCTGGGCGGTCCCGAGGTCGGGCCAATCGCCCGCGACGTGCTCGACCAGCATCCGTACATCGACGTCGTCGTGCGCGGCGAAGGTGAAGTGCCCTTTGCCGAGATCATCGACGCCTGGAAGGCCGGCCAGACACTCAACGAGGTCGCCGGCATCTGCTTCCGGCGCGGCGAGGAGATTGTCGAGACCGCGGACGCCACGATCCTGCGGGATCTGAATCTGCTGCCGTCACCACACAACGACAAGTACGTCACCTACACCGGCAGGGTCGCGCAGATCGAAACGCAGCGCGGCTGTGTGTTCCGCTGCAACTTCTGCTTCTACAACAAGGACCTCTCCATCCGGAACCGCCGCTTCGAGCTCGACCGGGTGAAGCAGGAGCTGCACTACTGGCTCAACCGCGACGTCCACTCCATCTACCTGATGGATCCGGTCTTCAACCTCAACGCCGAACGCGCCAAGGAAATCTGCCGCTTCATCGCTGAACACAACCACAAGGGCATCAAAGTGCACTCGGAGATCTGGGCCGAGTTCATGGACGATGAACTAGCGCGGCTGATGAAGGCCGCCAACGTCTACTGGCTCGAGGTTGGCCTGCAGACCACCGACGACACGACGCTGGCGGCGATCGAACGGCGCCTGCGCATGGAGCCGTTTCTCAAGGGCATCGAGTGCCTCAAGCGGCACAACCTGTACTTCGAGCTTCAGCTCATCTACGGCCTGCCGAATGAAACGCCAGAGACATTCCGGCGGTCGCTGGACTTTGCGGCCAGCCTTGAGCCGTCGGAACTGAGTGTGTTCATGCTGCTCGTGTTACCCGGGACGGAGTTGTGGCGCAAGGCCAAGGCGCTCGACCTCACGTTTGATCCCGATCCGCCCTACCAGGTGCACGCCCATCCGTCGATGGACGCTGACGTCATACGCGCCGGCGAACGGCTCGTCGAGGCCATCAACGTCATGGTGGGTTCCACGGCCATCCGTATCCTCCAGAGGGAACCCGGCATCACAATGTCTGCCATCGTCGACGCCTGGAACACCTGGCGCGATGATCGCGGGCTTCCGGAGATGACCGGGGCGCAGATGCGCGAATTCGTGAAGGAATTCTGCGACGACCACGGGGTGCCGTCGGCATTTTATGAAGCCATGGTGGCGCGTGAGTATCCGGCGGACGCCGTTGCCGCCGGCCGCCTCGTTCCAGGCGTGCCTCCGCGTCAGTACCCAGAGCCCGTGGTCGCGAGGTAGGAGTCCGCAGATGTCCATCCGGCCCGTTCGACGAGTCGTCACCGCACAACCCACCATGGAAGGCGCAGGAGTCAAACTCCATCGCGCGTTCGGCTTCGGCAATACGGATGAGTTCGACCCGTTCCTGCTGTTCGACGACTTCCGCGGCGATCGCAAGGGCGACTATCAGGCCGGGTTCCCGTGGCATCCACACCGCGGCATCGAGACGATCACGTACGTGCTCGCGGGCACGGTGCATCACGGCGACAGCCTGGGTAATGTCGGCGCGCTTGGCGCGGGCGACGTCCAGTGGATGACCGCCGGCTCCGGCATCATCCACCAGGAAATGCCTGAGGGCGACGCGCAGGGGCGCATGCACGGCTTCCAGCTGTGGGCCAACCTGCCGAAGTCGCTCAAGATGACGACGCCGCGGTATCAGGAAGTGGGCTCACGCGACATCCCGGAGATCGTCGACGATGACGGCACGCGGGTGAAGGTGGTGGTAGGCGACTTCTGGGGCAAGCGCGGTCCGGTGGACGGCATTGCGGCTGATCCCCTGTACCTCGACATCACGGTGCCGGCCAACGTGCGCAAGACGTTTCCCATCGAGACCACACGTCACGCCTTTGCGTACATCTTCGAGGGCAGCGGCACCTTCCGGGACGCGTCGGCGCCGCAGGGAGTGCTCACCGACACGACCGGCACGGACATCGATGACGCGCCGGTGCTCGACCTGAGCGGCAACCGGTCACTCATCCTGTTCGATCGCGGCGACGAGGTGACGGTCACGGCCGGGCCGGAAGGGATTCGATTCCTGCTGGCCTCGGGCAAGCCGCTGGGCGAGCCCATCGCCTGGCACGGCCCGATCGTGATGAACACGCCGGATGAAATTCAGAACGCGCTGTACGACCTGCGCGCCGGCACGTTCATCAAGTGATCTGATCGGGGCGGAACCGCAGCAGGTCGGTTGAGGGCGGCACGGCTCCGAGCAATCGGAGCTGTGACGCCACCTGCCCTCGATGATACGTGGCGTGGTTGACGACGTGCTGGAGGAGAAACGCGAGGCGGGCCCGGTCGCCTTCGCCGTTGAGCCGCGTGAACTCGATTTCCAGTGTCAGGTCGTCCTCACGGAGCGTGGCGATGAACTCGTTCCGCTGCGCGTGGATCCGTCGCCATTCCTCTCGGATGTCCGCCACGCTGCCGTTGGCCCAGGTCGGCCACTGGCGAGGGTTCTCGCCCGTCCACCGGCACAACCACACCCAGTCGGCCGACGCCAGGTGCGCCCAGGTGTCTCTCACCGAAGCAAAGCTTCCTCCAACCTCACGAATCTGCGCGTCGGGCGTCAGCGCCACTGACGCCTCGAACAGCCGCTCATTGGCCCATGCGGTGTATGCGTAGAGGAAGCGAATGTCGTCGAGCGTCATGACCGGACATTGTGTCACCGTCGCCACAGCCAGACGATGAGCACGGCGACGTAGATCGCGCCGGCAGCCACCAACACGTAGAAGCCGCCGGGCAGAATGGCAAAGATCTGTTCCGCGAGGTATGCCTGAGCAAAACACAGTGGGGCCATCCCAATGAACGTGGCGAGCCCGACTGTCCAGACGGACACTCCGATCGCGCCGGCCGCGTACGACACCAGATCGGACGAGGTCAGGGGGTTAAGCCGGAGCAGGAGGACGACCCAGAAGGCGCGTTGCCGTATCGCGTCGACGTGACGTGCCACCGGAGATCCGGCAAGTCGACCCGCCACGCGAGCTTCCCCAAGCGCACCGGCGATGAGGGTGGCCGCCATGGCGCCAAGTGTGTTGCCCAGCAGTGAAAGCACGCCTCCCCAGAAGCCGCCAAACAACGCGCCTGCGGGCGCATACAACAACGTGCCGGGTATCGGCGCCACCAGCACTTCGACCACGACCGCGGCCACGTACACGGCGGGCGCCAGCGGGCCCCACCGTGACAGCGCCTCTCGCAGCGCCGCGATCTGAGCCGCGCTGTCAGCGGCAGCTGCGCCGTCGATGAGCACGGCAATGACACCCCCGGTCGCCCAGGACCAGGTCGCCCAGCCGATGGTCACGAGGGCAACAAAGACGGCCACCGGTGCGCGAAATCGAGCAGGCCGCGACAACTCTGCCGGACGTTTCTCCGTCTCATCCCGTCGTGGCGAACCTGAAACTGGCATTCCGCACACTGCGCAAAACTCCGTTCGTGACGACCGTCGCCGCCCTGTCGCTGGCCTTCGGCATCGGTGCCAACACGGCCATCTTCTCGATGTTCAACCAGATCCTGCTCAAGCCCCTGCCTGTGGCGGCGCCCGATGAGCTGGTGAACCTCTCGAATCCGGGCCCGAAACCCGGATCGCAGTCCTGCAATCAGGCCGGCGACTGCGATGTCGTCTTCAGTTATCCCATGTTTCGGGATCTCGAGAAGGAGGCCCGTGCCTTCTCGGGCCTGGCCGCGCATCGCCTCTTCGGCGCCAACCTCGCCTACCAGGGTCAGACACAAAATGGCGAAGGCCTGCTGGTCTCCGGCAGCTACTTCCAGACACTCGGCCTCGCCCCCGCTGTCGGCCGGTTGCTGGCTGCCGGTGATGATCGGACCCCTGGCGAATCTCCCGTTGCAGTACTGGCGCATGACTATTGGCTGACACGTTTTGGCGGCCAGGAGTCGGTCATCAACACAACGATGGTGATCAATGGACACACGTTCACGATCGTGGGTGTGGCCCCTGCAGGATTCGGCGGCACGACACTGGGTGGACGCCCGCGCGTCTTCGTGCCGATCACGACGCGCAGTCTTGTCGAGCCGGGATTTAACCCGACGGGATTCGAAAACCGCCGTTCCTACTGGGCCTACGTGTTCGGACGGCTCAAGCCAGGCATGACGGCTGACGCAGCAACAACAGCCATGGAGCCGGTGTATCGCACGATCATCACCGAGGTCGAGGCGCCGCTGCAGACCGGTATGAGCGAGGCGACGATGGAGCGGTTCCGCACCAAGCCGCTCGTCATCGAAGCCGATCCGCGGGGCCAGAGTTCGGTGCATGAAGAGGCCGGGACACCCCTGCAGATTCTGTTTGCCGTGACCGGGATCGTGCTGCTGATCGCGTGCGCGAACATCGCGAACCTGCTGCTGGCACGATCGGCGGGACGCGCGAACGAAATGGCCGTGCGTTTGTCGGTCGGCGCCAGCCGGGGTCAGCTGATCTGGCAG
>JABARS010000040.1 GCA_019187085.1 Pseudorhodoplanes sp. | reverse complement strand
GCTGCGCTCGACCTTCCAGCTCGACTATCCGCGCTACGAGGTGCTGTTCTGCGTCGCGCGCGCCGACGACGCGGCGATCCCGCTGCTGCGGCGACTGATCTCCGACTATCCCTGGATCGATGCGCGCCTGTTGATCGGCGACGAGCGCATCAGCGCCAACCCCAAGCTCAACAATATGTTCAAGGGCTGGCGCGAGGCGGCGCACGATTACGTGGTGTTCGCCGACAGCAACGTGCTGATGCCGCGCGATTACGTCCAGCGCCTGCTCGGCCGCTTCGACCGCGAAACGGGCCTCGTCTGCTCACCGCCGGCGGGCTCGCGTCCCGGCAATTTCTGGGCCGAGGTCGAGTGCACCTTCCTCAACGGCTATCAGGCGCGCTGGCAGGTCTTTGCCGACGCGATCGGGCTCGGCTTCGCGCAGGGCAAGACGATGATGTGGCGACGCACCGACCTCGAGGCGGCCGGCGGCCTCCGCATGCTCGGCTGCGAGCTCGCCGAGGACGCGGCCAGCACCAAGGTCGTGCGCGCGATGGGCAAGGCGGTGCGCCTCGTCGATGCCCCTTTCCCCCAGCCGCTCGGCCGGCGCAGCCTCGCCGAGGTGTGGAAGCGCCAGGCGCGCTGGGCGCAATTGCGGCGCGCGAGCTTCCCGCTTTACTTCCTGCCGGAAATTCTCAGCGGCGCGCTCCTGCCGGTGTCGGCCGCGGCCTTCCTCGCCTATGCGTGCGACGTCAATGCCGGCCTCGCGGCCGGCGGTCTTGCGGCTTTGTGGTACGGCGCGGAGGGCCTGCTCGCCGCCGCCGCCGGCTGGCCGCTGTCGCCGCGCATGCTCGCCGCCGCCATGCTGCGCGACCTCATGATTCCGGCACTGTGGATCAACGCCTTTCTCGACGACGATTTCGTCTGGCGCGGCAATGCCATGACCACGGCCGCCGCCGACGCCCCGGCGCAGCGGCTGTCCTAGACGAACAGCAGCGCGATCGAGAGCACGACCAGCATGGCGAACGTGTAATTGACCGCGCGGCGCGCGCGCTCCGATGTCAGGAAGCGCCCGATCGCTACCCCGAACAGGCAATAGACCACGAGCGAGGGCAACGTGAGCGCGGTGAACATCATGACGATCGCCGCAAGCTCGCGTACGAAATCCCCGCCCGGCGTCAGGAAGGCGGCACTCACGCCGGCCGCGAAGGTGAGCCCCTTCACGTTTACCCACTGGAACAGCAGCGCCTCGACGAAACTGATCGGCCGCGCCCGCGCCCGCCCGTCGCCGCCGGGCGCCGAGGCGGTCGCGATCCGCCAGGCGAGGTAGAGAAGATAGAGCGCGCCCGCGATGCGCAGCGCCGTGTGCAACGGCGGATAAAGCGTGAAAAGCTGCGACAGGCCGAGCCCGAAGGCGACGAGCAGGATGGCGAAGCCGATCGTGACGCCCAGGATATGCGGCCAGGTCCGCGTCAGCCCGAACGACTGGCCGGACGCCGTCACCATGATGTTGTTGGGTCCCGGCGTCCAGGCACCGGCGAGCGCGAACAGAAACAGCGGGACAAGCGTGTCGGGCATCGTTGCTCCAACGTGCCGGACTTGACCCGGCGTGCGATCTTTTCCTTAACATGCGCATCGCGTCTGTCCGCCCCTGTCCCGCGCAGGCGGGGCATCCGGCGGTCGCATACGTGCGGACGGCAATCGCGGACAACAACGAAGGATGATCCCATGGATTTTGGACTGTCGGGCCGCACGGCCATCGTCTGCGCATCGAGCCGCGGCCTTGGGTTTGGCTGCGCCAGGGCGCTGGCGCAGGAGGGCTGCACGGTCGTGATCAATGGCCGCGACGAGTCGCGCCTCGCGCAGGCCGCAGCCGCGCTTGCCCCGCTGGCCGAAAAGGCCGGCGGCCGCATCGTGCCGGTCGCGGCCGACGTCGCCACGCCCGCGGGCCAGAAGGCGCTGTTCGCCGCCTGCCCGGAGCCCGACATCCTCATCAACAACAATGCCGGTCCGCCCTTCCGCGATTTCCGCGAGCTGACGCGCGAGCAGATCCTCGAGGGGGTGACCGCCAACATGGTCGTCGCCATCGAGCTGATCCAGAAGGCGATCGACCCGATGATCGCAAGAAAGTTCGGCCGCATCGTCAACATCACTTCGGGCACGGTGAAGATGCCGCTTGCCGGCCTCGATCTGTCCTCCGGCGCGCGCGCCGGGCTCACCGGATTCCTCGCCGGCGTGGCGCGCTCGGTCGCCCCGCACAACGTGACGATCAACTTCCTCCTGCCCGGCACGTTCGAGACCGACCGCCTGCGCGCCAATATCGAGGCCAATGCGAAGAAGCAGAACATCGACGTTGCGCAGTCGCGCCAGAACCGCATCAACAGCGTGCCGGCCAAGCGCTTCGGCACGACCGAGGAATTCGGCGCGGCCTGCGCCTTCCTGTGCAGCGCGCAGGCGGGCTACATCACCGGGCAGAACCTCCTGATCGACGGCGGCGTATTCCCGGGCGCGTTTTGACGTTGCGGACAGAAACGGTGCATGTCAGCCTTTACCCGTCGTCCCCGCGAAAGCGGGGACCGCGCGCCGCCGTCACGAGCGGCATGAGATCCCGGCTCTCGCTGCGCTCGTCCGGGATGACAAACGGACATGACGACGACAAGCGGCACGATGAACGAAAATAAAGTCGCCCTCGTCACCGGCGCCGCGCGCGGCATCGGGCTTGCCACCGCGAGGCGCTTCCTCGCCGAAGGCTATCGGGTCGCGATGCTCGACATCGACGGCGAGACGCTTTCGCGCGCGCATGCGGGCCTCGCGCGCACCGAGGACACGCTCACGCTGGTCTGCGACGTCGCCGACGACCAAGGCGTCGCCGCGGCGGTCGCCGCCATCGATGCCGCGTTCGGCCGGCTCGACACGCTCGTCAACAATGCCGGGGTCGCGGTGTTCAAGCCGCTGCTGGAGACGAGCTACGCCGAATGGCAGCGCACGCTCGCGGTCAATCTGACCGGGCCGTTCCTGTGCGTGCAGGCGGCCGCGCCCGTCATGGCGCGCGGCGGTGGCGGAGCCGTCGTCAACATCACGTCCATATCGGGCCTGCGCGCCTCGACGCTGCGGGTGGCCTACGGCACGAGCAAGGCGGCGTTGTCGCATCTGACCCGCCAGCAGGCGGCCGAGCTTGCCGCCCTCAATATCCGCGTCAATGCGGTGGCGCCGGGCCCGGTCGACACCGCCATGGCCAAGGCAGTGCATTCGCCGGCGATCCGCGCCGACTATCACGACGCCATCCCGCTCAACCGCTACGGGCTCGAAGAGGAGATCGCCGACGCGATCCTCTATCTGTGCAGCGCGCGCGCAAGCTACATCACCGGCCAGACGCTCGCGGTCGACGGCGGCTTCGACGCCGCCGGCATCGGGCTGAAGACGTTGCGCGGCGGCTAGCGGAATGTTGCGCGCATTTCACTGCACAAGGTGCGCTTGCACCGCCCGCTCATCCCATTCCAGGCCGAGCCCGGGTTCGTCGGGAATGTGCAGCATTCCCTCTCTCACCCGATAGGGCCGCATCAGCACCGGATCGGCCCAGTCCTGCCATTCCAGCCAGTGCGCCGTCTCACTCACGCGCATCACATGCGCAGCCACCTCGGGATAAAGATGCGTCGATATCGGAACGCCCGCGGCGCCGGCAATCGCGGCCGCGCGCAGCCAGCCGGTAACGCCGCCGATGCGCATGAAGTCCGGCATCACGAGGTCGCAGGCCTTTTTCTGCAGCGCGGTGTGCAGGTCGCGCGGACCGTAGAAATTCTCGCCGATCTGCAGCGGCGTCCTCAGTTCGGCCGCCAGTTGCGCGCAGCCGTCGAGATTGTCGTAGACGACCGGCTCCTCGATCCAGGCAAGGCCGCAATCGTCGATCATGGGACAGCGTCGCAGCGCGTCGGCAAGATCGAGTCCCTGGTTGAAATCGGCCATGAGCGCAGTGTCCTCGCCCACCGCATCGCGCACCGCCGCGATCGCCTTCATGTCGTCCGCCGGCCGCTCGCGGCCGAGTCGCAGCTTGAGTCCGGCAAATCCGCCCTCGTCCCGCAGCGCGATTGCCTCCTCGGCCACCACCGCCGGCTCCTTCAGCCACAGCCCGTTGCTGTTATAGGCTTTCACTGCTCCTACGCTGCCGCCCAGCAACACGCACAGCGGCAGGTTCGCCGCTTTCGCGAGCGCATCCCACGCCGCCATGTCGATACCCGACGCCGCGATCATCGACAGGCCCTGATAGCCGACGAAATGCAGCGACTTGCGGGCGGCTGCAAACATCGCTGCAGGCGCGAGCGGCTGACCGGCAAACAGATCGCCGAGATCGCGCAGCATCGGCACGAGATAGGCCATGGTCCGGACGGTGTAGGGTTCCAGGTAGCTACGCCCGACCACGCCCTCCTCGGTGTAGAGGTCGATCAGGATCAGTGGCCAGTCGGTGAGGGTCGCGATGCGCGCGACCACCGGCCGCTGCAGCGGCCGCGCGCGGATACCTTTCAAGGTCAGCACGCCGGGACTCATGGCGCAGGCTCATGGCGCAGGTTCATGGCGCAGGGCTCATAACGAATGTCCCGCTTTATGGCCTTGTCCGGCCGTCAGAACGGGCTGCCGACCTGCCCGGTCAGCAGTGAAAAGGTGATAAGCGCGCACGTCCCGAGCGCGACGGCGACAATCGTCAGGAGCTTCAGGATACCGAGCTGCGTGGTCATCGTTCCCCTCCCGGTGCCGCGCTCCCCCGGGGCGGCACGGACGGCAGCCAACGGCACACAGAGGTCGATGTAAACTCACTAGGCAGTATACTTTGCCGGCGCTACCGTTACGCCATGCCACGCGATGCACAGGCGACCCGCCGCAGGATCCTCGACGCCGCCTATCTGCAGTTCCGGCGCAAGGGCTATGCGCGCGTCAACATGGATGAGATCGCAGCCGCGGCGAAAATCACCAAGCGCACGCTCTATCATCATTTCACGAGCAAGGACGAGCTGCTGGCTGCGGTGTTCGACATGCAGCATGAGCTGGCATTGAGCTCGTTCGACAGCTTCGGTACCCGCGCGGCCGAGAATGCCGGACACCTGGTCGACATCATGTTCAACGCGCTGCTGGAATGGTCGGCGAAGCCGCGCTGGGCGGGCTCGGGCTACACCCGCGTGGCGATGGAGCTTGCCGACCTGCCCGGCCATCCCGCCCGCGTGATCGCACGCCGGCACAAGGCCATTCTCGAGCAGCATCTTGCCGACATGCTGGCGAAAGCCGGCATCGCCGACGCCGACGCGCGGGCGCGCGAAATCTGGATGCTCTGCGAAGGCGCCATGGTGCTTATTCTCATCCATGGCGACCGCGGCTACGTGACGGCGGCGGCGGAGGCGGCCAGGCGATTGCTGGAAACGCAGCCAGCATCGGGGAAGCGCAAGCGCACTGCCTGCTGTGTGCAAGTTACGCGCCGCAACGGACAGGGAGACATTCATGAACCGAATTAATCGTAATCCCGAAACGCACTTGGTGGAACGCATCGGCTGGCTGCGAGCCGCGGTGCTCGGCGCAAACGACGGCATCGTCTCGACGGCCAGCCTGATTGTCGGCGTTGCGGCGGCCGCACCCTCGCGCAGCGACGTGCTGATCGCTGGCGTCGCAGGTCTCGTCGCCGGCGCTATGTCGATGGCAGCCGGCGAATACGTCTCCGTCAGTTCTCAATCGGATACCGAAAAGGCTGATCTGGCGCGCGAGCGAGCGGAACTGCGCGGCAATATCACATTCGAGCAGGAAGAACTGGCAAATATCTATGTCGATCGCGGAGTGGAGCCGGCCCTGGCGCGCGCGGTCGCCGAGCAATTGATGGCCAAAGACGCGCTGGCCGCACATGCGCGCGATGAGCTTGGCATTTCGGAAGCCACCGCCGCCCGCCCCGTCCAGGCGGCGTTCACGTCTGCTGCGACCTTTGCGGTCGGTGCGGCCTTGCCGTTGTGCACGGCCATGCTCACGCCGGTCGGCCTGCTGATTCCGGTCGTGTCGGCAACCTCGCTTGCCTCGCTTGCGCTGCTTGGTGCGGTCGGCGCCCATGCCGGCGGTGCCAATGTTCTGCGCGCGACCACGCGCGTGGCTTTTTGGGGCGCGCTGGCCATGGCGCTCACCGCGGGCATCGGCTCCGTTCTCGGGACGGCGGTGTAACCGGCGCACGAAGTCCGGACGTACGGTGTGACCTTCCGCCGTAATCTTTATCGGCTTATGATTTTTTTCCTGGGGCCTTAATGCTGCCGCAATCTAGGATTATTTTCCCAATTATCCGGTTGACACCACAAGCCCCATATGCTGTATAGGGCCTATGAGCACCTTTTCAGCGCCCCACTTCACAGACGACCAAGCCGCCCGCGAATACCTAGAGGGCCTGCTTTGGCCGGATGGCCCGATCTGCCCTCACTGCGGCACGATCAACCACGCCTACGCGACCAAGCGGGCGGGCGTGTATCGCTGTGCCGAAGCGGAGTGCCGTAAGGACTTCACCGTGACCATGCGGACGGTCATGGAGCGGTCCAAGATCGCCCTGCACAAGTGGCTGCAAGCCTTCCATCTGATGTGTGCCAGCAAGAAAGGCATCAGCGCCCACCAACTGCACCGCACTCTGGACATCGGTTACGAGGCCGCTTGGTTCATGTGCCATCGCATCCGTGAGGCCATGCGCGACGGGGGCCTAGCTCCGCTTGGTGGCGGCGGTGGCATCGTCGAAGCTGACGAAACATATTTCGGCAAGCAAGAGGCCCCCAAACTCAAGAAGCCCCGCACCACGCCCTACACCAAGAAGGGCCACTTCAAGAACAATCGCGCCATCGTCTCGCTTGTCGAGCGTGGCGGTCGCGTGCGCTCATTCCACCCTGCACATGCGGATGGTGAGAGCGTCGCCGCTATCGTGCGCGAAAACATCGCCCGCGAAACGCGCCTGCACACCGACGAAAGCCGGTTGTATGTCAAAGTGGGCGCAGAGTTCGCCGCACATGAGACTGTGAACCACAGCGCGAAGGAATATGCGCGCGGCGACGTGACGACAAACACAGTTGAAGGTTACTTCTCAATCTTCAAGCGTGGCATGCGCGGCGTTTATCAGCATTGCAAAGAGAAGCATCTGCACCGGTATTTGGCGGAATACGACTTCCGCTTCAATCACCGTACAAAGCTTGGTTTCAACGATGGCGAACGTGCGGCGCTTGCTGTGAAGGGTGCAGCGGGCAAGCGTCTCACGTATCGTGGGCCTCACTGAGGCTGATTTCAAGCGGCAGGCAAAGCGTTTCCTGCGCTGGCGGTCTAAACTACCGCGCCTTCGCGCTAAGCGACACCCTTGACCATTCGCAGATTGTAGTGACGCTTTACGTCCTTAGAGCCTTTGAAACTCAACGGCAACTCCGGCTGCAGCGGATCAGCACGCTTTGCAGAAGCCGCCGGGCGTCTACGACCGGAAAAGGCCGCAGACGGAAGATGCTCTAGCGGCGGCAATAGCGGATGTTTGCCCTTAAACCATTCTTGGACAGCCACTATTTGTAATTTTGGTATGTCGCCATGGACTACGTCCGCCAGACCAACAGATGCGGCCTCGCGAATCATTTCGCGCGTCGGAGGATACAAACAGATAAACAGGCCAAGTTTTGCGTCCTCTCGCTCCAAAACCCGGGCGAAATCGCGCACCATAGATGGACCAACCTGTTCGCCGCCCTTAACAGATGTTAGCATCTTTCCCCAAGGGCGGCCCGGCCCATTAGGGAAAAACAATTCACCATCGATGCCGCGATCAGCACCCTTTTTTTGTTCACGCAGCGCGTGCGGATTGAACAGATAGTTCGCCCACCATTGAAATTGATACTTGTCCCTCTCTGCAAGCTTCTTGGCGGATTCAAAATCGCGCGGCATCCCCTCAGTTTGATACGTTGGCTTTTTGCCACTGCGCTCGGCCAAGTCGCCAAGACGCGCCTCAATCACTTTTACAGCATGAACCGCAACGTCAATTCCAATCCAGTCGCGACCAAGCGTTTCGGCAGACTCGATGGTCGTGCCACAGCCGCAAAATGGATCAAGGATGAGGGCACCAGGTTTAGTTGACGCATTGATTATTCTGTCGAGCAACGCCAGCGGTTTTTGCGTGGGATAGCCTAGGCGCTCACGCGCCAAATTGTGAATTGCCTTGATGTCAGTCCATACGTCTTGAAGCGGCGCACCCTTCGCATCATCAAGCAACCTCTTGCCTTGCGGCATTCCATCTTCTTTTTTTGGCCAATGCACCAATCCCGCCGCGTCCAATTTTTCCAGACGCTCGATCAGGTCGTATTTAGCCAAGTCGTCGCCAGTAATCTCAATATACTTTTCATAGAAATACGATGGCGGTTGCCAGTGCCTGCCTCGCTCTGTGGGATTGTAATGTCTCCACGGCAACCCGGAATCGCCTTTACGAGTGCCGGGGCCAGTCAAGTCGGTGCGCCTCCAGCGGCGACCTTTTTCGTCCACATGAGTAAAGAACGCATCGATATATTCTTCGTCGTAGGGCTGATACTGAGGATTCCACGTGAACTCGCCACTCTTGGAATAGAACAGAATCGTGTCGTGCGACGGCCCGTATCGTTTTGCGCTATTGTGAGAACTCGTGCGCTTCCAAATTACTTCATTTAGAAAATTGTCAGAACCGAAAACACCATCAAGCACAACCTTTAGATAATGGCTTGCGCTGGGGTCGCAGTGCAAATACAGCGATCCTGTTGGCTTGAGTTTGCCGTGCAACTCCTGAAGGCGAAGCGCCATCATGGATAAATAGGCCATGGTGTCGCTTTCTTTAAGCGCCGAGCGCAACGCTGCAATGAACCGCGCGGTTCCCCCGCCTATCTTCATTAGCTCTTGGTATGACCATTCCGCCTCGTCTCCCCAGCGCCAAGTGTCAAGAAATGCACCAGCTTGTGCGGATGGCGAATCGTCGTCCTGACGATCAAAGACAAGGTTATATTGCGCCTGACTGTTGAATGGCGGATCAAGATAAATGAGATCCACGCTTTCGTCGGCGATGTATTCTCGGAGAATGTCCAGATTGTCTCCGAAGTATAGTTTGTTCATAGCGCAGCCCCAATCCCCGCGCGCCCACTATGGCAACGCGCCGGCAAGCAGCCGTTAAAACGGCCGCTCTTGCGCCCCTAGGTTGTGCGCTAATTTTTTGGTATGCTTAGTGAATCGTTAAGCGCGCGGCTTTTTGCTGGTGCGCTTACGACGAGCCGCCCGGGCTGGCTTCTTGGCTTCTCCTGACATCGGCTTCGATCCCGCAATGCGCGCACCACGAAGCGCGGCTTCAAAGCGACGCTGTGCTTCGTCTGGTGGGAATGTGTCGTCGGATTTTTTGCCCATGTCCAAAGAATATATCATCTATTGCGACGAGTCAGAAACAAAGGGCCGCAAGTTTTCCAACTTCTACGGCGGAGCCTTGGTCGATTCAGATCATATCGATGAGGTGCGCCGTTCCATAGCTGCAAAGAAACTGGAGCTGAATCTATTTGGTGAAATCAAGTGGAGCAAGATCACGGTCAATTACTACAAGAAATATGTTGACCTAATCGACTTCTATTTTGATCTCGTCAAAGACGGCAAGATAAAGCTGCGTATCATGTTCACGCAGAACGCACGCAGGCCGAGCCGATTGACGCGCGAGCATATCGATAACCAATACGCCATTCTCTACTATCATTTCATCCGTCACGCTTTCGGTCTTATCTATTCGCCCATTCGAGACCGAACAAGAGTGCGCGTGTACCCGGATCGATTGCCACTATCAGCCGAAGAAGCTCGCAAGCTAAAAATATTTGTGGCGAGGCTCGGCAACCGCCTGGAATTTTCAGAGCGCGGTTTGAACTTCTCCATGCAAGACATCACTGAAGTCGAGTCGCATGATCATGACGTTCTGCAATGCTTGGACGTTGTGCTTGGTGCCATGAATTTTCGGCTGAATAAAAAGCACAAAGACAAGCCGGAAGGTCAAAAGCGACGATCAGCGAAAACTCTGGTGAAAGAGAAGGTGTACAAACACATCAACCTTCGTATCCGTGATCTGTATCCCGGCTATCTCTTCAACATTGGCGTCACAACGGGATGGTTCAACGGCCGCGAGGATCGATGGCATCAGCCGTATAGGCATTGGTGTTTTACGACGAAAAGGCACTGGCGCTGAGAAGGTAGGCGGCCCCATAGGCACTAAGCTGACGAAACAGCGGTCCCAAGCAGGAACTTGGGCTTTCGTGACTACAGGGCCACCATTCCTTGACGCGACCGGCCATCGGTCGCGTGATGCCTTCGCAACTAGATATAGCGTTAGTTGTTAATAAGTTCCACTACGGGGTGGGGACGTTTGAAATTATTAACGTTTTTCGCCCTTGCCGGTCGCGGCGGGGCAGAGCTTCCGGGCGCGCCAGTGATTCGGGGATTGGAGACCGATCACAAGCCCAATACGACATATAGCGTTTGTGGTGTCAACCGGATAATTGGGATTATTTTCTTATTCATCCCGCTCCATCCAAGGGCGTCTGATCAGCGTCATGAGACGCGGAGCGGGAGGCGGTGGCCGCGGCAGGGCGCAGGACGTACGCCCGCGCCGCGGAGGCCCAAGCCGAGGGTTCTCGCCCGGAGACGGTCCGGGCACCAGTGGTGGATAGAAACCCTGTCTCCACCAGAGGACGCCCCGGAGCAAGCCCCTCACACCGCGCGCGGAACGCCGGAACATCTGGCGGTCCGTGGTGAATTTGCTCGTGTGCTTCTTCGCTTTCGCACACGGGGCCGCGGGCAGGCTGAGAGCCCGGCGTTCCGCGCGCCCTTGCATATCGCATGCATGCGATGTGCAACACGAAAAGGGCAACGGATCTGGAACCTAAGGCGCGCCCGCGCCGGCCAAACAACAGGGCCGGCGGAGCTTTGGCTGTTTGATATTCCAGGGACGTTTGCGCGACAGACGCGCGGTACACACCGGCCGCTCTCCTCATCCGAAGCGTCGCGCACACCGCGGCCCTCGATGGATGAAGCCGCAACGCGAGCCGCCGTGCCGCAGCCCCATGGTGCGAGACGCGCCGCACGCGGCGTTCCTAACGATGAGGATCGAAAACAAGACGCGCTGCATCGCAACCAAGTGGCCACCTCCCGCCTCTTGCCCGCGCATCGCGCAGCCCGCATAGTCCCGCGCCCACAAGATACGTTCGGGGGAAAGCAATGAAGCTCGTCCGCTACGGCCCCAAAGGCCGCGAGAAACCCGGCATCATCGACGCCGACGGCAGGATCCGCGACCTCTCGCGCATCGTGCCCGACATCGCGGGCGAGACGCTGACGCCGTCGGGCCTTGCCCGAATCCGCAAGGTCAATCTGAAGAAGCTTAAAGCGGTGCCCGGCAAGCCGAGGCTCGGCGCCTGCATCGGCGCGGTGAAGAACTATATCGGGATCGGGCTGAATTATTCCGACCACGCCGCCGAAGCCGGCCTGCCGGTGCCGAAAGAGCCGGTCATTTTCAACAAGGTGACGAGCTGCATTTGCGGACCCAACGACGACACGATCGTGCCGAAGGATTCGCTCAAGCTCGATTACGAGGTCGAGCTCGGCATCGTGATCGGCGCACGCGCGCGCTATCTGTCAAAGGACAAGGCGATGGGTGTCGTCGCCGGCTATTTCCTCGCCAACGACGTGTCCGAGCGCAATTTCCAGATCGACCGCTCCGGCAGCCAGTGGGCCAAGGGCAAGGGCTGCGAGACGTTCGGCCCGATCGGTCCGTGGTTCGTCACCAAAGACGAAATTCGCGACCCGCAGAATCTCGACATGTGGCTCGACGTCAATGGCGAGAAGCGCCAACGCGGCAACACCCGCACCATGGTGTTCGGCGTCGCCCATATCGTCTGGTATTGCTCGCAGTTCTTCGTGATGGAGCCCGGCGACATCATCATCACCGGCACGCCGCCGGGCGTAGGTATGGGCTACAAGCCGGAGCCGAAATATCTCAAGGCCGGCGACGTGGTGACGCTCGGCATCGAAGGCCTCGGCGAGCAGCGGCAAAAGATCGTGGCACGGAAAAAATAAGCCGGCGCGGCGACCGTCTCAACGGCACTCGGGCGGCGAGGTGAACAGCCCGCGCAGTTCATGGCAGGGTGTGCCGCTGCGCGAGAGGCGCACGCCGCTGGCCGCCGCCTGCGGGGCTTGCTGCGGCTGCGGCGCAGCATCGACGGCCGGCGCGCGCGGGGCCATGGTGAACTCCTCGTAGGCGGCGGTGGCCGGCGCGGCGGGACGCGAGGAAGCCGCGAACAGACCGCGGCG
>JABARS010000015.1:10418-12484 GCA_019187085.1 Pseudorhodoplanes sp. | reverse complement strand
TCGATGCCGGCGCGCTCGATCGCCGCGCGCACCACGTGTCCGCCCATCGTGGCGCCATGGGTCATGTTCAGCGCGCCGCGCCAGGACTTCGCCAGGCCCGTGCGCGCCGTGGATACGATGACTGCTTCACGCATGATTCGCTGTCCCCAGGTGTCTCAACCGTTGAATCCCCTGCCTTCGGCCGCCAGGCGCGCCAGCAACGGCGCCGGCGTCCAGAACGCGGCGTCGCCGTGCGGATTCGCGGCGAAGTCGGCCATCCGGTTGACCACGTTGTAGAGTCCGGTCGTGTCCGCGTACAGCATCGGCCCGCCGCGCCAGAGCGGAAAGCCGTAGCCGGTGAGATAGATCATGTCGATGTCGGAGGCGCGCGCCGCGATGCCCTCCTCGAGGATCTTCGCGCCTTCGTTCACCAGCGCGAACACCAGCCGGTGGACGATCTCGTCGTCGGAGAGTTTGCGCGGCGCCACGCCGATTTCCCTGCGGTGCGCTGCGATCAGTTCGTCGACCGCAGGATCGGGCAGCGCATCGCGCTTGCCCGGCGCGTAGCGGTACCAGCCGGCACCGGTCTTCTGGCCGAAGCGGCCCAGCTCGCACAGCCGGTCGGCCACCTTCGGATAGACCAGCTGCGGCTGCTCGAGGTAGCGCCGCTTGCGGATGAACCAGCCCACGTCGTTGCCGGCCAGGTCGCTCATCCGGAACGGACCCATCGCGAAACCGAACTTCTCGATCGCCCGGTCGACCTGCTGCGGGCTCGCGCCTTCCTCCAGGACGTACAGGCCCTGCCGGAGATACTGCTCGAGCATCCGGTTGCCGATGAAGCCGTCGCACACGCCCGAGACGACGCCGGTCTTGCGCAGCCTCTTCGACAGCTGCATGGTCGTCGCCAGCACGTCCCTGGCGGTTTTCTCGCCGCGCACGATCTCGAGCAGCTTCATCACGTTGGCGGGCGAGAAGAAGTGCGTGCCGATCACGTCCTGCGGTCGCTTCGTGAACGAGGCGATCCGGTTCACGTCGAGCGTCGAGGTATTGGTCGCCAGGATCGCGCCCGGCTTCATGACCTCGTCGAGCTTGCGGAACACCGCCTCCTTGACCGGCATGTCCTCGAAGACCGCTTCGATCACGATGTCCGCCGAGCCGATGTCCTCGTAGGCCAGCGTCGGCTCGATCAGCGCCATGCGCTTCTCCACGTCGTCGGCGCTCATCCGGCCCTTCTTCGCCGAGCTCTCGTAGTTCTTGCGGATGATTTCGAGGCCACGGTCGAGCGCCTCCTGCTTCACCTCGAGCAGCTTCACCGGAATGCCCGCGTTGGCGAAGTTCATCGCGATACCGCCGCCCATCGTGCCGGCGCCGATCACCGCCGCCGACGCGATCGGGCGCGTCGGCGTGCCTTCGGGAACGTCGGGGATCTTGCTGGCCGCGCGCTCGGCGAAGAACGCGTGGCGCAGCGCCTTCGATTCGGGTGTCTGCACCATTTCGAGGAAGATCACCCGCTCGCGCGCCAGGCCCGCGTCGAACGATTCTTCCAGCGCCCCGCAGATCGCGTCGATACAGCGCGCGGGCGCCGGGAAGTTCCTGGCCACCGCCTTCACCGTGTTGCGCGCGAACTGCAGGAACGCCTCGGCGTCGTCGTGCTCGACCTTCAGGTCGCGCACCCTGGGCAGCCCGCGATTGCCGGCGAGCACCTTGCGCGCGAACGCGATCGCACCCGCCGGCAGGTCGCCTTCGACGATCTCGTCGAACAGCCGCGTGCCCCGGAACTTCTCGGACTTCACCGGATTGCCCGAGACGATCATGTTGACTGCCATCTCCAGCGGAACGAGCCGCGGCAGGCGCTGCGTGCCTCCCGCACCCGGGATGATGCCGAGCTTCACCTCGGGCAGCGCGATCTGCGCACCCGGCGCCGCGACCCGGTAGTGGCAGCCCATGGCCAGTTCCAGCCCGCCGCCCATCGCGACGCTGTGGATCGCCGCGACCACCGGCTTCGCGCATTGCTCGACGGTGCGGATGACCGTGAACAGCGTCGGCTCGCCGAGCGCCTTCGGCGTGTTGAACTCGCGGATGTCGGC
>JABARS010000015.1:0-10318 GCA_019187085.1 Pseudorhodoplanes sp. | reverse complement strand
CCCATCAGCGTGCGGCACAGCGTGAGCATCTGCTGCTCGCCGCCGGAGAGCACTGCGGCCTGCGTGTGCCGGCGTTCACGCAGCCGCGGGAACATCCGGTACATGTCGTCGAACGACCACCGGCCGGGGCGCCGGCCCTTCATGCCGAGCGCCAGGTTCTGCTCGACCGTGAGCGTCGGAAAGACGTCGCGGCTCTCGGGCACGTAGCCCAGCCCGAGGTGCGCGATGCGGTAGGCCGCCAGCCCGAGGATCGCCCGGCCCTTGAAGTCGACGCGGCCGGTCGCGGCGACCAGCCCCATGATTGCCTTGACGGTGGTCGAGCGCCCGACACCGTTGCGACCGAGCAGGCTGACGATCTCGCCGGCCCCGACCGACAGGTCCACGCCGTGCAGCACGTGGCTCTTGCCGTAGTAGGCGTGCAGGTTCTCGACTTCGAGGATCGGCGCGCTCATGGGCGGGGCGTTCCCGACGCGGGTTCGGCCCCCGGGGTGCCGAGATAGGCCTCCTGCACCGCGCGGTCGGCCCGGATGGCGGCCGGCGTGTCGGTTGCGATGATCTGGCCGTACACCAGCACCGAAATGCGGTCTGCCAGGCCGAACACCACGCTCATGTCGTGCTCGACCATGACCAGCGTCTTGCCCTCGGTGACGCGCCGGATCAGTTCGACGGCGCGGTCGCTCTCCGAGCGGCTCATTCCGGCCGTGGGTTCGTCGAGCAGGATCACCTCGGCGCCGCCCGCGATCGTGATGCCGATCTCGAGCGCGCGCTGCTCGGCGTAGGTGAGCGTCGAAGCCGGCGTGTCGCGGCGATTGCGCAGGCCGATCCGCTGCAGCACCTCCTCGGCGCGCCCGGCCGCGTCGGTCAGTTTCGCGAGCCGGTGCCAGCACGAGTAGCGGTAGCCGAGCGCGTACAGCGTCGCGCAGCGGATGTTCTCGAAGACCGACATCCGCGGAAAGAGATTGGTGATCTGGAAGCTGCGGGAAAGCCCCTTGCGGTTGATCTCGAATGCGCGCCGGCCGGTGATGTCCTCGCCGTTCAGCTCGATGCGCCCGCTCGTGGACGGGAAGCGCCCCGAGACCAGGTTGAACAGCGTCGACTTGCCGGCGCCGTTGGGCCCGATGATCGCGTGGCGCTCGCCCCGCGGGATCGACAGGCTGACGCCGCGGATGATCTCGGTCTGCCCGAAGCTCTTGCGCACCTCGAGCAGCTCGAGTGCGGCCGTCGTGGTCATCGCACCCCTGCCTCGCGCTGCAACTGGTCCTCGATCGCGACCTGCACCGCGCCCCATTCGCGGACGAAACGGCGGCGCATCGCCTCGAAGCTCCAGGCACCGGCTGCCAGCACCCCGGTGGCGAGCACCCAGACCTCGGGCGCGGCGCTGTCGACCGGAAACCCGAACAGCCGCATCTTCGAGCCGGCCGCGAAGTTCAGCGTCAGGTGATAGCTCATCTCCACCACCATCACCACGCCCACCAGCAGGGTCAGGCCCGACAGCAGCACGCCGACGTACGGATCGCGCAGCCGGCCGAACAGCCGGTGCCGTGCCACCCTCAGGTTCATCAGCAGCAGCGATGCGACGCCGCCCGGCGCGTACATCACCATCGCGACGAAAAACACGCCCAGGTAGAACTGCCAGGCCTTGGTGTAGTCGGACAGCGCCACCGCGAAGAAGACGAAGATCACCGCGCCCAGGATCGGGCCGAAGAAGAACGCCGCCCCGCCGATGAAGGTAGCCAGCAGCACCCCGCCCGAACGGATCGCCGAGACGTTCTCCGCGGTGACGATCTCGAAGTTGATCGCCGACAGCCCCCCGGCGATGCCGGCGAAGAACGCCGAGGCGGTCAGCACGAAAAAGCGCACCCGTTGCGTGTTGTAGCCGATGAATTCGGCCCGTTCGGGGTTGTCGCGCACGGCGTTCACGATGCGCCCGAGCGGCGTGTGAGTGAAGGCGAACATGGCCACCATGCAGGCGAAGCACCAGGCCGCGATCAGGTAGTAGACCTCGATGCCGGGGCCGAAGGTGATGCCCAGGAACGGCTGGCCGGCCACCCGGTTGCCCGAGATCCCCCCTTCGCCACCGAAGAAGGCGGGAAACATCAGCGAGGCGGCGAACACCATCTCGCCGATGCCCAGCGTGATCATCGCGAACGGGGTGCCGGCCTTCTTCGTCGTGACGTAGCCGAACACCACCCCGAACAGCGCGCCGGCCAGCCCGCCCACCAGCGGCACCAGCGACACGGGCAGCTGCAGTTCGCCCGCGCCGATCCGGTTCAGCGCGTGGATCGCGAAGAAGGCGCCCAGCCCCGAATAGACCGCGTGGCCGAACGACAGCATGCCGCCTTGCCCGAAGATCATGTTGTAGGACAGCGCGAACACCACCATGACGCCCATCTGCGACAGCAGCGTGATCGCGAAGCCGCTCGAGAACACCAGCGGCAGCAACGCGAGCAGCAGCGCCGTGGCGCCCCAGACGAACCAGCGACCGACGTTCTTCGGCGCGAACCGGACCGTTGCGCCCACCTCAGTTCTCCCGCGTGCCCATCAGGCCCCGGGGCCGCAGGATCAGGACCAGCACCAGCAGCAGGTACGGCAGCACGGGCGCGACCTGCGACAACTCGAGCGACCACAGGCTGTAGAGCGGCGTGGCCGGGCCGATCTCGAAACCCAGCCAGCGCAGCAACCCGGCAGGCGCCCAGTCGATACCGATCGCGAAGGTCTGCATCAGTCCGATCAGCAGCGACGCGATGAACGCTCCGGCCAGCGATCCCATGCCCCCCACCACCACCACCACGAAGATGATCGCGCCGACCAACGCCGCCATCGAGGGCTCGGTGACGTACGCGTTGCCGCCGATCACGCCGGCAAGGCCCGCGAGCGCGGTGCCGCCGCCGAAGGTGAGCATGAAGACCCGCGGCACGTTGTGGCCGAGCGCCTCCACCGTCTCCGGGTGCGCGAGCGCCGCCTGGATCACCAGGCCGATGCGGGTGCGGGTGAGCATCAGCCAGATCGCGAACAGCATCAGCGTCGCCACCAGCATCATGAACGCGCGATACGCCGGAAAGTGCGTCGAGTAGACGGTGAACAGCGCACCGTCGAGCTCCGGCGGAACGCGATACGGCACCGCCGCCCTCCCCCAGACGATCTGCACCAGCTCGACCACGATGTACGACAGCCCGAAGGTGAAGAGCAGCTCGGGCACGTGGCCCCACCTGTGCACGCGCCGCAGCCCGTAGCGCTCGACCAGCGCGCCGAGCGCACCCACCGCCAGCGGCGCGAGCACGAGTGCGATCCAGTAGCCGGTGCCCGGCAGCAACGCGTCGAGCCAGGTGCTGGCCTGGTAGGCCACGTACGCGCCGAGCATGTAGAACGACGCGTGCGCGAAGTTGAGCACGCCCATCATGCTGAAGATCAGCGTGAGCCCCGAGGCGAGCATGAACAGCAGCAGCCCGTAGCTGATGCCGTTGAGCAGCGAGACGACGAAGAATTCCAAGTGGCGGACATCCCGGGTGGCAGGCCGCTACGCGCGCCGGTGGCCGCGCCCGCGCAACCCCGCCGGAGCGGCGGGGCGCGCGCGGGCTTCGTGCGTCAGCGTGCGACCGGGCGCTTCATCTGGCACGACGTGGGCTGCGAAGCGACGTAGCTGTCGAGCTTCGCCTCGGTGCGCCAGCCGTAGCCGGTGTTCTCCTGGTCGAACTTCACCGTCTTGCCGTCGACCTTCTGCCAGGACGAGATGTAGACCGCCTGTTGCGCCTGGTGGTCGGTGGCGCGCATCTCGACTTCGCCGTTCAGTGATTGCACCTTCAGACCCTCCATCGCGAAGGCGACCTTCAGCGGCTCGGTGGACTTCGCCTTCTTCATCGCCTCCGACAGCAGCTTGAAGGCGGTGTAGGTGGCCATCGTGTAGTAGTCGTCGTTGAACTTCTTCTTGAAGCCCTCGATGATCGGCTGTGCGTTGACCGCGGAGTCGTTCGGATGCCAGTAACTCACCTGCCGGACGCGATCGGCGCCGGCAGCCCCCATCGCGGTGGGCGCGCCGGTGGCTCCGGCGTAATAGGTGTAGAAGTTCGCGTCAAGCCCGGCGTCCCTGGCGGCCTTGATGAGCAGCGCCAGGTCGGCGCCCCAGTTGCCGGTGATGATCGTGTCGGCGCCGGCCGCCTTGATCTTGGCGACGTACGGGGCGAAGTCGCGCACCTGCGCGAGCGGATGGCGGTCCTTGCCGACCACCTGGATGTCGGGGCGCTTGCGCTTGAGGTATTCCTCCGCGGCCTTCTCGACCGAGTGCCCGAACGCGTAGTCCTGGTTGATCAGGTAGACCTTCCGGATCTCCGGGCGCCTGGCCATGTAGGAGGTGAGTGCCTCCATCTTCATGTCGGCGTTGATGTCGAGCGCGAAGTGCCAGAAGCTGCAGCGCGAGTTGGTGAGCGACGGATCGATCGCCGCGTAGTTCAGGAAGACGATCTCCTTGCCCGGGTTGCGCTCGTTGTGCTTGGCCACCGCGTCGGACAGCGCGATCGCGACGCCCGAACCGTTGCCCTGCACGACGTAGCGGATTCCCTGGTCGACGATCGACTTCAGCGCGGTGAGGCTCTCCTGCGGGCTGAGCTTGTTGTCGAAGGGCACCACCTCGAATTTCACGTCTCCGGCCCACTTCTGCTGGTTCGCGAGCTCGGCAGCGTACTGCCAGCTGCGCACCATGTTCTGGCCGAGCGGCGCCATCATTCCCGACAACGGATCGATCCAGGCGACCTTCACCGTGCCCGACTGCGCGAAGGCGGCGGGGGACGCAAGTACGACGGACGCTGCGAACGCCGCCGCTCCGAAACGATATCCGGCCATGGGTGTCTCCTCGTTGTGGTCTGTCGCTCCCGATCTGGCGCCGCTTCGGGCCGCCGGGTGCCGGGCGATCATAACCGAACGGCAGCACGCCGCAATCGGGGAAACACCCTTGTGAGAAGCGTCAGGCCCCGGGTAGCGCGTAGTCGCGGAACTGCTCGCGCAGCTTCGTCTTCAGGATCTTGCCGGTGGCGCCCAGCGGAATCGCCTCCACGAACTGCACGTCGTCGGGCATCCACCACCTGGCGACCTTGCCCTCGTAGAAGGCGAGCAGTTCCTCCCGCGTGACCTCGGCGCCGGGCTTCTTCACGACCACCAGCAGCGGCCGCTCGTCCCACTTGGGATGCGGCACCCCGATCACCGCCGCGTTGGCGACCGCCGGATGCCCGATCGCCAGGTTTTCCAGGTCGATCGTGCTGATCCACTCGCCGCCCGACTTGATCACGTCCTTGCTGCGGTCGGTGATCTGCATGTAGCCGTCGGCGTCGATCGTCGCCACGTCGCCGGTGGGGAACCAGCCGCGCCCGTCGGCGTCGTACTTCAGCGGATCGCCGCCCTCGCCTCGGAAGTATTCGCGCAGCACCCAGGGGCCGCGAACCAGCAGGTTCCCGAAGGTCTTGCCGTCCCACGGCAGTTCGCGATACTCGTCGTCGACGATCTTCATGTCCACGCCGAAGATGACGTGGCCCTGTTTCTCGAGGATCTTCTGCTGGGCGGCCTCGGACTGCCGCAGGTGCTTGTTCTGCAGCCGGCACAGCGTGCCCAGCGGCGACATCTCGGTCATGCCCCAGGCGTGGATCACCTCGACCCCGAACTCGTCGCGGAACGCCCGGATCATCGCCGGCGGGCAGGCCGAGCCTCCGATCACCGTGCGCTTGAAGCTCGAGAACTTCGCGCCCGTCTGCCGCACGTGCTGCAGCAGGCCCAGCCAGACCGTGGGCACCCCGGCCGAGTAGGTGACGCCCTCGCGCTCGAACAGCTCGTAGAGCGACTTGCCGTCGAGTTGCGCGCCGGGGAACACGATCTTCGCGCCCACCAGCGGGCAGGTGTACGGCAAGCCCCAGGCGTTGACGTGGAACATCGGCACCACCGGCAGGATGCAGTCGCGCGAGGACGCGCCCATCGCGTCGGGCAAGGCGGCGGCGTAGGCGTGCAGCACCGTGGAGCGATGCGTGTACATCGCGCCCTTCGGGTTGCCGGTGGTGCCCGAGGTGTAGCACAGGCCGACCGCGCTGCGCTCGTCGATCTCGGGCCAGCGGTAGTCGGCGGAGCCGCGCGCGAGCAGTTGCTCGTAGTTCACCAGGCCGGCCACCTTGCCGGAGGCCGGCTGGCGGTCTTCGTCGACCATCGCGATCCAGCTCTTGACGTTCGGGCAGTGCGCGGCGATGGCCTCGACGATCGGCAGGAAGGTGAGGTCGAAGGCCAGGTGCACGTCGCCGGCATGGTTGACGATCCAGGCGATCTGCTCGGGATGCAGTCGCGGGTTGATCGTGTGGATCACCGCGCCCATGCCGCCCACCGCGTAGTACAGCTCCATGTGCCGGTAGCCGTTCCAGGCGAGCGTGGCGACGCGGTCGCCGATCGACACGCCCTGGCGCGACAGGGCGTCGGCCAGTTGCCGCGAGCGGCGCTCGCAATCGGTGTAGGTGTAGCGGTGCAGGTCGCCTTCCACGCGGCGCGAGACGATTTCGGTGTCCCCGTGGTGGCGCGCGGCATGCTGCAGGATGCCCGAGACGAGCAGCGGCATGTCCATCATCAGTCCTTGCATGGGGTGTCTCCGTCGTTGTCAGGCACGCGAGGGTGCGGATCGCCGGAATTCTAGCGAGTCCCGCGGGGAGATGGCCGATGCCCGCGCTGCCGGCCGCGTAGAATCTGCCGATGACCGCCACGACCCCGCCCTCCCGCGCGCCGGCCCGCGTCGAGAAGACCGACGACGAATGGCGCTCGTTGCTCACCGACGAGCAGTACCGGATCGCGCGCCGGCACGGCACCGAGCGTGCCTTCACCGGCCGCTACTGGAACCATCACGAAGCGGGCCGCTACCTGTGCGTGTGCTGCGGCACGCCGTTGTTCGCGTCGCCGGAGAAATACGAGTCGGGGAGCGGCTGGCCGAGTTGGTGGCGCCCGGTGGACGAGGCGAACCTCGTGCTGCGGCACGACGCGAGCCACGGCATGGTGCGCACCGAGGTGCTGTGCGCGGCCTGCGACGCGCACCTGGGCCACGTGTTCGACGACGGACCGCCGCCGAGCGGCCTGCGCTATTGCATCAATTCGGCGTCGCTGCGCTTCGAGCCGCAAGGCTGAAGCGCGCGGGCGCGGGTGATCAGGCCTTCTTGACCTTCTCGAGCATCCGGAACACCGGGCGCTTCGAGCCCTTGAACAGCCGCTTCAGCGACTTGGGCAGGCAACGACGCTCGAGCGTGTTGCGGCGGGTGCGGGTGCGTTCGGCCATCGTCGGACTCCTGGGTTGCCCCGTGGGGTGCAGGGGAACCGAGCATTTTATACTGTGCGCATGAAGCTGCTGTTCGACCTTTTCCCGATCCTGCTGTTCTTCGTCGCCTACAAGCTGGCCGACATCTACGTCGCCACCGGGGTGGCGATCGCCGCCAGCGTCGTGCAGATCCTGGGGCTGAAGCTGCGCGCCCGGCCCGTCGAAGGCATGCAGTGGGCGAGCCTGGCGATCATCGTCGTCTTCGGCGGCATGACGCTGCTGCTGCGCGACGAGACCTTCATCAAGTTGAAGCCCACCGTCCTCTACGGCCTGTTCGCGGCGGTGCTCGCCGGCGCACGGGTGATGTTCGGACGCAACCTCGTGAAGTCGGTCATGGGCAGGCAGTTGGCTCTGCCCGAGCCGGTCTGGCACCGGCTCGGCCTGGCCTGGATCGCGTTCTTCGTGGCGATGGCCGCGCTGAACCTGCTCGTCGCCTACCGGTTCCCGACCGACGTCTGGGTCGACTTCAAGCTGTTCGGCACGCTGGGCCTGACGATCGCGTTCGTCATCGTGCAGGCGCTCTGGCTGGGCCGCTACGTCCGGGAGGAGAGTTGATGCGCCCGTCCGTCGACGAGTTGCGCGCACGGTTTGCCGACGGTTTTCCCGCCGCGACGATCGAGGTGATCGACGACAGCCGGCTGCACGCCGGGCATGCCGGTGCGGCCGGCGGCGCCGGCCATTTTCGCGTCCGACTGGTCAGCGAGCGCTTCGCCGGGCTGGGCACCGTGGCTCGGCATCGGCTCGTGTATGATGCCGTGCGCGACTGGATGCCGCAGCGTATACATGCGCTCGTGATCGATGCCCGCACCCCGGCCGAGGCGTCCTGAGGCCAGGCTCGCCGGCCGTCGCCGCCGCGCACCGGTCACTTCTCGATTGCCACAAGGACCCACGATGTCGCACCCCTCCCTGTCGCTCCGGCTGGCGAAGATCGCGGCGGCCGCCCTGCTGCCGATCGCCTCGGCCGCTCTCGCCCAGAATGCGGCGGTGGTCAACAACAAGCCGATCCCGAAGCAGCGCGTCGACGACTTCGTCGCGGCGCTCGCCGCCCAGGGTCGGCCCGACACACCCGAGCTGCGCGCTGCAGTGCGCGACGAGCTGATCGCGCGCGAGCTGTTCGTGCAGGAGGCGGAGAAGAAGGGTCTGACGCGCAACGCCGAAGTGCAGCGCCAGCTCGACAACCTGCGCCAGGACGTCCTCATCCGCGCGCTGATCCGCGACCACCTGAAGGCCAACCCGGTCACGGACGAGGAGATCAAGGCCGAGTACGAGAAGGTGCGCAAGCAGGCCGGCGACAAGGAATACCGCGCGCGACACATCCTGGTCGAGAGCGAAGACGAAGCGAAGCAGATCGTCGACCAGCTGAGAAAGGGCGCGAAGTTCGAAGACCTCGCGAAGAAGTCGAAGGACACCGGCTCGGCGCAATCGGGCGGCGACCTCGACTGGAACACCCCGCAGACCTTCGTGAAGGAGTTCTCCGACGCGATGGTGAAGCTCGAGAAGGGCAAGTTCACCGAAACGCCGGTCAAGACCCAGTTCGGCTACCACGTGATCCGGCTCGACGACACCCGCGAGACCAAGGCTCCGCCGCTCGAGGAAGTGCGCTCGCAGATCCAGCAGGAGATCGAGCGCCAGCGCGTCCAGGCGCTGCAGCAGAGCCTGCGCGCGAAGGCGAAGATCCAGTAGGAGTCAGCGGGCGGGCCGCCGCTGCGCGAAGAACGCCGACAGCAGCGCGCCGCACTCGTCGGCGAGCACGCCCGCGGTGACCCCGGTGTGGTGGTTCAGCCGCCTGTCGGCGAACAGGTCGACGACGCTGCCGGCCGCGCCGGTCTTCGGGTCGCGTGCGCCGTAGACGACGCGGCGCAGCCGGGCGTGCATGATCGCTCCGGCGCACATCACGCAGGGCTCCAGCGTCACGTAGAGCTCGCAATCGACGAGACGGTAATTGGCCAGCAATTCGCTGGCGGCGCGCAGCGCGCAGATCTCCGCGTGCGCGCTCGGGTCGCGGGCGCTGATCGGCTGGTTGCAGCCGGTAGCGAGCACCCTGCCCTCGCGCACCACCACTGCGCCCACCGGGACCTCGCCGATCGCCCACGCGTTGCGCGCCTGGTCGATCGCCAGGCGCATCATCGCGCGGTCCAATTGTGCCTGCCCAGCGTTGCTCGGCGTGTCGGGTGACAAGGGCTCCGGTTTCCTGTCTGGGGGTCGAAATGATCGATCCGATATCACCGCGACTCGCGATGGCGACGCCCGGAAACGATGTCCCGTCGCATCGCGTCGACGCCCGAATCCCATTGTGATCGATTTCCGGACCCTTCCGGAAGACCGCAAGGCCACACCGGCAACGTGGGAACGCCTGCCTCGCCGCGAGGCTGCCGCAGAGCGATCGCTGCGACGATCACGCACCCGTGCGCGCCGCCAGCTCCGCACGACGGGTGCCTGCTCGCGAAATCGCTCGACCGCCCGCTAGAATGCGAAGCATGACGACGAACACGGAATACTACGACGATCACGTCGTGCGCCTGTTCCTGCTTGCCTCGGCGGTCTGGGGCATCGTCGGCATGCTGCTCGGCATGTACGCAGCGGCCGAACTGGCCTGGCCGGGGTTGAACCTCGGCATCCCGTGGATGACCTTCAGCCGCCTGCGCCCGGACCACACTTTCGGCGTGATCTTCGCTTTCGGCGGCTCGGCGCTGATGGGCACCTGCTATTACGTCGTGCAGCGCACCGGGCACACGCGACTCGCGTGGAACGGGCTCGCCCGATTCACGTTCTGGGGCTGGCAGCTGGTCTGCGTGCTCGCAATGACCACGATGCCCTTCGGCATCACGCAGGGCAAGGAATACGCCGAGCCGGAGTGGTTCGTCGACATCCTGATCGCGATCGTCTGGGTCTCGTTCGGCGCGGTCTTCTTTGCCACGCTGGCGCGCCGGCGCATCCACCACATCTACGTGGCCAACTGGTATTACGGCGCCTTCATCATCGCGGTTGCCCTGC
>JABARS010000036.1 GCA_019187085.1 Pseudorhodoplanes sp. | reverse complement strand
TCGGGCGCGTCCGCCGGGCGCCGGCAGCGCACGGCAGCCGCGGCGAGGCTTGCGAAATGGGCGGCGCCGGTGAGGAGGAGAAAGCCGGCCGCGATCACGATCGCGATTGTCATCCTTTCACGGTTACGCGCAGCGCGTGACGTGGCGATGACAGCGGCGAAGGCGCCGCAACATCGCCTGTCATCAAACCGCAATAGGTTGTGCGGATAAGCGCGCGCATGGATGCATGCGAATTCTCAGGTTTTTGAAAAACGAAAAACGGGAACCATCTGCAGTGATGATGACAAGCCCGCCGGTCCGGACGTTCCGGACGCTGTTTCTCTCCGACCTGCATCTGGGCGCGCGCGGGTGTCAGGCCGACAAGATCCTCGATTTCCTGCGCCTGCACGACGCCGACACCATCTATCTGGTCGGCGACATCGTCGATGGCTGGGCGCTTAAATCCCACTGGTTCTGGCCGCAGGCCCATAACGACGTCGTGCAGAAGCTCCTGCGCAAGGCACGTAAGGGCACGCGCATCGTCTACGTCCCCGGCAACCACGACGAATTCCTGCGCGACTATTGCGGTACCCATTTCGGCGGCATCGAGGTCGCCGAACAGGCGATCCACGAGGCCGCCGACGGCCGGCGCTACCTCGTCGTGCATGGCGACCATTTCGATCTCGTGGTGACGCAGGCGCGCTGGCTCGCGCTTCTGGGCGACCGCGCCTACGACACCGCGATCATGCTCAACCGCCACTTCAACACCGCCCGCCGCGCGCTCGGCTTTCCCTATTGGTCGCTGTCGCAATGGCTGAAGATGAAGGTCAAGAACGCGGTGTCCTATATCGGCGACTATGAGCGCGCGCTCGCCGCCGACGCGCGCCGCCACGGGGCCGACGGCATCGTCTGCGGCCATATCCACCATGCCGCGATCCACGACGAGTTCGGCGTGCGCTATGTCAATTGCGGCGACTGGGTGGAAAGCTGCACGGCCGTCGCCGAGCATGCCGACGGCTGCCTCGAAATCATCCGCTGGACGACGGAGCCGGTGCAGAGCGTCAAGCCGTTCGTCGCGCGCCGGAAGGCGGCCTGAGGCCGCCGGCCGCGGCCATCGGAGGGGCGCCATGGCCTGGCTCGCCTTGCTGCTCGCCGGACTGCTCGAAGTAGGCTGGGCGCTCGGTCTGAAATATTCCGACGGTTTCACCCGGCTGTGGCCGAGCGTCATGACGCTAGCCGCCATCGCGGCGAGCTTTGCGCTGATGGCGGTGGCGTTGCAGAGCGTTCCGTTCGGCACCGCCTATGCGGTCTGGACCGGCATCGGCGCCGCCGGCAGCGTGCTGGCCGGCATGATTTTGTTCAACGAGCCTGCGGACTTAGCGCGCCTTTCCTGCGTCGTGTTGATTGTGACAGGCATAGTTGGCATCAAAATCGTCACGCCACACTGACCCGTCCGCGCATTGTCTGGGCCCCGCTTTGTCACTGTCTCCCGCACATGGACTGAGCGACGTCTCCTCGCCGGCCGTCCCGGCGCCGCTGCTCGTGCCCGGCCGCCCGGTCGGCGAGGCGCTCAAGGCGATGGCCGGGCATCTGCTGCGCGAGGCGCACGACATCCTCGCCGACGAGACCCGCGAGGGGGCGACCGCGGTGCACGACATCCGCAAGGAGCTCAAGCGCTGGCGCGCGATGCTGCGTCTGCTGGCGCCCTTTCTCGACGAGAGCAGCGAGCGCCTGCGCGCCGATGCGCGCACGCTCGCCCGCAAGCTCACCGCCGCGCGCGACGCCAAATCCGCCCTCGATGCCTTCCACGATGCCGTCGACGCCACCCTGCATCTGCCGCCGACGCTGGCGCCGCGATCGCTGGTCACGATCCATGCCCGGTTGGAGGAACTGCGCCGGACGAATCAGGCCACGCTGTGGGACGAGGAGACGCGCCAGCAATTGTCGGACTATGTCACCGCCGCCGCCTATCAGGTCTCGCACTGGACGCTCGCCGACGTGAGCTTCGGCGATCTCGCCGACCGGCTCGCCACCACCTACCGCCGGGCGCGCCGCGCGCTGCCGAAGAATTTCGAAACCGCACAGCCCGAAGACCTGCACGAACTGCGCCGGCGGGTGATCGAGCACCGCTACCAGATGGAGCTGGTCGAGCCGGCCTGGCCGCGGCTCGGCCGCATCTGGGTCGATGAGGCGCAGCGCCTGCGCAACCGGCTCGGCGCCTATCAGGACCTCTTCATCCTGTCGCAGATGGCCGCGCCGCATCACCCGCTTGCCGCCTGGCGATCGCGGCTTATGCCGCTGATCGCCTACCGGCAGGCCGAGCACGCCAAGGCCGCCGCGCGCGTGGCCGCCCGGCTGTTTGCCGAGCCGCCCAAGGCCTTCCGCCGCCGGCTCGAGGCGCTGTGGTCGGCGCAGGACGGGGCGGCCGCCGGCTGACCGGCGGCGCAATCCACCCATATGCGAGAACGCTTGCCGCCCGCCGCCGGCCGTGATTAACGGTCGCTCCATGAACATGGAAATGAAGGTGCTGCCCACGGCGGCTGACATCGACGCCGCCGCGCACCGGCTGGCCGGCGTCGCCGTGCGCACGCCGCTCGTCAATTCGCCCGCGCTCGACGAGCGGCTGGGCGGGCGCGTCTTCCTCAAGGCCGAGACGCTGCAGCGCATGGGCGCGTTCAAGTTTCGCGGCGCCTACAACAAGATGGCGCAGATTCCGCAGGCCGCGCGCGCCGCCGGGGTGGTGGCCTTCTCGTCGGGCAACCATGCGCAGGCGGTGGCCGAAGCCGCGCGCCTGCTCGGGATGCCGGCCGTGATCGTGATGCCGGCCGACGCGCCGCGGCTCAAGCGCGAGCGCACGGCGGCGCTCGGCGCCGAAGTCGTGCTCTACGACCGCGACCGGGAAAACCGCGAGGAGATCGGGCGCGCCATCGCGCAGAAACGCGGCGCGACGCTGGTGTCGCCCTATGACGACCCGGCGATCATCGCCGGGCAGGGCACGCTCGGCCGCGAGATCGTGGAAGATCTCGCAGCGCTCGGCCTCAAGCCGGACCTTGTCGTGGTGCAGGCTTCGGGCGGCGGACTTGCGGCGGGCACCGCGCTTGCGATCAAGTCGGCGGTGCCGTCCGCCGACCTCTATACGGTGGAACCGGAAGGCTTCGACGACACGCTGCGTTCTTTCCGCAGCGGGCATCGCGAAGCCAATACGCGCATGAGCGGCACGATCTGCGACGGGCTGATGACGCCGATGCCGGGCGAACTCACCTTTCCGCTACTCTGCGGCCTGATCGGCAAGGGCGTCACCGTCAGCGACGAGGAAGTGGGGCGGGCGGTGGCGTTCGCCTTCCGCGAGCTCAAGCTCGTGGTGGAGCCGAGCGGGGCCATCGGGCTCGCCGCCTTCCTGGAGCGTAAGCTGGACGTCCGCAGCAAGACGGCGGTCGCGATCCTCTCGGGCGGCAATGTCGACACCGACCTGTTCTGCCGGCTGATCTGCGCCTGAGCGGGCGGGCGTGTCTAAAGCGGGATGAGTTTTCCTTGAATCGTCATCCCGCTTTAGCGCTTTGCTTGAGCATGATCTTTTCCGAAAACCGCTTCGCACTTTTCGGGATCATGCTTTAGCTGAACAGCGCGATCTTTTCCTCGTCGCTCAGCGCCACGATCGCGGCAAGCGGGTCGCGCGGCGCCGTCTCGCGCAAGGGCAATTGTGCGTTCCGGGGCCGGGCGTCCGCATCCACTTCGGCAACGGCTTGCGCGGGTCCGGCGGGCGCGGGCTTATCCGCCGGCATCGTGGCTGCGATGGCCGGCGGCTCGTCCCTGTCGCCGTCTCCGGCAAGGAGCGCCGGTTGCGGTTCGACCGCGGCCGCAGCCGGCATCTCGTCCCCGGCCGGAGGCGCCGTGCCGTTCGTTCCGGCGCCGACGTTTTTGCGCAGGATGTCGGCGCCCATCGCCTTGCCAAGCTCGTTGCGGATCGCCTCCGAAATGTCGGCCATCACCGCCGCGATCTCGTGCTTGAGAGTTGCGGCGATCGAGGCCGGGGCGGCCGCGTCTGCCGCGTTCGTCGCGTCGAGGCCGGCGAGCGCCGGAGGCAGCGGCTCGGCATCGGCCATGGATTCGGCCGGCAGCGCCGGCGGCGACGCGGGTTCGTCGGCGAAAATGTCGGCCGACGCATCGCCGCTCTCGAACGCTTCGACGATCGGCTCCGACACAAAAGCGGCGGGAGCCGGCGCGCTTTCCTGCCGCCCGGTCTCCTGCGGTTCGGGTTGAGCAGGCTGAGCGGGCGCGGCCTGCGGCGCGGCGGCCGTCCCGGCTGCGACGGCGTGCGCAGCGGCGGCGCTGGCGACCACGACGCTGTCGCCCGAGAGGGTGAAATCGATCTTCGAGGGCGCGGGCACGTCGGGCGCGTTGCGCGCGCGCACGATGGGCGCGAGCTGGTCGAACCAGCTCGGCATCAGGCGGCGCGGCACGCTCTCGGCGTCGGACGTGGTTTCCGCCGGCGCGGGCGGCGTGCGCTCGGAGGCGGGGAGCGCCGCGCCGGTGAGCACCGCATAGACCTCCTCGGAAATGTTCGGCTCGCGCGCGGCCGGATTGTCGAGCACGAGCGGCGTGTCGTCGGGCGTCTCGGATACTTCTGCGGCCGCGGCCGGCGTATCGGCTTCGGCGGTGATGACGGATTCCATAGCGGCCGGCGGCGTTTCGGCAGGCAGCGACGCAAGCTCGGAGGCGAGCGCGTTCTCGATCGCCTGCGTCATCATGCGCTCGAACTCGGAATCTATGACGGGGAGCGGCGCGGGCGGCTCCGCGGGCGCGGCATCGGCGGCCGCGCTCGCGAGCGTGGCGGTCACGACGGTGGCGGCCACGGCTGCCACAGCGGCGGCCGGCGAGGTTTCCGTGCGCGCGCTGTCGGACGGCGCAAAAGCGGCTTGCGGCGAAGCTTCTTGCGGCGACGTGACTTGCGGCGTGGTGACTTGCGGCATTGCCGCGGCCGTTACCGCGGGTTCGGCTTCGGGCGCCTGTGCGACGTCGGGCTCGGGCGCGCGTGCGGTCTGCGCCGGTGCTGCGGCGGCCGGCGCGGGCTCGGGCACGGCCGGCTCTTCCGCCGGGGCCGCCGCGGGCTCGCGCGCGGTGTCGGCGATCATCGATTCGATGCGCTCTTCCACCTCGCGCAGGAGCGCGGTGATCATGGTCGCGCCATTGCCGATATCGTCGAGCAGCGCGCAGGCGCGCGCCATCTCGCGCATCTGCGCCTCCAGCGTCTCGCATTCGCGGTCGTGGCCGCCGCGGTCGCGCAGCGCCCAGGCCGTCTCCTGCACATGCTCGGCGGCCGCGCGCACGCGCGTCGTCACCGTCGCGACCGCCGACGTCAGGCGGTCGAAATCGGCGGCCTTGAGCGAGATGCGCCCGTCCGGGCGGATGGCGGCGAGATTCTCCCTGGTCAGCGCGATCGCGTCGCGCAGCTCGAACAGCCGCACGTCGGGGCCGTTCTCGCGCGCCGGCGCGAAAGCGCCGATCCTGAGCACGGCCTCGATTCGCGCGATGGCGGCGAGGACGAGCGCGGTGTCGCTCGAACGGTTGCGGCGGGTGTATTCCTGCAAGAACCAGCGCCCGCGCTCCGAGCCGAGGACGGCGGCCTGGATGGCGTCGTAGTCTTCCGCGGCATTGAGCGGGGCAAGCAGGGTCAATGCGAAAGGTTCTTCCGGCATGGCTCACGCGACGGGTGGTAAAAAAAGACCATGATCGACACTTCGCGTCGCGACGCAACCGGCCGCGCGGCCTTTTCCCCCCAAACCTCCGGTACCGTTGCGACGGCCGGCAGATTTGCCGCGCGGCTTGGCCTGTTTTTCGCCGCGCTGTTCGTTCTTGTAGGAATTGTAACACCGTTTTTTCCGGTCTGGCTTGCCGCAAAGGGGCTTGACTCCGGCCAGATCGGGCTGGTGCTGGCGGCCCCGCTGCTGGTGCGGATCGCAGCCGTTCCGCTGGCGGCGCGGCTCGCCGACCGCCGCGGCGCGCTGCGCGAGGCGCTGATCGCGGTGTGCTTTGCGACCGCCGTGGCCTATGTCGCGGTCGCGCTCGCCGACGGCTTCGTCGCGATCCTCGCCGCCGTCGTGCTGATGGCGATCGTCAACGCGCCGGCGATCGCGCTGACCGATGCCTATGCGCTGCGCGGGCTCAAGGACAGCGGCCGCGCCTATGGCCCGGTGCGGCTGTGGGGATCGCTCGCCTTCATCGTCGCCAATATCGGCGCCGGCCTTACGCTCGACATCCTGCCGGCGCGGCACCTGATCGTGCTGATCCTCGCGGCGGCGGCGATGGTGGCGCTTGCCGCGCTCATCCTGAGCCCGATACGGCCGACGGCCGCGGCGCCGGCGCATGGCGAGCGCGCCCGCGACCTCCTGCGACAGCCGGTCTTCCTCGCCGTCATCGTGGCGGCGGGCCTCGTGCAGTCGAGCCACGCGGTCTATCACGGCTTCTCGACCATCGCCTGGTCGGCGGCCGGGTTCGACGGGCTGACGATCGGGCTTCTGTGGGCGCTCGGGGTGGCGGCCGAGATCGTGCTGTTCGCGCTGTCGGGGTGGCTGCCGCCCGCCTGCGGGCCGCTGGTGCTGCTCCTGATCGGCGCTGCCGGCGCCGTGCTGCGCTGGACCGCGATGGCGTTCGACCCGCCGGGCTGGGCGCTGCCCGCGCTGCAGATCCTGCACGCGCTCTCGTTCGGGGCGACGCATCTAGGCACGGTCGGCTTTCTGGCGCAGGCGGCGTCGGAGCGGCTCGGCGCGACCGCGCAGGGCCTGTTCTATCTGGCGCTCAGTCCGCTGATGGCGGTGACGATGGGCGCATCCGGCTTTCTCTATGCGGCGTACGGCGCGGGCGCGTATGCGGCGATGGCACTGGCGGCGGCGGTCGCGCTCGTGCTCACGGCGTTTGCGCTGCGCGCAAATCCCGCTCAGCGGCAGGCCTGATACATCGCGGTCAGTTCGCGGCCGTGCAGATAGACCATCTTCGGTTTCAGTCCGCCGCGCCGCGTCAGCCAGGTGCGTACAGGCGACGGATAGATGTCCCACAAGGCCTGGGTGCCGGCATGGCTGAGCACGCGGCGTCCGTTGCCGGCCGGATGCCAGGCGGCGTGAAAGCCGAGCCGTGCGCGGCCGGTGACGCAGATGCGCTCGCGCGGGATGATGCCGAGCAGCATGGTGCAGGCCGACAGGCACGGGCCGTCGATCATCACGCTCTGGCCGGAATTGCGCAGCGCCGCGAAGCGGTCGAGATAGGGACCGATCTGCCCGCCCATGTCGCTCGTGATGCGCACGGCGGCGTGCGCGTTGGTCGCGGTTGCAACGCCTGCAAAGGCGGCAACCGCAACGATCGCGGCCGTCAACATTGCGGCCGCAGGCCACGTCCGTGCTTGCATTCCCGTTCCCCGACACAAACCCAGTGGCAGGAATGCTAGAGGCAAACCGCGGGCGCTGCCAAGCCGAAAGGTCGGCGGGAAAAGCTCAACCCCACAAAGTGTGGTCGGGCGGATACACGAGGCTGCCCTCGTAGCGCAGACCGGGTTCCCGGTCGCGCGCGAGCAATAGCGGCCCGTCGAGATCGACGACGCGTGCGTCCTGCGCGAGCAGCACGGCGGGCGCCATCGACAGCGAGGTCGCGACCATGCAGCCGCACATGATGGCGAAGCCCAGCCGCTTCGCCTCCTGCGCCATGGCCAGCGCCTCGGTGAGGCCGCCGGTCTTGTCGAGCTTGATGTTGACCGCGTCGTATTTTCCCGCGAGCGCGGCGAGCGAAGCGCGGTCGTGCGCGCTCTCGTCGGCGCAGACGGGGATGGTGCGCGCGATCGCGGCGAGCGCCGCGTCGTTGCTGGCGGGCAGCGGCTGTTCCACGAGCGTGACGCCGGCCTGCGCGCAGGCGACAAGGTTCCCGGCGAGATTGTCCGGCGTCCAGCCTTCGTTGGCGTCGGCGATCAGTTCCGCCTGCGGGGCGGCGGCGCGGACGGCGGCGATGCGCGCGGGATCGCCGTCGGCGCCGAGCTTGACCTTGAGCAGCGCGCGGCCGGCGGCCTTGCGCGCGGCGGCGTGCATGTCCTCGGGGCTGCCGATCGAGATCGTATAGGCAGTGATGAGCGGACGCGGGGCGGGCAGGCCGGCAAGCGCGTGCACCCGTGTGCCGGCGCGCTTCGCCTCCAGATCCCAGAACGCACAATCGAGGGCGTTGCGCGCCGCGCCCGCCGGCAAAGCTTTTTGCAGGGCCTGCCGGTCGAGCCCGGCGGCGAGTTCCGCCCGCAGCCCTTCGATGGCGGCGAGCACGCTCTGCGGCGTTTCGCCATAGCGGGCATAGGGCACGCATTCGCCGCGGCCGCGCGCCCCGCCGGCGGAGAGTTCCACCACCACCACCCGGGCTTGCGTCTTGGCGCCGCGGCTGATCACGAAACGACCGGCGATCGGCCAGCTTTCGACGGCCGCGGATAGGTCGATCCGGTGCGAATTAACCATGATTAAGAGAGTGTTAATGAGCGCTCGACAGCCCCCCGGCCGTGGTTAAGTATGTCGCCGAAATGCGGTTTTCCTCAAGGCACGCGCGCGACTGAGGTCATGCGGGCCCGTCCGAGGCATGGGGGACGGAGGGGGTTGTGAGCACCGAGGCGCTCCTCACCGGCAAATTGAGCGGTGAGCGTCTGGAACTGTCCGCGAGCGGTCACTGGACCGCCGACAATGCCGCATTGCTCGAGCGGCTGGTGGTGGCCGCCGCGCCGGCAAACGACGCCATCCGCAATGTCGATATCCAGATGAGCGCGGTCGAGCGCATCGACACCTATGGCGCCTGGCTGCTCGAGCGCCTGCGCCGTACCGCCGGCGAGCGCGGCGCACAGGCGCGCATCGTCGGCCTGCCCGAACGGTTCCGCACCCTGGTCGAAACCGTGCACCAGACCGCCGACGCGCCCAGGCGCGCGCGCGGCTCGCGCAATATCGTATCCTTCGCGCTCGCAACCGTCGGCCACAACATGGTCGAGGTCTTCCAGTCGACCAGACTGATCATGGGCATGCTGGGCGCGGTCACCGTGTCCGGCCTGCGCGCGATGCTGCGGCCGACAACCTTCCGTCTGATCTCGATGGTCAACCAAGTCGACCTCGTCGGCTGGCGCGCGGTGCCGATCATTCTGCTGATCACCTTCCTGATCGGGGCGATCCTCGCCCAGCAGGGCATCTTCCATTTCCGCAAGTTCGGCGCCGAAATCTATGTCGTCGACATGGTCGGCATCCTGGTGCTGCGCGAGGTCGGTGTGCTGATCGTCTGCGTGATGGTGGCCGGGCGCTCCGGCAGCGCCTACACGGCGGAACTCGGATCGATGAAAATGCGCGAGGAGGTCGACGCGCTGCAGACCATGGGGCTCGATCCGATCAGCATCCTCGTGCTGCCGCGCATCGTCGCGCTCATCATCGCGGTTCCGATGCTGACCTTCATCGGCTCGATGGCGGCGCTTTACGGCGGCGGGCTCGTCGCCTGGCTCTATGGTGGCATTCCGCCGGAAGTGTTCCTGCAGCGCCTGCGCGAGGCGATCTCGACCGACCATTTCCTGGTCGGCATGCTCAAGGCGCCGTTCATGGCGATGATCATCGGCATCGTCGCCTGCGTCGAGGGCCTGCAGGTGAAGGGCTCGGCGGAATCGCTCGGCCTGCAGACCACGGCCTCGGTCGTGAAATCGATCTTCCTCGTGATCGTGCTCGACGGCATTTTCGCGATCTTCTTTGCGGCGGTGGACCTCTGACATGCTCAAGCCCGGTCCGCAGAACGCAACGGTGTCCGGCGCGCGGCCCGAAATCGCGCTGTCGGTGCGCGATCTCTATGTGCGCTTCGGCACCGCCGATGTGCTCAAGGGCGTCAATCTCGACGTCTACAAGGGCGAGATCATGGGCTTCGTCGGCGCCTCGGGCGCCGGCAAGTCAGTGCTGCTGCGCACCGTGATCGGGCTGATCCAGCCGATCTCCGGCTCGATCGAGGTGTTCGGCCACGAACTGACCAACGCCGACATCGAGGAGCGCGAGGTGATCGAGCGCCACTGGGGCATCCTGTTTCAGCAGGGCGCGTTGTTCTCCTCGCTCAATGTGCGCCAGAACGTGCAGTTTCCGATGCGCGAATATCTCGATCTGTCGCAGCGGCTGATGGACGAGATCGCCGCCGCCAAGCTCAAGATGGTCGGCCTGCCGCCGGACGTCGGCAACAAGATGCCCTCGGAACTTTCCGGCGGCATGATCAAGCGCGTGGCGCTGGCGCGCGCGCTCGCGCTCGACCCGCAGATCGTGTTCCTCGACGAGCCCACGTCCGGGCTCGACCCGATCAGCGCCGGCGATTTCGACAGCCTGATCCGCACCCTGCAGCAGACTTTAGGGCTGACCGTTTTTATGGTAACTCATGACTTGGACTCCTTGCACTCGGTCTGCGACCGGATTGCGGTCCTTGTGGACGGCAAGGTGATGGCCGCCGGACCCATGTCGACGATGATGGCCTCGGAACATCCGTGGCTGAAAGCCTATTTCAGGGGCAAACGATCGCGCGGCGCGAGCGCGGCTTGAGGTGAGGCGATGGAAACCAGAGCCAATTACGTGCTGATCGGATTGTTCACGCTGGCGGTGCTCGTCGGCGCGTTCGGCTTCGTCTACTGGTTCCACCATGTCGGCGGCACCACCGTCCGCAACTATTACCGCGTGGTGTTCCAGGGCCCAATCGGGGGCCTGCGCACCGGCGCGCCGGTCTCCTTCAACGGCATCCGCGTCGGCGACGTGGTCGATCTCGGGCTCGATCCCAACGATCCGCGCCAGGCGCTGGTGACGATCTCGGTGGCGAGCGGCACGCCGCTACGCTCCGACACCAGGGCCTCGCTCGAATTCCAGGGGCTGACCGGGATCGCGACGCTGTCGCTGCGCGGCGGCTCGCCGGATGCGGCGCCGGTGCCGCGCAAGGACAACGAACTGCCCACGCTCACCGCAGGCAGCAGCGCCTCGCAGGACGTGATGCAGGCCGCGCGCGATACGCTCTCGCGCATCGACGGCATCATCATCGAGAACCAGGCGTCGCTGAAGAATTCGCTGCGCAACATCGAGACCTTCACCCAGGCGCTCGCGCGCAATACCGAGCGCATCGACCGCATCATTGCCGGCGTCGACACCATGGTCGGCGGCCCCGAAGGCAAGGGCGACATTCCCGACGCGGTGCGCGCGATCAAGAGCACCGCCGAGAATCTCGATAAGAAGCTCGACGGGCTGGTGACCGACGGCCGGCGGACGCTCGGGGTGATCGAGCGCACGGTGCGCAATTTCGACGAGAACCCGACGCGGCTGATTTTCGGCGGCGGCAAGCCGGCCAATCGGCGCTGAAGGCGCGACGGGCCGGCGCGCTTTCGTCTTCAACTTTTCGTGTGCGACACGCCTGCGTCGCGCTGACGCGGGAAAAACTTGCGGTGCCTGGCGCGGACCGTCGCTGAAAATTTGAGCCCGTGCGAGCGGAGCGCAGCAAGCGCGACGCGTATTGTGCATCGTCGCGGCTGTCGGATGCGCGGTCTGCAACTTTCGATTCCGTCGCGCGCTGCCGGTGCGTGCATTGCTGCACGGGTCGCTCGCCGATTGCACATTCGGGCTTTGTGACTTGTTTACCAAAGCGCCAATACGGTCGCGCCCGCCGGTCCGCTCCGGACCGGAAAGTCGGGGCCGCCCATGTGCCTTGCTGGAAGAACCACCGGATACAGACAGGATCCTTTGCGGATGTTTTTCGCGCGATTTTGAATTGCAGGCAAAGCTCGATGCGCTGAACAAGTCTCAGGCGATGATCGAGTTTACCATGGACGGGACCATCATCACGGCCAACCCATTGTTTTTTTCCACCCTCGACTACGGCCTTGAAGAGATCAAAGGCCGCCATCACAGCATGTTCGTCGACGCGCACGAGCGCGACAGCGCCGCCTACAAGGCCTTCTGGCAGGCGCTCAATCGCGGCGACTACCAGGCCGGCGAATTCCGGCGCATCGGCAAGGACGGCAAGGAGGTCTGGATCCAGGCATCCTACAATCCGGTGCTCGACCGCAGCGGCAGGCCGCAGAAGGTGATCAAGTTCGCCGCCGACATCACCGCGCAGGTGGCCGACCGCATGCGCCGCGCCCGCATCCAGAAGGAGATCGACGGCGACCTCGGCGAGATTTCGCGCGCGATCGCGCTCGCCACGCGCCAGGCCGCCGACGCCGCGGCCGCCTCGGGCCAGACCTCCACCAACGTGCAGGCGGGGGCGACCGGCGCGGAGGAAATGGCGGCCTCGGTCGAGCAGATCGCCCGCCAGATGGGCGAGGCGGCCACGATCTCCGATTCCGCCGTGCGCCAGGGCACGCACACCAACGAGATCATGGCCGGGCTTTCGTCGGCCGCCAACCGCATCGGCGAGGTGGTGAGCCTGATCAGCACCATCGCCGCGCAGACCAACCTGCTGGCGCTCAACGCCACGATCGAGGCCGCGCGCGCCGGCGAAGCCGGCCGCGGCTTTGCCGTCGTCGCCTCCGAGGTCAAGACGCTCGCCACCCAGACCGCCAAGGCGACCGACGACATCTCGCGCCAGATCGCCGAAATCCAGCAGGCCACCGGCGGCGCGGTGCAGGCGATCGGAGAGATCGTCGGCACCATCTCCAAGATCAACGAGATTTCGACCATCGTGGCGTTCGCCGTCGAGGAGCAGAACGCGGTGACGCGCGAAATGTCGGAGAACATGCAGTCGGCGGCGGGGGCGGTGGCCACGATCAGTGGCAGCCTGAACGAGATCGCGGCCGCCACGCGCCAGGCCGAGGGCGCGGCGTCCAAGATCAAGGAAGCCTCGCTCGCGCTCGTCGCCTGACGCGGGTCGAATGCCGGTGAAATGACAAAGGGCGCGCTTCGCGGTGCGCCCTTTGCACTTGGTTCCTGTCCGGTGGTCCCTGCCGGCGCCTTTTCCGGACGTCGTCTTTGTCCTTTGTCGGCGCCGTGTCTGACGCCGTACCTTATTCGAACCGTCCCGCCGCGTGGGCGAGCATGGTGTAGACCTTGCCCGTTTCCGAGGTGAGATAGGTGCGCACCACGACCTGGCCGCGATCGTCGCGCGAGACGTCCTCGAGCAGGCGCTCGAACTCCGCGATGTAGCGGTCGACCGTCTGCTTGAACTCACGGTCGGACCGGTAGCGCTTGCGGATTTCGTCGAAGGCCTGCTGGCCCTGCAGGGTATAGAGCCTGCGGGTGAAGATGTTGCGCTCGCCGCGATTGTAGCGGTCCCACAATTCGGCGGCCGCGTCGTGGTCGATCATGCGCGCGATGTCCACCGACAGCGCGTCGAGCGACTCGATCATGTGGCGGGCCGGGCGCTCCTCGCCGCGGCCGCTCTCGGAGCGCGCCGCATCGGCGTTCTCGTCGCGCGAGGCGCGGTGCAGCAGATCGGACAGCCAGTTGCTGCCGGATTTCGCCGGTCCCGCAGCCGGCGCGGGCGGAGGCGGCGGGGTCTCGCCGCCGCGGCGCGCGCGCGGGGGCGGCGGCA
>JABARS010000039.1 GCA_019187085.1 Pseudorhodoplanes sp. | reverse complement strand
CCGGCATCGGCGTCGGCGTGAAGGCCGGGCTCGGCGCGGGGGCCGGCTCCGGCGGCAGCGCCCATTGCAACGAGGTATCCTCGACCGCGACCGGGCGCTGGCGCGGCCCGGGTTCCGGCGACAGCGGCCAAGTGGTCGAAGGCTCCGCGCTCGCCACGCCGCGCACGACCGGCTCGGCCGCAGCAGGACGCTGGCCGCGCACGATGTTCTGCTCCACGACGATGTCGGTCGGGCCGCCGATCATCAGCAGATGCTCGACATTGTCCCGGCGAATGAGAACAAGCTGACGGCGGCCGTCGACGGCGCCGGATTCGATCACCGCGATCCGCGGTTGGCGGCCGCGCGCGGCATGGCCGCCCAGGCGCGCGGCGCCGAAGCGCCGGATCAGCCAGGCGCTGGCGCCGATGAGGCCGAATACAACAATGAAGGCGATGAAGAACCGCACAGCGAGGGGCGTCTCCGCGCCAAACAAGCTTTCGAACATGAACGTCCCCGGACTGCCATCAGGCTGCAGGCGACCGGCACCGGCCAGATGTCGTAAGCCTTCGGCAAGTGATTGCTGTCTCAAATACTAACAAAATCTTAACGCGAACGATCCGCCTAAATTCCCCGACCGGCCGCGCTTCTGGCTGCATGGTAAACGGCAATGTCAAAACGGCGCTTTCAAGGCGGTACAAGCCCCGCAAATTTACCACCTGTTAACCATGAACCCGGCAAAGTTTGCCGGGCGCGCCGTGTTGCACCGCGCCGCCGAACTGGAACCGGGAGCGCGCGCCATGGCCATCTCCGACCTGCCGATCCTGTCCATGCTGCGCACCAAGATGAACTGGCATCAGGCGCGCCAGCAGGTTCTTTCCGAGAACGTGGCCAATGCCGATACCCCGAATTTCCGGCCGCGTGACCTTGCCACGCCCGACTTCGAGCGGCCGCCGCTGCGATCGGTGTCGCTGCTCGCGACCAACCCGATGCACCTGACCGGCCTTGCCGGCGGCAGCTCCTCCCAATTCGGCACCGCGCGCGAAAGCGCCTTCGAAACGCGTCCGGCCGGCAACGCCGTCAGCCTCGAGGACGAGATGATGAAGGTGGCCGCCAACCAGATGGATTACCAGGCGGCGACCACGCTCTATTCGCGCAGCCTCGGTCTGCTGAAGACCGCCGTCGGCAAGCGCTGAGGATCACGGACGAGGATCACGGGCATGGATTTTCTCAAATCGCTCTCCATCGCCGCGTCCGGGCTGCGCGCCCAGGCCGGCCGCATGCGCGTGATCGCCGAGAACATCGCCAACGCCGATTCCACGGCGAAGACGCCCGGCGGCGAACCCTACCGGCGGAAAATCCCGACCTTCCAGAGCGAGATCGACCGCACGCTCGATGCACGCGTCGTCGCCTTCGGTCGTGTGAAGCCCGACCAGTCCGACTTCCAGCTCAAATACCAGCCCGGCCATCCGGCCGCCGACGTCTCCGGCAACGTCAAGTATCCCAACGTCAACGCGCTGATCGAAATGACGGACATGCGCGAGGCGCAGCGATCCTACGAAGCCAACATCAACGTCGTGAGCGCAACGCGGCGCATGATTCAAAGAACCATCGAAATCCTTAAAGCCTGAGCGGGAGCACGATCATGACCACGCCGAGCGGCGCCGCCAAAGCCTACGCCAACCTTGCGCGCCTGACCGATCCCACCGCCGCCTTGCCCAGGCCGGCCGGGCGGGTCGCCGGCGGCGAGCCGAATTTCAGCACTGCGCTGAAGGAAGCGATGACCGCGGTGGCGGAAGCCGGCAAGAAATCCGACCTGCAGGCCAAGGCGCTGGCGGCCGGCAAGGCCAATGTCGTCGACGTGGTGACAGCGGTCGCCGAAACCGAGGTCGCCATCGACGCGCTCGTCGCGGTGCGCGACCGGGTGATCCAGTCCTACGAGGAAATCATGCGCATGCCGATCTGACGGCCGCGCAACCCCGAACGGAGAAAGGCGGCGCACAGTGACCGGACCGGAAGTTCTCGACGTGGCGCGCGATTCCATTTTCACGCTGGTGGTCGTGGCAAGCCCGCTCATGCTGGTGGGGCTCGCCGTCGGCGTCGCCATCTCGCTGTTCCAGGCCCTGACCCAGATCCAGGAAATGACGCTCGTTTTCGTGCCCAAGATCCTTGCGATCTTCATTGCCATGCTGGTCGCGCTGCCGTTCATGGCCGACGCCCTGCAGGGGCACATGGCGCGTCTTGCGCAGCGGATCGTCGCCGGCTAGCGCGGAAACCCGAACGTGCGCGTCGACATTTCCTTCCTCCCGGCGCTCGCGACCGTCTATCTGCTCGTCTTCGCCCGCATCGGCACGATGATCATGCTGCTCCCCGGCCTCGGGGAAATGAGCGTGCCGGTACGCCTGCGCCTCACCGTCGCGCTCGTTCTCGTGGCGATCCTGGTTCCGCTGCACCGCGAGGCCTATGTCGTCGATCTGCGCGCCGCCGGCCCGGTTCTGCTGCTGTTCGCGCAGGAGCTTGCCGTCGGCGCGGTGCTCGGCATGACGGCGCGGCTGACCGTCTCCGCGCTCAATGTCGCGGGTGCGGTGATCGCCCAACAGATGGGGCTCGGCTTCGTCACCGCGATCGACCCGACGCAGGGGCAGCAGAGCGTGCTGGTCGGCAACTTCCTGACCGTGCTCGGCGTGACGATGGTGTTCGCCACCGACCTGCACCATCTCGTGATCGCGGCGCTCAACGACAGCTACCGGCTGTTCGCGCCGGGGGCGGCTTTCCTCGTCGGCGACGTGGCCACGCTCATAACGCGCACCATCGCCGCGGCGTTTCGCGTCGGCATCCAGCTTGCCGCGCCGTTCCTCGTGTTCGGGCTTCTGTTCAATATCGGCCTCGGCGTGCTGTCGCGCCTGATGCCGCAGATGCAGGTCTTCTTCGTCGGCATGCCGCTCTCCATCCTGCTCGGATTCGTCGTCCTGCTCTTTGTCGTCGGCATGATGATGGGCACCTTCACCGAATTCCTCGGGCAGGTGCTGCGCGAGCTTGCGCCTTATTCGTGAGGAGCAGCGCGCATGGCCGAAGAACAGGACGAATCCGACAAGTCAGAAGACCCGACACTCAAAAAACTCGACGATGCGCTAAAACGCGGCGACGTCGCCAAGAGCCAGGAAGTGCCGACCTGGTTCGTGCTGTCCGGCGCGACGCTCGCTCTGGTCGCCTTTTCCGGCGCCGCCGGACAGGGCCTGAAGACGTCGCTCGCCGGGCTCATCGCCAATGCCTGGCGCATCCCGACCGACGGGGCCGCGCTCACGCGCCTTGCCGCCCGCATCGGATTCGAGACCGTGGGCGCGCTCGCGCTGCCGATCCTGCTGATTGTGCTCGCCGCCATCGGCGGGCATGTCGTGCAGCACCGCTTCGTGTGGTCGTCGGAGGGGCTCAAGCCGAAGCTCAACCGCATTTCACCGCTCGCCGGCTTGAAGCGGCTGTTCTCCAAGCAGGCGCTGGTCAATTTCGCCAAGGGCCTCGTCAAGCTCGGGCTGCTCGGCACGATCATGACGCTGCTGCTGTGGCCGGAGCGCGACCGCCTGGAAGGCCTGATCGCGCTTGACCCGGCGAAGCTGCTGCCGACGGTGATCGCCGTCACCCTGAAAATGCTCGGCGCCGTCATCGCCGTGCTGGCGCTGATCGCGGCGGCGGACTTCCTGTTCCAGTACCGCCAGTGGTTCGAACGCCAGAAGATGTCGATGCGCGAACTGAAGGAGGAGTTCAAGCAGACCGAAGGCGATCCGGCGGTCAAGGGGCGCATCCGGCGCCTGCGCGAGGAGCGCATGCGCAAGCGCATGATGGCGGCGGTGCCGGAAGCCTCGGTGGTCATCACCAACCCGACCCACTTCGCGGTGGCGCTCAAATACGAGAAGGGCGACAACGCCCCCCGCTGCGTCGCCAAGGGCGTCGATGCGATCGCGCTGCGCATCCGGGAGGTGGCCAAGGAGCACGCGGTTCCGGTGGTCGAGAACCCGCCGCTGGCGCGCGCCCTGCATGCCACGGTCGATCTCGACCAGGAAATCCCGCCGGAACACTACCGGGCGGTGGCCGAAATCATCGGGTATGTGATGAAACTGCGCCGCGCGGCCCGCTGAACGCCCGCGCGCGGGCGCCGGTAGCGAATGGCGTGCGCTGGGCTATAAGGGGCCAGAGATTCGGGGTTGACGTCGCATGGCAGTCACGGACACCGGCGAGCCGCGCCAGGGGATCGACCGCACGCGCCGCAGCGGCAGCGCGGCCATGGTTCTGGTCGTCGCGCTTGGCCTCGTGGCCGCCGCCGTCGGACTGATGTTCGTCAGCCGCGAGAACGCCGCCAATTACATCCTGATGCTGCTGGCGGCGCTGTCGACCGTCGGCGTCTTTGCGCTGTTTGCGCTCGCCGCCGGCATCGTCGCCTTTTCCGGCAAGGATGCAGCCAACCCGATGATCCGCTCGCTCATCGACGGGGCGTTCGACGGGGTGGTCGTCACCGACCCGAAGGGGCGCGTGCTCTATGCCAACGCCGCTTATCTGGACCTCGTCAACGCCGTTGATGCGCGCGACGTGCGTCCGGTCGAGCGCGTCTTCATCGGCGATCCGGAAGTATCGGAGGCGGTCTACCGCCTGCTCAAGGCTGCGCGCGAGGGCCGCCGCCTGCAGGAGGAGGTGCGCTTCGTCGGCCCTGGCGAACAGCCCGCGCGCTGGCTGCGCCTGCGCGTGCGCCCGCTCGGCGACAGCAAGCACGACCGCCGCTCGACCGTGTGGACGGTCGCCGACATCACCCGCGAGCGCGAGAAGCAGGAAAACATCTTCCTCGAACTGCAGCACGCCATCGACTATCTCGACCATGCGCCGGCCGGCTTCTTCTCCGTCGATGCGCAGAGCGCGATCCTTTACCTGAACGCCACGCTCGCCGCTTGGCTCGATTACGACCTGGCGTCGGTCGGTTCGGGCGGCCTGAAGCTCTCCGACATCGTGTCGGGCGAAGGCGCTTCGCTCCTGACCACGCTGCGCGGCGCGCCGGGCGAGGTGAAGACCGAAGTCTTCGATCTCGACCTCAAGACGCGCGCCGGCCGCACCGTGCCGGTGCGGTTGTTCCACAATGTCGCGTTCGGGGCGGACGCGGTCGCCGGGGTCTCGCGTACGCTCGTGCTCAACCGCGCGCGCGACGTCGCCGCCGATCCGCAGCGCGCGGCCGAGGTGCGCTTCATGCGCTTCTTCAACCGCACGCCGATGGCGATCGCGACCCTCGACAAGGGCGGGCACATCCTGCGCAGCAACGGGCTGTTCGCCCGCCTGTTCCACGACCTCCTGGCCGGCAGCGGCGAGAAGAGCACGATCCTGTCGGTGATCGGCGCGCGCGACCGCGTAGCGCTCGAGGCCGCGATCCACAAGGCGGCCGGCGGCCAGGGCGACATCGCGCCGGTGGACGCGCAGCTCGCCGGGCCGGGCGAGCGCTACGCGACGTTCTATGTCACCGCGACCGAGGACGACGCGGGCGAGGCGGAGGCCGCCATCGTCTATGCGCTGGAGACGACCCAGCAGCGTGCGCTGGAAAACCAGGTCAAGCAGTCGCAGAAGATGGAATCCGTCGGCCAGCTCGCCGGCGGCATCGCGCACGACTTCAACAACGTGCTCTCCGCCATCATGATGGCGACCGATTTCCTGCTCAACGCGCACCGGCCGACCGATCCGTCGTTCCAGGACATCATGCAGATCAAGCAGAACGCCAACCGCGCGGCCTCGCTGGTGCGCCAGCTTCTGGCGTTCTCGCGGCGGCAGACGCTGCGTCCGCAGGTGCTCGATCTCAATGAAGTGCTCTCCGACCTCAACATGCTGCTCAAGCGGCTGATCGGCGAGAGCGTCAAGCTAGACGTGGTGCACGGCCGCGATTTGTGGCCGGTGAAAGCCGACATCTCCCAGCTCGAACAGGTGATCGTCAATCTGGCGGTCAATGCGCGCGACGCGATGCCCGAGGGGGGCGGCCAGCTGACGCTGCGCACGGCGAACGTGCCGGCGGCGGAGGCCGCGCAATTCGGCTATGCTGGCATGCCGGCGGCCGATTATGCGATGATCGAGGCGCGCGATACCGGCAGCGGCATCGCGCCCGAGGTGCTCGGCAAGATTTTCGAGCCGTTCTTCACCACCAAGGACATCGGCAAGGGTACCGGTCTCGGCCTGTCCACGGTCTACGGCATCATCAAGCAGACCGGCGGCTTCATCTATCCGGAGTCCGAGCCCGGCAAGGGCACGACGTTCCGCATCTTCCTGCCGCGCCACACGCCCGCGCCCGAGGAGAAGGACGAGGCGCCGGCGATTTCCGGCGCGCTCGCGGCCGCCGGCGACATGGCGAAGCTGGCGACCGCCGATCTCACCGGGCGCGGCACGATCCTCCTCGTCGAGGACGAGGAGGGCCTGCGCGCGCTCAATGCGCGCGGGCTTGCCTCGCGCGGCTATACGGTGCTGGAAGCGAGCAACGGCGTCGAGGCGATGGAACTGATCGAGGCGCAGGGCGGCCGCATCGATCTCGTCGTGTCCGACGTCGTGATGCCGGAAATGGACGGGCCGACCCTGCTGCGCGAAATGCGGCGCACCAATCCCGATCTGAAGATGATTTTCGTGTCCGGCTATGCCGAAGAGGCGTTCCAGAAGAACCTGCCGCCGGACGGCAAGTTCACCTTCCTGCCCAAGCCGTTCACGCTCAAGCAGCTCGTGGCGACGGTCAAGGAGACGATGGCCGGCTGAAGCGGGATGAGTTTTCCTTGTATCGCCATCCCGTTTCAGCGCTTTGCTCGCTCGGTCTTTTCCGAAAATCGCTTTACGCTTTTCGGGATCGTGCTTTAAGCCACGATCCTATTGCGGCATCGGTCCCCAGCGTCCGGGGGCGCGGCAGACGAAGCCGATATAGTCGCCGGGCCACGGCCGGATGCTGGTGATGACGGCATATCTGCCGTACGCCGCGCAGTGGCCGCCGGCGATCTCGCGCGCGGTCTGGTCGATGCCGGGCTGCCAGGGAATGATGCCGCCGGCCGAATTGCCGCGTACTCCGAACCACAGGAACAGGCCGAGCGTCACCCCCATGACGGCGCGCCATCGGGCAACTCTGAAGGAGCGGTTGCGGCGTTTCATGTCGTCGGGTCCCATTGCTGCGGAACGGACCGGCCGCGGCCGGTCCGTTCATTTATAGCGGCATCACCGGATCCAGCGCCAGATCCACAGGATCGCGACCGCCCCGATCATGGCGCCGATGAAGGGCGCGAGCACGCCGGTGCGGAACAGGCCGAGCAGCAGGGTCAGATGAAAGCCGATGAAGCTGCCGGCCATCCCGATCAGACACATGGTGACCATGCCGCGCCGCTCGTTGGCGACGTCGCGCGAGAACCAGCCCGGCCGCAGCGCGCGTTCGAAAATCAAGCCCGCGACGATTCCGGTCAGGAGGACGACAAGAAAGGCGATGGCGGGATCGATGACGCCGCGCATGAAGGAGGCCTCCGTTTGAAGGCGCAGAGAATAGCTTGGCGGCGGTTCGTTCGCTACCAGCCGGAACGGGCCTGTGCATGACTTTGCCGGCAGGATGCGACGGCCCGTTTCGCGGGTTTGGCCGGCCGCGCTACCCGGCGCGCGGCCGCTTTACGGTTCTGTAACCGCCGGCGGTAACAAAATAGGCGCAAGTGCGGCGCCCGGACGGCATCCGCGGCCGGGGCTGCCGCCAGGCGGTCACGAAATCGGCGTAGCGCGCTGCTGTTTTGCGCGTTCGACGGCGCGCCGCCGGAGGGGACCATGCGTTGCGCGATTGCCATCATTTTGTTCCTGGTTGCGAGCGCGGCGACGGCGGCGCCCGAGCCTGCCCGCAAGCTCGAGATCGGCTCGCGCGAGGCGGCGCTGAAATGGATCGGGCTGTATCGCAACAAGCCGCAGCCGGCGCGCGTGCCCGACCTCGTGCGCGGCCTCAGCGATATCGGCGCCTTTCATGACCCGGAATCGGCGGGCGCGTTCGTCGGCTTCATCGCCGGCGTGCTCGGCACCAATCCCGGCCGCGCCTACCGGCTGATCGACGCCATGCTGCCGATCCAGCCCGAGGACCACTGGGTGCTGGTGCGCGCGGTCGCCTATTCCGGGCTGCCGGACTGGAAGGACATCCTGTTGCAGTACCGCGACGGCATGCCGACGCGGCGCGCCATGATCGAGAAATATGTGACCGGCGGCCTGCCGACGCTCGTCGAGGTGTCGCCGCCGAAGGAGCGCACGCTCGGCGACAAGGTCAAGGGCCTGTTCTCGGGCGACAGCAGGACGCCCGCCGCGACCTGGAAGATGGACGCGAGCCCCGAGCTGCTCGACATCCTTTGGGGCTATTATTTCGCGACCGGGTCCTATTCGCCGATCTATCGCATGATCGGCATGCTGCCCTGGTCGAAGGACAAGGACGACACCGACAAGCTGATGGTCGGTAGCATGACCAAGTACACGCTTGCGGTGAATGCGGCGCGTGACGCGTCGCTGCGCCAGATGTTGCGGCGCGCGGCCGCCAACCAGCCCAAGGATGTGGCCCCCATCCTCACCGACGTGATCGACGCGGCCGAGACGGCCGACACCGTGCGCATCCGCAAGGAGCAATACGCGGCGATCGAGGAGATCAAACGCAGGGGCCCGGGCTACAAGCGCGAACTGACCGGCTGGGGCCGCATCGGCGAAGGCGCGATCGGGGTGGGCTGCGTGACCGCCGCGGTGATGAGCGTCGGCGCGCTCGGCATCCCGTGCGTGATCGGCGGGGCGGCGACATCGGCCGCGCTGCGCTACTGGGGCGGACAATAAACCCGTTTGCCGGCGCGGCCGGGCTTCGCCGCGCGGCCGCGGCGAAACGTCAGCCTTTCTTGCGCGTCTTGCGCTGTTTCACCTGCGGGCTGCGCCGCTTCACGTCCTTGTTGAGGGCGGCAGCCGCGCGCTCGGCGCGGCGCTGCCTGCGCAGGTTGCTCAGGCGGCGGGCGCGGCGCTCCTCGCGGGCCTTTTCCAGGCACTTGACGCACTTGCAGCCGCCGATCTCCATCAGCACGTTCTTGAAATAGTCGCGGCCGTAATCGTAGGTGATCTCGTCGCCCGGCTGGATGTTCCTGATGGCGCGGATGATGACGCGCCCGCGCACGACGTCGGACTCCGCGTTCGGCCGGCAGGAATGATTGGCGTAGCGCGCGATATTGCGCCGGCTCGATCCGTCGAGCGTCCAGCGGCTGTTCAACTCGTACATGTAACGCGCGCCTTTGGCCTCGAGCCGTTCGGCGGCCTCGTTGCTGAGCTTGCGGCCCCGGTATTCGACGATGAACTTGCCTTTCCTGATGGGCTCGGTGGCGAACAGGCCAAGGCCGGTGCGGGAACGGCCAATGCGAAAGGGTCTTGGAGACATGCGACGTCGCTTCGTTGCTTTTGTTGCGGATAACCCTCGATCACTTGCCCGATTCGCAGGGCGAAAGGCCAGCCCGCTTTGACCGGTCCGGCTGCCGAAGTCCACGGGAGTCTGGCCAGTATCCCTTGCCGCATCCGTTGCCGGCATCCCTTGCCGCGCGTCCCCTAGAAACCGTAGATCGCAACGCCGGTCGCGAACACGATGACGCCGAGCGCTCCGAGGATCGTCGGCAGGGCCGCCAGGATCGCGGCAAGGACGATGTGTTCCCGTCGCCAGGCCAGCAGGACGGCGAGGGCGATCGTGACGGGCTGCACCAGCACATCCCAGATCGTATAAAGCCCCGAAATTCCCGGTCCCGGAAAGTTCCCCCAGTGGATGACCACCGAAGGCAGCATCGACAGCCAGCCGAGCAGGGAGGTGACGGCCAGCGCCAGCACGGCATAAGTGAGACGGCCGCGCACGGCGAAATAGATCACGGCCAGGGTGGCGAGCGGCGACAGCGCAAGGTGCGCGGCGACGGCCCAGCCGCCCCAGCCCGGACCCGGCACCTGCGGGTCGTTCATCAGCAGCACGGAAATCTTTGACGGAATGTCGAGCGCCTGGATGAGCGCGATCAGGATGAGAAACGCGCGCAGCCGCAACGCGCGCAGCCGCATGGCGCGGTCGGGCGCCGATACGCTTGCCTTGCCCTGCAGGTCGGCCGAAGACATGGATTGACTATAACGCGGGGGTGCCGGTTTGTCGGCTTCGTTCCTGACCCCGTTTCTGGCGGTGTGCCGTCAGTGCCGCGTCATGGACGCGGCTGCGCCCTCGGCGAGAATGGCCTGGACCGCGCGCTCGATCGCGTGACGGTCTTCGTCGGGACCGCAGGCCGTAACCCGCGGTGCGAAGGCCGCCGCCGATCCGACAGGCGTCGCCGTGCGCTCTTTTTCACGCACCGGCTGCGCGCGGGCGGCAGGCGTCGTCGTCTCGTATTCCTGGCGGTTGTCGGGTGCGACACGCTCTTCGAGCGCTTCGGTGAGCGCTGCGATTTCGGCGCGCAGCGCGCGGATGTCGTCCTGTGCCTGCCGCAGCACGGTCGCGGTCGCCGCGGTTTCCGCGCGTGCGGCGTCGCGCTCCGCCCGGGCCGCCGCCAGTTGCGTGCCAGGTTCGGCGTCGCGCCGCTCAAGCGCCGCAATCGCGGCTTCGCGCTCGGCCAGTTCGGTCTTGAGCGTCTGCAAGATCGCGCGCTTGTCGGCGATCTCGCGCATGTGCGCGCTTGCCTTGTCGGTCATGGATTCGATCGTGCGCTCCAGCCGGCGCGTGTTCGTCGCCAATTCGGCGCGCAGGATGGCCTGCTGCATCTGGCGCCCGGGCTGGCGCTGCAGCGCTTCGTAGCGGCGGCGCGCGAGGCGGATGGCGCGCTCGTGCACGAGCGGCACGACCGGCAAGGCGACGAGCCAGGCCGCGAGCAGGCCGCCCGCGAGATACATGAGGTTTTCGACCGTGACGAGACCGCCGAACATGCCTGTGTCCGTTGCCGCACTGTCCTGCGCAGGTGGCACGGCGCGCGCCCTCCGGCAAGCGCGGACGCGCGTTAACCTCAACGGCGCGGTCTTTGCAGCGCAGCGCAAAGCACCTAAAAGGAGAGGACGTCGCCTCCCGCGACCCGCATGCAGTGCCTCCCGCCATGATCGACTGGATCCACCAATTGCCGCCGGCCGTCGCCGCTTTCGCGATCTGCGCGGCGTTCCTCGTGCCGATGATTGCCGGCTCCTGTCTCATCCAGCCGTCGGTGGCGCGCCTGTTCCGCGGCGAGCGCGACATCAACACGGTGCTCGGCTTCCTGCTCAACACCTTCGCGCTCTATTTCGGCGTGCTGCTCGCGCTGCTGTCGATCGCGGTCTACGAGAACCGCAACAAGGCGCAGGACACGATCGAAGCCGAGGCCGGCACGATCATGGTCCTCGACCGCCACCTGCTCGCCTATCCGCAAGCCGAGAGCGCGGCCCTGCGCGCCGACCTCAAGGCCTATCTCGACGAGGAGATCGGCCCCGGCTGGCGCGAACAGGCGGCGGGCCGCGCTTCCGGGCGCGCGCCGGAAATTCTCGACCGCCTCTATCTGCGGCTCGCCGCCTACGCACCGGCGGCCGGCAGCGGCGATGCGCTGCGCCACGCCGAGACGCTGCGCCAGTTCGACCGCTTCGCCGAGGCGCGGCGCAAGCGCGTCGATTCCGCGGATTCGAGCGTGCCCGGTCTGGTCTGGACCGTGGTGCTGATCGGCGCGGCGATCAACATGGTCGTGATCTGGATGTTTGACATCAGCCGCACCGCGCACGGCCTTGTCGGCGGCACGCTCGCGATTTTCGTCGGCCTCGTCATCTACATGATCGCGGCGCTGGATGCGCCGTTCCGCGGCGCGCACGGGCTTGCGCCGGATGCGCTTTCGGCCGTCGCCCGCCAGATCGGAGCGCGCTGACCGCGTTGCGGCCGCACGGCCGCCGGCGCGCATGGTTAGCAAGAGGTTGACCGGCAGCGCCAAAATCCGGCGAGAGCGCGCAATTTCCATCAAGTTTTCCACATTAGATTGACCTGGGACTAAGAAGTCCGCGCGACGGATTTCGTCCGCGCGCCGTCGAAGGGACATCGCAGCCAAGGGCATCGTCGTTATGGCCAAAGAGAGCCGTCGTGCTGTGCGCAAACGCACCAAGACCAAAGCCTGGATCCGGCCGGACGGAGGATTTTCCGTGCGGCCCTGCCTGATCGCCGACCTGTCCGACGCCGGCGCCCGCCTCGTGGTGGATGAGCCGCAGACGGTGGGGCGCGAGTTCGTGCTGATGATGACGCGCGACACCCGCCGCGGATACCGGTGCCGCGTGCGCTGGCGGCGCGGGCGCGAAATCGGCGCGGCCTTCACCAACGCTGCCTGACGAAGCCGCCGTCCGTCGGGCGGACGCTGAACCTTTCGCCTTTCCCGCGCGACCAAGAATCCGGAGGCCGCTTGCGGCCGCGGAGGGATTTCGATCATGCCGGCGAAGACGAAGCGTGCGCGGGGCGGAGCCTCCCGCACCAGCAAATCCGACACACTGCACGGCAGTACGAAACGCATCGCGTTTGCCGCGGGCGCGCTCGCCTTTGTGGCGGCGGCGGCGACCAGCATCGTGCTGCAATCGGAAAATCTACTCTTCCCCGTCGAGGAGGTCGCGCTCGCCGAAGGCTGCATCACCGACAAGTCGGGCTTCCGCGCGGTGGCCGGCAAGCCGGAATTCTTTGTCGAGATCGCCAATGCCTGCGGCCGGCGCGCGCGCTGCACGCTGCATGTCAATGTCGGCGGTTCGCGCGGCAGCAAGGCCGGTTCCGCGACGCTTGTGCTGCCGGCCGGTTCGCCGGGACAGGAGAGCATGACGTCCTGGGCGATGCCGACCGCCGAGAACGGCGGCATGGCGAGCCTCTCGCGCCGGTGCGTGGGGATTTGAGGCGGCGGGCTTCGCGCCGATCGGTTCGCCGATTTTACGCGGCAGCAAATTGCCGGCCTCGAATGGCGCATGATAGCGTTTGCGCTCCGACCAGGGGAGCGAACCATGAAACGCCTTATTCTGGGAATGATCGTCGCCTGTGCGGCGACGGCGGCGCAGGCGAAGGATTGCGACGGCCTGTCGGGCACGCCATGGCGGCGTTGCGTCGACGCCGAGGCGAAAGCCGTTCTGGAAGCGATCGACAAGAAAGTGTACCTGGCCTGTGCGCGCAAACACGGCGAGGAGCGCGGCGCGCTCGACGACCGCCTGGTCTGCCGCCTGGGCATGCTGAAGAAGATCGAGGGCCGCGCCGGCAATTACTGGTGAACGACGGCCCGCGCGGGATTGTCTGAAGCGAGGCGGTGCGTTGCCGCGCGCGGACGTCATCTTTAGGACGGCGCTTCACGTCTGCAGGACGCGGAGCGCATTTTATTATGCCGAATTTTCAAACAGCCGGCAGGTTTTTGCGCCGCCGTCCGCGCTCGTGTTTGTTGCAGAGGGCGTGCCTGCGCGTCCGTGTTCTTTGAAAGGCGCCGGGTACGCCTGCTCTCCTTGTCCCCTGCGCGAGTTGTCCCTCGCACGAGGGGGGATGGCGCGCCGCAAGGCGCGGGGTATCCATCCGGCGCATTCCGGCGCGAACCGGAACGCGCATCGCCTTGCGGCGCACCATCGCGGCGTCTTCATGCCTGCATCGGGCCGCGCTTTCATCCGCCATTTGGGGCGGATCGTCAGCCGGCTCCCGGCGGGGACTCCTAGTGGTCCCGGGCGGAGCCCCGATGCAGCCCGGGGCCGTGGCTTGCGAACCACGGACGCGGGCGCCGCACCGTCTCCCGCCGCATGACGCCTCATGATGCGCCCCCGG
>JABARS010000043.1 GCA_019187085.1 Pseudorhodoplanes sp. | reverse complement strand
GCGCGACCTTGGCCGCCAGCGCCGCGAATGCCGCCTGGAACGCGCCCTGCGCGCGCGGGCCGTGCTCGGCGCGCAGCGCGGCAAGCTGGCGCGAGTTCGCGAGCACGCCGCCGTGCGCGTCGAGCAGCCGGAAGTTCATCGACAGGTGCGCGGCGAGCGTCTCGGGCCGGAAGTCCGCGGGCGACGCACGCAATCCCTTGTCGTCGCGCAGGTCCTCGATCAGCGCATCGACCAGCGGGCGGCTGCCCTCGCGCCCCCGCCAGCGCTCGACGAAGCCTTCCGCCCAGGCGGGCAGCGGCACGAGGTGCCGGCGCAGCCTTTGCGGCAGCGACTTCGCCAGCGCCTGCACCTTGTCTCTCAGCATGCCGGGCACCAGCCACTCGCAGCGCACCTCGTCGACCTGGTTCAGCATCGCCAGCGGCACCGACAGGGTGGCACCGTCGTCGCCGGCACCCGGATCGAAACGGTAGTCGAGGTCGAAATCCAGGCCGCGCATCGCGAGGCGCCGCGGAAACGATTCGGCGCCCACCGCATCGGCGCCCTTCCTGAGCAGCGCGTCGCGCGACAGCTGCAGCAGCGCCGGATCGGCACGCGACGCCGCGCGCCACCAGCGCTCGAGCGACTGCGTCGAATGCACGTCCTGCGGAATGCGCGCGTCGTACCAGTCGAACAGCTCTCGCTCGTCGACCAGCAGGTCGGGGCGGCGGATGCGCTGCTCGAGCGCTTCGATCTCGGCCACCAGCCGCCGGTTGTGCACGAAGAAGCGCAGACCGCTGTCCCAGTCGCCGCCGACCAGCGCCCCGCGGATCATCAGTTCGCGCGACAGCCGCGGATCGATCGGGCCATAGTTCACGCGCCGCTGCGCGTAGATCGTCAGCCCGTAGAGCACGCCGCGCTCGCTGGCCACCGCCTGGCCGGCGCTCTTCGACCACGCCGGGTCGGACCAGCTGCGCCTGATCAGGTGCGCACCGGCGCGCTCGATCCACGCCGGCTCGATGCGCGCTACCGTGCGCGCGTACAGGCGTCCGGTCTCGACCATCTCGGCGGCCATCACCCAGCGCGGTGCCTTCTTCGCCAGCGACGAACCGGGGTGGATCGCAAACTTCGTCTGGTGCGTGCCGGAGTACTGCAGGTCGTCGGGCGCCTTGAAGCCGAGGTTGCCCAGCAAGCCGCCGAGCAGCGCCTGGTGGATCGCCTCGCAGGGGGCCGCACGCACGTTGGCATGCCACTTCAGCGCGCGCGTCGCCTCGACGAGCTGCGCGTGCACTTCTGCCCAGTCGCGCAACCGCCGCGTCGACAGGAACTCGCGCTCGAGGCGCTGGGCGAGCTTGCGGTTCGACTCCTTTTCGGCCTGCGCCTGCGCCCAGTAGTCCCACAGTTTCACGAAGGAGAGGAAATCGGAGTTCTCGTCCGCGAAGCGCCGATGCGCATGGTCGGCCGCCTGCTGCGCGTCGAGCGGCCGCTCGCGCGGATCCTGCGACGACAGCGCCGCGGCGATCACCGTGACCTCGCGCAGGCAGTCGAGCTCGCGCGCCGCGAGCAGCATGCGGCCTACGCGCGGGTCCACCGGCAGCATCGACAGTTGCCGGCCGGTCGCGGTGAGCCCGTGCGCCTCGTCCACCGCGCCCAGTTCCTGCAGCAGCGCGTAGCCGTCGGCGATCGCCTTGCGCGGCGGGGAATCGAGAAACGGGAACTGCTCGACGTCGGCCAGCCGCAGCGCCTTCATCCGCAGGATCACCGCCGCCAGCGACGAGCGCAGGATCTCCGGGTCCGTGAAGCGCGGCCGCTTTGCGAAGTCGGCCTCGTCGTAGAGCCGGATGCACACGCCGTCGGCGACGCGCCCGCAGCGCCCGGCGCGCTGGTTGGCGGCGGCCTGCGAAATCGGCTCGATCTGCAGTTGCTCGACCTTGCCGCGATAGCGGTAGCGCTTGACGCGCGCCAGTCCCGGATCGACCACGTAGCGGATGCCGGGCACGGTGAGCGAAGTCTCGGCGACGTTGGTCGCGAGCACGATGCGCCGCCCGTCGGAGCCGGCGAACACGCGCTGCTGTTCGGCCGCCGACAGGCGCGAATACAGCGGCAGGATCTCGATCGGCCCGCGCGCCCACGGCGATCCGCCGCGCGCCGCGCTCTCGCGCGCGTGCAGGCGGCGCAGATGGTCGGCCACGTCGCGAATCTCGCGCTCGCCGGGCAGGAACACGAGTACGTCGCCGGGCGCCTCGCGCCACAGCGTCTCGATCGCCTCGTCGATCCGCGACGGCAGGTCGGATTCGTCCTCGTCGTCGCGGTGGCGGTCGTCGAAGCCCCGGTAGCGGATCTCCACCGGATAGAGCCGCCCCGAGACTTCGATCACGGGTGCCGGCTCGATGTGCTCGCCCGCCGGCCCGGTGCGCCGCCCGAAATGCCGGGCGAAGCGCTCGGCGTCGATCGTCGCCGAGGTGACGATCAGCTTCAGGTCGTCGCGCCGCGGCCCTTCGATCAACTGCTTCAGGTAGCCGAGCAGGAAGTCGATGTTCAGGCTGCGCTCGTGCGCCTCGTCGACGATGAGGGTGTCGTATTGCGCGAGCAGCGGATCCGACATCGTCTCGGCCAGCAGGATCCCGTCGGTCATCAGCTTGATCGTGGCACCGGGCGACAGCGTCTCGTCGAAGCGGATCTTGTGGCCCACATGCACGCCCGGCGCCGAGCCGAGTTCCTCGGCGATGCGCCGGGCCACCGAGGTCGCCGCCAGCCGCCGCGGCTGCGTGTGGCCGATCAGCCCGCTGCGGCCGCCGCCGGCCATCGCGCAGATCTTGGGAAGCTGGGTGGTCTTGCCCGAGCCGGTCTCGCCACAGACGATGACCACCGGATGGCGCCGGATCGCGTCGGCGATCTCGTGACGGCGCTCCGAGACGGGCAGCGACCCGGGAAACCGCAGCGCGGGCAACGTGCGCAACGGCGCCGCGGGCCGCTGCACGTTGCGCTGCCGGGAAGACATGAGCCGAAATTATAATGACGTGATGAACGCTACCGCACAGCCCGCAAGCCAGGCCTTCGGGCCCGCCGGCTCCACCGGCCCCGGCGACACCGACAACCCCGGCGGCCCCGTCGCTGCGGCCCCCGGTGCATCGCCGGACGAAGCCCGGTTCGTCGCGTGGCTGCGCCGGGTCGCCCCGTACATCCACGCATTCCGGGGCAAGGTCTTCGTGGTCGCGGTGCCCGGCGAGCTGATCCAGGCGGGCTGGCTCAATCCGCTGGTGCAGGATCTCAGCCTTCTGCACGCGATGGGCATGCGCATCGTGCTGGTGCACGGCTCGCGGCCGCAGGTGAACGAGCAGCTTCGCCTGCGCGGCGTGCAGGCCCACTACGCCGAAGGGCTGCGCATCACCGATCCGGTGGCCCTCGAGTGTGCCAAGGAGGCCTCGGGCGAGATCCGGCTCGACCTGGAGGCCGCGTTCTCGCAGGGGCTGCCGAACACGCCGATGGCGCACTCGGCGGTGCGGGTGGTCTCCGGCAACCTGGTCACCGCGCGGCCGGTGGGCATCGTCGACGGCGTCGACTTCCAGCAGACCGGGCTGGTGCGCAAGATCGACGTCCAGACGATCCGTTTCGCGCTCAACAGCGGCGCGATGGTGCTGCTCTCGCCGCTCGGCTATTCGCCCACCGGCGAGGCCTTCAACCTCAGCATGGAAGACGTCGCCGCCAGCACCGCGATCGCGCTCGACGCCGACAAGCTCGTCGTGCTCGCCGAAACCGGCGGCGTATTCGACCCCGGCGGCAGCTTGCGCCGCGAGGTCTCCGAGGCCGAGGCCAAGCAGTTGCTCGCGGGCGACACGCTGCCCGAGGACATCGCTTTCACGCTGCGCCACGCGCTGCGTGCCTGCGAGGGCGGCGTCGCGCGCGCACACATCATCCCGTACGGGCTCGACGGCAGCGTGCTGCTCGAGCTGTTCCAGCACGACGGCGTCGGCACGATGCTCGTCGAGGAGACCCTCGAAGCGCTGCGCGAGGCCGGCCCCGACGACGTCGGCGGACTGCTCGCGCTGCTGCGCCCGCTCGAGGAAGACGGCACGCTGGTGCGCCGTGACCGCGGCCTGATCGAGCGCGAGATCGCGAATTTCACGGTGATCGAGCACGACGGGGTCATCTTCGGTTGCGCCGCCCTGTACGCCTTTCCCGAAGACGGCATCGGCGAGATGGCGGCGCTGGCGGTCGATCCGCAGGTGCAGGGACGCGGCGACGGCGAGCGGCTGCTGCAGCGCATCGAGCAACGCGCGCGCGCGGCAGGGTTGAAGCGGCTGTTCGTGCTCACCACGCGTACCATGCACTGGTTCCTCAAGCGCGGCTTCGTGCTGGCGTCGATCGACCAGCTTCCCGGGCAACGCCGCGGCCTGTACAACTGGCAACGGAAATCACTGGTGCTGATCAAGCCACTGTAGGAGTCCGAATGTCGAGAACGGTGTTCTGCATCAAGCTGCAGCGCGAGGCCGAGGGCCTCGACTTCCCGCCCTATCCGGGCGAGCTCGGCAAGCGGCTCTACGAAAACGTCTCGAAGGAGGCCTGGCAGGGGTGGATCCGCCACCAGACGATGCTGGTCAACGAGAACCGGTTGAACCTCGCCGACGCGCGCGCCCGCAAGTACCTGGCCACGCAGCTCGAAGCGTACTTCTTCGGCGCCGGCTCCGAGATGCCGCCGGGCTACGTTCCGCCGAAGCCGTGAAACGCAGCGTCGACGCGGCGCGCGTTCGCGCCGGCGCGCCCCGGCATCAAGGCTTGCGCCAGCGATAGACCCGCATCGGCGGGATGTTGAGGATCTCGGCCGACACTTCGGGTTCGCCGAGGATCGGCCTGGCGCGATCGGCGACCGCGCCGCGGAACTGGTAGGCCACGAAACAGCCGCCCGGAGCGAGCACGTCGCGGACCGCCTCGACGATGCGCGTCCCCGCTTCCCTCGGCATCGTGGAGAACGGAATGCCCGAGAGGATCGCGTCGGGAGGACGCAACCGGTGGGCCGCGATCAGCTCGGCCAGCTGCTCGGCGCTGCCCTGGTGAACGATCAGCCGCCGGTCGTCGATCTCGCGGATGTGGTCGGCGAAGGCCGGGTCGAGCTCGATCGCCAGCAGCGTCGCCGATTCGGGCATCGCGGCGAGGATCGCCCGCGTGGTGCCGCCGGTGCCCGGCCCGAGCTCGACCACCGACTGCGCCTGCGTGATGCCGGCCATGCGCACCATCCTGCGCTCGAGGAAGCGCGAGCTCGGGATCACCGAGCCGACGTCGCGCGGTTGTCGCAGGAACCCCTTCAGGAACGCAAGCCGGTCGTCTTGCTGCGGCCGCAGCACCTCGAAACGGAACATCGCTCACCCCTCCGAACCTGGTCGGTCTTGTCGTGTCGGTCATGTCGAATCGGTCTGCCCGAGCCGCTCCGGACCGACCGACGGGCTTCAGCCCCTCGCCCCGGACGCTGTGCGACGTTCGATGCCTGATGGCGACGCAATGATAACCACGTCGGCCCCCGACCTTGCAAACAGGCCGACCGTGACCACGCCGGGCCACTGGTTGACGTCGGACTCGAACGCGGCCGGGTCGTCGAGATCGAGGCCGGCGACGTCGAGGATCTGGTTGCCGTTGTCGGTGACGAAACCCGCGCGCAGCGCCGGCCGGCCGCCCAGGGCGCGCAGTCGCGACGCGACCAGTTCGCGCGCCATCGGGATCACCTCGAGCGGCAGCGGAAAACGCCCGAGGCGCTCGACGCATTTCGACGCGTCGACGATACAGACGAAGCGTCCGCAGGCGGCTGCGACGATCTTCTCGCGGGTGAGCGCGCCGCCGCCGCCCTTGGTCATGCGCAGCGCCCGATCGATCTCGTCGGCGCCGTCGACGTAGACCGGGATGCCGCGACCCTCGGCGAGCACCTGGTTCAGGTCGAGCACCTCGATGCCGTTGGCCCGCAGTCGAGCGCTGCTGCGCTCGGAGCTGGAGACCGCGCCGGCAATGCGCGAGCGGCGAGCGGCGAGTTCGTCGATGAACATCTCGACCGTGGAACCGCTGCCGACCCCGGCGATCGCGCCGTCGACGAGTTCGTCGAGCGCCGCGCGCGCCGCGGCACGCTTCAGTTCGTTCTGGTTCATCCGCGAATTGTAACCGGCACGCCGTGCCGGCCGTGGACTGCGCAGCGGGACCGGTTCTCAGGCGGCGACCAGGTCCGGCGCCGCGAGCCCGCGCAGCACCGCGTGGTTGCACTCCTCGAGAGAGATCGAACACGCGCGCACCGCACGCTCGAGGGAGATGCCCGGGCCGCACTCGAGCGCCTCGATCACCGCGAGATATGCGGCGTACGGTCCGCGCCGCTCGACGAGCGTCTCGCGAACCCTGGCTGGAACGCGGACGACGTCGAACAACTGCTCGAACGTCTGGTCGAGCATCCGGTCGAGCATCGAGAACACTCCGATGATGAACAGCTCGTCGCGCACCCGCTCGTCGCGCCCCGGGCCGATCAGGTGCTCGAGCAGCACGCCGCGGCGAAACGACGCGATCATCGCCGCTCGCATGTCGGGGTCGCGCGAGGAGGTCGCCAGCAGCAGCGCGAGCCAGCGTTCGAGGCGTTCGTAGCCGAGCATCATCACTGCGTGGCGGAACGACTGGACCTCCGTGCTCAGCCCGAACCCGGGCGAATTGATGTAGCGCAGCAGCCGCCACGCCAGGGCAGGGTCGCGCCGGACCAGCCGCTCCATGAGCAGGGCGTCTTCACCGCGTTCGATCATCGACATCAGCGCCACGACCGTCGCGTAGTCGGGATTGGCGCCGGCCTTCGCGTGGCTGCGCAGGACGTCCTCCAGCGGCCAGCCGACGACCGCGAAGGCGCCGCGCGCGAAGCTGTCCTTCATCGCCGCGGCGGTGCGCACGCCCTCCTGCGCGAACGGAATGGTGCGCGCGGGCGCATCCGCCGTTGCCGCGCCTGCTGCGGATGACAGCCGGCGGTCGTCGGAGACGTCGACCACGGCCAGGCTGAACGCGGAGAGGGTTTGCGGCTCGAGCGCCGCCGGCGGGACACCGGCCAGCACCATCCTGAAGCCCCTGCGATTCAGCGCGGTGGCGAGTTCCCGCCCCGCCGGCGTGGCGACGACCGTGGCGGGTACCTCTATCCAGATCGAACCGAACGGCTCGACGCCCAGAAGCGCCTCGTCGATCCGCGCCGCACTGCGCACGGCGATCGCGCTGCCTGCAGCGGCGTGCGCGGCAACAGCGCGATACAGCGCCGCCATGCCGGCGCGGCGATCCGCGAGTTCGACCGTGATTCGCATCGCCAGCGCATGGCCGTCGCGGCCGATGATCGGCTCGTAGCCGATCAGCGCACCACCGAGCAGCGACTCCGGCACGGCGCGACTCCTACAGATAGTCGAACAGACTCAGCCGGGCGATCTTCGCGTAGGTGGCCATGGCCGCCTCGAGCGCCGTCTGGTTCTGCTGGAACCGGGTGATGGCCGATGCGTAGTCGACGTCGACGAGACCGGAGAGGCGGCCGCTCGCCTCGATCTCGCCGCTTTCGAGCAGGCGCTCGCGTGCGTCGATCGCGCGCAACTGTTCCCCGGCGCGGGTGCGCGTGACGAGAAGCTGCCCGATCGCTCGATCGACGCCATCCAGCGCCTTGCCGAGCCCGGCGCCCAATGCGGCGCCGCTGGCCGACGGATCCCCGAGCAGCGCGATCGCTTCGTCCAGCGTCCGGAAGATGCTCTGCGCAGCGCCGCCTGCCTCGAGGTCCATGAACAGCGCACGGCCATCCTGGCTGGTGGTGAACGGCACATCCGCTCCGGCGGCCTGCTCGCCGGCGTTGGGGAGCCAGGCGGGTGCTCCCGTGCCGGCGAACGGCGCGCGCGTACTGCCCTGGCCGCCGAACACGTAGCCGCCCGCGCCGTCGCGGAGATTCGCGATCGCGAGCAGTTCGTCGCGACTCGCGCGCAGCTTCTGCGCGATGAGTGCGCGATCGGCAGCCGAGGCCGCGCCGTTGCCGGCGGCGACCAGTCCTTCGCGGGCGACCTGCAGCGTCTCGCTCGCGCTCGCCATGGCGTTGTCGGCCTGTCCGAGCATCGTGCGCGCGAAGTCGATCGTGCGCCGTTCGATCGCGATCCTGGCAATCTGCGAGCGGGTGCGTTCGGCCTGCGCCGCGCCCAGCGGATCGTCGCTCGGCGCGATCACGCGCTTGCCGGTGGACAGCTGCAGTTGCGCACGGGTGAGGCCTGCCCGGCGCTCGTTCATCGCATCGAGGCTGCGCTCGAAGGAGGACAGCGTGGCAATCCTGTTCATCGCAAGTCCTCCGGTCGGGGCACGCGCCGTCCGCCGCTTCAACGCCCGGACGCGGCAAGCAACGAGTCGAACATCGACTGCGCGGCCTGGATCAGTTTCGCGGCTGCCTGGTACATCTGCTGGTACTGCATCAACCGGGCAGCCTCCTCGTCGAGGTCGACGCCGGACTGCTGCGCCTGCGCAGCCTCGGCATCCTGCTGCAGTCGGCTCGACACCGACTGCGCAGCCCTGGCTGACTGGGTACGCGTGCCCACGTCGGCGAGCATCGCGGCGAACGCGTCGACGAAGCTCGCGCCGCCGGCGAGCGGTTGGTCCGCGAGGCTGCCCATCGCCCGTGCATTGCGGTTGTCCGCGGCCGGGTCGAGGGTCGGCACGATCTCGATCCGGTCGCCGGGCTGCGGCGTGCCGCGCAGCGTGAGCACCCAGCCGTTGAAGGAGATCGGGCTGCCGGGCGTGTAGGCGACGCCGCTCGGGTTGCCGGTGCCGACCCCGGCCACGTCGAAGGCCCCCGCCGAGGTGAAGGTCAGGGTGACCGGCTGGGCGAGATCCGGGTGCGGCGTGTCCACCGCGAAACCGCTGGCGCTCACGTCGCCGGCATTGCTTGCCGCGCGTTCGACGCTTGCCGCGTAACCGGTGGCCAGGCGCGCGCCCGAAGAGAGCGTTCCCGAGAAGCCGGCAGCGAACGACGTGGCACTGCGCACGGTGAAGACGTCGCCCGCCGACGGCGTGCCGGTCGACAAGCCGATCGACAGCCCGTCGATCGTTTGCGGAAGGCTGGCGAAGCTGCGCTGCAGGCCGTCGGCGCCGCGCGTCACCACGTACCGCGTCCCGTCGTGGCGGATCGTGTAGTCGCTCGCGACGACCTGCGTGCCGTCGACCACGCTGGCCGACAGCGTCGCCGTCCCGGTGTTGGTCGACGCGGCAAGCACGCCCGGCGCGCCGAGGGCGAACATCGGCTGGCCGGCGGACCCCGCAGCGTCGACGCCGACCGCCTGCTGGCGGTTGAACGCGGATGCGATTCCTGCGGCGAGCTGGCCCAGTCGCGCACGGATCGCCTGCAGGTCCTGGTCGCGGAACTGCATCAATCCGGCGATCGAGCCGCCGCCCAGCGTGTCGGCGCTCATCGGCAGGCGCGTGGCCCCCGACACCATGACCACCCGCCGGCGCGACGGGTCGAGCGGATCGGGCTCGCTCGCGAGGCTGGACGCACGATTGCCGACGACCAGCCCTTCGCCACCGGCCGTGAACACGGTGACGGTGCCGTCGTCCTGCGTCCAGGCCGTCGCCTTCAGGTATCCATTGAGTTCGCGCAGCACCCGGTCGCGCTCGTCGAGCAGGTCGTTCGGCGGCTGGCCGGCGCCGGCGCTCGCCGCGATGCGCTCGTTCAGCCGCGCCACGCGCACGAGCAGGTCGTTGACTGTCGTGACCGCCTGTCCGATCCGGTCGTCGGCGTCCATGCCGAACTGGCGCAGCCGCTCGTCGGCCGTCTGCACGCGCGACGCCAGCGCATCGGCACGCGCGAGCACGGCCTGACGGGCGCTCGCATCGAACGGCCGGTTCGCGAGGTCTGCGAGCGCCGCACCGAACTCGTCGACCGCCACGCCGATGCCGTTGTCGGTGTCGGCCATGAGGTTGTCCACGCGCGCCAGTTGTTCCGCGCGCGCGGTGTCGGCCGACGCGCTCGCGATCGACGCCGAGAGCTCGGTCGCGACGAATTCGTCATGGCGGCGCTGCACCGTCGTGACGTCGACGCCGAAGCCCAGGAACCCGCCACCGGTGTACTGGCCCCCGGCGCTGGCGAGAACGGCCTCCTGGCGACTGTAACCCGGGGTGTTGGCGTTCGCGATGTTGTGGCCGGTGGTCTGCAGCTGCGCGTAGGCCGCCAGCAGCGTACTCTGGCCGACTCCGAGCAGTCCGGACATGGCCCCGCTCCCTTCAGGTCGCCAGACGCCCGAGCATCAGCGTCTGCTTGATGGTACGCTCGAGCTTCTCGCCGTAGCGCGGATCGGTCGCATACCCGGCGCGCTGCATGCCGCTCGCATAACCCGAGACCGACTGCCCGGCCCGCAGCACCGGGGCGTATCGCGCGTTGCCGGACATCAGGGACGCCCAGTCCGCGAACGCCTCCTCGTACGACGCGTAGGCGCGGAATCTCTCGACACAGCGACGCGGCTTGCCGTCGACGTACTCGGTCGTCGCGACCTCGACGGTCGCACCCTTCCAGCCGCCGGCGGCCTTGATGCCGAACAGGTTGTGCGTGCCGCTGCCGTCGGGATGGCGGATTTCCTGCCGTCCCCAGCCCGACTCGAGCGCCGCCTGCCCGACCACGAATGCGGCCGGCACGCCGGTGCTGCGCTGTGCAGCCATCGCGTGCGGCCACATCCGGGCGACGAACCCGGCCTGCGAGCCGTCGAGGCGCCGCGACAACGACGCCTTCAGGCGCTCGGCTGCCTGCGGATCCAGCGAGGGCGACGCGCCCATCCGAAACGACCGCAGCCCGCCTGGCGCAGCCGCCTGCGCGGCACCTGCCGTGGCCGGCTCGCCGGCACCAGGCGCAGCCAGCTGGCGCGTGAGCTGGCGCGCGATCGTCTCGGCGAGCCCGCCCGGCCGGCCGGCCAGCGACTGCGACAGCTGCTGGTCGAGCATGCCGACATAGGTGTCGTGCCCGACGCCGCCGAACATGCCGGATTTCGGCATCGCCTCGCGCATGCTCCTGAGCAACTGCTGCATGAACAGTGCCTCGAACTGCCCTGCGGCCTGGCGCAGCGTCGCACGCGGGTCGGCCGACGCGTCGCGGCGCAGCGCGTCGAGCGCTCGCGCGTCGAGGGCCAACCCCTGCGCCGGTATCGACGGCACCGTCATCAGATGATCTCCAGCTCCGCTCTCAGGCTGCCGGCAGCCTTCAGCGCCTGCAGGATCGCGATCAGATCCTGCGCGGTCGCGCCAAGGCTGTTCAGCGCCTTGACGACGTCGGCCAGGCTGGCCGCTCCTTCCAGCACCATCAGCGAGCCGCTGTCCTGGCGGATCGTGATATCGGCCTTTTCGACCACAACCGTGGAACCTTGAGCGAACGGGTTCGGCTGGCTGACGACCGGTGTCGTCTCGACGGTGACCGAGAGGCTGCCGTGAGCCACCGCGCTGGGCGTCAACGTCACCGACTGGTTCATCACCACGGAGCCCGTGCGCGCATTGACGATCACCTTCGCCACCGGCCGCGGCAGCCGCACCTCGAGGTTCTCCAGTTCGGCCAGGAACGGCACCCGCGACGCCGGGTCGGCGGGCAACTGCACCCGGATCACGCGCGCATCGAGCGGCTCGGCGACCGCGGTCTGCCCCTGCCCGGGCAGCGCGCGCGCGTTGATCGCGTCGGCCACGCGCCGCGCGGTGCCGAAGTCGGTGTCGTTCAGCTCGATGTGGATCAGGTCGGCCGAGAGGGTGCGATTGGGCACCACGCGCTCGACGGTGGCGCCCCCCGGAACCCGTCCTGCGCTCAGGTGATTGATCTGCACCTTGCTGCCGGCGGCCGACGCGCCCGCTCCGCCGACGACCAGGTTGCCCTGCGCCATCGCGTAGACCTGACCGTCGGTGCCGCGCAGCGGCGTGAGCAGCAGCGTGCCGCCGCGCAGGCTCTTGGCGTTGCCCAGAGAGGAGACGGTCACGTCGATCAGTTGCCCGGATTGCGCGAAAGGCGGCAGCTGCGCGGTCACCATCACCGCCGCGGCGTTGCGCAGCTGCGGCGTGATCCCGGGAGGCAACTGCACTCCCAGTTGCGACAGCATCGACTGCACGCTCTGGGCCGTGAACGGCGCCTGCGTCGTCTGGTCGCCGCTGCCGTCGAGCCCGACGACGAGGCCATATCCGATCAGCTGGTTGGGGCGCACGCCCTGGATGCTCGCGAGTTCCCTGATCCGCTCTGCCATCGCCGGCGCGCAGGCGACGATCGCGAGTGCGAACGCCAACAGCGTGCGCAGGAGGGGTCGGGTCGTCTTCATCGCATCGTCCGTCGCGGCTCAGATCGGCAGGTAGCTGAGGAAGAAGCGCGCGAGCCAGCCTACGGTCTGCGCGTTGTCGATGTCGCCGCGGCCGCGCACCTCGAGCCGCGCGTCGGCGACCTGCGTCGAGCTCACGACGTTGCCCGGCAGCACGGTCGCGGGGTTCACCACGCCCGAGAAACGCAGCGCCTCGACGTTCTGGTTGATGCCGACCTGCTTCTCGCCGGAGACCACGAGATTGCCGTTGGGCAGCACTTCGACGACCGTCACCGTGATCGTGCCGGTGAACAGATTCTCGGAACCGGTCGCGCCCTTGCCCTGGAAAGTGTTGTTCGACTCTCCGGCGATGCCGAGCTTCGGCATCAGGCTGGAGGTCGTCGGCACGAACGGCAGCTGCGAGATCGAACCTTCGACGCTGCCCTTGCGGTCGACGCTGCTGTTCGAGCTGCTGCGCGCCGTCGTCTTTTCCTGGATCTGGATCGTCAGCAGGTCGCCGGCGAGCCGGGCGCGCGGATCCTCGAACAGCCCGCGGTGGCTCGACGGGTGGTAGATCGTGCCGTTGGCCAGTGGCGCGCGCGCCGCAGCGACCGCGGCGGCCGTGGCGGTCGTCGGCGCCGGGCGCACCGTCGTCGGCTCGAGCACGGCCACGCGCGGCGCGATCGCGAAACACCCCGAGAGCGAGGCGGCGACGACCAGCGCGACCGGCATCGGCAGGGTGCACGGAACCCGCATCTTCGCCTCCGTCACAGTTGCGACAGCCGGGCCAGCATCTGGTCCGAGGTCTGTATGGCCTTCGAGTTGATCTCGTAGGCGCGCTGCGTCTGGATCATCGCGACCAGCTCCTCGACCACGTTGACGTTCGAGGTCTCGACGTAACCCTGGTTCAGGATGCCGGCGCCGTTCGTGCCGGGCGTGCCCACCGTCGGGGCGCCCGACGCGGCGGTTTCGACGAACAGGTTCTGGCCGCGCGGATCGAGACCCGCCGGGTTGACGAAGGTCGTGAGCTGCACCTGCCCGACCTGCACCGGGTTCGGCTGGCCGGCCTGCATCACCGAGACGACACCGTCTGCACCGATGGTGACGCTGATGGCATTCGGCGGGATCGTGATCGGCGGCGACATCGGCATGCCGTTGGAAGTCACCAGTTGCCCGGTCGCGTCGATCCGGAACGAACCGTCGCGCGTGTACGCGATGCTCCCGTCGGGCATCTGCACGCCGAAGAAGCCGTTGCCGTTGACCGCCATGTCGAAGGTGTTGTCGGTCTTCTGGAGGTTGCCCTGCGTGAACAGGCGCGCGGTGGCCACGCTGCGCACCCCGGTACCGAGCTGCAGGCCGGTCGGAAGCACGTTCTGCTGAGTCTCCTGGCCGCCCGCCTGCCGCAGGTTCTGGTAGAGCAGGTCCTCGAACACCGCGCTCGAGCGCTTGTAGCCGTTGGTCGCGACGTTGGCGAGGTTGTGCGAGATCGTGTCGAGTTGCGTCTGCTGCGCGTCCAGACCGGTCTTGGCGATCCACAGCGATCGGATCATGGCGTCACCTATCCCTTCAGCGTCAGCAGCTGCGCTGCCTTCTGTTCGTTGGTTTCCGCGGTCTGCATCAGGCGCGTCTGCAGCTCGAACTGGCGCGCCAGCGCGATCATCCCGACCATCGCTTCGACCACGTTGACGTTGCTGCCCTCGACCGCGCCCGCGACGACACGCACCGCAGGCTCGGAAGGGGCGGGCTCGCCGTCGACGCTGCGCAGCAGGCCGTCGGCGCCCTTGCGAAGCATGGCCGGCGGCGGGTTGACCAGCTTCAGGCGGCCGACTTCGAACGGCGGCTGCCCTGCCAGCTTCGCGCTGACCGTGCCGTCTGCGCCGATCGCCACTTCGGCGTTGGGCGGGATCGTCAGGACGCCTCCATCGCCGAGCACCGGATGGCCGCGCCGCGTCTGCAGCGTGCCGTCGGCGCCGACCGCGAACGAACCTTCGCGCGTGTAGGCCTCGCCGCCGCCGGCGGTTTGCACCGCGAACCAGCCCTCGCCGCGCACCGCGGCGTCGAGCGCGCGGCCGGTCTCGCGGATCGGACCCGACTGCGGATCGAACCCCGCACTCGCCTCCAGCGCCCAGACCCGGGTCGTGGCGGTGCCGTCCTGTCTTCCCGGGACGGCGCGAAACGCCGCCAGGTCTGCCCGAAAGCCGTCGGTCGAGGCGTTGGCCAGGTTGTGCGCGAGCGCGTCCTGGCGCTGCATCAGCGCCTTGGCCCCGCTCATCGACAGGTAGATCATCCGGTCCATGCTTGCTCCCTGTGGGCGCCGCGCACAGCGTCGTCGCTGCACTCGCGGCCCGGCCCGATCAACGCAGATTGACGATCGTCTGCATGACCTGGTCCTGCGTGCGGATCGTCTGCGCGTTCGCCTGGTAAAGCCGTTGCGCGGTGATCATGTTCACGAGCTCCGCGGTCAGGTCGACGTTCGACTGCTCGAGGGCGCCCGACTGGATCGTTCCGAGACTCCCGGCGCCGGGCGAGCCGGACATCGGCACGCCCGACTCCGCGGTTTCGGCCCACTGGTTGCCGCCCAGCGACTGCAGGCCCTGCGGATTGGTGAAGTTCACCAGGACCACCCGACCCTGCGCCAGGGTCTGTCCGTTCGTGTAACGCGACAGCACCGTGCCGTCGGAGCCGATCGAGAAGCCGGTCAGGCGGCCTGCCGCGTAGCCCGTCTGCGAAAGCTCGGAGACCGAAAACGCCGAACCGAACTGACTCAGGCGGGTGAGGTCGATCGGCACCGACAGGTTGCCGCCGATCGACGCCGGGAGCGGCACGCCGACCGTCACCGAAGTGGGCGACGCGGCTGTGAGCCGGCCATCGGCGCCGAACGAAAGAGTGGCAAGGGCACCGGCGCCGACCTGCACGCCGTCGGCCGCTGCATGGACGTCCCAGACGTTGTCCGACACCTTGCGGAAGTACACCGCGACCGTATGCGCAGCGCCCTGCGAATCGTAAACGGCCAGCGAAGTCGCGCCGTTGTAGCTGCTCGCATCCGACAGGCTGAACGGCGTCGCGGGCGCTTTGGCCCCGGCGTCCAGGTTCGCGCCGATCGTGCCGGCATCGGTGGCGCGTGGCGCCACGTCGCCGGTCTGCAGGCGCAATTCGACGGGCATGCCCATGTTCACCCCACCGGTGGCGTCGGTCGGGAACCCGGTGAGCCGGCCGCCCTGCGCATTGACGATGTAGCCGTCCTTGTCGAGCTTGAACTGGCCGTTGCGCGTGTAGGTGAGCTCGCCGTCGCTGGAGATGCGGAAGAAGCCGCGTCCGTTGATCGCCATGTCGAGGGCGCTGTTGGTCGTGGTGATGTCGCCCTGCGTGAACTGCTGGGTGACGTCGGCGACCGTCACGCCGATGCCGTTGAATCCGTTGCTGCCGGCACCGTAGAGCGAGGTCGCGTAGACGTCGGCGAACTCGGCGCGCGACGCCTTCGCGCCAACCGTATTGGCATTGGCGACGTTGTTGCCGATGACGTCGAGGTTGCGGGCGGCGGCATTCAGCCCGCTGAGACCCTGCTGGAAGGACATGCTGCTCTCCTGTGGACGAAAAGGGGTTGTCAGAGCACGGCACGGACCGCCGACGCCGGCTGCGCGGCACGACCGCCCAGTTCGACGCGCGCACCGTCGCCCGCCTGCGAGACGGCGGTCACGCGCGCCGGCGCGAGCGCCTCGACGGCCAGCGCGACACCGTCATAGCCGAGTGCCGACGCGCGCAACCGGTAGGTGCCCGCCGGCACGTTCCCGCCACCGGTCGCGGCGCCGTTCCATGGGAACATTCCGACGCCGGCCTGCGCGTCGGCTGCCTCGTGTGTGAAGACCACCCGACCGGCGGCATCGATCAGTTCGACGCGTACCGCCCTGGCGGCTGCCGGAAGCTGGTAACCGAGCCGCAGCGGCGAGCTCGCCGGCACGGCAGAGTCGCTTCCGGCGGCTGTGGACCCCGGTCCGGGCCAATCGACCGAATCGGCGGGCACCAGCACCTGGCGGCCGAGCAATCCGAGCGCCGAGACAGGCGAAACCGTGCCCGATGCAGCTGCCATCTTCGACACCGATGCGTTCAGCTGCTCGATGCCGCGCACCGTGTTGATCTGCGCGAGCTGGCTCGTCACCTGCGCGTTGTCCAGCGGGTTGAGCGGGTCCTGGTTGCGCATCTGCGCCACCAGCAGCTTCAGGAAGCGGTCCTCCGTGCCGGCGGCCGAATCCGTTGCAGCGGCACCCGGAACAGGGCCGGAGGCGCCGGCCGCGGCGGCCGGCGGCGCGGACTTCGACGTGTCGATGGCGGTCATGCGGCCCCCGTCACTGGCCCAGCTGCAGCGTCTTCGCGAGCAGCTGCTGGGTCGTGTTCATGACTTCGATGTTGTTCTGGTACGAGCGCGATGCGGAGATCATGTTCACCATCTCCTCGATCACGTTGACGTTGCTCTGCGTGACGTAGCCCTCGGAGTCGGCCATCGGGTTCTTCGGGTCGTGAATCCGCTTGCCGGGCGTCGCGTCCTCGATGACGTTGCTCACGCGCACCCCGGGAGTCGACAGGCCCGCGGCCGACGCAGATTCCGACTGGAACACGACCTGTCGCGCCTTGTACGACCGTCCGTCCGGGCCCGCGACGCTGTCGGCGTTGGCGAGGTTGGACGCGACCACGTTCAACCGCTGGCTCTGCGCCGAGACGGCGCTGCCCGAGATACCGAGGATGTTCAGAAGGGACATGGCGGACTCCGTCTCCTGGCGGCTCAGTCACCGCGAATCGCGCTGAGCAGGTTGCGCACGCTTGCGTTGATGAAGCGCAGCGTCGCCTCGTAGCGCAGCGAGTTGTCGGCGAAGTTGGCGCGCTCGCGGTCGAGGTCGACCGTGTTGCCGTCGATCGATGCCTGCTGCGGCTGCCGAAAGACGCGCGTCACCGTGGCGGGTGCGCCCGGTGCGCCCGCCGCACCGCCCGCCGA
>JABARS010000016.1 GCA_019187085.1 Pseudorhodoplanes sp. | reverse complement strand
CTCCCCGTCCGCCGGTAGCGCCACCGCCCGCTGCGCCCGAGCCCGTCCTGCGCGCGCCGGCCGCGCCGCCGCCGCCTGTCGCGCCGCGTCCGCCCCGTAGCGCCAACGCGTTATCCGGGCAGCGACCCGATCTTCACCCCGACCTTCACGCCGGCCTTGGTGCCGAGCCGCCGCCGCCCGTGCGCGATCCGTTCGCCGAAGGCGCGGGCGCACACGACTTCGATCGCATCGATACCGGCCACGAGCCGTTGATCGGCCGCGACGCGCTGCAGCCGCCGGCCGACCAGCCCTACGATCTCGCGCCGCCGGCCGTTCCCGCCGAGGCCGAAGCCGCGCGGCCGCGCCGTCGCCTCGGCCGCGCCGTCGCCACCGAGGAGCCGACGGTGCGTCCGCAGCGCTCCTATCTCGGCATGATCAAGCTCGTCGTCGGGCTCGTCCTGTTCGCGGGCCTGATCATGTTCGGCTACTGGCAGCGTGGCACGATCGTCGGCCTCTATCAGGCGTTCCGCGGCACGCCCGCGCCGGTCGCCCGCCAGGCGCCGGCGCCGCAGCCGCAGATCGGCGCGCAGCCCAAGATTTCCGATCGCATCGGCCAGCCCTCGACCGCGCCGGGGCCGGCGGTGGCGCAGCGCGTCGTGCTCTATGAAGAAGAGCCGAGCGATCCGCAGGGCAAGCGTTATGTCGGCTCGGCGATCTGGCGCACCGAGACCGTCTCGCCCGGCGCCGGCCAGCCGCCCGAACTCGCCGTGCGCGCCGACGTGGAGATTCCCGAGCGGCGCATCACCATGAAATTCTCGCTCCGCCGCAACACCGACCAGACGCTGCCGGCGAGCCACACGATCGAGATCATGTTCAACCTGCCGGCCGACTTCGAAGGCGGCGGCATCTCCAACGTGCCCGGCATCCTGATGAAACAGTCCGAGCAGACGCGCGGCGTGCCGCTGTCGGGGCTGGCGGTGAAGGTGATGACCGGGTTTTTCCTGATCGGGCTTTCGGCGACCGACACCGACATCCAGCGCAACATCCAGTTGCTCAAGGAGCGCGCCTGGTTCGACATCCCGGTGGTCTACAACAACAACCGCCGCGCCATTCTCGCGCTCGAAAAGGGCACGCCGGGCGAGCGCGCCTTCGCGGAGGCTTTCGCGACGTGGAAGCAGTGAGCGTTGGCGCGCCGGCGCCGCTTTCCCCGCGGCCGGGACCGGACTACGGGACATGACGACCGACACGTTCGACATCGCGCCGCTCTTCGCGCCGGGCCAGCCGGTGCCCGCGGTCAGATGGACCGGCTATCCGAAATACAATTTCATCGGCGGACACAACGACGCCGATTCCACCCCGGTCGCGGCGCTGACCGAAGCCGCCAACGCCGTGCTCACCCGCGAGGGGCGCGACCTGTCGCTCTACACCCTGCAGAGCGGGCCGCTCGGCTACCGGCGGCTGCGCGATTTCCTGGTCGGCAAGCTCAGGCGCGACGCCGGCATTGCCTGCGCCGCCGACGAGATTCTCCTCGTGTCGGGATCGCTGCAGGCGCTCGATCTCGTCAATGCGCTGTTCGTCGCGCGCGGCGACACCGTCATCGTCGAGCAGGAGACCTATGGCGGCACGATCTCGCGCTTTGCGCGGCTCGGCGCCGCTATGGTCGGCATCCCGCTCGACCGGCAGGGCATGCGCATGGATGCGCTCGCGGCCGCGCTCGAGGACTACAGGCGGCGCGGCGTGACGCCAAAATTCATCTACACCATCCCCACCGTGCAGAACCCGACCGGCACCATCATGCCGGACGAACGCCGACGCGAATTGCTGCGGCTGTCGGAGCAATACGGCGTGCCGGTGGTGGAGGACGACTGCTACGCCGACCTGATCTGGGATCACAAGCGTCCGCCCGCAATCTATGCGATGGGCCGGCGCGGCCAGGTCATCCATATCGGCTCGTTCTCCAAATCGGTCGCCCCCGCTTTGCGCGTCGGCTACATCGTCGCGCCGTGGGACATCCTTTCGCGCCTCGTGGCGCTGAAGACCGACGCCGGCTCCGGCGCGCTCGAACAGATGGTGCTCGCGGAATATTGCACGCAGCACTTCCATGACCATGTGCCGGTGCTCACGCGCGCGCTGCGCGAGAAGCGCGACACGCTGATGGAGGCGCTCGCCGAGCAGTTCGGCACCGCCGCCGAGTTCGAGGCGCCGCCCGGCGGCATCTTCCTGTGGGTGAAGCTGCCCGATCAGGTCGATATCGCAAAGCTCGCGCAGACCGCGCTCGCCGCCGGCATCGCGATCAATCCCGGCCCGGAATGGTCGGTCGACCGCGACTGGAGCAAGAGCCGCATGCGGCTGTGCTTCGCCAGCCCCGCGAAGGAGACGATCCGCGAAGGCATCGCCGCGCTCGCCGAGGTCTGCCGCCGCGAGTTCGGCGTGCCGGCGCGCAGCGCCAACGTGGAGAAGCGCGCGGGCGCCTGATCCGCGCGCCGCCAAACCGGGGAGAAAGCCGATGCCCGTCGTCGTGCCGCTCGTCGCCATCGCCGCTGTCGCGTCCGCGTTGCTGCACGGGCCGGCGCGGGCGCAGGAAGGCGTCGGCCAGCGTCTGGAAGCCGCCGGCTTCGTCATGCGCGAGGCCAATACCGCGGAGCGCATGGCGCGGCTGCGCGCGCTCGCGCCGCGCAAGTTCGTCGCGCGCATGAAGGACGGCACGCGCTACTACGTCTATGCCGATCCGGATTATTGCCGCTGCGCCTATGTCGGCGGCCAGAAGGCGCTCGACGATTTTCGTGCTGCACGCGCGGGCGCGGGCTTCCTGCCCGGCTATCGCGGCCCCGCCGACACCGCGCAGCCCTCGGGCGCCAATGTGGAGATCGAGATGGTCCACGACATGGTCCACGACATGGCGCAGGACGGCGGCCCGCTGCCGGGCGACGACATCTTTCATCCCGGCTTCTGACCGCCTGCGTTGCGGCTGTGCTGTGCACCGTGGATGTGCGCGGCATGGCCCCGCGCGCGGCGGGTGTGCGCGCGATAGAAGCGGTGCTTGGCCGCTTCCGTCGCCGCGATATAGCCGGCGACGATCGCAAGCGTCGCGGCAAGCTGCGCCCCGCTCAGCGGCACGAAGCCGAACATCGCCGCCAGCGGTCCGACATAGGGCAGCGCGAGCGCGACGGTGATCGCCGCGAGCGTCATCCACAGAAGGAATCCGCTCGGCCGGCTGCGCCAGGCCGCGCGTTGCGTGCGCAGCACCATCGCGACCGCCAGTTCCGTCAGCAGCGAGAGCACAAACCACATGGTCTGGAACAGCGTCTCGCCGGCATGGAACAGCAGGATTAGCGCGCCGAACGTGATCAGGTCGAACGCCGAGGAGATCAGCCCGAACACGATCATGAAGCGCTGCAGGTCGGCGATCTGCCAGTGCTGCGGCTTGGCTGAGGCCTCGGGATCGACATTGTCGGTTGAGATGGCGGCCGCGGGCAGGTCGGAGAGAAAATTGTTGAGCAGGATCTGCTTGGCGGCGAGCGGCAGGAACGGCAGCAGCGGGGTAGCCAGCGCCATGCTGATCATGTTGCCGAAATTCGCGCTCGTCGTAATGCGGATGTACTTGAGCGTGTTGAGGAAGGTACGCCGCCCGTCGTCCACGCCGCGCCGCAGCGCCTGCAGGTCGGGGCGCAGCAGCACGATGTCGGCGCTCTCGCGCGCCACGTCCACCGCCTGGTCGACGGAGATGCCGACATCGGCGGCGTGCAGCGAGGGCGCGTCGTTGATGCCGTCGCCGAGATAGCCGACGACATGCCCGCCGTGCTGCAGGGCGCGCACGATGCGCTCCTTCTGCTGCGGATCGACCTCGGCGAACAGCGCGGTGCGCGGGGCGGCGCGCCGGAGCATCTGGTCGCTCATCGCCGCGAGCTGCTCGCCGGTCAACAGCGATTGCGGATTGAGGCCGACCGCCTGCGCCACGTGCGCGGTGACGTAGCGGTTGTCGCCGCTGATCACCTTGATGCCGATGCCGCGCGCGGTGAGATCGTCGATGATCCGGCGGGCGTCCTCCTTGGGCGGATCGAAGAACAGCAGCAGCCCGGCAAAGCACATGCCGGTCTCGTCGGCATGTTCGTAGCGCTCCCTGGCCGGGGGCCGGCGGATCGCAAGCGCGAGCACGCGGAATCCTTCCATGCCCTTCGCGCGATAATAGGCGTCGTACTCGGCGCGCATCGCCGGCGTCAGCGGGCGCTCGGCGTCGTCGGTCTCCACCGTCGTGCAGATGTCGAGCACGCTGGAGAAGGCGCCCTTGGTGACGATCAGGTGGTGCGCGGGATCGCGCGCCTCTTCCACGACGATGGTGAGACGTTTGCGGCGGAAGTCGTAGGGGATTTCGTCGATCTTGCGATAGCCTTCGGTGGTCAGGCCGTGCGCGCGGCCGGCCGCCACCAGAGCGGCGTCGAGCGGATTGTCGATGCCGCTCTCGAACGCGGCATTGAGAAAGGCGAAGGTGCGGATGCGCCCGGAGGCGACGCCTTGCGGATCGACCGCCTCGCTCAGCGCGATCACGCCGGCGGTCAGCGTCGCGGTCTTGTCGGTGCACAGCACGTCCATGCTGCCGAGATTCTCGATCGATTCGAGCCGCCGCACGATCACCCCGTTGCGCGCCATGGCGCGCGCGCCGGCTGCCAGCGTGACGCTGACGATCGCCGGCAGAAGTTCGGGCGAGAGGCCGACAGCGAGCGCGACCGCGAACAGAAGCGAGTCGACCACCGGCCGTCCGAGGAGCTGGTTCACCGTCAGCACGAACAGCACGATGACGATCATCACCCGGATCAGGAGATAGCCGAACTGCCGTACGCCGCGCTGGAACTCGGTCTCCGGCGCGCGCGTCTTCAGGCGCGCGGCGATCGAGCCGAACACCGTGCGCCGTCCGGTCTCCGCCACGAGCAGGCGCGCGGTGCCGCTGCGCACGGAAGTGCCGAGGAAGGCGCAATTACTGCGCGCGGCGAGCGCGGCGTCGGCGGCGACCACGCCGGGGCGCTTCTCCACCGGATAGGCTTCGCCGGTCAGGCTCGCCTCGCTCACCAGGAAGTCGTTGGCCGCGATCACCACGCCGTCGGCCGGCACCAGATTGCCGGCGGACAGGAGCACGACGTCGCCCGGCACGATCGCGCTTGCCGGCACCGTCGTTTCCGCCCCGTCGCGCAGCACGCGGCAGGTGAGCGCGAGACGGCGCTTGAGTTGCTCCACCGCCGCCGAGGCGCGATATTCTTGGAAGAAGCCGAGCAGCGTGCTGCCGAAGACGATGCTCAGGATGATCCCGGCCTCCATCCATTCGGCGAGTGCCAGGGCGAGACCCGCGCCGAAAATCAGGATGAGGACGAGCGGGCTTTCGAACTGCCGGGCATAGAGCCGCATCGCGCTCAGGCGCGCGACGTCCTCGACCGCGTTGACGCCGTACCGCTGCAGGCGCGCCGCCGCTTCGGCGGACGAGAGGCCCTGCGCGGAGGAGGAGAGCTGCGCCGCGAGCGCCGCAAGATCGCAGCTCCAGTAGCGGCTGCCCGGATCGGCCTGCACGCGTGCCATTCCCTGTTGTGCCGGTGCGCCGAACGGCAGGCCCGCATGCGATATGCGGCGGCCGCGCGACGGGGGCTTGATGCGGACGAGATAGTCGCCCTCAAATCCCGGCTTGACAAATCCCGACATAGGAATTAAAACCTAATACCTTTTCCCACGAGGGCGTCTTCCGGAAGACGTGCCGAAAGACGGGAAAGGGACCGGCGCCTGCGCGCGCGGCTCGTCACCGCGCACCCGGGCGACTGCGGGGCTCCGCCCGGCGGTACTACGGCCGCCCGCAAGGAGCTTGCTGACGATGCGGGTCACGGACCCGCCTCGAAAGCGCGGCCCGCAGTCGGAGTGAGAACGCCGGAGATGGTGCGCCGGAAGGCGAGGCGTCTCGCAAGAGACGCATGGATTCGATGCTGCGCCGTTCGGCGCACCATCGCCCTCGGTTCGGCAGGCCGGGGGACAGGCGGCGAAAGTCCGGCGGAATTTTTCCGCGCGGGACGCGTTGGCATGTCTGTTTGGAATTGATGGCTGTTTGAAATGCCGGCTGCTTGGAAGGATGGTCGATGGCTGTCTGAAAAACGGAAAGCGGATTGGCTGCCGCCCGTCGCCAAGTGACCTTGGGTCCCCGCGTTCGCGGGGACGAACGGAGAGGGCAGTGCATTGCGGAGACGAATGGAGAGAACAGTGCAGCCTCCATTGTTCCTCCGCTCATTCCCGCGCAAGCGGGAATCCAGCAGGTGACTCGCGTTCGCGAGAAGAGAGGGCCGACGCCGAAAACGCAGCAGCGCCCCCGCTTGCGCGGGAGCGCTGCCCAAGTCGATTGAAAAGTCGATCGATCGGCAGAAGGCCGTCGTTACGCCGGCATCGCCGCCGCGCGGGCGGGCGGCGTTTCCATCGCTGCCATGCGGTTCTTCACCGCCTTCTGCACCTTCTCGAAGGCGCGCACCTCGATCTGGCGCACGCGCTCGCGCGAGACGCCGAACTCCTCGGCGAGCTGTTCGAGCGTGATCGGATCCTCGGCCAGCCGCCGCGCCTCGAAGATGCGCCGCTCGCGGTCGTTGAGCACCGACAGGGCGTCGCCGAGCGCGCGCCGGCGGTTCTCGAGCTCCTCGTTCTGGGCGAGGACTTCCTCCTGGCCGGTGGAATCGTCGGCCAGCCAGTCCTGCCATTCGCCGGATTCGCCGTCGTCGCGGATCGGCGCGTTGAGCGAGGCGTCGCCGCCGAGCCGGCGGTTCATGTCGACCACGTCCTTCTCGGTCACGCCGAGCCGCTTGGCGATGATCTTGACCTGGTCGGGGCGCAGGTCGCCCTCCCCGAGAGCCGAAATCTTGCTCTTGGCCTTGCGCAGGTTGAAGAACAGCTTCTTCTGGTTCGCGGTCGTGCCCATTTTGACGAGCGACCATGAGCGCAGGATGTATTCTTGAATCGCCGCTTTGATCCACCACATAGCGTAGGTAGCAAGACGGAAGCCTTTCTCGGGCTCGAAGCGTTTGACCGCCTGCATGAGACCGACATTGCCTTCCGAAATGACCTCGGAAATCGGCAGGCCATAGCCGCGATAGCCCATCGCGATCTTGGCGACGAGCCGCAGATGGCTGGTCACGAGCTTGTGGGCGGCATCGCGGTCGCCGTGCTCGCGCCAGCTTTTGGCCAGCATGTATTCTTCCTGCGGTTCCAGCATTGGGAACCGGCGGATTTCCTCAAGGTAGCGGGAAAGACCGCCTTCGGCGGTGACGACGGGCAGAGCCGCAGCGCGGGCCATGGCGTGGCCTCCTTTCTTATACCCCCGGATCGACCGGCGGGCCTAGACGCCGCCACTCCCCTCGAAGCTGGCGGCACCATTTCGCGATCGCGAAAGCCGACCGCACACGCAGCATAGAAGAGCGGTGCGGCGAAAAAAAGTTAACTTCCTGTCACCTCGGCGTGACCAACGGGCGCACGGCAACCCGCTGGTTCTACTTCGCTTTTCTTTTACCTGCGGGGGAGGGGCGCTTTTTGGCCTCGCCCGTCAGGCTTTCTCGCAAACGGACGAGGTCGGGGGGAAGTTCCGAGCGAAAACTCATCCCTTCGGCGGTGACGGGGTGCTCGAAGCCCAGCAGATGGGCGTGCAGGGCCTGCCGGCCGAGCTTTTCCAGCGCCTCCCGGGCGGCGGCGGGCAGGTGGGTGGCCTTGGTCTTGAAGCCCGCGCCGTAGACGTCGTCCCCCAGCAGCGGGTGGCCGATATGGGCGAGATGCACCCGGATCTGGTGGGTGCGGCCGGTTTCAAGCTGGCAGGCGAGGAGGCTGACCGCCGGCTTGCCGTCGGTGCCGGGATAGGTCTCCAGCACGCGCCAGTGTGTCACCGCCTCGCGCCCGCCGGGCCGCACCGCCATCTTGTCGCGGGCGTGCGGATGGCGGTCGATCGGCGCTTCCACCGTCCCCCTGGGCCGCGGCAGGGCGCCCCAGACGAACGCGAGATATTCGCGCAGCAAGGCTCCGCCCTCGCGTCCGTGCTCGGCGAACTGCGCGGCGAGACCGCGATGGGCGCGGTCGTTCTTGGCGACCACGAGAAGGCCGGTCGTGTCCTTGTCGAGCCGGTGGACGATGCCCGGCCGCTTCACCCCGCCGATGCTCGATAGCGAGGCGCCGCAATGGGCGATCAGGGCGTTCACCAGCGTCCCGCTGGCATGGCCCGCGGCCGGGTGCACGACGAGGCCGCGCGGCTTGTCGATGACGATGAGGTCGGCGTCCTCGTAGACGACGTCGAGCGGGATCGCCTCGCCCTGCGGCACGGCGTCCTCGGGCGCAGGGACGGTGACCGTCACCTGGTCGCCGGCGTTGACGCGCTGCCCGGGATCGCGGATGGTCCGCCCGCCGATCGCGACCGCGCCGTCAAGAATGAGCGCCTTGAGGCGCGTACGCGAGAGGCCCGCGACCTGTGCCGCCAGCACGCGGTCGAGGCGTGCGCCGTTGTCCTCGGCCGCAACCGTCACCGTTTCCAGGCGCTCGTTCGTATCCGGCATGGTTCAAACGTCCGACGACGAACCCCCGCTCGACCCCGCCGCCCAGCGCCTCGTTGACAAGGTGCGCTGGCTGATGCTGCTCTCCGGCGTCGCCACCATGCTGGGTATTGCGGTGGTGCTCGGGGTCGTGGGCTATCGGGTTTTTCGCAGCGAGGGAAGCCTTGCGCCCGCCGACGCGGTGGCGCTCCTGCCCAAGGGCGCAAAAGTCCTTTCGGTTGCGCCGTCGGAAGACCGCATCGTGGTGACGGTGGAGGTTGCCGGCGCGACCGAGATCCGCACCTTCGACCTGCGCAGCCTGCGGCCGGCCGGCCGGCTGCGCTTTGCCAGCGAGCCCTGACCGGCTCCCCGCCAGCCGCGCCTTGCTTCACCGCCGGATCGGGTCTATCTGAGGGCGCTCCGCTCCCTTCGTCTAGCGGTCAGGACGCGGCCCTCTCAAGGCTGAAACAGGGGTTCGATTCCCCTAGGGAGCGCCAATAATTTCAAGGGCTTAACAGTCGCGCTAAGCACCGGGTGTAAATCGGGTGTAATATTGCGCGCGACCACATTACGGACGGCGAGGCAGTTTTAGACGCCGGGTGTGTCCCATATTAAAGCAACGCATCATTGTAGTGAGGTCGATATACACGCGGATCGACAATGCGGGGACTTGACGATAAATTAACCCTGTACATCGGGGTGAATATCGACTTGACGGGACAAGTCGGCCGCTTCGCGGAAGACAACGCGGTTTGAGAATTGGGGCTGTCGAAAGCTCGGCGGTCCGCGTCGGATTTCGTTCGCTTAAATAAAAGCGAAGCGAAGATTGCAACCAGAATCATGGGTCCCGGCGAAATTTTGCACGGTGGCTGTAATGGATGTGCGGATGGATAGCAGCGTACTGGCCGCTGCAACACCTTTGATGCCGGTGATCGAAGAAGAGAAGCGTCCGCGCACCGATCGCGTAGTGATCAATTTTGTACGGCTTGTATGCATGGCCTGCACCCGGTTTCGTTGACACCCGCCTAAACTAATCCTGCCTGCCGTTCGAATTCCATCGGACTCATATAGCCGATCGTCGAGTGTCGGCGCTTGGGATTGTAGAAGCGCTCAATGTAATCGAACACGTCGGCTTTAGCCTCATCCCTGGTTCGGTACATCTTGCGCGCTATCCGCTCGGTCTTGAGCGAGGAGAAGAAGCTCTCCATCGCCGCATTGTCCCAGACGTTGCCGGAGCGGCTCATCGAGCAATCGATGCCGTTGTCGGCCATCAGCCGCTGGAACTGCTCGCTAGTGTATTGGCTGCCGCGGTCGGAGTGATGCAGCAGCGCATCGGGTTTGCCGCGTCGCCAGATCGCCATCATCCCACACCCGCCTGGCGCCGTAGGTGCGGTCGCTGCCGAGGAAACTTGCGCGCACCTTGGCGCCGAGCTCTTCGTCGTCACGACTGCGCTTGCTGCGTGGTCGTGTCAGCCAGGCATAGAAGCCGCCACGCGAGACACCGAGCGCCTCGCACATCCAGTTCGCCGGCCAGATCCCCCGGTGCTTCGCAATGAAACCGAACTTCATGTCGATTCCTTCGCGAAGTAGGCCGCGGCTTTTTTTAGGATGTCGCGTTCGCCCTTCAGCTTGGTGACCTCGCGCCTCAGCCGCGCGATCTCCAACTGCTCGGGCTTCATCTGACCCTGGCCGGGGAATGCGTGCTGCGGATCGTCCGCCAGCTTCTTCACCCAGTCTCGCAGCTGTGACGTATGCACGCCCAGGTCCTGCGACGCCTGCACATACGAAACGCCTCGATCCTTGATCAGGCGCACAGCCTCAAGCTTGAACTCTCGCGTGAACTTCCGCCTCTCCATGACGCACCTCCCCTCCCATCAAAACACCTAACTCGGTGTTTTCGGAACCGGGTGCAGGCGACCTTCCCCCACGTACACTGGAAGTAGCGCTCCGTCCTGTTGACCGGCACCCATGGTGGATGCCGGTCGTGCACGACGGAGTATGAGCATGTCGATCCGAAACGCTCGCGTTTCGCCGGACAGCATCCAGTTCTATTCCATCGAGTTGTTCCCCACTGCCGACGGCCGCATGTCCGTTGGCATCCTTGCGACCATTTGCGAGGAGGAGGGGGTGCTTGAAGGCATGGACCTGGGCTCTCACCGCGTCGAGTCCATCGACGAGGCGCTTGCGGTCATTCGCCGCGCGGTCCAACCGGTTCACTGACAACCAAGGGAGAAATGCGATGGCATCGCAACCCGCCATGCAGGCCTTCACCGTGATCAAGCGCGAAGACCATGACGATTTCTGGCTACCGATCGGAGCCGCCTTCGAGCATCAAAACGCGGAAGGCTACAACGTCATCTTGCAGGCGCTGCCGATCCCCAACGGCGACGGCGTGTGCAAGATCGTGCTGCGCCCGCCCAAGGACGACGACGAGCGCGAGCAGCCCCCGTCGCCGAAAAACCAATCCGGCTCCAGACGCCGGTAATCGTCCGTCCGAAGGCGGGCACACGCAACAGCCGCCGGCTCGCCCGGCGGCTTTTCTTTTCATCGCGCAAACAGGTCCGCGTGCGTGCCGGTTCGCGCGAGCAGGACTTTTTCGTTCGTCACTTTATAGATCAGGAGCCAGTCCGGCGCGACATGGCACTCCCAGAAACCCTTCCACTCCCCCTTCAGTGGATGCGCACGATTTGATCGTGGCAGGGTTTCTCCTTGTTGCAGCTTCTTGATGATTGCGCCGAGCTTTTCGAGGTCGTGGCCACGCCGGTCGGCGCGCTTCAAATCTTTCCGAAACGCCGTCGTTTCGACGAGAGCCCGCATATCCTCTATTTTGCCCGATTCCCCCGCTTACCCAAAATGTCCTTGAACATCTGTTCCGTTGTCGCGTGTCGCTTCAGCTTTGCCCGCTTCGTCGGGTTTTCCAGTTCTTCAATCGCCTTCCGGGTCTCGGCATTCGGGATGCGCGGCTCGAACGGCAGACCTTGCTGCATGACGACCTGTCGCAGGAACATCGTAATGGCGTCGGAGGTGCTCACCCCGACCTTTTCGAGCACGCGTCCGGCCTGGGCCTTCAGTTTCGGCTCGACCCGCGCGGTGATGTAACCGGTTTTTCCCATGTCCATGATTTTCAATGTATCACAAATGTGATACGCGGCAATATAGGGCCGCCACGGCCGGCCTGCAAGTGCGGCATCGCCGCGGCCAGTCCCGACCGGTCGCGACACAACGTCACCTGCCGCAGGAACATCGTAATGGCGTCGGAGGTGCTCACCCCAACCTTTTCGAGCACGCGTCCGGCCTGGGCTGGCTGCCACCGCCGCCGTATGACCCGGCACACGGTTCGTGCTACTAACAGAGTTGGACGGAGGCTCGCTAATGAGACGCATAAACGCTGCATTTTGGATCGCGCTGGTACTAGTCACGCTGCTCTGGCTCGCGGCCGACCCGCGCGCTCTTCAGCCGCCAGCTTTCTTCGCGTTGCGCGGTTCGGCGATTCAGCTCAGCGGAATCCTCGCCATGGCTTGCATGAGCCTTGCGATGATACTTGCGCTCCGGCCACGATACCCGGAGCGATGGATCGGCGGACTCGACAAGATGTACCGCCTTCACAAGTGGTTCGGCATCGGCGCGCTCGCGCTCGCCGTCGCGCACTGGCTGTGGTCGGAAGCACCGAAATGGGCAGTAGCTCTCGGTTGGCTCATGCGCCCCGAGCGCGGACCGCGGCCGGTGGCCGCCAGCGTGATTGAGCAGACTTTCCGTTCATGGCGTGGAGTCGCCGAAGGTATCGGTGAATGGGCTTTCTACGCCGCGGTGCTCTTGATAGCAGCAGCGCTCATCCACCGCATTCCGTACCGCCTGTTCTACAAGACCCACCGGCTCCTCGCGATCGTCTACTTGGGGCTTGTCTTTCACGCCGTGGTGCTGACGAGTTTTTCCTACTGGACATCGCCGCTTGGCGTGATCATGGCAGTTCTCCTTGCGTACGGGTCATGGGCGGCGATTGTGGTGCTTGCCCGCCGTGTCGGCGCTGATCGTCAGGTGGACGGCACGATCATCAAACTACATTACTATCCAGGCCTTCGCGTGATCGAAGGCCACATCGATACTCTGCAAGGTTGGCCGGGGCACAAACCTGGGCAATTTGCTTTTGTCACATGGGACGAAGCCGAGGGAGCCCATCCTTGTACGATCGCCTCCGCGTGGAATCCGTCCGAGCATCGGCTGGTGTTTATTACGAAGGAACTAGGCGATTATACAAAGCGTCTGCCCCAGACGCTGCGAGTCGCGCAACCGGTGAAGGTCGAGGGTCCCTATGGTTGCTTCACCTTCGACGATAACCGGCCCCGACAAATCTGGATCGGCGCTGGTATCGGCATTACTCCCTTTATAGCGCGCATGAAGCAGTTTGCGATGGACCGGCAGGCTTATACCAGCCGGCCGCGCTCGCAGCCGATTGATCTCTTTCACACCACGGCCGATTGGAGCGAGGATGCGATTGCCAAGCTGACGGCCGACGCAGAGGCGGCGGGCGTGCGCGTGCACGTTCTTCATGACAGTCGTGATGGCCTCCTCAGCGGCGACCGCATCCGCGCCGCCGTTCCTGATTGGCGAGAGGCGAGCGTCTGGTTCTGCGGTCCGGCGAGATTCGGGGCGGCGCTGCGGAACGATTTCGCCCGCCACGGTCTGCCCGTGACCGAGCGCTTTCACCAGGAGCTATTCTCGATGCGGTGAACAGCCGGTCAGATGCAACTGCTTGACGAGAGGTCGGTTTGGCAGCGGCGCATCCCGGTAATGAGTGCATGAGCCGGGTGTATTCCCTGCGCTCCGGCGCCCTGTCGCGCCGGGCCGCGGCTAGCCCCAACCGATCAGATGCCCCTGCACCAAAAGTAATCAATAGATCTCGCTATTAGCGAGTCCTGCTTAATTCCAAATCGGTCATCAGTTGCAGTCGATGCTCGTAATCAATTACGTGGATGCCGGTTTCGAAATCTGATCTCCATTCGAAGTAAGCCATGGCTGTTACCCTCGATTCACGACGGCGAGGTTAGGCGACGATCGATACCGCATTCCGATTACTGCACCGACGTATCATAAGGCATTTTATTGGCTCTGCGCGTTCCGAGGCAGCGCTTGGGCTGCAACCTGGTTCGCTGACGGTCCGAGACCGAATGTCGATCTCGCGCGTGAGAAATCTACACTCACGTCCCTGCTTGTCTCGCGCCGCTCATATGTATTTTAATAGCCTCGGATTTTATTGAACGCGAGCGGCGTCAATAATATCCCGCAAAGGCCTCTCGCTCATTATTGTCTTGACTTCTAATCATCTAATGGTCTGATTATTGTAGCCATTTTTCCGATGAAATCAGACCAATTATTCAAGCGCTCCCAACTGGAATCCGTAAAGGCATGGCTCGCCCATCCCGCTCATGCGGCGATGCCACTTTATGCGCGGATACAGAGAGCGATCCGACAATTGATCCTCGACGGCGCGCTTGGCGCCCATAAGCCGCTGCCCGCCTCGCGCTCGCTTGCCAGATCGCTTGGCGTCTCGCGCGACACGATAGAGTCCGCCTACGCTCAGCTTCATACCGAAGGGTTCATCGAGCGGCGTGTCGGCAGCGGCAGTTTCGTGGCAGAAATAACGGAGTTCATGCCCAGCCGGCGGCGTTCAAGGCGTGATGCGCAGTTGCGCAATCAGATGCCAAACCTTAGCAAGCGCGGAGCCGCCATGTTCCGCAGCGGAGGCGTGCGCGGAATACTTTTGCCCCGACCATTTGCTCAAGGGGTGCCGGAAACGCGAACCTTCCCTCTCCAGCTATGGGAACGCTTGGAGCGGCAGGTCTTGAAAGAGACCGGTACGCAGGCCCTACTTCACTGTGATCCGCAGGGGGCCGACCCGCTGCGACGTGCGATAGCGGACTATGTAAACCTTGAGCGCGGAGCCCGTGCCACGGCCGATCGCGTGCTGGTGCTCACCAGCTCCCAGCAGGCGATGACGCTGTGCGCGACTGTACTGCTCGATCGCGGAGATCGAATCTTCATCGAAGACCCCGTCTATTACGGTGCTCGCAAGGCATTCGATGCTGCCAGTCTCGAATGCGTCCCCATTCCTGTAAATCGTCAGGGAATCGTGATTGAGCAGATCGTGAACGACCCGCGCGGAGGCAAGGCTGTTTCTTTAACGCCTTCGCACCAGTTTCCGACCGGAGCGACGCTCGCGTTGGATCGCCGTCTGGCGCTGATCGAGTGGGCGGCGCAGTACCAAGCATGGATAATCGAGGACGACTATGACAGCGAGTTCCACTACGCTGGCAAGCCCACGGCCTGCGTGCAAGGCCTCGATCCGCACGACCGGACTATCTACATTGGTACCTTCACCAAGTCGCTCTTTCCGGGTCTGCGGATCGGTTACGTCGTGCTACCGCCGCAGTTAGTAAAACCAATGATCGTCGCACGTTCGCTACTTGATGGACACACCGCCTCAATCGCGCAACTGACGTTGGCCCGATTCATGGAGGGAGGACATTTCGGCGCGTATGTTCGTGCGATGCGAAGCATGTATGCCGAACGGCTCGAAGTGCTGGCCAGCCGTGTCAGCAAGCATCTTTCCGCATTTGTCGAGCCTCGCGTTCCTGTCGGCGGACTGCAAATGCCCTGCATGCTGACCTGCGACCTGTCCGAGCGCGATGCCGTCGACGCGGCTCGTCGTTTCGAGATCGATCTTATGGGATTGTCGGCGCTTCATGCGGCGGGCACCGGCGAGGCAGGCTTCCTAATGGGCTTTGCCGCCTATACCCCAGCTGAGATTGAGATTGGGGTTAGGAAACTTGCCAAAGCGTTTCAATCTATAGCTTCAAAAAAGCGTCGCTGAATCGGGTTGCCTATAAAGTTTAACATACGCTTGGCGAGTAATTGCGCAGGTCGTCTGCTGCTTTTGACAGAGCAGGGGGAGGCAAAATGGTCTGCAATGGCACCTTAAAATGGATGGCTCCATCAGGCCACTCTCATGATAGCAAGAGGCAAATGATCCGCTGTACCGGCTTCCTGTGGCGGCGAAATACATGCCAAGACCTTAAAGGAGATCAGCGATGGAGTCGCTGACTGCGCTGCCCCTACGGCGGCCGATAATGAATGGAAGTGTAGGTCACGCCAGTTGGTCGGGCGTCGACAATGCCGTGTTTGCGGCGATCGCGGACGAGCGCGATCGTCAATGCAATTCCATCGAACTAATCGCCTCTGAAAATTTCGTCAGTCCCGCCGTTCTCGAAGCCCAAGGCTCGATCCTCACCAACAAATATGCGGAAGGGTATCCCCATCGCCGCTATTATGGCGGCTGCGCCCATGTCGATGTGATCGAAGATTTGGCCATCGAGCGCGTGAAGCAGCTTTTCGGCAGCGTCTACGCCAACGTCCAGCCGCATTCAGGAAGCCAGGCCAATCAGGCCGTCTTCCTCGCACTTCTCGAGCCGGGCGACACGATTCTTGGCCTCGATCTGAAGGCGGGCGGCCACCTCACGCATGGCGCCCCGGTCAATATGTCGGGTCGATGGTTTAACGCCGTAAGCTACGGCGTCGATCCAGATAGCCATCTCATCGACATGGATCAGGTTGCGCAGCTTGCTCGCGAGCACCGCCCCAAGCTCTTGATCTCGGGTGGATCGGCTTATCCTCGTGTGTTGGATTTCGCGCGCTTCCGGCAGATTGCCGACGAGGTAGGCGCATTCCTAATGGTGGATATGGCGCATTTTGCGGGATTGGTCGCGGGCGGTGCTTTTCCATCGCCTGTGCCGTTCGCTGATGTTGTCACTTCTACCACGCACAAGACATTGCGAGGACCGCGCGGCGGATTCGTGCTGACCAATGACGCCGAGATTGCAAAGAAGATAAACTCCGCCACATTCCCCGGCCTTCAAGGCGGCCCACTCATGCACGTCATCGCGGCCAAGGCTTTGGCGTTTGGTGAAGCGCTGCAACCGACCTTCAAGACCTATGCGACGGCCGTCGTCGAGAATTGCCGTGTCCTTGCGCAGACCCTTTCCGACGGCGGACTGACCATCACCACCGGCGGCACTGATTGCCATCTCGCGGTTGTCGATCTACGTCCGTTCGGCGTCACTGGAAATGTCGCTGAGAAGGTACTTGAATCTGTTGGTATCACCCTCAACAAGAATGCGATCCCGAACGATCCAGAGAAGCCGATGGTGACGTCCGGCATCCGGGTTGGGAGCGCAGCCGGAACTTCCCGCGGCTTCGGCCCCGGCGAGTACCGCCAAATCGGGGGCCTTATCCTCGACACGCTTCACGCCGCCCGTCGAGAAACACTCGATGCCAACCGGCAACGCATCAACAGACAGGTGCGTGATCTCGTGGCGCAATTCCCATTACCCTACTGATCGTCCCGCTCTGGTATGACTGCATTATCCGAGGCCGATATCCTTCGACTGTCGACATTGCGCGCTTCTCGGCCTTGGATCGAGCAGACCGAAGGCCCCAAGTTCTGGCTCAAGGTCATCAACGAAATCAAGATCGGGGTAAACTAGGTATGATTCCCCTATGCCGGACAACCTGTCGCGACAAGCCGCGGCCAGTCCCAACTGTTCGCGACGAGCCGCGAACGGGCAACTAAAAGCAAGGAAACTGTCGCCGCTACAAAGCGGTGCAATTGCGCAACCATTCCAGCGCGATTGCTAAGCAACAGGAATTCGCTGATCCTGATCGATATATGTTTCCAGCCGCCCGTCGCGCAAGCCGAAAATGCGATCAAAACGGTCGAAGATTTTCTCGTCATGGGTGACGGCAATAATCGCGGCTTGTCGTTCCACCGCAACCTTGCGCAGCAGGTCCATGACGATTCCCGCACGCTTCGAATCGAGCGCTGCCGTCGGCTCGTCGGCGAGGATGATGCGCGGCCGGTTGGCTAACGCACGAGCGATAGCAACGCGCTGTGCCTCGCCGCCGGAGAGCTTGGCCGGCATGGCGCCGCGACGGTGCCCGACTTCGAGGTAGTCAAGCAGTTCGACCGCGCGAGCGCGTGCCGTCGTCGCATCCGCTCCTGCCAGCTGCAGGACAAGCGCGACATTGTCCGTGGCATCGAGGAACGGTATCAGATTATGAAACTGGAAGATAAAACCGATTTTGTCGAGTCGCAGGCTTTTCAGATCGGACCTGAGCCAGCGCCCGTCCTCAATGACGCGCTCGCCGTCAAGCTCCATTGAGCCTGAGGACGGATCAAGGATGCAGCCGATGATGTTGAGGAGCGTCGTCTTGCCGGAGCCAGAAGGACCGAGAAACGCCACGACCTGACCCGGGTAGACCGCAAGCGACACGTCGCGCAGGGCGTCAACACGGGTCTCGCCTTCGCCGAAATGCTTCGAGATGCGATGCAGTTGCACGAGCGGATGATTTGTCGCCGCCGCCGCCATCTCAGCCCCCAAGAGCCGTTGCAGGTTCGACCCGCAGTGCGGCGCGAACGCCAAGGCCGCTGGAGACGAGACACACCGCAAACACGATAAGGCCGAGCACAAGGACATTATCGGGTTCAAGGACGACACGCCGCGGGAAATAATCCTTGATATTGACAATAAGCGTGGCGCCGATGGCGAACCCGATGAAGCCGAGCGCCAAAGCCTGCTGTACGATCATGCCGATGATGGTCCGATCAGGCGCACCGATCAGCTTCAAGGTGGCGATTTGCTTTAGCTTCTCCATGGTCATCGTGTAAATGATGAGCGCGATGATCACCGCAGAGACCGTAAGCAATAGTGATGTGAAAAGACCGATCTGGCGCCTTGCGCGATCGACCAGCGAGCGCGTGAGTATCAGCTCCTGCGCCTCCTGCGTGATCGCAGTCAGATGCTTCCAGCGATGTACCGTCTCGGCCACCGCGTCCGACGATGCATTGGGATGCAGCCGCGCGACAACGGCATTGACGGTGTCGCGGCTCGCGCTGCCGCTACCGCGCGCGAGCTGCACCCGTGCCGCCGGAGGCGCAAGGTCGAACTGCAATTTCTGCGCATCAGGCAGCGTGATGTAAATGGCCGGGTCCCCACCGGAATTCGTTTGATAGCGGGTTAATCCGACGACAGTAAACATGTTGCGGCCGAGATGAATTCGTCCACCGAGCGTAAGTCCTGTGCTCTGATCGGCAATCATCTCGTAGTGACTGCGGGCGATCCCGCGCCCTGCGATGATTTCCGGCGGTCCCCCCGGGCGCGTCGGTTCGTAGCCGATAACGTAGAGCCTGAGCTTGTCGCCCATGTGCTCGGTCTCGACGGTCTGGTAGGTGATGCTGCCCGCCGCCGAAACACCGGCGATGCGCGCAATGGCCTCGCGGATATCGCCGGGAATGCGCGAGGCCTCGGCAAAGGGGCCGCGCGTGTTTGCTTCCACAACCCACAGATCGACCGCCGGAGCGCGGGCTATCGTCAGTGCATCGACCACCAGGCCACGGTAGATGCCGATCATCGCCAGCACGACGCCGAGCAGAAGTCCAAGACCGACACAGGTCAGGAGAAAGCGTCCAAGATTATGCCGAATGTCGCGATAGGCGAGATTCATGACCCCCCGTCCTTGCTGATCCGGGCCGAACGGCCCTCGCGGAAGCTCGTCTCGACGCGCGTCGCTACCCGTGCGCCGTCCGGTAAGCCACCGACGATTTCAAGGCGGGCGTCTTCCGTGCGATGCCGGAATTGGACGAGACGCCGGTTCAGTCGGCCATTCTCGACTATCCACACCGTACCCTCGCGTCCGTTATACCCATGAACCGCAGATTCCGGCACCAGCAGCGCCTGATCCAGTGTGGCGACCGTAATCCAGAATTCCACTTGCTCGCCCAAGAACACACGTGGCGGCGGATTGTCGCCCTTGATGTAGACGCGTCGCTCCTCCGTCACGCGGTCGCTCTCAAGCCCGATGCGCATGACTTTGCCGGTGAATGCATCCCGTGGACGTGAGCGCAGTCGCGCGTTAACGCGCTGGCCTTCTTCAATATAGCCGGCGCGCGCCTCGTCAATATAAGCAAGTCCCCAATAGCTCTCCGCGGCAATCAACGTGAAAATCGGATCGCCGGCCTTTATCACTGTGCCCAGTTCCTTGTGCCGTTCGATCACGATGGCGTCATAGGGGGCTACGAGTGTGCGGTGGCGGAGCAGTGTCTCCTCAAACTGCACTTGCGCCCTGGCGTCTGTGTGCTGCGCTTTCGTGCTTATGATTTCGCTCTCGGCGACCGTGACATCCGCCTTGGCTACCGCTTCGTCACGTGCTGCTTCTTCTGCCACCTGTTGCGAAACGATGTCACGGCCGACAAGAGACTGCTTGCGCCGGTTCGCTTCTTGCCTTTGCGCCAGTACCGCACGCGCCTTTTCGAGATTGGCCTCCGCCCGCCGGATATTGACCGTGGCGATTTCAAAAGCGGCGCGAGCTTTCTCTACTTTGGCTTCCTGCTCGCCAAGACTGAGCCGCGCAAGCACCTGGCCTTTCGTGACTCGATCACCATGATCGACATGAAGCTCGGCAAGTGTGGCGCCAATCTCAAATCCGATCTTGGATAGAATGCGTGCCTCCACCGTTCCGAGGCCAAAGACGCGGATAGCGATGCTGCGCTCGATCGATGCCGCGCTAACCGAAATCGGCCGATTGTTGTAGATCGACAGCGCGACGACAACAACAACAACGATACCGGCTACTACCAACCCGTATCTGACCAATGGCCGGCGAAGGATAGCCGTTGATGGAATCCAATTATTTTGCATCGTGCCTATGACCTTGTGCTTGAGCGATTATGCAGAGCTATTGACCTGCTCCCCGATATGCCCTCGTTCATAAGGAGAGTCTGTTCCAGTTTTGCCCCCTGCCTGGGGCGTGCTGCGAACTCGGATGGTGTGAGCCCGTTGAGGCTCGTGTGCGGTCGGTTGGTGTTGTAGTCGATCCTCCATGCTTCGATGATCTGTCGCGCCTCGGCGAGGCTGCTGAAC
>JABARS010000025.1 GCA_019187085.1 Pseudorhodoplanes sp. | reverse complement strand
GCCGCGCAGGCCGCCTTCGCGGGCGTCGCGCCCTCGGCCGACGCGCGCGCGGCGCTGGCCGAGCCCGCGCCCGAACTTCTCGACCGTCCGCTCGGCGCCGCCCGCGCGCAGGTGCACGAGACCTATATCGTGGCGCAGACCCGCGATGGCCTCGTCATCGTCGACCAGCATGCCGCGCACGAGCGCCTCGTCTACGAGAAGCTCAAGGTAGCGCTCGCCGAGCGCGGCGCCGCGCGCCAGATTCTGCTCATTCCCGACGTGGTCGAGCTTGACGAGACCGACGTCGAACGCCTTGCCGCGCGCGCCGATGAGCTTGCGCGATACGGGCTCGCGATCGAGCCGTTCGGTCCGGGCGCGGTGCTCGTGCGCGAGACGCCCGCCCTGCTCGGCGAGATCGATGCGGCTTCGCTCGTGCGCGATCTCGCCGAGCACATGGCCGAATGGGACGAGACGCTGCCGCTCGAGCGGCGGCTGATGCATGTCGCCGCCACCATGGCCTGCTACGGCTCGGTGCGCGCCGGCCGCCGGCTCAAGCCGGAGGAGATGAATGCGCTCCTGCGCGAGATGGAGGCAACGCCCAATTCCGGCCAGTGCAATCACGGCCGCCCGACCTATGTCGAGCTGAAGCTCAGCGACATCGAGCGGCTGTTCGGCCGGCGGTGATGAAGATCGCGTGTCCCGGGCGCGCCTCTGCGCGTTGCTTCGTCGAGTGGCCTGACCTCTATCCGGACATCTGCACTTGAAATGATGGATGCCCGGGTCAAGCCCGGGCATGACGCCTTGACCTGGAGCGCTCGCTCAGATCAGCCGCAAGAATACAAACTCCGTATCGTCATACGCGCGCCGTTCGATCTCGCTGAAGCCTTCCGGTGCGACGAATGCCCCTGTCGTCTCCTCGACCACGATCAGCGCGTCGTCGGTGAGCCAGCCGCCCGCGCGCGCGGACGCAAGAGCCTTCTCGACAAGCCCTTTACCGTACGGCGGATCGCAAAAGACGAGCGAGAACGGCTCGAGGGGGTGCGCATCGCCGAGCCTTGCCGCATCGCGCCGGAAAATGCGGCTCGCGCCGCCGGCGCCCAGCCGCTCCACGTTCTCGCGGATGATGGCGCGCGCTTCCGCGCCGTCGTCGACGAACAGCGCGAACGACGCCCCGCACGACAGCGCCTCGAGTCCGAGCGCGCCGGTGCCCGCGAACAGGTCGAGCACGCGCGCGCCGGTGACCGGATCGCCGTAGGCGTGCATCAGGATGTTGAACAGCGTCTCGCGCAGGCGGTCGGCGGTCGGCCGCAGGCTTTGCGATTTCGGTCCGGCGAGCGTGCGCCCGCGCCAGCGTCCGCCGACGATGCGCATCAGCGGCCTCGCTCGCGGCGATCGGGCTGGCGGGTCCGTCGCTTCCGGCCTGCGGCGTGCGCGATCTTTTTCCCGTCCTTCCGGGGTGGCCGCGCCGATTGCGGATTTGTCCGGGATCGTCCCTGCGAAGGGCCCGGGCCGGCCGCAGCCGGTTTGGGGGCAGCCCTTGACGACGGGCGGCCGTCGTCCTTCGAGGCTTGCTTGGCTTGCGCCTCGGTGTGACGGCGAGAAGCCGTCGGTTCCTCATCGGCAGGTCGCCTCGCGGACGCAACGTTCGCAATCGGCCCGGAGAAATCCGCGCCGGCCGCGGACGCGATGCGTTCGCCAAGCTGCTCGCGCAGATGGCGGGTGCGCACTTCCTCGATCGCGCCTTCCACAAGCTCGCCGAGTTGGAAGGGTCCGAACGAGAGGCGGATCAGCCTGTTCACCTTCAGCCCGAGATGATCGAGCACGTTGCGCACTTCGCGGTTCTTGCCTTCGCGGATCGCAAAGGTGAGCCAGCAATTGGCGCCCTGCACGCGGTCGAGCGTAGCCTCGACCGCGCCGTAGCGCACGCCGTCGACGGTGACGCCCTTGCGCAGCGCGTCGAGCTGCGGCTGCGTCACGCTGCCGTGCGCGCGTACGCGATAGCGCCGCAGCCAGCCAGTGGCGGGCAGTTCGAGCACGCGCGCGAGCCCGCCGTCGTTGGTGAGCAGCAGCAGCCCTTCGGTATTGAGGTCGAGCCGCCCGACGCTGATGAGGCGCGGCAGGCCCGCCGGCAATTGAGCGAAAATGGTCGGCCGTCCCTGCGGGTCGGCGTGCGTGGTCACGAGCCCGCGCGGCTTGTGATAAAGGAAGAGCCGCGTGCGCTCGCGCTGCGGCAGCGGCTTGCCGTCGACGCTGATGCGGTCGCCCGCGCCGACATTGAGCGCGGGCGAGGTAATGACCTCGCCGTTGACCGCGACGCGGCCGGCGGCGATCCAGGCTTCGGCCTCGCGCCGCGAGCACAGCCCCGCGCGCGCCATCACCTTGGCGATGCGTTCGCCCGCGTGCGGGCCTGGTTCGGCCGCCGCTGCCTTTCCGGGGATTTTCCTGACCATTGTGCCTGTCGATCGTCACGCCCGGGCTTGTCCCGGCCATCCGCGTCTTCTATCGCCGTGTATAAAGGCGTGGATGCCCGGCACAAGCGTTATGCCCAACCCGGCGAGCCGGACCCGGATGCCGGGGCTTCACGACGGCGGAGGTCACGTTCCCCATGTCTGCCCCTTCGTTCATGGACGCGGCGCTCGAGGAAGCGCGCCTTGCGGCGACGGCCGGCGAGGTGCCGGTCGGCTGCGTTGTCGTGCGCGAGGGCGCGATCGTCGCGCGCGCCGGCAACCGCACGGTGCGCGACCACGATCCCACCGCCCATGCCGAGCTGATCGCGATCCGGCAGGCGGCGGCCGCGCTCGGCTCCGAGCGGCTGACCGAATGCGATCTCTACGTCACGCTCGAGCCGTGCGCGATGTGCGCGGGAGCGGTGGCGTTCGCGCGTATCCGGCGGCTCTATTTCGGCGCTTACGATCCCAAGGGCGGGGCGGTGGAGAACGGCGTGCGTTTCTTTTCGTCGCCGACCTGCCATCATCGTCCGGAGATTTATGGCGGGATCGGCGAGCGTGAGGCATCGGCGCTGCTGAAGGATTTCTTCGCCGCGCGGCGCTGACGCGCCCCGATCCTCATGGTGAGGAGCATCGCGCTGCGATGCGTCTCGAACCATGAGGCCGGCGCGGGCGCCTGCATCCTTCGAGACGCGGCCTTCGGCCGCTCCTCAGGATGAGGCGGATGAAGGTTTGAGCACGTGAGAAAATACGACGGGTTTCTCTGCGCTCACTCCACCCCGTGCGTACGTCCGGGATAGCGGATGACGTTTGCCTTGTTCCTCATGGCGAGGAGCATCGCGCAGCGATGCGTCTCGAACCATGAGGCCACCTGTCTGGGGGCGAGCGGGAAGCGGACGAGTTGTGCACTAACGATTCGAAGCTTCGCTCCGTCATCCCGGATGCAGCGCAGCGCGTAGCGGTGCGCTGCTGATCCGGGATCGTTCGCCGGGTTCAATCTCGCATCGGCTTCGATCTGAAAGTTTGCTCCGTCATCCCGGCCGAGCGCGCAAGCGCGAGCGCCGGGATCGTCATCGGCGTGCGCCGACAGAAGCCGCAAGTATGGATCGCGATCCCGGCTCTCGCTGCGCTCGGCCGGGATGACAGAGTGAGAATTGAGGCCGGGATGACGGGTGAGGATTGAAGCCATGATGACTGGTGAGGATTGAGACCGGGATGACGAAAGGGAATTTCTGCAGCGCGTTTTCCTTGATCCGGGCACGTTTTTCCTCTCCCCCTGCGGGAGAGAATGCCGAGCGAATGCGTCAGCATGAGCGAGGCGGGTGAGGGGTCGTGTTCTACGTATCGCGCGATCCGCGAGGCTGTTTGAAAATCCGGCATCTGCATTGTCATTGCGCGCGGATGACGGGTCGCGCGATCTGCTGCCGCGATCAGGCACTGGCGGACTGCACAAAGTCCCAGGCCTTGGCGGCGAGCGGCTGTACCATGTTCGCTTTCGCTGGCGCATTCTCGTTGGTGGCGGTGCCGTCGCGCACGCGCCCGACGATGCCCTGCAGGATCGCGGCCATGCGGAAGAAATTGTAGGCGAGATAGGTCGCAAGATGCGGGCGCGGATCGAGGCCGGTGCGCGCGACATAGCGTGCGACATAATCGTCCATCGAGGGCAGGCCGAGCGCGTCGAGATCGAGGCCGAGCAGCGAGCCGGTGCCGGCGCCGGCCTCCGAATGCGGCATGTGCCATTGCATCAGGTGATAGGTGAAATCCGCCAGCGGATCGCCGAGCGTCGACAATTCCCAGTCGAGCACGGCGAGGATTTTCGGCGCGTCCGCCGCAACGATCGTGTTGTCGAGCCGGTAATCGCCGTGCACGAGGCGCACCGGCGCCGGCGGCGGCAGATGCGCGAGCAGCCAGTCCATCAGCCGGTCCATCTCCGCGATCGACTCGGTCTGCGAGGCGCGATACTGTTTCGACCAGCGCTCGACCTGGCGCGCGACATAATTTTCGCCGCGACCGAAATCGCCGAGCCCGAGCGCGACCGGGTCGTAGGCGTGCAGCCGCGCGATGGTGGCGTTCATATCGTCGTAAACCGCGCGCCGCTCCTCGGGCGTTGCGTTCGGCATGTGCGGCTCCCAGAACACGCGGCCTTCGACATGGCCCATCACATAGAAGGCGGTGCCGGCGATGCTCTCGTCCGCGCAATAGATCACCGGCTCGGCGACCGGAAAGCCGCGCGGATGCAGCGCGCTGATGACGCGGAATTCGCGGTCGACGGCGTGCGCCGACGGCAACAGCTTGCCCGGCGGCTTGCGGCGCAGCACGTAGCGCCGCGCCGGCGTGTCCAGAAGATAGGTCGGGTTCGACTGCCCGCCCCTGAACTGCTTCACCGTCAGCGGGCCGCGAAAGCCGTCCACCTTCGCGCACAAGAAATCTTCCAGCCGCGCGGCATCGAATTGCAGCGCGCTTGCGACGTCCTTGGTGCCGGAAAAAGCGGTCTGCCGGTCGACGACGGTCATGCGCAGACCATAGCGTCATTCGACACCGGCGCAAATCCGGCAGCGTCCGGCGTGCCTTGTGCTCAGGCGCGGAAGAAGCCGAGCAGGGCGTCCGCGATCGCGTCGGGATTTTCCTCCGGTATGAAATGGCCGGAATCGATGGCGTGGCCGGTGACATCGTCGGCCCAGTCGCGCCAGATTGCGAGCGGGCCGCTCGCATCGGGAATGCCGGCCGCGCCCCAGAACACGCCGAGCGGCACCGCGATCTTCTTTCCCGCCGCGCGGTCGGCTTCGTCGTTCTTCAGATCGGTCGTGCGCCCGGCGCGATAGTCCTCGCAGGTGGCATGGATGCGCAGCGGATCGGAAAAGAACGCGTGATAATGCGCGAGCGCGCGCGGATCGAAGGCGGAGAGGTCCTTGGCCTTCGTCCAGCTCGCCATCTTGTAGTCGATATAGCCGATCGGGTCCTTCTCGATCAAAAGTTCCGGCATCGGATGTTCCAGCGCGAGGAACGGCCAGTGCCAGACCTTCATCGCCATGGCGTCGTCCATGCGATGCCACATCTCGTAGGTCGGGATGATGTCGAGCACGGCGAGGCGCTGCAGCCGGCCGGGATGGTCGAGCGCGAGCCGGTAGGCGACGCGGCCGCCACGGTCGTGGCCGGCGAGGTGGAAGCGCACATGGCCGAGCTTCTCCATCACCTCGATCATGACGCGCGCCATCGTGCGCTTGTCGTAGGGCGCGTGGTCGGCATCCGCTTTCGGCGCGACCGACCAGCCGTAGCCGGGCAGGTCGGGGATCACGAGGTTGAAATGCGGCGCGAGGGCAGGCGCCACCTTGTGCCACATCACGTTGGTCTGCGCGTAGCCGTGCACGAGCAGGAGCGGCGGGCCCTCGCCGCCGCTGCGCGCGAAGATGCGGCCGACGGCGGTGTCGATCCAGTGCGAAGCAAAGCCGGGATAGAGATCGGCAAGGTCGGGCATGACGGGGCCTCGGATGGTTATGCGCCGCCGGTGTGGCCCGGCCACGGTAAATCAGGCGGTAAATATTATGTACCAGCCTTCTCGCGTTCAATCGCGCGGAAGCCGATGTCGCGGCGGCAGAAGCCGCCCGGCCAGTCGATGCGGTCGATGGCGGCATAGGCGCGCGCCTGCGCCTCGGCCACGGTCCTGCCGCGCGCGCAGACATTGAGCACGCGTCCGCCATTGGCCAGGATGTTCTCGCCACAGGCTTTGGTGCCGGCGTGGAAGATTTCGACGCCCTCGACCTGCGCCGCCGCCGCGAGCTTGGAAATGCGCGAATCCTTTTCGTAGGCGCCGGGATAGCCGTTCGCCGCCATGACGACGGTGAGCGCGGCGTCCGGATACCAGCGCAGGTCGAAATTCTTCAGCATGCCGTCGCACGCGGCGACCAGCGCCGGCACGAGATCGGACATCAGGCGCAGCATCAGCACCTGTGTCTCCGGATCGCCGAAGCGCACATTGTATTCGATCAGCTTCGGACCGTCGGCGGTGATCATCAGGCCGGCGAACAGCACGCCTTTGTAGGGATTGCCCATGGCGCGCATCGCGGCAAGCGTCGGCGCGATGATCTCGTCCATGGTGCGCGCCACCATCTGCGGCGTCATCACCGGGGCCGGCGAATAGGCGCCCATGCCGCCGGTATTCGGTCCCTGGTCGCCGTCAAAGACGCGTTTGTGGTCCTGCGCGGAGGCGAGCGCCACCGCAATCTTGCCGTCGCAGAGCGCAAAGAACGAAGCTTCCTCGCCGACGAGGAATTCCTCGATCACGATCTCGGCGCCGGCCGCGCCGAGGCCGCCGTCGAACATCATGGCGACGGCCTCTTCGGCCTGCGCAATCGTTTCGGCAACGACGACGCCTTTGCCGGCGGCAAGGCCGTCGGCTTTCACCACGATCGGCGCGCCCTGCCTGCGCACATAATCGCGGGCCGCCGCGGCGGAGGTGAAGCGCTCATAGGCCGCGGTCGGGATATTGTTCGCGCGGCACAGGTCCTTGGTGAAGCCCTTGGAGCCTTCCAGCCGCGCCGCGGCTTTGGTCGGTCCGAACGCCTTGATGCCGGCGGCCTCGAGGTCGTCGACGAGGCCGGCCACTAGCGGCGCTTCCGGCCCGACCACGACGAGATCGATCTTTTTCCTGCGGCAGAAATCGATGACCGCCGCATGATCGCCGGGATCGAGCGGTACGATCTGTGCTTCGCGCGCGATTCCGGCATTGCCCGGCGCGCAATAGAGGCGCTCGACCAGCGGGCTTGCCGCCATCTTCCAGGCCAGCGCATGTTCGCGCCCGCCGGAGCCCAGGAGAAGGATGTTCATGGTCGTCGCGGGATTGAAGCCGTCATCGTCAGGTGGTGTAGCATGAGCCGCCCGCCCTGCAAGAGATTCGCCCGTCATGATTGAGCCCGCCCGCGTCAATGTTGTGGAATTGACCGTCAGCGAATTGTCGGCCGCGCTGAAAAAGACGGTCGAGGAGACGTTCAACCATGTGCGGCTGCGCGGGGAGATTTCCGGCTATCGCGGGCCGCATTCCTCCGGCCACGTCTATTTCGCGCTCAAGGACGACAGCGCGCGCATCGATGCCATCATCTGGAAGGGTGTGTTCGGCAAGATGCGGATCAGGCCGGAAGAGGGCCTCGAAGTGGTGGTCACCGGGCGGATCACGACCTATCCCGGCCGCTCCACCTACCAGATCGTGATCGAGACGCTGGAGCCGGCGGGTCTCGGCGCACTGATGGCGCTGCTCGAGGAGCGGCGCAGGAAGCTCGCCGCGGAAGGCCTGTTCGACGAGGCGCGCAAGCAGCTCATCCCCTTCATGCCGCGCGTGATCGGCGTCGTCACCTCGCCGACCGGCGCCGTCATCCGCGACATCCTGCATCGCCTCGCCGACCGCTTTCCGCGCCATGTGCTGGTCTGGCCGGTGCGGGTGCAGGGCGACGGCGCCGCCGAGGAGATCGCGGCGGCGATCCGCGGCTTCAATGCGCTGCCCGAGAGCGGGCCGGTCGCGCGGCCGGACGTCCTGATCGTCGCGCGCGGGGGCGGATCGCTGGAGGACCTGTGGTGCTTCAACGAGGAAATCGTGGTGCGGGCGGCCGCCGACAGCATGATCCCGCTGATCTCGGCGGTCGGCCACGAGACCGACATCACGCTGATCGATTTCGCCGCCGACCGCCGCGCCCCAACGCCGACCGCGGCGGCGGAAATGGCGGTGCCGGTGCGCGCCGATCTCATCGCGCAGGTGGCGGCGCTTGCCGCGCGTCACATCGCCTGCTGGCAGCGCGGCATCGACATCCGGCGCAAGGACTTGCGCGCGCTCGGCCGTGCGCTGCCGACGCCGGACCGCCTGTTTGCCGTCCGCCGGCAGACGCTCGACAATCTCGCCGAACGTCTGCCGCGCGCGCTGCGCGCCAACGCCCATGTGCATCACCAGCGCCTGGCGCGGCTCGCCGGCCGGCTGTCGACGCAGGTCCTGCGCACGCGCTTGAGCCGCAACGCCGAAATCCTCGCAGCCCTTGCGGAGCGCAGCAAACGCGCGATGCGCGTCCTGCTCGACCGCCGCGCCGACCGCGTGCGTTCGGCGACGCAATTGCTGACGGCATTCTCGTACCGCAGCGTGCTGGCGCGCGGCTTTACGCTCGTGCGCGATGCCGCCGGCACGCCGCTGCATGCAGCGGCCGCGGTATCGACCGGCATGCGCCTCGATATCGAATTCGCCGATGGCCATATTGCCGCAGTCAGCGATGGCGGCCGTCCGCCCGAAGACCGTCCGTCCGAAGAAACGCCTGCGCCGGCCGCACCGAAGCGGCGCGAAAAGGGAACGCCGCCGAAGCAGGGCAGCCTGTTCTGAGCGGGTTTGCAAACCGGCTTGACGAAAGGCGCCAAGTGGGCCTTTTTGAAGTCGGCTTTTCAAGCCGGGCTTTTCTTGGATCGGGCTTTTCCGGCGGCTCGCGCGTACTATCTTAAACGGATCAACTGTCCGGCCGATCGCAGCCTGCACGGAGACACGCCTTGCTCAAACGCCCCGATCGCAATCCGCCCATGACCGGCGAAGCCGAGGTCAAGTTCCTCGACGGCGATTTCCGGATCATCCGGCCGGGCGCGTTCGTGCGCTGCGCGGTGACTGGCATACCGATCCCGCTCGAGGAGCTCAAATACTGGAGCGTCGACCTGCAGGAAGCCTATGCCTCGCCCGAGGTCGTGGCGCAGCGCTTCGACGGCAAGCTCAGCGCGCCGACCGCGCCGTCTTGAGACTGTCCAGCAACAATTTCCGGACCGCTTTCTCGTCCTCGAAAACGAGCCGCGCCGGCAATGTGCGTACCTTGGCGGCGAGTTTCGCCAGCGCGGGATTGGGGCTGGTCAGGCGGACGGCGTCTTTCTCGGTGGTGACCGGAACAAGGCCGCTTCTCTCGCATTGCGCGAGCAGATCGTTCGCGTCGGCTTCCGTATATTGGTGATGGTCGTCGAAGCTTCGCTCGATCGCGGCTTCGATGCCGGAGGCGGCGAGCGACATGAAGAATTTCTCCGGATCGCCGATGCCTGCGAAAGCCAGCACCTTGCGGTTGCCGAGCGCCTTGACGGCGGTCTCGTCGAGCGTGAGCCGAGCACGCAGGACCTGCGGCTTGTAGGCCGCAAGGAGAGCGGCGAGCCGGGGCGGATAGTGGCGTCCTTCCCCGACGATTAGCACCGCGTCGGTCCGCGGCATCTGCGCGCCGAGCGATGCGCGCAAGGGTCCGGCGGGGCAGACGAAGCCGTTGCCGATGCCGCGCCGGGCGTCGATCACCGCGATCGAGAGATCCTTGCGCAGCGAGGGGTTCTGCAGACCGTCGTCCATGACGATGACGCTCGCGCCCGCCTGGCGCGCGAACAGCGCCCCGGCTGGACGGTCGCGCGCGACGACGGTCGGCGCGCGGCGCGCCAGCAGCAGCGGCTCGTCGCCGGTTTCGCCGGCGCGATGCCGGGTGGGCTCGACCTCGATCGGGCCGGTCAACGCGCCGCCATAGCCGCGCGTGAGGAAATAGGGATGCTCGCCCGCCGCCGTCAGGATTTCGGCGAAGGCGAGCGCGGCTGGCGTCTTGCCGGTGCCCCCGAGCGTGAAATTGCCGACGCAGATCACCGGAATGCCGGCCGGCGCCCCCGTCTTGCCCATGCGGCGGCCCGCGACCGCGCCATAGACGCGTGCGAGCGGCGATAACGCCCATGCAGCGAGCCCGGGCTCCTGCCACCAGAAGGAGGGCTCACGCATCGGTCAGATGATGTTCCAGCCGCAATTGCATCAGATAGGGTTCGATCGCCGCCAGCGTCCGGTCAAGTGCGCCGCTCAGGCGCGACACGGTCTTCTGGCCGGAATCGATCAGGGCCTTGCGGGCGCCGCCGTCCCGCAGCAGGCGGGCGACGGTGGCGGCCAGCTCCTCCGGATCGCCGACCTCGATCGCCGCGCGCGCGGCGTCGAGCGCGGCATAGACCTCGGCAAAATTCCCGATATGCGGGCCGTGCAGGACGCACGCGCCGAGCTTGACGGCTTCGATCGGATTCTGCCCGCCATGCTCGATCAGCGAGCCGCCCACGAAGACGATCGGCGAGAGCCAGTAGAGGATGCCGAGTTCGCCCATCGTGTCGGCGATGTAGATCTGCGTATGCCGGTCGGGGAGCTGGCGTTGCGAGCGCAGCGCGGGCGCCTGGCCGGCGCGCTCGGCCAGCGCGTAAATCTCGCGTCCACGGTGCGGGTGGCGCGGCGCGATCATGGTGAGCAGTCCGGGAAACGCCGTCCGCAGGCGCCGGTGAACTTCGACGATGGCGACTTCCTCTCCCGCATGCGTGGAGGCGGCGGTCAGCACCGGCCGGTCGCCGACCGCCGCGCGCAGCATCTGCATCTTTTCCTGATTGATCGGCGGGGCGGCGACATCGAGCTTCAGGTTCCCGGTGATCTCGACCTGCGGCGCGCCGAGTTCGGAGAAACGGTGCGCGTCGAGGCCGGACTGGGCGAGGCAGAGTTCGAACCGGTTCAGCAGCGCTCTGGCCGTGCCCTGGAACGTGCGCCAGCGCCTGAACGAGCGTTCCGAAACGCGGCCGTTGATGATGATCAGCGGGATGCGCCGCTTGGCGCTCGCCATGATCAGGTTCGGCCAGATGTCGGATTCGGCGAACAGGCCGAGATCGGGCTGCCAGCGGTCGAGAAACTGCGCGACGAAGCCCGGCGTGTCGACCGGGATGAACTGGTGGATGACGTCCGCAGGCAGGCGCTCGCGCGCGAGATTGGCCGACGTCACGGTGCCGGAGGTGACCAGAATGCAGAAGCCCTGCTCGCGCAATCGATCGATCAGCGGAAAGAGCGACAGCAATTCGCCGACGCTCGCGCCATGCAGCCAGATCAGCGGACCGTCCGGCCGCATCAGCCGCGACAGGCCGCGCCGCTCGGTCACGCGGCCGGGCTGCTCTTTCCCCCGCCGCATGCGGTAGGCGAGCAGCGCCGGTACGAGTGGAGTCATCGCCGCGGAAACCAGACGATAGGCACGCAAAGTCAGCGGCACTCGTTTGGGCGCGGCCATCGGACTATCCGGTTCCGTCCGCGATCGCATAGGCGCGGGCGGTCGTCTCGTTCAGCGTCGCCTCGAGCGCGCGCCGGGCATTCTCAAGGACGGCGTCGTCGCTGCCGGCCGCGACCCGGATCGGCGTTCCGACCACGCCGGCGAGCTTGCTGAACGGCAGGTTGATCGTCGAGCGGTCCCAGTTGTCCATCACCTGGCGGCGGCTGGAGGCGATGGCGACCGGATAGATTGGGCGGCCGGAATCGCGGGCGAGCCTGATGATGCCCTGTCCCGCGACGCGCGAGACTTTCGGCACGTCGGCGGTGAGGGCGACGCTGTAGCCGTCGCCGAGCGCCTGCAGCATCTCGCGATAGGCGCCGACGCCGCCCTTGCGGTGAAACTCGCCGCCATGATCGCCCGAACCGCGGATCGTTTCGACGCCGAGCCATTCGGCGGCGATTGCGTTCATCTCGCCGTCGCGATGGCGCGAGATGAGCGTCTTGGCGCGGTGCTCGGGTTTCTTGATGAACGGCGCCATGAAATGTTGCCCATGCCACATGGCCAGGATGACGGGGAGATCGGGGACCACGCGTTCGTAGATGTCCGCCGGTTCGGTGACGAGCCGGCTAGTATAATATACCAGACGAAGGTACTCGGCGGCGAGGATGCCGACGGCTTTCTGGACGAAGCGGGAGCGTGCGATCCGCCGGGAATTGAGCATGACAGGAGGGCCCGGTCCGCCTCAGCGCGGCGTCGGGGGCGTCGCTTCCGGATCGAGCAGCCGGTGCAGATGCACGATGAAATAGCGCATCTGCGCATTGTCGACGGTCTGCTGGGCCTTGGCTTTCCAGGCGTTATAGGCCGCCGCATAGTTTGGATAGATTCCAACGATATCGAGCTTCGACAGGTCCTTGAAATCGACCGCGTGAAGGTCGGTCAGTTCCCCGCCGAAGACCAGATGCAGAAGTTGCTTCGAAGAATAGATGTCCGCCATGGTCGGTCCCGCAACGCCCTCAGGATCGGGCTGCTGTATGTTTCAAAGCCGCGCGGCGGATCATGACAACTGCTTCCAGGAATCGCCCGTTCGGGAATCGCCCATGCGGGAATCACCCATGAGTGCGAGGACCGCCTGATGCCGGTCGCGGCCGGCCGCGATCAGCGCTCCATGCATCGGATTATGCAAATTGTAGACCAGCGCGTTCCCGGACGCATCGGTCATGACGCCGCCGGCTTCGTGCACCAAAAGATCGGCGGCCGCAAGGTCCCAGTCATGGGCATGGACGGAGGCGAGGCCAGCATCGATCCGGCCCTCGGCGACGCGGGCGAGGCGCAGCGCCAGCGAGTGGATTTTGGGCGCGCGCACGATGTCGGGCGCGGCCTGCGCCAGCCGGTCGAGATAGCGCTGCGGCCCGGCGATGCGGGCGCCCCGCAGGGAACTGCCCGGGGTAGCGTGCAGTGGGCGGCCGTTGAGCGACGCGCCGCCGCCGGCAGTGGCCACGAACATCTCGTCGTCGGTCGGCGCGAATATGGCGGCGGCCACCGGGCGGCCGTCTTCGACCAGGGCGGCGGCGATCGACCAGTCGGGACGGCCGGCAAGATAGGAACGGGTGCCGTCGATGGGATCGACGATATAGAGCCGGCGCGCCTCAAGCCGCGACAGGTCGTCTTCGCTTTCCTCCGACAGCCAGCCGATGTCCGGCCGCGCCAGCACCTCGCGCAGGAAGCGGTCGACCGCGATATCGGCTTCGCTGACCGGCGAATCCTCGGACTTGAACCAGCTACGGACATTGCCGCGAAAGAATTTCAGCGCGATGGCGCCAGCCGCGCGCAGCGCATGTTCCAGCTTCTGCGTCTCGTCGCGCGGATCGATGCGCGCTTCACTGCCCGGCAATCGTCAGGCCCTCGACTCGCAGCGTCGGCGCATTGGTTCCGTAGCGGAACGTCAGGTCGCTGGCCGGCGTCAGCGTGCGGAAGATGTCGTTCAGGTGGCCCGCGATAGTGACCTCGCTGACCGGATAGGCGATCTCGCCGTTCTCGATCCAGAAGCCGGCGGCGCCGCGGCTATAGTCGCCGGTGACGAGGTTGACGCCCATGCCGATCAGGTCGGCGACATAGAGGCCGCTGCCGGTCTCCGCGATCAGCGCCTGCGGCGTCAGCGGTCCGGGTTCGAGATGAAGGTTGCTCGGCCCGGGGCTCGGCGACGACGACACGCCGCGCTGCGCGTGCCCGGTCGTGGCGAGGCCGAGTTCGCGCGCGGTCGCGCTGTCGAGGAACCAACTCTTGAGGATGCCGTCGTCGACAATCGCCATGGTCCGGCCGCCGACGCCTTCGCCGTCGAAAGGATGCGAGCGCAGGCCGCGTTTGCGCAGCGGATCGTCCACGATGCGGATACCGCGCGCGAACAGGCGCTCGCCCATACGCTCGCGCAGGAAGCTAGACTTGCGCGCCACCGACGCGCCGTTGGCCGCGCTCGCCAGATGGCCGATCAGCGAGCCGGCGACGCGCGGATCGAAAATGACCGGCACCTTCTGCGTCGCGACCTTGCGCGGATTGAGCCGCTTGACCGTGCGTTCGCCGGCCAGGCGTCCGACCTGATCGGCCGGTTCGAGGTCGCGCCGGTGCAGCGCAGAGGAGAATTCGTAGTCGCGCTCCATGTGCGTGCCTTCGCCGGCGATCGCCATCATCGACACGCCGTGGCGCGAGCCCAGATAGGCGCCCTTGAAGCCGTGGCTCGTGACGAGCACCATGCCGCCGATGCCGGCAGACGCCGACGCGCCGCCTGATTTGGTGACGCCGTTCACCGCAAGTGCCGCGCTTTCGGCGGTGCGCGCGACCGTTTCGAGATCGGTCAGCGAGGGAATTTCGGGATCGACCAGATCGAGGTCGGGATGCGTGTGCGACAATAGTGCGGCGTCGGCGAGACCCGCATAGGGATCTTCGGGCGCGATCCGCGCCATAGCCACCGCGCGCTCGGCAAGCGCCGCGGGGCGCGAGCCCGCAATGTCGTTGGTGGAGACGACGGCCTGACGCTTGCCGACAAAGACGCGCAGGCCGATATCGTCGCCTTCCGAGCGCTCGGATTCCTCCACCTCGCCCTCGCGGACCTGGACGGAGAACGACACCGAGCGCACGGCAACCGCGTCGGCCGCGTCCGCGCCGGCGGTGCGGGCCGCCCGGACCAGATTTTCTGCAAGATCGGTGAGGGCTGATTGGTCGAGAAGCGACGTCATTGTCGGAGGATTTAGGGGGCGGGACGGCCTCTGACAAGCGGTCCGGGCGCCGGCGATGTGTGTAATCCATCGCGATCCGGCAAGCTTGCATCAATCATCCTTGGCAACGGTGCATCAAGCATGGCGGCGCTTATCGGTGCCGCAACAGCCGGTTAACCAGCCTTATTAAGCGGATTCCGAAAGCTCTATGGCAGAGTTGTGCTCATAACGGGCGAAAAAAGCCCGGGGGAGTTGCTTTCGAGGCGTCACATGGAGACCGGCGGGACCGCGCCTGCCGGGTCGAGCCGCGGCTTGCGGCTCGACCCTTTCGGCCTGCCCGTCCGCTTCCCGGCCAGCGATGCCGGGGCGGACGGGCAAATCCGGCAAATCGAACTCGACCGCGATCGCGTGGTGCTCCGGCGCCAGGTCCGCGGCATGCGCATGGCGGTCGGCATTCCGGTCGCGGCATTTCGCGGCGTGGCGCTGCGGCTGGCGCCATCCGAGGGCGAGCGCCCGGCAGCGGTCACGGTGACGCTCGATCATCCCGATCGCGCCCTGAGCGTGCCGCTATTTGTGGACAACGAGGCCGACGACATCGGCGCCATCTGGAAGGCCTGGGGCCGGGTGCTCGGCCTGCCGTTGCTGGTCGTCGATGGCGATGGCGCGCTGCGCGAGCCGTTCGGCCGCATCGGCCGCGTCGCTGTCGCAAAGCCGTCGCCGCGCCGGCGGCGGCGCACCGCAATCAGGCGGCGGCGTCCGTCCATATTGCTGCGCCGCAAGCCCGGCCGGCGTTCTGTGGCAGCAATTGTGCACCGGGGCGAGCGCGAGATCATCGCGCGCAATTGAAGCGCGCGCCTGTTTTACGCCGCGTGACGCAGCCAGGCGTCGAGGATCATCCCGGCAAACAGGATGAGACCCGCGTCGCGGTTCGATTTGAACAGCCGCAGGCACAGCGCGGGATCGGCGATATCGATCTGCCGCACCTGCCAGGCGAGATGGATGGCAAAGCCGATCAGGCCCGCGGCGAATCCGATGCCGGCGCCGGCGAGCACGCCGGCCGCGCCGATCAGCACGACGCTTGCCGCATAGAAAGCCGCCACGATCGGTCTCGTATTCTCGCCGAAAAGGATCGCCGTCGAGCGGATGCCGATCAGGGCATCGTCTTCGCGGTCCTGATGTGCATAGAGCGTGTCGTAGGCGATCACCCAGAAGATCGCGCCCGCATAGAGCACGAAGGCCGGTGCGTCGAGCCGGCCGAACACCGCCGGCCAGCCCATCAGCGCGCCCCACGAGAAGGCAAGGCCGAGCCCGACCTGCGGCCAGTAGGTGAAGCGCTTGAGAAAGGGATAGACCGCGACCGTCGCAAGCGAGGCGATGCCGGTGAAGATGGTGAAGAAGTTGAACTGCAGCAGCACCGCAAGCCCGACCAGGGCCTGCGACAGAAGGAATACGAACGCCTGCAGCGGCGTGACCTGGCCGGACGGGATCGGCCGCGAGCGCGTGCGCTCCACCTTGGCGTCGAGGTCGCGGTCGACGAGGTCGTTCCAGGTGCAGCCGGCGCCGCGCATCGCGAAAGCGCCGATGAAGAACAGTGCGACATGCCACGGGTTGGGCCACGGCGCACCGGCCGCAATGGCGGCAAGGCCGGCTGACCACCAGCACGGCATCAGCAGCAGCCAGGAACCGATCGGGCGGTCGAGACGCGCGAGCCGCAAATAGGGACGCGACCAGGACGGCGCGAGGGTGTCGACCCAATTGCCGGTCGAATCCGCAACGCGCCCGAGCGTGGTCATCGTGCGAGCGGGTTGCCCGTGAGCGTGTTGAAGGTGCCGCCGCCGCGCGTCGGCTCGGTCGCGGTCACGCCCGGGATGCGGGAGGTGCCGAGCGCGTCGCTGAGGCTTGGGGCCGGCGCCGGACCGGACGGACCGCCGGCGGAGCAGACCTGATTGCGGATGTTCGTCGACTTGGCGTGGTTGGTCTTCATGACCTTGGCCGCGTCGGCAGGGATGCCGCAACGCGAGGCATTCTCGTTGACGAACTTGATGACCTTGGCTTCCGCCGCGACGAAGGTGCGGAAAGCCTGGCAGAGGCGGGTGCGGTCCTTGCTGTCGGCGGCCGGTTTGATCGCATTGGCCTTCTTCTGGGCGTCGTCGCGCAAGGGAATGAATTCCTGTGCGCAGGGCGGCTGGCCTTGGGGCGGCTGGCCCTGGGATTGCTGCGGCGGATTCGACCAGGCGGGATGGCTGGCGCCGGGACTGCCCTGATTCGACCAGGCGGGGTGTGCGGCGCCGGCGCCCCGATTCGGATTGGGCGCGTCCGGCCAGGGCGATCCGCCGCCGGACGGCGCGGCGGCCGTGCTCGGCCAGGGTGCGGGAGCCTGCGCCGCGGCGAGCCCCCCGAACGCGACCAGAAAGGCAAGCGCGGCGGTCACGATCGGAGCTTTCGTCATGGCTTCCCTCTTCCGGGACCGCGATCCGGTCCGCTCCGTCCCGGCGCTGTTCGCCCGGGCCTGCCGGCGGCTTAACAACCCCTCGAATCCGGCAACATGGCGGCGACTGTCCGGCCCCGGAAATTGGATTATAGCGTCCCGGATGCCGGCGCGAGGTTAAATTGCCGCAAGGCGCCGCCTGCCGGCGGGGTCTTGCACAGGGTGCGACGATTGGACATGGCTCGATACGATTTCCGCTCCCCGAGGCTGTTCGTGGATGCGCCGGTCGGTCCCGGTGCGCGGCTGACGCTCGACCACGCGCAGGCCAATTATCTCTGCAAAGTGCTCCGGCTTGCGGGCGGCGATCCGGTGCTGGTGTTCAACGGGCGGGACGGGGAATGGCGCTGCGAACTTGAACGCGGCGCCAGACGCGCGACCGCGTTGAACGTCGTCGAGCAGGTGCGCGCGCAGACCGCGTCCGGCGACCTGCATTATCTGTTCGCACCGCTCAAGCATGCGCGGCTCGATTATATGGTGCAGAAGGCGGTCGAGCTTGGCGTCTCGCGCCTGCAGCCGGTGATGACGCGTCACACGCAGGCGGCGCGCGTCAACAGCGAGCGGATGCGGGCCAACGCCGTCGAGGCCGCCGAGCAGTGCGGGATATTGTCGATTCCCGATATCGCGCCGGCGAGCGCGCTCGAGCGCGCGCTCGCGGATCTCGGCACAGACCGCGTCCTGATCTTCTGCGACGAGGACGCGGACATGAAGGACCCGGTCGCAGCGCTCGCGCCTTTGCGTCGCGCGCCGCCTGTGCCGCTTGCGGTGCTGATCGGCCCCGAGGGCGGCTTTGCCGAGGAGGAGCGCGCGCTGCTCGTGCGCCGGTCGCAGACGGTGCGGCTGTCGCTCGGGCCGCGCATCCTGCGGGCGGACACCGCCGCGGTCGCGGCACTTGCGCTCGTGCAGGCGGTCTGCGGCGACTGGCGCTGAGGCGCGATCAGGGCCGCCGTTCGGCGACGAAAGCCGGCCGCAGGCGATAGGCGAGCGGCAGCGTGACGAGCGCCGCGCCGGCGACCAGCACGAGCGTGGGTGTGAGGCCGAGCGCGTCGCCGGCAAAGCCGAAGATCACCGGCGCCACCGTGCCGCCGCCGATCGTGCCGGTATAGAAGATGCCGAACGCGCGCGTGCGCTTGTGCGCGGGGATGAGATCGGGCACCGAGCCGTAAAGGACCGACGAGGTTCCGTTCAGGGCGATGCCGAGCAGCGGCAGCGCGACGAAGGCGGCTTCGAGCGGCAGCACGAGCATTGCCAGAATGAGCAAGGCCGTCAGGATTTCGGTGAAGAACACCGTGCCGATCACGCCGATGCGCGCGCCGAGATAGGCGCAGGCGAGCTTGCCCGCGGCGCCGCCCGCAAACACGAGCGTGAGCGCGATGCCGATCGCCGGCAGGCTCGCGCTCTTGCCGGTGAGCAGGAACGGCATGAAGGTGAGAAACGCCATGCGCACGGCGCTGTCGATGGTGCCGATGCAAAGCAGCATCGTGAACGCGCCGGGTATGACCGGCCGCTCCGGCCGTTCCGCTTCCGCCGGTTGCGGCGGCAGCCGGCCGCCGAACACGCGCGGCGTCACCAGCGCAATGGCAAGGGCGGCCACCAGTCCGGCGGCGCCGAGGATCATGACCGTCGGTCGCCACGGCACGGCCATCATCATGGCGGCGGCGAGCGCCGGCACGAGCATCTTGCCGATGTCGCCGGCGAAATTGTAGCCGCCAAGCGCCCTCAGCGAACGCGGGCCGGCATAGGCGCGCGCCACGAGCGCGGAGGCGACCGGATGCTGCGTGCTCGATCCGACGCCGCCGATCAGGAGCGCGAGCACGAGCACCACGAAGCCGGTGCTCGTGCCGGCGATGATGTAGCCGAGGCCGGACAGGGCGGTGCCGAGCGCGAGCACCGTCGTCGATCCGATCCGGTCGGCAAGTTGGCCGGCCGGTATCTGCAGGCCGGCCATCGCGCCGGTGAACATCGCCCGCAGCGCGCCGATCGCCGCATAGGAGAGGCCGAACTCGGCCTGCCATACCGGCAACATCACGTAGAGAACGTCGGTATAGCCGTCGTGCAGCGCGTGCGCGCCGGATGCGACCCCAAACGTCCGTCGCTCCGCCTGCGTGACGGCGGGATCGCCGGCGCGGTTGGCGGTCTGGTCGGTCACGCGGGTCGGTCCGGACGGCGCTCGATGAAGCCGGTGCTCAGGAAGCCGAAGACCGGCTCACCGTTCTGGTTGGTGCCGGTGACCTGGAACTGCACGATGCCCCATTCCGGCCGGCTCTTGGATTCGCGCTTCTCGACGACCTCCATCACATAGGTGACGGTGTCGCCGGCATAGACCGGCTTCGGCCATTTCAGGTTCTGGTAGCCGGGCGAGGGGCCGAGCTTGGCGACCGGCTCGCCGCGGGCGCGCATTTTATCGATCAGCGCATTGCGATAATCGACGAACAGCCGCATCCAGGCGAAGCCGGTATGCCAGCCCGACGCGCACAACCGGCCGAAATGCGAACGCTCCGCCTCGGCTTCGTCGATATGGAAGCGCTGCGGGTCGAAACGGCGCGCCACCGCCTTGATGTCGTCCGCCAGGAATGTGTGCGAGCCGAGTTCGAGCCGGTCGCCGATCGCGGTATCCTCGAAATATTTCATGACGGATTCTGCGCCGCCCGGCGACTCATGATCAGAGAACTGCGCATTTCCATCACCGTCTCGCGTGATGCGTTCATCAATTCGAACAGGCAGGAGATGAACCCCATCTCCGGACGGCTCCTGGACGCACGCATGTCCAGAACCGTGGTGCGCAATGTCAGCTTGTCGCCGGGGCGCACCGGCCGCAGCCACTTCACCTCGTCGACCGCGTTCGCGCCCATGGACGCCGAATCGAGGATGAACCAGTCGCACAGCATCCGCATCATCAGGCCGCAGGTGTGCCAGCCGGAGGCGGAAAGCCCGCCCAGCATGGTCTGACGCGCGGCCTCCTCATCGAGATGCATGGGCTGCGGATCGTATTCCTTGGCGAAGGCGATGATCTCCTCGCGGGTGACCTCGCGCGGGCCGAACTCGCCCAGAACGCCCGGTTTGAAGTCTTCGAAATACAGTTTCGGCACGGTCCTGCCTCGGCTCAAAGGAGCGCCATGTTTCCCGGCGCGCGCGGTGTCGTCAACGGTCGGCCCATGCGCCATGTGCAAGGGTCGCAAGCCCGAAGCGGCTCAGGTCGCGAACCGGAAATGCATCACGTCGCCGTCGGCGACCACGTAATCCTTGCCCTCGAGGCGAAGCTTTCCGCTGTCGCGCGCGCCGGCCTCGCCGCCGAAACGCACATAGTCGTCGAAGGCGATGGTCTCCGCGCGGATGAAGCCGCGCTCGAAATCGGTGTGGATGACGCCGGCCGCCTGCGGCGCCCGGGTGCCGCGGGTGATGGTCCAGGCGCGCGCCTCTTTCGGGCCGACGGTGAAATAAGTCACGAGGTCGAGCAACTGGTAGCCGGCGCGGATCAGCCGGTCGAGCCCGGCTTCCTTGAGGCCGACCGCGCCGAGATATTCGTCGCGCTCCTCGCGCGAGAGCACGGCGATCTCCGATTCGATCTTGGCCGAGATCACGACCGCGACCGCGCCTTCCTCCTTCGCGCGCGCCTCGACCTTGCGCGAATTGTCGTTGCCGGTTGCCGCCGAGGCCTCCTCGACGTTGCAGACATAGAGCACGGGCTTGGCGGTGAGCAGGCCGAGCATCGAGAACGTCTTCTGCTCCTCGGGCTTGCGCTCGACGAGACGCGCCGGCTTGCCTTCGCGCAGCAGCGCGAGCGTGCGCTGCACGAGATCGAGCGTTTCCCTGGCTTCCTTGTCGTTGCCGCGCGCCTTCTTCTCCAGCGCATCGACGCGCCGTTCCAAGCTGTCGAGGTCGGCGAGCATCAGCTCGGTCTCGATCGTCTCGATGTCGGCTACGGGATCGATCTTGCCTTCGACATGGGTGACGTCGGAATCCTCGAAGCAGCGCACCACATGGGCGATGGCGTCGACCTCGCGGATATTGGCGAGAAACTGGTTGCCGAGGCCTTCGCCCTTGGAGGCGCCGCGCACGAGGCCGGCAATATCGACAAAGGTCAGCCGGGTCGGGACGATCTTCTCGGACTTGCCGAAGCGGGCGAGCGTGTCGAGCCGTGGATCGGGGACCGCCACTTCGCCGATATTCGGCTCGATCGTGCAGAACGGATAATTCGCGGCCTGTGCGGCGGCGGTTTCGGTCAGGGCGTTGAAGAGCGTCGATTTGCCGACATTGGGCAGACCGACGATGCCGCATTTGAATCCCATCTGATCAGCGTCTTTCCATCAATGGCCGCGCGGGCCCGCGTCCGGCTCTTCGCCTCGTTTGTCGCTTCCGAACCCCTTCGCATCCATCGCAAGATGCACCTTGTTCTGGAAGCTCGCGTCCTCGCCGCGCGCGAGCAGGGCGGCGTTTTCCGCGATGGTCTCGCAAATCGCTTCCACCCATTCACGCTCGCTCTTGGCGAAGTCCGACAGCACGTGCGCATGCACGAGGTTCTTGTCGCCGGGGTGTCCCACTCCGATGCGCACGCGCTTGTAGTCGTTGCCGACATGCGCGGAGACGGAACGCAGCCCGTTGTGTCCGGCAATGCCGCCGCCGGCCTTGACCCGTACCTTGCCCGGCGGCAGTTCGATCTCGTCGTGCAGGACGACGATGTCGTGCAACGGGATCTTGTAGAAGTTCGCGGCCTCAGCGACGGCGCGTCCGGATTCGTTCATGAACGTGCCCGGCAGCAGCAGCAGCGTCTTTTCGCCGCCGAGCGAGCCTTCCGTCGCGACGCCCTGGAAGCGGCGACGCCACGGCGGAAAGCCGTGGCGCCGCGCAGTCGCCTCGACCACCATGAAGCCGATATTGTGCCGGTTGCCCGCGTGGCGGGCGCCCGGATTTCCGAGCCCGACAAACAGCAGCATGACGGATCAAAAGCGGCGCGCTGGGTGAGCGCACCGCCGCCTCACTTCTTCTCGGCCTTGTCGCCGCCGG
>JABARS010000044.1 GCA_019187085.1 Pseudorhodoplanes sp. | reverse complement strand
CGCTTTGAAAAGAAGCTCGGCAAGATCGCGCGGTCGAAGGTTGCTGAAAAGCCGCAAACTAAGCGGCGGTAGCTGCTATGGGACCGCGCTATCTGTGGTAGCGGGTTTACCAAGTATAATAAGGTCAATCGTTTAGGTTGAGAAAAACTCGGCCTTTGAATCAAAGACTTGCAGATTGATTTCCTGACGGTATCCGCTAGCCTGATTGCCGTAACACGCAGGCGCTGCGATTTGGCGATCGGGCGCGGAATAAGGCGGCCCATTTCGTTTTATTTCTTAGTTGGACAACCCTGCGGAATGCTCAGGTCCGCCGCATCTCCTGGGTCCGTGGGGTTCGGCCGGTCCGGAAGCGGTACGAGTGGCCTCCTCATGATGCCGCTTCCGGCCGGCCACCTATTTCACGAAAATATGATGTTGTTTATGGCCATGCGCTCATCGCACAGCAGGCCGCACAAAATGCAATGGGCGCCCACCTGGGGGCGCCCACCGGAAAGCAGCCGCGGACGAGGCTCCCGGTTACTTGATTTTGCCTTCGCGAAACTCGACGTGTTTCTTGGCGATCGGATCGTATTTCTTCTTGCTCAGCTTCTCGGTCATTGTGCGCGAATTCTTCTTCGTCACGTAATAGAAGCCGGTGTCGGCGCTCGAGACGAGCTTCACTTTGATCGTAACGGCCTTGGCCATGGGGACCTCGGAAGGGAATGTTGTGAGTTGCGGCGGAACCTAGCGTCCGAACCGCGAATGTCAAGAAAACGTCGGCACCCCTAGAGCAGGTCGCGAACGAATTCCCGACGAGGCATCCGGTAGAAGGGAACCGGCAGGTCGTGGCCGAAGCCGGCCGCAACCCGCGCTTCCAGCTCCTCCAGGACGACGCCGGTGATCGTCGGCATGTCGAGCCTGCGCGCCTGCGCGATCGGGATCCAGGTCAGTTCGACCAGTTCGGCTTCGGCGTGGACGATATTTTCGACGCGATGGGCGATTGCGGAGGCGTCCACCGAAAAGAAGCGGGTGTCGAAACGCCTTGGGCGCCGCGGTGGGGTGATGGCGCGCGCGATGAAATGCAGGCAGGACAGGTCGGGATAGAAACCTGCACGGGCGAAGTCGGCCCATGGTCCTTCGGGCACGGCGCGTTCGTCCGGCCGCCGCGCCCCGAGCAGGAGCCCGGTCTCCTCGAACGTCTCGCGAATGGCGGCAAGCGCCAACGCGCGCGCCTTGACCGCGCTCGGGCGCACAACATGGCTCATCAGCTTGGCCTCGACATCCTTATCGAGCGCGGCCGCGACCGGCATCGCGCGATCGTTCGGCTCCGCGCGTCCGCCCGGAAAGACAAACTTGCCGGGAAGGAAGGCGTGCCGGGCATGCCGCTTGCCGAGCAGAACTTTCGGCTCGGGGCCGCTGCGATCGACCAGGATCAGGGTCGCGGCGTCCTTGGGGCGGCGATTGGGAAAGAACTGGTCGCGTTCGGCCTTGGTCAGACGGATCGTGAATTCGGACATGATGGAAAGCTGGTCACGGGTTGGGGCGGGTATTCGCAGGCTGCGGCGCAACGAGATGAGTATCGTCCTTCTCGGCGTGCGGATCGAAGCCGTGCATGTGGTGGGCCCATTGCCAGCCGACAATAGCGCCTTTGATCGGCTGCAGAAATCCGATCGACAGCGCGATGGTCAGCGGTATCCAGAGCGCGGCGTGGACCCAATAGGGCGGGGTGAAGGCGAGTTCGACGGCCATGGTCATCGGCACCACAATATGGCCGACGATGACGATTACGAAGTAAGCGGGTGCGTCGTCGGCGCGCTGATGATGCAACTCTTCTCCGCACACCTCGCAATAGTCGCGCACCTTCAGAAAGGCGCGGAACAACCCGCCACGCCCGCAATTCGGGCAACGACAGCAAAAGCCACGCCTGAGCGCGCGCACGGTATCGCGTTCGGGCGGGCTGGATGTCTCCGGTCGGACCGTCGTCATGTCACTTCTGCCTATCCATGCCGCTTGCGCGGCAACATGCGTTCGTCCCGCGCGCCGCGTTTGCCGCGCCCGGGCAGCCGGCGGGCGCGACCTGCCATCCGCGGCGCTTCCTTGCGCCCGGTCGATATCAGCTCGAAGCGCAATGCGCCCGCGACCGGAACCGCCTCGACAAGACGCACCGTCACGCGGTCGCCCAGCCGGTAGGTCTCGCCGGTCGAACGGCCGATCATCGCGTGCTCGGCTTCGTGATACTGGAAATAGTCGTCGCCGATGTTCCGGGCCGGGATGAAGCCGTCGGCGCCGGTCTCGTCAAGTTTCACGAACAGGCCGGCGCGCGTCACGCCGCCGATGCGACCCTCGAATGTGGCTCCGATCTGGTCCGCCATGTAATGCGCGATCAGTCGATCGACGGTCTCGCGCTCGGCCGCCATGGCGCGCCGCTCGGCGGCGGAGATGCGGGCGGCGATTTCGCCGAGTGTTGCGATATCCATGCCGGCCGGCAGCCCGCCATGTCCGAGCTTGAGCGCACGCACCAGCGCGCGATGCACGACGAGGTCGGCATAGCGGCGGATCGGCGAGGTGAAGTGCGCGTAACGGCGCAGCGCCAGCCCGAAATGGCCGTAATTCTCGCTCGCATATTCGGCCTGCGCCTGCGCGCGCAGCACCACCTCGTTCACGAGGTTTTCGGCATCGCGGCCCTTCACGCGCGCGAGGATGGTGTTGAAGTGCTCCGGCCGCAGAACGCCGCCCTTGGGGAAGGAGATATCGAGCGTCTGCAGGAATTCGCGCAGCGCCTCGACCCGTTCGCGCGCGGGCTCGTCATGGACGCGGTAGATAAGCGGGACGTTGGCGCGCTCCAGCGTCTCGGCGGCCGCCACATTGGCGAGGATCATGAATTCCTCGATCAGGCGGTGGGCGTCGAGCCGCTGCGGCGTCACCACGCGGTCGAGCGTGCCGTCGGGACGCAGAAGGATCTTGCGTTCGGGCAGGTCGAGGTCGAGCGGACCGCGCGCGTCGCGCACACGTTTGACCGCACGGTAGGCCTCATAGAGGGGCGAGAGGACGGGCCGAAGCAGCGGTGCGGTCGTCTCGTCGGTCCGCCCGTCAATCGCGTCCTGGACCTGCGCATAATGCAGCTTGGCCGCCGAACGCATCAGCACGCGATGGAAGGAGTGGTCGCGCTTGCGGCCATCGGCACCGATGACCATGCGCACCGCGAGCGCGGCGCGATCTTCCTGAACTTTAAGCGAGCACAAGTCGTTGGAGATGCGTTCGGGCAGCATCGGCACGACGCGGTCGGGAAAATAGACAGAATTGCCGCGTTCCAGCGCTTCGCGGTCGAGCGCGGAGCCGGGCATGACGTAATGGGAGACGTCGGCGATGGCGACGGTGACGATATGGCCGCCGCGGTTGGCGGAATTGCGGTCCGGCTCGGCATGAACCGCGTCGTCGTGGTCTTTCGCATCCACCGGATCGATCGTGACGAGCGGCAGCGAGCGCCAGTCCTCGCGGCCGGCAAGGTCGGCGGGACGGGCGGCCTGCGCTTCGGCCAGCGCCTCGCGGCCGAACACATGGGGAATGCCGTGTGCATGGATCGCGATCAGGCTGACCGCGCGTTCGTTCTTGAGCGAACCCAGGCGTTCCTTCACGCGCGCGACGGTGAGGCCGTAGCGGCCCTGTTTGGCGACATCGGCGGAAACGAGTTCGCCGTCGGCGGCATCGAGCGTGGCGCCCGGCGGAATCGCGAGTTCGCGGCCGAGCGCCTTCTTGTCGACGGGGACGAGGCGGCCGCCGCCGCCCGGCAAGCTGCGGAAGATACCGAGCGTACGGTGTTTGGCGCGGTCGAGGATTTTGACGACGCGGCCGCGATAGGCGGCGTCATCGTCGGCCTCGCCGGACGGTTCGGTGCGCACCAGCACGCGGTCGCCGATGCCAGCGGCCTCGCCCGGTCGCAGGCGGCGGGGGGAGGCGATGCGGATTTTGGGCGCTGCGCCGTGCTCTTCCTCGTCCCATTCCGCCGGCACCGCGATCAGTTCGCCGTCGCGGTCGCGCGAGACGATGTCGGCAAGCGTCATTATGGGCAGGATGCCGGGTCTGTGCAGCTTGTTGCGCCGGCGCTCGATCTTGCCTTCGTCGGCGAGGTCGCGCAGCACGCGCTTGAGTTCGGCACGCGCGGTGTTCTTCAGGCCGAAAGCGCGGGCGATCTCGCGCGTACCGACCTTTCCCGACTGGGCGTTGATGAATGCAAGCACGTCCTGCCGGGACGGCAGGGCAGGGGACAGTTTTTTCTTTGTCTTGACCAATTCGACCTTCAGCCGGTTCAGCCCGGCAGCTAGCGCTCAGTTCGCAGCAGGCTCCGTTGCCTTTTTCTTCGTGCGCGGCTTGGTGGCGGCAGCCAGTCCATTGCCGGTGACGTCGTTCTTCTTGCCCGCGGCCTTTTTGGTCGGGGCCTTGCGCGGCTTTTCGGTTTTCGGTTCCTTCGGTTCTTTGGCGGCCTTCGGCGTCTTTGCTTTCGGCTCCTTGGCCGGTTTGGCGGCTTTCCTGCGCTTGCCGCCGCCACCGCTTGCCGCGCGGGCATCGATCAGGGCCACGGCTTCCTCGAGCGTGATCGACTCCAGCGTCTTGTCGGATGGCAGCGTGGCATTGACGCCATCGTGGCTGACATAGGGGCCGTAGCGGCCGTTCTTGGCGACGACCTCGCCGCCCTTGTCGGGATGCTCGCCGAGCGGGCGGCCGGGCGCCGGTCCGAAGCGGCGGCCCTTCGACGGTTTGAGTTTCTTCTCCGCGATCAGCGTGACCGCGCGGTTCAATCCTATATTGAGGACGTCGTCGCCCTCTTCAAGATTGGCGTAGGTTTTTCCGTGCTGCACATAGGGCCCGAAGCGGCCGACCCCGGCCAGGATCGGCTCGCCGTCTTCCGGGTGGCTGCCGACCGTGCGCGGCAGCGACAGCAGACCCAGCGCCCGCTCAAGCTCAATCTCGTCGGGCCCGACGCCTTTGGGCAGGCTGGCGCGTTTGGGCTTCTCGCCGTTGCCGCCCTCGCCGAGCTGCAGATAGGGACCGAAACGGCCCGAGCGCACCGACACTTCGAGGCCGGTCTGCGGATCCTTGCCGAGCACGCGCGTGCCGCCTGATCCGGCGCCGTTCTCGCCTGCCGAAAGCTGACGGGTGAAGCGGCATTCCGGATAGCGCGAACAGCCGATGAAGGCGCCGAAACGGCCGACCTTCAGCGAGAGCTGGCCTTCGGCACAGCTCGGACACTGTCGTGCCGGGGTGCCGTCGGCGCGCGGCGGGAAAATGTGCGGTGCCAGCAGGTCGTTGAGCGCATCGAGCACCTGCGTGATGCGCAGATCCTTGATTTCGCCGACCGCGGCCGTGAACCCGTCCCAGAAGTCGCGCAGCAGGTCCTGCCAGAACAATTCGTTGTTGGAGACCCTGTCGAGCTGCTCTTCCAGCGAGGCCGTGAAATCATACTCGACGTATTTCTGGAAGAAGCTCTCCAGGAACGCCACCACGATGCGTCCCTTGTCTTCCGGTATGAGCCGCTTCTTGTCGAGACGCACATAGCCGCGATCCTTGAGCACGGCGAGGATCGAGGCATAGGTCGAGGGACGTCCGATCCCGAGTTCTTCCATGCGCTTGACGAGGGCTGCTTCCGAGAAGCGCGGCGGCGGCTCGGTGAAATGCTGGGTGGCGCTGATCGACTGTTTCGACAGCGCTTCGCCCTGGGACATCGTGGGCAGGCGGCGGGATTCCTCGTCGTCCTCGCCCTCGTCGTGGCCTTCCTGGTAAAGTGTAAGGAACCCGTCAAACTTGATCACCTGTCCGGTCGCACGCAGGTCGAGATTGCGGCCGTTGACGGTCGCCGCGATGTCGACGGTCGTGCGCTCGAGCTCGGCCGACTGCATCTGGCTTGCGACCGCGCGGTTCCAGATCAGTTCGTAGAGCCTGGCCTGATCGGGCTCGACCACCTTGGCGACGTCTTTCGGAAGACGGCCCGCGTCGGTCGGGCGCACGGCCTCGTGCGCTTCCTGCGCGTTCTTCGACTTGTTCTGGTATTTGCGCGGCGCGTCGGGGACATAGTTCGCGCCATATTCCGCGCCGATCATCTTGCGGATGTCGCCGATCGCTTCCTCGGCCATGTCGACGCCGTCGGTGCGCATATAGGTGATGAGGCCGGTCGTCTCGCCGTTGATCTCGACGCCTTCGTAGAGGCGCTGGGCGAGCCGCATCGTATGCGCGGGCGCGAAGCCGAGCTTGCGGCTTGCCTCCTGCTGGAGCGTCGAGGTGGTGAAAGGCGGGGGCGGGTTGCGGCGGGTAGGCTTGGCCTCGACCGAGGAAACGCGGAACGCCGCGGTCTCAAGCGCGCGCTTGAAATCCTCGGCTTCCTTGCCGGAACCGATGTCGAGGCGCTGGATTTTCTTGCCATCGGCGCCGACGAGGCGCGCCTCGAACGTATCCCCGCGCGGCGTTGCCAGCATCGCCACCAGCGACCAGTATTCGCGGGCGACGAACTTTTCGATCTCCAGCTCGCGGTCGCAGACGAGGCGCAGCGCCACCGACTGCACGCGGCCGGCCGAGCGGGCACCCGGCAGCTTGCGCCAGAGCACCGGTGAGAGCGTGAATCCGACGAGATAATCGAGCGCGCGGCGCGCGAGATAAGCGTCGACCAGCGCGCGGTCGATCTCGCGCGGATGCTTCATTGCCTCGCTTACCGCCTGCTTGGTGATGGCGTTGAAGACGACGCGCTCGATTGACTGGCCCTTGAGCACGTCCTTTTCCTTCAGCACTTCCAGCACGTGCCAGGAAATCGCCTCGCCCTCGCGGTCGGGGTCGGTGGCCAGGATTAGCTTGCGGGCGCCTTTCACGGCGCGGGCGATGTCGTTGAGGCGCTTCTGGGCCTTGGCATCGACCTCCCAGATCATCCGGAAATCGGCTTCCGGATCGACCGAGCCGTCCTTGGCGGGCAGGTCGCGCACATGCCCGAACGACGCCAAGACTTCGTAGTCGGGGCCGAGATACTTATTGATGGTCTTGGCCTTGGCCGGCGATTCTACGACGACGATATTCATGAAATACCAATGACTTGAGGATGGTTCGGCGGTGCAAACGCGACGAATCCAGTCTCCATGTGGGGCCGGAACATGGGTAAATCGACCCCCGGTGTCAAATCTGGGGCCTTCCGACGGGCTCCGAAGAGGAGGCCTGATACAATCATTGATTGTTTATTGTTACATCACAATTTTATGGATATAAAGATTTCAGTCCTAATCTGGACGCATTTCTTGGTGCGGACGCAGTCGGAACGGATAGTGGAAATGGGACATAAGCGTGCCGGCCCGGCGGCGCCCCATCAGCCCAACTTTCGCGCCGGGGCCGTCGAAACCGCGGCCTACATCGCCGAACTGAGCGGCGACCTTGCGTTGCTGGCCCGCCGCAGCGGCTTCGATACGCTTGCCTACCTGCTCGATATCGCCCGCCTGGAAGCCGATAACATCCGCGCCTCCGGCGGCCGGCGCAGCTAGACGATCACCGCCGCAATCGCTGCCGGTCGCGCTCAGAGCAGACCGATGCGTCCATCCGGCTGGCGCGCAAGCCGGCCGGCGATTTCCAGTTCGAGCAGGACGGTGCGAACGACCGCGGGCGAGGCCCCCGACAGCCGCACGAGGTCGTCGATCTCCACCGGTGTCGGTCCGAGCAGCGCGACAACGCACCTGCGTTCGTCGGCCGCCGGCTCATCCGGCACGGCCGGCTCGAACGACGGTTCTTCCGCCGGCTGATCGGGCGCGGCCTGTCCCACAATCGGGCGCAATACTGCGATGACGTCGGCGGCCTCGGTGACGAGCGTGGCGCCCTGTTTGAGCAAGCCGTTCGTTCCCTCCGCGCGCGGATCGAGCGGAGAGCCCGGCACGGCAAATACTTCGCGGCCCTGTTCCAGCGCCATGCGCGCGGTGATGAGCGAGCCCGAGCGACGCGCCGCTTCCACGATCACGACGCCGAGCGACAGTCCCGAAATCAGACGGTTGCGGCGCGGAAAATCGCGTCCGCGCGGTTCCCACGACAGCGGCATTTCGGTGAGCAGCACGCCATGTTCGAGAATCTGTCCGGCAAGCTCGGCATGCTCCGGCGGATAGATGTGATCGTGGCCGCCGGCGAGCACCGCGACCGTTCCGGTCGCAAGGCTGGCGCGGTGTGCGGCGGCGTCGATGCCGCGCGCGAGCCCGGATACCGTGACGAACCCCTCCCGACCGAGATCGCGCGCGAGTTCGGCGGCGAATTTGGCGCCGGCCGCGGACGCGTTGCGCGATCCGACGATCGCGATCATCGCATGATGCAGTGTCTCGATCCGTCCACGCACCGCGATCAGGGGCGGGGCGTCGTCGATCATGCGCAGGCGAACCGGATAGTCCTGCTCGCCCAATGCCACGAACGTAACACCGAGACGGCGCGCGGCGGCGATCTCCGTTTCGGCCTCCGCGACGCTGCAGATACGCCCCGGCCTGTCGGCGCCGCCGCGGCGCGCGAGATCGGGCAAGGCGGCAAGGGCGCGCCGCGCCCCGCCGAAATGATTGATTAGGGTCCGAAAGGTCCGCGGTCCGACATTCACGCTGCGGATCAGCCGGAGCCAGTCGAGCCGCTGCTCATCGGTCAGCCGCACCTTGTCTGTTTCGTTCGGCACATCGCCTCCCAGCGCGGCGATCCGGCTTGTCCATGAGCCGTTGCACGCCACCATGGCGCACCGGTTCGCGTCCGACAACCGAAGGCTGCAGGGAGGGCGCCCGTTGCTGCGGGCCGGAGCGAGATGCGCGCCGCCGATTATGCACCGATCCGGTGCTCCTCACCGGCGATCAGGCGCGCGATATTGGCGCGGTGGGTATAGATCACGAGGGCTGCGAGTACGACGAACAGCACGGCGATGTCGGGACGGCCATAGGCCCAGAGCAGGGCCGGCGTTGCGCTACATGCGAGCAGACCGGCGAGCGACGAATAGCGGGTCAGTGCCGCAACGATCAGCCAGATCACTCCGTAGGCGGCGACGAGCGGCCAGGCGAAGGCCAGCAGGATGCCGATGAAGGTCGCGACGCCCTTGCCGCCGCGAAAGCGCAGCCATACCGGGAACAGGTGGCCGATAAACGCCCCGAGCCCGGCAGCGAGCGCAGGACCTTCGCCGAGGAAATGGCGCGCGAGCAGGACGGCCGCCGTGCCCTTGAGCAGATCGAGCAGCAGTGTCGTGCCGGCCAGCCCCTTGCGCCCGGTGCGCAGCACGTTGGTCGCGCCGATATTGCCGGAGCCGATCGAACGGATGTCGGGCCCGCCGGTTAGGCGCGTCAGCAAGAGCCCGAACGGCACGGAGCCGAGCACGTAGCCGATCGCAAATGCGAGCGCGTCATGGAGAAGCGATGCCGGCCAATCCAGAACCATGCCTGACCCCTCGTTACGGACACGACCCGATCAAGCGTATTCGTAAGCCGTTCGTCCGGCAACGATGGTCCGTACCACCCGTCCGGTGAGCCTTGCCTCGTCGAATGGCGTGTTCTTGCATTTCGATTTCAGCGAATCCGGATCCAGCACCCATGGCGCGTCCTGATCGATCACGATGATGTCGGCGGGCGCCCCGGCACGCAGCGTACCGCCCGGCAGCGTCAGCAATTCAGCCGGTCGCGTGGACATGGCGTGGAGCAGGCGCAATAGCGGCACGCTGCCGTCGTGGACAAGGCGCAGGCCGGCGGCGAGCATGGTCTCAAGGCCGATGGCGCCGGCGGCGGCTTCCGCAAACGGCAGGCGCTTGGTTTCCACGTCCTGTGGGTTGTGATCGGACATCACGACGTCGATCAGGCCGGACGCCAGCGCCTCGGCGAGCGCGGCGCGGTCATCGTTGGCGCGCAAAGGCGGGCTGACCTTGAAGAAGGTGCGGTAGGGGCCGATGTCGAGCTCGTTGAGCGTCAGGTGATTTATCGAGGCGGAGGCAGTGACCGGCAGATTCTGGTCCCGGGCGCGCCGCAACACGTCGAGCGTCTCGCGGCAGGTCACGGACGCCGCGTGGTAGCGGCTGCCCGTAAGCGCCACGAGCCGCATGTCGCGCTCGAGCATGATGGTCTCGGCGGCGGACGGAATGCCGATGAGGCCGAGGCGCGCTGCGAATTCGCCCTCGTTCATGACGCCTTCGCCGATCAGGTCGGGGTCCTCGGTATGGTGGACGACGAGGACGTCGAAATCGCGGGCATAGGTGAGGGTGCGCCGCATGACCTGGGCATTCGTGACGCTGCGCGCGCCGTCGGTGAAGGCGACGGCGCCGGCGGCCTTGAGCAGGCCGATCTCGGTCATTTCCTTGCCGTGCAGCCCCTTGGTCAGGGCGGCCATCGGCGCCACGTTCACGATCGCGGTGTCGCGCGCGCGCCGCAGGATGAAATCGACGATGGCGTGATCGTCGATGACCGGGCTCGTGTCGGGCTGGCAGACGATGGTGGTAACGCCGCCGGCCGCGGCGGCCTGGCTCGCGGTCGCCAGCGTCTCGCGATGCTCTGCGCCGGGCTCCCCGATGAACGCGCGCATGTCGATCAAACCGGGGGCCACGATCTTGCCGCGGCAATCGATGACCTCGGTGCCCTGCGGCACGCCGGCGGCGCCGATGCCGCGCTTGGCCTCCCGGATGACGCCTTCGGCGATCAAGAGGTCGCCGGGAAAATCAAGGTCGCGCGACGGATCGACGATGCGCGCATTGGCGAGCAGGATCGGGCGACGGTCCGCGGGCATTCAGCGTATCCGGCCGGGCCACGCGCCCGGAAAGACGCCGATGACGCCGGCGCTGCGCTTCAGCTCTGTGGCGTTATCGGACATCGCACCCCCGCACTTCAGGCATTCGGCAAATTCCGCGACAGGGCTTCGAGCACGGCCATGCGCACCGCGACGCCCATCTCGACCTGCTCGCGGATCAGCGACTGGGCGCCGTCGGCGACGCTCGAATCGATCTCCACGCCGCGATTCATCGGACCCGGATGCATGACGAGCGCATCGGGCTTGGCGAAGGCGAGCTTGCGGCTGTCGAGCCCGTAATAGGCGAAATATTCCTGCACCGAGGGTACGAACGAACCGTTCATGCGTTCGCGCTGCAGGCGCAGCATCATGACGATGTCGGCGCCGGCCAGGCCCTCGCGCATGTCGCGGGCGATTTCGACGCCCATGCGCTCGATGCCGGCGGGCAGGAGCGTGGAGGGCGCCACCACGCGCACGCGCGCGCCGAGCGTATTGAGCAGGACGATGTTGGAGCGCGCGACCCGCGAATGCATGATGTCGCCGCAGATCGCCACCGTCAGGCCCTCGATCCGGCCCTTGTTGCGGCGGATGGTGAGTGCGTCGAGAAGCGCCTGCGTGGGGTGCTCGTGGGCGCCATCGCCGGCATTGATCACCGAGCCATCGACCTTCTGCGACAGCAGTTCGACTGCACCCGAGGCGTGGTGACGCATGACCAGGATGTCGGGATGCATTGCGTTGAGCGTCATCGCCGTATCGATGAGCGTTTCGCCTTTCTTCATGGCCGAGGAGCCGACCGCCATGTTCATGACGTCGGCGCCGAGCCGCTTGCCGGCCAGCTCGAACGAGGACTGGGTGCGGGTCGAGGATTCGAAGAACAGGTTGATCTGGGTGCGGCCGCGCAACGATGTGCGCTTCTTCTCGACCTGACGATTGAGGGTGACGAATTCCTCGGAGAGGTCGAGCAGGCCCGTGATCTCGTCGTACGAAAGGCCTTCAATGCCCAACAGATGCCGCCGGTTGAGCACGAACGATGATTTCGTCGCGATGTTCATTAAAGCGGGTTCTATAGGCGCAACCTGCACCGGCGGCAAGGCCAATGGGCAAACGATCCCCAGCCTCGGCCCGCTCGGTTAATCGCTGCGGACATGCGGCGAACGCGATCCGGCCGCCAGGATGCCATCGTTCCGCCCCGCTGCCGCGCGGAACCGCGCCCAGGATGCGACGTTATTGAACGGGGATCGATGCTCCCGGAGAATTGAGGAGAATTTTCATGAACGCGATCGCCAAATCCGCCGCCGTTCTCGTCGCGGCCGGAACACTTGTCACCGCCACGGTTACGTCCGGCGAAGCGCGCAGCGGCCGCTGGGTTGCCGCCGGCGCCGGATTTGCGGCAGGCGCCCTGGTCGGTGCGGCCGTGGCCAATGCGCATGGCGGTTATTACTATGGACCGCGCTACGGCTATTACGACTCCTCCTATGCCTACGCACCGTCCTACTATGGCTACGAGGCCGGCCCGACCTATACCTACCAGTACCGCTATCCGGGCTATTACGGCAGCGGGGCCTATTCGCCGCGCTATGACGGCCAGTAAGCCACAACGCCCACAACGCCGTTGAAGCAAAGAGGCGGACCGGAAACGGTCCGCTTTTTTGCATACCTAAGCGCGTGCCAGGCGGTCGAGGGCGCCCTGCAGGATGTAGGCAGCGGCGTGCTGGTCGATGATCGCGGCGCGCTTTGCGCGGCTGGCGTCGGCGGCGATCAGTTGGCGCTCGACCGCGGCGGTCGAGAGCCGCTCGTCCCAAAGCGCGATCGGCAGGTCGGTCAGTTTTGAGAGGTTGCGGGCGAACGAACGGGTCGATTGTGCGCGCGGCCCTTCGCTACCGTCCATGTTGAGCGGCAGACCGAGTACGAAGCCGCAAGCGCGCCGCTCGTCCGCAAGCGCGAGAACCCGTGCCGCATCGGCGGTGAAAGTCGTCCGCCGGATGGTCTCGATCCCGGTTGCCAGCCGCCGGTCCGGATCGCAGGACGCAACGCCGATCGTCTTGGTGCCGAGATCAAGGCCGATCAGGACGCCGCGTGCGCCGATCAGCGGGCGCGCATCTTCAAGCGGAAGGATCGCGGCGGGCATGGCAGAGCCGTAACAGAGGGCCGCGGCCGGGCCAAGATGTCCGATTGATCGGTTTCGGGCGATGCGTATGCTCGCGGTCCCAATCCGCCCGATTCAAGCGAGTATCCAGCGAGCAAACCATGCAGATCACCTGGTTCGGACATTCCGCCTTCCGGCTCGATTTTGCCGGTAAAGCCGTGCTGATCGATCCGTTCTTCACCGGCAATCCCGCCTTCGTGTCCGACCGCAACGCGGCCATCAGAGGCGTTACGCACATCGTGCTCACTCACGGTCATGCGGACCATGTCGGAGATGCGGTCGCGATCTCGAAACAGACCGGCGCCCCCGTCATCACCAATTACGATCTGTGCATGTGGCTCGCCGCCGAGGGCCTCGAAAAGTTCGATCCGATGAATACCGGCGGAACGACCGACCAGGGCGGCTTCACCGTGACTTTGGTGCGCGCCGACCACTCATCCGGCGATATCCGCGACGGCGCGCCGATCTATCTCGGAAATCCGTGCGGGGTGATCATCAAGGCCAAAGGCGAGCCTACGGTCTATCATCTCGGCGACACGGATATCTTTTCCGACATGGCGCTGATCGCCGAAATCCACCAGCCGAAAGTCGCCTTCGTTCCGATCGGCGACCGTTTCACCATGAGCCCGGTGACGGCCGCGCTCGCGCTCAAGAAGTTTCTCAAGGTGGAGGTCGCCGTGCCGTGCCACTATGGCAGCTTCCCCATCATCGAGCCGAATGCCAACAAGTTCGTCGCCGAGATGAAGGGGGCTGCCACCAGGGTGATCGTTCCTGAAAAAGGCAAACCGTTTTCGGTGTGATTGAACCCCGGGACGGCTCGCGCGACCCAAGAGGGTTGTTGTCGCCAAAATCGGGGCTGCCATGAGCGAAATGTCATCGAACGCGACCTCCCTGGGCGCAGCGAAACCCGCGCCGGGACCGTGCGTACCCTGGGGATTCTGGGGGACGTCGGCCTGGACGGCGGCGGCCATCGCGGCATGGGCGGCGATGCAGTTCTCTGTGTTCGTCGGCATGTTCATAGTCAGCGGGGTGGGCGATAATCTGAGCCCCCGCGAGATCGAGGCCTTCGCCTCGCACGCGGTGGCGCTGTCGCTGATCAGCATTCTGGCAGCCCCGGTCGAGATCGGGATCATCGCGCTCGCGATCCGGTTCGCGCGCTGCCGGTTCGGCGATTATCTGGCGCTGGTGCGGCCGCCGTGCCGGGAGCTCCTCATCGGGCTTGCATGCCTTGCGGTGCTGCTGCCGGCTTCGGATCTGTACAGCTATCTGTCCGGCCGCACGCTCGTGCCGTCGTTCGTCATGGAGGCGTACCGTACCGGGCGCGATTCCGGCACACTCTGGCTGCTCGGGTTTGCGATCGTCGTTGCCGCGCCGGTGACCGAAGAGATCGTGTTCCGTGGCTTCATGTTTCGCGGCTTTGCTGCTTCAAAGGTCGGCTTGGCTGGAGCGATCGTGCTGCCGTCGGCGATCTGGGCCGTGATGCACGTCCAGTACGAAGCTTATTATATCGTCCTCATCTTCGTGCTTGGCCTGCTGTTCGGCTGGCTGCGCTGGCGCTCGGGCTCGACGACGGTCACCATCGTCCTGCATGGCGCGGTCAATCTCGCCTCCCTGGTGCAGACTGCTGTGATAGCCGAGAAGTTTTCGTAAGCGCTAGCGTGTCTTCGACGTGAGGGCCGCGCGCAGCGAGCCGGTCGTCCCGATAATGTCGTCGACGCGCCAGCCGGCGCGCGTCTTCACAAGCTGCAGCGTCACGGCGCGGTCTTCGCCAGAATTCTTGAACGTGACGCGTGCGTTCGCCGTCGGTCCCTGTTCCTTGATCTCGATTTTCAGGTCGGTGACCAGCCATTCCGCGCGTCGATGAAGGGATCGCCGTTCAGCTCCGGCGGCTCGTTGCGCTTTTCGGCCTGCGCCGCGTCGTCCTCCACCAGCTTGCGCAGGCCGGGCGTAAGGACCTTCCCGATCTGCGGGGAATCGAGGGGGAAGCCTTCGGCATTGCTGCCGACATAGAATTTATAGATGCCGGCGACGAATTTGTGCGCGGTTTCCTGCGCGCGCGAGCCGGTAGGCAGGAGCGCGGCCGCGAGCAAAGCGAGGCCGGACAGCAGGATCAGGCGGCGGGAGAGCATGAATGCCCCGGAAAGCGAAATCGAAGGGCGGGACTGTGCGCCATTCCGGGTGTGCGTTCAATGTGCGTCCGGGTCGGCCCGCATGCCGGGTTGCCCCGCGAAACAGGCGTCTGCTATAGCGCTGCGACGTTCCCGTCACACTCCGGAGCCCATATCCGATGTCCGTTGACGCCGCCACCGTGCGCCGGATCGCCCATCTTGCCCGCATCGCGGTCGAGGATGGGGAGGTCGAGCACCTGCGCGGCGAGATCAACGCTATCCTGGATTTCGTGGCGCAATTGTCCGAGGTCGATGTGGAAGGGGTCGAGCCGATGACGTCGGTAACGCCGATGGCGATGAAGAAGCGCATCGACGAAGTGGCCGACGGCGGTTATCCCGAAACCATCGTGGCTAACGCCCCGGCGTCCGAGAACGGCTATTTCCTCGTGCCGAAGGTAGTCGAGTGATGTGCCTGGCATGCGAAGAAGAGGCGTTCTACCGCGCCTATCTTGACCACATGGCGAACCGCGCCAGGGAGACCGCGACGGCGGACGCCGCGGTCCCTGCGCCATCGTCGTCCGGGCGGCCGCAGGACGAGAAGGCACAGTCGGCCCCGAACGACAAATCATGACGGATATCACATCGCTGACCATCGCTGCGGCACGCGATGCGTTGAAGAAAAAGACGATCAGCGCGCGCGAGCTTGCCGACGCCCACCTGAGCGCCATGGAGCGCGCCCGTTCGCTCAATGCCTATGTGCTGGAAACCCCGGACGTCGCCCGTACGATGGCCGCGCGGAGCGACAAGCGCATCGCCGCGGGCGAGGCCGGTCCGCTCGAGGGCATTCCGATCGGCGTCAAGGATCTGTTCTGCACCAAGGATGTGCGCACCACCGCTTGCTCGCACATCCTGCATAATTTCGTTCCGGCCTATGAATCCACGGTCACCGCCCAGCTCTGGCGCGACGGCGCCGTCATGCTGGGCAAGACCAACAACGATGAATTCGCGATGGGGTCTTCGAACGAGACCTCGTATTTCGGCCCGGTGACCTCGCCATGGCACCGCAAAGGCTCGAATACGCCGCTCGTCCCCGGCGGCTCCTCCGGCGGATCGGCGGCGGCGGTCGCAGCGAACCTGTGCCTTGCCGCCACCGGCACCGATACCGGCGGCTCGATCCGCCAGCCTGCGGCGTTCACCGGGATCGCGGGCCTCAAGCCGACCTATGGCCGCTGCTCGCGCTGGGGGATCGTCGCGTTTGCGTCCTCGCTCGATCAGGCCGGTCCGTTCACGCGCACCGTGCGCGACGGCGCGATCCTGCTGCGCTCCATGGCCGGGCACGATCCGAAGGACACCACGAGCGTCGACCGCCCGGTGCCCGATTACGAAGCCGCCATCGGCCGCTCCGTGAAGGGCATGCGGATCGGCATTCCGAAGGAGTATCGCGTCGACGGCATGGCGGCCGAGATCGAGAAGCTCTGGGAGCAGGGCATTGCCTGGCTGAAGGCGGCGGGCGCCGAGATCGTCGAGATTTCGCTGCCGCACACGAAATATGCGCTGCCGGCCTATTACATCGTGGCGCCGGCGGAAGCCTCGTCGAACCTCGCCCGTTATGACGGCGTCCGCTACGGCTTGCGCGAGCCGGGGCGCGACATCATCGGCATGTACGAGAACACGCGTGCCAGGGGCTTCGGCAAGGAAGTGCGGCGGCGCGTGATGATCGGCACCTATGTGCTCTCCGCCGGCTATTACGATGCCTATTACCTGCGCGCGCAGAAGGTGCGCACGCTGATCAAGCGCGACTTCGAGGAGGTCTTTGCCCGCGGCGTGCAGGCGATCCTGACGCCGGCGACGCCGACGGCCGCCTTCGGCATCGGCGAGAAAGGTGGCGTCGATCCGATCGAGATGTATCTCAACGACGTGTTCACGGTGACGGTGAACATGGCCGGCCTGCCGGGGCTGGCGGTGCCGGCCGGGCTGTCGTCGGAAGGCCTGCCGCTCGGCCTGCAACTGATCGGACGGCCGTTCGACGAGGAGACGCTGTTTTCGCTCGGCGAAGTGATCGAGCAGGCAGCCGGACGTTTCGCTCCTGAAACCTGGTGGTAACAATGCACAGTCATGCCGTCCGGACTTAAAAACAGACGATTATGTGTCACCGGATCGCTTGTACTATAAATACTACCATGCCAGAGACCCGCATAAGTTGAAGCGTTCGACGTCCGGGGGGCGAACGGTGACCGAAGACGAGACGCGGGCCGTAGTCCGCGACATGTACGATGCCTATGCCAGGCGCGACTTTGATCGGGTGGCGGCGCGGATCGACGACCAGATCGAGTGGGTGATCTACGGGCCGCGCCAGATCTTTCCGTTCACCGGTCCGCGGAACGGAAAGCGGGCGGTGCTCGAAGCGCTCGCCACGATCGCCAAGGACTACATGATCGAATCCTACAGTCCCAGGATCGTCGTCGTGGATGGCGACCGGGCGGCGGTGCTGTCGGAAGTGGTGTTCCGTCAGCGGGCGTCCGGCCGGACTCTCAATTTCCGGATTGCGAATTTTCTGCGCCTGCGGGACGGCAAGGTCATCGAGTTCGAGGAATTCGTCGACACGTTCGACGTCGCCGAGCAGGCGCTCGGCCGCTGGATCAATCTCAACTAGACGCCGGCCGGTACCCCGTCCGCCTCCGGAAAATCGGCTGTTGCTGACCGCGGCCGGCCGATCCATAACACCGGTCCGCGCTCCATTTCCGACCCGGCAAGCGATGAACGCACACGCAAAACCGTCGAAGCTGATCAAGGGAGCCGATGGCGACTGGGAAGTCGTGATCGGCATGGAAATCCATGCCCAGGTCACCTCGCGCTCCAAGCTCTTTTCGGGTGCCTCGACCGCCTTCGGCGGCGCGCCCAACAGCCATGTTTCACTGGTCGATGCGGCGATGCCCGGAATGCTGCCGGTGATCAACGAGGAATGCGTGCGGCAGGCGGTGCGGACGGGCCTTGGGCTCAAGGCCGCGATCAATCTGAAATCGGTCTTCGACCGCAAGAACTATTTCTATCCCGACCTGCCGCAGGGCTACCAGATCAGCCAGTACAAGTCGCCGATCGTGGGCGAGGGCAAGGTCGTAGTCGATCTGCCCGACGGGGAAAGCGTGACGGTCGGGATCGAGCGCGTGCATCTGGAGCAGGACGCCGGCAAGTTGCTGCACGACCAGCACCCGACCATGTCGTATGTCGATCTCAACCGTTCCGGCGTCGCGCTGATGGAGATCGTATCCAGACCTGACTTGCGTTCGGCCGAGGATGCCAAGGCCTTCGTCAGCAAGCTGCGCTCGATCCTGCGCTATCTCGGGACCTGCGACGGCGACATGGAAAAAGGCAGCCTGCGTGCGGACGTCAATGTCTCGGTGCGCCGGCCGGGCGCGCCGTTCGGCACGCGCTGCGAGATCAAGAACGTCAATTCCATCCGCTTCATCGGGCAGGCAATCGACTACGAATCGCGCCGCCAGATCGAAACCCTGGAGGAAGGCGGCACGATCGAGCAGGAGACCCGGCTGTTCGATCCCAACAAGGGCGAGACGCGCTCCATGCGTTCCAAGGAGGAGGCGCATGATTATCGCTATTTCCCCGATCCGGACCTGTTGCCGCTCGAACTGACCCAGGATTTCGTGGACGAGCTGAAGAAGGGCCTGCCCGAATTGCCCGATCAGAAGAAGGCACGGCTGATCGCGGACATGGGGCTGTCGGCCTATGACGCCGACGTGCTGGTCGCCGAGCGGGAAACGGCCGACTTCTTCGAGGCCGTTGCGCGCGGACGTGACCCCAAGATCGCGGCCAATTGGGTGATCAACGAACTGGCCGGACGCCTGAACCGGGAAGGGCATTCGATCGCGGACAGTCCGGTTTCTGCCGGGCAGCTCGGCGCCATCCTCGACCTGATGGGCGAGGGCACGATTTCCGGCAAGATTGCCAAGGACCTCTTCGAAATCGTCTGGACCGAGGGAGGCGACCCCCGCGCGATCGTCGAGCAGCGCGGGATGAAGCAAGTCACCGATCTCGGCGCCATTGCCGCGGTGGTCGACGGGATCGTGGCCGCCAATCCCGACAAGGCCGCGCAGGCAAAGGAAAAGCCGGCCGTGCTCGGCTGGTTCGTCGGGCAGGTGATGAAATCCTCCGGCGGCAAGGCCAATCCGAAGGCGGTCAACGATCTCCTGAAGCAGAAGCTCGGCCTTTAGGGCTCGCTTCGGACGGCAGTGGATTCTGCCACGGCCCCGCCATGAACCGCGCAGGCCCGAAAAGCGGACCCACGTCTTGCGAGGTCCGTATCCCGTGTCGCCCTGCTACGATTGCGAATTCAATGACCGGGCCCAGCCCTGCCGCAGCGGGGGCGAGGCCTACGATTTCGACCGCATGGCAGAGGCGTACCGGGGCTACTGGACCGCGCGGCTCGCGGACGCCGAGCCCGACCCGTCGGACGAATGGATCAGCGATTGCGTGTCCCACCTCGAGCGCAACGACGGTCCCGCGGCGCTGCTGTTCATCGTGTTCGCCCTCGAGCGCGTCCGCTCGGCGGAGATGCTTGCGGTGCACGCAGCGGGGCCTCTGGAGAACGTTCTCGACCATTGCGGGCCTGAAATTATTGAAGCGGTCGAAGGATTGGCACGCCGGAGCCCGAAATTCCGCCTCATGCTGTCGGGAGTTTGGGGACGAAACCGGATCGCGCCGGAAATCTGGGAGCGGATTTGTGTTACTGTCGCCACCGGCCCGGTCTTCTGCGACGATTTTCGCACCCCGGGACACCGCTCCGGTCTTTCACAAGCGTCCGACGCGGCGATCGCGGCGCTCCTCGAGACAAGCGTGATCGCGGATCTTGGCGGCCGGGATGCCATGATCGCGTTCATAAACGGCGCGTTTCGCACCGGCACAGCGGTCTGAGCGAGCCGGCGACGTTTGGCGCACTGCAACGAAGACCACTGTAAGGGCAGAAGGATCACCCGGTACGCTGCCGATGCGTTGCGGCGACAATCGAAGCCGCGACGCACCCGCATGCATGGTGCGCCGATTTCAAAGCGGTGCGCCGAATCGTCGGAATTTCCCAAATCCGGACTGCGCGCGCATGCGCCGGACATCCCGCGCATGCGAATCACTTGGCGCTGATTCGCACGTTTTTGATCGTTTTTGCCGCGGCGGATGGCTTTGGCGGGCACGTTCTCCAAAAAAATTTCAAGGTATGTTGCGCGCATCGTTTTGCCGCGATTGATGCGCGCGGTCGCCTCTAATGCGGCGTGCGCGCGATCGGAATCGTCGCAAAGACGTTTCGCGGCGGCGTGCGAAAAAGCCTTATGCCATCGATGTTTTTGCAATTTTGAAAAACGATGCATGTTGCTTGCATCGTGCGCGGAAAATCAGTGCGTCAGTGTGCGAGAAAACCCGCGTGCGTGCGTAAAACGACGCCGGCGACGCGCGCCGCCATACACGTTTCGTTAAGTGGAGTCGCTGTTTTTTGCGTTGTGCTGTAGTAATCGCAGTGCAGTGCTGTCGATTCGCGATGGCACGAACTTGATGACGCCATCTCTCATCACAGCTAGGAGGGCAGCAATGGCGAAGAAGCGTAAATCCAAGACGAAGTCCGCCGCGAAGAAAACCGCGAAGAAGACGAAGCGCCGGAAGAAGAAGTAAGGCGTAAGGCTGCTTCACGATCTTGGGCTTCGAACTCGGTCTTAAGATCGCGTCATACAAGCCGGCGGCGCTGAATATCGGATCGCGCGACGCGCATTCGTGTCGCGACGCCGGCTTGAAGACGACGGAGGGCGTCGGCGAGACGAATAAAGTCTCTCCGACGCCCTCGGTCGTTTCTGATACCCGGTGCTGCGCGCTCCGGGCACGCTCCGTTCAGGCGGACTTTTCCTTCAGGCGCTTGTTGCAGGCGCTATAATATTTCGGCCAGGTCATCGATTTGTCGACCGTGCCAGCCTTGCGCGCTTCCTTCCATTCCCTGCCGCATTGCCGTTGGCGTTCCTGCGCGGCCTTGCGTGCTGCCGTAGCCTTGGCCTTCTTCTCGGCCCGGGTCTCGCTCGGTTTCGATTTCTTGTCGGCAGCAGAGTCGGTCGGGGAGGGAGCGGTCTGCGCAAACGCCGACCATCCCGGAACCGCAAGCGTAACCGCCACGGCAAGGACCGCGGCGCAGATCGGTCTGACACGCATAGGCATCGCTCCGTGAGATGCGGCGGAGCGACAGGCTGCCGCCCCCGGCCGCAGGTGAACGATACGCGCGCGACCCGCGGGCCGTCCACAGCGGACAGGGACGTCCGTTGCGTTTTTGGGCACGGGCTCCTAGCTCAAAGGCGTGCATGGGACGACGGAGGATGCGATGGCGCGGGCAAAGGTAAAACGCAAAGCGGTCGGCGCCACGAAATCGGTGCGCAAGCGCAAGACCGCGCGCACCACGGCCAGGCCGCGCGCACGGCAGCGCCCGATCGATCTCTATTACTGGCCGACGCCGAACGGCTGGAAAATCTCGATCATGCTTGAAGAATGCCGGCTGCCTTACCGCATGATCCCGGTCAACATTGCCGCCGGCGAGCAGTTCGATCCGGACTTTCTCAAGATTTCCCCGAACAACCGCATGCCGGCCATCGTCGATCCCGGCGGCCCGGGTGGAAGGCCGATTTCGGTCTTCGAGTCCGGGGCGATCCTGCAATATCTCGGCCGCAAGACCGGGAAATTCTATCCGGTCGACGAGCGCAAGCGCACCGAGATCGACCAGTGGCTCATGTGGCAGATGGGCGGGCTCGGCCCGATGGCGGGACAGGCACACCATTTCCGCCTCTATGCACCCGAAAAAATCCCGTACGCCATCGACCGCTACACCAACGAATGCAATCGCCTCTATGGCGTCATGAACAAGCGGCTTGCCGACCGGCCATTCCTGGCCGGCGCCTATTCGATCGCGGATATGGCATGCGTCGGCTGGGCGTCGCGCTATGAGCGGCAGGGGCAGGACATCAGGCCGTTCCCGCACCTCAAGCGCTGGCTCGATGCCGTGCTGGCGCGCCCCGCCGTCCAGCGCGGCATGAAGCTGCGGGTCGAGGAGGCGTCCAAGGTGGATATGAAAGATCCGGCCGTGCAGAAAGTTCTGTTTGGTCAGCGCGCGACCTGAGATGGAAGCGCGCTCTGCCCGGCGTTCGCCGCTTGGCGACGTGGTTACGGCGCGCTGAAGCGTTTCGGTTAGCGGACCGTCACCGGCATGCGCGGCAGGTCAGAAAAAGCCTTGAATTTCGGGCTTTCGCGCACGCGCGCGCACCGCGAGCCGCCGCCGCGTTCACCGACGATTCATCGCAATACTTAAACCACCATTCAAATTTTCCCGGCAAGGATCGCTGCATCCGGCAAGGGACCGGATGTGACGACAGGAGCGCAAAGCCGTGGGGAAAAGCGGCTGTGCGACAGGGGGATCGAATGGCACGTCTCGAAATGGCCAGCCTTGATACGGCGGCAATCGCGCAGGCGCCTGCGACGGCGGATGCGTTCTATCAACTCGGCATCAAATACTCGGTGGGCGATTGCGTCCCGCTGGATTTCGTCTCGGCCCACAAGTGGTTCAACCTCGCGGCCATGAAGGGCAACCGCGAGGCAGTCCGGCTGCGCCAGGAAATCGCCGCCAGCATGTCGCCCGGCGAGATCGCAGAGGCACAACGCGCCGCCCGGGCCTGGCTCGCCTCGACCAGGCACTAAGCGGCAAACCGGCCCGTCCTGTTGCTTGCGCCCGGAGCCGCACTCCGGCATATCAGGGCATTCGGAGACGTGGCCGAGTGGCTGAAGGCGGCGGTTTGCTAAACCGTTATACGCTTGTAAAGGCGTATCGAGGGTTCGAATCCCTCCGTCTCCGCCAATTGCCGTGAGTGGCGAAATTCGAACCCTTGTTTCTTCCTTCGGGCTCTACGATGTGCCTGTGCAGGTGGCCGCGGCTTGGTCGCGTGCCTCAGCTGCCACGGTTTGTTGTTTAACGTCGCTCTTGGCACGCTCATTTTGTGAAGCGGCCGAAGGTTCCCGCAAAACCTGTCCAATTCCGCAATAAGGAAAAAATCCTAATCCGGCATTTGATTTTGGTATCATTGTAACGAAATTGGCTGGAACGGGCGCTCACTTTGCTGCTGGAGGCGGCTCTACGAATCGTCCGGTTGTGCCGATCAGCTCGGGTGACGGCCAATGCCCTCGAAAGCTGGATTTAAGGGGACTTTGCCGGCGGACAGGGCCAAACGGCCGTTAAACCGCCTTCGGCGGCGTCAAATTGCGTGCCTTTTGTGCAACATCGTCCTGAAAACCGTTCCAAACGGCTGTGGGAGAGGCGCTTCGTCGTTGCGGCTCAAGGGACAGCGGCTAAGGTGGCGATGCGACGGAGGGGGGCAACCCCGGGTCGTCCATCTTGGCGTCTTGAGAAGCATTTTCGAAGGAAGCCAGGACGGTTCGCGGGGGACAAGGGAACCTCTTAAGGGTGCTTAGCCCGACGGAGACCGAACCCTCCCTAAAGCAAACTTGGAGGTTCAATATGAAGATGGTGAAAAGCCTTCTCCTCGGCTCCGCCGCCGGTATGGTGGCAGTCGCTGGGGCGCAGGCGGCCGATCTTCCCGTTAAGGCCAAAGCGGTCGAATACGTGAAGGTCTGCAGCCTGTATGGCGCCGGGTTCTATTACATCCCCGGTACCGACACCTGCATCAAGATCGGTGGCTTCGTCCGCACGGAATGGAATCACAACGCCAACGGCTCGTTCGCGC
>JABARS010000038.1 GCA_019187085.1 Pseudorhodoplanes sp. | reverse complement strand
GCGACATGTGCACGAGCCGGCTGCAGCGTAAGGAGGTGCCGGCCTGCGTGCGGCATTGCCAGTCGCGCTGCATGGAGTTCGGGACCGCCAAGGATCTCGCCACCTCCCTCCCGGATCGCCCCCGCGCCGCTCTCTTCACTCACCTCCCGGGGCGGTAAAGGCGAAGAAGCGGGTACAGCAATGGAGGTATTTACCAGCCTTACGAATTCCGGGCCGATCTCGGTTTATGTCGAGGACGGCAAGGTTGTGCGCATCCGGCCGCTGGCCGCCGACGAGAGCGATTTTCGTCCATGGACGATCGAGGCGGATGGCCGGCGATATTCGCCGCCCAAGAAGTTTACGGTTGCTCCCTACGTGCTCACCGAGCGCGACCGCCTCTATTCTGAAGACCGCATCCGCTATCCGCTCAAGCGGGTGAATTTCGATCCGAACGGCGCGCGAAATCCGGAAGAGCGCGGCAAGGCCGGTTACGAGCGTATCAGTTGGGACGAAGCCCTCGACATCGTCGCCGGCGAGATCAAGCGCGTGCAGGGTACCTACGGACCCGCGGCCGTGTCGGCCATGACCTCCTCGCATCACAACTGGGGTCTGGTCGGCTACAAGATCAGCGCCTTCGCGCGCTTCTTCAACATGATCGGCTACACCGCCGTGGTCGACAATCCCGATAGCTGGGAAGGCTGGCACTGGGGCGCGACGCATACCTGGGGGTTCTACTGGCGTCTCGGTATGCCCGAGCCCTACGACATGCTCGAGGATGCGCTCAAGCATACCGAAATGATCGTCTTCTGGTCGAACGATCCGGATACGACGCGCGGCGTCTATACCGGCTACGATTCGGCGATCTGGCGCCAGTGGTTGAAGGAGAAGGGGGTGACGATGGTCTTCATCGATCCCTTCCACAACTACACGGCCGCGGCCATGGGCGGAAAATGGCTCGCGCCGCGTCCGGGTACCGACACTGCGCTGGCCATGGCGATCGCGCATGTCTGGATCACCGAGCGGACCTACGATCAGCGCTATGTCGCCGAGCGGACCACGGGCTTTGAGGATTTCAAGGCTTACGTGCTCGGCCAGACCGATGGCGTGGCGAAGACACCGGCTTGGGCGGCGCTGGAGACCGGCATACCGGTGCGGACCATTGTTGCGCTCGCGCGCGAATGGGCGCGCAAGCGCACCATGCTCGCGGCCGGTGCGCGCGGCGGCGAGGGCGGCGCATGCCGCACCGCCTTCGGTACCGAATGGGCGCGCATGATGGTGCTGCTGCAGGCGATGCAGGGTTTGGGCAAGCCCGGCGTCGGCATCTGGGGCACAGCGATGGGCGGGCCGCGCGACAATTCGGTGTGGTTCCCGGCCTATGGCGATCCCGACGGCCGCATCGCGCACTCGAAGGTCGCGCGCGTGCGCCCGGAAAATCCCGTTACGCAGCGGCTGTACCGGCCGATCGTGCCGGACGCGATTCTGAATTCCAACATCAGCTGGCTCGGGGAGGGGTTCTGCAACCGCTCGCTCGATCAGCAATTCACGCCGTTCAGCTATCCGATGCCGGGTCATCCGGAAGTGAAGCTGTGGTACCGCTACGGCGGCTCGTTCATGGGGACGATGACCAATACGAGCAAATGGGTGCGCATGTATCAGAGCCCCAAGCTCGAATTCGTCGTCAACCAGGACTGCTGGTGGTCGTCGGAAACTGGCTATGCTGACATCATTTTGCCGGCCTGCACGCAGCTCGAACGCGACGATATCGGCGAATGGGGCGAGCCCGGCGGTCAAAGCAAGGGCGGCAGCTCAGGTTGCAATTTCCGCGTCGTGGTCCGCATGAAGAAATGCATCGATCCGTTGTGGGAATCGAAATCCGACTATCAGATTTTCTCGCTTCTCGCGCAGCGTCTCGGGCGTGAAGAGGACTATACCGAAGGAAATTCCGATATCGATTGGGCGCGGAAATTTTTTGAGATTTCCGATCTGCCGCAGCGCATCTCCTGGGAGGAATTCGAACGTAAGGGATATTACATCATCAATGTCCCCGAGGATTATCGTGCGACGCCGGCGTTGCGGTGGTACGCGGAGGGGAGGACCTGCGACACGCCCGACCCGAATAATCCGAAGCGGCTCACCGACAAGGGCCACGAGCTCGGGACGGACAGCGGTAAGATCGAATTCCTGTCGCAGAGCCTGAACCGTCGTGCACCCGACGACAACGAGCGTCCGCCGGTGCCGCACTATCTGCCGAGCTGGGAAGGCCACCGCACGGCGCAGGCGGCGAGATATCCGCTGCACCTGATCTCGCCGCATCCGCGCTTCAGCTTCCATACCCACTACGACAAGCATGCCGCCTGGCTCGACGACATCCCGGCGCATCGGGTGCAGAAGGACGGTTACGCCTGGTGGCCGGCACGCTTGCATCCAAGCGACGCGGCGGCGCGCGACATCCGCGACGGCGACATCGTGAAGCTGTTCAACGATCGTGGAACGGTTCTGTGTATCGCGGTCGTGACCGAGCGCGTGCGGCCCGGCGTCGTGCATTCCTATGCGTCCTCGGCCAAATACGATCCGTTGGAGCCGGGCAAGGCCGGTTCGCCGGACCGCGGCGGCTGTGTCGCAATCCTGTCACCAGACCGGATGCTTTCCAAGAATGTCGCCGGTATGGCTTCGAACTCGTGCCTGATCGACGTCGCCAAGTGGTTGTTAGGACGCGGGCCATGACTCAATACCGGATGTTGATCGATGTGAGCCGATGCATCGGCTGCTATAACTGCTATCTGGCCTGCCGGGACGAGCATGTCGGTCGCGATCACCGGCCGCTGTCGGCGCCTCAGCCGGAAAGCGGGCACAAATGGATGGCCATCCGCGAAGAGGAGCGGGGGACCTATCCCAAGGTGAAGATGGCGCATATTCCGGTTCCTTGCCAACAATGCGCCGAAGCGCCGTGCATCAAGGCCGCGAGCGACGGCGCCGTTTATCGTCGCGGCGACGGCATCGTCGTCATCGACCCGGACAAGGCCTCGGGCCAGCGCGCTCTTGTCGAGGCTTGTCCCTATGGCGCGATTTTCTGGAACGAGGCGCTGAGCGTTCCGCAGAAATGCACCTTCTGTGCGCACCTGCTCGACAGCGGATGGAAAGAGCCGCGTTGCGTCGAAGTGTGTCCCACGCAGGCGCTGGTGTTCGCAGATGCCGACGATCGCGGCAGCGCAGTGGTGAAACCGGACTCCGTCCGGAGCGCCGAAACATTGCATCCCGAATTCGGCATGAAGCCCTTGGTCGAATATATGAATTTGCCGAAGCCCTGTCTGGTCGGCGAAGTGAGTTTCGGCGACCAGGTGCAGGTCCCGGCGGAGGATATCAGCGTTTTCCTGCGGCGCGGCGATCACGTACGGATCGCGGTGACGGACTGCTTCGGCGATTTCGAATTCGATAACCTGGAAGCTGGTGCCGAATATCAGCTGAAGATCGAGCAGGTGGGTTACCGGGCGCACGAATTGCGTCTGCGGATGCAAACCGATCTCGATCTCGGCACGATTATCCTCGATCGATAACTTTTCCTATTACCGCGTGCGGCGTGGCGGCAACGTGATGCCGTGCGCCGCATGATGCGCTGCCGCCATCGCGCGGTATGGCGATTGCGCACATAACAAATTCTCATCGGGGCGGGCCTGTTATTGATTGGACGGAAAATTGGCCGTTTTCTAAATGTTTTTCGATGCCCTTCGCGTCTGTAAGTCGCGACTATTACGCAAGAATTCTGACAGAATTGAACCGATACAGGGCGGGTTCAATGAAGAAAGGGGGGAGTCGATATGACCAGGCATAAAACTCTTGCATGCTTGAGTGTCATTATCGCGCTGTTCGGGCTCGGTGCGCCCGCCAGCGCTCAGGAAATCAAGCTGACCTTTGCTGACCAGAATCCGCCTGCGGGCTGGGGGCCGACCAACGCCCTGCAGCCCTGGGTGAAGCAGATCGAGGCCGCCACGAAAGGGCGCGTCAAGATCGAGATCTTCCCGTCGCAGACCCTGGTCAAGGGTCCGGAGATGTGGAAGGCGGTGCGCTCCGGTATCGTCGACATGGGCTGGTGCTTCCATGGCTACTGGCCCGACCAGACTCCGCTTGCCGACGTGATCACGCTGCCGTCGCTGCCGTTCATGTCGGCGGAGAAGGGTAGTGAGGTGCTGTGGAAGCTCTATGAGAAGTTCCCCGCGATCCGGAAGGAATTTTCCGACGTCGTGCCGCTGACGTTGTGGAGCAGCCATCCGTACTTCATCCTGACATCCAAGAAGCAGGTGAAGACGCTCGACGATCTGAAGGGTCTGAAGATCCGCGTCACCGGTGGCCCGCCCACCGAGCAGATGAAAGCGCTTGGTGCGGTGCCGACTCCGATGCCGATGCCTGACGTCTATCAGGCTCTCGACAAGGGTGTGGTCGACGGTATGGGTGCGCCGTGGGAGGCTATCCTCAGCTTCCGCCTCTATGAGGTCGCCAAGTACTATACGCTGGTTCCGCTCTCCTCGGTTTACTTCTCCATTTGCGCCAACAAGCAGAAGTGGGAAAGCCTGCCGAAGGACGTCCGTGATCAGATCATGAGCGTCAGCGGCCTCAAGGGCGCCAAGCATTGGGGCAAGAACTTCTTCGATACGCCGGAACAGGCGGTGGTCGAAAAAGCCAAGGCGGGCAAGCATGAGATGATCCGCTACAACGTGCCCGCTGACGAAGTGCAGCGCTGGCGCAAGATCGGTGCCGAGCCGGTGTGGGAAGCCTGGGTGAAGAAGATGGAAGACAAGGGCCACAAGGAGGCTCGTGAAATCCTCAATACCACCCTCGAATTCCTAAAGTAATATGAGCATTGTCGCCGCCCGCCCTTCCGGCGGGCGGCGATGTCATATGACGGCGGCTCACATCATGCCTCGTATAATCAGCAACCTGCTTGCGCGCTGTGATGCGGTTCTCATCGGCGCAGCCGTGATCGCGACTGCGATCATGATGCTCCTGACCAGCGCCGATGCGATCGGGCGCTATCTGTTCAATTCTCCGATCATGGGGGCGTATGAGCTGACCGAGAAATATCTGATGGTGGCAGCCGTCTTTCTCGGCATGTCTTGCGCTTTTCGCGAGGGCATCTTCATCCGCGTGACATTTCTGGTGGAGCGCCTGCCGCGTCGCGCCAGGCTGATTTCGGATTTCGTTTCACACCTGATTACCATCATTTACAGCGCATTCATCGTGTACGCCGCCGGCGCGCAAGCGCTGCGTGCATTGTCCGACGAAACCACGCTCAGCACGGTGCCGGTGCCGCTTGCGCCGGCCTATTGCCTCGTGCCGATCGGCTTCGCGGCCCTTCTTGTAATGTTGCTGATCGACCTGCCGCGGGTGCGCACGGGCAATTCCCTGCTCTTCCGTGAAGAGGCCCCGACGGCATGATCCGTGGGCTTCCCGTCGCTTCCGTCAGATAAAGGATAGCTGACATGACGACCTGGCTACCGCCACTTGCGCTGGTTCTGGCGCTGCTTTTCGGCGTGCCGATCGCGGTCGCGCTTGCCGGTGCCGGCATGCTCGGCATCTTTCTCGTCACCGGAGACATCAATAAGGTCCTCGGCATCGTCAGCCTGGCGCCGTTCAGCGCGGTAGCCGACTATGCGCTGACCACGATCCCGATGTTCATCCTGATGGCGTATTTCTCGGCATCGAGCGGGCTCGCCCGCGATCTCTATGCCGCTGCCGCGAACTGGCTGTCGCATATTCGCGGCGGTCTTGCGATCGCGACCGTCTTTGCCTGCGGCATTTTCGGTGCGATGTCGGGGGCGAGCGTAGCTGCGGCATCCGTGATGTCAAAGATCGCCATGCCGGAAATGCGTCGCCACGGCTATTCCGACGAGCTTGGGGCCGGAGCCATCGGTATCGGTTCAACCCTCGATATACTGATTCCGCCCAGCATTGCCATGGTGATCTATGGCATCGCCACCCAGACGTCGATCGGTAAATTGCTGATCGCGGGCGTGGTGCCTGGTATCCTGGCCGGGGTGCTGCTCGCGGTCATGGTTTATCTGTGGGTCGTCTTCAGCCCGCAGCATGCCCCCACCACTTTTCGTACGCCGTCGGCGGAGCGCTGGGCGAGCCTCGCGCGGATCTGGCCAAGCCTGTTGCTGATCCTGTGCGTGCTCGTGCTGCTCTATACCGGCATCGCCACGCCGACCGAGGTCGGTGCGCTCGGAGCGCTGCTTGCCGCGATCATCGGTGCGGCATTCGGTCGGCTGACCGTAGCCGACGCTGTCCACGCACTGCGCCAGACCATTCGTACCTCGGCCATGATCTTCCTGATCCTGATCGGGGCCACGATTTTCGGCTACTACATGGCCTTGAGCCGGATTCCGCAGGAAATCGTGACTCTTGTCACTGAAATGGACCTCAACCGTTGGATCGTCATGATCGGAATAGTCGTCGCCTATTTCGTCATCAGCATGTTCATGGACGAGATTCCACTGTTGCTGCTGACGTTGCAACTGACCTTTCCGTTGATCACTTCACTCGGCTTCGATCCGGTCTGGTTCGGCGTCGTGTCGATGATGATGGTGGCGATGGGCCTGGTGTTCCCGCCAGTCGGCTTGATCGCCTTCGTGGTCAGCGCAACCGCGGGTGTCGACCTGGTCAAAGTCTACAAAGGCACCGGCGTCCTGATGTCCGCGCTCGTGATCACCACGATACTGCTGATGGTGTTTCCCGAAATCGCGCTGTGGCTTCCGGCCACCATGCGCTAGCGCTGCAGCTTGATTGGCGGGCCTGCTCGGCCGAATCCGGCTTGCGGGCGCATTCTTGATTTCTGTCAATGCTCTGGGCTGGAATCCGGCCCAGTTGACTTCAATGGCTCAATCTCGTCCCGTAACCGTCAGCGGCGCGCGCAATGCGCCGCCGTTTCTGGTGGATATTCCACGACGCCTGCTGTCGATTGTGCCGCTGGCCGTTCTTCAACCGGTGCTTGACCGCATTGCGTCACATGTCGCCCGGGCGCGGCCGCGGCTGTTCGCGCGTCTCGGGCCGCACACCGATAAACGCTATCTGATCGATCCTGTCGATCTGCCGTTTGTGCTCGTTCTGATTCCAAATTCGGCGCGGCCGTTCCTGAAAGCCTATCCGCGCAACGATAAGGTCGATTACGACGCCGGCATCGCCGGCCGGTTCATCAATCTGCTGACCATGATCGACGCATCGCTCGACGGCGACGCGCTGTTCTTCACGCGGGACCTGCGGGTGGTCGGAGACGTCGAAGCCGTCGTCGCGCTACGCAACGCGCTCGATGACTGCGACGGCAGCATTGTCGACACCATAACGGCTGCGTTCGGTCCGCTCGCCGGTCCCGCCGGATTGGCGTTGTCGGCCGTGCGCAGAATGACGGCCGGGCACCGGCCGATGTGAGGCCTGATGTGAGCGCGACTGAATTTCATCGACCGGAACTCGTCTGCCCGGCAGGCACGCCGGCCGCCGCCCGCGCTGCCGTCGATGCCGGCGCGGACGCCGTCTATTGCGGGTTGCAGAACGCGACCAATGCCCGCAACTTTCCGGGCCTCAACTTTACCGAAGAGGAAATCGCCGAGACCGTGGATTACGTGCATGGGCGCGGCGCAAAAATCCTTCTGGCGGTGAACACGTTTCCGCCGGCGGGGAAGTTCGATCTCTGGCGGGACGCGATCGATCTGGCCGTCCGCCGCGGCATTGATGCCGTCATCGTCGCCGATATCGGCGTGGCGTCCTATGCATCAAGCCGTTATCCGGCGCTGCGCGTGCACCTGTCCGTACAGGCCGGCGCGTCGTCGCCCGAGGCGATCCGCTTTTATTGCGAGGAGTTTGGCGTCAAACGCGTCGTGTTGCCGCGCATGCTTACCGTGTCGGAGATCGCCGACATCCATCGTCAGATTCCGTGCGAAATCGAAGCTTTCGTTTTCGGCAATATTGGCATGATGGCGGAGGGACGCTGCAGCCTGACCAATTACGCCACCGGCGTCTCCACCAACATGGACGGGATCTGCTCGGCCGCCGGCGACGTGCATTATGACGAGGACCGGGACGGTAACCTGACCGTCCGGCTCGGGAATTTTGTGCTCGACCGGTTCGGCTGCAATGAGAGCGCCGGCTATCCAACCATCTGCAAGGGCCGCTATTCGTGCGCGGCGCGCACTGAGCCCTATTACGCGTTCGAGGAGCCGGTCACGCTCAATCTGTCCGCGCTGCTGCCCGATTTGATGCGGGCGGGCGTCACCGCGCTCAAGATCGAAGGTCGCCAGCGCAGCCGCGCCTACGTGAAAGCGGTGGTCGCAGCGTTCCGCAAGGCGGTTGACGATATCGGATCCGGCAAGGAAGCCAAGCTGGCCGATCTCATCGCGCTGACGGAAGGCTATCGGGAAACCGAAGGCGCATTCCGCAGCAAGACATGGCGATAGCCAAGATATGGCGGTAGCAGAAACATGGCGATAGGGCAGGAGAAAGTCGAACTGACGCTGGGACCAGTCCTGTTCAACTGGCAACCCGAGCGCTGGCGCGATTTCTATTACCGGATCGCCGACGAGGCGCCGGTCGGCACGGTCTATCTCGGCGAGGCGATCTGCTCCAAGCGGGGACCGTTCTTCGATGCCCATTACGACACCGTGGTCGAGCGGCTAAGCGGCGCCGGCAAGACGGTGGCCTTCTCCACGCTTTCGGAAGTGATGCTGCGGCTCGACCGCCAGATGATCGAGCGCGTGTGCGCGTCCCCGGAACTGCTGGTTGAGGCTAATGACGTCTCGGCGCTGTTTTATCTGCGCGGGCGGCCGCATCATATCGGCCCATTTCTGAACGTCTATAACGAACAAGCCGCGCTCGCGCTCGTGCGGCGCGGTGCCCGCAACATATGCTTGCCGACCGAGATGCCGGCCGCGGCCGTGCACGAATTGTGCGCGGCGGTCCGCCCGCACATGGTGACCGTCGAGACGCAGGTTTTCGGCCGCATGTCGCTTGCGCTATCGGCACGCTGCTATCATGCGCGCGCGCACGGGCGCACTAAGGATAGCTGCCAGTTCGTATGCGAGAACGATCCCGACGGGCTCGACCTGAAGGCGCTGGACGGCCGCTCGTTCCTCACCATCAACGGCATCCAGACGCTCTCGTACGACTATCTCAACCTGATCCGCCAAGTGCCGGATTTGTGCGCCATGGGCGTGTCGCGGCTGCGCCTGTCGCCACACACCTGCGATATGGTCGCGGTGGCTTCGGCTTTCCGCGACGTGGCCGACGGGCGTATCGCGCCGGAAGAGGGGGGGCAGCGCCTTGACGCCCTCAAGCTTCCCGCGCCGTTCTCAAACGGGTTCTATTTCGGCAAGCCCGGCCACAGCCTCGTCAAGCCAGAATCTGCTCCTGCCCCGACGGCCTGAACGCGTTTTGCGTCAGTTCTCCGTCGCCGCGACCGCTTCGGCGTGGAAATCGCCGGCGAGCCCGCCGGTGCGCATGAGGTCGGGATAGGCGCGCCGGAAATCGGCCTGGATCTGTTCGAAGGGAACGTCCGCAAATGTCCCGCGATCGTTGAGATATTCCATGTGCCGCCGTCCGGCGCGGTCGAAGGCATGGAATAGCGAATCCGACGAGCCGTCGAATTCAAGCGGCTTGAGGCCAAGCTTGTCGCATAGCGCGAGATCGAACACCGGTGTCGCCTTGACCCAGCGGCCGCCGAGATAGAGGTCGGCATAGGAATGCCACAGGAACAGGTCGCTCTTCTGATGCGCATAAAGCCGCGGCGACGTCATGTGGTTCTTCACGTCGGCATAACCGACCCGCGCGGGAACGCCGATAACACGGGCGCTGGCGGCCAGCAGCGCCGCCTTGCCAATGCAGAAGCCGCGGCCGCGTTCGATGATTCCGCTCGCCCGATAGTTCTGCGGATCGGTAAGGTCGACATAGGGATCGTAAACGATGCCGTCGCGGATACGCTCGAAAAGGCGCAGCACGCGATCCAGATCGCTGTCCGCATTCGCGCTGACCTGGCGGGCGAATGCGATCACCTGCGGGGAATCGCTGTCGATGAAGCGGCCGGGCTGCAGGAACTCAGTCATCGTCATGACGAACCATCGGGTTGGCGGGCCGCGCCCCGCTGAGACTGCACGGACAGTCCGCAGCCTGATGCCGGCTGCGCCCTACCTCGTATCAAGGGCCGGCAAGGAGGGTCAACCGGGCGGTCGGAACGCTTTCGGCTCGGTTTCCATGCCAGGCGATCCGATCAGGTCGAGGCAGTAGGGAATTGCCGGGAATACCGCATCGAGACAGGTGCGGATCGATCCCGGACGGCCGGGCAGATTGACGATCAGCGTGCGGCCGCGAACGCCCGCGCACTGGCGCGACAGGATCGCGGTCGGCACCTGTTTGAGGCTTTCGCGCCGCATCAATTCGCCGAAGCCCGGCATCATGCGTGTACAGGCGGCTTCCGTCGCCTCCGGCGTGCAGTCGCGGCCGGCCGGCCCGGTTCCACCGGTGGTCAGGATCAGCGCGCAGCCCGCGCTGTCGGTAAGTTCGATCAGGACGTTGCGTACGTTCTCGGTGCCGTCGGGCGTCAGCCGATGCTCCGGCCGCCAGGGCGAGACGATCTTCTCGCGCATGTATTGCTCGATGGCGTCGCTGCCGATCGGCGAATAGACGCCGCTGCTTGCGCGATCGGAGACGGTCACGATGCCGATGATCAGGCCGGGGTTCTGGCTTTCCGGATTCAAACTTCTCGTCCGTCAGGTGTGCGTTGCAGTGCCCCGGGTGCGGCGTTGATGCTCGACGGCACGCAGGCACCACGCGTGCACGCGTTCAATATCCGGTTCGAGTGCGCTCGCCAACCCGCCATGGAAAATCTGCCACGCCTCGTCATAGGGCGGGCGTACCGCGGTGAGAACCGGAACGCCGGCTTCGATGGCGCGCGCAAAATTGGGGCGCAGACCGTGGCCCTCGGTTTCCGCGCGGCCGAATTTGTTGAGGATCAGCAGCTCAAGGTCATCCGAGAATCCCTGGTCGAGCAGGACGCCAACTTCGGCCAGCCGGCCGGAATCCAGCCGGCAGCCTTTGGCGAGTGGTCCAAGGCGCTGCGAAATATCGATACGCGTGCCGGAGGCAAGCTCCGTGAGCATCATGTCGGAACAGGCGCTGCCGGCTTCGGCCATGTTCGATTGCACGGTTCCGCCGACGCGCACGGCATCGGCGCGCAAGCGTGCGCCGACGGCATTCAGAAGCTCGTTGATCGGAAAACCGGGTTCGTAATGGATTGCGGCAATGTCGCTGGCGGCCATTGTGGTTATCGGAGTTGCGTTTGCTCTTTTGACATCCGCGTAACTGCCTCTCCCGTCAAGGGGAAAACCGGGTCGCGGTGCCCCGTCGTTCTTGCGTTTGGTCAATTTGGTGCAGGTCGCATTTTGATAAGCAAACAAAAAAATATCCAGAATTATCCGAAGAAAGCTCACGGATTAGGGAGTTAACGATGAGGAGAATCCATCAACTTGTCGCGGCGGCCGGCATTGGACTGCTGGCATTGACTGGCGCCGGACAAGAAGCCACCGCTCAGGTCAAGGTCGGCGCCGTGCTTTCGGTAACCGGTCCGGCCTCATTCCTCGGGGATCCCGAGAAAAAGACGCTGGAAATGTACGTCGACGCCATCAATGCCAAGGGCGGCGTCAACGGTCAGAAGGTTCAGCTTGTGATCTATGACGATGGCGGTGACGCCAACGCGGCGCGCACCTTTGCGACGCGGCTTGTCGAAGAAGACAAGGTCGTGGCCATGGTCGGCGGTACGACGACCGGCGCCACGCTTGCGATGATCCCGGTGTTCGAGGAAGCGCAGATTCCGTTCATCTCGCTCGCCGGCGCGATCCAGATCATTCAGCCGGTGCGCAAGTGGGTATTCAAGACCCCGCACACCGACAAGATGGCCTGCGAGAAAATCTTCGCCGACCTCAAGGCGCGCAAGATGACGACGATTGCGATGATCTCCGGCACCGACGCGTTCGGCAAGTCGATGCGCGACCAGTGTGTCGGCGTCGCGCCGTCGAGCGGGATCACCATCGCGCATGAAGAGACCTATGGTCCGCGTGATAGCGACATGACGCCGCAATTGACCAACATCCGCAACAAAGCGGGCGTACAGGCGGTGGTCAATCCGGGCTTCGGCCAGGGGCCCGCAATCGTGACGCGCAACTATCGCCAGCTCGGGATCACGGTGCCGCTCTATCAGAGCCACGGCGTTGCCTCGAAGCAGTTCATCGATCTCGCCGGTCCGGCGGCTGAAGGCGTACGTCTGCCGGCTGCGGCGCTGCTGGTGGCTGATAAGCTGCCCGACAGCGACCGGCAGAAGAAAGTCGTGGTCGATTATTCGCGCATTTATCGCGAAAAGACCGGCCAGCAGGTATCGACTTTCGGCGGTCACGCTTACGACGGCCTGATGATCCTGGTTGAGGCCATGCAGCGCGCCAAGAGCGCCGACAAGGTCAAGGTGCGTGACGAGATCGAGAAGACCAAGGGCTATGTCGGCACTGGCGGAATCGTCACCATGTCGCCGACCGATCACATGGGTCTCGACTTGTCCGCGTTCCGGATGCTCGAGATCAAGAAAGGCGACTGGACGTTGCTGAACTAAATCCCTCCTGCTCACGAACGAAACGGCGGCGCATGCGCCGCCGTTTCCAAGTGGACGACGTCGGATATCTGATCCATGGCCGAGTTCCTGCAATTCCTGTTTTCAGGGCTCACCGTCGGCGCCGTCTACGCGCTGGTGGCGCTCGGCTTTACGCTCATCTACAACGCGTCAGGCATCATTAATTTCGCCCAGGGCGAGTTCGTCATGCTTGGTGGCATGACGACCGTCTTCCTGGCGCTTGTCGGCGTCCCGCTGCCGCTTGCGGCCGTGGTGGCGGTTCTGGCTGCGGTTGCGGTGGGCTTGCTGCTGCATCGCTTCGCGATCGAGCCCGCGCGCGGGGCGGATACGGTCTCGCTGATCATGATCACGATTGGCGCCTCGATCTTTCTGCGCGGGGCGGCGCAGGTCGTGTTCGACAAGCGTTTTCACAGTCTGCCGCATCTTTTCGGCACCGATCCGTTGCGCATCGGCGGCGCCGCGATATTGCCGCAGAGTCTCGTCGTGCTTGCAGGCGCGACGGTGATCGTGGTCCTGCTGTGGATCTTCATCGACCGCACCCTGTTCGGCAAGGCGGTCATCGCGACCGCCGCGAACCGTCTGGCGGCACGGCTGGTCGGCATCAATACCGGCCATATGATCGGATTCTCGTTTGCCATCTCGGCGGCGATCGGCGCGCTCGCCGGCATCCTCGTCACGCCCATCACGCTGACGAGCTATGACGTCGGGACCCTGCTGGCCCTGAAGGGGTTTGCCGCAGCGATGCTCGGCGGCATGGGTTACGCGCTCGGCGCGGTAGTCGGCGGTCTTCTGCTCGGCCTGCTGGAAGCCTTCAGCGCCGGCTATCTGTCCTCCAAGTACAAGGATGTTGTCGCGTTCCTTGTCATCCTCGCGGTCTTCTTTGTGATGCCGCAGGGGCTGCTTGGACGTGCCAAGGTCGAGCGGGTGTAGGGATGCCCCGCTTGATCGACAGCCGCTATACGCCGCTGATTGCGGTTGCGCTCATTGCGCTGTTGCTGCCGCTGATATTTCCCTCACCCTATTATTATCGCATCGGGGCGCTGGTCTTCATCTTTGCGCTCGCGGTGATCGGTCTCAACCTGCTGATGGGCTTTGCCGGACAGGTCAGCCTCGGGCATGCCGGATTTCTCGGTATCGGCGCTTATGCAGTCGCCGTCGGTCCGACCCATCTCGGACTGCCGTCCTGGTTCTGCATCTTTGCGGGCGCGGGCGCCTCGGCCTTGGTCGCCTATGCTGTAGGCCAGCCGATCCTGCGCCTGAAGGGACATTATCTTGCGGTCGCAACACTCGGTTTCGGGATCGTCATCTCGATCGTGCTGACCAACGAGGCCGGATGGACGGGCGGCCCCGATGGCATGTCGGTGCAGCGGCTCGTGCTGTTCGGCTGGCCGATGCACGGCTCGAAAATCTGGTATTGGATCGGTGCTGGAACGCTGCTCGTCGGCGTCGCGCTTGCGCTCAACCTGATCGACAGTCCGAGCGGCCGTGCGTTGCAGGCTATCCATGACAGCGAGGTGGCCGCGCAGGTGCTCGGGGTCCGGGTGGCGCGCAAGAAGCTCAGCGTGTTCGTGATCTCGGCGGTCTATGCTTCCGTTGCCGGATCGTATCTGGCGCTGCTGAACGGGCACGTCACGCCCGATCTCGCCGGTTTTATGCGTTCGATCGAGCTGGTCGCGATGGTGGTTCTTGGCGGTATGGGTTCGGTGTTCGGTTCGCTCGTCGGCGCCGCCGTGCTTGTGGTGCTGCCGCAGGCGCTCACCAGCTTTCACGACTACGAACATATGATGCTCGGCTTGATCGTGATGGGTTTCATGATTCTGCTGCGGCGGGGCATTGTTCCCGCGCTCGGCGCCGCATTGACGGGGCGTGCGTTGTGAGCGTCCTGCAGATCGAGCGGCTTTCGATCGCCTTTGGCGGCGTACGGGCGATCGACGACGTCAACCTGACGGTGCCGAAGGGTTGCGTGTTTTCCATTATCGGTCCGAATGGTGCGGGCAAGACGACGTTGTTCAACCTGATCTCCGGCGTTTACCGGCCGACGCAGGGACAGGTGCTGCTGGATGGCACCGACGTCAGCGGTTTCGCGCCGGACCGCCTCGCGCGGCGCGGCTTGTCGCGGACCTTCCAGAATCTGCAGATTTTCTTCCGCCTGAGTGCGCTTGAGAATGTGATGGTCGGCCGCAACCGGCACGAGACCACGAACGTCATCCAGGACTTGCTGCGTCTGCCGTCGGTTTGGCGCCAGAACCGCGCGACGCGCGAGGCGGCGATGGCGGCGCTGGCGCGGGTCGGGCTTGCGGCGGATGCCGACAAGTCGGCCGCGTCGTTGCCCTATGGCGCGATGAAACGGCTTGAGATCGCGCGCGCGCTCGCCAGCGAGCCGCAGGTGCTCCTGCTCGACGAACCGGCAGCGGGCTGCAATCCGGTCGAGACAGAGGAACTTGACGATATCATCCGTGCAATCGTCGACGACGGGGTTACGGTCGTGCTGGTCGAGCACGACATGCGCCTCGTCATGAACATTTCAGACAGGATCCACGTGCTCGCGAACGGCCGAACCCTGACCGAAGGCACCGCCGCCGAAGTGCGTGCGAACCCGGCGGTGGTGGAAGCCTATCTTGGAACGCACAACGCACGGGGTCGCGCCGTTGCTTGAGATCGAGAACCTGATCAGCGGCTACGGGCGCATCGAGGCGCTGCACGGCGTCTCGATGAACATCAAGCCCGGTGAGATCGTAAGCCTCGTCGGCGCCAATGGCGCCGGCAAGACGACCCTGCTGCGCGCCATCAGCGGCGTGCAGTCGGTCTCCGCGGGGACGATCCGTTTCGAAGGGCAAGCCATCGACCGTTTGCCCGCGCATGCGCGAGTGCCGCTCGGCATCGCGCAGGTTCCGGAGGGCCGCCAATTGTTCGCGCCCTTGACCGCGACCGACAATCTCATGCTCGGCGCCTGGTGGCGCCGCGCGGACGATCTGTCGGCAGAGCTCGCGCGCGTCCACGAGTTGTTTCCGATGTTGCGTCCGCTTAGCCGCTCGACCGCGGGCATGCTGTCCGGCGGCCAACAGCAGATGCTGGCCATCGGCCGCGCATTGATGTCCAAGCCGCGGCTTCTTCTGCTCGACGAGCCGTCGCTCGGACTTGCGCCGATCCTCGTCGACCAGATCCTCGATGCGATCGTGCGTCTCAAGAGCGAGGGTGTGACCGTTCTCCTGATTGAGCAGAACGCGCGCGCCGCGCTCGCGATCGCCGATCGTGCCTATGTGCTGGAGACTGGTCGCATCACTGCGTCGGGGACGGCTTCCGAGATCGCCTCCGACGAGCGGGTACAGCGCGCCTATCTCGGCATCTAGGACGAATAACAACCTTGACTCTGGTCAATTCACCGATGGGGTCCGGCGAATAGGCTGAATGCAATTATTGATCCTTCGGAGAGTCCGATGAAAGAAAGTCTTCAGCCGGGCGTTTCCATGACCGCGCAGATCGTCGTCGACAAGGAGCGCACGATCGGTTTCATGGGCGAGGAAGGCCGCGTCTATGCCACGCCGTTCTTCGTCCGCGATATCGAGCAGACCTGTCGCAACCTTCTGCTCCCGCATTCGAGTCCCGGCGAGGATTCGGTCGGCATGGAATTGTCGGTGCGTCACACCGCCCCGAGCCTGCCCGGAATGAAAGTCGAGGTCACCGCCACCGTCGCGGCGGTCGACGGACGCAAGGTCACGTTCAACATCACCGCGCACGACGATGTCGAGCCGATCGGAACGGCGACGCATACGCGCTTTGTCGTCGACGTTGCCAAGACCATCGAGCGCCTGAAGGCCAAGGCCGCCAAGCGCTCCGGTGGCTCGGTCGGCTGATCTCGAGCGCGCCATGTTGCCGAGCGACCAGGACGGCGGACGCTGGAATTGCGGCCGGCATGCGCGGCCTGTGCGTTGCGCTTTTAATCATCGGGCCTGCCTCCCGCAATCGGAAGGCGCGCTCACACTGGTTTTCTCGCGCCGCGCCGGCCTTGCAAGCGGCACGGCAAATGCCGTCGGGCCGCTGGCCGTATCGTGAAGCGTTATGTCCGCACCATGCTTCGGCGTTCGATGAAAGACGATCTCCTGGAGATGCAGCCATGACCGCCCATGCAGTCGCAAAGAGCTTCGGTGACAATATGTTCGAGCCGCGCGTCGAGACGATGCCGCGGGAGGCGTTGCGCGCCTTGCAGACCGAGCGCCTGAGCAACGTGCTCCAACATGCCTACGAGCGCGTCGCTCACTATCGCAAGGCGTTCGATACGGCCGGCATCAAGCCGTCGGATTTTCGCACGCTGTCGGACATTTCCCGCTTCCCGTTCACGCTGAAGACCGACCTGCGCGACAATTATCCCTTCGGCCTGTTTGCCCTGCCGCGCGAGCAGCTCATCCGGCTGCACGCTTCCTCTGGCACGACCGGCAAGCCGACGGTGGTCGGCTATTCGCAGGGCGATCTCGACCGCTGGGCCGGCCTAATGGCGCGCTCGCTCGCCTGCGGCGGCGCGCGCCCGGGTGACGTGGTTCATAATGCCTATGGCTACGGCCTGTTCACCGGCGGTCTCGGCGCGCATTATGGCGCCGAGCGGCTGGGCTGCACCGTCGTTCCCGTGTCCGGCGGCGGCACCGAGCGCCAAGTTGCGCTGATGCAGGATTTCGGTGCGAACGTCCTGTGCGCGACGCCCTCGTATGCGCTCAACATCGCCGAGGTCGCCGAGGCGATGGGGGCGGACCTCCCGAAATCGCCGCTGCGACTCGGTATGTTTGGTGCGGAACCCTGGAGCAGCGGCATGCGCCGCGACATTGAGCGGCGGCTCGGCATCCAGGCCATCGACATCTATGGCTTGTCGGAAATCATGGGGCCGGGCGTCGCCTGCGAATGCTGTGAGACGCAGAACGGGCTGCACGGATGGGAAGACCATTTCCTGTTCGAAATCGTCGACCCGAAGACACTGCAGCCGCTGCCGATGGGGGAGAGCGGCGAGCTGGTCATCACGACGCTGACCAAGGAAGCGCTGCCGATGATCCGTTACCGGACGCGCGACATCACGAGCCTGAGCGACGAGCCCTGCCGCTGCGGGCGCACCCATGTGCGGATCATGCGGGTCACCGGCCGCGACGACGACATGCTGATCATCCGCGGCGTGAACGTCTATCCGTCGCAGGTCGAGTCCGTCCTGGTCGGATTCCCCGGGGTGTCGCCGCATTACCAGATCGTGCTGACCCGGGAAGGGGCGCTCGACACCATGACCGTGGAGGTCGAGCGGACACCCGACACGAGTGGAGCGGAAGCCGATGTCGCCCGCAAGGCCGCCGAAGTCCGCCACCATATCAAGTCGCTGATCGGGGTGACCTGCAAGGTGGCCGTCCGCGCACCGGGAGAAGTTCCGCGCTCGCAGGGTAAGGCGGTGCGGGTGAAGGACCTGCGCAACAAGAACGATTGAGTGCGTTTCGGCACTCGAACGACGGTTGGCGCTACGCCCGCGGCAACCCGGCTCAGCCGCGCGATCAGTCGGCGTCATTCCGGCGCCATGACGCACCGATAAATGAAAGAAGCGCAATCCGGTTCTATCCGACCGGACCGCGTTCTATCATGTTTTCGACAAGCTGAGAATATTACTGGGAGGCGGGCGGATCGTTGTCGCGCGCCCACGTGCTGGCCGGTGCGGGGTATTTCCGCAGCAGGCGGTGCACCAGATTGACGTGTTCGGCTTCTTCTTCGACGAACTCGGCCGCCATCGTCTTGATCTTGTCGTCCTTGGCGGTCTTGACGATATCTTCGAAGAAGGCGAGCGCGCGCTTTTCGCCGGCGAGCGCCATCTGCAGGGCGTGCCATGGCGTCATCATATAATGTGCGGTGCCCAGATCCGCTTCCTCGGGGCTATCGCCGCGCTGCCAGCCGCCGATGCGCTGGGCGTGAGCGACGACATCGATATCGCCGGCTTGGCGGCGGATTTCCTCCGCATGCAGCCCTTCGGCGCGGGCAAGGTCGCGGAAGACCTTCACCAGTTCCTGGTTGTTGTGGGTTTCCATCTGTTCGGCGAGCATTTCGTAGCGCGTGACGGCATCGGCCTCGATGCGGTAGGCAGCCGCGAAAAGGTCGGTAAGCGTGTCGATCCGGGGGCCTTGCTTCTTCATTGTTCGAACTCGCGCTCGAGCTCGGCGAGATCGACCCCCTGCGTCCCGAATTCGGGGCTATAGGGCCGGCGGTCGCCGCGATACAGGATGCCGATATTGAAGCCGTCGTCGGTCATAATGCGCCGGGCGGCGCGGGCGGGATCATTGGTCGTCGCCACCGGAGCCGGGTGGATGAGGTTCTTCCATTCCTTCTCGTCCGGACGGAATGTGACGCATGGGCTGAGAATCTCCACGAAGGAGAAACCCGGATGCTTGATCGCTTCGGCCAGGATATCGGCCGTCTCGTTCGGCTCGCCCGAGAAGCAGCGTGCGATGAAATTGGCGCCGGAAGCGAGTGCGATCACCAGCGGATGGAAGGGGCTGACGCCGGTGCCGCCCGGCGACAGGGCGGTGTCGAAATCCGGCTCCGTCGTCGGCGACGGCTGGCCCTTGGTCATGCCGTAGACGCGATTGTCCATGACGACATAGGTCATGTCGATATTGCGCCGGCAGGCATGCAGGAAGTGGTTGCCGCCGATCGAATAGCCGTCGCCGTCGCCGCTCGCGACGATCACGGTCAGATCCGGGCGCGTCACTTTCAGTCCGGCCCCGACCGCGAGCGAGCGGCCGTGGACGCCGTGGAAGCCGTAGCAATTGGTGTAGGCGGGGATACGCGAGGAGCAACCGATGCCGGAAATGACGGCGATCTGCTCCGGCGGCAATCCGAGCTGGGCGAATGCACGGGTGAACGACATCAGGACGTGATAGTCGCCGCAGCCCGGACACCAGATCGGCTTGACTGCCGACTTGTAGTCCGCCGGCTTGCAGCTCTGCTGAAGGTTGATCACCGACATCACGTCCTCCAATTTTTCAGTGCCGCGTGAATTTCTCCCGGCTTGATCGGGAGCGGGCCCGGCCTGTTGAGTACGCGCACCTCGCCCGGCAGATCGTAATGAGCGCGCAGATAACGGTAGAACTGGCCGCCGTGCGTCTGCTCGACGATCAGGATCCGCGACTTGCCTTTCACGGCGGCGGCAAACTGTTCGGGCAGGATCGGGGAAAGAAGGCGGGGAGAGATCAGCGTGGCATTGATACCGTCGCCCGCTGCGCGGCCGATGGCTTCACGCACAGCGCCCGTCAGCGAACCCCAGGTGATGACGGCAATGTCGCCGTCGCCTTCGATCGTTGCCCAGTGAACGCCATAGGCAAACCGCTCGAGCTTGTCGCGGCGCTTGTCGAGTTGGGCCTGATGATCGCCCGAAGAACTGGTCGGAATGCCTTGTTCGGTATGGGTCAGGCCGTCGGCGGTGTACTGGCCGCCCGGAGCACCGGGCAGGGCCATCGGCGAGACGCCGTTTGCCACGAGCGCGTAGCGCTTGTAGGTCTCGGCGAATTCGGTCTGGCGGGCCCGTTGTCCGATGAAGGCGACCTCGGCCGGCCGCTCGATGGCGGCGCGCGTCTGGCCCACGAACTGGTCAGACAGCACGATGGCCGGAGCCTGCAGGGTTTCAGCGAGGTAGGTCGCCCACTGCGTGGTGAAGAGACAGTCGGGGACCGATTGTGGGGCGAGCACGAGGTGGGGAGCGTCGCCGTGCAATCCGTAGAACGCGATATTGAGATCGGCCTGCTCGGATTTGGTCGGAATGCCAGTCGAGGGGCCGCCGCGCATCACGTCGACCACGACGATCGGGATTTCGGCCGCGGTGGCCAGTCCGAGAGCCTCGATCATGAGCGACAGGCCGGGACCTGACGTTGCCGTCAGCGATGGCGTTCCGCCGAATGAGGCGCCGATGATCATGTTGATGGCCGCCAGTTCGTCTTCCGCCTGCAGCAGGGTGCCGCCGACTTTCGGCAAGGCGGGCGCGAGCCATTCCAGGATTTCGGTCGCCGGGGTGATCGGGTAGGCCGCGGCGAAGCGGATACCGCCGCGGATCGCGCCGAGCGCAGTGGTCTCATTGCCGGAGGCCAGCCAGCGGCGGCCGGTCTTGACGCTCGGGGGCGGCAGGCGATGGCTGAGTTCGAGGCCGGCGGCGGCCGCGTATCCGGCCTTGAGGGCCGCGCGGCTGGAATCGATCGCCATTTGTCCTTTTCCGGCAAATTGCTTTTCGATTAGGCGATCAATCATCTCCTCGGCGATGCCCATCAGGCGGCCGGCAATGCCGAGCGCGATCATGTTGGGTCGTCCGTCCGGGATCGCCTTCGCCATCTCCTTCATCGGAATATCGAGGATCTTGGCGCCGGATTTGACGAAACTCTCCGGCCGGTCGCCGCCGCGCGGGTCGCCGATGACGAGGCTGTTCGGGCCAAGCGGAATTTCGGCGCCGAAACGGTGCGCGTTGAGCCAGTCAATACCGACCAGAAGTTCGAACTGGTCGGGCATGCATTCAATCGGCTCGTTGGACAGGCGGATCAAAGCCGCGGCTTCACCGCCGCGGATCTGCGGGCCGACGGTGCGGGTCAACAGGCCCTGCCAGCCGGAGGCGCTGGCGGCTTCGAGGATGAGATTTCCGACCGTCAGAGCTCCGGCACCCCCGCTGCCGGCGATCGCGACGGAAAGGCTCGTTTTCTGGCTCATCGCAGACCTCCCCAGAGACCGGATCCTTTGCGCTTCGCGGGTGAAGCGGACCGGTTCATGTTAAAATACGCATTTAAGTACCAGTTTACGGCAATAAAGCCCCATCATTCTTGTCTTAAATCAAGGAATGAAAACTGCGCGCCGGCAATCTTTATAAAAATAATTGGTCGAAACGACCGTGGGAACGTCGCAAGAAAACGTCAAGACATCCCATTATCGAGGAACGCCGAGAAGCGCCATGTCTCAAGTCCCCGTCCGCTGGCTCATGACTGGTAAAAGCGAGCCGCTGGTGCAGGCCGGCTTCGAGTTCGGTCCGCTGAAAGACGACGAGGTCGTCGTCGAGATTGCCGGCTGCGGCGTTTGCCACACCGACCTTGGCTATTTCTACGACGGGGTGCGCACCAATCACGCGCTGCCTTTGGCGCTCGGACACGAGATCAGCGGTCGTGTCGTCGAAGCTGCACCCGACGCCTTCTACTGGATCGACAAGGCTGTGATCGTGCCGGCGGTGATTCCGTGCGGGACGTGCGAAGCCTGCCGGCGCGGCAAGTATACGATCTGCCCGAATCAGAAAATGCCGGGCAATGACATTCACGGCGGCTTCGCCTCGCATATCGTCGTGCCTGCGCGCGGACTGTGCCCGGTCGATGAAACGCGGCTGGCGGCGGCCGGCATGGAGCTCGCCGATCTTTCAGTGATCGCCGACGCGGTCACGACCCCCTATCAGGCGGTGGTGCAGGCCGGTGTCACCGCCGGCGATTTCGTGGTCGTCAACGGCGTCGGCGGTGTCGGCGGCTACGCCGTGCAGATCGCCAATGCGCTTGGCGCGACCGTGGTCGGCGTCGACGTCAATCCCGACAAGCTCGCGGCGATTGCCAATTACGGCGCGGCGCTGACCATCAATGCGAAGGGCATGTCGGCGCGCGACATTAAGGTGAAGGTCGCGGGCTTCGCCAAGGAACGCGGTCTGCGTCAGACCGAGTGGATCATCTTCGAGTGCTCCGGGACCCGCGCCGGGCAGGAGACGGCATTTTCGCTCCTCAATCATGGCGCAACTCTCGGCGTCGTCGGCTTCACGATGGACAAGTGTGAAGTGAGGCTGTCGAACCTGATGGCGTTCCATGCGCGCGCGATCGGCAACTGGGGTTGCCCGCCGTCGCTCTATCCGGAAGCGCTGGAGCTGGTCCTGAGCGGTCGCGTCAAGGTGGCACCTTTTGTCGAAAAGCATCCGTTGCGCGAGATCAACCGCATCTTCGAGGCGGCCCATTCCGGCGCGTTGAAGCGCCGGGCGATTCTTGTTCCCAATGCATGAGGCAAACCATGAGCGTTGAAACCGTCCGTCGCGCCTCCGGCGGCGACCATAAAGCGAAAAATCATGAACTGGTTTCCGCGCAGGTGCGCGAGGATCTGGCACGGGGCATGGTCGTTTACGAGAAGCGTCCTGTGCGCGACACCGCGGGCCAGCCGGTCAAGGGGCTCTACAACGCCTGGATCATTCTGAACAATCCGACGCAATTCAATTCCTACACGACCGAGATGGTCAAGGCGGTCATTCTCGCGTTCCGCGAGGCCAGTGCTGCGCGCGATGTCGTGGCGGTCGTGTTCACCGGCGTCGGCGACAAGGCATTCTGCACTGGCGGCAACACCAAGGAATATGCCGAATATTACGCGGGCAATCCGCAAGAATACCGCGGCTACATGCGGCTGTTCAACGACATGGTCTCCGCGATCCTGGCTTGCGACAAGCCGGTCATTTGCCGCGTCAACGGCATGCGGATCGGCGGCGGTCAGGAAATCGGCATGGCCTGCGATTTCTCCATCGCGCAGGACCTCGTCCGTTTCGGTCAGGCCGGTCCGAAGCATGGCTCGGCGCCGATCGGCGGCGCGACCGATTTCCTCCCGATTATGATCGGCGCCGAACGCGCAATGGCGGCCTGCGTGATGTGTGAGCCGTTCTCCGCGCACGAAGCCTATTTCATGGGGATGATCACCGACGTCGTTCCGGCGCTCAAAGTCGATGGCCGTTTTGTCGCCAATCCGCTCATCGAGACGCAGCGCATGACCGACGAGTACGGCCGCATTGCTTTTGGCAAATCGAAGTCCGGCAATGATCTCAAGGCCGGTCAGGACCTGATGAAGCGCGGCACGGTCGACCTCAGCCTTCTCGACGAGAAGGTGGAGTCCTTGTGCAGCAAGCTGCTCTATACCTTCCCCGATTGCACGACCAAGACGATCGAGGAACTGCGCAAGCCCAAGATCGACGCCTGGAATCGCAACAAGGAAAATTCGCGCGCCTGGCTCGCGCTCAACATGATGACGGAAGCGCGCGCGGGCTTCCGCGCCTTCAACGAGGGCACGCGCGAGACCGGTCGCGAGATCGATTTTGTGGCCCTGCGCCATGCGCTGGCTGCCAATACGCCCTGGAGCGACGAACTGACCGAAAGCGTGATGCCGGGTGCCGGCTCGCAAGCGGCTCGCGCCGGCAACGGCGCGCGCGGCGCGAGGTAGTCGGGATGACGAGCCCGCTCAAAGCATGGTTCGAGGCGGATGGGCGGCTGCTGCGGCTGCGGCTCAATCGCCCGAAAGCCAATCTGATCGATGCCGCGATGATCGCCGCACTCGATCGCAGCCTTGCGGAACATCTCGACAATCCGCTTTTGGCTGCGGTCCTGCTCGATCCCGAAGGTCCTCATTTCAGCTTCGGCGCCAGCGTCGAGGAGCATCGCGCCGACCAGTGCGCGAAGATGCTCGCGCAACTTCACCGTCTCATTCTGCGCATGGTCGAGTCGCCGGTGCCGATCCTCGTCGCGGTGCACGGCCAGTGCCTGGGCGGCGGACTGGAAGTGGCGCTCGCCGGACACTTTATATTTGCGGCGCCCGATGCCGTGCTCGGCCAGCCTGAGATGAAGCTCGGCGTGTTCGCGCCGGCGGCGTCCTGCCTGCTTCCCGAATTGATCGGCCCGATGCGCTCCCTCGACCTTCTATTGTCTGGTCGCAGCATCAGCGGCACGCAGGCCGCCGAGATGGGGCTTTGCATCAGCGGGCCTGATCCGGCCGCGGCCGCTTTGACTTATTTCCAGGAGCACCTTGTTTCCAAGAGTGCAAGTTCGCTGCGTCATGCCGTGAAGGCCGCGCGCGGTGATTTTTGCGCACGCGTGCGCAGCAAGCTCGCATCGGTCGAGCAGCGCTACCTCGACGAACTGATGCGGACGCATGACGCCGTCGAGGGTATCGAAGCTTTCATTGCCAAGAGGGCGGTCCAATGGATGCATCACTGAACCGGACAAGCACTGCGGGCGTCGTCGCCCGGGCACAGGAATTGTTCGATGATCTGTCTTTCACCGCGGCGCGCGAGTGGAAGGCGGCGAAGCCGGGCCGCAAGGTTGTCGGCTATCTGCCGATCTATGTGCCGCGCGAAATCATCCATGCGGCAGACATGCTGGCGCTTGGCATCGTTGGCGGCGGCGACCAGCTCGAAGTGATTCACGGCGACGCCTATTATCAGAGCTATATCTGCCGCATTCCGCGCTCGACCATCGAGCTCGGCGTTTCGGGACGCCTCGATTTCGTGGACGGCATGCTGTTCCCGTCGATCTGCGACGTCATCCGCAACCTGTCGGGTATGTGGAAGATGATGTTCCCGGGCGTCTATTCGCGCTATTTCGATGTACCGCAGAACTATCGCGACGATGTCGGCGGCAATTACTATGTCAACGAACTCGCGGAGCTGCGGCACGATCTCGGCGAACTTCGTGGTGCGCCGATCACCGACGACGAATTGCGCGCCTCGATTGCGCTCTACAATGAAAATCGCCGGCTGGTCCGCGAGCTCTATGCATTCCGCGCCCAGAAGCCCTGGCAGGCCCCGGCCGCCGAAGTCTATCTCGTGCTGCGTGCCGGCCTCGTGCTGCCGGTGGAAGAACACTCGACCTTGCTGCGGGAGTATCTCGCGGCGGCACAGGCCGAAGAGCGGCCGATGCGCGATAATTGCAAGATCGTGCTCACCGGTTCGTTCTGCGAGCAGCCACCGCTGAACCTGATCAAGTCGCTAGAGCTTTCCGGTTGCTACGTCGTTGACGACGATCTTCTGCTCGTCACGCGCTGGCTGACCGCGGACGTCCCCGTGGAGGGCGATCCGCTGCAGAATCTGGCGAGCTCGTTCCTGCATCATTCGGAATCGACGGCGGCGAAATACGAGCCGGATGAGAAAGAGAAGGGGCAGCACCTGGTGCGCGCGGTCAACCGCTCGGGGGCCGAGGGCGTGATCTTCGCAGCGCCGAGTTTCTGCGATCCGGCCCTGCTCGACCGTCCGATGCTTCAGCATGTGCTGAAGGATGCCGGGATCCCGTTCATCGCATTCAAGTACGCCGAAAACTCAGGACAGATGCAGCCGATACGCGAACAGGCAGGCACCTTTGCCGATTCGATCAAGCTATGGAGCGGAGCATGAGCACGGTCATCAATACCCCGAAGGCTGCAGCCAAAGAGGTGCTCAAAGACGCCTCGATGGTGAAGCAGAAAGAAATGATGGCCGCGCACTACGACCGGCTGACCAATGCGCCCAAGACCGGTGCAAAGGTAGCGGCCACGTTCGTGCCCGGCAATCTCAACGAACTGCTCATGTGTTTCGACCTCGTCAACAATCTGCCCGAGGTCAATGCCATCCAGAACGGGCTGCGCCGCACGAGCGGCGGCTTCGTCCTTGAGGCCGAGAAGGTCGGGCACTCCGAGGACGTTTGCACCTATGTGAAATCCGACATCGGGATGATGGCGAAGGGCAACCTCGCGCCAAACGGGGAGAAATTCCCCAATCCGGACGTGCTGCTCCTGTCCTATACCGGCTGCTTCACGTTCATGAAGTGGTTCGAACTTCTGCGTGAGCAGTACAAGTGCGAAACGATCATGTTGCACACGCCCTATATGGGCGACGGCAAGATCACGCCGAACATGGTCGAGTACATGGTCAAGCAGCTCAAGGAAGAGGTGATCCCGAAACTCGAGCGGGTCTCGGGTGTCAAGTTTGACATCGACCGGCTGCGTGAATACCTGAAGAAATCGGTGAAGGCGGAAGATGATCTGGTCTGGGTGCTGCAGAGCGCCAAGAACAAGCCGTCTCCGATCGATGCCTATTTCGGTGGCATCTATTATATCGGGCCGATCTTCGGCGCTTTCCGCGGCACTGACGACGCGATCGAATACTACAAGTTCCTGCGCGAGGAAGTGGTCGAGCGGCTTGCCGAAGGCAAGGGCCCGGTGACGCCGGACGGCGACATGGGCAAGGAAAAGTATCGCCTCGTCGTAGAAGGACCGCCGAACTACACGAACTTCCGGCAGTTCTGGAAGATGTTCTACGACGAAGGCGCTGTCGTGGTCGCGTCGAGCTACACCAAGGTCGGCGGTACCTACGATTTCGGCTTCCGTCACAATCCGGACAAGCCGCTCGAGACGCTCGCCGAATACTGCCTTGGCGTTTACACCAATCGCAGCCTGCCGATGCGTATCGAAATGCTGTCCAATTATGTGAAGGACTACGAAGCAGACGGGCTGCTGATCAACTCGATCAAGAGCTGCAACAGCTTCTCTGCCGGCCAGCTCCTGATCATGCGTGAAGTCGAAAAGCGCACGGGCAGGCCGGCCGCTTTCGTGGAGTCCGATCTGGTCGACCCGCGCTACTTCTCCGCGGCGAACATCAAGAACCGTCTCGAGAGCTATCTCCAGATGATCGAGCAGAAGCGCGCCAGCGGGCGTGCGGCGGCTTAAGGGGGCAGGCGATGAAGACTTTTGTCGGTATCGACCTCGGTTCGACCACGACCAAAGCGGTCCTGCTCGACGAGAACAGCGAAGTGATCGGGCGCGGGATCACGAATTCGCGCTCGAACTACAGCACGGCGGCGCGCGTGGCAAGCCAGGAGGCGCGCGTTGACGGCCGCTTCACGCTCTTCCGCCGCGCTCTGGCTGGTGCCTCCGGCCTTGCCGGTGATCTCGATGAGTTCCTGGCGGCGCTCGAGCGTGCGTTCCGTCTGGAACAGTTCGTCGAGCAGCTCGCGGACCTCGAGCAGACCTGCCTTGGTCATATCAAGGGCGAGCGCTTCGTGTCGCTGGAATCGGGCGTGAAAGAGGCGCTCGGGCAGGTGTTCGTACGCCTGCGCGAAGAGGCGCCGGAGCTCTACGCACCGGGCGCCAAGCGGAAATCGGACTTCTTCCGTGACATCGCGGGCTCGCGTTATCACGTCCATGCCGAGGAAGTGGCGCGCGCAGCGTCGGTACCTTACGATCTTTTGCTCAATGTATACGACAAGTCGATCATCGATGTCGAAAATCGTCCGCCGGAAGGAAATCTGAGCGACAAGTTCCGCCGCGCGCTGGCGCGTGTGCTGACATCGGAGTCCTCGATCCGCTCGACAGCGGCCGAAATCCAGAAGACGATCGAAAACGTTCTCGACGTCGATCTCGAAGAGACCTACCTGGTCGGTACCGGCTATGGTCGCGTCACGCTGCCCTTCTCCAAGGAGCATATCCGCTCGGAGATTCTGTGCCATGGGCTGGGTGCGCACATGATGTATCCGCGCACGCGCACCGTGCTCGACATCGGCGGCCAGGATACGAAAGGTATCCAGGTCGACGAGAACGGCATCGTCGCGAACTTCCAGATGAACGACCGCTGTGCGGCCGGTTGCGGGCGCTATCTCGGCTACATCGCCGACGAGATGAATATGGGGCTGCACGAACTCGGACCGCTGGCGATGAAGTCGGAGCGTCCAGCGCGCATCAACTCGACCTGCACGGTGTTCGCAGGCGCAGAGTTGCGCGACCGGCTCTCTCTCGGCGAGAAACGGGAGGACATCCTGGCCGGTCTGCACCGCGCCATCATCCTGCGGGCGATCTCCATCATTTCGCGTTCGGGCGGGGTGACCGACGAGTTCACCTTCACCGGCGGCGTTGCCAAGAACGAGGCGGCGGTGCGCGAATTGCGCAAGCTGATCAAGGAAAATTACGGCGAAGTCACCATCAACATCAATCCCGAGTCGATATATACGGGCGCGCTCGGCGCAGCGGAATTTGCACGCCGCGCGTTCGAGGGCGAAAGCACCACGGAGGCGGCGGCATGACGATCGCGGCAGGAATTGATGTCGGCACCGGCGCAGTCAAGGCGGCGGTTTTCAGGATCGAAGACGGGAAAGAGACGTGGCTCTCGCGCTCGCTGCTGCGCATCCGCCAGCGCGATCCGATCGAGCTGGCCCGGGTGGCGTTCGATCAGGCCCTCGAGGACGCGAAACTTCACGCCGACGAGGTCGACTATGTGGCAACGACCGGTGAGGGCGAAAGCGTGCCGTTCCATACCGGCCACTTTTACTCGATGACGACGCATGCGCGCGGAGCGATCTTTCTCGACCCCGAATCGCGATCGGCGCTCGATGTGGGTGCGCTGCATGGTCGCGCCATATCGATCGACGAGCGCGGGAAGGTCCTGAGCTACAAGATGACGAGCCAGTGCGCGTCCGGGTCGGGTCAGTTCCTCGAGAACATTGCCCGCTATCTCGGCATCGCCCAGGAGGAAATCGGCAGCCTGTCGCGCGAGGCCGATAATCCGGAAGTCGTATCCAGTATTTGCGCCGTGCTTGCCGAAACGGACGTCATCAACATGGTGTCGCGCGGCATCACCGCGCCGAACATCCTCAAGGGCATCCATCTGTCGATGGCGGCGCGTCTGTCGAAACTGCTCAAATCGATCGGAGCCGTAAACGGCGTCGTGATGATGACCGGCGGGCTTGCGCTCGACAAGGGCCTTGTAGCCGCTCTCATCGAGGATATCGCGGCAATCAAGGACATGAAGACTGTTGTGCGCAGCCACACCGATTCGATCTACGCAGGAGCGATCGGCGCCGCGCTGTGGGGCGCATACCGATTCGAGAAACTTGCCGCCGGCGGAAACATGCCTAAAGCGGCCTGATATTGCGGAGATAAACGCATGGCACTGATGATCACCGAAGCCTGTACCGCTTGCGACGCCTGCGAGCCGGTGTGCCCGAACAAGGCGATCACATCGGGCGATCCGATCTATGTGATCGATCCGATGAAATGCACCGAATGTGTCGGGGCTGAGGACGAGCCACAATGCAAGCTGGTGTGCCCGGCGGACTGCATCGTCATCAATCCGGATTGGGAGGAGAGCAAAGACGATCTCCTTGCCAAGTACAACCAGCTTCATTCCTGACGGCCATGAGCTTCGCAAACCGCATCTGCCAGGCGCTTCACGAGGAACATCGCGCCACGATCGCGCTGATGGAACGGCTCGAACAGTTGCTTGCGAAGTTCGGGCGCGGCGGCGTTCCCGATTATCAGGACGCGACCGT
>JABARS010000022.1 GCA_019187085.1 Pseudorhodoplanes sp. | reverse complement strand
GCGCGAACGAGCCGTTGGCGTTGTGATTCCATTCCGTGCGGACGAAGCCACCGATCTTGATGCAGGTGTCGGTACCGGGGATGTAATAGAACCCGGCGCCATACAGGCTGCAGACCTTCACGTATTCTTCCGGTTTGGCGCGCCGGCCGCCCGCTGTTTCCGCAATGCTGCGGCCATGGCGGCACGAGGGGACGTTCGCTGCCGCGCGCCGTCGTTTCGCGTCTAGGTTTCCGCTGGGTGCGTTCGGAGCCCGTACATTTCGCGACAATGCGCAACAAGGCGGCCATTGCTGATTCCTCGGACGGGTCGCGCAGGATGCGCACGGCGAGGAGCGTCGTCGCCGCCTAGGATAACGCTAGGTACGCGGCGCCGGTGCCTGATCGACGCCCGCATGCGCGCGCTGCGGCTTCGCCATATCCTGCCCACCGCCGACCAGTTCGCTCACCGTCTCGGCGGCGTCGAGCAGCGTATCGGGCGTCAGATGGGCGTAGCGCTGCGTATAGCGGGTATGCGCATGCCCGAGCAGGCCCTGTACGACGTAGAGCGAGATGCCCTTGTTGACGAGGAAACTCGCAAACGAATGCCGCAGGTCATGCAACCGCAGGTCAGGCAGGCCGGCGCGCATGCGGATACGATGCCAGGGGAAATAGAGCGATGGCGACGGCCGGCTGGTCGTCGGCGAAGGAAAGACATACTCGCTGTGCGCCGTCACGCGGCACGAGCGCAAGAGACTGATCGCCGCAGCGTTCAGGGCGATCGCGCGCGGCTTGCCGGACTTTGAAAGCGGCACGAGCAGCGTCTTCTTGTCCCAGTCGACATGCTCCCACTTCGCGTGCGTGATCTCGTTGCGGCGCGCGCCGGTGAGCAGCAGCAGCATGATGGCCCTGGCCGCGATCTCGTTCTCGTCGTGCTCGATCGAGGCGATCAGGCGCTGCGCCTCTTCGAGAGTGAGATAACGCTCGCGATTGACGTCGGGAGCGAGATTAATGCCCGCGGTTGGGTTCTCGTTGACGCCGGCGATCCGCCATTTGCGCGCCAGGTTGAAGATGTGGCGCAGCACGATGACCACGCGGTTCGTCGTGCCGGTGGCATAACCCCTGTCGCGCATCTTCTGCACGAGCGCGGCGATCGCCTCGTTGCGCACCTGGTCGACATATTGTGCACCCAGAACCGGCAGGATGTGCACCCGCAGCACCGTCTCGTCGGTGCGCCAGCTGCGCTTGTAGCTCTTGACGTGCGGTAGGTAATGGTCGCGCACGAGTTCGGCGAGCGTCGGGATGGCGCGCAGCAGCGCCTTGCGCGCGTGCGGGTCCTCCCCGATCAGCGCCTGTGCGCTGACCGAGCGCGCGAGCCGTCGCGCCTCCGACAAGCCGAGCACGTCGGCGGGACCGATCTTGTATTGCCGCTCGCGGCCGCGGTCGTCGGTGTAACGCTGATAATAGGTCTTGCCGCCTGAGACGCGCACTTCCAGCATGAAGCCGCGCTGGTCGGAATCGAAATAGTCGATTTTCTTGCGGCCGGCGGGGCAGCAGGCCTGGCGGACGAACGGCGATGTGAGACGAACGACCGGCATAAACAATCCGTGCCTAAGCTGTCATCTCACGTAACCACCACGTAAACATAGACATCACAAGTAATTCATGCACGTTTACGCCATTGCAGCGGCGCGTGTTGCGTCTTCGTCCTATTAGTACATTGATTAAGTCGTTTCTGTCTGGAGAAGTCGATTGCGTTTAGAGTAGGTACGCGCAAACTTGCCTGCGTCTCTCATATCTTTTTTATAAACTCGAATATCTTGAGAACGGACATTTGTTCGGCGGCACGACGGTCAGCGCGCGGTGTGCGGCAGGACGAACGGCTGGCCGGCCGGCGGCACGCGGTTGACCGCGGCGCGGACCTCAAAGACCTCGGCGAGCAGAGCGTCGGTGATGATCTCTGCCGCGCGGCCCTGCCCTGCGATCCGCCCGCCGCTGAGCATCACGACGCGGTCGGCGAACACGCTCGCAAGGTTGAGGTCGTGCAGGATCGCAACCACAGCCGTTCCGTGCTGCGCGCAGGCGCGCACGCTCGCCAGCAGGTCGAGCTGATGACGTAGGTCGAGGCTCGATGTCGGCTCGTCGAGCAGCAGCAGCCCGCCTCCGCCCTCCGCGTCCCCACAGGCAAGCTGCACGAGCACGCGCGCGAAATGCACGCGCTGCTGCTCGCCGCCCGACAGCGTGGTGATGATGCGCGCGCGCAGATGCGCCACGCCGGCCCGTGCCAGGCTTTCCGTCACCGCATCTTCGACGCGCGCACCGCGGCGGTCGCCGGCACCCATGCGGACGACCTCGTCGACCAGGAAGGGAAAGGCGACATGCACGCTCTGCGGCAGCACCGCACGCTCGCGCGCAAGCGCGCGCGCATCGTAAGTCCCGAGCGGCCGCCCCTTGAGAAAGGCCGCGCCCGCCGCCGGCGCGAGCTCGCCCGACAAGACCCGCAGCAAGGTGGACTTGCCCGCCCCGTTCGGGCCCACGAGCGCCACGCACTCCCCGGCCGAAACCGTAAGCGAAACGCCCGCGAGCAGCGTCGCCGCGCCCACGCGCACCGCGACCTCGCGCGCTTCGGCGACGACCGTCATAGTTCGCTCAGCGCGCGCTGCCGCAGCAGCAGCATAAGGAAGAACGGCGCACCCGCGATGGCGGTGATGATGCCGATCGGCAATTCGGCCGGCGCGGCGATGCTGCGCGCGACCGTGTCGGCGGCGAGCATCAGCACCGCGCCGGCCATCATCGACGCCGGCAGCAGAAGCCGGTGCGCCGGTCCGATCATCAGCCGCAGCAGGTGCGGGACCACGATGCCGACGAAACCGATCACGCCCGACACCGACACCGCCGCCCCGACCGACGCCGCAACGATCACGATCGCGATCTTCTTCAGCCGTTCGACCGCAATCCCCATGTGAAAGGCTTCCGCCTCGCCGAGCACCAGACAGTCGAGGCCGCGCGCGACGAACGGCAACGCCAGCGCGGTGGCAAGAAAGAACGGCAGGATCGCCGCCGCCTTGGTCCAGGTCGCTCCGCTCAGCGAACCGAGCATCCAGAACGTAATGTCGCGCAATTGCCGGTCGTCGGCGAGAAACACGAGCAGGCCGATCGCCGCATTGGCAAGGGCGGCGACCGCAAGTCCCGCGAGCAGGAACACGGCGATCGAGGTGCGTCCGTCACGCGTCGCCAGCCGGTAGAGGATCGCGGTCGCGGCCAGCGCGCCGAACAGCGCGGCGACCGGCAACAGCGCGAACGGGATCGCCAGCACCTGGCTTTCGGCGAAACGATCGGCGACGATGATCGTGGTCGCCGCGGCGAGCGCTGCCCCGCTCGACACGCCGACCAGCGCGGGGTCGGCGAGCGGATTGCGGAACAGGCCCTGCATCACCGCGCCCGCCGTCGCGAGCAGTGCGCCGACCATGAGCGCGAGCGCCATGCGCGGCAGGCGTACCGACCAGATGACGAGCTGGTCGCGCGCCGCCGTCTCGCCGCCGGCCGGATCGAACAGCGCCAGCAGACGATGCATCGGAATGGCGGCGGGCCCGGTCGCGACCGCAACGAAGCTCGTGACCGCCAGCAATGCAAGCAGGAGCCCGGCCACGACCGCCACGCGCGGGCGCAACGACCGCGCGCCCGCTTCTGCGGACACGCTCATGCGCCGCATGCGGCTGCCGGCGATCCCCGCTCGGACGGCAGCGGCGCGGTTTCGAGCGCAGGATAAATGCGCACAGCCAGGTCGCGCGCGGCGCGCGCGGTCCGCGGACCGAAGCCGAGCAGATAAAGCCCTTCCATCGACACGAATGCCTTGCTGCGCGCGGCCGGCGTCGCGGCGAATGCCGGATGCGCGAAGACCTCCTCGGCGCTGAGCTTCATGTTGGGCCGCTCCATGACGACGATCGCGGCCGGCCCCGCTGCGACGATCGCCTCGTCGCTGACGATCTTGTAGCCTTCGACGTCGGAGGCCGCGTTCGCCGCACCGGCCATCGCGATGATGCCGTCAGCCGCGGTGTTGCGCCCGCCAACCATCACCCGTCCATTGACGAGCGAGAGCACGAACAGCACGCGCGCCTTGTCGCGGATGCGGCCGCGCAATTGCGCGAGCGCCGCGAGATCGTCCTCGACCTGCCGCGCCAGACAGCGGCCGCGCGCGTCCTGCGAAACGGCCGCCGCGATCAGTCTGATCTTGTCGGCGATGCCGGCGCCGTCGAAGCGGTCGGGAACATGCACGATCGGGATCCCCGCCTGCTCGATGACGGCGATCGCCTCCTTCGGGCCGGCACCGTCGAGCGCCAGGATCAGCGACGGCGCAAGACCGAGCACGCCTTCCGGCGACAATTGCCGCATGTAGCCGACATTCGGCTTGCGGCGCAGCATGTCGGCCGGAAACTGGCTCGTGGTGTCGACGGCGACGACGTGCGCGTCCTCGCCGAGCGCGTGCAGGATCTCGGTCACCGAGCCGCCGATCGAGACAATGCGCCGGCTGTCGGCGATCGCGACCTCGCGCCCGCTCCCGTCGCGCACCGTGACCGTTCCCGCAACGGCGGCGCCCGCGACGCAAGCCGCAATCACAAGCGCCGTACGGACAATGACGGCAAGCCACGACAAAAATGACACATCATTCGTCATTTCGTGAGGATCAGTTTGTTCTGCGCGGTGAGACGCAGCCGGTAGACGTCCTCGCCATGCGCAATAGTGATTTCCCGGGTCGCAACAAAGAGGTCGCGGCTGTCGATGCGATGGTCGCTGACAGGTATCCGGCGTTCAGTCGCAGACGAATCCGCGGCGGCATCCGCGTCTATACGTTTGTCGTCTTGGGAGGCCGCCGGATTCATCGCAGGCTTCTCTGAAGTACTCTGAGCGTATTTCTTTGCTTCATCTAGCTTTTTAGAGAGTTTTTAATCTACTATACTTCTTCTTTAGAGCCATTATAATTACTGTACTGCTTTGTTGACTGAATTATTACGTTTGATTACCAAAGGCAATATCGAACGCGGCCATCGAATTCGGCGCGAATACGAGCCAGCAAGCCGCTGCATGCCGGCAGCCGCCCGCCAGCCAAGCAAACAACAAACAGGGTTGGGGGTTACAATGGACGGACACTCGGCGCGCGTCTGCGCGCTCGCACTGGCTACAGGTTTCGGCGCGCTGGACGTGACGGGAGCGGCGGCGCAAAGCGCTCAGACGCTCGACGCGATCACCGTGGTTGCGACCAAGACGGAAGAAAAAGCCATCGATGCGCTCGCGAACGTGACCGCGCTGCGCAAGGAGGACATCGAACAGCGCCTTCCGGACAAGGTGTCCGATCTGTTCATGGGCGTGCCCGGCGTCTACATGCAGGAACGCGCCGACCATCCGGAAACGTCGATCAATATCCGCGGCCTGCAGGATTTCGGCCGCGTCGCGGTGATCGTCGACGGCGCCCGGCAGAACTTCCAGCGCTCCGGCCACAATGCCAGCGGCACCTTCTTCCTCGAACCGGAATTGCTCGCCGGTCTCGACATCGTGCGCGGCCCGGTGGCCAACATCTACGGCTCGGGCGCCATCGGTGGCATCGCCTCGTTCCGCACCAAGGACGTGGACGACATCCTGCGCCCCGGCGAACGCTACGGCGCGGAAGTCAGCGGCACGTTCGGGTCGAATCGCCGTCAGGCCCTGGGATCGGTCTTCGTGGCCGCACGCAGCGCCGCGGCCGACGTCATCGTCGGCGGCACCTATCGCACCGCAGACAATTACGACGCCGGCAACGGCAAGGAGGTCATCAATTCCGGCAAGGATGTTGGCACCGGGCTTGCGAAAATAACCGTGCGTCCGATGGAAGGCCATCAGATCAAGTTCACCGGCCTCAATTACGACGCGCGCTACAAGTCCGGTCAGCAGATTCCGGAGGAAGAATCGGTCTATAACAGCCGCGCCATCAACCAGATCGCGAGCGCACGCTGGACCTATGCGCGCCCCGACGACCGGCTGTTCAATTTCGACGGCTCCGTCTACTGGACGCGGACGGCGCTCGAGCAGACCAAGATCGCCAACGGCGATCCGACCGCGCTCGGCAACCCGATCACCGGCTTTATCGGCGACAGCCGCAGCTACAAGATCGACACGACCGGGTTCGATCTGCACAACACGACGCGCTTCGACACCGGCGCGCTCCGCCACGCCCTCACCTATGGCGGCGACTTTTTCACCGACAAGATCGACAATTTCGACCCGACGGGCTCGGGCAACATCCTCACGCCCGACGGAACGCGGACGGTCTGGGGAAGCTTCGCGCAGCTCAAGACCGAATATTCGGGCTGGCTCGAAATCATCAGCGCCATCCGCTACGACAATTACGCGCTGGAAGGCACGGGATTTTCGTCCGCGGGCGAGCACTGGTCGCCGAAGGTGACGGTCGGCATCACGCCGGTCGCGGGCCTCCAGATCTACGGCACGTTTGCGGAAGGCTATCGTGCACCGGCGGCGACCGAAACGCTGGTCACCGGATTACATCCAGCGGTCGGCACGACGGGAACGCCCATCGGCGGCTTCGGCCCCGGAGCGTTCATGGTCTTCAACCCGCTCTTCACCTTCCTGCCGAACACCAATCTGCGGCCTGAAGTCGGGCAGACGAAGGAGATCGGCGTCAACCTGAAATACGACAACATCTTCCGGGCCGGCGACAAGTTCCGCGGCAAGATCAACGTGTTCCAGAACGACGTCGAGGATTATATCGAGGCGGTGAATTTCGGATCGGCGCATCCGATCGTGCAGGTCTGCCCCGCCAATCCGCCCGGTTGCCCGCCGGCCGGCCTGATCACCTTCGCGAGCAACACCTATTCCTTCACGCAATACCAGAACATCGGCAGTGCTCGCATCCGCGGCATCGAGGCGGACCTCAATTACGACGCCGGCGACTGGTTCCTCGGCATCGCCGGCCAGCACATCCGCGGGCGCGATCTGGATCACGACGCGCCGCTGCGCACGGTGCAGCCGGACCAGCTCGCGACCACGCTCGGCTTGCGCTTCCTCGAGCGCAAGCTGACGCTCGGTGCCCGCTGGATCGCGGTCGCCGCCAAGAAGTCCAACGACATTCCCGACACCGACAATGACGGACTGCCGGACGTGCTGCCGTCGCAATCCTATAACCTGGTCAATCTGTTCATGATGTACCAGCCGACGCCGGACGTGACGGCGACCTTCGCGGTCGACAACGTTGCCGACCATTATTACGTGCCATATCTGAGCGCGGAACAGATCGGTCCCGACGGAACACCGGGCCTCATCTTCCCCGGGCCGGGCCGCACATTCAAAGGGGCGCTTCGAATCCGTTTCGGAGCGTCATGACGGAGGTTGATGACGACCAAACGTAGCACGGACGATAGAGTCCAGGCTGGAAGGGCCAACCGCGCCGACGACCTCCTCGGCGCGGTTGTGCCTTTGCGCGCGCGTGACCTGCCCGCACCTTCCGCACGTTCCGATCTGAGCAACGTCATCCCCTTCGTCCGGCGCGCGCGCCGGAACGCCGCCGCCATCCCGACACTCGACGGCGCGCAGGCCGCCCGCCCGGCTCCGCCCGTCCCACCTGTGGAGCGCCGCCAGACCGCGGCCCTCGTCGCGCTCTCGCTCATCGCACACGGCGCGGTGTGCGCGGCGTTCCTGCGCGAGCCCGAGCCGCACGCGAGCATCGGCCTGATCTCGCTTTCGGTCGAGCTCGTGCTCGGCGCGCAAAGCCATGCCGGCCTCTCGCCCAAGCCGAGCGAAACCGAAACCACGAGTTTGCCCTCGCCCAAACCCGACAAGCCGCAGGACCGCACGCCGGAAGCCGCGCGGCGCGATCTCACTGTCGCCAGAACGCCCGACGACGCGCCGACCGACCGCAAGCCGGATGCGCGCGAGACGCCGGCCCGGAAATCCGAGCAGCCGCTCTCGGCCGAGCGCACGCCCATCCCGGCCGACGACGCCGAACTCGTCGCGACCGCCAGACCCGCCGACAGCCCCTCGCTCGACGCCGTCGCGCCGAAGCCCGCCGATTTGGAGCGCAAGCCCGCTCCGGCGCGGGAGATCGCGCCCAAAGCCAAGAAGGACGGCAAGGACCGCCGCGAACGCGCGGCACCGGCGTCCTCTCCCTCGACCGCCTCCAACAGCGTCGGGCTCGGCCGCTCGCACGCCGACACCAATTATCGCGGCCTGGTCGCCGCCCATCTCGCCCGCTACAAGCAGTTCCCCGCCGATGCCCGCAGCCGCGGCCAACAAGGCAGCGTCACCATCTCATTCTCCCTGAGCGGCTCCGGCAGCGTGAACGCCGTGCGCCTCGTGCGCGGTTCCGGCGTCCCCAGCATCGACCAGGAAGCCCAGGCCATGGTGCGGCGCGCCTCGCCGTTTCCCTCTCCGCCCGACGGACATGCTATGAGTTTCACCGTCCCCGTCAGTTTCCATCTGCGGTGACATTTGCCAGCATCTGCTAGCCAGCCTTCGCCAGCCAGCATCCGCCAGCGGACCTCAAAGGAGAAGACTGATGTTCATCGCGATGAATCGTTTCAAGGTGAAGAAGGGCTCGGAGCAGGCTTTCGAGCATGTCTGGGCCAGCCGCGACTCCTATCTCGACCGCCTGCCCGGCTTCGTCTCGTTCCACCTGCTGAGGGGACCGGACGCCGAGGACCACACGCTCTATTCCTCGCACACCGTCTGGCAGAGCAAGGCGGATTTCGAGGCCTGGACCAAGTCGGACGAGTTCCGTCTCGCGCACGCGCGCGCGGGCAACGAGAACACCGGCACGCTCTATCTCGAGCATCCGAAGTTCGAAGGCTTCGAGGTGCGCCAGACCCTGCTCGGCAAGAACAAGGCGGCGTGACGCCCATGTCCGCAAGCATGTCCGCGACGGCCGAGCTGGCGGTCGCGCTCGCCGAAAACCCGGGCGCGATCATCGAGGAGGTCGCGAGGGCGCACAAGGTCACCACCCGTGCGGTGGTCGAGGCGCTGCCCGCCGGCATGCGCCGCTTCGCGCCCGGCTCCACCTTCATCCAGGCGATGCAGGACATCGGCACATGGGGCGACGTGACGCTCATCGTGCATACCGATGACGGCATCATGGAGTTCGGCGGACCGGTGCCCGCCGGCAAGGTGGCGCGCGGCTATTACAACGTGCCGGGCAGCAAGGGCTTCCACGGCCATCTGCGGCACGAGCGTTGCGCCGGACTGGCGTTCGTCGAACGTCCCTTCATGGGACGGCCGTCGGCGTCGATCCTGTTCTTCAATGTCGACGGCGGCATCATGTTCAAGGTGTTCGTCGGCCGCGACGAGAACCGCGAGCTGAAAGCCGGGCAGTTGGAGAAATTCCGCGCGCTGGCCGACGCGCTCGGCGCAAAGCCACAGGCCTGAACGAAACGGCGGCGACGCGCGGGCCGTCCTGCCCGCGCGTCAGCGGCCGACGAAGCTCGTCAGCGGTGGATTGAGGCCCGGCGCCAGCGGGTCGAGATGGCGCGGCACGATAAGGCGCTGGCCCGGCTGCAGCGAGGCGCCGGCGCCGATGCGGTTGATCTGCGCCACCGCCCAGACCGGCGCCGCGTATTTCTGCGCGATCGAACGCACCGTGTCGCCGGCTTCGGCGCGCACCGGCAGACCCGAATCCCACAACTCGATCTTTTCCCCGCGCGGCGGCGCGTAGCGGATCGGCACGGTCGCGCCTTCGAGCTGCGGCGGCAGCGTCATGAGCTGCACGATCTTGGCGATGACCTTGTCCTGCAGGCCGTGGACCTTGACCAGATTGACGTGCAGCACTTCCCAGTAATTGCGCAGGTCCACGCTCGCATAATGTCCGCGGAACTTCATGTCGGGCTGGACATTGCCGCCGCCGAAGAAATTGGTCGACGACCAGATATTGATGAAGCGGTCGACATTGGGCGGCACGTCGTCGCCGAAACGGGTCGGATCGAACGCGACGATCAGGCTGACCGGCACGTTCGCCTCCTTCAGCCGCTCGGCGAAGCGGATGGACGCGTCGCCTCCGGCGGAATGGCCGACCAGCACGATCGGCGACTTGCGCAACTCCGACTTGTAGCGCGCGATCGCCTCGTCCGCGGGCCCGCGCCAGTTCACGTGATTGTAGGTTTCCGCCGCGATCCCGCTCTTGTTGAGCTTGTCGGCGATGCGATCCATTTCCCACGACATGATGCGTCCGCCCATGCCGCGGAAGACATAGACCTTGCCGCTCGCAGGCGGGACCGCGCCGCTCGGCTCGGTGGAAGCGGTGAGGATGTTTTCGAGCGTCGACACGCTGCCGCAGCTTGCCAGGGTCAGCGCGGCAAGGGCAGCGACCGCAAGACGCGAAAGCCTGACCATGGTGCCGCCCGCTCCCCCTTGCCGTGCGGGCCGCCGGCCGGGCCGGCTCCGCCGCAGGGCGTGCGCGCTGGAATCTGCGCGCCACCACAGAAGCGCGGTTTTCGTTAAAATTTTCCAAATCCCGCGTGGTTGGCACCGTAACATATTGCTGACAAAGGAGTTTTTCCGGAGATTTCGGAGCAATCCCCAACCCTGCGACGCCTGCCGGCGGAGCCCGCCGGCCATCAGATTCGCCCTGCCGTCCGTCGTCGCGCGCGGGCGCGATGATATCGGTTGACGCGGCCGGCCCCCTCGCCTAACGCCGCCTCTTCCGGACCCCGCAAACCCCGATCTGCCCCGCATGGCCGACGCCGCCCCGCGCATCTCCTTTGTGTCTCTCGGTTGCCCGAAGGCGCTCGTCGATTCCGAGCGCATCATCACGCGCCTGCGCGCCGAGGGCTACGAGCTCGCGCGCCAGCATCAGGGCGCCGACGTCGTCATCGTCAATACCTGCGGCTTTCTCGACAGCGCGCGCGAGGAATCACTGGGCGCGATCGGCGGCGCGCTCGCCGAAAACGGCAAGGTGATCGTCACCGGCTGCCTCGGCGCGGAGCCCGAGCGCATCACCGCGCGCTATCCGAACGTGCTCGCCGTCACTGGCCCGCAGCAATACGAGACCGTATTGGAGGCGGTGCATCGCGCGGTGCCGCCGGTGCACGATCCCTTTCTCGATCTCGTGCCGCCGCAGGGCATCAAGCTCACCCCGCGCCATTATGCCTATCTGAAGATTTCCGAAGGCTGCAACAACCGCTGCACTTTCTGCATCATCCCCAAGCTGCGCGGCGATCTGGTGTCGCGGCCGGCGGCCGACATCCTGCGCGAGGCCGAACGGCTGGTGGCGGCCGGCGTGAAGGAATTGCTGGTCATCTCGCAGGACACCTCGGCCTACGGCGTCGACCTCAAATACGCCGAAAGCGACTGGAAAGGCGCGCCGCTGCGCGCCAAATTCATCGATCTTGCGCGTGCGCTCGGCGACCTCGGCGTCTGGGTGCGTCTGCACTATGTCTATCCCTATCCGCATGTCGACGAGGTCATCCCGCTGATGGCGGAAGGACGCGTGCTGCCCTATCTCGACATTCCCTTCCAGCACGCAAGCCCCGCCGTGCTCAAGCGCATGCGCCGTCCGGCCGCGCAGGAGAAGACGCTCGAACGCATCGCGCGCTGGCGCGAGCAATGTCCCGACCTTGCGATCCGCTCGACCTTCATCGTCGGCTTTCCCGGCGAGACCGACGAGGACTTCGAGCACCTGCTCGAATGGCTCGATGCCGCGGCCCTCGACCGCGTCGGATGCTTCAAGTACGAGCCGGTGGACGGCGCGCAGGCCAACGCGCTCGCCGACGCCGTGCCCGACGACGTCAAGGAGCAACGCTGGCACCGCTTCATGCAGCGGCAGCAGGCGATTTCCGCACGCCGGCTCAAGCGCAGGATTGGCACGCGCCAGCAGGTGATCATCGACGAGGTCGGCCCCGGCATCGCCAAAGGCCGCAGCAAGGCCGACGCGCCGGAGATCGACGGCACCGTGCATGTCGCAAGCCGCCGCCCGCTCAAGGTCGGCGAGATCGCAACGGTGAAGATCGAACGCGCCGACGCCTACGATCTCTACGGCACCGCCGTCGGGTTCTAGGATCTGATTTGTCTGAACGGATCTCGTCTCAGACGCCAGAATCCGATTTCAGCCCTGTGCCTGCGCGAAGCGCGCGATGAACCCGGCGAGCGCGGCGACCGCCGCCCCCATGTCCTGCGGGCTCGCATGCTCGGCCGGATTGTGGCTGATGCCGTCGCGGCAGCGCACGAACATCATCGCCGCCGGACACAGGCCCGCCATCACCTGCGCGTCGTGCCCCGCCCCCGACGGCAGCCGCAATGGCGCATGGCCGAGATCCTCGATCGCCGCCTGCAGCATGTCCTGCAGACGCGGATCGCACGGGGTCGTCGGCGTATCGTGGAAAATCTCGAACGCGACGTCGAGCTTGCGGCGCTCGGCGATCCGCGCCGCCGCCTCGCGGATCTGCGCGATCGCCGCGTGCCGCAGCGCATCCGTCGCCGTGCGCAGGTCGACGGTGAAGCCGACACGGCCCGCAATCACATTAACCGCGCCGGGCGAGGCCTCGATCCGGCCGACGGTCGCAACCATGGCGTCGGCCGCATTCTGCTGTGCAATCCGCTCGACGGCGAGGATCATCTCGGCGGCGCCGGCCAGCGCATCGCGGCGCATCGGCATCGGCACGGTGCCGGCGTGTCCCGCCATGCCGGTGACGGTCGCGCGCATGCGCGTCTGGCCGACGATCGCGGTGACGATGCCGAGCGGCCGATCCTGCGCCTCGAGCACCGGCCCCTGCTCGATATGAACCTCTATGTACGCGGCCGCCTCTGCGCGCGCATAGGCGCATTGTCCGATCGCCGCGGGGTCCTTGCCGTAGGCGCGCAGCGCGTCGGCCAGCGTGACGCCCTCGCTGTCGGTCGCCGCCAGCGCCGTCGGATCGAACACCCCGGCGCACGCGGACGACGACGTCAGCGTGGCAGTGAAACGCGATCCTTCCTCGTCGCCGAACGCCAGCACGTCGAGCCCGATCGGCAACGACGCGCCGCTTTTGGCAATCGCCTCGACAGCAAGAATGCCGGCAACCACGCCGAGCGGGCCGTCATATTTGCCGGCATCGACGACGGTATCGATGTGCGAACCGATCAGCAGCCGTCGCGTGCCGCTGCCTCCGGGCGGCGTCCAGCGTCCGCGCACGGTGCCGAGCGCATCCTCCGAGGCGCTCATGCCGGCCTCGCGCATCCAGCGCGCGACGAGATCGGCGGCGCGGCGATGCTCCGGCGTCAGGAAGAGGCGCACCAGCCGCTGCGGGTCGGAGGAGATCGCGCCGAGCTCGGCGAGCATGGCCTGCGCGCGCACGCCGAGCCCTGCCTGGTTGAGAGCCGGAAGCCGCGCCGTCATCGCGCGTTCGCCCGCAGCCATTGCCCGATCTGCTCGCGCTCCTCGTCGGTCATGCCGGTCTGGTTGCCGAGCGGCATCGCCTTGTTCTGCACGGTCTGCGCCATGACGAGCGGTGCATAGCGGCGGAAATCCTGCACGCTTTCGAGCGTCACGTTCTTGGGCGCTTCCTGGAAGCTTTCGTGGGTCGGCTTGCGCGCGTGGCACATGGTGCAGTGCTTCGCCGACAGCGCGAGCAGCTCGGCGTCGCCGATCGCCGCCGCGGTGGAGGCCGGCCGGCTCGCCGGCGCCGTGACATAGATCGCGCAGATCAGCGCAAACAGCGCGACCGGCGCCGCCCAGCCGTATTTGCTCCAGTCGTCGCCGGCATCGATGCGGTTGAGCAGGTGGCGGAACAGCCCGCCGGTCACCAGAATGAGCGCGACCACGAGCCATGACTGCGGGTGCGCCGACAGGAACGGATAGTGCGGCGACACCATCATCAGCAGCACCGGCAGGGTCAGGTAATTGTTGTGCAGCGAGCGCTGCTTGCCGATCTTGCCGTAGCGCGCTTCCGGCTCCTCGCCGCGCAGGAGCTGGGCCACCATCTTCTTCTGGTTGGGGATGATGATGGCGAACACGTTCACCGCCATGATCGTGCCGACCAGCGACCCGACATGCAGGAAGGCGCCGCGCCCGGAAAACACTTTCGTATAGAGGACCGAGGCCACGAGGATCAGCACGAATACGCAGGCCGCGAGCAGCACGGTGCGCTCACCGAGCGCGCGGCACAGCCCGTCATAAACCAGCCAGCCCGCGAGCAGCGAGGCGACGGAGATTGCGATCGCCTGCCAGGGCGCAAGCGGCAGCACGGCCGGGTCGATCAGATAGGCGTTGGCGTGCAGATAATATTGCACCACCATCAGGCCGAAGCCGGTCACCCAGGTCAGGTAGGCTTCCCATTTAAACCAATGCAGGTGCGGCGGCAGATGCGGCGGCGCCACGGTGAATTTCTCGACGTGGTAGAAACCGCCGCCATGCACCTGCCAGGCGGTGCCGAACACGCCCTTGCTCTTGCGCTCCTGCTGGTTGAGCGAATAGTCGAGCGCGACGAAATAGAACGAGGTGCCGATCCAGCCGATGCCCACGATCATGTGGGCCCAGCGCAGCAGCAGGTTGACCCATTCGCCGAGAAAAACGTCCATCGCGGTCAGCTTCCCCGATAGGTCGAATAGCCGTAGGGCGAGACGAGCAGCGGCACATGATAATGCGCATCCTCGCCGATGCCGAAGCGGACCGGAATGAGATCGACGAACGGCGGATCGGCGAGCGCGATCCCGCGCGTACGGAAATAATCGCCGATATGGAAGACGAGCTCGTAGCGCCCGCGCGCGAACGCTCTGCCCTCAAGCAGCGGAGCGTCGAGACGGCCGTCGGCGTTCGTCATCGCACGCGCGATCAGCGCGCGCTCGCCGTCGAGCCTGTACAGTTCGACGGCGACGCCCGCGGCCGGCCGGCCGGCCGCGGTGTCGAGGATGTGGGTGGTCAGACGGCCCATGGTGATGATGAAAGCAGGTTTCCTGCCGGTTCGCCGTCCGGGACCCGCCTTAGGGAAGCAGGATCGAGGAGCCCGTCGTTTCGCGCGCCTCGAGATCCTGGTGCGCCTTCACGGCATCCTTGAGCGCGTAACGCTGGTTGACCGGAATCTTGACGACGCCGCTCTTGACGACATTGAACAGGTCGTTTGCGGTCGCGACCAGGTCGTCGCGCTTGGCGACATAGGTGTTGAGCGTCGGACGCGTCGCGAACAGCGACCCCTTGGTCTGCAGGATGTTGATGTTGAAGGCGTCGATCTGGCCCGACGCGCTGCCGAAGCTAACGAACATGCCGAGCGGGCGGATGCAGTCGAGCGAGCCCGGGAACGTCGCCTTGCCGATGCCGTCATAGACCACGTCGCACAGCTTGCCGCCGGTGACCTCCTTGACGCGCGCAACGAAATCCTCGTCGCGATAATAGATGACGTGATGGCAGCCGACCGCCTTGGCCAGCTCGCCCTTCTCCTTGTTGCCGACGGTCCCGATCACGGTCGCGCCGAGATGGTTGGCCCACTGGCACAATATCTGGCCGACGCCGCCGGCCGCCGCATGCATCAGGACGGTCGTGCCCTTGCCGACCTTGAAGGTGCGGTTGAGCAGATATTGCGCGGTCATGCCCTTGAGCATCATGCCGGCGGCCTGCTCGTAGGAGATGCCGTCGGGAATTTTCACCGCGCGCTCGGCCGGCATCAGCCGCTCCTGCGCGTAGGCGCCGAGCCCGACCACATAGGCGACGCGGTCGCCGACCTTGAAATCCTTCACGTCCGGACCGACCGCGACCACCTCGCCCGCGGCCTCATTGCCGGCGACGAACGGCATGCCGACCGGCGAGGGATACATGCCCATGCGGAAATAGGTGTCGATGTAATTGATGCCGATCGCATGATGCCTGACGCGAAGCTGCCCGGCTCCGGGCGCGGCGACTTCGACGTCTTCGAAGATGAGGACCTCCGGCCCGCCATGCTTGTGGACCCGGACTGCCTTGACCATGTCTGTCTCCCGTTCGACGGCGCGCACGGACGGCGCGCTTCAATGTGCGGTTGGGCTGCGGCCCGCCCTCGGCCGGACACGCCTGCGCCCGAAATCGACTGCGCCGGGATCATAGGGGGCAAGCCAAAAGACGCAAGGTTATCGCCCGCCCGCGACCCGCAGGATCGCGCCGGTTGTGTAGGACGAGGCGTCCGACAGGAGAAACACGATCGCGCGGGCGATCTCGTCGGCGGTCCCCGCTCGCTTCATGGGTACGAACGGGGTGACGCGCGCGAGCCGGCCCGGTTCGTGGATGTCGGTATCGGTCGCGCCGGGCGCAACCGCGTTGACGCGGATGCCGTCGCCGGCGAGTTCGCACGCGAGGCCCACGGTCATGGAATCGATCGCACCCTTGGAGGCGGCGTACCAGACATATTCGCCGGGCGAACCGAGGGTTGCGGCCGCCGACGACAGGAGCACCATCGCCCCGCCCTTGCCGCCATGCCTGGTGGAAATGCGCGGGATCGCCTCGCGCACCGCATAGAACGCGCCAATCACATTCAGCTCCACGACCTCGCGCAGCGTCTGCGTGGCGACCTGCTCGAAGCGCGAATTTTTCCCGGTGATGCCGCTGTTGTAGACGAGGTGCGTCAACCGCCCGAGATCGCGGTCGACTGCCGTGAACACCCGCACGACGTCGGCCTCGACCGCCATGTCGCCCTGCACCGCCACCCCGCGTCCGCCGGCTTTCCGGATCGCATCGACCCCGGCGTCGGCCGCGCCCGCATTGCTCTTGTAGTTGACGGCGACCGCGTAACCTTCGGCGGCCGCAAGCCGCGCCACCGCCGCCCCGATGCCGCGGCCACCGCCCGTCACCAGCAGGACACGGCCGTTCATGGCCGCCCCGCGGCGTTGCGGCGGCGGCGCCGGTTGCGGCTTGCGATCACGTTGAAGGCCTCCACCGCCGCGGCGAACGCCATCGCGAAATAGATATAGCCGCGCGGAATGTGGAAGGCGAAGCCGTCGGCGACGAGGGCGACGCCGATCAGCAGCAGGAAGGACAGCGCCAGCATCTTGGTCGTCGGGTGCGTGCGGATGAAAGAAGAGACCGGGCCGGAGGCCCCGTACATAACGATCATGGCGATGATGACCGCGGCCACCATGACCTCGATGTCCTGCGCCATGCCGATGGCGGTGATGATGGAGTCGAGCGAGAAGATGAGATCGATCGCGATCAACTGCATCACCACCCAGTAGAAGGCGTCGGCCGTCTTCAGCGGCCCCTGCTCGTCGTGACCCGCCTCGACCTCGTCGTGAATTTCGCGCGTCGCCTTCATGATCAGGAACAGGCCGCCCGCGATCAGGATCAGGTCGCGCCATGACACGGCGTGGCCCATGACCGCGAACAGCGGCTCCCGCAGCCCCATGATCCAGGTCAGGAGCATGAGCAGCAGGATGCGGAAGATCAGCGCGAGCGACAGCCCGATCTGGCGCGCGCGGCGCGCGGCGCGGGCTTCGAGCCGCTGCACCAGCACCGAGATGAAGACCAGATTGTCGATGCCCAGGACGATCTCGAGCACCGTCAGCGTCACGAGCGCCGCCCAGGCGTGCGGATCGGCCAACAGTTCAAGCATGCGGCGCTCCGGATGGCGGTCAGCGGCGGGCGGGAACGATTCCGATGCCCAGAAGGTAGACTGCCGCGAGGCTCAGCGCCACGACAACCGGAACTCCCGGCATGAGGTTGCAGAATAGCGCATAGACGGCCAGCGCAGACCAGAGCGCGACGACCACGACGTTCAGCGCGAACAGGCGCTTGACGCGCAATGGATGCACCGTCCGGTACGGCACGAAGGTCAGCACCAGCAGCACGACGACGAGGATCGCGGCGCCGGCCGGCGGCAGACCGGCGACAAACAGATGAAACGCCGCCGCGTTCCACAAGACCGGAAAGCCGATGAAATAATTGTCGGCGGTCTTCATGCGCCGGTCGGCGCAATAGAGCGCGCCGCTGATAGCGATGGCCACGGCCAGCGGCAAAGCGAACGCGGCGGGCAGCACGCTGCTTGCGGCGAGCGCATAAGCGGGCACGAAGACATAGGTCGTATAGTCGACCATCAGGTCGAGTGCCTCGCCCGACCAGTGCGGCAGCGTGGCCGCAACATCGAGACGGCGGGCGAGCGCGCCATCGGCGCCGTCGATGACCATCGCAACGCCGAACCAGCCGAACATCGCGACCCAGTCGCCGCGCACCGCGGCGAGCAGGGCCATGAGCGCGCAGGCCGCGCCGAGCGCGGTGAAGACATGGACGCCGAACGCGGCCGCGCGCGCCGTCGCCGGCGCCTTGTCTCTTGCTACGTTGCTTGCCGCAGGCCTGTCGCCCTTGCGCGCCGCCCTCGCCTTGCGTGCCATCGCGTCCCGTTACTGGTTGCCCCAGTCGATCTGGCATATTTCAGCCGAGCGTCCACTGAAATTCCAGTTGCGGCCGAAGGCGCGGAAGCGCGACTTGTCGGCGCGCGCCACCGTCACGTCGGGGGCGATCCAGTATTCGCTGTTGCGGATGACGACATTATCGCCGCGCGTCTTGCCGCGCACCGGCGTGATCGCACCATCGATGATCTTGTCCACGGTGATCAGGCGCGTCTCGCCCTCGCGCCGGTAGCTGATCGGCACCTGCCGCACGCCGAGGAAGCTGCCGAGCAGGATCGACAAGAGGTGCGTCGAGCCGCCGACCTTGCCGGCAAAAATGCGCGTCAGCGCCTTGACGGCATAGATCGAAGCCTTCTCGTCGACGAACAACGCCGCCGTCCAGTTGCCGCGCGACATCAGGCCGGGGATTTCGATCATCAGCGCGGCCTTCACGCCGGACAGGTCGACCGTGTCGAAGCGGCCCTGATCGATGCTCAGCGCCGCCCAGGTCTGGCAATGGCCTTCGGTCGGCGGATGCTCGCCGAGCGAGAGCACGCACGGACAGAACACCGTGCACGAGCAGGACAGCGTGAACTCGCCCTTCAGCGACCATTGTTCCATGGCCTTGCACTCCTTACACAGTTGCGACGCCGGCCGGGCCGGTCAGCGCGCGCCAAATCCCAAATCCGTACCAATCCCCGTGCCGTGCAGCACCGCGAGCGCGACACCGACGGCGATCAGAACCGCGCCGACGGCATGGCTGAAGCGCGGCGTCGCGCTCAGCTTCTCCACCGCCATCACGATGCCGAGCGTGGCCATCCAGACCGCGTTCATCAGGCCGGTCGCGAACATCAGCAGCATCATCGCCCAGCAGCAGCCAAGACAATGCGCGCCCTGGCGCAGGCCGAGGCCGAAAACGCCCGGCGCGGTCGTGCGCCAGTTGGCGAAGAAGAACGGAAACGGCCGCTGGCAGACGCGCAGGCAGGCATGCTTGACGGAAGAAAACTGATAGAGGCCGGCGGCGATAAACAGGGCGACCGAGCCGTAGCCGAAGAGGTCCATCCCGGCGGCGCCGGCAAGTCCGGCGCGCAGCAGCGCGGTCTGCACGGCGGCAACCGCAAGCGATACCGCGATCCAGACCGCCGCATAGCCGCCGGCCAGCACGACCGGCGAGACGACGGGCTCGCCCTTGGCCAACGCGGTGTCGGCGATCTCGGCATAGGTGAGGATCATCGGCGCCGCGCTCGGTAGCATCATGGCGAGCGCCATCGCGCTCCACATCGCAAAGACGAGCGCGAATTGCGCAAGCACATTGTCCGGCGTCGCCGTCGCCGGCCGGCACAGGGCGCCCAGCCAGTCGAGCGCGCCGCCCGGCAACGACAGCCCCGCGAGAACCCCGAGATAAAGCCAGCCCGCCCCGCTCAACAGCACGACGCACAGGACGGCGATCGCGCGCGGACGCGCCGCCAGCCCGGCAACACGCGCCGCGGCGAGAGGCAGATGCAGGAACGAACGGTCGGCGGTATGAGCCACGGCGGGATCCGGACAGGCTGTGTACGCAACGCTTAGCGCAACGGCGGCGGGAACGGAAATCGCGGACGCGGAAATGGTTTCCGCCGCTCGCCACACCCGGAACCGCGCGCTAAGAAGGCGCAAAGGATAGCGCGATGGCGGAGAATACAGGGTTAATGACCGAGGTCGCCGTGGTGGGTGCGGGCCCGGCCGGCCTGCTTGCCGCGATCGCACTTGCGGCCGCCGGCATCGATACCGTGCTGATCGGCCGGCGGGCGCCGGAGGATCATCGCACCACGGCGCTGATGGCAGGCTCGGTCACCGCGCTCGAGACGCTCGGAGTATGGCCGCTGTGCCGCGATCATGCCGCTGCGCTTAAGACGCTGCGCATCGCCGACGCCACCGCCCGTCTCCTGCGTGCGCCAGAAGCGCGCTTCACCGCCGCCGAGATCGACCTGCCCGCCTTCGCGCACAATATCGAGAACCGCCACCTCGTCGCCGCGATGGAGGCGCGCGCGGAAATGCTGCCGACGCTGCGGCGCCTGCCGCTTAATGCGCGCGCGGTGACCACCGGGCAGGAGGCGCGCATCGCGCTCGATGACGACAGCGCGATCGCGGCGCAGCTCGTGATCGGCGCCGACGGCGCGCGCTCGCTCTGCCGTGCGGCCGCCGGCATCGCGACCCGGCAACGGCCCTACCCGCAGCATGCGCTCACCTACAATATCGGCCACGCGCGCGCGCATGGAAACGTCTCTACCGAGTTCCACACCGAGGCCGGGCCGTTCACGCTCGTGCCGCTGCCGGGGCTGCGTTCGAGCGTGATCTGCGTCGTCGATCCGCCCGAGGCCGAGGACCTGCATGCGCTCGACGACGAGGCGCTGTCGCGCGAGACCGAGCGCCGCTCGCATTTCGTCCTCGGCAAGGTGAGCGTCGAGCCCGGCCGCGGCCTGTTTCCGCTCGCCGCCGAAACCGCCGAGACGTTCGCCCGCGCGCGGATCGCGCTCGTCGGCGAAGCCGCGCATCGCGTGCCGCCGATCGGCGCGCAGGGCCTCAATCTCGGTCTGCGCGACGCCGCAACCATCGCCGAGCTGGTGACCGACGCAGTCGCCGCCGGTCGCGATCCCGGCGGCGAAGCAGTGCTGTCGCGCTACGATACGATGCGCGCTTCAGACGTACGCGGACGCACGATCGCGATCGATCTTCTCAACCGCAGCCTGCTCTCGGGTTTCCTGCCGGTGCAGGGCGCGCGCGGGCTCGGCCTCTATCTGCTCAACCGGATCGGCCCGCTGCGCCGCGCGGTGATGCGCGAGGGCATCGCGCCGCAGCTCGCGCAGCCGCGGCTGATGCGCGGCGACACGCTGCCTTAACGTTCGCCGTCGAGGCGGCAGTCCGGCCGGCTACCGGCCGGCGCGCGGAATTGCGGATCGAGCGGCAGCGGCAAGGCTGGCAGCGTCGCACCCGATGGCGCGGTGATCGTGGCATCGAACAAACCGCGCTGGACGAAATGCGGATCGCGCAGCGCTTCTTCGAGCGAGGCGACGATCGTCGCGCAGCAATCGGCGGCCACAAGAACCGGCTTCCATTCGGCGGCCGTGCGCTGCGCGATGCGGGCGGCCACTGCCTCGCGCGTGCGCGCGGGATCGAGCGCGTCGTCCGCAAGCGCCGCATCAAGCCCGATGGCGGCCGTGAACGCGCGCCAGAAATGATCCTCCAGCGCGCCGCAGGCGACGAGCTTGTCGTCGCGCGTGCGGTAGAGCTGGTAGCGCGGCGAACCGCCGACGAGCTTCGAGGCGCCGGGCTTCGGGAACGCGCCGCCGGCATGTCCGCTCGCCAGCGCGTGCCAGGCGAACATGAACATCGCGTCGGTCATCGCAATGTCGAGACGGCAGCCGCGCCCGGTCAGGTCGCGCTGGCGCAGGGCGAGCAGGATGTTGATGACGGCGGGAAAGGTGCCGCCGCCGATATCGGCGACGAGCGCGGGCGGCACCACCGGCCTTTCGAGCGGTCCGGGCTGCAGCGCGAGCAGGCCGGTCGCCGCGATATAGTTGATGTCATGACCCGCCTCCGCCGCGCGCGGCCCGCTCTGGCCGTAGCCGGAGATCGAGCAATAGATGAGGCGCGAAAAGGCGCGGCTCACCGCCTCGTAGCCGAGCCCAAGCCGCTCCATGACGCCGGGGCGGAATTGCTCAACCAGAATATCGGCTTCTTCAAGTAATAATTTAACTTTAAGAAGGCCGCTTTCAGATTTTAAATCAATAGCCTGGCTGCGTTTTCCGCGATTGAGCAGCGAGAAGGCGGCGCCCTGTTCTTCAAACGCCGGCTGATACCGGCGCATGTCTTCCCCGCCCGGCCGCTCGATCTTGAGCACATCGGCGCCCGCCTCCGCCAGCATCAGCGTCGCCAGCGGCCCCGGCAGGAGCGTCGTGAAATCCAACACCTTCAGGCCGGCAAGCGGCAGTGGCGAAGCCATGAGAATATCCTTTGGGAGCGTCCTTCTAGAACAGCGCCAGCGGCAACTGGTGCGTCTTCACCAGCCACATGACGGCCGTGAGCGTGACCACCGACAGCGCGGTGCCAAGCAGGATCGCGCTCGACGCCTCCTCGACGAAGGTGTCGTACTGGCGCGCCATGATGAACACGTTCAAAGCCGGCGGCAACGACGCCATCAGCACCGCGGTATAGACCCAGGGCTCGCTGAACGGGCCCAGGATCGACAGCATCACGAGCGCGACCAGCGGATGCGCGACGAGCTTGACCAGCACCACCGCCGGCACATCCCAGGCGACGCGCCCCATTGGCCGCAGCGCGACCGTCACCCCGAGTGCGAACAGCGCGCAGGGCGCGGCGGCGTTCTGCAGGAACTGCATCAGCCGGTCGAGCGCGACCGGCGGCTCGAACCGCAAGGCCGCCGAGCCCACGCCGAGCGCCGTCGCGATGATGAAAGGATGCAGCAGGATTTTCCGGGTGACGTCGAGGGCGGTCGCCCCGATGCTTTTCTTGTCGGCGCCGGCAAGCCCCATCAGGAACGGAACGAGCGAGAAGACGAGGATATTGTCGAAACAGAAAATGAGCGCGACCGGCACCGTCGCCTGCGTGCCCAGCGTGGCCAGCGCGAGGCCCGGCCCCATGTACCCGATATTGCCGTAGCCGCCGGCGAGCCCGGCAATGGCCGCATCGCCGATCCGCCCGCGCACCAGCATGCCGACCGCAAAAGCGAGCGCAAAGGCGATATAGGTGCCGAGCGTCGTCGCGATCACGAACGGGATGTTGTTGAGTTCCTCAAGCGGCGTCTTGGCCAGCACGCGATAGAACAGGCAGGGCAGCGAGACATAGATCAGAAAGAAGTTCAGCCAGGCGAGCCCGGTGTCGGGGATGCGCTTGATCTTCCCGCAGGCAAAGCCGAGGAAGATCAGCCCGAAATACGGAAGCGCGAGGTTCAGAACGTCGATCATTGCACTCGCCGCACCCTTCGGCGCCCCTTGCCGCGCACTTGCCCGCCCCTTGCCCATCACCGCATCCGCGCGCTGGTGCCGGCGACGTAGCGGTTCGCTCCGGCACGGTCAATCTACGCCACCTTCGCCCAGGGGCGATGCCCCCGCCATTGCCGCGTCCTTGCCCTGTCCTTTTGTCCCGACTTTTTCCCGCGGCCGCTTGATCCTTGCCCTTGGCGCGCGTCTTGCGTTCCTCTAAAGGGCAGCGGACCCGCCGCCGGACCACAGCGATTGGAGCTTCCGATGAAAATGCCGCGCCAATTCTTCAAGCCGCTCGCGATCGGCGCGCCTGCCCCGCTGCGCGAGCTGCCGGTGCGGCTCGAGCGCATGATCCATTTCGTGCCCCCGCATCTGGAAAAGATCCGCGCCAAGGTGCCCCAGCTCGCGGCCGAGGTGGACGTCGTGCTCGGCAATCTGGAGGACGCCATCCCCGCCGACGCCAAGGAGGCGGCGCGCCGCGGCTTCATCGACATGGTGCGCGCAACCGAATTCGGCCGGACCGGCGTATGGACGCGCATCAACGCGCTCAATTCGCCGTGGGTGCTCGACGACGTCACCGAGATCGTGGCCGCGGTCGGCAACAAGCTCGACGTGGTGATGCTGCCCAAGGTCGACGGCCCCTGGGACATCCATTATCTCGACCAGTTGCTCGCCCAGCTCGAGGCGCGCCACGGCGTCGCCAAGCCGATCCTCATCCACGCCATCCTGGAGACCGCCGAGGGCGTGAACAATGTCGAGGCGATCGCCACCGCCTCGCCACGCATGCACGGCATGAGTCTGGGGCCCGCGGACCTCGCCGCCTCGCGCGCGATGAAGACCACGCGGGTCGGCGGCGGCCATCCCGACTACAAGGTGCTCGCCGACGCGCTTCCTGCGGGCGGCACGCGCGCCGCCTTCCAGCAGGACCTGTGGCACTACACGCTCGGCAAGATGGTCGATGCCTGCGCGGCTGCCGGCATCAAGCCGTTCTACGGGCCGTTCGGCGATTTCGCCGATCCGGCTGCCTGCGAGGCGCAATTCCGCAACGCCTTCCTGATGGGCTGCGCCGGCGCCTGGTCGCTGCACCCTTCCCAGGTCGACATCGCCAAGCGCGTCTATTCGCCCGATCCCGGCGAAGTCGCCTTCGCGCGCAAGATTCTCGACGCCATGCCCGACGGCACCGGCGCCGTCATGATCGACGGCAAGATGCAGGACGATGCGACCTGGAAGCAGGCTAAAGTGGTCGTCGATCTGGCGCGTCTCGTCGCAGCCAAAGACCCGGAAATGGGCAAAATATACGGGCTCTGACGACTGGCGGCGCCACAATTGTCCGCTATCTTTAGCGCAACATGACCAGCACAGAATTCAAGGCGCGCGTCGCGAAGTACAAGATCGGACAGGTCGTCCGCCACCGGATATTTCCGTTCCGCGGCGTCGTGTTCGATATCGATCCGACCTTCAGCAACACCGAGGAATGGTACCAGGCGATCCCGGAAGAAATCCGCCCGCACAAGGACCAGCCCTTCTATCACCTGTTCGCCGAAAACGCGGAGAGCGAATACATCGCCTATGTCTCCGAGCAGAACCTGCTCGCCGACAATTCGAGCGAGCCGCTGCGCCATCCGCAGATCGCCGAGGTTTTCGTCAAGGACGGCAAGGGCGGCTACCGGCCGCGCGATCTCGTCATCAACTGAGCATCAAGTTGCCCGGCGCTGCGCGCGCCCGGCACACAACAAATAAAAAAGAGGCGCACCGCAATGCGCCTCTTTCGATTCCGGGCCGGTCGCAGACCGGCGCGCGTCCCTGGATCGTTACTGGGTCTTGCCCTGCTGCAGCTTCTGGCGGGCCTCTTCCGCCTTCTTCTGCAGCTCTTCCTGCAGCTTCTTCTGCTGGGCCTCGAAAACCTTCGGATCGGTGGGCGGGCCGTCATAGGCCTTGGCAAAGTCGTTGAGCGGCAGCGTCAGGCTGACCGGCTGGCCGTTGCCGTTGATCGCCTGCACCGCAAGCTGCTGACCCTTCTTGAGGCGGCCGATGATGTCGGTATTGACCTCGTAATCGGCCATGCAGCCGTTGGTGAAGCAGATCACGTACGGGCCGGTGGCCGGCTGGCCGTTGTCGATGATGACGCGGGTGCCGGGCTGGACCTGCATGCCGAGCGGCAGCGTGACGCGCAGGAGCTTCTTCTGCTCGCCTTCGGGCTCGATCACGACCGCGGCGACGACCGGCACGCCCGTCTCCAGCCGGCCGTCCTTGCCGGTGAAGCAGACCTGCTTGGCGTTCGCCTCCTGCCCCTTGAGGCAGAACTTGGTCCACGGCGAATAGATGAGATTGGGCTGCTGGGGTGCGGCGGCCTGCGGCTGGCCGGCGGGCGCGGTCGGGGCAGCGGGCGTAGCCGGTTGCGCGGTCTGCGGCTTAGCGGGCGTCGCGGGCTTTGCCGCCGGCGGTTTGGCCGGCGGTGTCGCCTGCGCCAGCGCGGGCGTTGCGAGGCCGGCCGCCATGAGCGCGGCGAAAATTGCTGCGAGCGTTCCGTTCGCAGGCCGGGCCGGCGCGAACGCTTTCGAATACACCATGTGTCCCTGTTCCTTTTGTCTAGACGCCGCGCTGTCAGCGCTTGGGCTGGCCCCGGTGGGCACCCGGCGCGGCGTGTCTCGACGCCAAAAGAGGCATAAACGTGACGGTAAGCGGCTGCGTCATAGCCCAATTCGGCCTGCCGATAAAGCATCTATCGAAATCATGGTGATAACGCGGCCTGCCGCCGCGCAAAATTGCAGCAGGCAAGCCGCCGCTCCCGCGCGAACAATGCTATGAACGCTGCGTCAGGACGAATCAGCCCGCAGGAACCGTGACCGCGTCGCGCGCATCCCTTGCCCGAAATACCGCGTTCCGCGCGGCCCTGTTCACCCTCGCCGCGGCTGCAAGCGGCACAACCGCACCTGCCCTGACGCATGCCGCGCCAGGCCATGCGCTCGCCATGCACGGCGAGCCGGCAATGGCGGCCGGCTTTTCGCAATTACCCTACGCCAATCCCGCGGCGCCCAAGGGCGGGCGCCTGGTGCAGGGCGTGCTCGGCACGTTCGACAGCCTCAATCCGCTGATCGTGAAAGGGCTGCCGGCGCCGTCGATTCGCGGCTACGTGATCGAGAGCCTGATGGCGCGCGGCTACGACGAGCCCTTCACGCTCTACGGCCTGCTTGCCGAAACCGTGGAGACCGACGCCGGGCGCAGCTTCGTCACCTTTGCGATCAATCCTGCCGCGCGCTTCTCGGACGGGCATCCCGTCACCGCGCGCGACGTGGTGTTCTCCTGGCAGCTTCTGCGCGACAGCGGCCGGCCCAACCATCGCATCTATTACGCGAAGGTACGCAAGGCCGACATTCTCGACGAGCGCACCGTGCGCTTCGACCTCGCCGGCAGCGACGACCACGAGCTGCCGCTGATCCTCGGCCTGATGCCGGTCCTGCCCGCGCACGCGGTCAAGCCGGAGACCTTCGAGGAAACGACCTTCGATCCGCCGGTCGGCAGCGGACCCTATGTCGTGAGCGAGGTGAAGCCGGGCGCGAGCGTCACCTTCCGACGCGATCCCAATTATTGGGGCGCGAAGCTCGCGATCAATCGCGGCTTCTGGAATTTCGACGAGATCCGCTTCGACTTCTATCGCGACGGCAATACCTATTTCGAAGCCTTCCGCAAGGGCCTTTACGACGTGCGCGCCGAGCACGATCCGGCGCGCTGGCAGACCGGCTACGATTTTCCCGCGCTGCGCGCGGGCCGCGTCGTCAAGGAGGCACTGCCGACCGGCCTGCCCAAGGTCATGTCCGGCTTCGTCTTCAATACGCGGCGGCCGGTTTTCGCCGACGTGCGCGTACGCGAGGCGATCGTGCTCCTGTTCGACGCGGAATGGGCGAACAAGAACTTCTTCTTCGATCTCTACCGGCGCACGACGAGCTATTTCGAGGGCTCCGAGCTCTCCGCCGCCGGGCGGCCGGCCGATGCGCGCGAGCGGGCGCTGCTGGCGCCGTTTCCGGGCGCGGTGCGCGAGGACATCCTGGAGGGACGCTGGGCACCGCCGGTGACCGACGGCACCGGCCGCGACCGCGACACGCTCAAGCGCGCGCTCGCGCTTCTCGCCGAGGCCGGCTTCGAACTGCAAGGTGCCGAACTCCGCAACCGAAAGAGCGGCGAGCCGCTCGTCTTCGAAATCCTCGTCACCACGCGCGAGCAGGAGCGCCTCGCTTTGCCCTTCATCCGCGACCTCAGGCGCGCGGGCATCGCCGCCACGCTGCGCACGGTCGATGCGGTGCAGTTCGACCGCCGCAAGCTGACCTACGATTTCGACATGATCGAGAACCGCTGGGACCAGTCGCTGTCGCCGGGCAACGAGCAGGCTTTCTATTGGGGATCGGCGGCGGCCGACGTCGAGGGCACGCGCAATTACATGGGCGTCAAGAGCGCGGCGATCGATGCAGTGATCGCCGCGTTGCTGCGGGCGCGCGAGCGCGCCGAATTCGTCTCCGCCGTGCGCGCGCTCGACCGGCTGCTGCTGTCGGGATTCTATGTCGTGCCGCTGTTTCACAGTCCCGATCAATGGATCGCCCGCTGGACGCATATCGCGCGCCCGCAGGTCACGCCGCTTTTCGGCTATCTGCCGGAAACCTGGTGGCGAACGCCGTGAAGGTCCGCGCATGATCCTTGACGACGAGCCGCGCCCCAATCCCGTCTCCGCCGATGCGCGCACGACGCTCGACGAGATTTTCCGTCGCACCGCGGCGCGCCGGCCGCAAGGGCTCGCGCTTGCCGATGCACCCAACCGCTCCGCCTTCACCGACGGCGCGCCGCGCTACCTCACCTTCGCCCAGGCCGAGGCCGCCGTCGTCGCGCTCGCCGACCGCCTGCAGCGCCTCGGCCTGCCGGCCGACAGCGTGGTCGGCGTGCAGCTTGCGCATACGGTCGAAAGCATCGTCACCTTCCTCGCCGTCCTGCGCGCCGGGCTGATCGCGGCGCCGCTGCCGCTCTTGTGGCGGCGCGCCGAATGCGTCGCGGCGCTGTCGCAGGTCGGGGCCAAGGCGCTGATCACCTGCGCCCGTGTCGGGGAGACGTCGCACGCAACCCTTGCGATGGAGGTCGCGGCGGCGCTGTTTCCGGTCCGCTATGTGTGCGCGTTCGGCGACGAACTGCCCGAAGGCGTCATCCCGCTCGACGACATCTTTGCGCCGGCGGTCCCGCCCGCCATGCCGTTCACGGCCGTAGAGCGCAACGGGCCACCCGCGGCGCATCTTGCGGCCGTGACGTTCGACACCACGGCCGATGGCGTCGTCGCGCTCGCGCGCAGCCATGTCGAGTTGCTGGCCGGCGGCGTGGCCGGCGTGCTGGAGGCGCGCATAGCGCCGGAGAGCATGCTGCTCTCCGGCCTGCCGCTCTCCTCCTTTGCCGGCCTCGCCTTGTGCGTCGTGCCCTGGCTCCTGACCGGCGGCGCGCTCCTCCTGCACCAGCCTTTCGATCGCGCCGTGCTCGCCGCCCAGCTCGAGGACCTGCGCTGCGACCATGCCGTGCTGCCGGGCCCGCTCGCCGGCCGGCTTGCGGACGCGCAGTTGCTGAGCGCCACGCACGGTCTCAAATCCGTGCTCGGCGTCTGGCGTGCGCCCGAGCGTCTTGTTTCGAGCCCGTCATGGACGCTGCCGGACGTGACGCTGATCGACGTTTCGGTGTTCGGCGAGACCGCGCTCATCGCCGCCGCGCGGCGCGAAGGGCGCCCCGTGCCGTTCGCCGCGGGGCCCGTGACCGCGCCCTACCGGGCGGCGGGCGCCGTCACCGTCTGCGAGATCGCGCGCACCAAAGCCGGCACGCTCGCCTTCCGCGGACCGATGGTGCCGCGTCGGGCTTTCCCGCCGGGCGGCGAGCGCACGACCTTCGGCAGCCGCATCGACGAGGAGCATTTCATCGACACCGGCTTCACCGGCCGCATCGATGCGACGACGCGCGACCTGATCGTCACCGGCCCGCCGGCCGGCCTCGTCAGCGTCGGCGGCTATCGCTTCTCGCTGCGCGAATTGCAGGACGAAGTGGCCCGCACCGACGGGGACAGCAGCATCGCCGCTTTCCCCGACGCGTTCGCCGGCCACCGGCTCGCCGGACAGGCGGCCGACCGGGCCTCCATGCGCGAGGCGCTTGTCGAACGCGGGGCGAACCCGCTGCTGGTCCGCGCCTTTCGCGACCGTGCCGCAAGCATCCGGCCGGCCGGAAAGGCCTGATTTTCTGCGAATGCATTGACCGGTTCTTAATGGCGGGCCGGCTAACGTGGGCGCATTGTTTCACGTCCGGATAGCCTTCATGTCCCTGCAGGGTCCGCTTGTCGTCGTCGCCGACCGCCCGGCCGCCGATCTGATCGAAACGCTCGCGACCGGCGGAGCCTTCCCGATCGTCGAAAGCGTGCCCGCCGACGCTCCCCACGCCATCGCCGCCGCCAAGCCCGGCGCGATCCTGCTCGCCGACGAGGACGCCGCCTGCGACCCCGCGCTTGCCGAATGGCTTTCGGCCCATGTGACGCCGGCGGCCCCGATCAGGCCCGTGCTCGCCTGCGCCGCGCCGGAGCGCGACATTCCCTACCG
>JABARS010000042.1 GCA_019187085.1 Pseudorhodoplanes sp. | reverse complement strand
ACAGCATCGTGCGCTCGTCGATTTTGAGCGCGGGGTCATCGATGCGGTGATGGTAATCCTCCGGCCCTTCGAACACGACGGCGCGGCCTTCGAACGCGTCCGGGTCTTTTGGATCGGACAGGTAGCGTTTGCGGAACTCGTCGGAAATCACGCTTGTCTTCATGATCGCCGAATCGAACAGGTTGCCGTGCAGCACCTTGAATCCGGCTTTCGGCTTCATCGGCTCCGCATAGGGGCGGATCACGTCGGCATCCTGCACGGCGGCGGTGCGGACATTGTCGCCCATGGTCTTGCCGTTGACGGTGAGCGCGTCGGCGTGGATGCGGCCGGCCTTCAGCAGCTCGTTCATGACGGCCGGCAGTCCGCCGGCACGGAAATATTCCTCGCCGAGATATTTCCCGGCCGGCTGCATGTTGACGAGCAGCGGCACGTCGTAGCCGACCGTTTCCCAGTCGGCGGTCGTCAGCGGCACGCCGACATGCTTGGCGATGGCGTTGATGTGGATGGGGGCGTTGCTCGATCCGCCGATCGCGGAGTTGGCGACGATGGCGTTCTCGAACGCCTGGCGCGTCAGGATGTCGGACGGCTTGAGGTCCTCGCGCACGATCTCGACCGCGCGCAGGCCGGTTTCATACGCGATCTGCCCGCGTTCCTTGTAGGGCGCGGGGATCGCGGCGCAGCCGGGCAGCGACAGGCCGAGCGCTTCGGCCAGCGCGTTCATGGTCGAGGCCGTGCCCATGGTGTTGCAGTGGCCGATCGAGGGCGCGCTTGCGGCGACGATGTCGACGAATTCCTGTTCGTCGATGCGGCCGGCGGCAAGCTCCTCGCGGGCGGTCCATACCGCCATGCCCGAGCCGCAGCGCTCGCCTTTCCACCAGCCGTTGAGCATCGGTCCGCCGGACAGCACGATGGCGGGGATGTTCACGGTGGCGGCGGCCATGATGCAGGCCGGCGTGGTCTTGTCGCAGCCGGTCATCAGCACGACGCCGTCGAGCGGATAGCCGAACAGCACCTCCACCAGACCGAGATAGGCGAGGTTGCGGTCGAGGGCGGCGGTCGGCCGCTTGCCGGTTTCCTGGATCGGATGAACGGGGAACTCGAAGGCGATTCCGCCGGCGGTACGGATGCCTTCGCGCACGCGCTCTGCGAGATCGAGATGATGGCGGTTGCAGGGGGAGAGGTCGGAACCGGTCTGCGCAATGCCGATGATCGGCTTACCCGAGCGCAGTTCGGCGCTGGTCAGCCCGAAATTCATGTAGCGCTCGAGATAGAGCGCGGTCATGCCCGGATTTTCCGGATTGTCGAACCAGAGCTGCGAGCGCAGCGACTTGCCCCGGGGATGCGGTGTCTTCGACTCTTTGGCCATAATTCCCCCTGCATTTCGGGACCGGACAGCTCGGCAAATTGCCGTAAAATGAGGCAGAACGGCGCTATTTTAATAATATTTATACCAACTTAGTTGAAAACCCCAAGAGCGCGCGAGGGGCCGGTTGGCGTTCGAGAAATGCAGATCTTCGAAGTGCAGATCTTCGCCAAGTTGCGCCGAGGGGCCGGCACTCAGCCGGTCGCGGCACCCAGAGGTCATTTATGTCCAAAAAGAATACTCAACCGACGGGTCGCGAAAGCCCGTTCGGCGAAGACGAGATCATCGTTACGAAAACCGATCTCAAAGGACGCATTACGTACGCCAACGACGTATTCCAGCGCGTCTCGCAATACAGCTTGCGGGAGCTGATCGGGCAGCCTCACAGCATTATCCGCCATCCGGACATGCCTCGCTGCGTGTTCAAGCTGCTGTGGGACACGATCGAGGCAAAGCAGGAAGTCTTTGCCTACGTCCTCAATCTGGCGCGGAACGGCGATCACTATTGGGTGCTGGCGCACGTTACCCCAAGCTTCGACGGGGTCGGCCAAGTCGTCGGCTATCATTCGAACCGGCGCAAACCGGACTCGGCGCAGATCGCAAAGATCGCGCCTCTGTACCAGATGCTCCTCGATGAGGAACGCCGCCCCGCCAGCCGCAAGGAAGGCATGGCGAACGCTTACGACAAACTGTTCTCGATCCTGCGCACCAATGGGGTGGTGTATGATGAATTCGTCCTTGCTGTCTAAGGCCCTCATCCTTGGCGGCGCATCGGGATCGCTTCTGCTGCTCGATCAACTGATGCTGCTCGCGGACCTGTACGGCCACAGCGTCAGCTTCGCCGTTCACGCCGTGGCGTTCGGCGGATTGGCCGGCGCCGCCTTCTTTCTGTCGCGCTTGGCGCAGACGCTCAGCCGGGCGGCGGCGGTGTGCGCGTCGGCCGCCAAAGGCGACCTGGAAGTGCGCATTCTCGAGGAATGCCAGCCTGGAATGGTCGGCGTTCTCCAGCGCAGCATCAATCATCTTCTCGACATCACCGATGCGTTCGTGCGCGAGGCCAGTGCGTCGATGAACGCGGTGGCGCAGGGCAAGTACTATCGCAAGGTGCTGCTGCGGGGATTCCCTGGCACCTATCAGAATGCGTCGCGCCTCCTCAACCGGGCGACCGAGACGATGGAGGTCCGCGTTCACGACTTTGCGCGGTTCGCGGGCGAGAACGTCAGCGCCGTCATGGCGAGTGTGGCCGCGGCCGCCGCCGAGATGCACGTGAATGCCGAAACGATGTCCGGCACGGCAGCCGAGGCCAACACCATGGTGACCTCCGTTGCCGCCACGTCGGAGCAGACCACGGCGAACGTGCAGTCGGTTGCCGCTGCCGTAGAGGAGCTCGCAAGCTCCGTTGCCGAAGTCGCGCGCCAGACGCTGCAGTCGTCCAACATCACGCGCAACGCCGCCGAGGAGGCGGAACGCACGACTGCGATCGTGAGCGGACTCACCGATGCGGCGGACCGGATCGGCGATGTGCTGCAAATCATCAGCGCGATTGCGGCGCAGACCAATCTGCTTGCGCTCAATGCCACCATCGAGGCCGCCCGCGCCGGCGAGGCGGGCAGGGGATTTGCCGTGGTCGCCAACGAGGTCAAGACGCTGGCCTCGCAGACCGCGAAAGCGACCGAGGAGATCGGCTCACAGATCTCCACCATTCAGAATGCGACCGGCGAGGCCGTCGTCGCAATCCAGGGGATTGGCAGGACCATCAGGGAGATAAACCACATCGCGACCGCGGTCGCTGCCGCGGTCGAGGAACAGGAGGCGGCCACGAGCGACATCGCCCGCAATGTCAGTGAAGCGGCCACCGGGGTGGGCGCGGTCTCGCGCAGCATCTCCGGCGTCAGCCAGGCTGCCGGCCAGACCGGGGACGCGGCGGCACAGGTCCTGGCCGCGGCATCGGAATTGACGCAGCATGCCGAACGCCTGAAATCTGAAATGGCCGCACAGGTCGACGAGTTCCTGAACCGGAACCGGGCCGCCTAAAGCGGGATGACGATTCAAGGGAAACTTATCCCGCTTTAGAGTCTGATCCGTATGAGCTGAATCAGCTTTGCCTCCGTTCGTCCCCGCGCAAGCGGGGACCCAGCACCCTTCTTTTCTGGATTCCCGCTCACGCGGGAATGAGCGGAGAGAAAAGGCGCTTCAAAGTGAACGGATCAGACTCTAGGCGCCGCCCTCGACCTGCGGCGGCACGAACAGAAGCTTGTCGACGCGCTTGCCGTCCATGTCGATGACCTCGATGCGCCAGCCTTCGAGCATGAAGGCGTCGCCTTCGGAGGGGATGCGGGCGAGGCGGTCGAGCGCCAGTCCCGCCGCGGTATGGAAGTCCACGCCCTTGACCGCGAGGCCGAGCGCATTGGCCAGCTCCTCGACCGAGGTGCGGCCGTCGACCAGGAGCGTGCCGTCCTTGCGGCGGCGGATATGCTGGCCGTCGGTCTCGTGCTCCTGCGGCAGATGGCCGGCGACGGCGCCGAGAATGTCGGTGAGCGTGATGAGGCCGAGAAAGTCGCCGTATTCGTCGACCACGAAAGCGATGTGCAGCGGCGTCGCCTTGAAGATTTCGAGCATGCGCAGCACGGAGACATGCTCGGGCACATAGGTCGGCTCGAGCATGTGCTTCTCGATATTGATCTTGTCGCCGGCAAGCAGGTCGTTGGCCAGGTCCTTTTTCTGCACCACCCCGAGCGGATGGCCGATGTCGCCGCCGCGCACCACCACCATGCGGGAATAAGGACACTCCGCGATGTCGTCGGCGATCATCCTGGGATCGTTGTCGAGATCGATCCAGTAGATGTCGGGACGCGGCGTCATCGCCGAGGTCACCGGATTGTCGGCGAGTGCGAGCACGCCGTGGAGCAGCTCCTTCTCGACCGGGGCGATGGCGCCGGCTTCGGTGCCTTCGGCGATGGCGAGCTTGACTTCCTCTTCGGTGACGCGCTCCGGCCCTTCCTGCGGGATGCGCACGATGCGCAGCAGCAGCGCGGTGGTGTTTTCCAGAATCCAGACCAGCGGCCGCGCCAGGACGACGATGCCCTGCAGCGGACGCGAAAGCATGGCGGCGATGCGTTCCGAATAAAGCAGCGCGATGCGCTTGGGCACGATCTCGCCGACGATCACCGACAGGGCGGTGATCGCGATCACGACCAAGATGAACGCGGCCTGCGGGCCGCGCGGGTTGATCGCGGGAAAGCTGTTGAGGATTTCGCCGAGGCGGGCGCCGAGCGTGGCGCCGCCGAAGGCGCCGGACAGAATCCCGATCAGCGTGATGCCGACCTGCACCGCCGACAGGAAGCGCGCCGGATTCTCCGACAGTTTCAAAGCGAGCGCGGCGCCGCGCGAGCCGGACTCGGCCATGTGCTGTAGCCGGATCCGGCGCGACGACACGACCGCCATCTCGGCCATCGCGAAAAAGCCGTTGAGCAGGATCAGGCCAACGACAATGGCCAATTCTAACCAGACGGTCATGATGCCGTGTTTCGCACGCCGGAGCGGTCAACCGCAACTCGTCCGGCAAGCGTCTGCCGGGGCAGGGCAATTCGCGGCCGATGTCGCGGCATCCGGCTTCTTCCGCGGCGCGGAGCCCGATGCGGCGCAATGCCGCCTGCGGCGAACGGGTCGTGGCGTGCGTGCGCGAAATGTGCGCGGAGGCTTGCGCAGCGGAGGCTTCTGCAATTGACACTGGCCCGAGCGCGCCCATAACGTCCGGCCATCATGCTGTCGGAGCTGAAAAATCGATTACTTGAAGTGTTCAAGACCGCCATGCCGTTGATCGGCGTCGCGTGTCTGCTTCAGGCGACGATCGTTCAGGCGCCGACGCCGGTCTTCCTTCAGTTCCTTGCGGGCTCGGCGCTCGTCATTGCCGGCATGCTGCTGCTGTTTCTCGGAGTCGATCTCGGCATCCTGCCGATGGGCCGTTTCATCGGCGCGGAGCTGCCGCGCAAAGGATCGGTGACGCTGATCGTCGCCGTCGCGTTCGCCTTCGGTTTTGCCACGACCATCGCCGAGCCGGACGTGCTGGTGCTGGCCGAGCAGGTCGACCGGATCTCGGCCGGCGCCATCGACGGACAGGTCATCCTTTATGTGATCGCCATCGGCGTCGCCGTCTTTGTCGCGCTTGCCATGGCGCGGATCGTATACGGCATATCGCTGCGGCTTTTGCTGACGATCGTGCTCGCGACAGTCATCCTGCTTTCGTTTGCGGCGCCGGAGGGGCTGGTGCCGCTCGCCTATGACGCCGGCAGCGTCACGACCGGTGTCCTCACCGCGCCGGTGGTGATCGCGCTCGCAATGGGCTTGAGCTCCGTCCTTGCCGGGCGCTCGCCGATTTCCGACGGTTTCGGTCTTCTGGGACTTGCCTCGATCGGCCCGATCGTCGCCATCCTGCTCATGGGAATGCTGCTGCGATGACGGAGATATCCTTCCTGGAAGAACTCGGCGGCACGGCATGGAGCGTGACGATGGCGGTGCTGCCGCTGGCGACGCTGTTTCTGCTGTTCCAGGTTTTCATGCTCGACCTGCCGCGCAACGACGTGCGCAAGATCCTGACCGGCACCGCGATCGCAGCCGCCGGCCTGTTCCTCTTTCTGCTCGGGGTCGGCATCGGTTTCATGCCGTTCGGGCGCGCGATTGGTCAGGCGCTCGGCGCGCTGGAGCAGAAATGGCTGCTGTTGCCGGCCGGCGTGTTTCTCGGATTCGTCACGACCTGGGGCGAGCCGGCGGTGCGCATCCTGGCCAATCAGGTGGACGACGCGTCCAACGGATCGATCCCGCGCGCGCTGGTATTGCACACCGTCTGCATCGGCGTGGCGGCGTTCGTCGGCCTCGGCCTGCTGCGGATTGCATACGAGATACCGCTCATCTCCATCCTTGTGCCGGCCTATACGCTCGTTATCGTCATCATGTGGCTGAGCGACCGCGACTTCGTCGCGGTTGCGGTCGATTCCGGCGGCGTCGCCACCGGACCGCTGGCCAATACCTTTCTGCTGGCGCTCGCGCTCGGCGCGTCGTCGTCGATCGGAAGCCAGGACCCGATCACGCACGGGCTCGGCCTCGTGGCGCTGATCGCGGTGGCGCCGATCATCTCGGTCATGACTCTGGGTTTGCTCATCCGGTGGAAAGAGTCCCGAAAGGAGCCCTGAAATGCCTAAGCCGTCCATGATTGTCAGCATCGTGCGCAGGGGGTGGGGCAACACCGTTCTGGAAGCCACCGTCAAGGCCGGGGCCAGCGGCGGCACGGTGCTTCTGGGCCGCGGCGTCGGCGTCAACGAGAAGGACTCGATCTTCGGCATCCCGATCGAGCCCGAGAAGGAGATCGTGCTCACGCTCACCCATGACGGCCAGAACGACGCGATCCTGCAGGAAATCGTCAAGGCGGCCGAGCTCAACCAGCCCGGCCGGGGGCTGGCATTCGTCGTGCCGATCGAAAAAATCGTCGGAGTGCCGCATCTGAGCGGCGGTGCATCGTCATGATGCCGGAATGCGGACAGCGACTCTTTGCGGCAAGACGGGAGCATCTGCGGATAGTAGGTTGACCGTCGTGCCGGCCGTTACGGATGGCCTCAAGCGTGCCTGATGCGTGGGAATGACTGGAGACGAAAATGGCTGGCCCAGACTGGACGAGCGGCGACCGGCAAAAGATTCTGGTGGCGACCGACCTGAGCGCCCGCAGCGACCGCGCGCTCGATCGCGCCGCATTTCTTGCCGGACGCTGGCAGGTGCCGCTGGTCGTCCTGAACGTGATCGAGACTACAGGCGTGCCGGGTCAGGCCGAGCCGCTGCCGTCGTGGAAGCAGCCGACCGACCGGGTCAATGCCGCGCGCAAGACCATCGCCGCCGACCTCGGCAACATCGCGGTCAAGACGACGATCATTGTCGAGGAAGGCGATCCGGTCGACGCGATCATGCGGACGGCCGAGAAGGAGAATTGCGGGCTGATCGTGATCGGCACGGCGCGCAACGAATTCCTGGCCATGCTCGGCCTGGGCCGGACCGTGGACGGGTTGATCCGTCATTCGCATGTGCCGTTGCTGGTGGTGAAGAAGCGCGCGCGGGAGACCTATCGCAACGTCGTCGTTGCGACCGACTTCTCCGAATCGTCGCGGCACGCGCTGGAGGCCGCGATCCGTTTTTTCCCGAGACAGCCGCTCACCGTGTTCCATGCTTATGAGCCGCCGATGTCGGGGCTGATGTCCGATCCCGATGCCTATCGGCGGGAATATCGGGCAGTCGCCGAGCAGGATTGCGCGGCCTTCCTGAAGGGTACCGAATTGCTGAAGGGCGAACGGCAAAGTCCGCATGTCCTGATCGAGTGCGGACCCCCGGGCCAGTTGCTGCGCGAGTATGTGAACGACAAGGCCGTCGACCTCGTGGTGCTCGGCTCGCACGGCCGCAGCGCGGTGTTCGACGTGCTGATCGGCAGCGTCGCCAAGCAGCTTCTCGATGACCTTCCCTGCGATGCGCTTGTGATCCGCGAGCCGCGCGCGCCGTGAACGGCCCCCCGTGCCGGCAAGGGGCGACCGGTGTCCGGGTTGACGGGCTGCCGCGCCCGCGGGCCTAATGCGGCGCCAGCACGGGAGAGGATCAATGTTTCGCACCATCGCGGCTTTCGACCGGATCGGCGAGGAGAACGCGTTCACGGTTCTCGCCCGCGCCAACGCGCTGACCGCGCAGGGCCGCGACATCATCAATCTCGGCATCGGCCAGCCGGATTTCCGCACGCCCGACCATATCGTGGAGGCGGCGGTGAAGGCGTTGCGCGACGGCCATCACGGCTATACGCCGGCGACCGGCATTCCCGCCTTGCGCGAAGCGGTCGCCGCCGACCTGCACAAGCGCTTCGCGGTGAACGTCTCCCCCGACGAGGTCATGATCATGCCCGGCGGCAAGCCGACCATGTTCATGTCGATCCTGATGTTCGGCGAGCCCGGCGCCGACATCCTCTATCCCGATCCCGGCTTCCCGATCTATCGCTCGATGATCGAGTTCACCGGCGCGCGGCCGGTTCCGGTGCCGATCCGCGAGGAGAACGGCTTCGCCTTCTCGGCGGAGGAGACGCTCAAGCTGATCACGCCGCAGACGCGGCTGCTGATCCTCAATTCGCCGGCCAATCCGACCGGCGGCGTCACGCCCAAGACGGAAGTCGACAAGCTCGTCGCCGGCCTCGAACAATGGCCGGACGTCGCCGTCATGTCGGACGAAATCTATGATCATATGACCTATGACGGCGAGCGGCATGTCTGCCTGCTCTCCTATCCGTCGCTGCGCGACCGGCTGATCCTGCTCAATGGCTGGTCGAAGACCTATGCCATGACCGGCTGGCGGCTCGGCTACGCGGTGTGGCCGGGCAAGCTTTACGATTATGCGCGCAAGCTCGCCGTCAACCTGCACAGTTGCGTCAACGCACCGGCGCAATATGCCGGCATCGCGGCGCTGACCGGGCCGCAGGACGCCGTGCGCAGCATGGTCGCCGAATTCGACCGGCGGCGCAAAGTCGTGGTCGCGGGCCTCAACAAGCTGCCCGGCATCACCTGTGCGACGCCCAAGGGCGCGTTCTATGCCTTCCCGAACGTGGGCAAGACCGGCTGGAAGGCGAAGGCGCTCGCCTCGTCGCTGCTTGAGGAGGCCGGCGTCGCCATCATCGGTGGGCCGGATTTCGGCATCCTAGGCGAGGGCTATGTGCGGCTCTCGTACGCGAACTCGACCGAGAACATCCTCAAGGCGCTCGACCGCATGGGCGACTTCCTCGCCAGCCGCAAGGCGGCGTGAGGGCGGGCGCCGTTACGGCTTTATCGCGAAGCGGAATCCGACGACTACGATCGCGAGCCCGACGATGCGCATCAGCGTCGGGATTTCGGCGATCAGCAGCACGCCGAGGATCATGGCGAACATCGGCACCAGCGCGGTGAATATCGAGGCGCGGCCGGCACCGAGCTTCGTCACCGCATGGGCGTACAGATAGATCGGGATCGCGCCCGCGAGCGCGCCCTGCACCAGCGCCTGCAGCAGGTTCTGCGCGAAGCCGGCGGCGATCATCGCCTCATAGCCGAACAGCAACCCGTGCACCGGCACGAGGAAGAACAGCGCCAGCACGCTGACGATTACGCTCGCCTGGATGCCGCTCACCGACCAGCGTCGCAGCAGCACGCTGAAACAGGCCCACATCGAGCCGGTCATCACGAACAGCAGATCGCCGCCGATGCCGTGCGAGCCGAAGCTCGCCAGGGCTTCCGCGCCGAAGACCAGAAGTCCGACAATCATCGTGATGATGCCGAAGATGCGGATCGGCGTGAGGTGCTCGCCCAGCACGAGCGCCGACAGGACGACGCCGGCGAGCGTAGCCATCGCCGGCTGGATCACCGCGCCATGGCCGAGCGGCACCAGCGAGAAGCCGACATAGGCGAGATAAGCCTGCGGCGGACCGGCCAGCAGCATGAGCGCGATGCCGCGCCGCCAGCCGATGCCGCCGAGATCGCCCAGTCCCTGGCGCGCCAGAAGCGGCAGCATGAGCAGGCCGGACCAGGCGAACCGGTGCAGGGCCAGGTCGGGCGCGGTCATGCCGTGCGCGAGGCCGTATTTGGCAACGGTGAAGCCCATCGCCCAGCACAGGGCCGCGGCGACGCCGCACAATGTTCCAACGGTCACGGCCGATGCATTGGCGACGGGGTTGACGGGCACGGAACGGTCTCGCGGGGCGGAAGCGGCGGGCATAATACGGCGCACGCCGTCTGACCAGCCATGCCGGTGCCGGCCAGCCATGCGCGGACGCGCGAAATTGACGGCCCGCGGTGCGCTTACTAACGTTTTCCGCCGCCCCGCGCGAGACCTGCACGAGAGATGCCGTGAACCTCGTCCATTCCCCGACCGGACTTCAGGCCAGCCGCTCCGCCTATTTTCGCGAAGAGCACGACATGCTGCGCACGCAGGTGCGCCGCTTCGTCGAGCAGGAGGTCAAGCCGCACGGCGCGGCGTGGGAGGAGCAGGGCTTCGTTCCGCGTCCGGTGCTGCAGCGCATGGGCGAGCTCGGCTTCCTCGGCATCCGCTATCCGGCCGAATACGGCGGCTCCGATCTCGACACGCTGGCCACCGTGGTGCTGGCGGAAGAGCTCGGCCGCTCGACCTTCTCGGGCTTTGCGATCACCGTGCTGGTGCATACCGACATGGCGTCGGTGCATGTCTTCAACGGCGGCTCGCCGGCGCAGAAAGACAAGTACATGCCGGACATCATCGCCGGCCGCAAAATCGTCGCCGTCGGCGTGACCGAGCCGGGCGCGGGCTCCGACGTCAAGAACATCCGCACCACCGCGCGCGAGGAAGCCGGCGGATTCGTGCTGAACGGATCGAAGACCTTCATCACCAACGGCGTCTATGGCGACCTCTATTGCATCGCCGCCAAGACCGATCCGGACGGCAAGCCCTCGCAAAGCATTTCCATGTTCCTGGTCGAGAAGGGAGCGAAGGGCTTCACGGTTGCGCGCGCGCTCGACAAGCACGGATGGCGCTCCTCCGACACCGCCGAACTCGTGCTGGAGGATTGCCGGGTGCCGGCCGAGAACATGCTCGGCAAGCGGGGCCGCGGCTTCTACGCGATCATGAAAAACTTCCAGAACGAGCGGATCGTGCTCGGCGCCATGGCGATGGGCGAGGCGCAGGCCGCCATCGAGCTGACGCTCGACTGGATCACCCAGCGCAAGACCTTCGGCACCACCCTGTTCGAGAAGCAGGCCGTGCGGCAGCGGCTTGCCATGCTGGCCGCCCGGGTCGAGGCCGGCCGCCAGCTCGTCTATCATGCCGCCTGGCTCGATACGCAGGGCGTCGACGCCACGCGCGAAGTCTCGATGGTGAAGGCCTATTGCGGCGAGCTGGTCAACGAGGTCATGTATGCCTGCGTTCAGTTCCACGGCGGCATGGGGTTCATGCGCGAGAGCGCGATCGAGCGGATGGCGCGCGACGCGCGGGTCCAGGCCATCGGCGGGGGTGCCACCGAAGTGATGCTGGAAGAGGTGGCGAAGCGGCTCCGGTGATGAGATAAGGGGTCGGGGCGGCGAGGGTTTCTCGTTTTCTTTGGGGTCGGAATGAAATTTGTCACCGGTTTGATCGTCTCGGCGGCCGTTTCGCTTGTCCTCATGGTCGCTTTCGTCGTGCTGGTCGGCCAAGTCTGCGGCTCGTCCGGGCTGTCGGCATCCGGCCTGGCGGTCCCGATCCAGTTCCAGCCCGATGCCATGTTCCAGTCCGACATCATGAGGCTGCGGGCCCTGCCGGCCGTGCTCATGCAGGGCGGCTTCGAACCGGCCCAGCTTATGGCGCTGCAGCCGGTTGCCGCTTCATCGAGCTGGGTGACGAACTTCCTGTGCACGATCAAGGCGACCGACGTCGCCATGACCGGCTTTGCCCTGTTCCTGGTCCTCACCCTGACGTTTCAGGGCCTGATACAGGGGGCCTGGATGCGACGTTTGCTCCTGTCGAGCGAGCATTCGGCGCTCGTGGTCAACGAAGCGCTGATTTCGGCGCAGCGCGCCTATGTGTTCCTGCGCGAATTCCGTCTCAACCTGATCAAGAATCCGCTGAACGAGGAAATCCAGATCTGCACCATCCAGCCGATCTGGGAAAATACCGGCGCGACGCCGACCCGCGGCGGGCGCTCGCAGGTCAACTGGAAGTTCTTCGAGCGTTCGGTGCCCGCGGAATTCGACTTCCCCGATTTCGACGAGGTCGGCAACCGCATCCTGTCCTACGACGACTACAAGCCGCTGATCGTCGGCCCCAAGGCGACCGCGCTCGCGCCCCTGATCGACATCGAGCCCGGCGTCCTGCGCCAGGTGCGCGACCTGCAGGGCCGGCTGCTGATCTGGGGCTGGGTCGAATACGACGAGGTCTTCACCGACGCCGGGCGCCACCGCACCGAGTTCTGCTACCAGGTCGCGGTCACCGGCTCGCCCATGTCCTGGGTCGGCTTCACGCAATACCGCGCGTTCAACGGCGTCGATGACGATTGTATGAAGGAGCCCACGCTGCTGGCGCGGGAGGACTGAGCGCGCCGGTGCGTATCCGCACGCGCGCGGCCGCCGACCGCCTCGGGCCGCCCATTTGCCGCGCGCTTTCGGGCCTCGGCCGTGCTAAGCAGTGCCCCGGAACGCGCATGCAACGTGGCGACGCAACCTGATGGATTCCGGTTTCCTCATGCTCTCGCGGCGCTTCGCGCCGCTGTTCTGGACGCAGTTCTTCTCGGCGTTCAATGACAATTTTCTGAAGAACTCGCTCGTCTTCCTGATCCTGTTCCACATCAGCGGCTCGCACGGCGAGGCGCTGATCTCGCTTGCCGGCGCGGTCTTCATCGCCCCCTATTTCTTCCTGTCGGCGATCGGCGGCGAAGTGGCCGACCGCTACGACAAGGCGATCGTCGCGCGGCGGCTGAAATTCATCGAGATCGGCGTTGCCGGCATCGCCGTGCTCGGCTTCGTCCTGCATTCGATCCCGATCCTGTTTGTCGCGCTGTTCGGATTCGGGGTGATCGGCGCGCTGTTCGGCCCGATCAAGTACGGCATCCTGCCCGACCATCTGCATCGCAGCGAACTGCCGAAAGGCAATGCGCTGGTCGAAGGCGCGACCTTCATCGCCATCCTGCTCGGCACCATTGCCGGCGGCATCGCCGCGCGCGGCGGCGGCGACCCGATGATCTTCTCGGCGCTGGTCATGACGTTTGCGGTGCTGTGCTGGCTGTGCAGCCGCTCCATCCCGCTGACCGGCTCGGGCGCGCCCGATCTCGTGATCAACCGCAACGTGGCGGCCTCGACCTGGTCGCTGATCCGCCATCTGCGCAGCGATCCGCGCCTGTGGTGGGGGGCGATGGTGACGAGCTGGTTCTGGCTCGTCGGCGTGGTGGCGCTGTCGCTTTTGCCGCCGATGGTCAAGTCGCTCGTCGGCGGCAACGAGGAGGTCGTCACCGTCTATCTCGCGATGTTCTCGATTGCGGTCGCGGTCGGCTCCGGCCTTGCCGCCTGGCTGTCGAGCGGACGCATCGTGCTCCTGCCGACGCTGATGGGCGCGGTGCTGCTCGGCGTCTTCTCGGTCTTTCTCGGCCTTGCGACCTATGGCGTCACGCCGGCGACCGAGTTCTCGGGCCCGGCCACCGTGTTCGCCACCGTGCGCGGCTACAATGTCGCCATCGGCATGATCGGGCTGGCGGTCGCGGGCGGCCTGTTCATCGTGCCGGCTTTCGCCGCGGTGCAGGCCTGGGCGGGCGCCGACCGCCGCGCGCGGGTGATCGCGGCGATCAACGTGCTCAACGCGCTGTTCATGGTGACGGCGACGCTCGTCCTCGCCGCGCTGCAGACCGCCGGCATGACGCCGCCGCAGCTTTTCCTCGTGCTCGGGCTGCTCAATTTCGCGGCCGCCGTGATCATCGGCTTCACGATCCCGACCCGGCCGGTCAACGATTTCGTGCTCATTCTCTTCCGCGCGATCTTCCGCACCGAGGTGAAGGGGCTGGAAAACCTCCACAACCTTCCTCCCAACAGCATCATCGCGCTCAACCATGTGAGCTTTCTCGACGCCGGGATCGCGATGGGGCTGCTCGGCATCGATCCGATCTTCGCCGTCGACACCAACATGGCGAAGAAATGGTGGGTGCGTCCGTTCGTGCGCATGACGCGCGCGCTGCCGATCGATCCCTTCAAGCCGATGGCGACGCGCACGCTCATCCATGCGGTGCAGCAGGGCAATACGCTGATCATCTTCCCGGAAGGCCGGCTCACCGTCACCGGCTCGCTGATGAAGGTCTATGACGGCGCGGCTCTGATCGCCGACAAGTCGGACGCCACCATCGTGCCGGTGCGCATCGACGGGCTGGAGCAGTCGCCGTTCACGCGCCTGAAGAAGGACCAGGTGCCGCGCCGGCTGTTCCCGAAAGTACGCATCACCGTGCTCGAGCCGGTCAAGCTCTCGGTCGATCCCGAATTGCGCGGCAAGTTCCGCCGCCAGGCGGCGGGCGCCGCGCTCTACGAGATCATGTCCGATCTCGTCTACCGCACGACCTCGACCGACCGCACGGCGGTGGAAGCGCTGATCGAGGCGGCGACGACGCACGGGATGCGGCGCATCGCCGTCGAAGACACGGTCACCGGCCAGCTCACCTACAAGCGTTTCCTGCTCGGCGTGCATATTCTCGGCCGCAAGCTGATGGATTTTGCGCCGGAGGACGGCACGCTCGGCGTGATGCTGCCCAATTCCAACGGCGCGGCGGTCACGGTCTTCGGCCTGATGTCGGCGGGGCGGGTGCCGGCCATGATCAATTTCACCGCCGGCGCGACGAACATCCTCGCCGCCTGCAAGGCCGCGCGGGTGACCACCATCGTCACCGCGCGCGGCTTCATCGAGCGCGGCAAGTTCGACGCGCTGGTTGAGAAGCTCTCGGCCGAGATGAAGTTCGTTTTCCTCGAGGACGTGCGCGCCACCGTCGGGCTTCGCGACAAGCTGCGCGGCCTGCTCGCGTACAAGAAGCCGCTCGTGCGCCGCAAGCCGGACGACTGGGCGGCGATCCTGTTCACCTCGGGCTCCGAAGGCACGCCCAAGGGCGTCGTCCTGTCCCATCGCAACATGCTGACCAACGCCGCCCAGGCGAAAGCGCGCATCGATTTCGGCCGCACCGACCTCGTGTTCAACGTGCTGCCGGTGTTCCATTCCTTCGGGCTGACGGTCGGTACCGTGCTGCCGCTTGTCTCCGGCGTGCGGATATTCCTCTACCCCTCGCCGCTGCATTACCGGACCGTACCGGAGCTGATCTACACGTTCAACGCCACCATCATGTTTGGCACCGATACGTTCCTCAACGGCTATGTGCGGGTCGCCAACCCCTACGACTTCCGCTCGCTGCGTTACATCCTGGCCGGCGCCGAGGCGATCCGCGAATCGACGCGCCGCGTCTATCTCGAGAAGTTCGGACTGCGCATCCTCGAAGGCTATGGCGTGACCGAAACCGCGCCGGCGCTCGCGCTGAACACGCCGATGTTCAACAAGTTCGGCACCGTCGGTCGCCTGCTGCCGGGCATGGAGGCGCGTCTGGAGCCGGTCGAGGGCGTGTCCGAAGGCGGACGCCTGTTCGTGCGTGGACCCAATGTCATGCTCGGCTATCTGCGGACCGAGAATCCGGGCGTGCTCGAGCCGCCGCCGGAAGGCTGGCACGACACCGGCGACATCGTGGAGATCGACAAGCAGGGCTTCATCACGATCAAGGGGCGCGCCAAGCGCTTCGCCAAGATCGGCGGCGAAATGGTCTCGCTTGCCGCGGTCGAGACGCTGGCGGGCGAGTTGTGGCCCGAGCACGTATCGGCGGTCGCCGCCGTGCCCGACGCGCGCAAGGGCGAGCGTCTGATCCTGTTCACGCAGCGGCCCGGCGCCACGCGCTCCGATTTCATCGCCTTCGCGCGCGAGCGGCATGCATCGGAGCTGATGATTCCCGCCGACGTGGTGGTGATGGAGAAGCTGCCTCTGCTCGGCAGCGGCAAGCCGGACCTGATGGCGATCGCCCAGCTTGCGAAAGAGCGCGCGGCGCGCACCATGCGCACGCCGGCGGCGATCGTTTGATTTTTCGGGAAAGTCGCTGAACGCCGGATTGCCGGCACTGCGCGGGTTCGTCGCGACCCGTCAAACTTTACTCAAGGTTACCGATGCGTTGAATGGCGTACGACATCTTTCATAAACGATAGCCGTTCAACCAATCTTCAGCATAGGCGCAGAACCCCCGCCTGCTTCACCAAATCAATACTACCGCAGTCCGATAGTGCGCCCGACAAGAAAGTTAAAGAACTTTCGTAATTGGGAACAGCGTCGTGCGTACTTCGACCATCGTGATGATCGCGTTTGCCGTCGTGTTCGGCCTGCTCGCGGTTTTCGTGGCGCAGTCCTGGCTCAACAGCCAGGCCGAGATGCGCATGCGCAATCTCGAGGCGCAAAAGAAGACCGTGCCGACGCGCACGATCGTGGTCGCCGGCAAGTCGCTGCGTTTCGGCACCGAGCTGTCGTCGGGCGCGGTGCGCGAGATTCCCTGGCCCGACCAGGCGGTCCCGGCGGGCGCGTTCGCGACCATCGCCGACCTGACCAAGGACGGACGCCGCGTCGTGCTCTCGCCGTTCGAGGAGAACGAGCCGATCCTGCGCTGGAAGATCACCGGCCCGGGACAGCGCGCCACGCTCTCGGCCATGCTGCGCGACGGCCTCAAAGCGGTGACCGTGCGCGTCAACGACGTCGAAGGCGTCGCCGGCTTCGTCCTGCCCGGCGATTATGTCGACGTCGCGCTCACGCGCCAGGCGGAGAAGTCCGCCGGCTCGACCGACATCATCTTGCAGAATGCGCGCGTCCTCGCCGTCGACCAGAACTCCGACGAGCGAGGGGAGAAGCCCGCGGTGGCCAAGGCGGTGACGCTCGAGGTCGATACCACGGGCGCCCAGAAGATCGCGCTCGCCGCCTCGGTCGGTACGATCTCGCTCGTACTGCGCAAGGCCGGCGAGGCGTCGGCTGAATTCACGCGCCGGATTTCGGTCAACGACCTGAGCGCGCCGAGCGTGCCGGTCGCAAAGAACGTTCCGGCCAGCGCCAACGTCACGACGGTTGCCGTAACGCGCGCGGCGACCCGGCAGGAATACAGCGTGCCGGTAGAAGACAAGGAGGCCCGCCCGGCCGATCCGAAGGGGGAGACGGTCGGGCGCAGGTAAACGGGGAATAGGGTGGGGAGAGTGTCGTGAAGAACACCAAAGCCGAATCCGTCGTAACAGCGCGACGGATGCAAGACGCGAAAATCCCGCGGCGAAGCGCTGCGGGCCTCTATGCCTTTGCGGCGACGGTCGCAGCCGCCATCGCGGTGCTGGCCGGCGGCACGCTCGTTCCGGCGGGAACGGCCGACGCCCAGCCGACGCGCCTCGTGTCGATCGGGGGCGCCAAGCGCACCGCGATGATCAGCGTGACCATCGGCAAGACCGAGGACGTGCGCACCGACAACAGCTTCATCGAGCTGCAGGTAGGTGATCCGGAAATCGCCGACGTCAATCCGCTCACCGACCGTTCGCTGTCGATCCTCGGCCGCAAGAGCGGCACCACGCGCGTGACCGCCTATGGCGAGGCGCGCAAGCCGATCGGCGTGTTCGACGTCGAGGTCACCCACGACACCTCGATGCTCTCGTCCACGCTCGCCAAGCGCTTTCCCTATGCCAAGATCAAGGTGACCTCGGTCAACGGCCGGATCATGCTGAGCGGCACGAGCCCGGATGCGGTCACGCTCGACAAGGCGGTCGCCATCGCCCGCCAGTTCGGGCCGGAAGTGATCAATTCGGTCGCGGTGATGCAGCCCCAGCAGGTGATGCTGGAGGTGCGCTTCATCGAGGCCAACCGCGAAGCCGGCCGCGAGCTCGGCGTGCAGTGGAACTCGTTCGGCAACCGCTACCTTGCCAATGTCGGCAACCGCACCGCGGCGTCGCAGCTTCCGATCACGCCGACCGGATCGAGCGTCTGGAAGCAGCCGGGCGTCACCTCCGGCGGCCAGAACGTGAAATCAAGCGAACTGCCGATCTCCTCGGCGGTCGCCGCCGGCGTCCTGTCGGGCACCGCGCCGTTCGGCTTCCTGATCGGCAAGCTGATCGCCGGCGGCCTGTCGGCGGACATCCTGGTCAATGCGCTCGAACAGAAGGGCATGGCGCGCTCGCTCGCGGAGCCCAATCTCGTCGCGCTGTCGGGCGATACCGCGAGCTTCCTGGCCGGCGGCGAATTCCCGGTGCCGGTGCCCGGTTCGCTCGGCACCGTCTCGATCGAATACAAGCGTTACGGCGTCGGTCTCGCGTTCACGCCGACCGTGCTCGGCGATGGCGTCATCAACATGAAGATCGAGCCGGAAGTCAGCCAGCTCGACACGTCCAATCCGGTCCAGGTCGCCGGCATTTCGGTGCCACCGCTGATCGTGCGCCGCGCCTCGACGACGGTGGAGCTGCGCGACGGCCAGAGCTTCGTCATCGGCGGCCTGCTGCAGAGCCAGGGCCAGACCGCTCAGCAGCAATTGCCGTGGCTCGGCGACATCCCCGTCCTCGGTCTGCTGTTCCGTTCCGCCGCCTACCAGAAGAACGAGACTGATCTCGCGATCATCGTGACCCCGCGCCTCGTGCGGCCGGCCCGGCCCGGCGACAATATCCGCACGCCGCTCGACAACACGCTGCCGCCGAACGACGTCGATTTCTTCCTGATGGGCAAGCCGGAAGTGACGCCGCAGATGGCGAAGGTGGCGGCCGGCGCCGACCGCCCGATGACCGGACACATGCTCGATCTGCCGACGGGAGGGGCCTATGTCTCGGTCAAGAACTGACGGCCTCCTGCGCGCCGCGCTCGTCGCCTCCAGCATGCTGCTGGCGGGCTGCTCCGACATCTATTTCGACCGCCGCGAGACGGTGGTGCCCTCGGCAGGCGACGCCATCGCGGCCAACCGCGTCACGCACATGGTCGATCCCTGGCCGCCGGCGAGCGCCGACCGCAATATCGCGTTCAACGGCGAGAAGATGCAGAGCGCGATCGAGCGCTATCGCTACGGCCGCGTGATCCCGCCGGTCAACGCCACGACCTCCTCGGTCGCCTATCAGCAGGCCGCCCAGCAGGCCGGCTCCACCCAGACCGCGACCACGAACGCATCGACCCCGGGCGCCCCGCCGCCGGCCCCCGTCGCCGGCTTCGGCAAACCGTAAAGGACAGCCGATGCGTCTCAACCGTACACCGGCCGCACCGACGAAGACCTGCGTCGTGGTTCTGACCGCGGACGCCGGCTTCGAGCAGATGGTGCGCACCACATTCAGCGCCTCGCCGCAGATCGATCTGCGCATTATCTCCGCCACCGTGGCCGGCGCCGGAGAGAAGATCGACGTCAACGGCGCGACCGTCGTCGTCATCGACCTCGACGCCCGCCGCGACGACGAGATGGCGGCGATGCAGCGGCTCATGGCGCGCACCGGCGGCTGGCCGCCGGTGGTCGTGATCACCCAGACTTTCGACGCTGAGGTGGCGCGCACGCTGCTGCAGATGCGGGTCGCCGACTTTCTGGTCAAGCCGGTGTCGGCGGTCGAGCTGGTGCGCACCTGCGCGCGGGTGGCCCATCCGGTCGCCAGCGAAACGACTGAAGCCGAAATCTACACTTTCCTCGCCGCGGTCGGCGGGGCGGGCGTGACCACACTGGCCATCCAGACCGCGCTGCTGCTGCTCTCGAGCGGCCCGCGCGGTCGCTCCTCGACCTGTCTCGTCGACCTGAATTTCCAGCACGGCGCCTGCGCCGACTATCTCGATCTCGAGCCGCGGCTCGATATCTCGGAAATCGAGCCGAGCCCGGACCGGCTCGACCGGCAATTGCTCGAAGTGATGACGTCGTATCACGCCTCCGGGCTTGCGGTGATCGCCGCGCCGAACCGCCCCGCCGAGATGCGCTCGTTCGACCCCGACGTCGTGACACGCCTGCTCGATCTCGTCTCGACGCATTTCGATTATGTCGTGATCGACATGCCGCGCACCTGGTTCTCCTGGACCGACAGCGTGCTGCTCGGCTCCAACAGGCTTTTCATCGTCAGCGAGATGACGGTCCCCGGCATCAAGCACGCCAAGCAGATCGTGGAAGCGATCCGCGAGCGCATGACCGAAGGCCCCTCGCCGCAGGTGATCGTCAACCGGTTCGAGCAGCGCCTGTTCTCGACCGGCTTGACGAAAAAGGACATCGAGAACGCGCTCAGCAAGGATTTCGTCGCCGTGGTGCCGAACTTCTATCGCCTCGTGCGCGAGGCGATCGACCGCGGCGTGCCGCTGGAGGAAGTCAAGCGCGGCAACAAGATCACGCGCGAACTGAAGAAGCTCATCGCGCCGGCGCCGGCCAAGGACGCAGCACCCAAGCCGCAGCCGGAGGCGAAGAAGCTCAGCCTCTCGCTCGCGCGCTGAGGCTCGTCGGGACGGGAGCGCGCACATGAACAGACCAGGCATGGCCGGACGGTTCTCGGCGCGGCGTCCCGCGCCGGAGCCCGCCCCTTTGCCTGAAGAGGAGCCGCAAACGCTCGGCGGCATCTCCTGGACCGTGTTCCCGGAAGAGCCGGTGCGCGAAGCGGCGGTGCCGCAAGCCGCCAAGGCCAATCCGCTGCTGACCGAGAAATTCCTCGACGCCAAGGTTCGCCTGCACCGCCGCCTGCTCGAGGAAATCAACCTGTCCGCGCTCGAGAAGCTCCCCGAGGAGCAGATGCGCGAACAGGTGCAGCAGATCGTCAGTCAATACGTGGTCAACGAGCGCCTCGCGCTGAACAAGCACGAGTTGCACGAATTCGTCGCCGAAATCATCGACGAAATGACCGGCCTCGGCCCGCTCGAGCCGCTGCTGAAGGATCCGTCGATCAGCGACATCCTAATCAACGGCCACGAGAACACCTATGTCGAGCGCGGCGGCCTGCTCGAGCCGGTGGCCTGCCGCTTCAAGGACGAGGCGCACCTGCTGCGCATCGTCAACAAGATCGTTTCGGCGGTCGGCCGGCGCGTCGACGAATCGCATCCGCTCTGCGACGCGCGCTTGCTCGACGGCTCGCGCGTCAACGTGGCGGTGCGGCCGGTCGGCGTCGACGGCCCGCTGGTCTCGATCCGCAAATTCTCCAAGAAGCCGTTCAACCTGAACAAGCTGGTCGAGATCGGCGCGCTGCGCCCGCAGATGGCGGAACTGCTCGCCGCCGCGGTGAAGGCACGCGTGACCGCCATCATCTCGGGCGGCACCGGTTCCGGCAAGACCACCATGCTCAATGCGCTGTCGGCCTTCATCTCCGACAAGGAGCGCCTGATCACGATCGAAGACGCCGCCGAACTGCAATTGCAGCAGCCGCACGTCGCGCGCATGGAGACGCGGCCGCCCAATATCGAGGGCAAGGGCGAGATCCGCCAGCGCGAACTGGTCAAGAACGCGCTGCGCATGCGGCCCGAACGCATCATCCTCGGCGAGTGCCGCGGCGAGGAAGCCTTCGACATGCTGCAGGCGATGAATACCGGCCACGAGGGATCGATGGCCACGATCCACGCCAACAACCCGCGCGAGGCGATCTCGCGCCTCGAGCAGCTCATCGGCATGGCCGGGCTGCCGATGACCGTGACCTCGATCCGCGGCCAGATTTCGGCGGCGATCCGCATGATCGTGCAGCTGCAGCGCCTCTCCGACGGCAAGCGGCGCGTCACCAGCATCGCCGAGATCACCGGCATGGAAGGCGACATCGTGCAGATGCAGGAAATCTTCAAGTTCGTGCGCACCTCGACCTCCGAGGACGGCACGGTGCACGGGCATTTCCAGGCGACCGGCGTGCGTCCGCGCTTCCTGTCCGACCTGGTCGCGCGCGGGATCAAGATTCCCGGCAGTTATTTCGATCCCAGCCAGCCGCTGTAACGCCCATGTCCTTCGATATCGATCCGGTCTTCATCTTCTACGGATTTGCGGCGGTCTCGGCGATCCTGTTCGTCGAAGGCATCTATCTCCTGTTCTTCTCGGCGTCGTCGTACCGCAGCCGCATCAATCGCCGGCTGCAATTGATGAACAACCAGCCCGACCGCGAAGGCATCCTCGTACAGTTGCGTCGCGAGCGCGGGCTGACGAGCGGCGGCGACTATCGGCTGCCGATCGTATGGTTCAACCGCCTGCTGCTGCAGTCGGGCCTGACCATCGGCTTCACCAAGCTCGTGCTGTTCGTGCTGTTCGGCGCGGTCATGACGTTCGCCGTCGTGGTCATGGTACACGGCGATCTCCTGCATGCCGCGCTCGCGATGCTGTTTTGCGCCACGGTGGTGCCGATCCTTTTCCTGAAAATCCTGCGCGGCCGTCGCCGCAAGGCGTTCGGCGCCCAGTTCCCGGACGCCATCGACATCATCGTGCGCTCGCTGCGCGCCGGCCACCCGGTGCCGATCGCCATCACCATGGTCGGCCGCGAACTGCCCGATCCGGTCGGCAGCGAATTCGGCGTGGTCGCCGACGAGATCACCTACGGTGCCGACCTGGAAACCGCGATGCGCAACCTGTTCTATCGCGTCGGCCAGGAGGATCTGCCGCTGTTCGTCACCGCGGTGGCGATCCAGGGCTCGACCGGCGGCAACCTGAGCGAGATCCTCGAAAACCTGTCGGCGGTGATCCGCCTGCGCTTCAAGATGCGGCGCAAGATCCGCGCGCTCGCCTCGGAAGGGCGCGCCTCGGCCATGATCCTGTCGTCGCTGCCGATCGCGATGTTCGGCATCATCCAGTTCGTGGCGCCGGATTTCTACGCCAGCGTCTGGCACGAAAGCGTCACCAAGGCCGCGCTCGGCATCGCCGTGTGCTGGATGGGCGTCGGCAATTTCATCATGTACCGCATGGTCAACTTCAAGATCTGACGATGCAGCCCGCGCTCGACATACCGATCTTCGACGTCTTCGGCGACAGCGCCTCGATGATGCTGACGCTGCTCGTCTTCCTGGCGGGCACGACGCTGGCATTCTCGATCATGGCGGTGCTGCGGGTGCGCGGCTCGATCAAGCGCCGGGCGGCGGGCATCCGCACCGGCGGCCTCGACAGCGAAGGCGACGGCGTGCGCTCGATCCGCGGGTCGAGCATGAAGGCGGCGCAGCGCATCATCGATTACACAACGCGCCACTACGCCGCCGGCGACGGCAAGGACATGAAAATCCTGCGCCAGCGGCTGGTGCGCGCGGGCATTTTCGATTCGTCGGCGGTCGCCTATTTCTTCCTCGGGCGCACGAGCCTTGCGGTCGGGCTCGCGCTGGCGGCGTTCTTCTTCTCGCCGTTCGAGTCGGGCTCGTCGAGCTACTGGATGATGGTCGGGGCGGCCGGTACGTTCGGCTATGTCGGCCCCAGCGTCTATCTCGACCGCCGCATCGCCGCCCGCCGCGACGAGCACCGCGCCGGCTTTCCCGACTTCATGGATCTTCTGGTGGTGTGCGCGGATGCCGGCCTGAGCATGGAGGCCGCGCTCGACCGCGTCGGCCGCGAGCTCGGCGACAGCTATCCCTCGCTGACCGCGAACATCCATATCGCCACGCTCGAAATCCGCGCCGGCCGGCCGCTGACCGAGGCGCTCGACCATCTGGCCGACCGGCTGGGGCTCGAGGAGGCGCGCTCGTTCGCGACCTTGATCCAGCAATCCGACGAGCTCGGATCGAGCATCACCGAGGCGCTGCGCGTCTATTCCGACGACATGCGCCACAAGCGCCTGTCGAGCGCGGAGGAGAAAGCCTACAGCCTGCCGACCAGACTCTCGCTGCCGATGATGATGTGCATCTTCCCGGTACTGTTCGTGGTCATCCTGCTGCCGGTCGCCGTGCGTATATATACCGGTAACTATTAAGGCGGCGCCGGTACGCGGGCTGCGGCGAGAAATCCTTAACCCTCCTCACCTAGCTTGGCCGGGCAGGCCATGCGGATGGCCGGCCGCCGCGCGTTCGTGTCCGGCTGCCGGCGGTTCCGGTCGGGCCGGGAGCAGGTGATGCGCGTTCAGGTGGTGAAGGCAGCGTGGGTGTGTGCGGCGGCCTTGAGTCTGCTTGCCGGCTGCAATACCGCCAATAACGGCCTGACCGCGGGCAGCGGCGGCGACACGACCGGCTCCATCGCCGTGCCGGTCACCGGCCCGGGTCCGGGGATGACGCCCTCCTCGACCGGCGTGCTCGGCGACGATCCCAAGGACGATCTCAATCTCGGCAAGAAATATTACCGCGAGAACAGCTTCGGGCTGGCCGAACAGCATTTCCGGCGCGCGGTCGAGATGGGACCGGGCAGCGTGGAGGCCTGGGTCGGCCTTGCCGCTTCCTACGACAAGCTGCGCCGCTTCGATCTCGCCGACCGCGCCTACGGGCAGGCTCTGCGGCTGGCCGGCCCGACGCCCGAAATCTTGAACAACCAGGGCTATTCGTATCTCCTGCGCGGCGACCGCCGCCGGGCGCGCGCGAAGCTCCTGGAGGCGCAGGCCAAGGACCCCGGCAACCCCTACATTCAGAACAATCTCGACCTGCTCGACGAGAGCCTGCGCAAGGGCGCGGCGGTGAAATAGAGCCTGCGGCCATTGCGCGCCGGCGGCGTGCAAAATCCCGCTCCGGTGCCTAGATTGCCGTGCGGGGACGCGCACGGACCGAATGCATGCTGGACACCCTGAAGAATCTTTTCGCGGCGCTAGGCGAGGGCGACAAGTCGCCGGACCAGTTCGGACCGGACGATTATCGCGTGGCCGCCGCCGCGCTGCTCATCCATGTCATGTCGGTCGACGGCTCCGACGACGCGGCGGAGCAGAATAGGCTGCGCACCATCCTCCAGCAGCAATTCCTGCTCGACGACGAGGCGGCCGACCGTCTGATCGCCGCCGCGACCGCGGCCGACCGCGAGGCGATCGACCTCTATCAGTTCACGAGCCTGCTCAACCGCACGCTGGACGAAGCCGGCCGCCTGCGGATCGTCGAGATGATGTGGGAGATCGTGTTCGCCGACGGCAAGGTCAACGAGTTCGAGGACAATGTGCTCTGGCGGGCGGCCGATCTGCTCCACATTTCCGCGCATGACCGCATCGCCATGCGCCGCCGCGTCGCCGGCTCGGCGCCATGAGCCAGGCCGTCGGCTCCGGCAATGGCGTCACCGTCATCACCGGCGCCTCGGCCGGGATCGGCTGGCACCTCGCCCGCGTCTTCGCCCGCCACAGCCACCGTCTGCTGCTGGTCGCCCGCCGCAACGAGCGCTTGCAGCAGCTTGCCGGCGAGATTGCGCAGACGGCCGGAATGCGGCCGCATTGTCTTCCGCTCGATCTGGCGCAACCCGATGCGCCGGAGCGGATCGCGGCCCATCTCGCAGGCCTCGGCCTCGAAGCCGACCACGTCGTCAACAATGCCGGTTTCGGCCTGATCGGGCGGGCGATCGAAAACGATCGCGACCGGCAGCTCGAAATGATCGACCTGAACGTGCGCGCGCTGACCGATCTGTCGTTGCGCTTTGCCGACAGTCTCGCGCGCCGGCGCGGCGGCATTCTCAACGTGGCCTCGGTCGCGGGCTTCCTGCCCGGGCCGAACATGGCCGTCTATTATGCGACCAAGGCGTATGTCGTGTCTTTCAGCGAGGCGCTGCATCGCGAAATGCGCAAGTCGGGCGTGCGCGTCACCGCGCTCTGTCCGGGTCCGGTGGAGACCGAATTCCAGGCGGTCGCCGGTATCCGGCCGGGCAGCCCGCCGCGGCTTCTGGAAATGCCGGCCGACCGGGTGGCGGAAGCCGGCTATCGCGGCCTGATGGCCGGCCGGCGGCTGGTGGTTCCGGGCTTCATGAACAAGGTCGTGACCTTCCTGCCCCGCCTCGTACCGCGGGCCTGGGTGTTGGAGGCCGCCCATGCGCGGCAGAAAGGCCGCTAGCCGCTCCCCGCTTGCGTCATGCCCGATGCGCCAAACGGCGGCTTGTAAACGTCCGTCAACCGGATAGGAGTTAGGCTTTCTCCGGTCCTTAATGTCTATCCTGCGATGACGCTTCCTGTCCTGATCGTCCTTCACCAGGAGCACTCGACGCCGGGACGCGTCGGGCACCTGCTCCAAAGCCGCGGCTACGCGCTCGACATTCGCCGGCCGCGGTCCGGCGATGCTTTGCCGGACAGCATGGAAGAGCATGCCGGCGCGATCGTTTTCGGCGGACCGCAAAGCGCCAACGACAAGGACGAATTCATCCGTCGCGAGATCGACTGGGTTTCCGTTCCGCTCGCCGAGAAGAAGCCGCTCCTGGGAATTTGCCTCGGCGCGCAGATGATGGCGATCAATCTCGGCGCCAAAGTCGATTTCCATCCCGAAGGCCAGGTCGAGGTCGGCTATTACCCGATCCGTCCGACCGCCGTCGGCCGCGCCGTCTGCGCGCTCTGGCCCGACCATGTCTATCAGTGGCACCGCGAGGGCTTCGACCTGCCCGCCGGCGCGCAATGCCTGGCCGAGGGCGACACGTTTCCCTGTCAGGCGTTCCGCTACGGCGAGCACGCCTTCGCCATCCAGTTCCATCCGGAAGTCACGCACGCGATGATGTGCAAGTGGACGATCCGCGGCGCGCATCGCATGGAGCTGCCGGGCGCCAAGCAGCGGACGGCGCATTTCGAGGATCGCTGGGTCTACGATTACGGGATGCAGACGTGGCTTGCGGATTTCCTCGCCCACTGGCTGCGCGACAGCCGGCAGGACGCGCGTCCCGCGCAAGAGGACCGGCTCATCGCTTGACGGCGAAGATCTCGATCTCGACACGAGCGCCGAGCGCAAGCCCGTTCGCCCCGAAGGCCGAGCGCGCCGGCGCGGCATCGGGGAAAAACTCAAGATAGATCGCGTTGAAGCGCTGCCACTCGCTCATGTCGGCGAGCATGACCTGCACGCGCACGACATCCTTCAGGCTGCCGCCGTGCGCGGCGAGGATGCGCCGGAGATTGTCGAAAAGCTGGCGCGTCTCGCCTTCGATCCCGCCGGGCGCGAGATCGAGCGTGCCCGGCTTCACCCCGATCTGGCCGGACAGGATGAGAAGATCGCCCACGCGCACGCCGTCGGGAAACGGCAGTCCCTTGGGCAGGACGGCGTCGGAACGCAGCACTTCGATGTCGGTCTTGCTCATGGCGTTTTGCTTAAAGTGATCCATCCAGCCGGTCAACGCGCGCGAGCGCGGGAAACAGCTTCATCCAGATCGCCACGACGAGCAACGTGCCGATGCCCCCGAGCAGCACCGCGCCGGTCGCGCCGAAAAGCTCCGCCGTTGCGCCGGCGCGGAAATCGCCGAGCTGGTTGGAGGTCCCGACGAACATCGAGGAGACGGCGTTGACGCGTCCGCGCATGTCGTCGGGCGTCAAGAGCGGGACGAGCGTCTGGCGCACCACGACGCTGACCATGTCGGCGGCGCCGAGGACGGCGAGCGCGATCATGGCGACGAGGAACGAACCGGAGATGGCAAAGACGATCGTGGCGATCCCGAAAATCGCCACCGCCGCGAACATCTTCATGCCGGCGCGGCCGGGCAGCGGCCAGCGCGCCAGCAGGAGCGCGATCGTCAAGGCGCCGGCCGCGGGCGCCGCGCGCAACAGGCCGAGCCCCCAGGGGCCGACATCGAACACGTCGCGTGCGAAGATCGGCAGCAGTGCGGTCACCCCGCCGAGCAGGACGGCGAACAGGTCGAGCGAGATCGCGCCGAGAATGACCGGGTTGCGCACGATGAAGCGGATGCCGGCGAACAGGATCGAGAAGGCCACCGGCTCGCGCACCGCGTCCGGGCGCTGCACCTTGATCAGCGCGATCAGCACGCCGGCGGCGAGATAGAGCGCGAAGGCGCTGGTATAGGCGGCGGTCGGGCTCAGGGCATAGAGCAGGCCGCCGACGGCCGGGCCGACGATGGTCGCGCTCTGGTTGGCCGAGGCTGAAGCCGCGACCGCGCGCGCCAGCAGCCGGGCGGGAACGAGGCCCGGCAGCAGCGCAAGCATGGTCGGCAGTTCGAACGCCCGCGCAACGCCCAGACCGAAGACGAGCGCGAGGATCATCTCGCGCGTGATCCAGCCGCCCGCGGTTCCTGCCGCAAGGCACGCGGCGATGACAGCCGCCAGCGCCTGGGCCAGCCGCACGACGCGGCCGCGGTGGTAGCGGTCGGCCACATGCCCGGCAATCAGGGCGAACAGGACGGCGGGCACGAACTGCGCAAGCCCGATCAGGCCGAGATCGAACGCGCTGCCGGTGAGCTGGTAGACCTGCCAGCCGACGGAGACCGCCAGCATCTGCAGCGCCGACGTCGCGCAGATGCGCGCCAGCAGGAACAGCACGAACGGCCGTTGCGCGGTCAATCCTGCGGCGGAGGTGGATAAAGTCATCGGGCCCGGCGGTCTTGCGCCCGGGCGGCCTGTCCGGGAGGTCTGGTGGAGCCGAGGGGATTTGAACCCCTGACCTCCTCATTGCGAACGAGGCGCTCTCCCAACTGAGCTACGGCCCCAGACGTGGCATCGTCCGGCCGGCGTCCGGCGGAAACCCGCCTTTTCGCAAAGCCGTCAGATGCGGCCATTTAGGCGCCGGTCCCCTGGGTGTCAAGCGAGACGCCCTCCGGCCGCGGCGCGGCTTTTCTGTTGATTGCGTCACACGGGGCGGCCTGTATGAATTATTGTTCGATTCCCGGATTCACCGACAGGCCAAAGCCATGATCGAATTGCTGGCGTTCATTTCCTATCTGCTCACGCTCTACATCTATATTCTGATCGCCGCCGCGATCCTGAGCTGGCTGGTCGCGTTCAATGTCGTCAATCCGTACAATCAGTTCGTGCGGATGCTGTCGGAATTCCTCTATCGCATCACCGAGCCGGTGCTGGCCCCGATCCGCGCGCTGCTCCCCAATCTCGGCGGCATCGACATCTCGCCGGTGATCGTGATCCTGATCATCATCTTCATCCAGAGCGTCGTCATCCCCAACATTGCGAAGCTTCTGATCTAGGCTTCGCCTATGGGCGCGCGCCCATGGAGCGCGTCGGCGCGCGGGCTTTCCCTGGCGGTGCGGCTGACGCCCAAGGGCGGGCGGGATTCCATCGATGGCGTCGAAGCGCTCGCCGACGGCCGCGCCGTGCTGAAAATCCGCGTGCGCGTGGCGCCGAGCGAGGGCGAGGCCAACGAGGCGCTCGTCCGGCTCCTGGCGCGGGCGCTCGATCTGCCCACCCGCGCGGTGACGATCACGGCGGGCCACACCGCGCGCCTCAAGCGGATCGCGATCGACGGTGATGCCTCACGCTTGTCGGCGAAGCTTGAGAAGCTTGTCGGCAACGACTAACACGTTCGCCGTGGATCGGGCATATCCGGTCCTGCAGCGTGCTCCGGCCTGCGAGCGGAGGTGACGGCACGCGCAAGCGGATTTCGCGGAGGCTGGACGCATGACGGCGCGCATCATCGACGGCAAGGCCATTGCGCAGGATTTGCGCGCGAAGATCGCCGGGGCCGCGGCGGCGCTGACGCAAAAGACCGGCATCGTGCCCGGGCTTGCGGTTGTGCTCGTCGGCAGCGATCCGGCGAGCGAAGTCTATGTCCGCACGAAATCGAAAGCGGTGGTCGATGCCGGCATGCGCTCGTTCGACCACAAGCTGCCGGCGGACACGCCGGAAACCGAGCTGATCGCGCTGGTCGAGCGGCTCAATGCCGATCCCGCCGTGCACGGCATTCTGGTTCAGCTTCCGCTGCCGCCGCAGATCGACGCCGCGCGCGTGCTCCACACCATCGATCCGGGCAAGGATGTCGACGGCTTCCATCCGGTGAATGCCGGCCGGCTGGCGACCGGCCTGCCGGCGCTCGTGCCGTGCACGCCGCTCGGCTGCGTGCGGCTGGCGAAGGCGGTGCATCCGGCGCTCGCCGGCATGGAGGCGGTGGTCATCGGGCGCTCCAATATTGTCGGCAAGCCGCTCGCGCAATTGCTGCTCGGCGAGAACTGCACGGTGACGGTCGCGCACTCGAAGACCCGCGACCTGCCGGCGGTGTGCCGGCGCGCCGACCTTCTGTTCGCGGCGGTCGGGCGGGCGGAGATGGTGCGCGGCGACTGGATCAGGCCGGGCGCGACCGTCATCGACGTCGGCATCAACCGCGTGCCGGGCGAAGCCGGCAAGACACGGCTGGTCGGCGACGTCGCCTTTGCCGAGGCGAGCGCGGTGGCCGGCGCGATCACGCCGGTGCCCGGCGGCGTCGGGCCGATGACGATTGCCTGCGTGATCCTCAACACGTTGCGCGCGGCCTGCGCGAAGCAGGGCGTCGCGGCGCCCGATCTGTGATGAACCCGCCGCGTTGCCGCGGCGACCAATCGCCTGAAACGGCATTGCGGAAATCTGTCATGACCCGTTCCGGTTTGGCCGCCTGCATCGTCGCGGGCGCTCTGGCATTCGCGTGTCCGGCCGCGGCGGCGGAAGACATCGTCAGCGCCTATACGCATTTCGATGCCGACAGGAATTGCCGGCACACGCCCGGCCGCGACGTCGAGGATTACGGC
>JABARS010000041.1 GCA_019187085.1 Pseudorhodoplanes sp. | reverse complement strand
CGTTGACAATCTGAGCCCGTATTATGACACGCGGCTGAAGGAGGCGCGGCTCGCGGAACTGCGCAAGTTCGACAATTTCGAATTTGCCCGCCTTGATCTTGCCGAGCGCGCTGCGACCGCCGGGTTGTTTGAGACCTATCGGTTTCCACGCGTCGTGCATCTGGCCGCGCAGGCCGGCGTGCGCCATTCGCTGGTCGATCCGCACGCCTATGTCGATGCGAACCTGCAAGGCTTCGTCAATGTACTGGAGGGATGCCGGCATCATGGCTGCGGGCACCTTCTGTTTGCGTCCTCGTCATCGGTCTATGGCGCGAATACGAAACTGCCGTTCCGGACCTCCGACAATGTCGACCATCCGATCAGCCTCTACGCTGCCAGCAAGAAGGCCAACGAATTGATGGCGCATGCCTACGCGCATCTGTTCCGGCTGCCGGCGACGGGCCTGCGGTTTTTCACCGTCTATGGTCCGTGGGGCCGGCCCGACATGGCCATGTGGATTTTCGCGGCTTCCATCATGGCGGGCCGGCCGATACAACTCTTCAACCACGGCAATATGCGACGGGACTTCACCTATATTGACGATGTCGCCGAAGCGGCGGTGCGACTGGTCGATCGGCCAGCGGTCGCCGATCCGCATTGGTCGGGCGACAAGCCGGATCCGGCCCGCAGCGCAGCGCCCTGGCGGATTTATAATATCGGTAATAACAAACCGGTGGAGATTTCGTATGTGGTGAGCCTTCTGGAAGAGATGATCGGCAAGAAGGCAGTCTGCGAGCTTCGTCCCATGCAGCCGGGCGATGTGCCGGAAACCTATGCCGATGTGGACGACCTGAGGCGGGAGGTCGGGTTCCGTCCGGACACGCCGATCGCGCACGGCGTCAGGAATTTCGTCGAATGGTACCGGGCTTATCATGGCTGATCTGATCGTGCCCTTGATCATGTGCGGGGGGGCCGGCACGCGGCTGTGGCCTGCGTCGCGCGAAGGGCGGCCGAAGCAATTTCTCTCGTTGCTCGGGAAATACTCGACCTTCCAGGAAACTGTCCGGCGGGTGGCGGACCGTTCGATTTTCGACAAGCCGATCGTGATTACAAACGGGCAGTATCGTTTTCTGGTCGCCGACCAGCTCGCCGAAATCGGCGCCGAGGCCGATATCCTGCTTGAGCCAGTGCGGCGGGATTCTGGTCCGGCCATCGCGGCGGGCGCAGCGTTTGCGGTCAAGCGCAGCAGCAATGCCGTCGTCGTTGCGCTCGCGGCCGATCATGTCGTCACCGACCGGGCGGCGTTCGTGCAGGCGTGCTGCGCGGCGGCCGGCGCGGCCGCCGGCGGCCGGATCGTGACGTTCGGCGTTCGCGGCGATCGACCGGCGACCGAATATGGCTATATTCGCCCGGGCGCGCCGTTGACGGACGGCGTTTTCACAGTCGACAAGTTTGTCGAGAAGCCCGATGCGGCAACCGCGCAGGATTATATTTCGCAAGGATTCCTCTGGAATTCCGGAAATTTCGTTTTCCGCGCCAGCGTTTTCCTGGACGAATACCGGGCATCCGATCCGGCCACCGCGGCAGCGGCGACAGCGGCGATAGAGAAGGCCGGAGTTGATCTCGGTTTCGTCACGCTCGATCCGCAATCGTTTTCGGCTGCTCACGCCACCTCGGTCGACTATGCCGTCATGGAAAAGACGGCGCGTGCGGCGGTCGTCCCGGTATCCTATGGCTGGTCCGATGTCGGCTCCTGGCAGGCAGTATGGGAATTGTCGGCGCACGACGAGGACGGAAATTCCGCGCAAGGGTCGGCGGTCTTCGTCGCCAGCCGCAATTCGTTCGCTTCGAGCGAGAAACCGCTGGTCGCCCTGTTCGGCGTCGAGAATCTCGTTGTTGTGGCGAGCGAGGATGCCGTGCTGATTGCCAATCGCGCAGACACCAACGGCATGAAACGGCTGGTGCAGAAGCTGAAAGAAGTCGCTCCGCAGGTGACCGAAGATCATCTGCGGGTGCATCGACCGTGGGGGAGCTATCAGTCACTCGACAACGGATCCCGCTACCAGGTCAAGCGCATCGTCGTGAAAACCGGTGGTCGGCTGTCGCTGCAATATCATAATCACCGGGCCGAGCACTGGATCGTGGTGCGCGGAACCGCCAAAGTGACGATTGGAGACGAGATTAAAACGCTGCACGAAAACGAATCGATCTATATACCGATCGGTACGCCGCACCGGCTGGAGAATCCGGGTAAGATCGACCTTGAACTGATAGAGGTCCAGACCGGCAGCTATCTGGGCGAAGATGATATTATCCGCATCGCCGACGATTATCGCCGGTCATAGGCTAAGGCAATCCCGGCAGGGTAATGCGATACGCAGGGCAAAGTGACATATGGCGCTCACGCTAAAAGACCTCAAGGTGAAGCTTTTCACCGATGGCGCCGACAAGGCGCAAATCGTCGAGATGGCGAAGAACGCCTGGATCGCCGGCTTCACCACCAATCCCTCGCTGCTGAAGAAGGCGGGCGTGCGCGACTATGAGGCTTATGCGCGCGACCTCGTGGCCGCGGTGCCGGACCGGCATATTTCGTTCGAGGTTTTTTCCGACGACATTCCCGAGATGGTCGCGCAGGCGCGCGTGATCGCGAACTGGGGTCCCAATGTCTATGTCAAGCTGCCGGTGTCGACGACGCGCGGCGAGTTTCTTTTCGATGCCGTGCGCGCGCTCTCGGCCGACGGCGTCAAGATCAACATGACGGCAATTTTCACCGCCGCGCAGGTCGAGGGGGCAGTGGAGGCGCTGGCCGGTGGTGCTCCCGCTTGTGTGTCCGTGTTCGCCGGGCGGCTTGCGGATCTCGGTATCGACTATGGTTCGCTGACCAAGGATGCCGTACAGCGGGCGCGACGGACCCCGAACGTTGAAGTCATCTGGGCCTCCACCCGCGAAGTGTTCAACGTGATCGAAGCCGACCGCATGGGCTGCCACATTATCACGGCGCCCACCGAGGTTCTGAAGAGACTGCCGGCCTTGGGCACCAAGACCGGCGACCAGCTTTCGCTCGACGCGGTCAAGGCCTTCCGTGAGGACGCGCTGTCCGCCGGCTTGGCGTTGGACCTGAAGGGACACCATTGATTTGTGAAAAGGCCGTACTGGTCATTGGCGAGTGGACCTGCGGGATTGGTCGGCCCGGAGAATTACAAAGCCGTCAGGTGAATCAGAATGTTAACGCCCGGCTGCCGGCAGCGCGGACTTGCGGTGCCGGAACGCTCACCATGCGTCCCGTTGATATTGTAACCATTTGAACGAAAACGTGTTCGTGAGCGGCTCAGCGGGCGTCGCCAGCGGGCCGCCGGGCGTGCTAGTGGACTTCGGCCGGTCCTAGGAGCGGTGCGGGGGTAGGGTAGCGATGGTCAAGGCGGTCAAGAACAGCGCTCAAGCGCTGCGCGTCGGCGTGATCGGCGCAGGCATCATGGGGGCCAACCACGCCCGCGTTTTTGCCGGACTTCCCGATATCGAACTGGTCGGCGTTGCCGATCCCAATCCGCAGCAGCGCGATCTTGTCACCCGCATTCTCGGCTGCCCGGCTTTGGATAATTACAAGGCCCTGCTCGAGCTCAATCCCCAGGCGGTAACGATTGCCGCGCCGACGCACCTGCATCACGCTATCGCGCTCGAGTGTATCGGGCGCGGCTTGCATGTGCTGATCGAAAAGCCGATCGCGACCAATGTCGACGAGGGCCGCGAGATCATCGCCGAGGCGCGGCGCGCCGGGGTGACACTGATGGTCGGGCACGTCGAGCGCTTCAATCCCGCGGTCGTGGCTATCAAGCAGGCGCTCGAAAACGAGGATATCCTGTCGATTGCCATCACGCGCGTCGGTCCGTTTCCGCCGCGCATGTCGAATGTCGGCGTCGTGATTGATCTCGCCGTTCACGACATCGACCTGATCCGCTGGTTCACCGATTCGGATATCGTCGAAGTCCAGCCGCAATTGTCGAACGCGGTCGCCGAGCGCGAGGACATCGCATTGCTGCAATTCCGCACCGCGTCCGGGGTGCTGGCGCATATCAATACCAACTGGCTGACGCCCTTCAAGGCGCGCACCGTGCATGTTGCCACCCGCCGCAAGTATCTGATCGGCGATCTTCTGACACGGCAGGTGACCGAGTGCTTCGGCTTCCAGCCGGACGGCAGCTATTCGATGCGCCATCTTTCGGTCGGGCACGACGAGCCCCTGCGTGCCGAGCTGATGGCGTTCGCGCGCGCCATCAAGACCGGCACACCGCCCGCCGTGACCGGCGAGGAGGGGGTCGAGAGTCTTGCGATCGCGATGCGCTGCCTCGAAGGCCGTCAACCGGCGAACGCAACACCCCAGCGTGGTCCGCGATTGGCCGCGGGCTGACCTTTATCCATTTCCCGGAAGCCGTGACACGCATGAACCAGCACGCCCGTATCGAAAACGCGCCCATTTCCTTCATTGACGTTGCCGCGCAGCGCCGCAGGCTCGGGGACGCGATCGACGCCGCGGTCGGACGTGTTCTTGGGCATTGCCAGTTTTTGATGGGGCCGGAGGTCTTCGAGTTCGAGCAGAAGCTTGCCGCCTTCTGCGGTGCGAAGCATGTGGTGTCCTGCGCGAGCGGGACCGACGCTCTGGTGATGACGCTGATGGCGGAAGCGGTCGGTCCCGGCGACGCGGTGTTCTGTCCTTCCTTCACGTTCTGCGCGACCGCCGAGGCGGCGGCTTTGCTCGGCGCGACGCCGGTTTTTGTCGACGTGTACGCCGACACTTTCAATATCGATGCGCAGAGCTTGAAGCGGGCTGTCGCTACTGCGAGGAAAATGGGCCTGCGGCCGAAAGCCGTCATTCCGGTCGATCTGTTCGGCTTGCCGGCCGATCATGGCGCCGTGGCCGGCGTGGCCGGCGACGAAGGGCTTTTCGTGCTCGACGATGCTGCCCAGGGTTTCGGCGCAACCTTTAAGGGACGCAAGATCGGCACCCTGGGGCACGCGACCGCGACGAGCTTCTTTCCCGCCAAGCCGCTCGGCTGCTACGGTGACGGCGGAGCGGTGTTGACCGACGACGAGGCGCTTGTCGAACGGCTTAAGAGCGTGCGCATCCACGGTCAGGGCAAGGACAAGTACGACAATATCCGCATTGGATTGACGGCGCGGCTGGATACGATCCAGGCCGCCGTGCTGATCGAGAAGCTGAAGATTTTCGCGGACGAGATCGTCGCCCGCAACAAGGTGGCACAGCGCTATTCGCAGGCGCTCGCCGATGTCGCGACCGTGCCACAGGTGCCGAAGGGTTACACGTCGGTCTGGGCGCAATATACGATCCGGCTGCCGGCCGGCCGCCGCGATGCGCTGGCCGAGACACTGAAGGCGCAGGGCATCCCAACCGCGATCTATTATCCCATTCCGCTGCATGGCCAGGTCGCCTACAGGCATTTCCCGACCGCCGAAGGCGGACTGCCGGTAACGGATGCCATCGTCGGTCAGGTCATCAGCCTGCCGATGCATGCCTATCTCGACGAGCCGACGCAGGATCGCATCATCGCCGCGGTTCGCGAGGCGCTGCTCTGATATCCTTTTCCATCGTCTCGACGAAATATAACGATTGCATTCCATCCTTTATGAGAAAGGCAGGGGAGCGCGGTATCCAGTCGGACCTGCCAGTTGCTACTGAAGGCACAAGGCGTGTGGTTTTGAAAGCGACGGACATAATTGCCTGCCGAAAATAATAGTCGAGCAAAAGAATTGCTGAAATGAATTGCTGGCGTAACCCGAATTGATATTTCGATTTCGCCAGCGTTTACGACGAGACGATGCTCATAATATCGGTGTGTGTAAATTCACTGCCTTTGCACAGAAGTGGCTCGTTCATGTCTTTGGCCAGCGCATACGCGAAACAATCACCGAAGTTTAATTTCGCTGGATGGCCGCTGCCTTTTCCGAAATCCCGATATGCCTCTCTTGCGATAATGGCTTGACGTCCTGTCACGGGCTCGATGGAGACACCTGCCTCTCCGAGGAGATCATCGAAGCGTCGACTTGCAATAGGATCGCGGCTCGCATCGATGACAATTGCGGCCTCAACAAAATTAACCGCGCTTACCCGTCGGTTCGTTGCGTCGGCGATTTTGCGAGCGAAGAAAGCGGCATCAGGCTCATCGCGCAAGATTGCAATAATGGCCGATGCATCGATAATCATTGCGGCAGCCCACGATCATCATAGAGCATGTCCCCGTGATCGATGGTGCGGAAAGGCTCTTTGAGATGGGCGGCGCAGTCGTGGCCAATTTCAAGCAAGCGCGCCGAAAGATCACCGTTTCGTTCGCGACGTATGCGATCCAGCCGTTCCCGCACCGATTCGGTGACAGCTGTCGTCAAGCTCTCACCAGTTAGCTTGGAAAGCTCTTTCGTAAGCCGATAGGCCTCACGGTTCTTGATGTTCATGGTCATAATTTCTACCTTTCTACCATTATAGAGTAGAATTTCTACCAAATGTCAATCTGCGTCTTTCGGAAATTTCAAGGGCATTTCTGAAGGCTCACCATCAGTCTTTCCCCAACGTGACAGCAGACCGCAATTCGCGGGAAGCCCCCCGAGTCTCCCAACGCGTCGCGGCTAGTTGGAACCGGTGTGGCCGTACGTCAGATCCGTCACGTCGAAGCTACGGCACCGTGTTGCGGCCCATAATGACACGACGCTCAGAGCCCGTGCCCCTGTGTGCCTTCTTGGCGCCCAAGCGGAGCTGCGTGAGCACATTCGGAATCGCGCCCAATCAGAGGGGATCAGAGCGTTTTCGAGCCTCCGTTCCTGTTACCGGGCCGATATATACGTTCTCTGTGAGGACAATTTCGAGGATAATTAGATGGCAAGCCAGGGCTGCATTTCGCCGACGCTCGTAGTCGAATCAGTGCCCCTCAGCCGGATCGTGAAAAACAAGAATAATGCGCGTGAGCACAAGCCAAAACAGATCGAAAAACTCGCCCAGAGCATCCGCAAATTCGGATTTTTAGCTCCCGTTGTTGTCGACCAAGCCGATATTCTTCTCTGCGGGCATGCTCGAGTCGATGCGGCGCAGCAGGTCGGAATGACAACCGTACCAGTAATTCGCGTTGATCACTTGAGCGAGGTCCAGAAGCGGGCGTTCATGATAGCCGATAATCGGTTGGCAGGGCTTGCGTTGTGGGATGAGGCCCAGCTCAAAAAGGAACTTCAGTTCTTGACCGAGTGCGATATCGATTTCGACTTCTCGGCCATCGGCTTCGAAACACCGGAACTCGATATCATCCTGAATGTATCGGCTGCGACCGATGCCGCAGATGATGGACTTCCACAAATATCACCTGACCAGAGATCGGTCTCGAAACCGGGCAGCCTATGGCGGCTCGGCGACCATCGCGTCTATTGCGGTGACGCATTGCAGCCAGCGTCATATCATGCCCTGCTTAGAAAGGAGCGGGCTCAACTGGTGTTCGCGGACCCTCCCTATAATGTTCGTGTTGACGGGCATGTCGGTGGCTTGGGCGCGGTCAAGCATCGTGAATTTCCGATGGCTTCTGGCGAAATGAATAAAGCCGATTACACGGTGTTTTTGGGCAAGGCTTTCGAACAGCTGGTCGCTTTCACCACGGATGGCGCAATCCACTTTGTGTGCATGGACTGGCGGCATGTCCAAGAAGTCATGACGGCTGGAATGGCGGTCTATTCGGAGCTGAAGAACATCTGCGTATGGCGAAAGACCAACGCCGGAATGGGCTCGTTCTATCGTTCGCAGCACGAATTTGTTTTCGTCTTCAAGAGCGGGAATGGTCTGCACATCAACAACATTGAACTCGGCGCTCATGGACGATCCCGCACAAATGTCTGGGATTATCAAGGCATAAACAGTTTTGGCAGGGAACGCGATGCACTTCTCGCGTCGCATCCTACAGTAAAACCCGTCGCTCTCGTTGCTGATGCCATTCAGGATTGTTCGAAACGGCGAGATATCGTGCTCGACCCGTTTGCAGGATCAGGGACTACCGTCATCGCAGCGGAGAAGACGAAACGATGCGCTGTCGCAATCGAACTTGATCCCGTTTATGTCGATACCATCGTGCGACGCTGGCAGGTATTCACAGGCAATCAGGCTATCTGCGCCCACAATTGCATGACTTTTGCGGAATGCGAGGCGTCATCTGTTGCTATGACGACCGAACTTCCAGAGCAGTAGCGCCAGTATTAAGGCACGAAACGCATGAGCGAGACCGAGAAGGCTGGTCCTAAGCGCCCACCTAAAGCGTATCAGTTCAAGCCAGGACAATCCGGCAACCCGCGCGGCAGGCCCAAAGGTACGCGCAATCTAGGCACCGATCTCAAGGATATCCTCGGTCGCCGCGTCTCCATTCGTGAGGACGGGAAGGAGCGGCGGATCAGCCGCCAGGAGGCGCTACTCCTGAGTCTTTACAATAAGGCCTTGCGTGGTGATGTGAGGGCCGCGACGGCGATCATCAATATGCTTTCCAAGCTTGCACCAGCAAGTGCCAAGCCGCCGGAGGCGCCTTCCCTCTCCCAGAACGATGAGCGCATTTTGGCCGATTTCCTGCGCCGGCGCATGTCCGTCACTAAGGTCAACGAATGACGCGGGCGACAACGCAGGCAGAATTCGACGCTCTGCTGCGATTGGATTTTCAGTCATTCGCTCACAAGGGCTTTGTCGAACTTAACCCAGGCGCCACCTGGGAGCCCAACTGGCATATCGACGCGATCTGCCATTATTTGGAGCAGGTCAGGCTTGGCCAAATCACGCGTCTCATCATCAATATGCCCCCGCGGTCGCTGAAATCTCACATCGGCTCCGTCGCTTTCCCGGCCTATTGCCTGGGCAGATGTCCAACCTTGAAGTTTATCTGCGCAAGCTATTCGCAAGAGCTTGCCGCGAAGCATGCGTCGGATTTTCGCCGCGTGCTGGATTCGGACTGGTACGGCCGGGTTTTTGGACGCGGCATGCCGTTCAAGAATACCGAAAACGAGGTTCAGACCCAGGAGGGCGGATTTCGTTTCGCAACATCGGTGGGCGGAACGTTGACGGGCCGTGGCGGCGACATCATCCTCATTGATGATCCGCTGAGCGCCGCGGAATCTTATTCCAAGAGCAGTCGTGAGCGGGTCAATAGCTGGTTTTCAACCACATTGCTGTCGCGGCTCGACAACAAAAAGACCGGGGCGATCATTGTCATCATGCAACGGCTGCACCCGGAGGATTTGACCGGTCATCTGTTGGAAGAGCAAGGCTGGACGCTTCTCTGCCTCCCGGCTGTCGCGCCGGACGATCAGGAGATCGCGGTTGCGGAAGGACAATTCCACCTTTGGCGCAAAGACGAGGTGCTGCACGAAGCTAGGGAGCCGTTGACTATTCTTGAGCAGATCAAGCGGCAACTCGGAGCGGATACCTTCAATGCGCAGTATCTCCAGGCACCCTTGCCGGATACCGGCAATCTCCTCAAGCGCTCCTGGCTACAAAACTATGAGATCGCTCCAGTCTCGCAGCCCGGCGATCAGATCGTGCAGAGCTGGGACACGGCGATGAAGGCAACCGACGCCAGCGACTATTCGGTGTGCCTGACCTTCCTGGTCAGGAACAAGAATCAATACTATCTGACCGATCTTTATCGCGACCGGCCGGAATTCCCTGATCTGGCCAAGCTGGTCATGTCGCAGGCCCAAAAGGCCAAGGCCGATGCAATTTTGATCGAGGATAGTGCATCAGGGACCTCTCTCATCCAAACGGTGCGCAGGGCTGGGTTGCAGGGCGTGATTGCCATGAAGCCTACGGCTGACAAGGCCACCCGCATGTATGGACAGACACCCAAGCTTGAGGCGGGCTCTTTATTCATTCCGAAATCCGCCCCATGGCTTGCCGAGTTTCTAATGGAATATCTCGCCTTTCCTAAGGGGCGCCACGATGACCAAGTGGATTGCTTGTCGCAATTCTTGATCTGGCGGACCAATCAGGAGGAAAATTATTTTTCGTTTGATTTCGGCGAGGCGGATGACCCGCGCCATTCAGGGGTAATCCCGAGCGGGGAGGAAGTCTTGCAGTGGCGGGGTCTCTATTGAGAGCTGATCCGCCTGCGGCCGACCGCAAGATGCTCGCATGAAACACTCGTGTAACGCGTTGCCGTATCTACGCCGACCTCCCGCCCGGTGCGTAGTGCAATCATGCGGGCGATGGCGCTCCAGAATTGGTGTGCAACGAGATCGCCTTGCTGAAGGGTTGCAATACGGCGCGATCGCGCGAATTCGTAGGCCGCGTCGCCGTGCGCCTCGATGAGGGCTGCGGCTTTGCAGCGAACCTCCTCTCGGTAGGCTTTTCGGCGGTTCCAGAGCCCAAACATCGCTTTCACTCTGCCAGCCGGAACAGCAAACTATTTCGGCGGCTTTCATAATCTAGAAAATGCACTTTTATAATAATCCGATAATAGGATAATTACCAGATGCAGAATCTGGCGCAGCCCGAATTATGGCGCCGAAGTCATTTAAATGATTGTTGAAAATCCGATTTTGGGATTATCCAGGAATAGGATCAGCTTGCCGCGATTATGGCGCGCGGCTTGCGGAAATCTGCTCACACGGACGAACAGTTCGTCTTTTGCGCCTTGATGGTTAAGGCGCGCAAGCAAGCGGGATTAACGCAATCCGAATTAGCTCAACGTTTACGGCGGCCGCAATCGTTCGTCGCAAAATACGAAAGCGGCGAGCGCCGCCTCGACGTCGTGGAGTTTGTAGCGATTGCAAACGCCATCGGCGTGGACCCCCTCAAGCTGCTAAGGTCGCTGATCCGTCAGAGCCAAGGTTAGGGTTGCGGTCCGAGCTTGCTATCTCAATTAGCGAACGGACTTGCGCTGGTTCTCAGGGCCTCTTTAGGTGATGCATCAGGCTGGCTGCGTTTAGCAACGTGCTGACCTCGTAGATGAGAGGTTCAATATCGAGCGCGATCTCGATAGCTTTCTCCAGATTGCCACCCGCGGCACACGTCTCGGCAGCCTTGACAATACCGGCCGCACGCTCGAGGCGCTGCCGCATCTCGCCGATGTGCATGTTGAGCATGTCCTCGACGATATGAGGATCCATGATGAGCGCCCTTTCGACCCATGGATGCTCTGCCGTGCCCGGAAGTCGAAACAAATAGCGAGTAATCTTGTTGCTCTTTTGCGGCCTCCTCGATCATCTTGTGATCGAGCGCAGTTGGCGCGCTCAGCGCTTGAGCCGAACACCATAACCCTCGACCTCGTCCTCCAAGAAGCGGATCCCTGCCTTTTCCAGCGCCTCCTGGATGCGCACTATGGTTGAGACGTTGCCCTGAACTCGGCCCTCCCGATGCTCGATCCGGGCAAGGGTGGCAAGGCCGACTTTGGCAGCTTTAGCCAAATCCTCCTGTCGCCAGCCCAGAAGGGCTCGGGCCGCGCGTATTTGTCCTGCCTGCAGCATACGTCTGTAAGTATTTCCGATTCGATATAAGTTGACAATGGCTCGAAATCGAGTGATTATTAATCGTTATCGAGCAGGAGGAGTTAAATCTATGGACCAGCTCACGTTTTCTGCCTTGCATTACCGCGCCGTCCGCGACCGTATCCGTGCCGAGGACCCCGAAATCGACGACCTTACGCTCGCTGACACGGTCGAGGGCCTGACCGACCTCCACGAAATAGTGACCGCCATCTTGCGTTCCGCCCTGGAGGACGAGGCGCTCGTCAACGGCTTAAAAACTCGCATCGCTGAAATGGAAGGTCGACTGGAACGCCTCCGGGACCGGGCCTCCAAACGCCGTCAGATCGCCAAGGACGTGATGATTGAGCTTGACCTGAAGAAGCTCACCGCCCCTGATTTTACCGCTTCCCTACGGCCCGGTACCCCCGCCCTGATGGTCATCGATGAGGCAGCGATCCCCAGCATCTATTGGGAGCCGCGCGAGCCGCGGTTAAACCGGCAGGCGCTCGCCTGCGAGCTCAAGGAGGGCGCTGAAATTACCGGGGTCACGCTCTCCAACCCCGAGCCGGTTCTGAGCGTGAGGACGCGGTGATGGGATTCTCGGCAAAGCAGTTGGCGGCACTGCATCGTAATTTGGACGACCGCCACATCCGTACCCGCGAAACCAGCGGCCGGGGGCTTTCCTATATCGAGGCTTGGCACGCGATCGCGGAGGCCAATCGAATATTCGGCTTCGATGGATGGAATCGCGAGACCGCCGAAACCCGCTGCGTCCTGGCCCGGGAAAACAGGGGTACGTTCCTTGCCGTCTATGTCGCCAAGGTCCGCATTACGGTGCAAGCGGACGGCTCGACCGTCATCCGCGACGGGCACGGCACTGGCGAGGGTCACGGCATTTCTGCCGGCGAGGTTCATGATCTTGCACTCAAAGCGGCGGAAACCGATGCAACAAAACGTGCGCTCGCGACCTTTGGAAAACCGTTTGGCCTTGATCTCTACCGGGACAGCAAAAGAAAGGCCGATCGCAATGTCGCCGGCTTAGTGCCGGCTACACCCCGCGTCGGTTTCCACCCCGACGATACAACGCCTATTCCGCGGCCGTCGACCTATTACGGTCGCCGTCAAAGACCAATTCGGGCGGCGGCGCAGAACGCACATCACCGGCAGCCCGATAAACAAACAGATGAGCAGCGCCACCGTCCCCCGGGGCCAGACAAACAAGGGACAGTGCCACATGAGGCCTCCCTCGTGCCTGCGGAACCAACGTCCACCCGTATCGACAAGAGCGTATTTACGCTGGGTGAGCCGAAAAGAATCCGGGACAAAGGCCACCTGAGATTCGTCGCCTCACAACCGTGTCTTGTGTGCGGGCGTCAGCCCTCCGACCCCCATCACCTGCAATTCGCTCAACCGCGAACGCTAGGCATGAAAGTCAGCGACGAATTCACCGTCCCGCTGTGTCGCACCCATCATCGGCAGCTCCATGACACCGGTAACGAAGTGGCGTGGTGGGAGGACCTCGATATTGACGCTCTCGCTGTTGCTAAAGGACTTTGGGACGAGTGGCGTGGGAGAAATCAAACGGTCAATTCCGGCGCGAGCAAGCCCAACTTGGAAATGAACTTGCCCCCATCGGGGGACAACCCGCGCTAGGGAGAGCCCAATTTATCTTGTACCCATTGATTGCATGATGGCGGCAATGAATCGGGTACGCTTAAGCCGTCGTTTATTTGTTTGCCGATACCGGACATTATATGATACATGAACAATGTATAGGTTAAGGATGTCAGCTAATAGGCCGCGCAAGATACCCCTCGTTTTTTATCGGACGCGCGGCGGCTCCGAGGTCGTCCGGGACTGGTTGCGCGACTTGCCGGTGGAGGACCGGAACGTAATCGGCCTGGACCTGATGCGCATTCAGTACGGCTGGCCGATTGGTATGCCGCTCTGCCGTTCCTTGGGTGGCGGCCTGTGGGAAGTGCGCTGCGATCTGGCGAGTAATCGGATTGCGCGCGTCCTGTTCAGCCTGCACGAGGGGCACATTGTGGCGCTTCATGGTTTCATCAAGAAGAGCCAGAAGACGCCCGATGCGGATTTGGACCTCGCGCGGAAACGCAAACGTGAATTTGAACGATAAGGAGTGACGATAGTGGCCAAGAAAGCAAAAAGGCTGCGCTCGCCGAAGAAACTGACAGCGCTCGACGATTACCTCGCTGAAGATGGAAAGCGAGAAGAGTTTGAAGCCGTTGCCATCAAGGAGGCGCTAGCTTGGCAGATTATGCAGGCGATGAAGGCCAAGAAAATATCGCGCAGCGGTCTCGCCCAACGCATGAAGACCAGCCGCAGCCAGGTGGGGCGGCTTCTCGATCCGAAGGACGGCAACGTCACGCTGAACACGCTGCAACGCGCCGCGCGAATGGTCGGCCGGTCGCTTAGGCTGGAGCTGGTGTAATCCTGCGGCCGGTTTTGGTTCATCGCCTTGTTCCCTTTGCCCGCCACAGCGCGACAACGGAGGCATATCGCTCTTTCTGCATCCATCGATCAACCCTGCCGGACTGGAAGCTCCTTAGATTCGTCCATTATCAGACGGGCGGAGTTTACTACCTGTGTCTTTGATCCGCTGCCGATCAGCATTGGGATAACGGATTGGTGTCAATGACTCCGCCGTAAATCGACGCGAAACCCGCCTTGTTATGCGGACGATGGGTTGCTACGCTTAATCCATCCGCTCGCTTGCAGTACTACGTCATACGTAGTATATTATTGCCATGATCCGGTCGTGGCGGGATGCGGCGACACGCAAGGTCTGGGACGGCGAGCGGCCTAACCAGTTCCGTAGCCTCGATTTCGACCATGCCGCCGATCTGCTGCTTGCGCTGAATGTCGCAAAGTCGCTGGACGATCTCAGCCCGCTCAAGAGCGTCGGCCTGCACAAGCTCAAGGGCGACCGGAGGGGGCAGTGGGCGATGACGGTGAATGCGCGCTGGCGCATCTGCTTCACGTTCAGCAAGGGCGACGTCTTCAACGTCGAGATTGTCGATTATCACAAAGGGTGAATGCCATGACTCCGCTCGCACATCCCGGCCGCTTCCTGAAACGCGAAATGGCGACGCGTGATCTGAGCGCCAACCGTCTTGCGCTTGATCTTGGGGTGCCGTCGGGACGTATCACCGATATTCTGAATAGCCACCGCGCTATCACCGCCGACACCGCTCTGCGGCTGGCGCGCTATTTCGGAAATGCGGCGCAGTTCTGGCTTGACCTGCAGAGCCAGTATGACATCGCCGTGGTGGAGCGAGTGAAGGGCGCGGAAATTGCGAAACGAGTGCGGCCGGCTAACGCGGCGTGATTGGTAGATCGTGGGATGTGGGACGAGGAATGCTTGGTCCGCCATAATTAAAGAATTGCAGATATGCTCTGATGCCCCTTTCGCAGGCTCACGGACGAGATGCTCGTTCATGATGACAAGCCTCTCAAAGCGGCGATGAGGAACGGAACGATCACGGAGATCGGGTGCCGAAACCGAACCGGATTCGATGAAAGATCTGGCGGAGAAGACGGGCGGTGCAACGTCCAATCTTTCGCGCACACTGCGGACGATGGAGCGCTATGGCCTTGTGCGGTTTGAAAAACGAGGCGGACGCCAGTTCGCGCCGCGCGTACCTTATACCGACATCGTCCTGGGCTTGCCGCTTAAGACTTCCGGATCAAAGCGCGTCGCTCCGATTAGGCTACGCCATCCCTCCGTCATGATGAGCACAGCGAAGCTCTCTCATCTTGATCGACGCTCGACTGTCATCTGATTGCAGCACGGCAACTCTCTATGCTTACCGGCATCGATATACCATAGCGTCATCATCGATGAATTTCGCCAGAAGGAGAGGAGTCCGCCATGCAGGTTACCAGTCGGTCCTAATTACTGCGAGGCGTAATCCCTAATCACCGGGTCGTTGACTCCTAATTGTCGGATTCGAATTTCACGTAAATGCTATAGTGGTTATGTTGCCGCCCGCGCATCGCGGCGCATAGGGTCGCAAGCAGGTCGTCGTTTGCTGATGTACCAGCTAGGCGAATAAGGCGCGATCGGCTCCCTCTCCGGTCCATAGAAGGTGCGGTAGACGCCGCGGATGAGACCGAGGCAGTCGCGCAGCCCGCACCCTTGAGCGAGGCCCGATGGCGTTAGGGCGTCCCGATCCACGAGGACGCTTCGGCGAGGAGGGCTGCGCAGGTTACCGCGGCAGGGCCCGGCTCAGCGCCACGACCACCAGGACTGCTTGCCAGTCCGGGGTGCGCTCCCGTTATATTCCAATATAACAACAAAGGATGATTGCCATGCCCCATGCTGTGCGGCTTCGGAAGGTTGGCGGATCGGTGATGCTCGCGATCCCCAAACCCATACTGGAAGCACTCGATCTTGCCCCGGACGCGGCGGTCGCGCTTTCGATAAAGTCAGGCCGGCTCGTGAACGACCCGAAGAAGCGGCGCCGCTACTCGCTCGATGAACTCCTTGCGCAGTACAAGCCGTTTGCAAAGCGCTCGCGCGAAGACCGCGAGTGGACATCTGGCGGGCCTATTGGCCGCGAGCTCATCTGATGGAGCGCGGCGACATCTATGCGGCGACATCTATATTGTCTCGCTCGATCCGACCGCCGGCCACGAGCAACAGGGCCATCGCCCGGTGCTGGTGATTTCGCCCGCCAAGTTCAATCGGCTGACCGGCGTGCCGGTCGTCCTGCCGATTACGACAGGCGGCGCGCTCCGTTGAATTGCCGGGCCGCGCGTAATGGCTGGCGCCGACCCTGGTACAACTCGAATTGACGAGATGGCTGACGTGCGAGGTTAGCGAGGACAAGGCCGACCGGGTAATTGCCTTCACCGAAACGTGCGTCGTTGCTGATCTCGGCATCGTCATCGCTTCGTCGGCGGCGGAACTGCGCGCTGGTCTAAGCACAGACTGGCTACGGCGGACGCCATCGTTTATGCGACCGATCTGGCGCATGGCGCCGAGCTCTTGACCTGCGACAGACATTTCGAGAACCTGCCCGGCGTGCGGTTCGTGCCTAAGACAGGCGGATGAGGAAGCACCCTCACCGGGTATTTTCATCCGAATAACCGCGCCTCGACACTGGTCATCGCCTACCGGTGATGATCGGGCGTGGGGAGCAGGTGGCCGCAACGCTCCATGGTCATCTGCACCGAGGCGTGGCCGACGAACGTCATCACAACCCACTCATGGTCGCAAACGGGTGCGTAACCAGATCGGCCGGTCTTGACGTTGCTCCAACAGCGCGGAAGAACGTCCTCTCGTCCTCGAAACAGGCTGCGAAACGACGCCACCTTCTCATCTGCAGTCGATTCCTGGGTGACGATCTTTTATCCTTCGGCGACAGGATCAGGGGCGCCGCCATTTCTTGAATCCGCAACGCAAAGCTCATGCAGTCTCGCTTGCATTCTGGCCTTGTCGTCTTCAGCGCGGCAAGACGTTATCGGATTTCGGCGATTTCATTAGAGATGAAGAACTGCGCCATCGGCTTCTCTAACGAAAGCGGCGAGTTATCTGCATTATAGCTTAGGCGAGGGCACCATTCCTATGCCGCTCGTGCCAGTATGACTACTGTGGTCATATTTAGGGCGTTATGCGCAAGATTCGCAAGATTCAATTGAAGGATGCCAAGGCAAACTTGTCGGCGCTGGTCGATCAGGCGGCACGAGGGAAACCGTCCGTCATCACTCGACACGGCAAGCCCGAAGGTGGTCGTGCTTGGCTTTGCCGATTGGGAACGGTATCCCATGTGCCTTCATTCGGCCGCCTTCTAATGTCGGCTCCGCTTGAGCCAGGGATTTGCCGGAGCGCAACCGTGCGCCGATGCGTGATACAGGGTTGTGACGCGTTATCTGGACGATATAAACGTCATCTCGGCCATTGCGCCCACTGCCGCCGTGAAGCGCGCCGAGCTAATCAAGTGGATGGATATGCATTCGCCCGACCTTTTCCTTTCCGCGGTGGCGATTGCAGAAATCGCTGAAGGTATTGCCAAAGCAAAACGTGAGTCGCGAAGCGAAAAGCGTCCAATCTGTCAGCTTGGCTACGAACGGTGCTGCACGGTGCACGGGTCGATTTGACCCGCGGTCGTGATCATTCTCCTGGTTTTGCCGATGTTGCGATTGGTGCGACGGCACGTCACCATGACCTGAAAATCCTCTCTCGCAATGAGCGCCATTTCACACCGATGGATATCGACGTCGTCGATCTGTTCCAGACGCCTTCTTTGTACAAATGAGATGGTTCCGCTTGCACATCCCGGCCGTTTCCTGAAACGCGAAGTGGCGGCGGATGGGGTTCAGGATCGATTGGTTCGGCGGCGGTCCCTGAAACGCGGAACCGGCACGCCGAGGATCACCTCAAGAATGGCGCGCAATCATCAGCGGCGTCCCGAACATCATGGAAGCCACATGCGATAGGTTGAACATGCTTGCGTTCACTTTCTCGGCGCGATATATTATAGCTAGAAATTCTAGCTAGGAGAGATTATCGTGACTCGCCGCACTTGGTCGGTCCAGGATGCCAAAAACCGGTTCAGTGAAGTGGTCGAAGCCGCGCGACAAAAACCGCAAACCGTGACCAAGCATGGTAAGCCGGCTGTGGTCGTTGTTGCCGCCGACGAATACGAGCGTTTGCGCAAGCTGCAGCAACTGAAAGCACCGAGTTTTTCCGAGCTATTGCTCGCAATGCCACAGGGCAAGCTTGAGTTCGATCGCCTCAAGGCTATGCCGCGTGGCGTCGAGTTCTGATGTTCCTGATCGATACCGACGTTCTCTCGGCGCTAGCCAAGCGGCGGCGTGATGCTAACGTTGAGAACTGGATCGGTCGCCAACGGAGCAGTGATCTTTTCCTCAGCGTCATCAGCATTGGCGAGATCGAACGCGGGATCGCTTTGCAGCGCGGCAAGGACCCGAATTTTGCCGCAATGCTCGCGAACTGGCTCGACCAAGTTCTGACCGTCTATGGCGACCGAGTTCTGCTCTTCGATCTTCCGTCCGCCCGCCGCTGGGGACAACTCAGCGCAGCGCTCGGTTACCACGGAGCCGACCTTCAAATCGCAGCCACCGCGCTCGAACATGGCCTCACGGTCGTGACCCGCAACACATCGGACTTCGAACCGACGGGCGTATCCGTGCTCGATCCCTTCAGTTTATCGCCACGTCGGAAGCCGTAGCGAAGTCTACTGATCTCGGCGGATTAGCTCGTGGAGTACCGGCGAAAATTCAGCTGCAAGAACTGCTCGCGCGTTTTTCGGCTGTAATTTTAGCATCGACCTGCTTGGCGTCAAAGCCACGATCAGCAAGCGCTTTGGTGCGGCTCTTCAATCCTCATCGATTTGCCCGATCTCGGCGCGCGCGTGCTTCGGCTGGGCTGCACGCTGCGCATATTCAAATGACATCTCTCCCGATCGCAGCGGACCGTGTTCCGCGACACCTTGAGTTCCGCGCGATCTGCTGAACGTCTTGCTTTTGAGCAAGTCTACACCACCAAGGCGTTACACGGTAGGTTGCACAAGATTATCAAAACGCGCGCAGCTTTCCCAACGACGACATGCTTTATATGGCCGACGTATAGGCTTGGCGCGTTTCATCCGATGACGACGTCCTGGGAAATGCAAGGTTTCCCATAGGTCATTGCGGCGTTGCGCGCTCAACCAGAAATCAGCGCTGTTGCCGAACACGCGCGCCAGCATCAGGGCCATATCGGCGGTTATCGCGCGCCGGACGTTGCACAACTCGTTGAGGTGCTGCATGGCACGGCCATCGCTTTCGCAAGGTCTCCTTGCGTCAGTCCTAGCGGCTCCATGAATTCCTCGACCAGGATTTGCCCAACGCTCGTAGGCTTCCGCTTGGTCATGAGCATGATTCACCTACCGATAGCTGTGAAAATCGAGGGCGAGAACAGATGGTGTTCGTGTGCGGCGAAACAAATGTGCAAAAATTCAACGGCTACGGCACGTCCCTGTTCCTGACGCCACATTTCCCTGATAACGAAAATAACACTCCCTGTTACGCAAAAACTGGAATCGCAAGATAATGAGCCAGACTCAAACAATTCTTGTTCATTTCCGCCTGGCAGCAAGACGATTCCCTGTATTCTTCCCTGATGCTTGCCAGCACTGAACTTGCCGCAAATAAAGCATGCTCAAAGGGATCTTCACCGTCGGCGGACTGACGCTCCTCTCGCGCGTGACCGGGTTTCTGCGCGACATCATGCTCGCCGCCATTCTCGGCGCCGGGCCGGTGGCGGACGCCTTCTTCGTCGCGCTGCGGCTGCCCAATCATTTCCGCGCCATCTTCGCGGAAGGCGCCTTCAACGCCGCCTTCGTGCCGGCCTATGCGCGCGTGCGCGAACAGGGGGGCACCGACCCGGCGCGGCTGTTTGCCGACCGCATCTTCACCATGCTGTTTGCCAGCCAGATCGTGCTGCTGGCCGTCGCGCTCTTTTTTACCCCGGGTGTCATTGGTCTGCTTGCGCCGGGGTTCGGCGGCGACGTCGCGCGTTTTCCGATTGCGGTGGAACTGACGCGCGTCACCTTTCCCTATCTCCTGCTCGTGACCATCGTTACCTTGTACGGCGGCATTCTCAATACGCTGCATCGCTTCGCCGCGGCCGCGGCGGCGCCGATCCTGCTCAACCTGTCGATGATGGCGACGCTTGCGCTGGCTGCGTTTTTCCCGACCGCGGGACATGCGGCAGCCTGGGGCGTGCTGATCGCGGGCGTACTCGAGGTCCTGCTCCTGCTCGCCGACGCGCGCCGCAACGGCGTCGTTGCCCGTTTCCGCCGGCCGGTGCTTGATGAGGACATCCGCAAATTCTTCCGTGCGCTCGGCCCGGCCACGGTCGGCTCCGCCGGCACACAGCTTGCGCTCTTTGCCGATACGGTCATCGCAAGCTTTCTCGCCGCCGGTGCGCTTTCGGCTCTCTATTACGCAGACCGCCTGAACCAGTTGCCGATCGGCGTCATCGGAATTGCGATCGGCACCGTCCTGCTGCCGGATATCGCCCGGCGGATCGCTGGCGGCGACGAGGCCGGCGCGCGCAATACGCAAAACCGCGCGATCGAGCTCACGCTGCTGCTTTCGGTTCCGTGCCTGGTTGCGTTCGTCGTCATATCCGAACCGATCATGCGCGCGCTGTTCCTGCGCGGGGCGTTCACGGAGTCCGATGCGCAGGCATCGGCAGCAACGCTGAGCGCTTATGCTGCCGGGCTCCTGGCCTTCGTGCTGATCCGCAGCGCAACGGCGCCGTTCTTTGCGCGCGGCGACACCGCGACCCCGGTCATGGCGTCGCTGATCGCGGTCGCGGTCAATATCGCGTTCAAGGTCGCGTTGATGGGACCGCTCGCGCAGGTCGGCCTTGCCATCGCCACCTCGATCGGGGCTTGGATTAATCTCTCGCTGGTCGTCTGGTTTGCGGTCCGGCGCGGCCTGTTTGCCATCGATGCGCGCCTGAAGAAATCGCTCGCCATGCTGGCGCTGGCGGGACTGGGCATGACCGCAGGTCTCTGGCTGGCACAGCGTCCGCTTCGCGCCTGGCTGTCATCAATGCCCATAATGCGTGACGAGGTCGCACTCGGGCTCCTCGCCATCGTCGGCGCGTCGATTTATTTTACGCTAGTTTACCTTTTGCTCGGAAGATCGTGGTTCACGGGCTTTGTCCGTACGGCAACACCCGCCGGCGAAACGGACACAAGCGTTTGAGAATACCAGCCTTGCATGGACAAACTTTCCGTTGACCGCTAATTACCGGTTGCGGCATCCGGCGCCTACGGCGATTGTTGATAGGTGATTCATTCGATCCGGTGATTCTGCCATCAAGGTTTTATATCGACCTCCGCGATGACACCGATAAACCGTCCGATCAGCCGTCGCTATGCTGCTCTTTGCGGGCTTGTGGCCGCGGTCATGCTGTCCGCCTGCGGCGAAAGCCAGAAGCCGCCTGCGCCGCCGCCTCCGGTCGTGACCGTTGCGAATCCGGTCAAGCGGACCGTTACCGATTTCGACGAATATGTCGGCCGCTTCACCGCGGTGGATTCCGTGGAGATCAGGGCGCGGGTGTCGGGCTATCTCGAGAAGGTTCATTTCACCGACGGGCAGTCGGTCAAGGAGGGCGACCTCCTGTTCTCCATCGACCCGCGACCGTTCCAGAACACGCTCGATCAGGCGCGTGCCAATCTCACGCAGGTGCGCGCGCAATTGGCCTATGCCGAAGGCGATCTGCAGCGCGGCCAGCAGCTCGTGCGCGACAAGACCATCACCGAGCAGACTTTCGAGCAGCGCCTGCAGGCCAAGCGCACGGCCGAGGCGGCGGTCGCCGCCAACAGCGCCCTGGTGCGGCAGGCGGAGCTCGACCTGCAGTTCACGGAGCTGCGCGCACCGGTCGCCGGCCGCATCGGCGACCGGCGCGTGTCGCCCGGCAATCTCGTGACCGGCGGCTCGACCGGCAGCACGACTTTGCTTGCGACGATCGTGTCCTACGATCCGATCTGGTTCGAGTTCACCTTCGACGAGAGCTCGTTCCTGCGCTACGAGCGCAACGCCAAGAACGGTGCTGACAGCGCAAAGAGTGACGACGGCCTGCCCGTGAGCCTGCGGCTGATCGACGAGCGCGATTTTACGCATCGTGGCCGGATGAATTTTATCGACAACGTCATCGACCGCACCACCGGGACTATCCGCGGGCGTGCGGTCTTCCGCAATCTCGACGGTCTGTTTACGCCCGGCATGTTCGGCCGCGTGCAGGTGCCCGCCTCCCCGCCCTATGAGGCGCTGCTGGTGCCCGACAGCGCGATCGGGACCGAGCAGGTGCGCAAATTCGTCTATGTCGTGGGTGCCGATGACACGGTGTCCCAGAAATATGTGACGCTCGGCCAGCTCAGCGACGATCTGCGCGTGATCAAGGACGGGTTGCTTGCCACCGATCGCGTGATCGTCAACGGGCTGATGCGGGCGCGGTCCGGCATCAAGGTGACGCCGCAGATGCGCGGGGCAGCGCCCGCGGCTCCGGCGCCCGACACGGCTCCGAAATAGGCCGCGCGATGAAGATTTCACATTTCTTCATCGACCGTCCGATTTTCGCCGCGGTCGTTTCGATCGTCTTTGTCATTCTCGGCGGCGTCGCGTTTCTGCGGCTGCCTATCGCGCAATATCCGGAAATCGCGCCGCCGACGATCACGATCAATGGCCAGTATCCGGGCGCCAGCGCGGAGACGGTTGCCGAAACCGTGGTGGCGCCGATCGAGCAGCAGGTCAACGGCGTCGAGGGGATGCTCTACATCTCCTCGAACTCGACCGCCGACGGCCGTTTCTCGATCTCGGTGACGTTCGATCTCGGCGTCAATCTCGATACCGCGCAGGTGCAAGTCCAGAATCGCGTATCGACGGCGACCCCGCGCCTGCCGCAGCAGGTGCAGCAGATCGGTGTCACGGTGGCGAAAAGCTCGCCTGACATCCTGATGGTTGTGAACCTGTTCTCGCCCGACAAGTCGCGCGACCCGCTTTACATCTCCAACTACGCCAACCTGCAGATCAAGGACGTGCTGACGCGGGTTGACGGCGTCGGCTCGATCACGGTTTTCGGCGCGCGCGATTATGCGATGCAGGTCTGGCTCGACCCAAGCCGGCTGCAGTCGCTCAATCTCACGGCGCAGGACGTGACGACCGCACTGCAGGCGCAGAATGTCCAGGTCGCCTCTGGCGTCCTCAACCAGCCACCGGTGGAGAAGCAGCTTGCTTTCCAGATCGCGGTACGCACGCTCGGTCGCCTGTCCGATCCGAACGAGTTCGGGAACATCGTCGTCAAGCAGACTGCCAACGCCGTCGTGCGTGTGAAGGATGTCGCGCGGGTCGAGCTTGCGGCGCAGGATTATTCCTCTGCGTCCTATCTCAATCGCGACGCTTCGGTTGCGATCGCCGTATTCCAGCGGCCGGGCTCGAACGCGCTCACGACTGGCGCCAATGTCCGAAAGACCGCGGCCGAACTCGCCAAGTCGTTCCCGCCGGGGTTGAAGCACACCATCATCTACGACCCGACCCAGTTCATCCAAGAATCGGTCGATGCCGTGCTCGAGACCATCCTGGAGGCGATCGTCCTCGTCGTGCTCGTGGTGGTCCTGTTCCTGCAGACCTGGCGGGCGGCCATCATTCCGATCGTCGCCATCCCGGTCTCGCTGATCGGGACCTTTTTTGTGATGAGCCTGTTCGGCTTCACACTCAACAATCTGTCGCTTTTCGGGCTGGTGCTCGCCATCGGCATCGTCGTCGACGATGCGATCGTCGTCGTCGAAAATGTCGAGCGCAATATCGCGAGCGGACTGTCGCCGCGGGACGCCGCAATCAAGAGCATGGACGAGGTCGGCACCGCGCTGATCGCGATTGCGCTCGTGCTGACGGCCGTGTTCGTGCCTTCGGCGTTCATCACCGGTATTTCCGGGCAATTCTACCGGCAATTCGCGCTGACGATCGCCGGCTCGACCATCATCTCGCTGATCGTGTCGCTGACCTTGTCGCCGGCGATGTGCGCGCTGCTGCTCAAGAAGCACGATCCGCATCATGAGGCGCCGGTCTGGGCGCGCCCGATCCACACCTTCTTCCGCGCCTTCAATAGGGGCTTCGAGTCGCTCGGCCGCGGCTACGGCTGGTTCACCGCGCGCGCGGTGCGCATTGCCGCGATGATGTGCCTGGTCTATGTAGGCATCCTCGCCTTCGGCCTGAACGAATTCCGCAAGGCCCCGCAGGGTTTCATCCCGCAGCAGGATCGCGGCTATCTGATCGTCGCCGCGCAATTGCCGCCGGGCGCCTCGCTGCAGCGTACCGAGGCGGTGATGAAGCGGGCGGCGGACATCGCGCTTGAGACGCCGGGCGTCGGACACGTCATCAATATCGTTGGTTTCTCGGGCGCCACTTTCACCAACGCGCCGAACGCCGGCGCGATGTTCCTCGTGCTTAATTCTTTCACCGAGCGCGCCAAGGATCCGGGTCAGTCGGCGAGCGCGATCCAGGGCGCCTTGTTTGGCAAGCTGGCCGCGATCCAGGAAGCGTTCATGATCGTCGTGCAGCCCCCGCCGGTGCAGGGCATCGGCAATGCCGGCGGCTTCCGCATGATGATCGAGGACCGCGGCGGCCGCGGGCCGGAAGCGCTGCAGGGGGCCGTGATGGCGATGATGGCGCGGGCCAACCAGACGCCCGGCCTGATGCAGGTGTTCTCGCTGTTCGAGACCTCGACCCCGCAGATTTATCTCGATATCGACCGCACCAAGGCACAGTTGCTTGGCATTAATCTGCCGGATGTCTTCAACGCGCTGCAGGTCAATATCGGCTCGGCCTATGTCAACGACTTCAACCTGTTCGGGCGGACGTTCCGCGTGCAGTCGCAGGCGGAGAGTCCGTACCGGCTGCGGCCGCAGGACGTGCTCAATCTGCGCGTGCGCAATTCGAGCGGCGACACCGTGCCGCTCGGCTCTTTTACGACGGTGCGCGACATTTCCGGCCCGTATCGCGTCCCGCGCTACAACATCTATCCGGCCGCCGAGCTCGACGGGGCGGCGGCGCCCGGCTATTCGCAGGGCCAGGCAATCCAGCTCATGGAGCGGCTCGCGGCCGAAACCCTGCCGCAGGGTTTCGCCTATGAATGGACGACGCTCGCCTTCCAGCAGATCCGTGCCGGCAACACCGCGATCTTTGCGTTCGCGCTCGGTGTCATATTCGTCTTTCTGGTCCTTGCCGCGCAGTTCGAGAGCCTGACGCTGCCGCTGGCGGTGATCCTGATCGTGCCGATGTGTCTCGTCGCTTCGATCACGGGCGTGATCCTGCGCGGGCAGGACAACAATATCCTCACGCAGGTCGGGTTCATCGTATTGATAGGGCTGGCATCCAAGAACGCGATCCTGATCGTCGAATTCGCCAAGCAGCTGCAGGACCAGGGGCGCGACCGCTGGACGGCCGCGACGGAAGCCGCCGAACTGCGCCTGCGCCCGATCCTGATGACCTCGCTCGCCTTCGTGCTCGGCGTGACGCCGCTCGTGTTCGCGATCGGTGCCGGTTCAGAATTGCGTCAGACGCTCGGGACGGCGGTGTTCTCCGGCATGATCGGCGTGACGCTGTTCGGCCTCATCTTCACGCCGGTATTCTATGTGATCTCGCGCATGCTGGCGGAGCGCGGCGCGGACAAGGCGAAGCCGGCACACGACGGCGCAGGCAGCAGCGGATGACGTGCGCGGCCGCGGAGTGATGTCATGAAATTCGGCATCGGCCAGGCCATTGTCCGCAAGGAAGACGACCCGCTGATCCGCGGCGCCGGCCGCTACGTGGCCGATATCGCGCCGTCCGGTTTTCTTCACGGTGTCGTGGCGCGTTCGCCCCACGCGCATGCACGCTTTCGTATCGTCGATGCGGAGCGCGCGCGGTGCATTCCAGGCGTCGCGCTCGTCCTGACCGGCGAAGATACCGCCGACTTCGGCCCTTTGCCGTGCATGGTCGGCGTTCCGGGACAGGACGTTCCGGCGCCGCATTATCCGGTTCTGGCGCGCGACGAGGTTCATCATGTCGGCGACGCGGTCGCGTTCGTTGTCGCGCAATCGCCCGACATCGCGCGCGACGCAATTGAGGCGCTTGATATCGTCTGGGAGCCGCTGCCGGCGGTGATCGGCGCCGAGGCTGCGCTCGCGGCGGGCGCGCCGCTGGTCTGGCCGGACCGGCCGGGCAACCTGTCGTTCCAGTTCTCGTTCGGCGATGCCGCGCGCACGGAAAGGGTCTTCGCGGAGGCCGTCCATGTCGCCTCGCTGAAGATCGTCAATCAGCGCGTGGTGACGAATTATCTCGATACCCGAGCGGCCGTCGCTGAATATGATGCGGACAAGGACTCCTATACGCTGACGCTCGGCAGCCAGGGGCCGCATGCGATCCGTGACGTGATAGCCGGACGCGTGTTGAAGGTTTCCCCTGACAAGATGCGTGTCGTTACGCCCGACGTCGGCGGCGGTTTCGGCACCAAGCTGTTTTCCTATCGTGAATATGCGCTGGTCGCGATGGCGGCCAAACGCACGGGGCGGCCGGTGAAATGGGTCGCCGACCGCACCGAGCATTTCCTCGGCGATACGCAGGGGCGCGACAATATCACGACCGCCTCGCTTGCGATGAGCGCGCGCGGCAAATTCCTCGCGCTGAAGGTCGACACGATTGCCGATATGGGCGCGTATCTGTCCACCTATGCGCCCTACATTCCCTATATCGGGGCGGCGATGCTGCCCGGGGTCTACGACATTCCTGTCTGCGCGATCCGCGTGCGCGCGGCCTATACCAATACGGTGCCGGTCGATGCCTATCGCGGCGCCGGGCGGCCGGAGGCTTCCTACGTGATCGAGCGGCTTGTCGATCACGCCGCCCGCAAGCTTGGGGTCGAGCCGGCCGAACTGCGCAGACGAAATTTCATCCGCCCGTCGGCGATGCCCTACGAGACCGCGACCGGCAAAGTCTACGATACCGGCGAGTTCGCCGCGCATCTCGATCGGGCGCAGACGCTTGCCGACTGGGCCGGATTCAAGAAACGGGCGGCGGCGGCGAAAAAGCAGTCGCGCCTGCGCGGCATCGGCATCGCGAGCTATATCGAGGCATGCGGCGCGAACGGGCCAGAAACCGCGACGCTTAAATTGGAACGCGACGGCACGATCACGCTCTTGATCGGCACGCAATCGACCGGGCAGGGCCACGACACGTCGTACGCGCAACTTGTCGCCGAGCATCTTGGCATCCCGCCGACCATGTTCCGGATGGTGCAGGGCGACACCGCCCGCATCCGCACCGGCGGCGGGACGGGCGGATCGAGCTCCATTCCCGCGGGCGGCGCTTCGGTCACGATGGCGGCGCGCACGCTCGCCGACAACCTGAGGGAGCTTGCCGCCGACGCGCTGGAAGCAAGTCCGCGCGATCTCGAATTCGACAACGGGCGAATCCGGGTCGCCGGCACCGACCGATCGATGTCGCTTGCGGATCTCGCCGCCCGTCCGGAAGCGACCGACGAGAAACGGACCGCCGCCGACGCGTTCCGGCCGCCGGCGCCGACCTTTCCCAACGGCACCCATATCGCCGAAGTCGAGATCGACGAGGCGACCGGCGCGGTGAAGATCGTCGGCTACGTGATCGTCGACGATTTCGGCGTGACGCTGAACCCGCTCATGCTGGCCGGCCAGGTGCATGGCGGGACGGTGCAGGGCATCGGCCAGGCGCTGATGGAGGACACGATCTATGATCCGGATTCCGGCCAGCTCCTGACCGCAAGCTTCATGGACTATGCGATGCCGCGCGCCAGCGCGATCCCCGATCTCGTGTTCGAGACCCGCAACGTGCCGTGCAAGAACAACCCGCTCGGCTTCAAGGGCGCGGGCGAGGCGGGGGCGATCGGCTCCTGCCCGGCGGTCATGAATGCGATCCTCGACGCGCTCTGGCGGGCCTACCGGATCGACCGTCTCGACATGCCGGCGACCGCGCCGCGCATCTGGGCGGCGATCGAGGAAGCCAGGCGCAGTCCGCCCGCGTGAGATAGCGCCTGGGGCCTGCGGCACTTTCGCCCGGGTTTCGCTCAGATCTGCCGCAATGCTGACGTCGTCATGTTGGCGGAATGTGGAATAACGGGTCGATCGCCGGGTTGATCCGGATGGCGTCCATTTTCGGCGTCGGGCAAAAGGAGAGGAATGCATGATGCTCCGTCTTGGCATTGTCGTTGTGATCGCGGCCGGTGCTGCGACCGCCGTCGTTGCGCAATCGGATCCCATTGCCGCGCGCAAGGCGGAGATGAAGGCCATAGCGCAGCCGATCTATCGTTCGCTCAACCGCATGCAGCGCGAGCAGGATCCATTCGATGCCGCCAGGGTGGAAGCCGATCTCGCGCAGTTGAGCACGAGCCTGCAGAAGCTGCCGGCGCTGTTTCCGCCCGGCTCCATGTCGGGCACCAATCCCGGCGACGAATTCCGCACCTCCGAGAAAATCTGGCAGAACAAGGCTGATTTCGAAGGCCGCTTTGCCAAGCTCGCAAAGGACGTGGCCGACAATCGCGACAAGGCGAAGACGCTCGCCGGCCTCAAGGAGGTCTATCCGGTGCTGCGGGGGACCTGCGATGGCTGCCATCAGAACTATCTGGTGAAGAACTGATCGGCGCGCTGGGTCAACACGGGCCATGGCGCGGCGGATATTTCTCGTCATTCTGATCGGGCTCGTCGTTGCGGCGCTCGCGATCGTCTGGCGCGCGAGCCGGGCGAAAACGCTGCCGGCGGCGGCGCTCGGTGTGCACAGGCCCGATCCCGCAAACGGCCGAATGATGTTTTTCGCCGGCGGCTGCGCGTCCTGCCATGCCACGCCCGGAGCGGACGATCATCTGCGGCTCGGCGGCGGGCTTGCGCTCAAATCGCCGTTCGGCACATTCCACGTACCCAACATCTCGCCGCACGACAGCGACGGCATCGGCGGTTGGACCGAGGCGCAGTTCGCCACCGCGATGCTGAAAGGGACCTCGCCCGGTGGCGAGCATTATTACCCGTCATTCCCCTTCACCTCCTATGCGCGGATGACCGTCGGCGACGTGCGCGATCTCTTCGCGTTCATGAAGACGCTGCCGCCGGCCGCCGGGCGTGTGCGCACGCACGAACTTGAGTTTCCGTTCAGCCTCCGCCCGTTGCTCGGACTGTGGAAGCTGATGTTTTTCGACGCCGCGACGTTTGTCCCCGATCCCGCGCAATCGGCGGCCTGGAATCGCGGCGCCTATCTCGTCAATGGGCCGGGCCATTGCGGGGAGTGCCATACTCCGCGCAACCGGCTCGGCGGTCCGGTCGGTGCGCAGCGCTTCGCCGGCGGTCCCGCTCCGGACGGCGAGGGATGGGTTCCCAACATTACGCAGTTCGCGCTGAAAGGCTGGAGCGCCGAGGAGTTGGCGGATTTCCTGCAATACGGCGACAAGCCGGACGGCAGCCCCATCGTCGGTGCGATGGTGCCGGTCGTCCGCAACACGGCGCAGTTGCCGGCCGCCGACCGTCAGGCGATGGCGCTTTATTTGAAATCGCTGCCGCCGCTCGAAGGGCCGCGCCGGCCGCAGCGCGCCTCGCAATGACCGTTTCCTGCATGGCTGCAACGTGCCGCGGCCTCTTGCAGAATCCGCCGCGCCGCGGATAGAGGTCGGGTGCCGTCCGGCGCGCGCAAGGTGCGCGCAGAACCGGGCGGCGACGTTTGTGGTGGCTGCCGGCGCCGCGCATGAATTCGATCCGGGCGATTATCCTCACATTGGTCTCCGCAATCCTGTTTGCGGCGATGTCGGCGCTCGTGCGCTATGTCGGCGAGGTGGTTCCGGTCGGCCAGGTGGTTTTCTTCCGTGCCGCGTTCGCCATCGTGCCGGTGGTGATCGTCTATGCCTGGCGCGGCGAGCTGATCAATGCGGTGCGAACGCGGCGGCCGCTCGGCCATCTCGGCCGCGGCATGTTCAGCATTTGCGGCATGTTCCTCAATTTCGCCTCGCTGGCGCGGTTGCCGGTGGTGGATGCCACCGCCTTCTCGTTCTCCTCGCCTCTGATCACGGTTGCGTTATCGGCCATGTTCCTGAAGGAGCGGGTGCGGCTCTACCGCTGGTCGGCGGTGTTCGTCGGCTTTGCCGGAATCATCGTGATGCTGTGGCCGCATCTCGACCTCAGCCGCTATTCCGGCCTCGTGCTCAGCGCGAGCGCGCTCGGCGCGCTGCTCGCCATCCTGGCTGCCTTCTTCAATGCCGGCGCCGTGATCCAGACCCGCCGGCTGACCGACAGCGAGACCACGCCCTCGATCGTCTTCTACTTTTCCCTGATCTGCGCGCTTGCCGGCCTCGCCACCTGGCCGCTCGGCTGGCACAGGCCGGATGCGATCCAGCTTGCCGCGTTGATCGCAACCGGCATCCTCGGCGGCGTGGCGCACCTCGTGCTGACCGAGAGCTATCGCCACGCCCCGGCTTCGCTCGTGGCGCCGTTCGGCTATACGTCGATGCTGTGGGCGCTGATCTTCGGCTATCTGATGTTCGGCGAGGTGCCGATGCCGCTCGTCTTCGTGGGCGCCGCGATCGTGGCGGGCGCCGGGTTGTTCGTCATATTCCGCGAACGCCAGCTCGGCCTGCGCCGTCAGCAGCAGGAGGCGGAAGGTCCGCCCGGTACCCCCTGAGGCGTCAGAACGCCTTGAAGGTGATGATGGTGCGGGTGTCCTGGATGCCCGGGATCTGCTGCACCTTCTCGTTCACGAAATGGCCGATATCAACGCCCTGATCCACATAGAACTTGCAGAGCAGGTCGAACTCGCCGGCCGTCGAATAGATTTCCGAGGCGATTTCGGCGTCGGCGAGGCGGTTCGCCACTTCGTAGGACTTGCCGAGCTGGCATTTGATCTGGACGAAAAAGGGAATCATGCGGGATTTCCGTGGCGTGGCGCTGCCGCCAATCCAGCAAAATCGCCGCGCGTTGACAAGGCGTGTCTTTGTACCCGCGGCCTCACCGGATCAGGCGCAGGGCCAGCGTCAGGATCGCGCTCGCGGCAAGCCATGAACCGGCGATCCGCACGGCCACCGGCAGCCAGCGATTGCGGACCGCGTCGAGCGTAGCGCCAAGCGCCGTACCGACCACCAGCACCAGCGCCAGCCCCGACGAAAGCGTGCCGCCGAGCGAGAGCAGCGTATCGCGCTCGGATACGATGGCCGGCACTGAATCGATCGTGACGGAAAAGCCCGCCGCGGCCATGATGGCTGCGGCGACGACCGGAGGCAGAGGCCGGCCGAGCGCGATCAGTGCTCCCGTCGCGGCCGCACAGGCGAGCACGGCGCCGTCGCTTTGTGCGAATGCGAATGCGCGCGTCACCAGGACTATCCCCGTCACACAGCCGGCGGCGAATGCCAGCACCAGCATCGGGCGCGCTCTGACGCCGTGCCGGGCCATCAGCAGCGCCAGCGCGATGAGGCAGAGGGTCTGGGCCGGCACGATCAACGGGTGCAGCGCCCCGCCCCAGAAGCCGCCGATAGTGTCGGTCAGTACATGGGCATGCGCCGTACTGGTCGTACCCGCGACCGCAAAGACAATCAGCAGGCGCGCGGCGTTCACACCAGCCGGCCGACAAAGACGAGGCCGGCGGCGGCGATGCCCGCACCGCCCGTGCGCACGAGGATGCGCCCCCAGCGGCGATCCGCGAGCGCGCCGATCGCGATCCCGCACAGATGCAGCAGTCCGGTTGCGACCACGAAGCCGAGCGAATAGGTCACGGCGTCTCCGCCCGGCGGCAATTCCGCGCCATGCGCGTAGCCGTGAAAAACCGCGAAGGTGCCGACGAGCGCCAGCGCGATCCAGAGCGGCGGCCGTACCGCGAACGCGATCATCATGCCGAGCACGACGGCCGAGAGCGCAATGCCGGGTTCGATGCCGGGGATCGGAACACCGGCAATCGCTACGACACCGCCGGCCGCCATGACCAGCGGGAATGCGACCGGCAGCAGCCAGAGCGCCGGGTTGCCGAGCAGGGCTCCCCATAACCCGACCGCGACCATGGCGGCGATATGGTCCGGCCCGAATAATGGATGCAGGAAGCCTGCACGCAGGCCCTCGCCGGGGCCGCCTGCGGTGTGCGCCCATGCTGTCTCGGCCGTCACGACGGCCGCCAGAAACGCAGGAACGAGGATGCGCATGAGGCCACCTTGTCCGTGCGCCAACCTAGCGTTTCCGGATTTTCGGGGGCAAGCCCCCGCGGATGCTTGCGCAAAGCGAAGGACCGGAATAGGTATCTCGTGCAATCTCATGGGGTGCCCGGCCGGTCAGCCGGGCTGAGAGGCGCAATGCCAACCCATTGAACCTGATCCGGGTCATGCCGGCGGAGGGAGCTTGAGATGCAGCCATCCGGGACCGATTTCGCACGCGCCTTGCCGCAGCTTGCGGCCGATATCCTATTGCGCGTGCGCCGCCACGGTCCGCGCGTCCACTGCATCACGAACACCGTTGCGCAGGAACTGACGGCGAACGTGCTGCTCGCTGTCAATGCGCTGCCCTCGATGACCATCGCGGCGGCGGAGATCGCGGCCTTCGCCGACCGCGCGGATTCGCTTCTGGTCAATCTCGGAACGCTCGACGAGGAGCGCCGCGCCGCGGTCGGCATCGCGCTCGACCGGGCGGACGAAAAGCGCATGCCCTGGGTGCTCGATCCGGTGCTGATCGATGTTTCGGCGCCGCGCGCGGCCTTTGCGCGCACGCTGCTTGATCGCGGCCCGGCCGCGATCCGGCTGAACGCGCGTGAGTTTGCCGCGCTCGCCGAAACCGCGCCCGACACTGCCGCGCTCGCGCGCTTTGCGTCCGAGCGGCATTGCGCGATCGGCCTTACCGGCGAGACCGATGACGTCGCCGACGCCACGCGCCGCGTGCGGATCGCCAACGGACACGCATTGATGGCGCGCATCACCGCCATGGGATGCGCGGCGTCGGCTCTGGTTGCCGCCTGCCTTGCCGTCGAAAAGGACGCGTTCCTGGCGAGCGCGTCGGCGCTCCTGATATTCGGCGTGGCCGGTGAAATCGCCGGCGAGGAGGCGCAGGGGCCGGGCTCGTTCGCGACCGCCTTTCTCGACGCGCTCTACGAACTTGATGCCGGCGAAATCGCCGATCGCGCGGAGGTGGAATGATGGTTGATCTGCGGCTTTATGGCCTGCTCGATCCGGAGCGTGCGAATGGGCGCGACCTGGCGACGCTCGCCCGCGAGGAGGCTGCCGGCGGGATCACGCTGCTGCAATTGCGCGACAAGCACGGTTCGACGCGCGCGATGATCGCGCAGGCGCGGGCGATCAAGGCGGCGGTGGCGGACAGCGGCGTGCCGTTGCTGATCAACGATCGCGTCGATGTCGCGTTCGCCGCGGGCGCCGACGGCGTGCATGTCGGCTGGGACGACATGACGCCCGAGGATGCGCGCCGCCTGCTCGGTTCGCGCGCGATCATCGGCCTGTCGATCAAGACCGGGAAACAAGCGAACGACGCCCCGCTCGATCTGCTCGATTATGTCTGCATCGGCGGCGTGTTCGAGACCAAATCCAAGGACAATCCCGACGCGCCGGTCGGCTCCGACGGCTTCCGCACGCTCGCCGGTCTTGTCCGCGCGCGCCGGCCCGGCCTTCCGGTCGGCGCCATTGCCGGGATCGACGAGCGCAATGCCGCGACCGTGATCGCTGCGGGCGCCGACGGCATTGCCGTGATCTCGGCGCTGTCGATGGCGGACGAACCGAAAGCGGCGGCCGCGCGTTTACGCTCCATCGTCGACCGCGCGCTTGGAGAACGCCGATGACCGCGATTGCCGTGACCATTGCCGGGTCCGATTCCGGAGGCGGGGCGGGCATCCAGGCCGACCTCAAGACATTTTCCGCGCTCGGCGTGTACGGCGCCTCGGTGATCGCCGCGCTTACCGCGCAGAATACGAAAGGCGTGACCGCCATTCATGACGTGCCGCCCGATTTCATCGCCGCGCAGATGGACGCGGTGTTCTCCGATCTTGCGGTCGGTGCGGTGAAAATCGGGATGCTGTCGCAGCCGAAGGTCATCGAGACGGTGGCCGGCAAGCTCGCACAATACCGGCAGCACAACGTGGTGCTCGATCCGGTCATGGTCGCGGCCTCGGGCGACCGGCTGCTGTCGCCGGACGCGATCGAGGTGCTGCGCACGGTGCTCATTCCGCGCGCGATGATCGTGACGCCCAATCTGCCGGAGGCGGCGGCGCTGCTGGAATCGTCGGTGGCGCAGACGGAAAACGACATGCGCACGCAGGGCGAGAAGCTGCTCGCGATGGGCGCGCGCGCGGTGCTGATCAAGGGCGGTCACGGCAGCGGTGCGGAGAGTGTGGACCTCCTGATCGAGCCGTCCTCGGTCGCGCGGCTGGCCGCCGAACGCATCGCCACCCGCAATACGCACGGCACGGGCTGCACCTTGTCGTCGGCGATCGCGGCCGGGCTCGCCAAGGGCCACGATCTCGCGACGAGCGTGCGCGAGGCGAAGGCCTATGTGACGGCGGCGATCGCCGCTTCGGATCGGCTGCGCATCGGGTCCGGGCATGGGCCGGTGCATCATTTTCATCACTGGTGGAATGGGGAAACGGCATGACGACGATCTCGCGGCGCATGGTCCTTGCGGGTATTGGCGCCGGCACGCTGGCGGCGCCGCAGGTGGCGCGCGCGGCCACGGTGCGCTGGCGCATGGTGACGTCCTGGCCGAAGCGCCTGCCGGGACCCGGCATGTCGGCGGAGCGCGTTGCCGAGCGCATCCGCGCGCTCTCGGGCGGGCGGCTTGACGTCGCGGTATCGGCGGCCGGCGAGGTCGTGCCTGCCTTCGAAGTGCTCGATGCGGTCGGCACCGGCGTGGCCGAGATGGGGCACACCGCCTCCTTCTACTGGCAGGGCAAGGAGCCGGCGGCGGCTTTTTTCACCACGGTGCCGTTCGGGCTGACGCCGAACGAGCATGTGGCTTGGGTCGAGGCCGGCGGCGGGCAGGCCTTGTGGGACGAGCTTTATGCGCCGTTCGGGGTGAAGCCTTTCATGGGCGGCAACACCGGCGTGTGCATGGGCGGCTGGTTCCGCCGCGAACTCGCCGGCCTGTCCGACGTGCGCGGGCTGAAAATCCGCGCGCTCGGTCTTGGCGGCGAAGTGTTCCGCCGGCTCGGCGCCACCCCGCAGACGACGCCGCCGGCCGAAATCCTGGCGAGCCTGCAGACCGGGGTTCTCGACGCCGCCGAGTTCGTCGGACCCGGCTCCGATATCGCGCTCGGGCTCTACCGGCTGGCGCCGTTCTATTACGGTCCCGGCTTCAACAAGCCCAACGGCACCGGCGAATGCATCGTCTCGCTGAAAGCCTGGACCGCGCTTGACGCCGAACTCAAAGCCGTCGTCGCGCATGCCTGTGCGGCGGAGGCGACCTTCGCGCTTGCCGAGATGGAGAAGCTCAACACCGAAGCGCTCGCCGCCCTGACCGAACGCCATAACGTGAAGCTGCGCCGCTTCCCCGCCGATCTGATCGCGGCGGCGCGCCGCGAAGCCGGCACGGTGCTCGCCGAACTCGCCGGCCGCAGCGCACGCGCGCGCAAGGTCCACGAATCGTATATGGGATTCCGGGAGCGCGTCGCTGCCTGGTCGCGTCTTTCACTGCAGCAGATTTTCGAAGCGCGCGAGCTGTGACTGCCGCCGTGGTGAGGATTTGTTAACCATCTAAGTTTCAGTATCGGCGGTGATTTCTGACACGGGGACCGCCGATGACTCCGCGCATGCTCGTTTTTGCCTTTATACTCATTCTGCCGCTGCCGGCCGCTGCCGGGGACGGAAGCTTCGGCGTGCCGCCCTCCGGCATCCTTGCGCCGCCGCCCGCTCGCTTCACCACGGCGGCTCTCGGCGACCATCCGCGCGTGGAGCGCACGAGCCCCGACACCACCGGCAGCATCGTTCGCATGCCCGAACGCGAACGCGAACCCGCGCCCGGCGCCGGCCGCTCGCGTCCGCTGTCGCAACCGGCGCCGGCCCCCGTCAAGCGCGCCACGCCGCGCAAGCTGCAGGCGCAGAAGCCGGTGCCGACCGTCGATCCGGCCTATCTCGCCCGCGCCGCCGCGCCGACCCCG
>JABARS010000010.1 GCA_019187085.1 Pseudorhodoplanes sp. | reverse complement strand
GGCGGATTTCGCCGGATCGTAGTCCTTGAACACGTCGTGATTCTCCGGTCCGGTGACTTCGAGGATGCCGGCGAGGCCCTTCTCGACGCGGCTGAGCGCGTGGTCGACCAGCATGTATTTGCCGGGGACTTCGAGCTTGAACTCCACCGCCACCGCGCCGCCGGGCGGAACCGTCGTGGTCTGCACGTCGTTGAGCGGCTTGGTGGTGAGCGAACCCTGGTTGTACACGCGGTCGAAGATTTCACCGATCACGTGGAACGAGGAGGTGTAGTTCGGGCCGCCGACGCCGAAATAGATGCGCACCGTCTCGCCGACCTTGGCCTTGAGCGGCTTCTCCGTCGCGAGCGCGCCGACTGCGCCGTTGAACAGGAAGAATTCCGGCCGCTCGTCGACGAGCTTGTCGTAGCTTTCGGTCAGCTCGCCCTTGGCGCCGATCTTCTGCTCGGTGTAAAGCTCGCCTTGCATCACGTAGAATTCGTGGTCGACCTGCGGCAGGCCGCCTTCCGGCTCGACCAGGATCAGCCCGTACATGCCGTTGGCGATGTGCTGGGCCGCCATCGGCACCGCGCAGTGATAGACATAAAGGCCCGGATTGAGCGCGGTGAACTCGAAGCCGCGCGTCGCGCCGGGCTCCGCATCCGTCGCCTTGGCGCCGCCGCCCGGTCCGGTCACGGCATGGAAGTCGACATTGTGCATCAGCGCGCTGTCTTCGTCGTTTTTCAGCTTCACCTCGACGGTGTCGCCGACGCGCACGCGGATGAACGGGCCGGGGACCTTCTGGTTGAAGGTCCAGTAGCGGTAGGTCGCCCCGTCGGCGAGCTGGCCGGTCACCTCGATGGTTTCGAGATCGACCTTCACGCGCTGCGGGCCGCGCTTGCCGACCGGCTTGGGCAGGTCGGTCGGGCTGCGCACGATCGAGATCGGGGAATCGGATTTGACGATCTTGCTCACGTTGTGGGCATGCGGAGCCGGTCCGCGTGCGGGCTGGGCGCGGAGCGGGGTGTTGGCGCGCGCCTCGGTGATGAACGACGTATTGCCCGGCGCCTGCACGGTCACGTTGCCCAGGCCGGCGGCGAGACCAAGCGCAACCAGAGCTGCGGCTGTGCCGAACAGCACGCGGTCGTTCCTGTTGGTCGGGAGTTTCATTGGCGTCATCCTTTTCGGATTCATATTCTTCGTTCAAGCGTGCCAATGGATAGTCGCCATGTCTCGCACGTTGTTGCGTTAGCTCAATAAATTCGCCGTTCGCGCTCCGCAAATGTACGTACTGCGCGGCGCCCTCGCGCCGCGATCTTGCGTGCTTTCCCTGGCGCGAGAAATTTTCTAGAAGTGTTCCATCGTGGCCGGCGACGCGTGTCGCATCGCCCGCCTTTCCGTCTGATGTGAGTCTGGAAATGAACGCCCCCTTCACCCCGCCTACGCCGGTTCCGCCCTACAAGCACACCCCGCTTTTCCCGCACGGCAAGGACACCACGCCGTATCGCAAGCTCGACCTGCCGGCGGGCGCGGCGGTGCGCGTGGAAAAGGTGCTCGGGCGCGAGGTGCTGGTGGTGCCAGCCGAAGCTTTGCGCGCGCTCGCCGAAGAAGCCTTCAACGACATCAACCATTTCCTGCGCCCGGGGCATCTGGCGCAGCTCAAGGCCATCCTCGAAGACCCCGAGGCGAGCGACAACGACAAATTCGTCGCCTACGATTTTCTCAAGAACGCCAACATCTCCGCCGGCGGCACGCTGCCGATGTGCCAGGACACCGGCACCGCCATCATCATGGGCAAGAAGGGGCGGCACGTCTGGACCGAGACCGGGGCGGGCGGCGACGAGGGCGCGCTCGCCGAGGGCGCGCGCGACTCTTATCTGCGCAAGAACCTGCGCTATTCGCAGCTCGCACCGATCTCCATGTTCGAGGAGAAGAACACCAAGAACAACATGCCGGCGCAGGTCGAGATCTATGCCGAGACCGGCGCCGACGACGAGCAGGCCTACAAGTTCCTGTTCATGGCCAAGGGCGGCGGCTCGGCCAACAAGACCTTCCTGTTCCAGGCGACGCCCTCGATCCTCACCCGCGAGCGGATGCTCGCCTTCCTGAAAGAGAAAATCCTCACGCTCGGCACTGCGGCCTGCCCGCCCTATCACCTCGCCATCGTCATCGGCGGCACCTCGGCCGAGCTGACGATGAAGACGGTGAAGCTCGCTTCCGCCCGCTATTACGACGATTTGCCGACGCAAGGCTCGGAGGACGGCCATGCCTTCCGCGACGTCGAGATGGAAAAAGAGATCCACAAGATGACGCAGTCGCTCGGCGTCGGCGCGCAGTTCGGCGGCAAGTATTTCTGCCATGACGTGCGTGTGATCCGCCTGCCGCGCCACGGCGCGTCGCTGCCGATCGGGCTCGGCGTGTCGTGCTCGGCCGACCGCCAGGCTACGGCTAAGATCACCAAGGACGGCGTGTTCCTGGAGGCGCTCGAGCGCCATCCGGAGCAATACCTGCCCGAGATCGACGAGAAGACGCTCGGCGGCGAGGTGATCAAGGTCGATCTCAACCGGCCGATGAAGGATATCCTCGCGCAGCTCTCGCAATACCCGATCAAGACGCGGCTCTCGCTCTCAGGGCCGATGATCGTCGCGCGCGATCTGGCGCACGCCAAGCTGCGCGAGCGGCTGGAGGCGGGGAAAGGGCTGCCCGACTATTTCAAGAACCATCCGGTCTATTATGCCGGCCCGGCCAAGACGCCGCAGGGCTACGCCTCGGGCGCGTTCGGGCCGACCACCGCCGGGCGCATGGATTCGTTCATGGACGTTTTCATGGCCGAAGGCGGCACCATGATCTCGGTCGCCAAGGGCAACCGCTCGCCGGCCGTGCGCGAGGCGTGCAAGAAGCATCGCGGCTTCTATCTCGGTTCGATCGGCGGGGTGGCCGCGAACCTCGCCGAGCACTGCATCAAGAAGGTCGAGGTGCTCGAATATCCCGAGCTCGGGATGGAGGCGATCTGGCGCATCGAGGTGGAGGACTTCCCCGCCTTCATCGTCATCGACGACAAGGGCAACGACTTCTTCAAGGAGCTCAATCTGGGGTGAGGCGCGGGCGCATCCGGATGGCGCGGGCTTCATCCCGTCGGCCTCATCCTTCGAGACGCGGGCTTCGCCCGCTCATCAGGATGGGGATTTGGGTATGCGTCTCAGGATGAGGGATGGGGTGTGGTCTTCGCTGCGCACCTTCGGGATGATGATCAGAAAGAGGTGGTTTGGCTGCGCTTCCCGGGATGAGGGATGGAAGGTGCGCTCTTCGCTGCGCTACCTCAGTACGAGGGTTGGCGGTGGGCTTTGCCGCACTTCTTGAGAATGAGCCTGTTGAGAATGAGCTTGGGCGGGGATTTCACCGCACTCCTTGAGAACGAAGATTGAGAGGCGCTTCGCGCCGGCATCTCGGCCGATCCGGCAAGTTGCCGTGTTGACTTGCTCCGTCATTATTCCTCATCCTGAGGAGCCGCGCGAAAGCGCGGCGTCTCGAAGGATGAGGGGGAATCTTTCGAGGGATGAGAGCAACCCTCGATCCGGCCGCCGCGACGGGCCGCCGCTCACTCGCGCGCGGCATGCGCGATCAGCCAGGCCATGATCTGCGCGTTCTCCTCGATCGAACCGAAGCGCCCGGCGATGCCGCTGTGGCCGGCGATCATGTTGGTGAGCAGCAGAAGCTCGTTGCCGTCGGTCTTCCTCGCGCGCAGGCGGGCGACCCATTTGGCCGGCTCGTGGAAGCCGACCTGGCTGTCGTAGCGCGCGGTGGTCACCAAGAGTGGCGGATAGCCTTGCGCCCTCACATTGTCGTAGGGCGAGTAGGCGCGCATGTAATCGTAATGCGCGGGCAGCGCCGGGTCACCCCATTCCTGGTATTCGAGCGTGGAGGTCGGCAGCGCGGGATCGGACGTCGTCGAGATCACGTCGACGAACGGCACCTCGGCGACGAGCCCGGCATAGAGGTCGGGACGCATGTTGGCGAGTGCGCCCATCAAGAGCCCGCCGGCGCTGCCGCCGCGCGCGAAGATGCGGCGCGGATGCGCATAGCCCTGCGCGGCGAGCGCCTGCGTGACTGCGATGAAATCGGTAAACGTGTTGCGCTTGTCGAGCACGCGGCCGGCGTCGTGCCAGCGCCGGCCCTTCTCCTTGCCGCCGCGCACATGCGCATAGACATAGACGAAGCCGCGGTCGACGAGGCTGATCCAGTCGCCGTGGAAGCGCGGCAGCATGGAAAAGCCATAGGCGCCGTAGCCGACGATGAGCGCGGGATTGGCGCCGGGGCGGAAGGCGTCGCGCCGCCATACCAGCGTGGCCGGCACGCTTTCGCCGTCCGGCGCGGTCGCCGCGATGCGGCGCACTTCGTAGGCCTCGGCATTGAACCAGCGCGTCGTGGGCGAGCGCCAGCGCAGCGTCAGCGCGCCGGTCGCAAGGTCAACGTCGTAGAGCGAGGGCGGGTGCAGCGGGCTCGTGAACCGCACATGCAGCACCTTGGCGGCCGGATCGCGGTTGGTGACGTTCCACCAGAAGCTGATGTCGGTCACCCCGAGTGCGGCCGGGGCGGGAATTGCAATCTCGCGGCGGTCGGCGCGCCGCACGAGCCGCACCGACTGCACCGCGTCGTGCTCCTCGACCAGGGCCACGAAATCGTCGAACGCCTCCATGCGCGCGACGATGCGGCCGGGCGTGTGGGCGACGAAATCCTGCCAGTGCGCCATGCGTGGCGCCGCCTCGGGTGCCGTCACGACGCGGAAGTCGGGCGCGTCGGCATTGGTGCGGATGAAGAATTGTCCGCCAGCATGGTCGGCGTCGTAGACGTGGCCGGGCCGGCGCGGCTCCATCACGATGAACGGAGCAAGCGGATCGTCGGCACGCAGATAGCGCACTTCCGTCGCCTGCTGTTGCCAGCTGGTCAGCAGGAGATAGCGGCCGGATTTCGTGGTGCGCAGGCGCAATTCGAACGTGGGATCGGTTTCCTCGTAGACGAGCCGGTCGTCCGCGGCCGGCGTGCCGAGGCGGTGGCGCCAGAGCTGATAAGAGCGCAGCGTGTCCTTCTGCAGGCGGATGTAGAAAAGGTGGCGGGAATCGGCGGAGAAGGCGAGCGCGGCCGCCGCCTCGCCGATGCCGGGATCGGTCAGCGCGCCGGTGCGGATGTCGCGCAGATAGAGATTGTGGCGCAGGTCGCCGCGCGGATCGACGGCGAAGGCGACGATGTTGCCGTCGGGGCTGACGGCGTAATTGTCGAGGCTGTAATTGTCGTGGCCCTCGGCCAGCCGCTCGATGTCGAGCACGGTCTCCTGCGGGCCGCCGGCGAGCGGACGGCGCACGATGGCGGGATGGCGCGCGCCGGGCACGATCTGGCGTTCATAGACGTACGACGCATCGACAAAGTCGAGATTGGCGTTGGCCCCGTCGGTGCGCGCGCGCAATTCGCGCGCGATCTCGTCGATCAGCGGCGACAGCCGCGCCAGGCGCTGCGCGGCATAGGCGTTCTCAGCCTGCAGGTAGGCGAGCGTGTCGGGATTGTTGCGGTCGCGGAACCAGGGATAGTCGTCGATGCGCTCGCGGCCGTGCTCGCGCAGCACGACCGGCGTGCGTTTGGCGACCGGCGGCGCAAGGCCGGCGGGGCTTGCGAGCGTCGTCATGATCGTCTGGGCCGCCGCAGGCGTCGCGGTCAGCAGGATTGTGCCGAGAACAACGATGAATGCGGGATTCATGGAGATGTCCGTCCTGCGGCTGCGCGGATCGCCAGTCGTACGCTGGCCATAGCGCAGCCGCGATACCGGGACAACGGTGCAGGCCCCGGCGCAGGTCCCGCGGACCGGCCTGTCATCGCTTCTTCACGAACTTTTGTAACGAACTGTACCCGGCGGCCATCGCGCCGGCCCGCGCGCATGGTTCGCATGCGCACGGACCGGGGATGCGCAGGGTGGCCTCACACGTAGCCGAGCCAGCGCCAGTAGGTTGCGCCCAGGATCATCACCAGCGCGAACGCGATCACCGTGAGCACGAGGCCGGTGCGCACGAAGTCGCGCGCCTCGAAGGTCTCGGTGCCGTAGGCGACCATGTTCTGCGGCGCGTTCACCACCAGGATGAAGCCGAAGCTGACCACGAATTGCAGCACCATGGTCATGCCGATGATGTTGATGCCCGGCGTCGCCACGCTCTGCATGACGGCGATCACGATCGGGATCATCGCGGAGGCGAGCGCGGTCGCGCTGGCGAAGCCGAGATGGATGACGATCAGGAACAGGCTCATCACGCCGAGGATGAACAGCGCGGTGGCCTGCTTGAGGCCGAACTGGGCGACCACGATGTCGGCGAGCCAGGTCGCGCCCTTGGTCTGCAGCAGCGCGGTGCCGAGGCTGATGCCGATGCCGAACAGGATCACCGTGCCCCAAGGGATGCGCGGCTGCGCGTCCTTCCAGGTCATGATGCCGATGCCGGGCAGGAACATCAGCGCGACGGCGGTGATCGTCGTCGTGCTGGTGTCGAGGCGGTGCAGCACGCCCTCGGTCGCCCAGAACGCCAGCAGCGTGAGCGAGATGGCAAGCAGCTTCATCTCCGAGGTCTTCATCGGTCCGAGCGCGGCGAGCGCCTTGCGGATGCCCTCGCGGCCGCCCGGCGCTTCCGCCACTTCCGGCGGCATCATGCGGGTCATCACGAAATAGAGCGCGATGCACATCAGCACCGCGAACGGGGCGGCGGCGATGAACCAGTTGAGCCAGGTGATGGTCTGGCCGAAGGTGCGCTCGATGAAGCCGACCGCCACCATGTTCTGCGCCGCCGCGGTCTTGATGCCGACGTTCCAGATGCTCGCGGTCTGCACCGTCGTGATCATCAGCATGGCGGCGAACACGCTTTTGCGGCTGGCGCCGAAGGCGGCGATGATGCCGAGCGTGATCGGCACGAGGCAGGCGACGCGCGCGGTGGTGGAGGGCACGAGCAGCGCGATCACGAAACCGACGATGATGGTGCCGACCACGACGTGGCTGGTCTTGGTGCCGACGCGCGAGAGGATGCTGAGCGCGATGCGCTTGTCGAGCCCGGTCGCGGTCATGGCCGCGGCGAGGAACAGCGCGGAGGCGACCAGCACGAGCGCGGTATTGGCGAAACCGCTGAAGGCGAGCGTGAGCGCCCCGCTCGTGCCGAGCAGCACATTGGGATTGGCGACGCTGGGCGCAAAGCCGATCAGGAACGCCATCAGCGCGGCGATCACCACGGCGGAGACCGCGTAGTCGATGGCCTCCGTCATCCACACGATGACGGCAAAGGCCAGGATGGCCAGCATGCGATGGCCGGCGACCGGCAGGCCGGCCGGCGTCGGCAGCGCGAGGATGGCGACCAGCGCGGCGACTGCGAGCAGCAATCCCCAATGGCTGCGAATGAATGCGCCGGCGTCCGCCGGCTCCGCGGCGCCGGCTGCGATCGCGGGCGCCGCCGCGCGGGTTCCTTTCGATTGCCTCGACGTCTTCGCCGTGCGCTTGGCCATGGCCGCCCCCTGATACTTCGTTCAAAATTCGCTATATGACTATTTCAAACCTGCGCGACGCATAGCGGTCGCCGGGCGCATGAAATCGCTTCGTGCGCGCGTGCAGGTTGATCTCGATCAATATATGCGCTTCCCGGCGATCTAATCTTTTGCCACCGTCCGCCGGATGGCGAAATCTCGAATGGAGACGGTCATGAACTTCAAGTCACTCATACCCGTCGGCCGCGATCTACGGCGCGATTTTCATCCGTTCAGCTCGTTGCAGCGCGAGGTCGAACGTCTTTTTGACGATTTCGGTCGCGGTTTCCCGTCCTTGAGCACGGGTGCGCGCGATCTTGTCCCCGTTATGGACATTGTGGAGACCGACAAGGAGATCGAGATCACCGCGGAGCTGCCCGGTCTCGAGGAAAAGGACGTGCAGATCAACGTCGCCGACAATCTCCTGAGCATCCGCGGCGAAAAGAAAGCCGAGAAGGAAGAGAAGGACAAGAATTACCGCATGATCGAGCGCAGCTACGGCATGTTCTCGCGCACGCTGGAATTGCCGGCCGGCGTCAATGCCGATGCGATCAAGGCGAGCCTTTCCAAGGGCGTACTCAAGGTCGTTGTCCCCAAGCCGACGCCCGTGCAGGCGAAAAAGATCGACGTCAAAACCGCCTGACCCGTTCCTCCCGCGACTTGACGCGCCTTGCGAAATCCCCTCCGCAAGGCGCATTTTTTTGGACCCGCGCGATTTCGCCGCGCACCCGTCGCGATGGACGGCCGATCATATTCAAATTATCATAAATGTATGAGTGCGCGTACAGGATGCCGCATGGGCCGTGCCGCATGGGTCGCGCATCTATGGGCCACGCCGGTTGATCCACATCAAGGCGGGCCCGCGCCTGGGGTTTATCCAGCAATGAGGCGATTTTCGAAGCAGGAGACTTCCATGATCCCGACACGCGTGATGCTGATTGCCGCCGTCGGTTTCGCCGTTGCGCTGCTCGCGCAACTGGTGCAGGCGCAGGCGCAGCCCGGACCGGGACCCGGCATGCACCGGGGCGGCTGGGAAATGGGCCCCGGCATGATGATGGGGCCGGGCCGCTGGAGCCGCGGCGGCATGCGTGCCTTGTGCAGCCCGCGGGCGGCCGGCTTCGGCGCCTGGCGGCTCGAACAGATCGAGCAGATCGTCAAGCCGGACGAAAAGCAGCGCAAGGCGTTCGACGATCTGCGCGCGGCGTCCGACAATGCCGCAAAAGCGCTTGCGGGCGCCTGCCCGGCCGAAGCGCCAGCCACCGTCTCGGCGCGGCTTGCTTTCATGGAGACGCGGATGACGGCGATGCTGGACGCGATCAAGACCGTGCGGCCGGCATTCGACGCCTTCTATGCGACGCTCGACGACGAGCAGAAGCGGCGGCTGGACAGGAGCCATCCGCGCCGCTGGGGCTGGCATCGCTGGCGCAATTACGAGCGCTGAGGCGCGCACGCCTTGAGGCGGCTTTCTGGAAATGGAAATGGGAGAGTCACCAATGCAGGCCAATGTCGGTATTGTTGACCGTATCGTGCGGATCGTCATCGGGCTGGTGCTGATCGCCTACGCGATCCCGATCGGCTTTTCCGCGACCGGCTGGAACTGGATCGGCTGGATCGGAATCGTGCCGTTGCTGACGGCGGTATTCGGCTATTGCCCGGCCTACCGGCTGATCGGGCTGTCGACCTGTTCGCGACGCTGAGCGCGCGACGCGGCGGCCGGCCGCCTGCTTCATCTGCTCTAGGAAGAGCGGGGCAGGCGCAGCGGGGCGGAGCGAAGGCATGAGTGCGCAGGGGGGCGAGGCCGGTCGGCAATCGCTGCGGCGGCGGATCAACCTGCCGCTGCTTGTGCTCTATGGTGTCGGCGTCACGGTCGGCGCTGGGATCTATGTGCTGATCGGCGCGATGGTGCGCCACGCCGGTGTGCATGCGCCGCTCGCCTTCCTGATGGCGGCGGTGGTGATGGCGCTCACCGCGGCGTCCTACGCCGAATTGTGCACGCGCTTTCCGGTCAGCGCCGGGGAGGCGGCCTATGTGCGCGCGGCCTTCCGCTCGCGGACGCTGTCGCGCCTCGTCGGCCTGCTCACGATCGTGATCGGGATCGTCTCCGGCGCGGCGGTGAGTATCGGCTGTGCCGGCTATCTGCGCGAATTCGTGGACTGGCCGATCCCGCTCTTGGTCGTGCTGATCGTGCTGGGGCTGGGCGCCATCGCCGCCTTCGGCATCCTCGAATCGGTGACGCTCGCCGGCATCTTCACCCTGATCGAGGTCGGCGGCCTCCTCGCCATCATCGGCGCCGGCTTCGACGCCGGTCTCGATCTTGCCGGCGCGGTGCCGCAAATGTTCGCCGTTCCCTTCGATCAGGTCGTCTGGTCGGGCATTGCCATGGCGAGCCTGCTCGCGTTCTTCGCCTTCATCGGCTTTGAGGATCTCGTCAACATTGCCGAAGAGGCGCAGGCGCCGGGACGGGATTTGCCGCTCGCGATCGCGCTCACGCTCGTCATTTCCACCGTGCTCTATGTGCTGGTGGCGGTGATCGCGGTCGTCGGCGTGCCGGCCGAGCGGCTGACGCAGTCGAGCGCCCCGCTCAGCGTCCTGTTCCGCGAGATCGCCGGGATCAGCCCGGCCGCCATCACCGCGATTGCAATCGTGGCGACGCTCAACACCGTCCTCGTGCAGATGACCATGGCCTCGCGCGTCCTGTACGGCATGGCGCGCCAGAACGATCTGCCGGCCGTGCTCGGAGACGTCCATGCGCACACCGCGACGCCTTTGCTGGCGACCGCGATCGCCACCGGCGCGACGCTCGTGCTGGCGCTGACGATCCCGATCGAGCCGCTGGCGGAAGCAACCTCGATCGCGACGCTTGTCGTCTTCGCGATGGTCAATGCCAGCCTCATCCGCCTGCGGCTGGCGAAGCGCCCGCACGGGCCGGCCGGGACGGTGCGCATCCCGCTCTGGGTGCCGGTGCTCGGGCTGGTCTCCTGCATGGCGATGATTGCCGGCGTGCTGCTCTGAGCGCATGTCCGCCGCGTGCGCAGCGCGGCCGCCGCGGCTTGATCCAGCGCAACAGGCGCGACATGCTTTAATCTATGAAAGATCGGGTACGGCGACCGGCGTTCCGGCCGCGCACCGCGCAAACGAGGCAAGGCCGCCATGAAAGCCCGCGATGTCATGTCCCAGGCCGTGATTTCGGTCCCGCCGGACGCAACCGTCGAAGCCGCGCTGCGGCTGATGGTCGAGAAAAATATTAGCGGCCTGCCGGTGATCGATGCGGCCGGGCAACTGGTCGGGATCGTGTCGGAAGGCGACTTCCTGCGCCGCGCCGAGCTCGGCACGCAGCCGCGGCAGCCGCGCTGGATTGAATTCCTCATGGGGCCGGGGGCGCTCGCCGAGCAATATGTCCGCGCCAGCGGCCGCAAGGTCGGCGAGATCATGACGGCGCCGGTGCGCAGCGTCGCCGAGGACACCCCGCTCGACGATGTCGTGATGCTGATGGAGCGCTATCACATCAAGCGCGTGCCGGTGATGCGCGGGGAGCGGCCGGTCGGCATTATCACGCGGGCGAACCTGATCCGCGCGCTGGCAAGCGTGTCGCGCGAGCTGGCGCCGACGACCGCAGGCGATTCCGAAATCCGCGAGCGGATCGTCAAGGCGATCCGCGAATTGCCCTGGGGGCCGGGCGCCATGGTCCAGGTGCTCGTGCGCGAGGGCGTCGTGACGTTCACCGGCAGCGTGTTCGACGAGCGTCAGCGCCGCGCGCTGCATGTGCTCGCCGAGAACACCGCCGGCGTGAAGGGCATGCGCGACCACATGGTCTGGATCGAGCCGATGAGCGGCATGGTGATCGAATCCGACGAGGACCGCGCCGGCGACTGAGCGCGGTCCGCCGCTGCCCGGCCCGCCGGATCAGGCGGCGCGGCGCGCCTTGTGCTTGCCCTCGAAGTGCGGGGCCACCTCGCGCATGAAGCGGTCCATCTCATCCTTGACCTGGTTGTGCGGCTTGAGGCCGACATTGAAATAGAGGATCACCTCCTCGAAGCCCGCCGCCTCGACCTTCTTCAGCGTCTCGGCGATGCGCGCGGAGGGGCCGACCAGCACCGAGTTTTCCGTGAGGTCCTCCGGCTTCACTTTCTGCAGGCGGTCGACCATGTCGATGAAATAGCGGTAGCTCGGCGGCGCGGTGCGCGGATCGCCCGGAAAGGCGGGGATGACGCATTCCTTGTAGTAGCGGATCTGGCGCGCGCGCTGCGCGTCCTCCTGCTCCCTGGTGTCGGCGAAATGCGTGAAATACGAGCACATCAGCCGGCCGGGCTTGTTACCGTATTTGGCGCAGGTCTCGTGATAGAGGTCGGCGACCTGCCTGAGCCCGCCGAAGCTCATGGCGGCGGCGAACGGCGCCACGATCAGCCCGCAGCCGAGCCGCGCGGCAAGCTCGATCGAGGGCTTGGAGAAGGAGGCGACATAGGTCGGGATCGGCTTTTGCACCGGCTGCGGCGTGATGCGCACGTCCTCGAACCGGTAATGCTTGCCCTTGTGGTCGATGCGCTTGCCTTCCGCCGCCCACAGCTTGCGCACGACCTCGAGGCCCTCGTCGAAGATCGACTGGTTGTCCTCGAACGAGACGCCGAACGGCAGGTATTCGCGCCGGTCGTAGCCGCGGCCGGCGGCGAAATCGACGCGGCCGTTGGAGAGAAGGTCGAGCGTTGCCCATTGCTCGGCGACGCGGATCGGATGATGCAGCGGCAGGACGGTGACCGCCGGGGCGAGCCGGATGTGCTTGGTGCGCGCGGCGATGAAGCTCAGCACGAGGTCGGGGCAGGAGAGAACGCCGAGCGAATTGAAATGATGCTCGCCGATCCAGGCCGAGTGCATGCCGATCTGGTCGGCATAGAGCGCCTCCTCGGTGATGTCCTCGATGAAGCGGTTGGGCGCGCGCGTGTTGTTGTCGTAGTGATTGTCGGAAAGCGTGAAATAGCCGAATTCCATTGTGTCCTCCCGTTTTGTCATCCCGGGCGCGGCGCAGCACGACGTGATGCGTTGCCGATCCGGGGTCGTTTCACGTTTTTATTTTGTTGCGGTCCCGGATCGGCCCCGCGGCTTCGCGCGAAGCTGCGGGGCGTCCGGGACGACATTTCCGTTTCTCAAATCGGCACCACCCAGTCGATGCCGTCGCCGAGGCCGACCGTGTAGCGGCCGTCCTGGTAGAGCAGCGGGGCGACATGGCCGGCGACCAGAATGTCGCTGATGCGCCCGATGACGACGCTGTGGCTGCCGTACGGCGTCACGCAATCGACGTCGCAGAAGATGCTGGCCTGCGCCTCGCGCAGGAACGGCAGCCCGCAGGCGCTCGTCACCCATTCGCCGACCGCAAAGCGCTCGTCCTTGCGCCGTCTGCCGCCGAACGCCTCGGCGATCCCGCTCTGGTCGGCATGGAGGATGTTGATGCAGAAGCGCCCGCTGGCGAGCAGCGGATCGTGCAGCCCGGCCGAACGGTTGACGCAGGCGAGCAGCGAGGGCGGGGCGTCCGACACCGCGGTGACGGCGGTCGCGGTCATGCCGTGGTGGTCGCCTTCGTGCGCGGCGGTGACGACGGTCACCGCGCTCGCCAGCCGGCGCATGGCCTTGCGGAAGTCGGCCTCGAAGCGTTCTCCCATGGACGCATCCCCGTTGCGGTCGGCCGCGCCTGATTGTTGCTATTACAATACTTGTAAATGCAACTGTTGTAAATCATGGTGTCCCGGCGCCCCTGTGCAGATGCGGCAAGCCGCTGCCGGGGCAACCGTTTCCACCCGGCCACATTGACAGGCCGGCGGCGCACCGTCGATAAAGGCGCGCGCATTCCGGGGCCGTTTCGCCGTGAAGTCCAGACCCGTCTACGACCTGAGCCAGCGGCTGCCCTACCTGATCAACCGGCTGGGCGTGGCGATCGTTGCGCGTGCGACCGATGGCGGGCTCGCGCGTTTCAATCTCACGATCCCGATGTGGCGGGTGCTCGCGGTGCTGGCGCATCGCGGCGAATTACGGCAGGTCGATCTGTCGGCGGCGACGAGCCTCGACGCGCCGACCGTCTCGCGCCTGATCTCGGCCGGGGTGCGGCGCGGCCTCGTCACGCGCACGCGCTCCGACACCAGCAACCGCGAGGTGACGGTGCGGCTGACGCGCGCCGGGCGCGACATCGTCGTGGAGCTCCTCCCGATGATGGTGTCGGTGGAGCGCGCGCTGTTCCGCGGCGTCTCGAAACCCGACATCGCGCGCTTCAAGGCGATCCTGCGCCGCATGTACGACAACATGGCCGATTACGGCGCGGCCGGACCGAAGCCGGCGCGAAAGGCTGCGCCCGCCGCGCGCCGCCGGCGGAGCTAAAGCGGGATGAGTTCTCCTTGAATCGTCATCCCGCTTTAGCGCTTTGTTTGAGCATGATCTTTTCCGAAGACCGCTTCGCACTTTTCGGGATCATGCTTTAGCGGGCGAAACGCGGCGCGATCACGCGATCGAGCGACACGCAGCCGGGGCCTTTGGCGATCATCAGCAGCAGGCAGGCCGCCCAGGTGCCGTGCGTCGGCCAGGCATCGGGATAGACGAAAACCTGGATCACCAGCGTCATGATCAGGAGCGCAAGCGCCGAGAACCGCGCGGCAAGTCCGATTACGAGCAGCGCCGGAAACAGATGCTCGCAGAGCGCGGCGAGATGGGCGGCGACGGCCGGATCGATCAGCGGCAGCCGGTATTCGTCGCGGAACAGGTCGATTGCGGTCTCCGAGACGCGCCAGCCCTCGAGCTTGGTCTGGCCGGAGCGCCAGAACACGCCGGCGATCGACAGACGCGTGACGAGCGCGATGAACCAGTAGGGCATGGATTCGAACAGGACGATCAGGCGTGTGAGGAATCCGGGCAGGCCGGAGCGCGGACGGGCGGAGAAGGTGGCGTCGGTCATGACTGATATCCGTCAAGAGAGGGGGGCTGCGTCGCGGTGATGAGTCCCGCGCGTAGCACGAGGGCGAGGTTCGCGGTGAGGTCGAAATGCGGATGGCGCGCGAGCGCACTTTGCGCGGCCGCGCCGAGCGGAACGCCGCTGGCAAGTGCGCAGAGAAAGTCCGCGCCGCCCGGCGGCAGCGCGTAAACCAAGACATCGAATTGCGGGCGCGCAACGAGCGCATCTTCCGCCACGCTCTCGTCGATCGGCCCGAGCATGCGCTCGCCGGCATTCATCGCCCAGATCGTCACGATAGGATGGCGCGAGCGCACGATCTGCATGGCCGGGTGCAGTTCGAATCGCAGCGCGGAAGGCTCCTCGGGCGAAAGCGCGACGATGGCGGGCGGATCGAGCGGTTGTACGTCGGCGGCGTGACAGGCGCGCGTGCGCGCGGCTTCCAGGCGTGCGACGTCCGGCAGGTAGGCAAGCTCCGCGGCGGGCGCGAACGCCGCGATGAAGCCGGGGAGATCGTCGCCGTATTCGCACAGGATTTTCGAGCGCGGCGGATGCGCCTGCACGAACAGCCGCGCCATGGCGACGAAGAAATCCTCGCCGACGATGCGCTCTGTCGCGGGAAAGCGCGCACGCAGCGCGTTGACAAGGCCGGCCACGACATTGTTGCGATAGACGGCGAAGCGTCGGTGCGGCGCGCGGCTTGTATGCGAAACGAGTCCGGCCGGCAGGGCGGCATCGGGATCGAGCAGTGCATGCGCGAATTCCTGCTGCAGGGCGGCGGACATCGGCCGTCTCCTCAGGCGGCACGCCGCGCGGCTGCGCGGGCAAGGACCGCGCCGGCGGCGCGCGCTTCCTCCGCCAGCACCGGCCAGACCGGCACGTCGTTGTCCCATTCGATCAGCGTCGGCAGCGGACCCGTGACCGCGATGACGTGCTCATACAGCGCCCAGACCGGATCGGCGACCGGCGCGCCATGGCTGTCGATCAGGAGCGGGGCGCCGCTCTCGTCGCATTGGGCGTCGTAGCCGCTGAGATGGATTTCCTTCACATGCGCGAGCGGGAAGGCATCGAGATAGACGCGCGGGTCGGTGCCGTGGTTTTTCGCCTGCACGAAGACATTGTTGACGTCGAGCAGAAGGCCGCAGCCGGTGCGGCGCGCGATCTCGGCGAGGAAGTCGGTTTCGGCGTACGTGCTTGCGGCGAATTGCAGGTAGGTCGCGGGGTTTTCCAGAAGCATTTCGCGCTGAAGCGTCTCCTGCACGAGGTCGATATGCTCGACGATGCGCGTCAGCGTTTCGCGCGTATAGGGCAGCGGCAGGAGGTCGTTGAGATAGGTGTCCGCGTGCGAGGACCAGGCCAGATGCTCGGAGAAGCTCGCCGGCCGGTAGCGTTCGCACACGCTCTTCACCCGCGAAAGATGCGCACGATCGAGCGGCGCCATCGCCCCGATCGACAGGCCGACGCCGTGCACCGACAGCGCGAAGCGTTCGCACAGCGCGCGCAACTGCGCGTGCGGCGCGCCGCCAGCGCCCATGTAGTTCTCGGCATGGATCTCGACAAAGGTGATCGGCTGCTCGCCGGCCATGATGTCGGAAAAGTGCTGCGGCTTGAAGCCGATGCCGACGGCGTGGGGAAGGTGGCTTTGCTGGAGCATGGCACATGCCTTCACGATTGTGCTGATTCCGCCCGCTGCGAGCGGGCGCGCGGCGCAAGCCGCGATCCGGGTGGGGGCGCCGCGCGTGCGGGACCCTCACCCGATTGATTCGCAGATCGACCTCGCCCTTTCCGGAGGAGGCCGACGGCGTCGGCGACGCCGCTTCAGCTCTTGATCGGGGCGAGCGAGCCCATGCCCTTGGGCGTCTTCATCGTCGCGCAGGTGCCCTTGAGCACGTATTTCCAGGCATTACCCTGGTAATCGACCTTGGATGTGCCGGCGCAGGTGGTGCCGGGTCCGGCGGCGCAGTCGTTCTTGCCGGCAAGCGCGACGCCGTAGCATTTGTCCTTGTCGGGCTGAGCGGCGACCGGTGCGGCGGAGGCGGTGGCGGCGATCAGCGACATGGCGGCGGCGAAGGAGCCGGCCAGAGCGGCGGCGGAGATCGTGGACTTGGCAGTCATGGTGGTCCCTTCCAGTCGGTTTGACATTTGCGGATGGCAACGGACGCATGGCCCGATGAGGGACCGCGTGTTCGGTGCGGCCCTATCCGGTTTTTCGTCGCGCCGCGCGGCGGCGTTACGCGCTCACGGTCTTGTGTTCGCTGGGTTGCCGGTCACGAGCATGTGATTATGCTGGGCGGCGCGTAACACCGAGACCGGTGCGCGCGAAAACAAGGAACGGGACACGGTGAGCGACCGCGACCGCGAATGGGCGGCGTTGATGCGTCAGGCGCGCGGCGGCGACCGCGCCGCCTATGACCGCCTGTTGCGCGAGATCGCGCAGGCGATGCGGCCGCTCGTCCGGCGCGGGCTGGTGCGCCACGGCGGCAATGCGTCCGACACGGAGGATGTGGTGCAGGACATTCTGATCGCGGTGCACCTCAAGCAGCATACCTGGGACGAAAACCGTCCCTTTGCGCCCTGGCTGTCGGCGCTTGCGCGCTACAAGACGATCGACGCGCTGCGCCGGCGCGGCCGGCGCGCCGAAGTGCCGATCGAGGATTTCAACGACACGCTCGCCGCTCCCCCGGCCGAGGATCCGCTTGCCGCGCGCGACGTGACGCGTTCGCTCGAAAAGCTGCCGGAGCGCCAGCGCGCGGTGGTGCGCACCATCGCGGTCGAGGGCGCCTCGATTGCGCAGACGGCTGAGCGTCTGCACATGAGCGAGGGGGCGGTGCGGGCGGCGCTGCATCGGGGGCTCGCCTCGCTCGGGCGCAACGGGGAGCGCACCTGATGAAGACCGACGACCTGATCCGCACTCTTTCCGCCGAGCCGCCGGCGCGCGGCATGACGGTGGCCGCGCGCCTGGCGCTGGCGCTGGTGCCAGGACTTGCGGTGGCGGCGCTCCTTTTTGCCGTCATTCTCGGGCCGCGGGACGATGTCGCCACGGCGTTCGGCCATGTGCGCTTCGTGCTCAAGCCGATCGAGGCCCTGGCGCTGGCGGCGCTGGCGGCGCTGGTTCTGGTGCGCCTCGCACAGCCGGGCGCGGGCGCATCCCTGCTGGCGCTGCTCGCGGTACCGGCCGCGCTTCTGCTTGCAGTCGCCGTCGAGCTCGTCCTCGTACCGCGCGCGCAATGGGCGACGCTGTGGGTCGGCGACAACTGGGCGCGCTGTCTGAGCCTGATCCCGCTGTTGGCACTGGCGCCGCTTGCGGCGGCATTGCTTGCGCTGCGGCATGGCGCGCCGACGCGGCCCGCGCTCGCGGGCGCCGTGGCGGGCGTGCTTGCGGGCGGGCTCGGGGCGGCGCTTTACGCCATCCATTGCACCGACGATTCGCCGCTGTTCGTTGCAACCTGGTACACGCTTGCGATCGCTGTGACCGCGGGGCTCGGCACGTTTCTCGGCGCGCGGCTGCTGCGCTGGTAGCACCCGTTTGTGCGGCGCGCGGCCGGCCGGACGCGAACGGATCGACGGTGCCGGCCGGACGCAGATCTCCGTCAATAAAGAGGCCGCCTCGCGGGCGGCCCCGTTCGCAATGTTGTCGAGCGGCGGGCGGCGTGCGCCGCTCCTCGCTCAATAGCCGCGGTAAGGTTTGCAGCGGCCGCTCTGCAGCGTGTAGCCGGGCGGGCATTCGGAGCCGCGGGTCGGATACCAGGGCCGGCAATCGCCGCGGCCAGTAGGGACCTGTCCGGGCGGACAATCCTGCCAGGTGCGCGCGCCCGGCCGCCGATAGGGGCCGTAACCGTAGCCCGGCGCGTAGCGCGGGGCCGCCGCCTGCGGCCGGCACGCCACGCCGTCAAAATACCAGCCGCGCCCGCAGCCGTCCCTCGCCTCGGAGGTTGCCGGAAATACGGCAAAGGCGGCCGCCGCCAACAGCGCCGCAACGATCCATCGCATGGTCTGCTCCTTGTCCTGCCCCCGGACGCGCATAGTGCAGCAGATCAAATGAACAATGGCAAAACGGAAATGGGCGGAATCGTGCACCGGCGAAGACGTCGCGGCGTGCCGCGGCGCAATGCGGTTCGGCGCACACGCCAAGACGCGGCAGTTCGTCGCGTCGGGCGCAGAAGCGATCAACGAAACCAGGAGGCGCCGGTCGCGGCGACCGGTCTACAGCACGCGGCGCGCAATCGTCAGGCCAAGGGCGATGCCCGCCAGGGCTCCCCCGACCGAGAGCACTATATAGAGCGCGGCCCGGACCAACTGACCGCGCTCCCACAGCAGCATCGTGTCGAGCGAGAATGCTGAGAAGGTGGTGTAGCCGCCCAGTATCCCCGTCATGAGAAACAGACGCACCGGCTGGGGAGCATGACCCTTGAAGGCAAGATAGCCGGTCAGCACGCCCATGACCAAGGAGCCGCTCAGGTTCTCGAAGGCGGTGTGCCAGGGAAAACCATTTCCGAGCACACGCACGAACGTGACATTCACGAAATGCCGCATCGCCGTGCCGATGCCGCCGCCGATGAAAACGATGAGATATTCGCGCATGGAATCTCCTACCGGCGCAAGCGCGCCTGTCGGTAGGAGTCATCAGCCATGGCGGCGGTTATCGGGGGACCCCATCCCCATCGATGACGGCGGAATTCTAGAACAGGCCGCCACCGCTTTCAAAGCCGGTTGGGGGAGGGGGTAGAACGGCCAGCCTGTTTAAACAGGCCAGTACCTCTTTTCCGATAAGAACATATTGCGAACAGAGAACAAATAGTGTACATGAAAATCCAGAGATCGGGCCGGCCGGCGCGGGCGCGTTGAACGGCAGCCGAATCGATGGTCATAAGGAGCGACGACAATGGCCCAGGCGGCTCTGCGTTTGGTTGAAGGTTCCTCCATGGACAAGTCGAAGGCTCTCGATGCCGCGCTCTCCCAGATCGAGCGTGCGTTCGGCAAGGGCTCGATCATGCGGCTCGGCCGCACCAACAAGTCGATGGACATCGAGACGGTGTCCACCGGCTCGCTCGGGCTCGACATTGCGCTCGGCATCGGCGGCCTGCCGCGCGGGCGCGTGGTGGAGATTTACGGCCCCGAATCCTCGGGCAAGACCACGCTGGCACTGCACACCGTCGCCGAGGCGCAGAAGTCCGGCGGCATCTGCGCGTTCGTCGACGCCGAGCACGCGCTCGATCCGATCTATGCGCGCAAGCTGGGCGTCAATGTCGACGACCTCCTGATTTCCCAGCCTGACGCCGGCGAGCAGGCGCTCGAGATCGCCGATACGCTGGTGCGCTCGGGCGCGGTCGACGTGCTGGTCATCGATTCGGTGGCCGCGCTCGTGCCGCGCGCTGAGCTCGAGGGCGAGATGGGCGACAGCCAGCCTGGCCTGCAGGCACGATTGATGAGCCAGGCGCTGCGCAAGCTCACCGCCTCCATCAACCGCTCCAACACGATGGTGATCTTCATCAACCAGATCCGCATGAAGATCGGGGTGATGTACGGCTCGCCGGAGACCACGACCGGCGGCAACGCGCTGAAATTCTATTCCTCCGTGCGCCTCGACATCCGCCGCATCGGCGCGATCAAGGAGCGCGACGAGGTGGTCGGCAACCAGACCCGCGTCAAGGTGGTCAAGAACAAGCTTGCCCCGCCGTTCAAGCAGGTGGAATTCGACATCATGTACGGCGAGGGCGTCTCCAAGGTCGGCGAGCTGATCGATCTCGGCGTCAAGGCCGGGGTGGTGGAGAAATCCGGCGCCTGGTTCTCCTTCGACAGCCAGCGCATCGGCCAGGGCCGCGAGAACGCCAAGACTTTCCTGAAGAACAACCCGGACGTGGCCGCGCGCATCGAGACGCTGGTGCGGCAGAATTCCGGGCTGATCGCCGAGAAAATCCTCCAGGGCGAGGAGAAGGACGAGACCGGGGACGCCGCCGAATAGGCCGCGCCGCGGGTCGCTCTCCGGAGCCGCCCGCCCCCCGACATCCGGCTGCCGATAGATTGTATGCATAGGCGGCAGGGTGCCGGCCGGCCGTTCATCGTCGGTGCTGCGCGGGGCCGGTTCCAGCGGGACGGCGACGGCGAGGATGGGGCGATGCAGGTTTGCTGTGGTGAGTGTGTTGCGTGCGTAGTGTTCTGAGTTGCGTAGCGTCTTAAGTCTTGTGCCTGTTGCGTGCGTGGCGTCCGTTGCGTTGCGTCGGCCGGCAACCCCCGGCAGTCCCGGGGGCGGCGGCGCGGTCTGGCCCCGGGGCTGTCGCCCCGGGGCTCCTGTCCGCCCACAGCTGCGCGGCGCTCCGGCCTTTGGCCCCGCGCCCCCCGCCGCCCCCTGCGCGGTTTTCTGGACACATTATTCCACCGCCGCTAAAAGCCTCCGAAAGCGCCTTGCGGCGGCGGCCGGCCTGTGCCTGCCGCCGCGGGCTCCCAGACTTCGGACGGATCATTTTCAGACCATGAGCGGCGTCAACGATATCCGGGCGGGCTTCCTCGATTACTTCGCCCGCAACGGCCACACGCCCGTGGCCTCCTCCCCGCTCGTGCCGCGCAACGATCCGACGCTGATGTTCACCAATGCCGGCATGGTGCAGTTCAAGAACGTCTTCACCGGCCTCGAGAAGCGCCCCTATCAGCGCGCGGCGACCGCGCAGAAATGCGTGCGCGCCGGCGGCAAGCACAACGACCTCGACAATGTCGGCTATACCGCGCGCCATCACACCTTCTTCGAGATGCTCGGCAATTTCTCGTTCGGCGACTATTTCAAGGAGCGCGCGATCGAGCTGGCCTGGAATCTGGTGACTAGGGATTTCGGCCTGCCGAAAGAGCGCCTGATGGTCACCGTCTATGTCGACGACGACCAGGCCTTCGACCTGTGGAAGAAGATCGCGGGGCTGCCCGACTCGAAGATCGCGCGCATCGCCGGCTCCGACAATTTCTGGGCGATGGGCGACACCGGCCCGTGCGGTCCGTGCTCGGAAATCTTCTACGACCACGGCGACCATATCCCGGGCGGCCCGCCCGGCAGCGCGGACGCCGAGGGCGACCGCTTCATCGAGATATGGAACCTCGTCTTCATGCAGTTCGAGCAGTTGCCCGACGGCAAGCGCATCGACCTGCCCAGGCCCTCGATCGATACCGGCATGGGGCTCGAACGCATCGCTGCGGTGATGCAGGGCACCCACGACAATTACGCGATCGACCTGTTCCGCCACATCATCGGCGCCATCGCCGACCTCACCCGCGTCTCGCCCGACGGCCCGCAGAAGGCCTCGCACCGGGTGATCGCCGACCATCTGCGCGCTTCGGCTTTCCTGATCGCCGACGGCGTTCTGCCCTCCAACGAGGGCCGCGGCTACGTGCTCCGCCGCATCATGCGGCGCGGCATGCGCCATGCCGAGCTTCTGGGCGTGAAAGAGCCGCTGATGTGGAAACTCGTGCCGGTGCTCGCGCGCGAGATGGGCCAGGCCTATCCGGAGCTTCTGCGCGCGGAGGCGCTGATCACCGAGACGCTCAAGCTCGAGGAGACTCGTTTCCGCCGCACGCTCGTGCGCGGGCTCTCGATCCTCGACGAGGCGGTCAAGTCGCTCAAGACCGGCGACATGTTCGACGGCGAGACCGCGTTCACGCTCTACGACACCTACGGCTTTCCGCTCGACCTGACGCAGGACGCGCTCAAGTCGCGCGGCATCTCGGTCGATCTCGCAAGCTTCACCGACGCCATGGAGCGCCAGCGCGAGAAGGCGCGCGCCTCATGGGCCGGCTCGGGCGACGCGGCCACCGAAGCCGTGTGGTTCGCTTTGCGCGAGAAGACCGGGGCGACGGAGTTCCTCGGCTACGAGACCGAGCGCGCCGAGGGCGTGGTGGCGGCGCTCGTGCGCGACGGCAAAGACGTCGACAGCCTGAAGAAGGGCGAAAGCGGCGCGGTCGTCGTCAACCAGACGCCGTTCTACGGCGAAAGCGGCGGCCAGGTCGGCGACACCGGCCTCATGACCGCCGACGGCGTACGCTTCCGCGTCACCGACACGCAGAAGAAAGCCGGCGACATGTTCGTGCATCTCGGTACGGTCGAGGAGGGCACGCTTGCCGCCGGCACCGCACTCATCCTCGAGGTCGACCACGCGCGCCGCTCGGCCATCCGCGCCAACCATTCCGCGACCCACCTGCTGCACGAAGCGCTGCGCCAGGTGCTCGGCGAGCATGTCGCACAGAAGGGCTCGCTGGTCGCGCCCGAGCGGCTGCGCTTCGACATTTCCCATCCCAAGCCGATCACGGCCGAGGAGATCGAGCGCGTCGAGGACATCGCCAACGAGTTCGTGCTGCAGAATTCGGCCGTCACCACGCGCCTGATGGCGGTGGACGACGCGATCGCCTCCGGCGCGCGCGCGCTGTTCGGCGAGAAATACGGCGACGAGGTGCGCGTCGTCGCGATGGGCGAGGGCGGCGCCAATGCCGGTACCAACACCATGGGCTGGTCGGTCGAACTGTGCGGCGGCACGCATGTGAGGCGCACCGGCGACATCGGCCTGATCTCGATCGTGGGCGAGGGCGCGGTCGCCGCCGGCGTGCGCCGTATCGAGGCTTTGACCGGCAGGTCCGCGCGCAAACATCTCAATGCCGACAGCCGCGAGTTGCGCGACATCGGCGCCGAAATCCGTGTGCCCAGGGCCGAGGTGCGCGGCCGCATCGGACAGGTGCTGTCGCAGACCCGTCAGCTCGAACGCGATCTCGCCGAGGCACGCAAGAAGCTCGCCATGGGCGGCGGCATGGGCGGCGGCGCCAAAGGCGGGGGCGAGGCGGTGCGCACGGTCGGCGACGTGAAGCTCTTGGCGCGCGCGGTCGAGGGCATCGACCTGAAGGACCTGCGCAGCCTCGCCGACGAGGGCAAGAAGCAGCTCGGCTCCGGCGTCGTCGCCATCGTCGGCCGGACCGACGACGGCAAGGCCGGCATCGTGGTCGGCATCACGAGCGACCTGACCAAGCGCTTTTCCGCCGTCGATCTCGTGCGCGCGGGCGCCGAGGCGCTCGGCGGCAAGGGCGGCGGCGGACGTCCCGACATGGCGCAGGCCGGCGGGCCGGACGGCTCGAAGGCCGATGCCGCGCTCGCCGCGATCGAGGCCGCGCTCGCGCGATGAGCACCACGATCACGCGCATCGAGGACCTCGAAGCGCTCTACGGGCCGCCGGCCGAAACCTCGCTCGTCAAGGAAGTCGACCGCGTCACGCCGCATTATCGCGCCTTCATCGAGGCCTCTCCGTTCGTGGTGCTGGCGACCGCCGGCCCCGAGGGACTCGATTGCTCGCCGCGCGGCGACGCGCGCGGCTTCGTGCGCGTGCACGACGACAGGACGCTGATGCTGCCGGATCGGCACGGCAACAACCGCATCGATTCGCTGCGCAACCTCCTGCGCGACCCGCGCGCGGCGCTGCTGTTCGTCGTTCCCGGCAGCGGCAACACGCTGCGGGTGAACGGACGCGCGCAGGTTTCCGCCGACCCCGATCTGCTGGCTTCGTTCGCGGTCGAAGGCAAGGCGCCGCGCACCGTTCTCGTCATGGCGGTCGAGGCGGTCTATTTCCAGTGCGCGCGGGCGATCATCCGCTCGGGACTGTGGGACCCGAAGAACCATGTCGATCCCGCCGCGCTGCCGAGCGTCGGCCGCATTCTCGCCGCGCTCAGCGACGACCGCGTCGGCGGCGACGACTATGACCGCGTCTGGCCGGAGCGCGCCAAGGCAAGCCTCTGGTAGCCCAGACGGCGGAAGGCCGTCGCGGCGAATCGCGGTTTGGCTCTAAGCTGTGCCCGGTCGGGCCAACGCGCCGCGACGGGAGAGACCGGTGTTCCACGCGGACGGCTTCAAGGGCCTGCTCATATTCCTGATCGCGGCCGGCATCATCGTGCCGCTGCTGCACCGGCTGCGCGTGGGAACGGTGCTCGGCTTCCTCCTGGTCGGCATGGCGCTCGGCCCGCACGGCCTCGGCCAGCTCGCCGACGAACACCCCTGGGTGCGCTACGTCACGCTCGACGATCCCCGGCGCGCCGAGCCGCTCGCCGAGCTCGGCATCGTCTTCCTGCTGTTCCTGCTCGGCATGGAATTGTCGCTGCAGCGGCTTTGGCAGTTGCGCCGCTATGTGCTCGGCGTCGGCCTCGTGCAGGTGGTGGTCACGGTGCTCGCGATCGGTGCCACGGTCCGCCTCGCCGGCATCAGGCCGCCGGCCGGCGTGATCCTCGGCATGTGCCTTGCGCTGTCCTCCACCGCGATGGTGATGCAGATCATGGTGGCGCAGCGCCGCGCGGCGACGCCGGTGGGGCGCATCTCGCTCTCGGTGCTGCTGTTCCAGGACCTCATGGTGGTGCCGATCCTGTTCGTGGTCGGCATCCTGGAGGCGCGCCATGCCGGCAACCGCGACGTCCTCGAGCTGCTGCTGCCGTTCGGGCAGGCGTTCGCCGCGGTCATCCTGATCATGGTGGTCGGCAAATATCTGGTCAGCCCGCTGATGCGCTCGGCCGCGCGCACCGGCAGCCGTGAGCTGATCATGGCGATCACGCTCGTCATCGTCTTCAGCATCACCGGCGCGATGGGGGAGGCCGGCTTGTCGGTCGCGCTGGGCGCGTTCCTCGCCGGCCTGTTGCTCGGCGAGAGCGAATACCGCCACCAGATCGAGGTCGATCTCGATCCCTTCAAGGGGCTGCTGCTCGGGCTGTTCTTCGTCACCGTCGGCATGTCGGTCGATCTCGCGGAGGTCGCGCGCCATGCCGGCTGGATTTTCCTGTCGCTGTTCGGGCTGGTCGCGGCCAAGGCGCTGATCCTGTACGGGGCGGCGCGGCTGTTTCGTGTGGCGCGGCCGGTGGCGGCGGAGATCGCGCTCCTGCTCGCGCAGGCCGGCGAGTTCGCGTTCGTGGTGATCGGGCTTGCGCGCGGCAAGGAACTGCTCGAGCCGCACGTCGCGACCGCCGCCGTCGCGGTCGCCGGCCTGAGCATGATCGTGACGCCGGTGCTGGCCGCGCTTGCGCGCCGGCTTGCCGAGCGCCTCGAGCCGCTCGACCATAGCAGCGATCGCCCCGACGACGACGTCAGCGGCATGCGCGACCATGTGATCATCGGCGGCTTCGGCCGGGTCGGACAGGCGGTGGCGCGCGTGCTCGACAACGAGAAGGTGCCCTGGGTCGCCTTCGACACCAACGGCGCGCTGGTCGCCGAACAGCGCGCCGCCGACCGCGCGGTCTATTTCGGCGACGCCAGCCATCGCGAAATCCTGCAGCATGCCGGCGTGGCGAATGCGCGCGCGATCGTGATCACGCTCGACGGCGCTGCCGCCGCCGAGCGCGCGGTCGATCAGGTCCTGACGCTGCGGCCGAATGCGCAGGTATTCGCGCGCGCCAAGGACCCCGAGCACGCGCTGCGGCTGAGCGCGCGCGGGGCGGTCAGCGCCATACCGGAGACGGTCGAGGCGAGCCTGCAGCTCGTCGGGCGGCTGCTGGAGGCGCTCGATTTCCCGCCCGATGCGGCGAATGCGCGCGTTGCGCAGGAGCGCGCCTACGAGATGGCGCTGCTCAAGAAAATCCAGGTCGGGCAGCACTGACACGCGCCGCAGAGGCCGGCCGGAATGAAAAAGGCGCGGCCGCGGCCGCGCCTTTTTGCTAGCGGATGCAAGGACCGGATCAGGCCATCGCCTTCTTCAGGTTCTCGTCGATCTTGTCGAGGAAGCCCGTGGTCGAAAGCCATTTCTGGTCGGCGCCGACCAGGAGCGCGAGGTCCTTGGTCATGAAGCCCGATTCCACCGTGTCGATGCAGACCTTCTCGAGCGTGCCGGAGAACTTCGCGAGTGCTGCGTTGTTGTCGAGCTTGGCGCGATGGGCGAGCCCGCGCGTCCAGGCGAAGATCGAGGCGATGGAGTTGGTCGAGGTCTCCTTGCCCTGCTGGTGCTGGCGATAGTGGCGGGTGACGGTGCCGTGCGCGGCCTCCGCCTCGACCACCTTGCCGTCCGGCGTCATCAGCACCGAGGTCATCAGGCCGAGCGAGCCGAAGCCCTGCGCCACCGTGTCGGACTGCACGTCGCCGTCATAGTTCTTGCAGGCCCAGACATAGCCGCCCGACCATTTCAGCGACGAGGCCACCATGTCGTCGATCAGGCGATGCTCGTAGGTGAGCTTGCGCTTGTCGAACTCGGCCTTGAACTCCTCGTCGAATACCTTCTGGAACAGCTCCATGAAGCGACCGTCATACTGCTTCATGATGGTGTTCTTGGTCGACAGATAGACCGGATAATTGCGGATCAGGCCGTAATTGAGCGAGGCGCGGGCGAAGTCGATGATCGACTGGTCGAGATTGTACATCGCCATGGCGACGCCGCCGCCCGGGGCCTTGAACACTTCCTTCTCGATCACCTTGCCGTCGTTGCCGACGAACTTGATCGTCAGCGTGCCGGCGGTCGGGAACTTGAAGTCAGTGGCGCGATACTGGTCGCCGAAGGCGTGGCGGCCGATGATGATGGGCTGCGTCCAGCCCGGCACCAGGCGCGGGATGTTCTTGCAGATGATCGGCTCGCGGAAGATCGTGCCGCCCAGGATGTTGCGGATGGTGCCGTTGGGCGAGCGCCACATTTCCTTGAGGCTGAATTCCTTCACGCGCGCTTCGTCGGGCGTGATCGTCGCGCACTTGACGGCGACGCCGACCTTCCTGGTCATTTCGGCGGAATCGATGGTGACCTGATCGTTGGTTGCGTCGCGGTGCTCGATGCCGAGATCGTAATAGAGCAGCTCGATGTCGAGGTAGGGATGAATGAGCTTGTCCTTGATGAGCTGCCAGATAATGCGCGTCATCTCGTCGCCATCCATTTCGACGACCGGATTCGCAACCTTGATTTTGGCCATAACGGAAAACGTCCTGATATCTTGAAGGGTCAGGGATCGGGAAGGCGGCGCTCCCCTTGCGCGCGCTGCCTATAGCATCGGCATCGCCGGCACGGAAGCCGACTTAGGGTCTAAAGGGCGCCCGGAAGGCGATTTTTGCCGGCGCGGCGCGCTGGTGTAGAAGGCGCAGCCGGCGCGATGGCCGGCTTCGCGGGAAGAGCCTTGCATGCCGGGCGCGGGGACCGACAAGACCAGACGCTGGATCGCCGCGCCGGGACCGGTCTTCGTGCTGGTGGAGCCGCAGCTCGGCGAGAATATCGGGGCGGCGGCGCGCGCCATGGCGAATTTTGGCCTGGCGCGGCTGCGGCTGGTGGCGCCCCTCCAGGGCTGGCCGAACGAGAAGGCGCGCATGATGGCGGCCGGAGCCGACCGCGTGCTGGAGGCGGCGACGCTCCATCCGACCCTCGCCGACGCCATCGCCGATTGCAGCCATGTCGTGGCCGCGACCGCGCGGGCCCACGATCAGGCCAAGCCGGTGATCGGGCCGCAGCAGGCGGCGGAGGCGGTCGCGCCGCGCGTCGCGGCCGGAGAGACCGTCGCCTATGTGTTCGGGCGCGAGCGCAACGGCCTCGAGAACGAGGAGGTCGGGCTCGCCGACGCCATCGTCACGCTGCCGGTCAATCCGGCCTTCGCCTCGCTCAATCTCGCGCAGGCGGTCGCGGTCCTTGCCTACGAATGGTTCAAGACGACCTCGGGCGGGGCCCTGCCGTTTGCGATGCCGGACAAGTCGCCGCCGGCGCCCAGGGAGCAGCTGCTCGCTTTCTTCCATGCGCTCGAACGCGAGCTTGAAAGAATCGAATATTTCCGCCCCGACGAGAAGCGCGAGACCATGGTCGTCAACATGCGCAACATCTTCAGCCGCATGCAGCCGACCCAGCAGGACATCCGTACCCTGCACGGCATCGTCACCGCGCTCGCCGAAGGCCGCAAGGGCCCCGCGCGCGGCGGCGTGCTCGACGGCACGCAGGCCGAGTTGCTGCGCGCGCTGATCGCAGGCTCAGCGCCGGAAGAGGCCGCCGACAGCGGCGGCCCGACGCGCGGTCTTGCCCGCCTTCTGCGCCGCAATCCGACCGACGCCGAACGCCTCTTGTGGCGCAGCCTGACCCGCGACCGCCGCCTGATCGGGGCCGGCTTCAAGCGCCAGACCCCGGTCGGCCCGCACATCGCCGACATCGTGTCGTTCGCGCACCGCCTGGTGATCGATCTCGCGCCGGCCGGCGAAAGCGCGGACGCGGCGAAAACGCGCGCGCAGCGCAATGCGTGGTTCGCCGCGCGCGATTATCGCGTGATGACGGTCGAGGCCGCGGGTCTTCAGGCGCGCATCGGCGAGGTGCTCGACCGGATCGCCATGGCGATCGCCGCGCGAAGCTGAATGCGCCGGCGCGGACGTCCTCAGCCGGTACCTTTCCTGATCACGATCTGATAGCCGCGCTCGATCGTCCGGTAGCCGCCTTCATAGGCGCGCAGGAAGGCGTCGATGCCGAGCTTCGGGTTCTGCGTGACATCCTCGAAGCCGTACCATTCGTAATCGTCGAACACGATCAGGCCGCCGGGCGCGACCAGCGGCCACGCCAGCGCGCCGTCGGCGAACACGTCGACGGCGAGATGGCTGCCGTCGATATAGACGATGTCGAAGCGGCGGTCGGCGAGCGCGAGCCGCGGCAAGGCGCGCGCGGACGCGTCCTTGATCTTCTCGATGCGGGGGGCGAACGCGGCGGTGTTCTCGTCGAACCGGCGCTCGGAATCGGGAACGAGCGCCGCAAAATACGGATCGGCCGCGTGCTCGAAATTGCCGGTCCAGGGATCGACGCAGGTCAGCCTGGCGTGCGGCAGGTAATTGAGGAAGAAGAGGGCCGAGCGGCCCTCCCAGGATCCGATTTCAAGCAGGTGCGCGGGCGCCTCCCGATAGGGCGCAAGCAGGTTCGTCCAGCGCGGGAAATGCCAGCTCGTCCAGTCCGAGGTGAACGACTTGCCCTCGAACCACGCGGCAATGTCGGCGTCGGAGACGGCGGCCGCACTCACGGGAGCGCCGGCTACTGGCCGGCCTGGATCTGCGCCACCGCCTGCGCCAGCAATTCGTTCATCTTGGCGCGAATGGCCTGCTCGGTGACATTCTTGTCGGCGAGGTCGGCAACGACCTTGCGCACCACGTCGCCGTCGCCGGCTTCCTCGAAGTCGGCCATGACGACCTGCTTGGCATAGGCTTCCGCGTCGGCGCCGGTCTTGCCGAGCTGTTCGGCCGCCCACAGGCCCAGGAGCTTGTTGCGTCGGGCATAGGCCTTGAATTTCAGTTCCTCGTCATGCGCGAACTTCTTCTCGAAGCCTTCTTCGCGCTTGTCGAACGTCGTCATACCCTTACCCTCTTGATTGTACCAGACCGGTGACCGTGCTGCGCGGATTCGCGCTCGCGCCTTGCATATCGGGGGAAGGGCGTCAAGGCAACAGCCCTGCGAATTGGTCGCGGCTGCGCGCGGTGGACGGCGGCCCCGCGGACCGATTGTGCTGGAAAGCTCGATCGGCTAGTTTGCGGCCATACGGAAGCGCCACTTTCGCAGTATGCGTACGGGCATGGCTTTCCGTCCCCGCCGCGGATAGAAAACGTAAACCGGAACCCCGGCAATCATGGACTTTTACAAGACACGGTACAGCACAATGAGCCGCCGCCGCCGCATCTATGAAGGAAAGGCGAAGGTCCTTTACGAAGGCCCTGAACCCGGCACGCTGATTCAGCACTTCAAGGACGACGCCACCGCCTTCAACGCCAAGAAGCACGAAGTCATCGAAGGCAAGGGCGTGCTCAACAACCGCATTTCCGAATACGTCTTCCAGAACCTGAACGATATCGGCGTGCCGACGCATTTCATCCGCCGGCTGAACATGCGCGAGCAGCTCATCCGCGAGGTCGAGATCATCCCGCTCGAGATCGTCGTGCGCAATGTCGCGGCCGGCTCGCTGTCGCAGCGGCTTGGCATCGAGGAAGGCACCCAGCTTCCGCGCTCGATCATCGAGTTCTATTACAAGAACGACCAGCTCGGCGACCCGATGGTCTCCGAAGAGCACATCACCGCGTTCGGCTGGGCGACCCCGCAGGAGATCGACGACATGATGGCGCTCGCCATCCGCGTCAACGATTTCCTCTCCGGCCTGTTCCTCGGCGTCGGCATCCGCCTCGTCGACTTCAAGATGGAATGCGGCCGGCTGTGGGAAAACGACAATATGCGCATCGTGGTGGCAGACGAAATCTCCCCCGATTCGTGCCGGCTGTGGGACATCAAGTCGAGCGAGAAGCTCGACAAGGACCGCTTCCGCCGCGATCTCGGCGGACTGCTCGAAGCCTATACCGAGGTCGCCAAGCGGCTCGGCATCATGAACGAGGGCGAGCCGCCGCGCGGCACCGGTCCGGTCCTGGTCAAGGGCTGACTCTTTTTTCGGCAGATTTTCCGGCGTCGACGAAAAACGGGGGCTGCGGCCCCCGTTTTGTCGTGCGGGCGTTGCGCGCCGGTGCGCGGCGCGGAATACTGGCGCGACTTGCGTTTCGCCCCGTCCGGTCCGAGCATTTGCAATGCCCCGCTTTGCGCGTGTTGTCCTGTTGCTGCTCGCGATGGCCGGGAGTGCTGCTGCGCCCGCGGCCGGCGCCGAGTACCGCGATCCGCAGGACGTGTTTTCCGTGACCTACGACGACGGCGTGTGGGAGCGCGAGGACGAGCAGGAGCTCAGCCTGCAATGCCGCGAAGAGGCCTGCGGCGGCGCGATAGTCGGCTGCTTCTTCACCAAGGAGCCGGCGAACGGCGCCCCGGCCGCCGTGATCATGCGCTCGTTCGATGCCGCCCAGATCGCCCGGGCGCAGATCGAGGCATTCGCCGATCAGAAGGAACGGCTCGAACGGGAATTCTCCGGCGTCATCGAATGGAACAAGGCGGTGGACGTCGCGCCGGTCGTGACGCAGCCCTATGCGCCGCGCACCATCGCCGGGCTGCCGTTCCAGGTCGCCGAGTTCCGGCTGTCGATGCTCGGGCAGGTGGCGCGCTATGCCTCCTACATGACGGCGGCGGACGGCTATTCGATCGCCGCCGTGTGCCATGCGTCGGAGGAGGCTTATCCGCGCTGGCGGCCGCGTTTCGAGGCGCTGGTGGAAGCGCTGCGCATCGCCGGGCCCGCGCCGGCGCCGCGCTGACGTGCATATCCTCAGGTCCCGGCGCAAAAGCGCATTGAGGGCGGTGCCGAAGGGTGATAGGCGAAAACCGAGCCCCCGCAGCGTCCGGCAGGCCGATTCGCATCCATGAAAGCCCGCGTCACCGTCACACTGAAAACCGGCATTCTCGATCCCCAGGGCAAGGCGATCGAGGGCGCGCTGCGTTCGCTCGGGATCGCGGGCGTCGCCAGCGTGCGCCAGGGCAAGGTGTTCGACATCGAGATCGAGGGCGCGTCCGACCGCGCCAGGGCCGAGGCGCTGCTGAAAGAAGCCGCCGACAGGCTGCTGGCGAACACCGTGATCGAGAATTACCGGATCGAACTTATCTGACAGGCATGAACTCGGCGGTCCTCGTCTTTCCCGGCATCAATCGCGAGCGCGACATGGCGCGCACGCTCAAGATCGTGTCGGGCAACGAGACCGCGATGGTGTGGCACGCGGAGCGCGCGCTGCCGGCGGGCACCGACCTCGTGGTCATTCCCGGCGGCTTCTCCTACGGCGACTATCTGCGCTGCGGCGCTATCGCCGCGCGCAGCCCCGTCATGGACGCGGTGCGCGCGCACGCGGCCAGAGGCGGGCTCGTGCTCGGCGTCTGCAACGGCTTCCAGATCCTGTGCGAGTCCGGGTTGCTGCCGGGCGTGCTGATGCGCAACCAGCAGCTCAAATTCATTTGCCGCGACGTCTATCTCAAGGTCGAGCGTTCCGACACGCCGTTCACCCGCGGCTATAATGCCGGGCAGGTCATCCGCGTGCCGGTCGCGCATGGCGAGGGCAACTACGTCGCCGACGGCGAAACCATCGCGCGGCTGGAAGGCGAGGGGCGCGTGCTGTTCCGCTATTCCTCGCCCGACGGCATCATCGACCCGGACTGGAACCACAACGGTGCGATCAACGCCATCGCCGGCATCGTCAACGCAGGCGGCAACGTGCTCGGCATGATGCCGCATCCGGAAAACCATGTCGAAAGCATCATGGGCTGCACTGACGGCCGCGGCCTGTTCGCGGGCCTCGTGCAGCATTTCGAGAAGGCGGCGTGATAGTTGCCCCTCATCCTGAGGAGCATTGCGAAGCAATGCGTCTCGAAGGATGAGGCCCCAGAATCCTCGGCCTCGTGGGTTCGAGACGCACCGCTGCGCGGCGCTTCTCACCATGAGGGTAAAAGTTTGACGAAACGAACCGGTCGATGCGCAACGAACCCCAGATCACTCCCGAACTCGTCGCCGAGCACGGGCTCAAGCCCGACGAGTACCAGCGCATCCTCGATCTGATCGGCCGCGAGCCGACGCTGACCGAACTCGGCATCTTCTCGGCGATGTGGAACGAGCATTGCTCGTACAAGTCTTCGAAGGTGCATCTGCGCGGGCTGCCCACCGAAGCGCCCTGGGTGATCCAGGGGCCGGGCGAGAATGCGGGCGTGATCGACATCGGCGACGGGCTTGCGGTGGTCTTCAAGATGGAGAGCCACAACCACCCGAGCTACATCGAGCCCTATCAGGGGGCGGCGACCGGTGTTGGCGGCATCCTGCGCGACGTGTTCACCATGGGCGCGCGGCCGATCGCCTGCCTGAACGCACTGTCCTTCGGCGATCCCGGGCACCCGAAGACGCGGCATCTCGTGTCGGGCGTGGTCGCCGGCATTGGCGGTTACGGCAATTCCTTCGGCGTGCCGACGGTGGGCGGGCAGGTGCGCTTCCACACCCGTTATGACGGCAACAATCTCGTCAACGCCATGGCGGTCGGGCTCGCGCGCTCCGACGCCATCTTCTATGCCGCCGCCTCCGGCGTGAACATGCCGATCGTCTATCTCGGCTCCAAGACCGGCCGCGACGGCATCCATGGCGCTTCCATGGCGTCGGCCGAATTCGGCGAGGATTCCGAGGAGAAGCGTCCGACCGTGCAGGTCGGCGATCCGTTCGCGGAGAAGCTCCTGCTCGAGGCGTGTCTCGAGATCATGCGGCAGGATTGCGTGATTGCGATCCAGGACATGGGCGCGGCGGGGCTCACCTGCTCGGCGGTGGAGATGGGCGCCAAGGGCGATCTCGGCGTCACGCTCGAACTCGACCGCGTGCCCACGCGCGAGACCGGCATGAGCGCCTACGAGATGATGCTCTCGGAAAGCCAGGAGCGCATGCTCATGGTGCTCAAGCCCGAGAAGGAAAAGGAAGCCGAGGGCATCTTCCGCAAATGGGGGCTGGATTTCGCGATCGTCGGCCACACCACGCCGACCAAACGCTTCCTGATCAAGCATGGCGGCGATGTCATGGCCGACCTGCCGATCAAGGAACTCGGCGACGAGGCGCCGGTCTATCACCGCCCCTTCGTCGAAAGCCCCAAGCTGCCGCAGATCCGGGCGGGCGAGGTGAAGGCGCCGTTGCCGCTCGCCGCCGCGCTGGAAAAGCTGATCGGCACGCCCGATCTGTGCTCCAGGCGCTGGGTGTGGGAGCAGTACGACCACATCATCGGTGGCAACACCGTGCAGCGCCCGGGCGGCGACGCCGCGGTGGTGCGCGTCGAGGATGGGCCGAAGGGTCTCGCGATGACCTGCGATGTGACGCCGCGCTATTGCGAGGCCGATCCGTTCGAGGGCGGCAAGCAGGCGGTGGCGGAAGCGTATCGCAATCTCTGCGCTGTCGGCGCGCGGCCGCTCGCGGTTACCGACAACCTGAATTTCGGCAATCCGGAAAAACCGGACATCATGGGCCAGTTCGTCGGCTGCGTGCGCGGCATCGCGCAAGCCTGCAAGGCGCTCGACTTCCCCGTCGTGTCAGGCAACGTCTCGCTCTACAACGAGACCAACGGCCGCGCGATCCTGCCGACGCCGACCATCGGCGGCGTCGGGCTGCTCGACGATTTTGCAAAATCGGCGACGCTGGCGCTCAAGAACGATGGCGACGTCATCCTGCTCGTGGGCGAGACCGCGGGCTGGCTCGGCCAATCGCTCTATCTGCGCGACATCTGCGGCCGCGAGGAGGGCGCGCCGCCGCCGGTCGATCTTGCCGCCGAGCGCCGCCACGGCGAAGTGGTGCGCGAACTGATCGCGACGCGGCAGGTCAATGCCGTACACGATGTCTCCGACGGCGGTCTGCTGGTCGCGCTCGCCGAGATGGCGATGGCCTCGAAACTTGGCGCGCGGCTCGATGCCGAGAGTGGCGCTGTGCCCGCGCATGCCTTCTGGTTCGGCGAGGATCAGGCGCGCTATGTCGTGACGGTCGCGCCCGCGCAGGCCGATGCGCTGGCGTCGTTCCTGGCAGTGCGCGGCATTGCCGTGCGCCGGCTCGGCACGGTCGGCGGAACCGCGCTCGCGATTGCCGGCGAAAATCCGCTGCCGGTCGCAACGCTGCAGGCTGCGTTCGAGGGCTGGTTCCCCGCCTACATGGCGGGCGGCTGACGATCGCGGGTACCGGTCAGAGCGCGAAAATTGAGCCGACCCGCGGCGGCGCCGACCCGGACAAAGGCGGACGCTGCATGTCGGGCCGACGCTCGTCGAGGCTCATGCTGCGCTTCTGCAGGTTGACGTGCTCCTTCATCAGCGCCTCGACGCGCGCGCCCTGCCGCCATTCAAGCGCTTCCGTGATCGCATGATGCTGACGGTGCGCGTGATACAATAGATCGAAAATCTCGTTCCTGCTCTTGTTGTCGAATGCGATCGTGCTCGGCGTCAGGAACGGAACGCGATGAAGCCGGGCGATCAGGTCGCTGATGATGCTGTTGTCCACCGCTTCGATGATCGCTCGGTGAAAGCGCTCGTTCATCCGGCCATAACGGATTTCGTCACTGTTCTCCAGACGGCGCCGCGCGAAAAGGGCGTCGCCCTCCGCGAGGCATTCGCGCAGCGTATGCAGCAAAGTATGCGAGACGCCGCGTTCGGTGAGCAGGCGCGCGGCCATCCCCTCGAGTGTGGCGCGAATGTCGAGCGCGGTGACGATCTCGTTGATCGTGAAGATGCGCACGGCGTAACCGCGCCGGCCGGCGGGGACGAGCAGTCCTTCCTCCGCAAGCGCCGGCAGTGCCTGGCGTACGGGGGTTCGCGACAGGCCGAGCTGCTGCGCCACGACCGCTTCCGGCACGCGTTGTCCGGGGGCGAGTTCGCCGCGCAGGATCATTTCGCGAATTCGCAACGTGGCTTGCAATTGCTGGCGCATGGTGTGTGCCCCGATGACCCCGATGATAGGCAAAATGACTGTTGGGATCCAATAGCGGGATATTGGATCCTAAATATGAAAAAATACAGTGAAAACAGCTCGCGTAGATCTCAATTTGACTCGTATTGGATCCCGAATATCATTCCCGCCCAAACGCGGCCAACGCGTGCACCGGCGCAACGGAGCCGGTTCAACGGGAGGAAATGATGCGATCCAGACTGCCTCGATATGTTGTCGCGCTCGCTGCCGCCGGGGCAGTGATGGCCGGTGCCGCTGTCGCGAACGCGCAGGACACCGTGAAAATCGGCGTGATCCTGCCGATGACCGGGCCCTTCCAGTCGACCGGCTGGCAGGCCAATGCCGCCATCAATCTCTTTCTCAAGCAGAAAGGCAGCACGGTCGCCGGCAAGAAGATCCAGGTGATCCTGAAGGAAGACGCGGGCGTGGCGGACAATGCCAAACGCCTTGCCCAGGAGCTGATCGTCAACGACCGGGTGAATGTGCTGCTCGGCTTCGGCCTCACCCCGATCGCCATGGCGGTCGCGCCGCTGGCGACCGAAGCCAAGATACCCATGGTGGTCACCGTCGCCTCGACCTCGGCGGTGCTGGATCGCGCGCCGTTTGCAGTGCGCACCATCCAGACCATTCCGCAAATCGCCAACATCGTCGGTGCCTGGGCGGCGAAGAACAAGATCAAGAACGCGGTCACGCTGGTCAGCGACTACGCGCCGGGGCACGATGCCGAACAATGGTTCATTCGGTCCTTCGAGCAGGGCGGCGGCAAGGTCATCGAGCGGCTGCGGGTGCCGCTGGCCAATCCCGATTTTGCGCCGTTCCTGCAACGCGCCCGTGACGCCGCCCCGGAAGCGATCTTCGCTTTCATGCCGGCCGGCGTCGGCGGGATATTCGCCAAGCAGTTCGCCGAACGCGGACTGAACAAGTCCGGCATCAAGATCGTGTCGATGAGCGACGTCATGGACGACGACCTTCTCAACGGCATGGGTGACGCGGTGCTCGGCATCATTACCGGCGGGCCGTATTCGGTCGCGCATCCCTCGGAGAGCAACAAGACGTTCGTGGCCGCCTTCCGCGCCGCCAACGGCAACCGGCGGCCGAATATCGTCTCGGTCGCCGCCTATGACGGGATGGAGCTGATCTTCCGTGCGCTGCAGGCGACCAAGGGAGTGGCGGAGGGACCCGTCCTGCTCGAAGCGATGAAAGGCCTGGCGTGGGAGAGCCCGCGCGGTCCGATCAAGATCGATGCGCAGACGCGCGACATCGTCCAGAACATCTACATGCGCCGTGTCGAGCGCCGCAACGGCGAACTCCACAATATCGAGTTCGAGAGCTATCCGGCGGTCAGGGATCCGGCACGTTGACCATGCCGTCGGAAATGCCTGCGAAGATCCGTGCCGAGACGGTCGGCAGCTTTCTGCGTCCCGCCGCGCTTTTGCAGGCGCGGACGCAGTTCGGCGCAGGACGCATCGGCGCGCCCGCGCTGCGTGCGGTGGAAGACGCCGCCATCCGCGACGTCGTCCGCCTGCAGGAGGAACTGGGCTTTCGGCTGGTCACCGACGGCGAATTCCGGCGCGAGAACTGGTGGATCGATTTCGTTTCCGCCATCCGGGGCGTGGAAATCGTCGAAGGCTCGCAAGCGGCGGCCTTCGACAAGAACTACACGCCGAAACACGTGCGGACAGTTGCCCCGCTCGTGGTCGGCGAGCCGATCCTGACCGCGGATTACCGCTTCCTCGCGGGCATCACGCAGCAGGCGGCCAAGGTGACGCTGCCGTCGCCGACGCGCATGCATTTCCATGGCGGCCGGCGCACGGTGTCGGAGACGGCCTATCCCGACATCGAGCGGTTCTTTTCCGATGTCGCCAAAATCTATCAGGCGGAGATCGCAAATCTGGAAGCGGCCGGATGCAGCCACATCCAGATCGATGATCCGCTTCTGACCTATTTCCTGAGCGACAGGCTGCGTGCCGAGATCGTCGCGGAGGGCGACGATCCGGACCGGCGCTTGTTGATCTATCTGGAGCTGCTCAACCGCTGCATCGAAAAGCGCAAGCCCACCACCACCGTGTCCATCCATTTGTGCCGGGGCAATGCGCGCAGCCAGTGGATGATCGAAGGCGGTTACGAGGGCATCGCCGAGCAATGCTTCTCGGTGCTCAAGGTCGATCGCTACCTGCTGGAATTCGACGATCCGCGTTCGGGTTCTTTCGAGCCGCTTCGGTTCATGCCGCGCGACAGGTCGGTCGTGCTGGGGCTGATCACGACCAAGCGGCCGCAACTCGAAGACAGGAACGCGGTGCTGCGCCGGATCGAGGAGGCGACGCGTTTCGTCGACCTGGACAGGCTCGCGATCAGCCCGCAATGCGGCTTTGCCAGCGTCGTCGAGGGGAATGAAATCACCGCGGCGGATCAGCGCGCCAAGCTGGAACTGGTCACAAGCGTCGCCCGGCAGGTGTGGGGCACGACCTGACGGCGGCTGACGGCCGCGAACGCCGCGGGCTGGCGCTTCAGCGGCGCGCCTGCAGCACCGCCTGCTTGCATACCGGCAGCAGCGCCGGCTCTTTCGCCGCCAGGCAATCCAGGATGCGGCCTTCGCCCGGGCGAATGCCTCTGCAATGCAGGTCGATGTCGGCCATGCAGGTCTGGCGCACGCGCTGCAGTTCCGCGAGCGTGGCGGGACGCGCGGGGGCGGGGGGTGCTGCGGCCGGTGCGGGTGCTGCCGGCGGCGGCGCTGCGGCAGTGGCCGGAGCGGGTTTGGGCGCGGCGGCCGGTTTCGG
>JABARS010000024.1 GCA_019187085.1 Pseudorhodoplanes sp. | reverse complement strand
CAGCAGGCCCAGCCGCCGGCCGCCCCCGACGACCGCTTCCGCGACCGGCGCGGCCCGCGTGACGCAGGCCCGCGTGATGCAAGACCTCGCGATGCAAGTCCGCGGCCGGGTCCTGTGCCCGGCCCCGCCCCCAGCGCCGCGCAGCCGCAGCTTCGCAGCATCGAGGACGCGCGGCGCGAACGGCGCGAGGAGACGCGCGACGGCCGCACGGTGATCCGCGAAGGCAACCGCACCTTCATCCGCGAGGGCGACCGCACCATCGTGCGCCGGACCGAGAGCGAGCGCTTCCGGCGCGGTGCCCGCGACGTGCGCACCGAGCGGCGCGGCGACCAGACCCTGACCATCGCCGTGCGTCCGAACGGCATCCAGATCGTCACCGTCACCGACACGGACGGCCGGCTGGTCCGCCGCACCCGCCGCGACGCGCGCGGCCGCGAGCTGGTGCTCATCGACAACCGGGCGCGCGGCCCGCGCCGCGCGGACGGCTATTACGTACGGATGCCGCCGCCGGTCATCCGCATCCCGCGCAACCGCTACATTGTCGAGGCCGAGCGCGCCGATCCCTACCTGATCTACGAGACGCTGATAGCGCCGCCGGTCGACTATCTCGAACGGCCCTACTCGCTCGACGAGGTGCTCTACAGCCCCGAACTGCGCGACCGCATGCCGCGCGTCGATCTCGACACGATCACGTTCGAGACCGGCTCATGGGAGGTCACGCCCGACCAGGTCGACCGGCTGGCGCCGATCGCCGAGGCGATCAACCGCGCCATCGCCGCCAATCCGGCGGAAGTGTTCCTGATCGAGGGCCATACCGACGCGGTCGGACCGGACATCGACAACCTGTCGCTCTCCGACCGGCGCGCGGAATCGGTCGCCATCCTGCTGACCGAGGAATTCGGCGTGCCGCCGGAGAACCTGACCACGCAGGGCTATGGCGAGCAGTACCTGAAAGTGCCGACCGACGGACCCGAGCGGCTGAACCGGCGCGTCACCGTCCGCCGCATCACGCCGCTGCTCGCGGGCGAAGGCCCGCCGCGATAAGCGAGACACGAACGCGGGGCGCGCGCGCGCGCAGACGCGCGTCCCGCGCTTCGCCGTTCAGAGGCCGAGCTTCTTGCGGCGCTGGCCGAGCGTGCGCAGGCGCAACGCATTGAGCTTGATGAAGCCCTCGGCATCGCGGTGGTCGTAGGCGACCGCACCTTCCTCGAACGTCACGAGCTCCTGGTCGTAGAGCGAATATCTGCTGTCGCGCCCGACGACAGCGACCGAACCCTTGTAGAGCTTGAGCCGCACGCGGCCGCTGACCAGTTCCTGCGACTTGTCGATCGCCGCCTGCAGCATCTCGCGCTCGGGCGTGAACCAGAAGCCGTTATAGATCAGCTCGGCATATTTCGGCATCAGCTCATCTTTCAGATGCGCCGCGCCGCGGTCGAGCGTGATGCTCTCGATCGCGCGGTGCGCGACCAGCAGGATGGTGCCGCCCGGCGTCTCGTACATGCCGCGCGACTTCATGCCGACGAAACGGTTCTCCACGAGATCGAGACGGCCGATGCCGTTCTTCTTGCCGAGATCGTTGAGCGCTTGCAGCAGCGTCGCCGGCGACATCTTTTTGCCGTCGATCGCGACCGGATCGCCCTTCTCGAAATCCACCGTGATCACGGTCGGCGTGTCGGGCGCCTGTTCCGGATCGTCCGTGCGCGAGAACACATAGTCGGGCACTTCCGTGTCCGGGTCTTCCAGCACTTTGCCTTCCGACGACGAATGCAGGAGATTGGCATCCACCGAGAACGGCGCCTCGCCGCGCTTGTCCTTGGCGATTGGGATCTGGTGCTTCTCGGCGAAGTCGATCAGCCGGGTGCGCGAAGTGAGGTCCCATTCGCGCCAGGGCGCGATCACGATGACGTCCGGCTTGAGCGCATAATAGGTCAGCTCGAAGCGCACTTGGTCGTTGCCCTTGCCGGTGGCGCCGTGACAGACCGCGTCGGCGCCGACCTTTTCCGCGATCTCGATCTGCTTCTTGGCGATCAGCGGGCGCGCGATCGAGGTGCCGAGCAGATACTGGCCCTCATAGACCGTGTTGGCGCGGAACATCGGGAACACGTAATCGCGGACAAATTCCTCGCGCAGGTCCTCGATGAAGATGTTCTCGGGCCTGATGCCGAGCAGCAGCGCCTTGGCGCGCGCGGGCTCGAGCTCCTCGCCCTGGCCGAGATCGGCGGTGAAGGTCACCACCTCGCAGCCATAGGTGGTCTGCAGCCACTTGAGAATGATGGAGGTGTCGAGGCCGCCCGAATAGGCCAGCACCACCTTCCTGACGTCCTTCTTGTCCGTTTTCGCAGCCATGAAACCGCCCGCTGTAGCGAAAAATTCGCGCTGTCTTAGCGGGCGGGGCAGGCGGCGGCAAATCTTTCCGGTTTGCGGCGACCGGCTACCCGCAGAGAGCCCGAGAGGGCGGCGTCCGGCAGGAGGGCGGACAGGCGGAACGCAAAATAATGCCGGCCGGTGATTCCTATGACCCCGCCGGCCTGCGTCATGCGCGCGGGGCGTCCCTGCGCACGAAGCCGCCGCGCATGAGCGACCATTGCCCGCCGATCAGCCGGCCGGCCGTCACGATTATCGCGTTCAGCGCGCGCGCGAACGCATCGGCGCCCGCGGCCGAAACACCAGGCCTTTCCCAGCGAAAGAACAGACCGTGCAGCAGCCAGACGACGAGCGCGGTGAGGCCGGCGGCGAAGACGACATCGGAGAGGAAATGCGCGCCGGCGGCCACGCGCATGAAGGCAATCGCCGCGCCATAGACCAGCACGACTGCGAAGGCGCCCCGGCGCAGCACCGCCGGCATGACTGCGGCGATCGCGAGCAGCGCGAAGGCGACCGAGACCTCGCCGGACACGAACGAGCAATTGCCGGTGCAGGTGCCGCCGATGTCCCACCACGCCATGAAGGGCTCGCTGCCGCCGGTCTGCAGGATCGAGCCCGGGCGCGGACGCGGCCAGAACGGCTTGAGCAGGCCGTTGACCAGCAATCCGGGACCGAGCGCGAGCGCGGCGATCACGAACAGCCCGACGCGCGGCGGAATGAAGATGCGCGCACGCGGCCGATTGAGCTGGATGGCGGTGAAGGTCAGGACGATCGCAAGGACGGTTGCCGGGACGGCGAGATTGACCTGCCGCAGAATTTTGAAGGCCGACTTGCCGGCGAGCGGAAACTTCCGGCCCGGATCGCCGCCGACGAAATGCAGCGCGACTTCAAGATCGAGCGACGGATATAAAGCGAACAGACAGGCCGCGGCAAGCAGCACGCCGCCGATCAGACAAATTCCAACGCGCGCCACGACGAATTCCCCCCAACCCGGGGCGGATCGTCGTTGCCGATTGTGACGCCGGCATTAAGCGGGGTTGGCGTTTCGGCGACACTAATGCTGCGGCTTTGGACAAGGGCGCCCGAACAGGCACGCCGCCTATGCGTCAGCGCGCCCGGCGCGGCTTGCGGCGCGCCGGCTGGCCGGCATAGCGCGGATTGGGCTCGCAGATGCCGCCGATGCCGCGGACCGTCGCCAGGCATTGCTGGAAGCTGACGAAGCCGCAATTGTAGGTCGTCCAGTCGTAGCGCGCGCACCAGGGATATTCCCGCGCCTGGGCCGGCGGCGACCAGAACAACTGCGCCACGAATGCAAGGCTGAGAATGCCCGCGGCGAGACAGATGCGTTTCGAACCGGACATGAGACCTCCTCAGGCGGCCTTAAGCTGCAACCCCAAAATACAACCCGAAACATCAATGATGAACCCTCGCAAACGTTCCGTCGAGTTCTCAGGATGATTGCGTCCGGTGTATTTTTCGCTCAAAGCTGACGCATCCCGATCCGGCCCGCCATGACCGAACCCACACTCGATTTCTGGTTCGAATTCGCCTCGACCTATTCCTATCCCGCCGCCATGCGGATCGAAAAGCTGGCGCAGGCGCAAGGGGTGCGCCTGAACTGGCGGCCGTTCCTGCTCGGGCCGATCTTCAAGGCGCAGGGCTGGGACAATTCGCCATTCAATATCTATCCGCTGAAGGGCCGCTACATGTGGCGCGATCTCGCGCGCGTGTGCCGCGATCTCGGCCTGCCGTTCGTGCAGCCGTCGAAATTCCCGCAGGCCGGCCTGCTGGCCGCACGCGTGGCGCTGGTGGGGCTCGAGGAAGGCTGGGGCGCCGAATTCATCCGCGCGGTCTATCAGGCGCAGTTTGCCGAAAGCCGCCTCATCAGCGATCCGGCGGAAATCCAGGCGATCCTTGTCGCGTTGAAGCGCGACGCCCGCGCCGTGTTCGAGCGCGCGCAATCGGACGCCATCAAGAACCGGCTGCGCGAGAACACCGAGGACGCGCAGCGGCTCGGGATTTTCGGCGCGCCGAGCCTTGTGACCGCGGACGGCGAATTATTCTGGGGCAATGACCGCATCGAGGCCGCGCTCGCCTGGGCGAAGGCCGCGGTGTGAGGTGCGGTAAATGCACTAAAGCGGGATGGTATCCACTTCGCTCGAAAACGCTCCAAGCCGGCCGGTCACGGCTTTGCGAGATCGCGCAGCAGGCTCGCAGCCACCGTAAGCTTGGACAGGCTGAGGCCGGTATCGGCGATCTCGTGCACCGCGGCGCGGATGCGCTCCACCTCGCCGCCGCGCTGCGTAGCCCAGGCCGCAAGCGCCTCCTTGGCCGGCTTTCCGCCGAGCAGCATCTCGGCGGTGAGCCGGCGCATCGCCTCGCCCAGTTCGTCGCGCGCGCGGTCGAGCGCCAGCCGGTCGAAATAATCGGCGGCGGCGATGCGCGTGGCGGCAGCAGCGATGCGGTCGATGCGGAAGAAATCGCGCGCGGCGAAATAGGTGGCGGCGGCATCCGCGATGGCGCGCCCGGTCTTGTCGGCGACGAGCGCAATGTCGGTTCCCGCCGCGAGCGCCGGCAGGCTTGCCGCCCTGGCGGCGAGCGCGTCGGGCACGCCGGCCTTGGTCAGCTCTTCGATGCGGGCGGCGCGCTGGCGGGCGGCGGCTTCCGGCAGCGCGGTCGTCAGCACCGCCTCCACCTCGGCGACGGCGCGCGCATAGCGCTCGACGACGTCCGACAGCCCTTTTGACAGGTCGGCGTTGCGCAGGAACCATACGATGCGGTCGAGCAGCAGGTCCTGCACGGCGGCATAGAGTTCGAGCTGCAGCGCGCCGGGAATCTTCGCGTCGAGCGCGTCGATCTGCGCGTTCAGCGCCGGCATGTCGTAGCTGTCGCGCACCGCGACGAAGGCACCGACCACCGCCGGCGCCGGCGCGCCGGTCTCGTCCATCATGCGCATCAGCACCGAGGGGCCGCCGCGATTGATAAGCGAGTTGACGATATGGGTCGCGATGATCTCGCGCCGCAGCCGGTGGCGGTCGAGCTCCTGCGGAAAGCGCTCGCCCAGCAGCGCGGGGAAATAGCGGCTGAGTTCGCGCCGCAGATAGGGATCGTCGGGCACGCCAGTTTCCAGCACGTCGCCGAACAGCGTCAGCTTGGCATAGGCGAGCAGCACCGCGAGCTCCGGCCGGGTCAGCGGTTGCGCGCGGCGGCGGCGCTCGGCGAGCGCCATGTCGTCGGGCAGCAATTCCACCGCGCGGTCGAGCAGGCCGCGCCGCTCCAGCGCCTGCATCAGGCGCTGCTGAAAGCCGAGCTCGTCGAGCCCGCGCCGTTCGGCGAGCGAGAGCGCCAGCGTCTGCTGGTAATTGTTGCGCAGCACGAGGCGCGCGACCTCCTGGGTCATGGCCGCGAGCAGGTCGTTGCGCGCATCGAGCGCCAGCGTCCCGCTGCGCAGCAACGCGCTCAGCGCGATCTTGATGTTGACCTCGACGTCGGAGGTGTTGACGCCGGCGGAATTGTCGATGGCGTCGGTATTGAGCCGCACGCCGCGCAGCGCCGCCTCGACGCGGCCGCGCTGCGTCATGCCGAGATTGGCGCCCTCGCCGATCACCTTGCAGCCGAGCCCGGCGGCCGCGATGCGGATGGCGTCGTTGGCGCGGTCGCCAACGGCCTCGTCGCTCTCCTCGGAGGCGCGCACATAGGTGCCGATGCCGCCGAACCAGAGCAGATCGACCGGCGCGCTCAGGATCGCGCGCATCACCTCCTGCGGCGTCGCGCGTGGGCTCTCGATGTGCAGCAGCGCCCGCATCTCCGCCGAGACCGGGATTTCCTTCAAGCTGCGCGGAAAGACGCCGCCGCCCTTGGAGATCAGCGCCTTGTCGTAATCCTGCCAGCTCGAGCGCGGCAGCACGAACAGCCGCGCGCGCTCGGCGAAGCTTTTTTCCGGATCGGGCGCAGGGTCGATAAAAATATCGCGATGGTCGAACGCGGCGACGAGCCGGATCGTCTTCTCGCGCAGCATGCCGTTGCCGAACACGTCGCCCGACATGTCGCCGACGCCCGCCACCGTGAACGGCGTCGCCGCGATGTCGATGTCCATCTCGCGGAAATGCCGCTTCACCGCTTCCCAGGCGCCGCGCGCGGTGATGCCCATCTTCTTGTGGTCGTAGCCGGCCGAGCCGCCGGAAGCGAAAGCGTCGCCGAGCCAGAAGTCGCGTTCGAGCGACAGCGCGTTGGCGATGTCGGAGAAGGTCGCCGTGCCCTTGTCGGCGGCGACCACGAGATAGGGATCGTCGCCGTCGTGGCGCACCACGTTCTCCGGCGGCACCACCGCCTCGTCCGCGATATTGTCGGTGACGTCGAGCAGGCTCGCAATGAACAGCTTGTAGGTCGCAACCCCTTCCGCCTGGACCGCCTCGCGCGTGCCGCCGACGGGCAGGAGCTTGGGCACGAAGCCGCCCTTGGCGCCGACCGGCACGATCACCGCGTTCTTGACCTGCTGCGCCTTGACCAGGCCGAGGATCTCGGTGCGGAAATCCTGCGGCCGGTCGGACCAGCGGATGCCGCCGCGCGCGACCTTGCCGAAGCGCAGATGCACGCCTTCCACGCGCGGCGAATAGACGAAGATTTCGTAGAGCGGCTTGGGCAGCGGCAGCGCGTCGATCTTGCGGCTGTCGAACTTGATCGCGATCTGCGCCTTCGCCTGGCCCTGCACGTCGGTCTGGAAGAAATTGGTGCGCACGGCGGCGCGGATCGCGCCGACGAAGTGGCGGACGATGCGGTCCTCATCAAGGCTCTGCACGCTGATGAGCGCAGTCTCGATCTCGGCGACGACGGCATCTTCCTGGCCGGCGCGCCGGTCGCCGAGCGGGGCCAGGCGCGGATCGAAGCGGATCTGGAACAGGCGCGCGAGCGCGGCCGCGATGGCGGGATGCTTGCGCAGCGTCGTCCACATGTAATCCTGCGAGAACGGTACCCGGATCTGGCGCAGATAGCGCGAGATGGCGCGGATGAGCGCGACGTCGCGCCACCACAATTCGGCGGCAAGCACGAGCCCGTTATAGCCGTCGTTCTCCGCCACCCCGCGCATGACGACGAGGAGGCACGCTTCGAGCGCCTGCTTCAGGCCGCCGATGTCGGCGGGGCCGCCGTCGGCGCGCTCGAGCACCATGTCGTGCAGCGCGACCCTGGACTGGCCGTTCCCGGCGAACGTCACGTCGAAGGTTGTCTCGTCGACGACCCGAAATCCCATGTTTTCAAGGATCGGCACCCGTTCCGACAGCGGGATCGGCCGATTGTAGCTCCAGACCTTGAGGCCGATCTGCGCGCCGGCATCCTGGCGCGCGTGGAATTCCACGCTCAGCGGACGCTGCGAGGTGAGGTTCTCGATGGTGCGGATGTCGGCGACCGCTTCGGAGGGCATATAGCGGTGGCGGTAGCCGGGCGAGAAGGCATTGCTGTAGCGTTCGAACAGCGCCTTCGCCCTGACCGCGTCGTAGGCGAGCGCGAGCGTCTCCGACAGCGCGTCGCTCCAGGTGCGCACGATCGCCCCGACCCCGTATTCGAGCGCGGCGCGGTCGACATCGCCGACCGGCTCCTTGGAGCGCCGGATCACGAAATGGATGCGCACCAGCGGGCCTTCGGGAACGAACGGCGTCTGCGTGCTGATCGAGCCCTTGAAGCGGGCGGCCAGAAATTCGCCGATCGCGCCGATCACGCGGCTGTCGGCGCGGTTGCCGGGCATATAGACGAGGGCCGAGACGAAGCGGTCGTAGCGGTCGCGATGCACCAGCACGCGCACGCGCGGCCGCTCCTCGAGCTGGAGGATCGTCATCGCGAAGCGATAGAGCGTCTCCTGGTCGAGCTGGAACAGTTCGTCGCGCGGATAGGTCTCCAGCGTGTTCAGCAGCGCCTTGCCGGAATGCCCGGCGGGACTGAAGCCGGCGCGCGCGAGCACCGCGTCGATCTTGCGGCGGACGAAGGGGATGCTGCGGGTCGAGCGAGTATAGGCGGTCGAGGTGAACAGACCGAGGATGCGGAATTCGCCGACCGCGCGTCCCTGCGCGTCATAGCGCTTGACCCCGACATAATCCATGAAGACGCGCCGGTGCACGCGCGAGCGCGATGCCGATTTGGTCACGAACAGCGCACGCGGCTCGTCGAGCACGGCGCGGATTTCCGGCGACATCAATTGACGGCTCGCGCCGCGCGAACGGTCGCGCAGGATTCCGAGCCCGGTCTCGTGACAGGCATCGAAGGAATCGGTCTGCGGTGAAAGCACGTGGTCGCGCACGCCGAGAAAGGTGAAATTCTCCGCCACCAGCCATTCCAGGAACTGGATCGATTCGGCGATCTCCTCCGCCGGCAGCGGCGGCGGATTCGTGCGCAATTCCTCGATCACACCGCCGACCCGCGCAAGCATCGCGCGCCAGTCGGCGACCGCGACGCGCACGTCGGCGAGCACCAGTTCAAGCTCCTGCACGATGACGGTCCGTCGTAACTCGTCCTCGATGCGCTCCACGTGCACATGGATGAAGCTTTCGCGCAGCGCTCCGTCCGGCGGCGCGCCCTCGGAGAGCGCGGTCAGCGCGCCGCTGGCGTCGCGCTGCGCCCCAAGCACCGGATGCGCGACGAGGCGGATCGAAAGCCCGCTTTCGGCCAAGGCCGCCATGACCGAATCGACCAGGAACGGCATGTCATCGTTGACGATCTCGATCACCGAGATGCCGTTGAGCCGCGTGGCGCCCTTCGGCGGCTGCGGGCTGACGAAGCGGATTTTCGGATGGCCGGGCCGGCGCACCTGCAGGAAGTCCCAGGCCTGCGCGCCGAGCACGGCCAGCTCCTCAGGCTCGTAGCCGACCAGGTCTTCGGGGGCGGCGCGCGAAAACAGGCGCGGCACGAAGCCCTGTGCCAGCGGCCCGGCGCGGCCATTGAGGGACTGATCGGCATCCTCGATCAGCTTGCGCGCAATGCGCTCTTCTTCGGTATCGAGCACGCTGGCGAAGCTCATGCAGGGTCTCCGGATCGGCAGGTTCCCTCGGGTGCAACGGGAGTCTTTATGAATCGCGTGTGGCGGTCGAGTGGCCACAAGCGGCCATGGTGGATTTATGGCGGATTTTCTGCAGCGCGTCCGCCGCCCGAAGCGCAATTCCGCGCAAAAACCAGATCGATCCGTTTCGATCGGCACCGATCATGGTCTAGGCTGGCGATCCTGACCGGGGAGCATGACACGTGAGCAAGACACCAGCGAAATCGAAGAAAAACAACGGCAAGGCCGGCAAGCCGCAGGCGGCCGAAGGGCGCCGCGCGACCATGGCTGCGGCCGGCGGCGCGGCGGCGGGAGACGACACCGTGCCAGTCGCCCTGATGCTGCCCAAGCCCAGCCTCAACGAACCGATGTCCGCCTATTTCCGCAAATGCGAAGAGAAGCTCGGTTTCGTGCCGAACGTGCTCAAGGCCTATGCCTTCGACACCGCCAAGCTCGAAGCTTTTGTCGCGATGTACAACGATCTCATGCTCGCGCCATCGGGCCTGAGCAAGCTCGAGCGCGAGATGATCGCGGTCGCGGTCTCCTCGCACAACCGCTGCTATTATTGCCTGACCGCGCACGGCTCGGCCGTGCGGCAGCTTGCGTCGGACCCGGTGCTCGGCGAGCTGATGGTGATGAATTATCGCGCCGCCCGGCTGTCGAAGCGCCAGCGCGCGATGCTCGACTTTGCGGTCAAGCTGACGGCGGAGCCGTGGGCGGTGGAGGAAGAAGACCGCGCGAAACTGCGCAAGGCCGGATTCTCCGACCGCGACATCTGGGACATTTCCACGGTGACGGCGTTCTTCAACATGTCGAACCGCGTCGCCTCCGCGACCGACATGCGGCCGAACAGCGTCTATCACGGCATGACGCGCTAGCTGGCACGTCGATTGGCGCGTCAATTGACGCGCCGACCGACCGGCGACGGACGCTCAAAGCTCGACCAGCTTGTCCGGCAATTCGTCGCGCTGCAGCGCGCCGGGCGGGAAATGCTCGGTGAGCACCGCGCCGCATTTCTCGATCGCGGCCACGAAGCCGTCGCCGGCGCGCCCCTCGCGGATGCCCGCGATCAGGGCCGCGACCGCGTCGTCCCAGACCTGCTTGCTGACCCGGTCGTTGATGCCGGCATCGGCCACGATCTCGGCATAGCGCTCGGCCGCCGAGGCGAAGATGAGCACGCCGGTGCGCTGCTCGGTCTTCTCCAGGCCGTGCGCGAAGAACTGGTGCATCGCCTCGGCATGCGCGCGGTCGTGCTTGCGCTGCCGCGGCACGATGCGGAAGCGAATCGCCGGATGCGACAGCACGACGGCCGCCAGCGCGAACACCGCAAGCTGGAAAATATAGATCGCCGACGCCGGCCAGGTCGAAAACACCAGCAGCGGAAACGGCGCGAGCAAGGCGAGAGCGCACGCCCAGGCGAGCGGCACCAACCGGTAGGTGCTCGACTGGCGCGCGATCACGCAGAAGATTTCGCCCGAGGTCTTCGCCTCGGCGGCGCGGATCGCGTTGGTGACGCGCTTCTTGTCGTTGCCGGAAATCATCGCGCCCTCACCAGCTTCCCGACGAGCCGCCGCCGCCGAACGAACCGCCGCCGCCGGAAAATCCGCCGCCCGAGGAACCGCCGCTCCATGACGAGCCGCCCGACGAGCTGCCCGATGTCACGATGATCGGGATGGTGTCGAGCCAGTGGCGCTTGCCTTTCGGGTCGCGCTCGATGACGCCGGCCCGCATCAGCGCCTGGCGGATCGAACGCACGATGCCGAGCACGATGTTGGCGATGATGAGGAACACGATCAGGATGAAGAACGCCATCACGATCAGGTCGCCCTGCGACACCCGCTGCGTCGCGGCCTGCTGCGCGCGCTGCTTGTATTCCTCGGCGTCGCCGGTGAGCACCTGCACGATGTCCTCGACGCCGCGCCGGATGCCGCCGGGAAAATCGCCGGCCTTGAAGCGCGGCAGGATCGAGTTCTCGATGATGAATTTGGTGATGGCATCGGTGAGCGTGCCTTCAAGGCCGTAGCCGACCTCGATGCGCACCTTGCGCTCGTTCGGCGCCACGATCAGAAGCACGCCGTTGTTCTTGTCCTTCTGCCCGATCTGCCAGGCGCGGCCGAGCTGATAGCCGTAATCCTCGATCGAGGTGCCGCGCAGCGAACGCAGCGTGACGACCACGAGCTGATCGGTGGACTTGGCCTCGAGATCGGCGAGCGTCAGCGTCAGCGATTCGCGCGCGGCCGCGTCGAGCAGCCCGGCCTCGTCCACCACGCGCCCGGAGAGCGGCGGGAACGACAGACCTTGCGCCTGCGCGCCGACGGCGAGCGCGCAGAACGCCAAGACAAAAGCGAGGAGACGCACGCGCAGCGCCATGGCGTCAGAATCGCACCGCCGGCGGCCGTTGCGTATCCTCCGGCGCGGTGAAGGTCTGCATCGGCTTGTGGCTGCGGAACAAGGTCGAAGCCCAGATCACGCCGGGGAACGTGCGCAGCTCCGTATTATATTGCCGCACCGCCTCGATATAGTCGCGGCGCGCGACCGAAATCCTGTTCTCGGTGCCTTCGAGCTGCGACTGCAGGGCGAGGAAGTTCTGACTCGATTTCAGGTCTGGATAATTCTCGACGGTCGCGATCAGGCGGCCGAGCGCCCCCGACAATTGCTGCTGCGCCTCCTGGAAGCGCTTGAACGCCTCCGGATCGGTCAGCATGTCGGGGGAAATCTGCACCTGGGTCGCGCGCGCGCGCGCATTGATCACCGCTTCCAGCACGCTGCGCTCCTGCGCGGCGAAACCTTTGACGGTCTCCACCAGATTGGGAATGAGGTCGGCGCGGCGCTGGTACTGGTTCTGGACATCCGACCACTTGGCCTTGGCCTGTTCCTCGAAGGTCGGGATGTTGTTGACGCCGCAGCCGGAAACGAGCAAGCCGGCAAGCACGGCAAGGAACGGCAGCAGGCGCGGACGCGGCAGGGATGCAGCCGGAGCGGTCATTGTCGATTCTCCGTGATGAAGCCGGCGGTCGCCGGCCGGCATGACAAATCGATGCCGCCAAACTATCGGAGCGGCCCGTCCGTTGAAAGCGCGTCGCCATCCCGGTCGCATAAAGGCATTGTAAAGTTCGAGACTCGCGGGAGACCCCCTTGATCGGCCGCACTTTCACACGCCGCGCTCTGATGAAATGCCTTCCGGGCGTTTTTCTGGCTGCCGCGCTGGCCGCCGGCGCGCCAGCCGCGGCCCGGACTCCCGAGCCCACGCCGGTCGTGGCGCGGCACGGCATGGTGGTGGCGCAGGAAGCGCGCGCCGCCCGCATCGGGGCCGACATCCTCAGGAACGGCGGCAACGCCGTCGATGCCGCGGTCGCCACCGGCTTTGCGCTCGCGGTGACCTATCCGCGCGCCGGCAATATCGGCGGCGGCGGTTTCATGGTGATCCATCTGGCGCGCGGTGCGCGCAATATCGCCATCGATTACCGCGAGACCGCGCCCGCGGCGACCACGCCCGACGTCTTTCTCGACGACAGGGGCGAAGCCGATCCGGAAAAGTCGCGCAATTCCGGCCTCGCCATCGGCGTGCCGGGCACGGTCGCGGGGCTTGCGCTCGCGCACCGCAAGTACGGCTCCGGCAAATTCACGCTCGCCCGGTTGATCGCGCCCGCGATTGCGCTCGCGCGCGAGGGTTTCGTCGTCGACGGCGACCTTGCCGATACGCTCGAGGGCGCGCGACGCCTGTTCGCGCGCTGGCCGTCGTCGGCGAAAGTCTTTCTCAAGGGCGACGGCACCTCGCTGCAGGTCGGCGACCGGCTGGTGCAGGCGGACCTCGCCGACACTCTTTCCGCGATCGCCGCGCGCGGCCCGGACGCGTTCTATCGCGGGCCGGTCGCGCAGCGCATCGCGGCCGCCGTGCGGGCGGCCGGCGGACGCATGACCGCCGACGATCTGCGCACCTATCGCGCCGTCGAGCGCCGGCCGGTGACCGGGCGCTATCGCGGCTACGACATCGTCTCGATGCCGCCGCCCTCGTCCGGCGGCGTGCACCTGATCGAGATGCTCAACATACTCGAAGGCTATCCGCTCGGGTCGCTGCCGCCGCACGGCCCGGAGCACGCGCATCTTCTGGTCGAGGCCATGAAGCGCGCCTATGCCGACCGCGCGGTCTATCTCGGCGATCCGGATTTCGTCGCCGTGCCGGTCGCGCGCCTGACCTCGAAGGCTTACGCGAAGCGCTGGCGCCGCACCATCGATCCCGCGCGCGCGGTACCCGCGCGCTCGATCCGCGCCGGCGGCGCGCTCTTGCGCGAAGGCGACAACACCACGCACTTCTCCGTCGTCGACCGTTTCGGCAACGCCGTCGCCAACACCTACACGCTCAATCTCAGCTACGGCGTCGGCCTCGTCGCCGACGGCACCGGCGTCCTGCTCAACAACGAGCTCGACGACTTCGCCGCCAAGCCCGATGCGCCGAACGCCTTCGGTCTCGTCGGCGGCAAGGCCAACGCGCCCGGCCCGCGCAAGCGTCCGCTCTCCTCGATGACGCCCACCATCGTGCTCAGGGACGGCAGGCCGTTTCTCGTCACCGGCTCGCCCGGCGGCAGCCGCATCATCACCGCGGTGCTGCAGGTGATCGTCAATGTCGTCGATCACGGCATGGACGTGGCGCACGCGGTCGCAGCGCCGCGGCTGCATCATCAATGGCTGCCCGACACGGTATTCGTGGAGCCCGGGTTTCCCGACGCGACGCTCGACGCGTTGCGCGCACGCGGACACGCGATCAACCGGCGGCCGGCGATGACTTCCGCCAATTCGATCCTGGCGAGACGCGGCGGCCTTGCCGGCGCGGCCGACGCGCGCACGCGCGGAGCGCTGGCCGCCGGCCATTGAGGCGGCCGGCGTCGCTCGGCTGAAAAAGATTGGTCGCTAGAGAAAACTGGAGCGGGCGATGGGATTCGAACCCACGACCCCAACCTTGGCAAGGTTGTGCTCTACCCCTGAGCTACACCCGCATCCGACTTGAGGGGTCGACGGCCGCAGCCGCCGCGGGCCTTCCTATGCCAAAAGGCTCAAGCCTTTGCAACCGCGATAGAACAGGGCATGAAACCGGCCGTCCCCGGCCCGCCCGCCGAATCGCCGCATTCCGCCTTCGAACCCGCTCATGCCCGCCACCCCCGACGACCTGTTTACGTTCCTGGACGGCCTCGGCATCGCCCACCGCACCGTCACCCATCCGCCGCTGTTCACGGTCGAGCAGTCGCGCGCCCTGCGCGGCCAGATCCCGGGCGGCCACACCAAGAACCTGTTCCTGAAGGACAAGAAGGACCGGCTGTTCCTGGTCGTGGCGCTGGAGGAGGCGGCCATCGACCTGAAATCGCTGCATCGGGTGCTGGGGGCGTCGGGGCGCTTTTCGTTTTGTTCGGCGGAGCTTCTGCGCGCGGTCCTGGGGGTCGAGCCCGGCTCGGTCACCCCGTTCTCGGCGATCAACGACACCGAGGGCCGCGTCACCGTGGTCCTCGACGCGGCCATGATGGCGCACGAGACGCTGAATTATCATCCGCTCGTCAACACCATGACGACGGCCATCGCCCGGGCCGACCTGGCCCGGTTTCTGGAGGCGACCGGCCATAAACCGCAGGTGATCGCGGTTTCGGGCGCGGCCGCGGAAGGGGCCCGCGGACCGGCCTGAGGGTCCGATTGCAATTCATGCCGCGGTCGCCATTTAATGGGCGGATTGCGGCCTACGCGGCGCCCCGGCGAAGCCGGGAACAGGATTTCTGGAACGGGGAGATTCCGTGACTTTGTTGCAGAACGGTGGAGCGGCGCCCGCCGCCGCAAGCGCCGCAGACCCCATTATTGATACGACCACCCAGTCCTTCATGAAGGACGTGATCGAGGCCTCGCGACAGCAGCCGGTGCTGGTCGATTTCTGGGCGCCCTGGTGCGGACCCTGCAAGCAGCTCACCCCGCTGCTCGAGAAAGTGGTGCGGGCGGCCAAGGGCAAGGTCCGGCTCGCGAAAATGAATATCGACGAGCATCCGGCCATTGCCGGCCAGATGGGCATCCAGTCGATCCCCGCGGTCATCGCCTTCGTCAACGGCCAGCCGGTCGACGGCTTCATGGGCGCGCTGCCGGAAAGCCAGGTCACCGCCTTCATCGAGCGGCTGATCAAGGACCGCGTCGGCGGCGAGGAGAAGGATCTGCTCAAGGCCGCCGACGACGCGCTGGCGGCCAAGGACTATGCCGGCGCTGCCGATCTCTATGCGCAGCTCCTGGCGGCGGATTCCGGCAACGTCGCCGCGATCTCCGGTCTCGTGCGCTGCTATGTCGGCACCGGCGCGCTCGATCAGGCCAAGCAGGCCTATGCGCTGATCCCGGAAGCAAAGAAAAACGACGCCGCGGCAGCCGCCGCCAAGGCCGCCATCGATCTCGCCGAGCAGGCGCAGGCGGTTGGTCCCGTTGCCGAACTGGAGGCGAAGGTCGCCGCCAATCCGGCCGACCATCAGGCGCGCTACGATCTCGCGGTCGCGCTCAATGCCGACGGCAAGCGCACCGCCGCCGCCGACCATCTCATTGAAATCGTCAAGCGCGACCGCAAATGGAACGACGACGCGGCGCGCAAGCAGCTCGTCCAGTTGTTCGAAGCCTGGGGACCGACCGACGACGCCACCGTCGAAGGCCGCCGCCGATTGTCGTCCGTCCTGTTCGCCTGACGCCCCGATACGCCGCCGCGCATCCCCGCGGAGAACATCGATGCCGATGAACGTGGTCTATCAGGGACCCGCCGACCTGCCGGACGTGATTCCGGTCTTTCCGCTGCCGGGCGCACTGCTGCTGCCGCGCGGACAAATGCCGCTGAATATTTTCGAGCCGCGCTATCTTGCCATGGTCGATGATGCGCTGACCTCGCGTCACCGCCTGATCGGCATGATCATGCCCGACACCGCCAATCCCGGGCCCGAAGCACGGCCCAATCTCTACAAGGTCGGCTGCGTCGGCCGCATCACGCAGATCGCCGAGACCGGCGACGGCCGCTATCTGCTGCAGCTCACCGGCATCGCGCGCTTCCGTATCGAGGAAGAGCTCACCGTCGCGACCGATTATCGCCAGTGTCGCGTCACCTACGTCCCCTTCGCCGCCGACTTCGTCGCGCGCAAGGGCGAGGAGGATGTCGATCGCGAGGCGCTGCTCAAGGCGCTGGCGGACTTCCTGAAAGCCAACAATCTCAAGACCGACTGGGAAGGTATCGAGAACGCGCCCAACGAAGCTCTGGTCAACGCGCTCGCGATGATGTCGCCCTATGGTTCGGCCGAGAAACAGGCCATGCTGGAAGCGCCCGATCTGAAGACCCGTGCGGAAATCCTCGTGGCGGTGACAGAAATCGAGCTTGCAAAAAACAAGGCGCCGGGCGAAACCCCGCTGCAATGAACGCGCGTGTGCGCAAGGAGCTGAGGCCGTGAACAAGGAATCCGCGGGGTCGGTCGATCCCAAGCTTCTGGAAATCCTGGTCTGCCCGCTGACCAAGGGACCGCTCGAATACGACGCGGCCCGGCAGGAGCTGATCTCGCGCGCCGCCAAGCTCGCCTATCCGATCCGCGACGGCATCCCTATCATGCTGCCGGAAGAAGCGCGCCGGATCGACTGACCGCGCGCCGCGGATTCAAAATAATACATCGCCGGAGTATCGAACCATGTTGAAAGTATGGGGGCGCAACAACTCGTCCAACGTCCAGAAGGTCATGTGGGCGGTGGCCGAGCTCGGGGTCGAGCACGAACGTTTCGACATCGGCGGCTCGTTCGGCAAGAACCGCGACCCCGCCTATCTCGCGATGAATCCCAACGGTCTTGTGCCGACCCTGCAGGACGGCGATTTCATCCTCTGGGAATCGAACGCGATCGTGCGCTATCTGGCGCGCGAATACGGCGGCGGAAAACTCGAAGGTGGCGATGCGCGCCAGCGCGCCCGCGCCAACCAGTGGATGGACTGGCAATTGTCGGTGCTCGCGCCCGCGATCGGTCCGGTCTTCTGGGGCCTGATCCGCACGCCGGAAGACAAGCGCGATCCCGCCGCCATCGCCGCCGCGCAGTCCAAGACCACCGAGGCGATGAAAATCCTCGACACCCAGCTCGGCAAGACCGCCTTTGTCGCCGGCGACCAGTTCACCATGGGCGACATCCCGGTCGGGATCATGGCCTATCGCTACTGGCCGCTCGTTCCCGAGCGCCCGGACCTGCCGAACCTGCAGCGCTGGTACGCCGCGCTGCAGAAGCGCAAACCGTTCCGCGCGCACGTGGAATCGATCCCGCTCAGCTAAAGCGCTTCCCCGCGCAACAGCTTCGGCACCTCGCCGGTGAGGCCGGCCGCCTCGCGGATGAAGAAACGCTTGAGCATCGGCAGGCGGTCGACCATGCCGAGGCCGACGTCGCGCGCAAGGCGCAGCACGTCGGAGCGGTTGGAGAACAGGCGGTTCAATCCGTCGGTCGCGATCCCCATCGCCATGGTGTCGAAGCGCCGCCAGCGCTGGTAGCGCTCCAGCACCACGGCGCTACCGGGATCGAGCCCGAGCCGGACGTGATCGACGATCGATTCGGCGAGCGCGGCGACATCGCGCAGGCCCATATTGAGGCCCTGGCCGGCGATCGGATGGATGACGTGCGCGGCGTCGCCCACGAGCGCGATCCGCTCCGCCACGAAACTGCGCGCGACCGACAAACCGAGCGGATAGGCGCGGCGCGCGCCGACGACCTTGATCTCGCCGAGATGTAGGCCGAACCGGCGTTCAAGCTCGGCGTGGAATTCCGCGTCCGGCAGCGCGACGATGCGTTCGGCCTCGCGGCTTTCCTCCGTCCACACGATCGAGGAGCGGTTGCCGGTCAGCGGCAGGATGGCGAACGGCCCGGCGGGGAGGAAATGCTCCTCCGCGCGTCCGTGATGCGCCAGCTCGTGCGCGACGGTGGTGACGATGCCCGACTGTCCGTAGGACCAGCCGAAGCTGCGGATGCCCGCGCGCTCGCGGATCGCCGAGCGCGCGCCGTCGGCCGCCACCAGGAGCTTCGCCTGCAGCGTCGTGCCGTCGCCGAGCGCCGCGGCGACGGCGGAGGCTTCATGCACGAAGTCGCCGACCGTCGTCGCGCGCAGATCGACGCCTTCTGCGCGCGCCGTGGCGACGAGCGCCGCGATCAGTCCGGCATTCTCCACCATGTGCGCGAACGGCTCGCCCGGCTCGAGCTCGCCCTCGAAGGTCAGGAAGGTCGGACGCATGACGTCGCCGACGCGCGAATCGGTGACGATCATGTCGAGGATCGGCTGCGCCTCGTGCGCGACCGCCTGCCAGACGCCCATGGTCTCGAACAGCCGGCGCGCCGCCGCCGCGATCGCCGAGGCGCGCGCGTCGGGCGCGGCATTGGCGAGCGTGGGATCGACGACGGTCACGGAGAATTGGGGGCCGAGCCCCTGCCGCAAGGCGATGGCGAGCGAGAGCCCCGCCAGTCCGCCGCCGCCGATCAGAACGTCCATACGATCCATGCCTGTCTCATTCCGCTGTGCGGCTCCACCCTAGCACGGCCGCTCCGCGCGCCAATCGCGCATGAGCCCGTCGTGCATGACATGCCGGCATAGCGCCGCGGCGCATGCCCGGCTTGCGCGAACCGCGCGCTTCTGTCGTCATGCCGATATCGTCATGCCAAGCAACCATCTCAAGCAACCATCCCGACCGGGTTTTTGCATGTCCTCCGCCGTCCAGGATCTTCTCACCATTCTCGATCTCGAACCGCTGGAAGTGAACCTGTTCCGCGGGCGCTCGCCGCAGGACGGCTGGCAGCGCGTGTTCGGCGGCCAGGTGATCGGCCAGGCGCTGGTGGCCGCCTGCCGCACCGTCGAAGGGCGCCTGGCGCATTCCATGCACGCGTATTTTCTTCTGCCCGGCGATCCCAAGGTGCCGATCGTCTATGACGTCGAGCGCATCCGCGACGGCAAGAGCTTCGCCACTCGGCGCGTGAAGGCGATCCAGCACGGCCAGCCGATCTTCTCGATGTCGGTATCGTTCCACGACAACGAGGAAGGCTTCAGCCATCAGTCGACGATGCCGGACGTGCCGTCGCCGGAAGAGCTGCCGAGCGAAGCCGACGTGCGCGGACGCATCCTGCCGCTGATGCCCGATCCGGTGCGCAAATATTACGAGCGCGAGCGGCCGATCGAGCTGCGCCCGGTCGAGTTCGACCGCTACCGCGGCAAGAAGATCGTCGACGGCCGTTTCCACATCTGGATCCGCACCACCGGCCACCTGCCGGACGATCCCGCCATCCATCAATGTGCGCTCGCCTACGCCTCCGACATGGCGCTGCTCGACACCGCGCTCGCTCCGCACGGACGCACGCTGTTCGAGAAGGACTTCATGGCCGCAAGCCTCGACCATGCGCTGTGGCTGCACCGGCCGTTTCGCGCCGACGAATGGCTGCTCTATTCCCAGGACAGCCCGAACCTGAACGGCGGACGCGGTTTTGCGCGCGGGCTGATCTACCGGCGCGACGGCACGCTGGTCGCCTCGGTCGCACAGGAAGGCCTGATCCGGCTGCGCCGGGAAACCTGAACACCCCCGCGAATGTCGCCTGCGTTTCGGCCTGACTGCCCGGATCTTCGACACCAGGGCGGCGGCGCGGTTCGAAAATCCGCTTAATCTGCAGCCGCGATGTCTATATCGTACGCGGCGGCATGACCGGTCGCATGCGGTTGCGCAGCGGCACCGTCATGAATGCCGAGAAGCCAACCGGGGGCCCGCGTCCATGAAACTTGTGACCGCCATCATCAAACCGTTCAAGCTCGAGGACGTCCGCGACGCGCTGATGAAGCTCGGCGTCAACGGCATGACCGTGACCGAGGTGAAAGGCTACGGCCGCCAGAAGGGCCACACCGAAATCTATCGCGGCGCCGAATACGCGGTGAATTTCCTGCCCAAGCTGCGCATCGAGGTGGCGGTCGCAAGCGACCGCGCCAATACTGCGGTGGACGCCATCGCGACGGCGGCGCGCACCGGCCAGATCGGCGACGGCAAGATTTTCGTCGTCGATATCGACAAGGCCGTGCGCATCCGCACCGGCGAGACCGACGCGGACGCGCTCTGATACGCCGATTTTTTTCAGGGGGGACATCAATGATAAAGGCGTTCATGCGCCGTGCCGCGCTCACGGGCGCGCTCTCGGCTGTTACGGCTGCGCCGGCTTTCGCCCAGCAGGCGGCTAAAATCGACCCCGCCGACACGGTCTGGGTCACCACCTCGACCGCGCTCGTGCTGATGATGACGCTGCCGGGGCTTGCGCTGTTCTATGCCGGCATGGTGCGCAAGAAGAACGTGCTCGCCACCATGGCGCAGAGCTTCGCGGCCGCGATGATCGCCTCCCTGCTCTGGATGGCGATCGGCTATTCGCTCACCTTCGGCGGCGAGGGCGCCTATATCGGCACGCTCGACCGCTTCTTCCTCTCCGGCATGGCGATCGACGGCGCGCATCCGCTCGCCAGGACCATCCCGGAAGCGCTGTTCATGCTGTTCCAGATGACGTTCGCGGTCATCACCGTCGCGCTCGTGGCTGGCTCGGTCGCCGACCGGATGCGCTTTACGGCCTTCGCATGGTTCTCGGCGCTCTGGCTGATCGTCGTCTATGTCCCGATCGCGCATGTGGTGTGGGGCGGCGGCTTCCTGTCGGCGGCCGGCGTGCTCGACTTTGCCGGCGGCCTCGTCGTGCATCTCAATGCCGGCGTCGCGGGCCTCGTCGCCGCCTACGTGCTCGGCAGCCGCCGCGGCTACGGCAGCGAGAATCTCGCGCCGTTCGATCTGTCGCTTGCGGTCATCGGCACCGGCCTGTTGTGGGTCGGCTGGTTCGGCTTCAATGGCGGCTCGGCGCTCGGCGCGGGCTCGCGCGCGGTCTACGCGATCACGGCGACGCATCTTGCGGCGAGCGCGGGCGCGTTCGTGTGGATGGCGCTGGAATGGTGGACGCGCGGTAAACCCTCGGTGCTCGGCATCATTTCGGGGGCGATCGCGGGTCTCGGCACCATCACGCCGGCGTCTGGTTTTGTGCTGCCGTGGCACGGTCTCGTCATCGGCATACTGGCCGGCCTCGTCTGCTTCTGGGCCTGCACCTGGCTCAAGCTGAAGCTCGGTTACGACGACTCGCTCGACGTGTTCGGCATTCACGGCGTCGGCGGCCTGATCGGCACGCTGCTGACCGGCGTGTTCGCGACCGCCGCCCTCACCGCTTCGCCGGAAACGCCGGGCGGCCTGCCCGGCCTGATCGAGGGCAATGCCCGTCAAGTGCTGCTGCAGGCCTATGGCGTCGCCGTCACCGCTATCTGGTGCGGGGTCATGACCTACGTGGTGCTCAAGATCGTCGGGCTGATGACGCCGCTGCGGGTCAACACGCAGGAGGAGATGCAGGGCCTCGACATCACCCAGCACGGGGAATCGCTGCAGTAACCGCCTTCCCCCGGATCGCACGCGAAAGAGCCCGGCAGTCCCCTGCCGGGCTCTTTGTTTGGCCGATGCCGCCTCGAAAGGCAGCGGATCCCGGCTGATTATTTGTTGGGCAGAAATGGCGCGGCAATGAGCGGCCGGCCTGACCCGGCTTCGGCGCGCTGCCGAAGCGTCTACAGAACATAAATGATCTCAAGGCGTTAGCCGACTTTCCCGGGGCTGGCACGGCGTTTGATTCGTAATGGCCGGCAACGCTCGCGGGGCAGTCCCTTCGTGCGGCCGAGCCGTGTTGTTACCGCCCAAATCGCATCCGCACGTGGAGTGCATGAGGAGGGCCAACGGGGATCGAACCAATGAAAATCGTCATGGCCGTCATCAAGCCGTTCAAGCTCGACGAGGTCCGCGACGCGCTGACCGCGATCGGGGTGCACGGCATGACCGTCACCGAGGTCAAGGGATACGGGCGTCAGAAAGGCCACACCGAAATCTATCGCGGCACCGAATACGCCGTGAGCTTCCTGCCGAAGCTCAAGATCGAGGTCGCCGTCGCATCCGATCAGGTGGACAAGATCATCGATGCCGTCACCGGCGCCGCCAAGACCGGCCAGATCGGCGACGGCAAAATCTTCGTCATTTCGCTCGATCACGCCGTGCGCATCCGCACCGGCGAGACCGACGCCTCGGCGCTGTAAGCCCGACCCAGAAGTCTTCGGACAGGAGAAGAAAGTTATGTCGTTCAAGCTTCCTTACCGGGCCGGGTCGACCGCAGCCCTTCTGCTCGCGGCGCTGTTTGCAGCGTCACCGGCTCTGGCGCAGGACGCGCCGAAACTCGACACCGGCGACACCGCCTGGATGCTGACGTCCACGGCGCTGGTGCTGATGATGACCATTCCCGGCCTTGCGCTGTTCTACGGCGGCATGGTGCGCAAGAAGAACGTGCTCGCCACCATCATGCAGTGCTTCGCCATCTGCTGCATGGTGACGGTGCTGTGGATGCTGGTCGGCTATTCGCTCGCCTTCACTGACGGCGGCGACATGAACGCCTATATCGGCAACCTGTCGAAGGCGCTCCTGGCCGGCGTCACCAACACGACGGTCAACGCGCTCGCCGGCACGATCCCGGAATGGGTGTTCATCACCTTCCAGATGACCTTCGCCATCATCACCCCGGCGCTGATCGTCGGCTCCTTCGCCGAACGCATCAAGTTCTCGGCACTGATGCTGTTCATCGCCATCTGGCTGATCGTCGTCTATATCCCGATCGCGCACTGGGTCTGGGGCGGCGGCTTCCTCGGCGGCGCGGGCGTGCTCGACTTCGCCGGCGGCACCGTAGTGCACATCAATGCCGGCATCGCCGGCCTTGTCGGCTGCATCATCCTCGGCAAGCGCAAGGGCTTCGGCACGGCCAATCTCGCCCCGCACAACCTGACCTGGACGCTGATCGGCGCCTCGCTGCTGTGGGTCGGCTGGTTCGGCTTCAATGCGGGCTCGGCGGCCGGCGCCAATGCGCTCGCCGGCGCGGCCATGATCAACACCCAGGTTGCGACCGCAGCCGCGGCGCTCGCCTGGATGATCTGCGAATGGATCGTGATCAAGAAGCCGAGCCTGCTCGGCATCCTGTCGGGCGCCATCGCCGGCCTCGTCGCGATCACGCCGGCGGCCGGCTTCGTCAATCCGACCGGCGCGCTCGTCATCGGCATCGTCGCCGGCGTCGGCTGCTACATCGCCTCCGTCCACATCAAGAAGGCGCTCGGCTACGACGACTCGCTCGACGTGTTCGGCGTCCACGGCGTCGGCGGCATCATCGGCGCGCTGCTCACCGGCGTGTTCGCGGACGTAACGATCAACGAACTGGGCAAGGACGCAAGCATCGCGACCCAGGCCTATGGCGTAGCCGTCACGATCGTCTACACGGCGATCATGACCGCGATCATCTTCTTCATCGTCAAGCTGCTGGTCGGCCTGCGTCCGACCGCCGCCGAGGAAGAGGAAGGTCTCGACATCACGCTGCACGGCGAGACGGTCCAGTAGCCATTGCCTTCGCGCGGCGGGGCGAAATACCCGGCACCGCCCCACGCCGATGGAAGCCCCGGCCTTACCGCCGGGGCTTCTTTTTTGCGCGCCGGCCCTGCGGGCGGCCGACCCGCACGCGCACGGAGCGCCGCCGCGCGGCGCGGCGCGCGAACAGGTTGAGCGTCTCGATCGCCACCGAGAACGCCATCGCGGCATAGACGTAGCCCTTCGGGACATGCGCGCCGAAGCCCTCGGCGATCAGCGTCATGCCGATCATGATCAGGAAGCCGAGCGCCAGCATCACCACCGAGGGATTGGCGTTGATGAAATTGGCGAGCGGGGTCGCCGCCATCAGCATCACCCCGACCGCGACCAGCACCGCGACCACCATGACCGGCACATGGTCGGTCATGCCGACGGCGGTGACGATGCTGTCGATCGAGAAGACGAGGTCGAGCACGAGGATCTGCCCGATCACCGAGGCGAAGCCCGCGGTCGCTGGAGAGGCGTCGAACATATCGGGGCCGGCGTCGGGATCGACATTGTGGTGGATTTCCTTCGTCGCCTTCCAGACCAGGAACAGCCCGCCCGCGATCAGGATCAGGTCGCGCCACGAGAAGGGGTGGTCGAACGCCACGATGATCGGCGCCGTGAGCTGCATGATGAAGGCGATCGTGCCGAGCAGCAGGATGCGCAGGATGAGCGCAAGCCCGATCCCGATCCGGCGCGCGCTGGCGCGCTGATGCTCGGGCAGCTTGTTGGTGACGATGGAGATGAAGATCAGGTTGTCGATGCCGAGCACGACTTCCATCGCGATCAGCGTGGCGAGCGCCACCCAGATCACCGGATCGGCAGCCAGTTGCATCAGATAGGGAAGGGAAAAATCCACGGCGGGACCCTCTGTGACGGATTGCGAGGATAGACCCGCGGCCGACATCGCAACCACAGGGTTGCCAGAGGGGCCCGGCCCGGGCGCGCCGAAGGTCTAGGGCCGAACGCGGCCGATTTGTGACGCCCCGCCCCTCCCCGATGGTTAATCGGACCTTAACCAGCGGCTCCTTAAGGTCGAAAGCGACGCCGGGCCGGCCGGCGACAGCGCGCCATCCAGTTGATGTCCATGCCGATTGCCGAACGAGCGTCTCCCGCCTCCGCCGCCCGGGCCGCCGAGGAACGCTCGCCGTTTGCCCGCCTCAACGACCTGCTCGCCCCCGTCGCGCCGGGCAAGCCGGCGATCAATTGCGCGGTCGGCGAGCCGCAGCACCCGGTCCCCGCCTTTGTCGGGCCGGTGCTGGCCGCCCATATCGCCGATTTCGGCCGCTATCCGGCCAACAAGGGCACCGAGGAATTCCGCCGCGCGGCCGTGGGCTGGCTCGCCCGGCGTTACGCCCTGCCGGCCGCGCTTGACCCTGAGCGCCATGTCATCGTGCTCAACGGCACGCGCGAGGGCCTGTTCCTGGGGGCGATCGCCGCGCGGCGCCATGTCGGCCCGCGCCGGGGCACGCCCGCCATCCTGATCCCGAACCCCTTCTATGCCGCCTATGCGGCGGGCGCCGACGCCGCCGGCTGCGAAACGGTCTATCTCGCCGCCACCGCTGCGCACGGCTTCCTGCCCGACCTCGACGCGCTGCCGGAAGAGACGCTCGCGCGCACCGTCGCCTTCTATCTCGCCTCGCCCGCCAATCCGCAGGGCGCGGTCGCCGACAAAACCTATCTCGCGCGCCTCGTCGCGCTCGCGCGCCGCTTCGGCTTTCTTGTGTTCGCCGACGAATGCTATTCGGAAATCTATTCGGCGCAGAAGCCCGCCGGCACGCTCGAACAGGCCGGGCCGGACTACGCCAGCGTCATCGTCTTCCACTCGCTGTCCAAGCGCTCGAACCTGCCGGGCCTGCGCGTCGGCTTCGCCGCGGGCGACGCCGCCTTCCTCGCCCGCTTCATCGAGCTGCGCAACGTCGCCGCCCCGCAGGTGCCGATGCCGGCGCAGGCGGTGGCGGTCGCCGCCTATGGCGACGAGGCGCATGTCGAGGAGAACCGCCGGCTCTACAAGGCGAAGTTCGATCTCGCCGACCAGATCATCGGCAACCGCTACGGCTACCGGCGGCCGGCCGGCGGCTTCTTCCTGTGGCTCGACGTCTCTGCACACGGCGGCAGCGAGACGGCGACGCTGAAGCTCTGGCGCGAGGCCGGGGTGCGCGTGCTGCCCGGCGGCTATGCCGCGCGCACGCAGGCCGACGGCTTCAATCCCGGCGCCGACTATATCCGCATCGCCATGGTGCACGACCGCGAGACGACGGCGGAGGCCTTGCATCGCCTCGTCGCCGTCCTTCAGTGAGGCAGACCATGGCTTCGATCGATCACAGCGCCGACCAGGTGGATTTCCTGTCCGACGATTTCCGCGGCGCGGTCCGCCGCCGGCTTGTCGAACTGTTCGGCGTTGTGCTGCTGGTGCTCGCGGTCATTTCCACGCTCGCGCTCGCGACCTGGTCGGTGCAGGACCCGAGCCTGAGCCACGCCACCGGTGCGTCGGTGCGCAATCTGCTCGGTGTGCCGGGCGCCGTCGCCGCCGATCTCCTGATGCAGATACTCGGGCTCGCCGCCATCGCGGTCGTGCTGCCAACCGCCGTCTGGGGCTGGCGGCTGATCACGCATCGTCCGCTCGATCGCGCCTGGCTGCGCGCGCTATTGTGGTTTGCCGGCATTGCCTGCGCCGCCGCGTTCACAGCCTGCCTGCCGAGAAGCGCCGGCTGGCCGCTGCCGACCGGGCTCGGCGGCGTGCTCGGCGACGCGCTCCTGTCGATTCCCGCAGCGCTCCTTGGCCCGCTCTCCGGCTGGAACCGGATCGGCATCGCCGGCGCCAGCGGCATCGCGGCGCTGGTCATGATCGCCAGCGCGCTCGGCTTCGGCTTCCATCGCGAGGCGGTGGCCGACACCATCCATCGCGAAGCCGAAGCGTTCGAAGCCGAAGAGGAACGCACCTCGATCTCGCTCGGCTGGCTGGTGCACAGCCTGCTCAGCCTCAAGACGCGGCTGCGTCTGATGTTCCGCCGCAAGCCGCAGGCCGCCGACTTGCGCGAGCGCCGCGCGCCGGGTGCCGCCGCGCACGAACGCATCGCGCCGTCGCCCACGCGCGCGCGCGCCGACGACGAGGATATCGAGGACGACAGCGAATACGACGAGGACGAGGAGGAGGACGAAGCGCCCGCGCCGCGCGCGCGCCGCCAGCGCGCGGTCAAGGCCGCACCCGCGCGCCGCTCAGGCTACGCGCTGCCGCCGCTCTCGCTCCTTGCCGCGCCGCGCGCGAGTGATCGCTTCACGCCCTCGGCCGAAGAGATCGAGGAGAATGCCGAGCAGCTCGAAAGCGTGCTGGAGGATTTCGGCGTCAAGGGCGAGATCATCAACGCCCGCCCGGGTCCGGTGGTCACGCTCTACGAACTCGAACCCGCGCCCGGCATCAAGTCCTCGCGCGTGATCGGGCTCGCCGACGACATCGCGCGTTCGATGAGCGCGGTGTCAGCGCGCGTCGCCGTGGTCGCCGGCCGCAACGCCATCGGCATCGAGCTGCCGAACGAGAACCGCGAGAAGGTCTATCTGCGCGAACTGCTCACCGGGCCGGATTTCGATTCGACGCCGGCCAAGCTCGCGCTCTGCCTCGGCAAGACCATCGGCGGCGAGCCGGTGATCGTCGATCTCGCGCGCATGCCGCATCTCCTAATCGCCGGCACCACCGGTTCGGGCAAGTCGGTCGCCATCAACACCATGATCCTGAGCCTCGTCTACCGGCTCAAGCCGGAGCAGTGCCGGCTGATCATGATCGATCCGAAAATGCTCGAACTCTCCGTCTATGACGGCATCCCGCATCTGCTGACGCCGGTCGTCACCGATCCGAAAAAGGCGGTGGTCGCGCTCAAATGGGCGGTCAAGGAGATGGAGGAGCGCTACCGGAAAATGTCCAAGCTCGGCGTGCGCAATATCGACGGCTACAATGCGCGCGTCGCCGAGGCCAATGCCAAGGGTGAGAAGCTCTCGCGCACCGTGCATACCGGCTACGACAAGGACACCGGCGAGGCGATCTACGAGAAGGAAGAGCTCGATCTCGAGCCGTTGCCCTTCGTCGTCGTCATTGTCGACGAGATGGCCGACCTGATGATGGTCGCCGGCAAGGACATCGAAGGCGCGATCCAACGCCTCGCGCAGATGGCGCGTGCCGCCGGCATCCACGTCATTCTCGCCACGCAGCGTCCCTCGGTCGACGTCATCACCGGCACAATCAAGGCGAATTTCCCCACCCGCATCTCGTTCCAGGTCACCTCCAAGATCGACAGCCGCACCATCCTCGGCGAGCAGGGCGCCGAGCAGCTGCTCGGCCAGGGCGACATGCTCTACATGGCCGGCGGCGGACGCATCAGCCGCGTGCACGGACCGTTCGTGTCCGACGACGAGGTCGAGAAAGTGGTGCGCCATCTCAAGGCGCAGGGCACGCCGCAATATCTCGAAGCGGTCACCGCCGACGATGAGGAAGAGGACGGCGCGGTATTCGACGCGACCACCATGGGCGGCGGCGAAGCCAACGACCTGTTCAATCAGGCGGTCCAGATCGTCAAGCGCGACCGCAAGGCCTCGACGAGCTACATCCAGCGCCGCCTGCAGATCGGCTACAACCGCGCCGCCACCCTCATGGAGCGCATGGAGGAGGAAGGTATCGTCGGTCCCGCCAACCATGCCGGCAAGCGCGAAATCCTGATCGACGAGGAGGACGGACGCTTCTGATGCCGGTGGCCTGTTGCCCGACCGCAAAGAATCGACGCAAAGTCGCGAAATCGCCACAGCCGGCGGTTAGCGCTTGCGCAAAGCCCGAACGGAGCCAAGCATGACGAGGAAGCACACGGCTTTCCTTGGAACTTTGTTGGCCGGCGCCACTGTCGCGTCCCTCACCGTCGCGTCGCCGGCCTGTGCGCAGACGATTCCGTTGCCGCTGCCGGCGCCGCATACGCGCCTCAGCCAGGTCCAGAACCCGGCCGTCCCGCCGCCGACTGCCGCCCCGCGTCCGCCGGCCGCCGTCGCGCCGAACGGCGCGGCCACCATCGGCAAGCCGCCCGCGGTCGCCGGCAACGGCGCGCCGCCGCAGCAATTCGACGCCCAGCAGCGCGCGCTTGCCGAACGTATCTCGGCCTATCTCTCCGGCATCCGTACGCTGGTCGGCGAATTCGTCCAGGTCGGCCCCGACGGCAGCAAGACGCAGGGCCAGTTCTATCTGCAGAAGCCGGGCCGCGTGCGCTTCGAATATGACGATCCCTCGCCGATCCAGCTCATTGCCGACGGCTCCTCAGTCGTCGTGCGCGACCGCAAGCTCGCGACCCAGGATCTCTATCCGCTGTCGCAGACGCCGCTGCGCTTTCTGCTCGCCGACCGCATCGACCTGCTCAAGGACACGACCACGACCGGCATCTTCTCCGACGACGTTTTCTCCACCGTCGTCATCGAGGAGAAGCAGGTGGTCGGCGGCACGCACCGGCTGATGCTGATGTTCTCGGCGCAGGATCTGACGCTCAAGCAATGGACCATCACCGACCCGCAGGGCTTCGACACCACGGTCGCGGTCTATAATCTCGATCCGAACAAGAAGCCCGACCCCGGCCTGTTCAAGATCAATTACGAGCGCGTGCTGCAATAGGCGGCCGTCGTTCCTTCGCATCGTTGCGCATTCCGGCGTCCGAAAATCGGGTGCGTCCGGCTTGCGGTGCCATGCGCGCCCTGCGGCGCATCGATGCAAGAAAGGCGTGGATGCCCGGCACATGGCCGGACCTGACGAGTAGTCAAGCCGCGCGGCGTGCCCATATATGGGCGGCATGCAACTGAAGGTCACCACCTGGAACGTCAATTCGGTGCGCTTCCGCATCGATCTCGTCGCCAAATTCATCAAGGCGGCGCGGCCGGACATCCTGTGCCTGCAGGAGACCAAGTGCCCGGACGATGCCTTTCCGATGAAGCGCTTCCGCCGCCTCGGTTACGAGCATGCCGCGCTTAACGGCCAGAAGGGTCATCACGGCGTCGCCATCCTGTCGCGTCTGCCGTTCGATGCGGTGACCGTGCGCGGCTTCTGCGGCAAGACCGATTGCCGCCACGTCACCGTGGTGCTCGGCGAGAAGGCGAAGCTCAAGGACCCGGTCACGCTGCACAATCTCTACGTGCCGGCCGGCGGCGACATTCCCGATCCCGCCGCCAATCCGAAATTCGGGCACAAGCTGTCCTTCCTCGACGAGATGCGCGAGTGCGTCGATGTACACGTGAAGGGGCGCGAGCGCGCCATCCTTGTCGGCGACCTCAATGTCGCCCCGCTCGAGCACGACGTGTGGAGTCACAGGCAGTTGCTCGATGTCGTCTCGCACACGCCGGTGGAGTGCGAGAAATTCGTCGCCGCGCGCAACGCCGGCGGCTGGATCGACATCATGCGCGAGCTCGTTCCCGAGCCGGCCAAGCTCTACACCTGGTGGAGCTATCGCTCGCCCGACTGGAAGGCCGCCGACAAGGGCCGCCGCCTCGATCATGTCTGGCTCGCGCCGGCGCTCGCCGAGCGTGTCAAAACCCTGAAGATCGCGAAGGAAGCGCGCGGCTGGGAAGCGCCTTCCGATCACGTGCCGGTCACCGCGACGCTGGATGTCTGAAGCATGATCCCGAAAAGCGCGAAACGGTTTTCGGAAATGCTCCTGCCCCTCCGTTGTCATGCCCGGCCTTGTGCCGGGTATCTCGCTTGGGCAGGCACGGCGTCTTCCCAGGCGGGACGGCCGGGACAAGCCCGGCCATGACAACCATCAAGTCAGTGGAAGTGGAAACGCTCTCGCGCGACAGCGGCGGCCTGCGTGTCAGGAGCGGCGGCGGCCGTCGTCCATGCGGTCGCGCAGACCGAGCAGGTCGCGCATCGACTGGTCGGCGCGCACGGCGACATGGTCGCGGATGCGGCGCGCGGCGTCGGGATAGCCTTCCAGCATCTTGGTGAACAGCGTGCGCGGAATGCGGAAGACCGTGGTCGGTTCGATCGCGGTCGCGGTCACGTTGTGATTCGTCTCGGTGAGCAGCGCGAGCTCGCCGATCAGCGAACCCGGGCCGAGCACGATCGGCTGCCGCTCGGAATCCGGGTTGCGCAGGCTGAACGAGCCCTCCTGCACCACATAGCCGCCGTCGGCGGGCTGGTCCTTGTGAAACAGAACCTCGCCGCCATGCACGTAACGCGTCTCCGAACCGATCGCGAGAATGCGCAGGCCGGCTCGCCCCACGAGGCGCAGCATCGGCACGCGTTCCAGAAACTTGATGTCGTCTTCGATGGCCATGATGGCGGCGGATGGCGGCGGGCTGTGTCAGGGCACGAGCTTATAGCCGCCGGCGTCGGTCACCAAGATTGACGGATTGGCTGCGTCCTTCTCGACCTTTTGCCGCAGCCGGTAGACATGCGTCTCCAGCGTGTGCGTGGTCACGCCGGAATTATAACCCCACACTTCCTGCAGCAGCGTCTCGCGCGACACCGGCTTCTGCCCGGCGCGGTAGAGATAGCGCAGGATGGCGGTTTCCTTCTCGGTCAGGCGGATCTTGGTGCCCTTGGCGGTGGTCAGCAACTTGGAGCTTGGACGGAACGTATAGGGCCCGATGGTGAAGACCGCGTCCTCGCTCGCCTCGTGCTGGCGAAGCTGCGCGCGGATGCGCGCCAGCAGCACGGCGAAGCGGAACGGCTTGGGGACGTAATCGTTGGCGCCGGAATCGAGACCGAGGATCGTGTCGGAATCGGTGTCGTGGCCGGTCAGCATGATGACGGGCGCCTTGAACCCGTTCTTGCGCAGGATGCGCACGGCCTCGCGGCCGTCCACGTCGGGCAGCCCGACGTCCATGATGACGAGGTCGATCTGGCCGGCCTTGGCGGCCTGCACGCCCTTGGCGCCGGTTTCGGCGGTGATCGCCTCGAACTCCTCGTGCAGCGCAAGCTGCTCGGCAAGCGTCTCGCACAGGTCGGCATCGTCGTCGACAATCAGGATTTTTCGGACAATCGTCATCAAAATGGATCCTGCCGGGGCGCAATCTTGCCGGCTGGCGGTGAACTAGGGCAAGCAGGACGACAAGTGCAAGCACTTCAGAGGTATTAAATTGCCAGTCTTGCGCCGTAATCGAGGAAAAACGTCCGTCCGGCCTTCAAACATCGTTCACGTTCGCGCCCGGCCGGGAACCCGCACCAAAGGCGTCCTGCTGGCCGGAGGCTTCGCCATTCCGGTGGCGCTCGGACGCGGCGGCATCCGGGCCAACAAGCGCGAAGGCGACGGGGCCACGCCGCGCGGCATCTTCCGGCCGTTGCGGCTGTGGTGGCGGGGCGACCGGCTGCCGCGTCCGCGCACCATCCTGCCCATACGCCCCATACGCCCCGAGGACGCCTGGAGCGAGGACCCGGCCGACCGCCGCTACAACCGTCCGGTGCGGCGCGCCGAGGGCGAGCCGGGCGACCGTCTGCGGCGGCAGGACGGTCTCTACGACCTCATCGTCGAGATCGACCACAATACGCGCCCGCGCATTGCCGGCCGCGGCAGCGCCGTCTTCATCCATGTCGCGCGCGCGGGCTTTGCGCCGACCGCGGGTTGCGTGGGCCTGAAGACCGACGCGCTCAAACGCCTGCTCGCGCGGCTCGGGCCGAAGACAAAGATCGTCATCGGATGATCGCCGCCCCGGCTCTTGCGCTACGCGCTCGGCCGGGACGACGCGCTAATGCCGCGCTCCGAAGATCGCCGAGCCGACGCGCACGTGCGTCGCGCCGAACTGGATCGCGGTAGCGAAATCCGCGCTCATGCCCATCGACAGAAGCTTCAGCCCGTTGCGCGCGGCGATTTTCGCCGTCAGCGCGAAATGCGGCGCGGGCGCCTGGTCGAGCGGCGGAATGCACATCAGGCCCGCGATTTCGAGCCCGTACGTGTCGCGGCATTGCGCGAGAAACGCGTCCGCCTGCTCGGGCAGAACGCCGGCCTTCTGCTCCTCGGCGCCGGTATTGATCTCCACGAACAAAAGCGGGCGGCGGCCCTGTCTGGCGATCTCCTTGGCCAGCGCCTCGCACAGGCTCGTGCGGTCGACCGAGTGGATGGCGTCGAACAGCGCCACCGCCTCCTTCGCCTTGTTGGACTGCAGCGGCCCGATCAGATGCAATTCGAGGCCGGCATGTTTCTCGCGCAGCGCCGGCCATTTGCCCTTTGTCTCCTGCACGCGGTTCTCGCCGAACACGCGCTGGCCGGCGGCGATCGCCGCTTCGATCGCTTCGGCGCCGAAAGTCTTGCTCACCGCGATCAGCGTCACGTCGGCGCGCGCGCGGCCCGCCTCGCGGCAGGCGTCTGCGATTTCAGCATCAACGGCGGCGAGCGCCTGAGCGATGGTGCGGGAAGTGTCGGCCATCCGCGGTCTATAACGGCGGCGGCGGCACGATGCAAAAACGGCGGCGGGCCCTTATCCGGCACGCACGGCGGAGCCCCCGGCGTTCCGCCAGGGCGCTCCTCAAAACGATCCGGCGGCAGGGCCGCCCGTCAGGCCGACTGCCACTGCTTCATGGCCTCGGACGACGGCTTCTTGAGATGGACGTGGGAATCGACATGGTCGACCCAGTCGAGCCCGATATAGTGGTGCTTGCCGCCGGCGGCGGGGTCGTTGCGGGTCAGCTTGATGCGGTTCTCGCCTTCCATGTGGTCCACGGTACCGACATGGGCGCCGTCGGAGCCGAGTACTTCCATGTGCTCGCGGATCTCGGATGATTTCACCATGATGGGACCTCCTGTACGGCGCGATAACCCGCAGGCGCCGCCGGCGTTCCGGTTCCCGGTCCGGGCGCGGGGCGGTTCCACGGCGTTGACCGGACAGGTTTTTTCGTGTCCTTTCGCGCCGGTTTCCATGCACCGATCCGGCATTGCCATCCAATGACGACCGACCGCTACAACAGCCGCGAGGCCGAGCCGCGCTGGCGCACGGTGTGGGACGAGCAGGGCATCTTCGCCACCAAGAACGAGGACCCGCGTCCCAAATACTATGTGCTGGAGATGTTCCCCTATCCGTCGGGGCGCATCCATATGGGCCACGTGCGCAACTACACGATGGGCGACGTGGTCGCCCGCTACAAGCGCGCCATGGGCTTCAACGTGCTGCATCCCATGGGCTGGGACGCGTTCGGCATGCCGGCCGAGAACGCCGCCATGGCGCAGAAGGTGCACCCGAAGACCTGGACCTACGACAACATCGCCGCGATGAAGAAGCAGCTCCAGTCGATGGGGCTGTCGCTCGACTGGGCGCGTGAATTCGCGACCTGCGACCCGACCTATTACAAGCACCAGCAGAAGATGTTCCTCGATTTCCTGCGCGCCGGCCTCGTCGAGCGCAAGCAGTCGAAGGTGAACTGGGATCCGGTCGACCAGACCGTGCTCGCCAACGAGCAGGTGATCGACGGCCGCGGCTGGAGAAGCGGCGCGCTGGTCGAGCAGCGCGATCTGACGCAATGGTTCTTCAGGATCAGCGATTACGCGCAGGATCTGCTCGACGAGATCGACAGGCTCGAGCGCTGGCCGGACAAGGTGCGCACCATGCAGCGCAACTGGATCGGCCGCTCCGAGGGCCTCCTGATCCGCTTCGCGCTCGATCCGAAGACCGCGCCGAACGCCGAAACCGAACTCGAGATTTTCACCACGCGCCACGACACGCTGTTCGGCGCGAAATTCATGGCGCTGTCGGCAGACCACCCGCTCGCGACCGCGGCAGCAAGGAAGAATCCCGCGCTCGCCGCCTTCATCGCCGAGTGCAAGAAGGTCGGCACCGCGCAGGAAGCGATCGAGAAGGCTGAGAAGCTCGGCTTCGACACCGGCATCCGCGCCATCCATCCTTTCGATCCGGACTGGAAGCTGCCGGTCTATGTCGCCAATTTCATCCTGATGGATTATGGCACCGGCGCGATCTTCGGCTGTCCGGCGCACGACCAGCGCGACCTCGATTTTGTCAACAAATACGGGCTCGGCAACGTGCCCGTGGTCTGCCCGCCCGGCCAGGATCCCAAGACCTTCGTCATCACCGACGTGGCCTTCGACGGCGACGGGCGCATGATCAATTCGCGCTTCCTCGACGGCATGACGATCGAAGAGGCCAAGGAGGAAGTGGCAAAACGGCTTGAGATCGAAAAGCGCGGCAACCGCCCGGTCGGCCAGCGCCAGGTCAATTTCCGCCTGCGCGACTGGGGCATCTCGCGCCAGCGCTACTGGGGCTGCCCGATCCCGGTGATCCATTGCGAGGCCTGCGGCGTGGTGCCGGTGCCCGACAAGGATCTGCCGGTCACGCTGCCCGACGACATCGATTTCGACAAGTCGGGTAATCCGCTCGACCGCCATCCGACCTGGAAGAACGTGCCCTGCCCGCAATGCGGCAAGCCGGCGCGGCGCGAGACCGACACCATGGATACGTTCGTGGACTCGTCGTGGTACTTCGCGCGCTTCACCGATCCTTGGCGCACCGACACGCCGACCGACCGTGCGATGGTCGATGCCTGGCTGCCGGTCGATCAATATATCGGCGGCATCGAGCACGCGATCCTGCATCTGCTCTACAGCCGCTTCTTCACGCGCGCGATGATGAAGACCGGCCATGTCGGCATGAAGGAGCCGTTTGCCGGCCTGTTCACGCAGGGCATGGTCGTGCACGAGACCTATCGCAAGCCGAACGGCGAATGGGTGATGCCGGCCGACGTGAAGATCGAAACCGTCGGCGATCAGCGCCGCGCCGCGCTCGCGGCCACCGGCGAGCCGGTCGAGATCGGCAGCATCGAGAAGATGTCGAAGTCCAAGAAGAACACGGTCGATCCCGACGACATCATCGAGAGCTTCGGCGCCGACACCGCGCGCTGGTTCATGCTCTCCGACTCGCCGCCCGACCGCGACGTGATCTGGACCGAGGAAGGCGTGCAGGGCGCTTGGCGCTTCGTGCAGCGCCTATGGCGGCTGGTCGGTGAAACCGCCGATATCGGCAAGGCCGCGCCGTCGGCGAAGCCAGCGTCCTTTGAGCCCGAGGCGCTCGCTGTGCGCAAGGCCGCCCACAAGGCGCTGGCGCGCGTCTCCGAGGACATCGAGAAGCTGCGCTTCAACCGCTGCGTCGCCCACATCTACGAATGCGCCAACGCCATGAGTGCCGCGATCGGCGCGGTCGATGCGCCGGAGAAGGTCACCCCCGACCTCGCCTTTGCGATGAAGGAAGCCGCCAACATCCTGGTCCAGCTTTTCGCGCCGATGATGCCGCATCTGGCCGAGGAATGCTGGGCCGCGCTCGGCCACAAGAGCCTCGTCTCGCTGCAGGCTTGGCCGAAAGTCGAACCGGACCTCCTCGTGGAGGACACCGTGACCCTGCCCGTTCAGGTTAATGGCAAGAAGCGGGCGGACATCACCGTCGCCCGGGGCGCCGGCAATGCCGATATTGAGGCTGCCGTGTTAACGCTTGATGCTGTAAAGAAGGCGCTCGACGGCAAGGCTCCTAAAAAAGTCATTGTTGTCCCGCACAGGATCGTCAATGTCGTTGCGTGAAACCGGCCAGAGATACCGGCGCCTGGCGCTCACCGTCGCAGCCCTTGCGGCGGCCGGCCTGTGCGCGGGCTGTTTCCAGCCGATGTATGGCGAGCGCTCGCCCTTCAACGGCCCGGGCGTCTCCGGCAAGCTCGCCGCCATCAACATCATCCCGATCGACACCCCGAACGGCACCCCGATGGCGCGCATCGGCGTCGAGGTCCGCAACCAGCTCATCTTCGCTTTGACCGGAGGCGCCGGCGGGCTGCCGCCGGCCTACGACCTGAAGATCTCGCTGTCGGGCAACCGCCAGCAGGTCATTGTCGACGTGCAGACCGCGCGGCCGGACGTCGAGAACTACAGCATCGACGCGAGCTACTCGCTGATCGAGATCGCCACCAAGCGCCCGGTGGTGCAGGGCCGCACCTTCGCCCGCGTGTCCTACGACATTCCCGGTCAGCAGCAGCGCTTCGCCAGCACACGCGGCCTGCTCGACGCCGAGAACCGCGCCGCCGCCATCATTGCCGACCACATCAAGCAGCGCCTGGCGTCGTATTTCGTCGCCGGCACCTGAGCGCACGGCTGCAAACGCGGCCGGGTCTTTTCAACGGCCTGAGCACAACTTCGCCGTCGCAAGGCATGGATGGCGGGAACAAATCCGGCCATCATGGCGCGCAGACATGACCGCCCTGAAGACTTCCGAAATCGACGCCTTTATCGCGCGGCCGGATCCGGCGCGCAGCGTCGTGCTCGTCTACGGCCCGGACGCCGGCCTCGTCGGCGAACGCGCGCAGGCGATCGTGCGCGTCTCGGTCGACAATACCGACGACCCGTTCTCGCTGGTGCGGCTCGAGGGCGACAACCTTTCCGCCAATCCGCTGCGGCTCGTCGAGGAGGCCAACACCATCCCGCTGTTCGGCGGACGGCGCGCGGTGTGGGTGAAAAATCTCGGCCGCTTCAATCCGGTGCCGGCGGTGGAAGCCTTGCTCGGCGCGCCCTCGCCCGATTGTCGCGTGGTGATCGAGGCCGGCGACCTGCGCCGCAACGCGCCGCTGCGTACCCTGTGCGAGCGCGCGAAGGGAGCGGCCGCCATCCCCTGCTATGCCGACGGCGAGCGCGATCTCGCGCGCCTGATCGACGAGGAAATGAAGCAGGCCGGGCTATCGATCGCGCCCGATGCACGCGCAGCGCTGGTGCCCTGCCTCGGCGGCGACCGGCAAGCCTCGCGCAACGAATTGCGCAAGCTCGCGCTCTATGCGCGCGACAGCGGCACCGTCACCCTCGACGACGTGCTGGCGGTGGTGGCCGATGCGTCAGCACTCGCGCTCGACAGCGTCATCGACGCCGCCTTCGCCGGCAAGCCGGCTGATGTGGAAACGCATTTCGCCAAGGCGCGCGCGGCCGGCACGGCGCCGAGCCAGATCATCCTCGCAGCCTTGCGTCAGGTCGCGAGCCTGCACCGGCTGGCGCTCGATATCGCCGACGGCGCCTCCGTCGGCATCGCGGTCGAGAATGCGCGCCCGCCGCTGCATTTCCGGCGCAAGCCGCTGGTCGAGGCGGCGCTGCGCGCGTGGCCCGCGCCGCGTTTGCAGCAGGTGATGGCGCAGCTTTCCGGAGCGCTTTTTGAATCACGCCGCCATGCCAATCTTGCCGAGCCGATCGCGCATCGCGCGCTGATCGCGATCGCCCAGAGCGCGCGCCAGCGCGGCTGAGCGGCGGCGCAACAAGCTTCAACAATAGCTGCGACCCGCCGGCTGCGCGAACGGCTTGAAGTGCAATCGATTTGAATCGATGCGCGGATCGAGCCCGCGCATGACGTTCCCGGATAGCGCGCGTTCGGTCTGCGCGGACCGGACGCTACCGCCTTCGCCCCTCCAGCCGCCGCGTCACGTCGTCGAGCTGCTCGAGCGTCTTGTACTTGATCTTGATGCTGCCGCCGCGGCCGCGGTGCGCGATCTCCACCGCGAGTCCGAGCGTGTCGGACAGCGAGCGTTCGAGCGCCACGGTGTTGGGGTCCTTGCGCTTGCGTGCCGGCTTGGGCTTCTTGCCGCCCTTGGTCTGCTCCTGCCGCACCTGCTCGATCTGGCGGACATTGAGCCCCTTGCTGACGATCTCGTGCGCGAGCCCTTCCGGATCGGGATGGCCGATCAGCGCGCGCGCGTGGCCGGCGGTGATCTTGCCCTGATTGATATAGGCCTTCACCGAATCCGGCAGCTTGAGCAGGCGCAGCGTGTTGGAGACATGGCTGCGGCTCTTGCCGACGATCTGGGCGATGTCGTCCTGGCTGTGCTTGTACTGGTCGGCGAGCATCTGGTAGCCGAGCGCTTCTTCCAGCGGGTTGAGGTCGGTGCGCTGGACGTTCTCGATGATCGCGAGCTCGAGCGCCTCCTCGTCGGTCGCTTCCACGACGACGATCGGCACCTCGTGCAGCTTGGCGCGCTGCGCCGCTCGCCAGCGCCGCTCGCCGGCGATGATCTCGTAGGAATCCTTCTCGCCCGCCGCTGCCCGCACGACGATCGGCTGGATGATGCCGCGTTCGCGGATCGACTGCGCAAGCTCGGTCAGCTCGGCGTCGGAGAAGACGCGGCGCGGATTCTTCGGATTGGGCTTGATGAAGGCGATCGACACCTTGCGCTGCGGCGGGCGCGGGGCGGCCGGCGCGCCAGCGGCGCGCGCGGGCGCCTGCGTTTCGGCGCCAACGTCGCCGATCAGCGCGGCCAGACCGCGGCCGAGGCGCGAGGGTTTATCGGCCATGGCGACCGCTCCCTGCCTGTGCCCGCCCTGCTCCGATCGATGTTAGGAATATAATCATGGTAATCGATTT
>JABARS010000020.1 GCA_019187085.1 Pseudorhodoplanes sp. | reverse complement strand
GCGCCGACAAGCGCAGCGTGCAGCTCACCCGCAACGCCTACGGCCAGCCGGCGCGCGCGCGCGTTGCGCCGGCAACGCCGCTGCGCCCCGGCGACACCATCCACATTCCCGAACGGTGGTTCTGAGCGCCGTCACGCCTTGAGGTTTGCGGCGAGGAACGCCAGCGTGCGATCCCATGCCTCCTTCGCGCTCGCGGCGTGGAAGCTCGCGCGCTCGTCGCAATAGAAGCCGTGGCCGGCGGCATAGGTATAAACCTGCGCCCTCGGCTGCTTGCGGCGGATCGTGTTGACGTCGCTCATCGGGATGTGATCGTCCTTCTCGCCGAAATGCATCTGCACCGAACATTTCGGCTGCTCGTCGGCGAAGCGCACGATCTGGCCGCCATAGAACGCAATTGCGGCCGCGACGCCGGCAAGGCGCGTCGCCGCAAGGAAGGCGACCGTGCCGCCCATGCAGAAGCCGATCACGCCGGCAGGGCCGCTGCCTTTGACCGCGTCGAGGGCCGCGGCCACATCACGCATCATCGCGTCCCAGTCCAAATGCGCCAGATGCTTGCGCGCATTGGCGACCTCGTCCGGCGAATAGCCGCTTTCGAAATTGCGCACGAAGCGGTCGAACAGCGCCGGCGCGATCGCGACATAGCCTTGGGTCGCGAGCCGGTCGCAGACGTTGCGGATGTGCGTGTTCACGCCGAAGATTTCCTGCGCCACCACGACTGCGCCTTTCGGCGCGCCGGCCGGATCGGCCCGATAGGCACCGAGCGGATGGCCGTCGGAGGCCGTCAATGAAAGCTGTTTACCCACGCTGTTGTCCCTTCCTGATTGCGGCCGCCTTCGCGACCTTGCGCATTCTAAAGCGGGGTGAGTTTTCCTTGAATCGTCATCCCGCTTTGTTTGAGCATGATCTTTTCCGAAAACCGCTTCGCACTTTTCGGGATCATGCTTTAGGGCAAATTGCGCCGCCCGGCCTATCCTGGAGATCGGGCGGCTTCACTTAAGCGGTTGAATTTTAAAATGGTTTCCGTGTCGTTGAACCGACCGCGGCCGGTCGTCGACCAATGGGGGACGAGGAGCCCAAGGAGAAGCCCGATGTCCCGCATCACCCGCAATGCCCTTTTCGCGCTGGCTGCCGTCGTTTCGCTCGGCGCCCTGAGCGTCGCGTCCAGTTCCGATGCCCTGGCCTGGGGTGGCGGCGGCTGGAAAAAGCCCGGCGGCCCTGTGAAGCTTTGGCCGAAGCCGGGCTGGCACAAGCCGCACAAGCATTGGCACGGCCACTGGCGCCGTCATTATTACTACGCCGCGCCGGTCGTCGTCGGTGAAGGCTACGCCGCCTATCGCGCGGCCCCCGCAAAGCCCAATCTGTGCTCGTGCCTGACCAAGGAATACACCCCCGAAGGGCAGGTCGTGTTCAAGGACAAGTGCACGAACGAGATCGCGATCGCGCCGGTGCCCGGCGTCCAGCAACAGGGCGCGGCGCCCGCCCCGCAGAACTTTGCCGGCCGCACCTTCACCGATTATCAGGCGACGCAGCCGACGCCACCGGCCCCGCCGCCTGCGCCGTTGCCCGGCGCGCCGACGAACTAGACGACCGGCTCGCCTGTCCAGGAGGAAAGCCAATGCGCCCCGGCTTCGGCCGGGGCTTTTTCTTGTCTCCGTCAGGCGGCGTCTATTCCGCAGGTTTGCGCCATGAGGGCGTAGCTGGCCTTGCGCGCCGCGTGATCGAAAACCATCGTGGTGATCATAACCTCGTCGGCGCGGGTTGCCGCGATCAGACGGTCGAGCTGCGGCTTGATGCGCTCGGGCGCGCCGACGAACAGGCGCGCGCGGTTCTGTTGCATGCGCTCGCGGTCGATCGCCGAATAGGGATAGGCGAGCGCCGCGTCGGGATGTTCGAGCGGCAGATATTCGCCCTTCGCGCGCCGCACGAAATGCAGGTCCACCGTCGCCGCAAGACGCTCCGCGGCCGCGTCGGTCGGCGCGCAGACGACATGGACCGCGAGGATCGCGTACGGCGCGCTGCGCATCGGCGAGGGGCGAAATGCGGAGCGATACGCAAGCATGGCGTCGGCGGCGTCGTGGCTTGCGAAATGATGGGCGAAGGAGAAGCCTGCGCCGATGGAGGCGGCCACCTGCGCGCTGTAACCGCTTGAGCCCAGCAGGAACAGAGGCGGCAGCGGCACGCCGTCCGGCATCGCGCGTATCTTCGAGAATGGATGTGCGGGCGGATATTCGCGGCTTTCCAGCAGAAGCAATTCCTGCAGCCGCTCGAGGAAATCGTCGTCGTCGCTGATGTCCTGCCGGCGGCGCAACGCGAGCGAGGTGACCGGATCGGTGCCCGGCGCGCGGCCGATGCCGAGATCGATGCGGCCGGGAAATAGCGCTTCCAGCGTTTTGAAGCGCTCGGCTACCGTCAAAGGAGCATGATTGGGCAGCATGACGCCGCCGGAGCCGACGCGCAGGCGCGCGGTCGCCGCGGCGATCTGGCCGATCATGATGTCGGGTGCGCAACTGGCGATCGTTGCGAGATTATGGTGTTCGGCGACCCAGTAGCGCCGGTAGCCGAGCGCATCGGCATGGCGCGCAAGATCGAGGCTGTTGTGCAGGGCCTGCGCGTCGGAAATCTCCGTCGTGACCGGCGAGAGGTCGAGCACCGAGAGCGGGATCATCGTTTTATCCGGGGCGGCGGGCACGGGCGCATGCTATCGCGATCCGATGGATCGGGGTGCGCGTAAATGACGACGCGGCCTCAATTGCCCGGCGTGTCGCTGCGGGCGGTCGTAACCAACGCTTCTTCCGTCGGCTGCGCGACCGGCTGCGGCCGGCGTCGCACCGTGCGGGCCGGGCGCTGCGCATGCGGAGCGGCCGATTTCGCGACGGAACCTGCTTCGGGAACGATCTCGACCGTCATGGGCTGGGCGATCGGCTCCGTCTTCAGTGTTTCGTCCGGCGTCACCGGCAGCGCCGTGATCTGCACCGGGTTTGCCGTATCCTTTGCGTGGACGCTGCCGTTCGCGGGCGTGGGGGCGATCCCGGTCTCGGCCGGAGCCGGCGTATCGGCGGGCGCGGGCGTTGCCGTCGCCTGATCCTGCTCGTTCCGGGCGGGCGCGAGCGAAACGGGGAGGGCCACCGGCGTGCCATCCTTGAGCAGCACCGCAAGTTCGCGCAACGCGGCGGCGCGGTTCGGCTCCGGCATCGGCCAGCCGGTCACGATGCGGTTGATCGGGCTTTCGTCCGCCGTTCGTGCATCGGTTGCAAACGGATCCTGCACCAGCCGCAGCGAGGCATAGAGGCCCACCGCCGCGGCGAGAAAGAACGTCGCCACGGTCGCAGGAATCAGGAGCCTCAGGTCAGGCAGCATCGTCAGCAGATCCGGAATGCGCCCGGGAGGGCGGTGCACTTAACGATGCAGACAGGATGGCGCAGCGACGCGTACGTTCCGTCTGGCATTGTCCGCAGGGTCGCGATCGAGGCACGCAGCCGCACGCAATCACGACTCGGCGCGCAATCTCGCTGATTCGTTCAATATGGTCACGCCGGAAACTAGCAAGGCGGCTGATACGATGGCTGGCAGGGCGGCTCGCCGTCGGTCGTCAGCGCGATATCGGTGCTGCGAGGTTCGAGGCGGAGCTCGGCGGACCGCCGGGCAGCACCACTACACGGGTACCGACCTTTACTCGGCTGTATAAATCCTCGACGTCTTCGTTGAGCATCCGGATGCAGCCGGAGGAGACGAACTTGCCGATGGTCGAGGGCTGGTTCGTGCCGTGAATGCGATAGATGGTCTTGCCGAGATAAAGAGCGCGCGCGCCCAGTGGATTGCCGGGGCCGCCCGCCATGAAGCGCGGCAGGTACGGCTGTCGTTCGATCATCTCGGCCGGCGGATGCCAGTCCGGCCATTCGGCGAGTTTCGTGATCTTCTCCGTGCCGGCCCAGGTGAAGCCTTCGCGGCCGACCCCGATGCCGTAACGGATCGCGGTGCCGTCGCCCTGCACGAGATAGAGGTACGTGCTTGCGGTATCGATGATGATCGTGCCGGCCGGCTGCTTGCTCTGATACTGAACGGTCTGCCGCTTGAATTGCGGCGGCAATTCTTTCGGCTCGCCCTCTTCGGGCTGGTCTTCCGGCGGCAGCGCGGCGACGGTGTTGGGCCGCGTCGGCGCGGGCTGCGCGCCGGGCACGGCTTGCGGCGGCACCGGGCCGATGGTCGCAGGCGGCTGCAGGGAGGCCGGCGTGTCGATCGGCGTGCGGTCGCCGTAATGGCCGAACGGTCCGCGCGGCGCGGCAGCGCCGGGCGCGGGATCCGCGGGATCGTTGTAGTTCGGGATCGGATAGGGATCGGACGCGGGCGCGCTGGTCTGCGCCTCGTCAGGCATGCGCACCTCGCGCGGCAATCGCGGATCGTAAGGATAGGGCGCGCCCTGGTCGTAGGGGTTCAGTCGCCCATAGGGCGACCGTGACCGCCGCTCGTCCATGTTCGGATCGAGCGTCATGACGCCGTCCTGGTCGGGCACGCCGCGATAGCCGCCCGGCGGATAGCTGTAGGGTTGCGGACCCGATTGCGCCCCTGCCTCGCCGGCGAAAGGAACGAGGCCGGCCGACACCAGGACCGCTACAAGCGCGTGACGAACAAGCATATTTTGGATCCCACCCGAAGCCGCCTTATGCCCGCCAGATTAGGCAGGATGAAGGCGACGTCCCGTTCCCCTGCCAATCTGCATCTGAGATTCGGCGCTCTCAATCTCAATATGGCCGGGGAAGGGTTGCAGAAGCGTGCACTGCGCCGCAAGGCCGCAGCCCGCCCCGCTACCGTGGCGGTCGGAACCGGCCGGCTTATATCCCTGCTCGAAATGGGCACGCCACCGATGACACCGTCGCTCCGTCGCAATCGCCGCCTGGTCTGGGGGGCGGGCCTTGTCGCCGGCCTCGTGCTCCTGGGCGTCGCGGTTTTCGTGCCGGGGCTGCGCAGCAAGCTTGCGGGCTTGTCCGGATCGGCGCCGGATTCGTCCTACGAATGGATTTCCCGCGTCATGGCGCAATGCGAGGAAGAGGCGGTGACGCGCCCGGAGACGCTGAATTTCCTCATCGTTCCGCTGTCGCCGACGCGGCGCTATGGCCCGCTTTGGGCGGAAAAGAAGTTGGCCCAGGCTGGCACGACGCTGTTGTTCGGCTCGCAGGATGCGCTCGAGGGCCTGCGAACGGGCGTCTTTCGGATTTCGTCGCGTCCGGTCGTGCTGCACACACGCGACACGTCGAACGATACGACGCATCGCTGGAATTCGGTGTCGGGCGTATCGCGCCTCACCGCCGGCGACATCCGCTCCGACGGACCGTTCGAGATCCGCTTCCAGACATCGCCGGATGACCCTGCGCCGGGCTGGAGCACCATCACCGCCGAAGGCCGCGGCACCTGCCACTGGGCGTTCGCCCTCGTGGGCGAATAGTCCGATATGCCCGCGGGCCCTACACATTCCCGGCAGGGACCATTAGATTGAAGTCTGTACCCGGATTTCTTGTCGTTGAAGGACGGTCTCAGTGAGTGACTGGAAGGTTGCCGAAGCGGCCCAGCCCAAGCGCGAGCATTACAGCTACGATCTCGATGCCGTCCTGGCTTCGATGGTCGGCATCCGTTCCGTCATTCCCGAGGATGCGTTTACCGCCGAAACGCTCGGCACCGAGCGCGCCGGCCACGGCGTGCTGATCGGCAAGGGGCTCGTTCTCACCATCGGTTATCTGATCACCGAAGCCGAGCGCATCTGGCTTACGCTGTCGGACGGGCGCGTCGTGGAAGGCCACGCGCTGGCCTACGATTACGAATCCGGTTTCGGCCTCGTGCAGGTCCTTGCGAAAATCGATCTGCCGTTCGTGCCGATCGGCCAGTCGGCGCGCGCACGCGTGGGGGATGCCGTCGTGCTTGCCGGCGCGGGTGGCCGCGCCTGCTCGGTCGCGTCGCAGGTCGTCGCGAAACAGGAATTCGCTGGTTATTGGGAATACGTGCTCGATGAAGCCATTTTCACCGAGCCGGCGCATCCGAACTGGGGCGGCACGGCGATGATCGGCAGCAAGGGCGAGCTGCTCGGCATCGGCTCGCTGCAACTGGAACAGTCGCGCGGCAAAGGCCACGTGAACATGATCGTGCCGATCGACCTCCTGGTGCCGGTCCTCGACGACCTGATGCGGCTCGGCCGCCCCGACCGGCCGGCGCGGCCCTGGCTCGGCGTTTTCGCAACCGAGGTCGAGGACCAGGTGGTGGTCGTCGGCGTTGCCGAACGCGGGCCTGCACACCGCGCCGACCTGCGCACCGGCGACGTCATCCTTGCCGTCGACGACAACGAAGTGAGCGATCTCGCCGACTTCTATCGCGCGATGTGGGCGCTCGGCAATGCCGGCGTCGAAGTGCCGCTCACCGTTTTCCGTGACGGCGACACGTTCGACGTCACGATCAATTCGACCGACCGCACCAAGCTGCTCAAGGTGCCGCGCATCCATTGAGGCGCGGCGCGGACCGGCGATCGCCGGCCGCTTTTGATCAAACGCAAGGCGCGTGCCGCCGACGCGGCCATTATGCCGGTTGTCCCCTCGCATCAAAGGGGAAGCGAATGCCGTCTTTTTCTCCCGGGCCGCTCCTTGACCGCCGTCGTTTCCTGGCCGGCTCGGCGGCGGCGCTTGGCGCCTTTTCGGCGTCTCCCGCGCAAGGCCAGACGCTGAAGACCAAAGCGCGCATTGTCATCGCCGGTGCCGGCGCAGCCGGGCTCACCGTGGCGTCGCGCCTGCGTCGGCTTCTGGATGGCGCCGATGTCGTGCTCGTCGATGCAGGTATCGAGCACATTTATCAGCCCGGTCTGACGCTCGTGGGAACCGGAATCAGGCCCTCGCGCTATGTGCGGCTCTCGACCGCTGATTATGTGGCCTCGGGAACACGCTGGATTAGGGAAAATGTTGCGGAATTCGACCCGGTCGCTAGCAGAATCGTCACCGATAAGGGCACGTGGCTTCCTTACGATTTCCTCGTCGTCGCGACCGGTCTTGCGCTCGACTATGCCGCGATCGAGGGCATGGATGCGAGCCTGATCGGCCGCGAGGGGATCGCCAGCATCTATGCCGGGCCGGACGCTGCCGCCGCCTCGTGGGGCGTGCTGTCGGCGTTTGTCGGGAAAGGCGGGGTCGGGCTTTTCGGACGGCCCACGACAGAAATGAAATGCGCCGGTGCGCCACTGAAGCAGGCCTTTCTCGCCGACGATCTTCTCAGGCGCGCCGGCACGCGCGGCCGCGCCGAGATCATCTACAACGCGCATAACGACACGCTGTTCAGCGTGCCGCTGGTCGACGCGAAAGTGCGCACGCTGTTCGATCGTCAGGATCTGAAAGCCAATTTCAGCCATGTGCTGACGAGAATCGATCCCGGCCGGCGCATCGCAACATTCGCGACGCCACGCGGGACGGAGGAATTGCGCTGGGACTTGATTCACGTCATTCCGCCGATGCGGGCGCCGGCCTCGGTCCGCCACAGCCCTCTGGCATGGCAGAGCGGTCCCTTCGCGGCGGACGGCTGGCTTGAGGTGGACAAGGCGACCTTGCGGCACAGGCGCTTCCCCAACGTGTTCGGCGTCGGCGACATCAACGGGGTTCCCAAGGGCAAGACGGCCGCGAGCGTGAAATGGCAGGCGCCCGTCGCCGTCGACCATCTCGTCGCCGCGATGGCTGGCCGCAGCGGCACCGAAATCTACAACGGCTATACGTCGTGTCCGCTGATCACGAAGATCGGGCGGGCGATGCTTGTCGAGTTCGATTATGACAATCGTCTGACGCCGTCTTTTCCGTTCATCGATCCGCTCGACGAACATTGGGTCGTCTGGATCATGGAGGAAAAGATGCTCAAGGCGACTTACACGGCCATGCTGCGCGGGTTTGTCTGACGGAGATGCCGACGTGAAAGATTTCACGCTCACCGCGATGTTTGCGCTCTCCGCGGAAATGCTCGGCGGGTTCCTTTGGCCGATTGTTGCGCTCACCGCGCTGCTGGCTGTGTTGCTGTTGTTTGCTCTCATGCGTCAGCGCGGATTCCGCGGGCCGGCGGCGCGCGCAAGCGCGATCGCGGGATTTGTCGTCGGCGCGGCGGCGGGCCTTGCCGCTCCGGCGCTGACCAAGGCCTCGTTTTCCGACCTGCATGGCGCGCTCGACTGGGGCGCGCTCATCCTGATCGTGCTTGCGGGTTTTGTCGGCGCAACGGCGGCGACGTTCGCGCTTGCCGGTTGCGCATGGCATCGCGCCGGGAAAGGCTGAGGCGCGGCCGGCAAGAGCGCTGGCGCGCCCGAGAGGATTCGAACCTCTGACCTCTGCCTTCGGAGGGCAACGCTCTATCCAGCTGAGCTACGGGCGCGTGCGGATATCCGTATAGCCGATGACGGCGCACGACCGCAATGAGCGTGCTTGGAACATTTCCGGAGCGGTCTTGCGGCGGCCGCGGTCAGCGGGTCAGCACGATGAAATCGGTGCCTTTGCCGGTTTCCCAGCCGAGTCCCGCATCGGCGACGATCAGCGAAGCGCCCGGGCCGAGCAGCGCCTCGATGCGCGCGATCGCGTCCTGCGGGATGTCGATGCGCGAAAGCACGGCGCCCGCCTCGGGCGTCACCGGCGCAGGGACGGGCTCGGCCTTGGCCGGTTCGGCGGCGCGCGCGGCCTTGCGGCCGAGCTTCCTGGACGGCGCCGGGCGCACGAGCTTCGGTTTGGGTACATCGACTGGCAGCGAGACCGCAATCCATTTCACGTTGCTGTCGGGCGCCTCGATCGCGGAGAACACATGCGTGCCGAACGGCTGGTCGTCGTCGCGGATGTTCACCAGCGTTTCGAACAGCGGCGTGAAGCCCTGCCGCACGTAGAGCTTGCGGTCCTTCCTGCTGATGAAGACGGAAACCGGACCGGACGGCCTGGCCGGCTTCTTGGCGTTCGGATCCTCGTCGAGGATCGCCTGGCGGATGTCGGCGGTGACGTCGGCGACCGGCGGATAGTCCGGCAGCGTGAGGCCGTCCGGAATCGTCAGACGCTCGGCGTCGTTGGCGGTCGTGTCGGCCTGCGCCGTGCGCAACGTGCCGCGCAGTTCCGGCCGGGCTTCGGACAGGCGCACGGCTTTCGGCATGAACAGCTTCGGATGCGTGAACGGATAGGGCTCGGCCTCCTGCTGGGTCACCACCACGCGCGCGCCAAGCCGCGTGCGCTTCCACAGCGTCTGCGCGAAATCCTGGTTGAGGCGGATGCAGCCGTGCGAGGCCGGATAGCCGGGCAGCGCCCCCTGATGCAGCGCGATCCCCGACCAGGTGAGGCGCTGCATGAACGGCATCGGCGCGCCGCTATAGATGTTGGAGCGATGGTGGCGGTTCTTCTGGATGACGCTGAAGACGCCGGTCGGCGTCGGGAACCCTTTCATGCCGGTCGAAACCCGCGAGCGCGCGGCCACCACGCCGTCGCTGTAGACCGTGACGGTCTGCGAGCGGATCGAGATCATGATGTGAAGCTGACCGGCTGGGATTTGCGGCCTGGCATCGGCCTTGGCCGGGGCTTCGCGCTTGATCCGCCGCGCCACTGCGGCGTCGGCCGGCTCCAGGGCGGCCGGAACAATGAGTGCCAAGGCGAGCGTCAGGGCGGTCGCGAGCGCCGCCCCACGGTTCGACGGACAGGTGCATAGGCTGAAAGCGGACACCGGTGACCCCCCGAAAACGACCCAGGACGAAATGCAGACGGGTACGATACAAGCCGAATCCTGCAGGAATGTTAGGAAACCGGGGCGATTTCCGCCACTGCCCGGCGGCTTTGATCAAGGTAAACGGTCAGCTAGTGTTGTAGCCGAACGACACCGAAGGCCGCCGTCAGGCGGGTGTGTTGTCATAGGGAGCTAGAAAATGAGCCAGACCGCCGAAAAGCGCAGCGTCAAGTCCCCGACGCCGCTGAAGGACACGGCGTTCAATTGGGACGATCCGCTCGATCTGGAAGGCGAGCTGACCGAGGAAGAGCGCATGGTCCGCGATACCGCCCGCGGCTATGCCCAGGATCAGTTGATGCCGCGGGTGCTCACGGCCTACCGCGAGGAGCGGACGGACCGTGAGGTCATGCCCGAGATGGGCAGTCTCGGCCTGCTCGGCCCGACCATCCCCGAGGAATACGGCGGCGCGGGGCTCGGTTACGTGGCCTACGGTCTCATCACCCGCGAAATCGAGCGCGTCGATTCCGGCTACCGTTCCACGCTGTCGGTGCAGTCCTCGCTCGTGATGTATCCGATCTATGCCTACGGCACCGAGGCGCAGCGCAAGAAATACCTGCCCAAGCTCGCCAGCGGCGAGATGGTCGGTTGTTTCGGTCTGACCGAGCCCGACCACGGCTCCGACCCCGGCTCGATGATCACGCGCGCGGAGAAGGTGCCCGGCGGCTACAAGCTGACCGGTGCGAAAATGTGGATCTCCAACTCGCCGATCGCCGACATCGCCGTCGTCTGGGCCAAGCTCGACGGCAAGATCCGCGGCTTCATCGTCGAGCGCGGCACCAAGGGATTCGAGACCCCGAAGATCGAGGGCAAGCTCAGCCTGCGCGCCTCGATCACCGGCGAGATCGTGCTCGACGGCGCGGTGGTGCCCGAAGACAACCTGCTGCCTAATGTCAGCGGCCTTGCCGGTCCGTTCGGCTGTCTCAACAATGCGCGCTATGGCATTGCCTGGGGCGTCATGGGCGCCGCCGAATTCTGCTGGCATGCGGCGCGTCAATACACGCTCGACCGCAAGCAGTTCGGCCGGCCGCTCGCCGCCAACCAGCTCATCCAGAAGAAGCTCGCCGACATGCAGACCGAGATCGCGCTCGGCCTGCACGGCGCGCTGCGGCTCGGCCGCATGCTCGAGCAGGGTCGCGCGGCGCCGCCGGCCATCTCGCTGCTCAAGCGCAACAATTGCGGCAAGGCGCTCGACATCACGCGCATGTCACGCGACATGCATGGCGGCAACGGCATTGCCGACGAGTTCCATGTCATGCGCCATCTCGCCAATCTGGAGACGGTCAACACCTACGAGGGCACGCACGACATCCATGCGCTGATCCTCGGCCGTGCGCAGACCGGCATTCAGGCGTTCTTCTGAGGAGCGTTTCGTCTTCGCTCAGGCCGGGCGCCGCCGCTCGCTGATCGCGGCGAGGCGCTGCACCATCGCGCTGGTCGGATCGCTCAGCGGTTCGATCACCGTGAAATGGTTGGCGCCCGGCACCATTTCGTAACGCGCGTCGGTCGCGGGCTTCCAGGCGTCGACGATGATCTTCGCCTGACGGATGAATTCCGGCGATTCCGCCCCGCCTACGACCGAATCGAACACGCGGCCGGCGGGCGCTGGCCAGAAGACCGGCGACACCGCGCGCGCCTTCGCCTCGTCGAGGCGGAAGTCGGCGTTGTTCTTGATGTGAATGAGCGGGGTCAGGTCGAACACGCCCGACACCGAATAGGCGGCCGGCACGAGATCGGCCGGCACCTTGGGATCGTGCGCCGGCCAGTCCGTCGCCAGCATGCAGGCGGCGAGATGGCCGCCGGCGGAATGGCCGAAGACGGTGATGCGTTTTCCCAGACGGCGCCAGAGCAGGAGCGCCGCCGCGCGCATCTGGTCGATAATCTCGGCGATCGAGACGTTCGGGCACAGGTCGTAACCGGCGACGGCCACCGTGATGCCGTGCGCATTCAGCCCGCGCGCCATGTGGCTGAAGCTCGAAGGATGCAGCGCGCGCCAATAGCCGCCATGAATGAAAAGTGCGAGCGTGCCACCCTCGGTCTGCGCTCGGAAGATATCGACGAATTGCCGTTCGCTCGGGCCATAGGCGACGCCGAGTTCGGCGCGGCCCTCTGCGCTCATCGTCGCGCGATAGGCGGCGGCGTCGCTGTCCCAGCGCGCGAAGATCGCCGGATGCTCGGGCACCCGCGCGCGGTTGTCATACTCGGTTTCGTAGTCGATGCCCGCCATCCCGTCTCTCCCTTATTGCGGCCGGGAGATTGCGGCACCGGGGGCGTCCGGGCAAGCCCGGCGCGGGGCGTCGTCGGACGCCGCGCCGGGCGAGAGCGATCGGCATTAGCGATTGATCTGCGCCTTCAGCGTTTCGGCCACCACGCGATCGAATGAATCGCTTGCCGGCGCCGGCCTGGCCGCGTGCTTTTCGCGGATGTGGTGGTCGCGCTTGCGCACGAGCTCGGCCATGCGCTCGTTCAGCGTCTTGCGCTCGGCCAGGCGCCGTTCGATCTCGGCGCGGCGTTCCTTCGCTGGCATGCCGCGCAGCGTGTCAGGCAGATCGCTCTCGGGCACCGCATCGAGCGCTTTTCGCCCGGCGGTGACGTCGGCGACGAGATCGCCGTCGCCGGTCACCGCTTCGGCATAGCCCGCAGTGCGGATGCGCTTGTTGAGGTAGCTGGCAAGCTCAGTCGCCGACGAGGCCGGCGCCACCGCGACCTGACGCTGCTTTTCTTCCACGCGCGCTTTCTTCGCGCGCGGACCGTAGGGCAGCACGGTGCCGTTGATGCGCTTCTGCAGCTCGATGATCCCGTCGTCGTAGGGCGTCTCGATCACGACGATCTCGCCGCCGTCCTGCGGGATCGCGATGTAGCGGCCCTCGCCGAGCTGGGCGATCTCGCGCCATACGCGTTCGGTGTCGCGTGCGCCGCCGGCCTGCACCGCATTCACGATGATGTCTTTCTTGCGCGCCGTCGTGATCACCCCCGGATACTTGGTGTCCTGCGCGTAATCCATGTGCGGGGGCGCATCCCCGACCAGGAACAGGATGCGCCAGGTATCGGGACCGCTGCTCCAGTTGAGTTTCTCGACGCCGGCCTGCAGCGCCTCATTCACGCTTTCGGGCCAGTCGCCGCCGCCGCGCGCTTCCAGTTGCAGCAGCTTTGCGTAAAGGTCCTGGATGTCGGCGGTCAGCTCGAAAGTCCTGGTGACATATTCGTCGCCGATGTCGCGATAGGCGACGAGGCCCATGCGGATTTCGGCGTCGGCATTGGCCTCGACGATCGCGGTCGCGATCGACCAGATTTTGCGTTTCGCGCCCTCGATCAGGCGGCTCATGGAGCCGGTGGTATCGAGAACGAAGGCGACCTCGACCACGGGCTTGGCGGCCGCCGGGCTTGTGACAGCCGGGCTTGCAATTGCAGCGAGCGCAATGAGACAGGCGGGCGCGAACGCCCGGAACCAATGATGCAGCATGATTTCACCCCTCGTGAACGGCGTTTTCCGCCGCGCGAGAATCGTGTTCCGGCTTCGCGTCAGGGCCGGGCCGAAATTGCGGCTGACGGCTGGCGGAATGTCGGCAAATTTCCTTTTCGCCGGCCGCCAGTTCGGTCTTGCCAATTTGCGCCACCCGGCTCATCCCTTCGGTGAGAGGCAGCGGGATGAAAATCGAAGGCAGGGCCACGCGCAGCATCTGGATGGAAGCGGACGGCTGGTCGGTCGGGATCATCGATCAGACGCTGCTGCCGCACCGCGTCGCGAGGCTGCGGCTTGCGACGCTCGACGATGCGGTGCGTGCGATCGCGACCATGCAGACGCGCGGCGCGCCGCTGATCGGGGCGGTCGCCGCCTACGGTCTTGCGCTCGCCTTGCGGGCGGATGCGTCCGACCGCGGTCTTGGCCGCGCGTATGACGCGCTGCTGGCGGCGCGTCCGACCGCGATCAACCTGAAATGGGCGCTCGACCGGGTCGCGGCCGCGGTGCGTGACGCCGTGCCGGCTGAACGCGCGGCCGCCGCCTATCGTCGGGCGGGGGAAATCTGCGACGAGGATGTCGCGATCAATGCCGCGATCGGCCGTCACGGCCTGGACCTGATCGAACGTCTTGTCGCGGGCAAACGGCCCGGCGAGCCGGTCAACATCCTCACCCATTGCAATGCCGGCTGGCTCGCGACCGTGGACCTCGGCACCGCGACCGCGCCGATCTACATGGCGCACGACAGGGGGATCGCGGTCCATGTCTGGGTCGACGAGACGCGGCCGCGCAATCAGGGCGCTTCGCTCACCGCCTTCGAGCTCGGCCAGCACGGCGTGCCGCACACCGTCATTCCGGACAATACCGGCGGCCACCTGATGCAGCACGGAATGGTCGACTTCGTCATCGTCGGCACCGACCGCGTCACCGCGCGCGGCGATGTCTGCAACAAGATCGGAACCTATCTCAAGGCGCTCGCGGCGCACGACAACGGCGTACCGTTCTATGTCGCGCTGCCGTCGCCGACGCTCGATTTCACGGTGAGCGACGGCCTTGCCGAAATTCCGATCGAGCAGCGCGCGGCGGCCGAGGTGACGGGCGTGTCGGGGCGCACCGCGGACGGCCGCATCGAGACGGTCACGATCGTGCCGGGCGGCACGCCGGTCGCCAATTTCGGCTTCGACGTGACCCCGGCGCGGCTCGTCAGCGGCCTGATCACCGAGCGTGGTATTATCGCGGCCGACGCGCGGGCGCTGGCGGATGCGTTTCCCGATCACGCCTCGCGCGCCGTGGCGACGGAGCGGGCGGCGGAATGAGCGGCTTGTTGAAACCGGTCGGGGAAATCGCGGTGGTCGACGGCCGCCAGTCGGAGACCGCGCTTGCGGTCGCGCGCGGCACGATGCGGCTCCTGCGTTCGCTCGGCCGTTGCTGCGTCAGCGAATTGCCGCTGCCGTCCGGGCGGCGTGCCGACCTCGTGGCGCTCGATGGCGGCGGCGAAATCTGGATCGTCGAGATCAAGTCCTCGATCGCCGATTTCCGGGCCGACCAGAAATGGCCGGATTACCGTCTGCATTGCGACCGGCTGTTCTTCGCCACCACGCTCGACGTGCCGCTTGCGATATTCCCCGCCGATGCCGGTCTCATCGTCGCCGACGGCTTCGGCGCGCAGGTCGTGTGCGATGCGCCCGAGCATCGCCTCGCGGCGGCAACGCGCAAGAGCATGATGCTGCGCGTTGCCCAGTGCGCCGCATTGCGGCTGCAATCCCTGATCGATCCGCACGGACCGTACGGGGAGATCGTCTGAGCGCGGCTTGCCTCAGCGCGGCGCGCGCTTGGCGAGAATGCGCTGCAGTGTGCGCCGGTGCATGTTGAGCTGGCGCGCGGTCTCCGAGACGTTGCGTCCGCACAGTTCGTAGATGCGCTGGATATGCTCCCAGCGCACGCGGTCGGCGGACATCGGATGTTCCGGCGGCTGCGCCGGGCGGCCTTCGATCGACAGCAGCGCGGCGACGACGTCGTCGGCGTCGGCGGGCTTGGCGAGATAATCGACGGCACCGAGCTTTACCGCGTTCACCGCGGTGGCGATGTTGCCGTAGCCGGTCAGCACGATGCCGCGGGCGTCTGGACGCCGGCGTTTGAGCGCCGAAATCACGTCGAGGCCGTTGCCGTCGCCGAGCCGCATGTCGACCACCGCGAAGGCGGGCGGCGCCTTCTCCACCTGCTGCAGGCCGTCGGAGACGGTATCGGAGGAGGTCACGGTGAAGCCGCGCGATTCCATGGCGCGGGCGAGCCGTTGCAGAAACGACTTGTCGTCGTCCACGATCAGGAGCGAACGTTCGGCGGGAACGGTGGCGGCTTCCAGGGTCATCGTCACCTCATCCGGAAAGACGGTTACGGAATGGCAGGGGCCGCTTCCTGCTCGTGCGGGCGTTGCGGCTGCTCGAAGTCGGAACGCGACCACCGGATCGTAATGACTGCGCCGCGACGCGGGAAGGGCCGGTTAACAAAATTTAATGTTGCGCCGGAACGCTCCAGGAGCGTCTTGGCGATGAAGAATCCGAGCCCGAGACCGGTGTCGCCGCTCGCATACATGCGCCGGCGCCGGCGGCTGCGCACATAGGGCTCGCCGATCCGGCTCATGATTTCGGGCGCGAAGCCCGGGCCGTCGTCGGCGATGATCAGGGTGATTTCGTTCTCGTCCCAGTCGACGGTGATCTCGACGCGTTCGCGCGCGAAATCGACGGCGTTTTCGAGCAGGTTGCCGAGGCCGTACAGGATCGCCGGATTGCGCGCGCCGACGGGGGTAGGCTCACCGGGGCGCAGATTGACCTCGATCGCGATCCCGAAATCGCGATGCGGCGCCACCACCTCCTCGATCAAGGCCGGCAGCGGCAGGCGGTCGAACGGCTCGCCCTCGCCGGATAGCTGGTTCAGCTTGGCGAGGATGTCGCGGCAGCGTTGCACCTGCTCGCGCAACAGGCGGATGTCGTCGGCATATTTCGGGTCGGTGCCGATCTCGCGCTCGAGCTCGCGGGTGACGACCGAGATCGTCGAGAGCGGGGTGCCGAGCGCATGCGCGGCGGCGGCGGCAAGGCCGTCGAGCTGCGAGAGATGCTGCTCGCGCGCCAGCACGAGTTCGGTGGCGGCGAATGCGTCGGCAAGCTGGCGCTGCTCCTCGGCGATCTGGCGCGCATAGATGCCGATCACCACGATCGCCAGCAGGATCGAAAGCCAGATGCCGAGCAGATAATCGTCGGGGAAGGCGGGCCGGTCGACGCCCGTCCATGGCAGCGGATAGTGGAAGAACACGAGGATCGTCGCGCACATCATCGCGAACACGCCGAGCATCGTGGTGTGCTTCGGCGGCAGCGCGGTCGCCGACAGCAGCACCGGCCCGAGAAAGAAGAAGGCGAACGGATTTTCCAGCCCGCCGGTCAGGAACATCATGGCCGCGAGCTGCGCGATGTCGAACGCCAGCAGCCAGGCCGCGCGCTCGGGCTCGATGCGCCTCGTCTGCCCGAACCGCACCCGCAGCGCGATATTGAGCCAGGCCGACAGCGCGATCACCGCCAGGCACGACCATAGCGGCAGGTCGAACTCGAAGCCGATATAGACCACGAATACCGCGACGGTCTGCCCGACGACGGACAGCCAGCGCAGCCGGATCAGGGTATCGAGCCGCACATGCCGGCGCGGCAGATCGAGGCGGTCGAGTGGACTCATGACGTTTATTTTACCCCTCCGCCGCCGCCAAAAGAACCGTGACGCGGCCGCGCATGGCCGCCCGCGCTTGCGCTGCGCCGCCTTTGGCCTCACATGAGCACCGAGCGTCCGTCATTCCCGTTTGCCCATGATCCCCGACCAGTCCGCCATCGCCGTCGACCGCCTGTCCAAAATCTATAAGGGAAACCCCGCGGTCGACGGGATTTCGTTCGCCCTGCCGCGCGGGTCCATCACCGGGCTTCTGGGCGGCAATGGGGCGGGCAAGACGACGACCATCGCCATGATCATGGGTCTCGTCATGCCGAGCGCGGGCTCGGTGCGGGTGCTCGGCACCGACATGGCGCGCGAGCGCCACCGCGTACTGCACCGGATGAATTTCGAAAGCCCCTATGTCGACATGCCGATGCGGCTCACCGTCGCGCAGAACCTGCGTGTGTTCGGCATGCTGTACGGGGTCGCGGGCCTTGAGGAGCGCATCCGCGATCTCGCCGGCCAGCTCGGCCTCACCGAATTCCTCGACCGCCCGACCGGCAAATTGTCGGCCGGCCAGAAGACGCGCGTCTCGCTCGCCAAGTCGCTGATCAACGATCCCGAGGTGCTGCTGCTCGACGAGCCGACCGCCTCGCTCGATCCCGACACCGCCGACTGGGTGCGCGGCCATCTCGACACCTATCGCCGCCGGCGCGGGGCCACCATCCTGCTCGCCTCCCACAACATGACGGAAGTCGAGCGGCTGTGCGAGCGCGTCATCATGATGAAGTGCGGCCGGGTGGTCGACGACGACACGCCGGCGCGCCTGCTCGACCGCTACGGCCGCCAGACCATGGAGGACGTCTTTCTCGATATCGCCCGCGGCCGCGGCGAAGCGCGCGAGGCGGCGCAATGACGACGCAGCCCATCCCCTATGCTGCCTTCTCGCTGCGCCGGATTGGCGCGATGGTCTTGCGCTACTGGTATCTGATGCGCTCGTCCTGGCCGCGCCTGCTCGAGCTGATCTACTGGCCGATGGTGCAGATGCTGATGTGGGGCTTCCTGCAGAGCTATGTCGACCAGAACGCCAGCTATTTCGCGCGCGCCGGCGGCACGCTGATCGGCGCCGTGCTGCTGTGGGACATCCTGTTCCGCGGCCAGCTCGGCTTCTCGGTCTCGTTTCTGGAGGAGATGTGGGCGCGCAACATGGGCAACCTGATGATGAGCCCGCTGCGGCCGCTCGAATTCGTGCTCGCGCTGATGACCATGAGCATGGTGCGGCTGGCCATCGGCATGGTGCCGGTGACGCTCGTCGCGCTGTGGTTCTTCAATTTCAATCTTTATGCGCTCGGCTTTGGCCTCGCGGCATTCTTTCTCAACCTGATCCTGACCTCATGGGCGGTCGGCATCGTGGTGTCCGGGCTGATCCTGCGCAACGGTATGGGCGCGGAGGGGCTCGCCTGGACCATCATGTTCCTGCTGCTGCCGCTCACCTGCGTCTATTATCCGGTCGCCATCCTGCCCGGCTGGCTGCAGACGGTGGCCTGGCTGTTGCCGCCGACCTACGTGTTCGAGGGCATGCGGGCCATTCTGATCGAGCGCAGCCTGCGGATCGACCTGATGCTCATGGCGCTGGCGCTCAATGCTGCCTATTTCATTGCGGCGGTTATCGTTTTCCTGCGGTTGCTCGACAGCGCCCGCCGTCACGGATCGCTGATCCAGACCGGCGAATAGGCCCCCCTGCCGACGCCCATCAGCAGCGCGGGAACCCGGGTTTGTGTTGATTTCGTGACAGGAACCCGTCAGTGTGCGCTGCACAAGACCGGGAGCATCTATGCCGATCGGAGAATTCGGAGGCGCACCGCGCCTCCCCCTGGAAGGCAGTCCGGCATTTTCCACCGGGCTGTACTGGGCCTACGAGATGGGGCAGGCGGCGCTGCATCCGGCGCGCGCCTTTGCCGACGTGACCCGGCTCTATTTCAAGAACCCGCTCAATCCGCTCACCCATACCACGCTCGGCAAGTCGATCGCCGCCGGCATGGAAGTGTTCGAGCGCTCGACGCGGCGCTACGGCAAGCCGGACTGGAGCATCGATTCCACCCTGGTCGGCGCCGAGCGTCTGCCGGTGCGCGTCAATGTCGTGTGGGAGCGGCCGTTCTGCCGGCTTCTGCATTTCGAGCGCGTCTTCGATCATGCGCCGCGCCGCCCGCAGCCGAAGCTTCTGATCGTGGCGCCGATGTCGGGCCACTATGCTACGCTCCTGCGCGGCACGGTCGAGGCGTTCCTGCCCAATCACGACGTCTACATCACCGACTGGATCGATGCCCGCATGGTGCCGCTGGCGCAGGGCCGCTTCGATCTCGACGATTACATCGATTACCTCGTCAGCATGCTGCATCTGCTGGGCGGTGACTGCCACGTGATCGCGGTATGCCAGCCCTCGGTCCCGGCGCTGGCGGCGATCTCGGTCATGGAAGCGCGCAACGATCCCTACGTGCCGCATTCCATGGTGCTGATGGGCGGGCCGATCGATACCCGTATCAATCCGACGGGGGTCAATCTTCTCGCCAAGGAGCGCGGCATCGACTGGTTCCGCCGCCACGTCATCACCAAGGTGCCGTTCCCGCATCCGGGCGTGCTGCGCGACGTCTATCCCGGCTTCCTTCAGCTCAACGGCTTCGTGACCATGAATCTCGACCGGCACATGGACGCGCACAAGGAGCTGTTCTTCAATCTCGTGAAGGGCGACGGCGATTCCGCGCAAAAGCATCGCGAGTTCTATGACGAGTATCTCGCGGTCATGGATCTGACGGCGGAATTCTACCTGCAGACCGTGGAGACGAATTTCATCCATCACGCGCTGGCCACCGGGGCCATGACGCATCGGGGCGAGAAGGTCGATCCCTCCACGATCCGCAACGTCGCCATGCTGACCGTCGAGGGCGAGCGCGACGATATCTCCGGCGTCGGCCAGACCGAGGCGGCGCACCGGCTGTGCATCAACCTGCCGACCTCGCGTCGCGCCCATTACCTGCAGCCCGAGGTCGGCCATTACGGCGTGTTCAACGGCTCGCGCTTCCGCGCCGAGATCGCCCCGCGCATCGGCGATTTCGTGCTCTCGAATAACAATCGCAGCCGCGCCGCCCCTTCGCCGGCCCCGCTGCGCGAGCACGCCGCCTGACCGGCCGGTCCGCGTTCCCGACAGGCCCGTTCTGACCCGGTTTTATGGGCTCAAACGCTACCCGGGCGGCTGATTCCGCGCCAAGGCCTTATTATTGCGTGCAGAATTTACGGCCTCCGGGGTCGGCCCCGGGCGCGCCCGACAGGTCGGCCAGATATAATGATATGAATCATAATTCATGGTTTGATGCCCAATCGGTTGGGCATCCTCTTTATTGTCGGCGCTACCGCTAGGGCATCGGCTTTATTTTTGCGCCGCACCTCCCGCGCCGACCCGTTATGGCACTATGGCGTTGACTGGAAGACCAAGGGCCGAGCGCCAAGGTTGAGCCCAAGGTCGAGCCCCAAGGTTGAGCATCATGCCTACGCGTGCCCTGCTTTATCGCCGCCCGGCCGAACCGCAGGCGATCCAGGTCGTCTTCGACGAGTCGGTCTATCTCGTGCGCCTGCGGCGCCACCGGCAGGCGCGCCGTTACACCCTGCGCATCCAGGCCGCGACGCGCGAGGTCGTGCTGACGATGCCGCCGCGCGGCTGCCTCAAGGAAGCGAAGTCGTTCGCGGAGAAGCACGGCGGCTGGATCGCGGCGCGCCTGCACCGGCTGCCCGAAGCGGCGCCGTTCGCGCACGGCACCGTCGTGCCGGTGCGCGGCGCGCCGCATCGCATCGTTCATCGCCGTGGCGTGCGCGGCACGGTCTGGATCGAGATCGGCGACGACGGCGAACGCTCGCTGTGCGTGGCCGGCCAGGCCGAGCATGTGGAGCGTCGCGTCTACGATTTTCTCAAGCGCGAGGCCAGGAGCGATCTGGAGGTTGCGAGTCGCGCGGCTGCGGCTTTGCTCGGCGTGCGCATCCGCCGGGTCTCGGTTCGCGATCAGTCGAGCCGCTGGGGATCATGCTCGACCACCGGCGTGCTGTCCTATTCCTGGCGGCTCATTCTCGCGCCCTCTTTCGTGCTCGACTATCTCGTCGCGCACGAAGTCGCCCATCTCGTCGAGATGAATCATTCCGCGCGCTTCTGGCGGCTGGTCGATCGCATGTGCCCGCATGTGCGGCGCGCCAAGACCTGGCTCGACGTGCACGGCACCGATCTGCATCGCTACGGCATGCCGCAATCGCCGTTGCCCGCGCAGTTTCCGGGCACCTCGCGCCCGCGCTGACGAGGGCCGCCCGTCGCGCGCTGTGATCGTCAGCGCCGGCCGAACAGTCCGTCGATGAGCCAGTGGTCGAGGCCGCGCTTGGTCGCGGGGGACGCCGGTGCGGCGCTCGCCACCGGCTGTGTCGGACGGCCGAAGTCCGGCAGCGGAAACAGGCCGCGTCCCGAAAGTCCCGGCAGGTTGGCGGCTGCGGTGCCGCGATGCGCGGACTTCATCACGCGCGCCCAGGTCTCCGCCGGCAGGCCGCTGCCGGTCATCTTCCTAGTCGGCGAGTTGTCGTCGTTGCCGAACCAGACGCCGGCGACCAGATGCGCGGTGTAGCCGACGAACCAGCCGTCGCGGAAATCCTGGCTGGTGCCGGTCTTGCCGGCGGCCGGATAGCCGCCGAGATCGGCCTTGCGGCCGGTGCCGCTGATGAGCGTCTCCTGCATCATCGCATTCATCATGCCGACATAGTGCGAATCGATCACCTGACCGAGATCGTGCGGCGTGCGCTGATAGAGCATCGTGCCGTCGATGCGGCGCACGTTTTCGACGACGTGGGCGATGATGGGAGAGCCGCCATTGGCGAACGGCGCATAGGCGGAGACGAGTTCGATGAGCGAGACTTCCGACGTGCCGAGCGCGATCGAGGGATTGGGTTCGAGCTTGGACGCGATGCCGAGCCGGTAGGCGGTGCGGGTGACGGCGGTGGGGCCGAACTCGAGCGTCAGACGTACGGCGACGGTATTGAGCGACATCGCGAGCGCCTGCGTCAGCGTCACCGGGCCGAAATATTCACGCGTGTAGTTTTCCGGCTTCCAGCCCTTGAGCGCGATCGGCTTGTCCTCGCGCACGGTGTCGGGCGTGAGCCCGCGTTCGAGCGCGGTGAGATAAACGAAGGGCTTGAACGCGGAGCCGGGCTGGCGCTTGGCGGCGACGGCGCGGTTGAACTGGCTCTCCGCATAATTGCGCCCGCCGACCATGGCGCGCACGGCGCCGTCCGGCGTCATGGCCACGAACGCGGCCTGGGCGACGCCGGCCTTCTCGCCCTTGCTCGCGAGCTCCTCGATGATCGCCTGCTCCGCCATGCCCTGCAGCCGAGGATCGATCGAGGTTTCAACGACGATGTCGTCCTCGACGAAGCCGACAAGATCGTCGAGCACGTCCATGATCCAGTCGGCGATGTAGTTGACGGAGCCGGCCTGGGTCTGCCGCAGCACCCGCGCCGGCCGCGCGAGCGCGAGCGAGGCCGCCGATTTATCGATGAGATTCTGCTCGCGCATGGCCGCGATCACGAGCTGGGCGCGCTGCTCGGCGGCGTGCGGGTTGCGGGTGGGGGCAAGGCGGGAGGGCGACTTGACGAGACCGGCCAGCATCGCCGCCTCCGCCAGCGACAAATCCCTGGCGCGTTTGCCGAAATAGCGCTGTGCGGCGGCCTCGATGCCGTAGGCGCCGGCGCCGAAATAGATGCGGTTGAGATAGAGCGCGAGAATCTCGTCCTTGGAGAAATTGCGTTCGAGCCACAACGCGAGCACCAGCTCCTGCGCCTTGCGGGTCAGCGTCCGTTCCTGATTCAGAAAGAGGTTTTTCGCCAGTTGCTGGGTGAGGGTGGAGCCGCCCTGGGCCACGCCCCGCCGCAGCAGGTTCGCCAGCGCCGCCCGCGCAACCCCGCGCGGATCGATGCCGGCATGCTCGTAGAAGCGACGATCCTCGATCGCGATGAAGGCCTGAGGAACGTATTTCGGCAGATCCTCGAGCCGCGCCGACAAGCCGCTGTCGCCGCGCGTCACCAGCACGCGGCCGTCGAGGCCGGCGATCTTGATCGAGGGCGGACGCTTGGGAACCTGCAGCGACTGGATGGGCGGCAGGTGCGCGCCGATATAGAGGACCGCGCCGAAGCCGGCGATCGCAAGCCACAGACAGCCGACGACCCCCCAATAGAAAACGCGCGCCGGCCGCGAACGGCCCCGACGGCGCTTGTTCTCCGGACCGCCGGAATTGCGGGGCGAACCGCCGCGCGACGAAGCCGATGAACGGCGCACGCTCCCGGCTGCGGCCGGTGCCGGCCGGTCGCCCGCCGACAACCGCACGTCGAGCACCGCGCCCGGCCGCGCGAACCGCGGCTCCCGGCGCGCGATGCGTTTTCGCCGCCACCCTGGCATTGCTTCACATCCCTTGCGGCATCCGTACACGATGCCGTCCCGCGCCCCTTCGCGTCATGCGCATGGGCGCGGCCTTCCCGCGAAACGACGCTAGGACGCGCGACTTTAAGGGCCGGTTAAGCCGTCCGGGCGCCGCCTGCAGGGGACGCGGACAGGCCCGAACCGGCCGGTCCGGCATGCGGGGCTCTCGCGACGGCGGTTCGGAAAGCGGCTGAATTTCCCGTGCGCGAAGCCGAACGGACGTAGGCAAATCAGCGGATTCGTGCATGATTCATGCGTTGCCGGGATGCACCGGCGGGGAAACTGGGGAAGACACCATGCGCAAGGGCGCTCTCATTCTTGCAATCGTCATGATCGCGGCCGCGCCGACGGCGGCTCTGGCTGCGAAGAAAAAGGCCGCGGCCGATCCCAACGCCAACGGCAAGGCTTTCGTGAAAGCCTGGATGTCGCAGCCGATGGAAGCGTGGAAGGCATCGACGGCGCCGGCTTCGAGCAAAAAGAAAAAGTAAGCGCACGACATTCGGCGGCTGCGCGGTCGCTGAAGGAATATTCATCTTGCACGGCCGGACTTGCGGCGAAACGTCCGCGGTCTGGCCGTTCTTGTTTTCATCGCGGCGTTTTCATGCATGATGACCGCGCCGGACCGTCCGGCGATTCAATATTGGGGGAAATTCCTATGCGCAAAAGCGCTCTGCTGCTCGCCGTCGTGATGATCGCCGCCGCTCCGGCCACCGCGTTCGCCAAGAAGGCGAAGGCGCCGGCCGATCCGAATGCCAATGGCAAGAAATTCGTTGCCGCCGCCTGGCAGCAGCCGGTCAATGTGCTGAAGGGCCTCACCACCCCGTGGTGGGTCGCCAAGAAGAAGTAAGCGGATTGACCCGATCCGATCGACCGGTTCGGGAGAACCGGCCCGGCGCCGCGGCCAACGCCCCGGCGCCGTTTTTTATTGGTCTACTCCGCCGCGGTCGTGCTCGCCTGCGGCTCGCGTCCGACAAAGAGCTGCGTGAGCGCGCGCTTGATCGCGGCCTGCCGCGTCGGCGAGGCGATCTTGGCGCCGAGCAGATCCGTCACATAGAACACGTCGACCGCGCGCTCGCCGAAGGTCGCGACATGCGCGGAGGTGATGTTGAGGCTGAGCTTCGACAGCGTCGACGTCAGTTCGTAGAGCAGGCCCGGACGGTCGAGGCCGGTCACCTCGATCACGGTGTAGCGGTTCGACCATTCGTTGTTGACGTTGATCTCCGGCTCGACCGCGAAGGCCCGCAGGCGCGACTTGCCGCCCGCGCGCCGCGCCACCACTTCCGGCAGCTTGATCTCGCCGAGCAGCGCCTTCTCGATGGTTTCGGTGATGCGGCTCGCGCGCCGGCGCTCGTCGTCGTCGTGCTCGAATTCGCGTGTGACCGCGATCGTGTCGAGCGCGAGGCCGTCGGTGGTCGTATAGATCTGCGCATCGACGATGTTGGCGCCGGAGGCCGCGCAGGCGCCGGCGATGATCGAAAGCAGGCGCGGATGGTCGGGCGCGACCACGGTAAGCTCGGTGACCCCGCGCAGGGTGTCGAAGGAGAACTCGGTCGCCAGCGTCTTGCCGGCTTCCGCGGTCGCGCGCAGGAAGCGCGCATGCGCGAGCTTGTGGGGAAGATCGACCTTGAGCCAGTAGGCGGGATAATGCCGCGCCATGTAGGTGTCGATGTCCTCGAGCGCCCAGCCGGCAATGGCGCCGCGGAACTCGTTCTTGGCCGTCGCCACGCGCCGCTCGCGGTCGATCTCGGAAAAGCCGCCGGTCAGGACCGGCTCGGTCTCGTAATAGAGCGTGCGCAGGAGCTGCGCCTTCCAGCTATTCCACACGCCGGGCCCCACCGCGCGGATGTCGGCGGTGGTCAGGATCGTGAGCAGCTTGAGACGTTCGAGCGACTGGACGACGGCGGCGAAATTCTCGATCGTCTTGCGGTCGGCCAGATCGCGCGACTGCGCCACCGTCGACATGACGAGATGCTGCTCGATCAGCCAGGCGACGAGCTCGGTCTCCGCCGCGCTCAGGCCGAGCCGCGGGCAGAAGCGGCGCGCGATGCGCGCGCCGGCGATCGAATGGTCCTCGATGCGGCCCTTGGCGATGTCGTGCAGGAACAGCGTCACGCGCAGGAGCGCGCGGTGGCGCGGCTGGATCTTGCGGATCAGCTCGCTGGCGAGCGGGAAGTCCTCGTTGCCGCCGCGCTCGATGTCGGTGACGACGCCGATGCAGCGCAGGAGATGTTCGTCGACTGTATAGTGATGATACATGTTGAACTGCATCATCGCGACCACGCGGCCGAACGCGGGAATGAAGGCGCCGAGCACGCCGGCTTCGTTCATGCGCCGCAATACGGTCTCCGCGTCGTTCTCCGCGGTCAGGATTTCGAGAAACAGCGCGTTGGCTTCCGGGTCGCGCCGCAGGCTCTTGTCGATCAGCTTGAGCGAGCGCGTCGCCGTCCGCATGGCGTCGGGATGGAAGGCGAGGTTGTGCTTCTGCGCCAGGTGGAAGATCCGGATCAGGTTGACGGGGTCGCGGCGGAACGCGTTCGCATCGGCGATATTGATGCGGTTATTGTCGACGACGAAGTCGTCCGATTCGCGCAGTCGCGTGCGGCCGCTGCGCGGCTTGAGCTTGGCGATCATGCGGCTGAGCACCGGTGCGGTCTTGGCCTGGCTTTCCTCAAGCGCCGCGCACAGGATGGCGGTGAGGTCGCCCACATCCTTGGCGACCAGGAAGTAGTGCTTCATGAAGCGCTCGACGTCCTGCATCCCCGGATGCTCGGTGTAGTCGAGGCGCTGGGCGATCTCGCGCTGGATGTCGAATGACAGACGCTCTTCCGGGCGGTTGGTCACGAAGTGCATGTGACAGCGCACCGACCACAGGAAATCCTCGCAGTGCCGGAACAGTTTCAGCTCGTCGTGGTCGAACACGCCGTGATCGACCAGCTCTTCCACGGTGCGCACGCGGTAGACGTACTTGCCGATCCAGAACAGCGTATGCAAGTCGCGCAGGCCGCCTTTGCCGTCCTTGACGTTCGGCTCGACAAGATAGCGCGACTGGCCGGCCTTGCGCAGGCGCTCCTCGCGCTCGGCGAGCTTGGCGGTGACGAATTCCTGCGCGGAGCCCTGCACCACATTCTTGTCGAATCGCTCGACCAGTTCGGCGAACAGCCGCTCGTCGCCGAACAGGAAGCGCGATTCGAGAATGGCGGTGCGGATCGTCATGTCCGCCTTGGCCTGGCGGATGCACTCGTCGACCGAGCGAGTCGCGTGGCCGACCTTCAGTCCCATGTCCCACAGACAATATAGGATGGCTTCGGCCACCGATTCGCCCCAGGCGGTCTGCTTGTAGGGCAGCATGAACAACAGGTCGATGTCGGAGCCCGGCGCCAGCAGGCCGCGGCCGTAACCGCCGGTCGCCACCACCGCCATGCGTTCGGCCTCGGACGGATTGAGCGAGGTGTAGAGATGTTTGGCGGCGAACTCGAACAGCAGGCGGATGATCTCGTCCATCATGCCGCACAGCCGCTCCGCGCAGTGCCGGCCGTGCCGCTCGGTGAGCAGCAGTTCCTCGGCCTTGTTGCGGCCGGCGACAAGCATGCCTTTCAGATGCTGGGCGACGGCGGTGCGCAGTTCGCGCTCGCGCCCGGGCAGCGCGGCGGCGATCCGTTCGAGCTCGGCCGCTGCGGCGTGCGCGTCGAAGATCACGGACAGGTCGCGCGGATCAGGAGGGGTCGATGGCATCGATATCGGACCGGACCGGACAGGAAAGGACGCAGACGGATTCATCGGGCGCCAGGGTGGAAGAGGATTTGTATCGCGGGCGCTTGGCGGAGGAAATGTAAATCTCCGTAAGCCTCTCATATTGCTATTATTTTCTCGTTGACGCGAGCGAATTGTCCTTCTAAATCAATGCTCAGCGCCGATTTGAGCGAGCAGCTTGCGGGCGCTTAACAAATGCAGCTAAAGCGGTCGGGGCCCGCCCCGTCGCAACAAGCTGACGGGCGGGCGAAGTTTCTTCTCCCGCCATCGATCAACCAGGCCGCGTGCCCGCGAGGGCGCGAACGGGCCATCGTGTCTGGAGTTTATCATGACGTTCCTTTCCCGCCGATCTCTCCTTGCATCCGCGCTGGTCGTCGGCCTGGTGCCGACGCAAGCTCTGTTCGCGGCCGAGAAGCCGAAGGAAATCCGCATCGACTGGGCGACCTACAATCCGGTCTCGCTCGTGCTCAAGGACAGGGGCCTGCTCGAGAAGGAATTCGCCAAGGACGGCATCGCGATCCGCTGGGTGCAGACGCTCGGCTCCAACAAGGCGCTTGAGTTCCTCAATGCCGGCTCGATTGATTTCGGCTCGACCGCAGGTTCCGCCGCGCTCGTCGCCAAGATCAACGGCAACCCGATCAAGTCGATCTATGTCTATTCGCGTCCCGAATGGACCGCGCTTGTCACGCGCAAGGACTCGCCGATCAGCAAGGTCGCCGACCTCAAGGGCAAGCGCGTGGCGGTCACGCGCGGCACCGATCCGCACATCTTCCTCGTGCGCGCTTTGCTCGATGCGGGCCTGAGCGAGAAGGACATCACGCCAGTGCTGCTGCAGCATCCCGACGGCAAGACCGCGCTCATCCGCGGCGACGTGGATGCCTGGGCCGGCCTCGATCCGATGATGGCGGCCGCCGAAGTGGAGGACGGCGCCAGGCTGTTCCTGCGCAACAAGGACGCCAATACCTGGGGCATCCTGAACGCCCGCGAGGAATTCCTGCGCGACCATCCCGATCTCACGCGCCGCGTGCTCGCGGTCTATGAGGAGGCGCGCAAATATTCGCTCGCCAATCCCGTCGAGGTGAAGCGCGTCTTCATCGCCGCGACCAAGCTGCCCGACGCCGTCGTCGACAAGCAGCTCAAGGAGCGCACCGAGCTGACGCATTCGAAGATCGGCGCACCGCAGAAGGATTCGATCCTCAAGGCCGGGCTCGCCCTCCAGCAGGCCGGCGTGATCAAGGCCGATATCGATGTCCGCAAGGTGCTCGACAGCCTGATCGACGAGACCTACATCGTCGCCGGCCACTGAGCGGGCCGCAGCGACCCTCCGGCTCCGCCGCTCCTCCCGGCCGGCGGGGCCGGACGTTATCCGAACGTGATGATGTCTGAATAAACGGCCGTCGCTGCAGGCCCTGCGGGCAGGATTTGCAGAAGCGACGCCTTCGAGAGCCGCTCATGTCTGTTGTGCCGATACTGATCGCCGCCGAAACATCCACCCCGAGCGCAGCGTCCGGCCGGCCGGCGCTGCGGCGCGTGTTGCGCGCGACGCTTGGGCTGATCCTGCCGGTGGGGCTTGCGCTGATCTGGGAATTTGCGGTGCGGCTCGGCTGGTCGGACGGCCGGCTGGTGCCGCCGCCGTCGGTGATTTTCAGCACGTTCACGGAACTTGCCAGAAGCGGTGAATTGCAGCGCCATGCCGCCGCGACGGTCGCGCGCGTGGGCGCGGGCTTCGCGCTCGGCGTCGTGGCCGGCACGCTCGCCGGCGCGGTGACCGGCTATTCGCGCTTCGCCAGCCGCCTCATCGACCCGAGCCTGCAGGCGCTGCGCGCGATCCCCTCGATCGCCTGGGTGCCGCTGTTCATCCTGTGGCTCGGCATTTTCGAGGCGTCCAAGATCACGCTGATCGCGGTCGGCGTGTTCTTCCCGGTCTATCTCGGCGTCATGGGCGCGATCCGCTCGGTCGACCGTAAGCTGGTCGAGGTCGGGCGCGCGTTCCGTCTGTCGGATGCGGCGATGGTGCGCCGGATCCTGCTGCCGGCGGTGCTGCCGGCTTATGTGATCGCGCTGCGCTCGGGGCTCGGGCTCGGCTGGATGTTCGTGGTCGCGGCCGAATTCATGGGCGCGTCCGAGGGGCTGGGCTTCCTGCTCGTCGACGGCCAGCAGCTCGGCAAGCCGGCGCAGATCGTTGCCGCCATCGTCGCCTTCGCCATCATCGGCAAGGTCACCGACTGGCTCCTGGTGCTCGGCTTCGCGCCGTTCCTGCGCTGGGAAGACCGTTTCAGCGCGCGCGGGGAGAACCGCTGATGCTCAGTCTCGACCGCGTCAGCAAGATCTATCCGAACCGCGTGCGCGCGCTCGACGGCGTGACGCTCGACGTCGCGCCCGGCGAAATCCTCGTCATTGTCGGCGGCTCGGGCTGCGGGAAATCGACGCTCCTGCGCGCCGTCTCCGGCCTCGACGCGCCGAGCCACGGCCGCGTGCTGCTCGACGGCGCGACGGTGACCGCGCCGCACGAGAAGATCGGCATCGTGTTCCAGGAGCCGCGGCTCCTGCCGTGGCTCTCGGTCGCCGACAATGTCGGCTTCGGTCTGGCGCATCTGCCGGCGGCGCAACGGCGCGAACGCGTCGCGCGCGCGCTCGACCGCGTCGGCCTCGTCGACAAGGCGAATGTGTGGCCGCGCGAATTGTCCGGCGGGCAGGCGCAGCGCGTGGCGATCGCGCGCGCGCTCGTGCCGCGGCCGGAAGTCCTCCTGCTCGACGAGCCGTTCTCCGCGCTCGACGCCTTCACGCGCGCCGACCTGCAGGATCATGTGCTCGATCTGTGGGCCGAGTTGCGGCCGACCCTGATCGTCGTTACCCACGACGTCGACGAGGCCGTCGTGCTGGCCGACCGCATCCTGGTGATGCGGCCGCGTCCGGGCCGCGTGTTCGCGGAGATCGAAACCGACCTGCCGCGTCCGCGCGACCGCCAGTCGGCCCCCTTTGATGTCGTCAAGCGGCGGGTGCTGGCCGCGCTCGACCGCTCGCTCGACAAGGCGGCCTCGGTCGACGAACGCGAGACCAAGGCTTCCGCCGGCGCCTCCCTGTGGTGGTGACGGCATTCCGGCCCCGGAGCGCGCGAGCGACGCGCAGGCAACCGGGTCCGGCCTTCGGCCGGACCGAATGCAAGCTTGACCCGCGCGGCCATCTAGAAAAAGCTCGGCGCCCAATCAGACAGGCGGCCGCATCCGGCCAGCCGGGGCTGCCGGGAGGATTCATGAAGAGCTTTGACGTTTGCGAGTGCGGCGCGCCGCTGAAACTGATCGAGCGCCCCACGCCGGAGCCCACCGGCTCGCAGGTGCTGGTGAAGATCGTGGCCGCCGGCGTCTGCCACAGCGATATCCATATCTGGGACGGCTATTACGAAATGGGCGGCGGCAAACGCCTGCAACTGCTCGAGCGCGGCATCAAGCTGCCGCTCACCATGGGCCACGAGAATGTCGGCGACGTGGTCGCGGTCGGCCCCGACGCGAAGGACGTCAGGATCGGCGCGCGCTTCCTCGTGCATCCCTGGATGGGCTGCGGCACCTGCATCGCCTGCAAGCGCGGCGAGGAAAATCTCTGCACCAGGCCGACCAATCTCGGCGTGTTCTCGAACGGCGGCTATGCCACGCACATGCTGGTGCCGCATCCGCGCTATCTGTTCGACATCGGCGACCTGTCGCCGGAAAAAGCCGCGCCGCTCGCCTGCTCCGGCATCACCGCCTACAGCGCGCTGAAGAAAGCGGGCGCGGTGCTGAAAGACCATCCGGTGGTCATCATCGGTGCGGGTGGCGTGGGGCTTGCCGCGCAGGCGCTGGTGAAGGCGATGGATGGCAAGGGCGCGATCATGGTCGATCTCGATCCGGTCAAGCGTGAGGCCGCCGGCAAGGCCGGCGCACTCGCGCTAGTCGACGGCGGCGCGCCCGACGCGGCCGGACAGATCATCGAGGCGACCGGTGGCGGCGCCTGGGCGGTGGTCGATTTCGTCGGCTCCGGTCAGACGGTGAAGCTCGCCATCGACAGCGTGGTGCCGAAGGGCGCGCGGATCATCGTGGTCGGCCTGTTCGGCGGCGACATCACCATCTCGACGCCGGTGCTGCCGATGCGCGCACTCACGCTGCAGGGGTCCTATGTCGGCAGCCTGCCGGAGATGCGCGAACTGCTCGATCTCGTTCGTCGCAAGGGCCTGCCGTCGGTGCCGGTCGCCACGCGCCCGCTTGCGGAGGTGAACGAGGCATTGACCGCGCTGAAAGCCGGAAAGGTCGTCGGCCGCGTGGTGCTGACGCCAGGCTGAATTTCTCTCAGACGTCATGGCCGGCACAGGGCCGGCATGACGAAAATAGAATTAGGAGCATGACAATGGATGCTGCCGCGCTGCGGGCGATGCAGGCCCCAATCAAGGAAAAATACAAGGGCGATGCAGGCGCCGCGCTGATCACGTTGCGCGCCAGGGGCACGCTCGACGACGGCAGCATCGCCTGCAAGGTGGAGACCGGGCGGGCGCTGGCGGTGGCCGGTCTGCATCCGGCGACCGGCGGATCGGGCCTCGAATTGTGCTCGGGCGACATGCTGCTCGAAGCGCTCGTCGCCTGCGCCGGCGTCACGCTGAAGGCGGTCGCGACCGCGCTCGACATCCCGCTCAAGTCCGGCGCCGTCTCGGCCGAAGGCGATCTCGATTTCCGCGGCACGCTCGGCGTCGCCAAGGACGCGCCGGTCGGCTTCCGCGACATCCGCCTGACCTTCACCGTCGACACCGACGCGCCGCAGGACAAGCTCGATCAGTTGCTCAAGCTCACCGAGCGCTATTGCGTGGTCTATCAGACCATCAAGGCCGGCCCGCCGGTGGCGGTGGCGCTCAAGCGCGCGGGGTAGGGAGCGCGCGGTACGTCCGACGACCGTTCGAATGACACCCGCCATGGCTGCTCTCAGGCCAATAGCCTGCGCAATCATCACAATGTCCCGGCGCTCAAACGCGCTGAATGATACCAACCGCGGGTGACTCTGATTCGTCATGCGCGGGCTTGAGCCGCGCATGCATCGGAAAAAGACGAGCCAATTCATGAAGATGGATTGCCGGGTCAAGCCCGGCAATGACGAGTGGATAGGTGGGAGTCACCTGCTGCTGGTATGACACCGTGAAGCCTCGCCCATGAGCACCCTTGCGCCCGAGCAATTGTTCGTCGTCGGTCTGCTCCTGAAAATGGCGATGACCGCGGCCATCATCGTCGGGGCGTCGGTGATCGTCGAGCGCAGCGGCCCGTTTGTCGGCGCGCTGATCGCGGCTTTGCCGACGGCGGCCGGCGCCGCCTACATTATTCTTGCAGTCGAGCATCCGCCGGCCTTCATCGCGCAAGGCGCGGTCGGCAGCATCGCCGCCAATGCCGCGACCGCAAGCTTTGCCTATGCCTATGCGCTGCTGGCGCAGCGGCGCGGGCTTGCCGTCAGTCTCGGCGGGGCGTTCGCGATCTGGTTCCTCGTCGCCGGCCTGCTGCGGCTCGTGCCCTGGACGGCGTCGAGCGCGCTCCTGCTCAATGCCGCGGTGATCGGCGCGACCGTGATCGCCGGCCGGCGCTTGCGTACCGAAGGCATGCGCAGTGCCGTGAAACCGACGCGCGCCGACATCGCCTGGCGCGCGCTCACCGTCGCGCTCTGCGTCGTGATCGTGACCACCGCGAGCCACAGCATCGGCTCGTTCGCGTCGGGCATGTTCGCGGTGTTTCCGGTCGCGATGGGCAGCTTCTTCATCATCCTGCATCCGCGCATCGGCGGGCCGGCGGCCGGCAGCGTTGCCGCCCATGTGCAGGCGCCGCTGATCGGGCTCGCGCTCGGCTTTCTTGCCGTGCATCTGCTGGCCGAAAATGTCGGGGTGTGGTGGTCGTTCGCCGCGGGGCTTGCCGTCGGCATCTCCTGGAACGCGCTGCTGTGGGGCGCGCGGCGATGGCGCGCTTGATCAGCTCTTCGTCGTGCCGGAAAGTCTGGCCTTGAGCGCATAGAGCGTATCCATCGCCTCGCGCGGCGACATCTCGTCGGGGTGGATGGCCTCGAGTGCGGCGACCAGTTGTTGCGCGGGCGAGGGCGGCGCGTCCGGCGCCGGCTGGCGCGTCGCCTGGAACAACGGCAGGTCGTCGAAGCCGCGCAGCGGCGTGGTGCGTTCCTCCGCCTCCAGTTCGGCCAGCACGACCTTGGCGCGCTCGATCACCGCCGCCGGCAGGCCCGCGAGCTTGGCGACCTGGATGCCGTAGGAGCGGTCGGCGGCGCCCGGCATCACCTCGTGCAGGAAGACGACGTCGCCCTGCCATTCCTTCACCCGCATGGTCGCATTGTGCAGGCGCGGCAGCTTCGAGGCGAGCGCGGTGAGTTCGTGGAAATGCGTCGCGAACAGCGCGCGGCAGCGATTGATTTCGTGCAGATGCTCGATCGTCGCCCAGGCGATCGACAGGCCATCGAAGGTCGCAGTACCGCGGCCGATCTCGTCGAGGATGACGAGCGAGCGCTCGCCGGCCTGATTGAGGATGGCGGCGGTCTCCACCATCTCGACCATGAAGGTGGAGCGTCCGCGCGCCAGATCGTCGGCGGCGCCGACGCGTGAGAACAGCCGGTCGACGACGCCGATATGCGCGCGTCTGGCCGGCACGAAGCTGCCCGCCTGCGCGAGAATGGCGATTAGCGCGTTCTGGCGCAGGAACGTGGATTTGCCGGCCATGTTGGGGCCGGTCAGGATGAAGATGCGTCCGGTCTTTTCCTTGGCCGGCGGCGAGAGATCGCAATCGTTGGCGATGAAGGGCGCGCTCTGCACGAGCGCGGCCTCGACCACGGGATGGCGGCCGCCCTCGATGACGAATTTCAGCGAGCGGTCGACCTGCGGGCGCACATAATCCCTGTCGCCGGCCAGCGTCGCGAGCGCCGCGGTAACATCGAGCACGGCGAGACCTTCGGCGGCGGCCTTGATGTCGTTGCCGGCGGCGATCGTCTGCGCGGCGAGGCGGTCGAAAATCTCAAGCTCGAGGCCGAGCGCGCGGTCGGCGGCGCTTGCGATCTTGGCTTCCAGCTCGCCGAGCTCGGTCGTGGTGAAGCGCACCTGGCCGGCGAGCGTCTGACGGTGGATGAAGGTCGCGTTCAGCGGCGGCGCCATCATCTTCTCGCCGTGTTGGGCGGTGACCTCGACGAAATAGCCGAGCACGTTGTTGTGGCGGATCTTCAGGATGCGGATGCCGGTGTCGTCGGCATAGCGCTGCTGCAGTTGCGCGATCACCTTGCGTGAGGCGTCGCGCAGCGCCCGCACCTCGTCGAGCGCGGCATCGTAATCCGCGCGCACGAAGCCGCCGTCGCGGCGAAGCGCCGGCAATTCGTCGGCGAGCGCCCGCGCAAGCTCGGCGGCGATGGCGCGGTCGGGCTGGCGCAGGGCGACAGCGGCTTGCGCGATTTCCTCGACCGGGCCGAGCGCGCCGGCAAGCCCGGCGATCGCGTGCGCCGCCGCAAGGCCGTCGCGGATGGCGGCAAGGTCGCGCGGCCCGCCGCGCCCGAGCACGAGGCGCGACAGCGCGCGCGCGAAATCGGGCACGCTCTTGAGCCGCTCGCGCAGCTCCTGCCTGACCTCCGGGCGGCCGACGAACGCCGTCACGGCATCGAGCCTGCAATCGATCGCGTTCGGATCGGTGAGTGGGGCGGAGAGGCGCTGCGCCAGGAGGCGCGAGCCCGCGGCGGTGACGGTGCGGTCGATGGTGGCGAGCAGCGAGCCGCGGCGCTCGCCCGAGAGCGTGCGCACGAGTTCGAGATTGGCGCGCGTGGCCTGATCGATGGCGAGCGTGGCGCCGGCCTCCTCGCGCAGCGGCGGCGACAGCGGTGGACGCTTGCCGAGCTGCGTGCGCTCGACATAGGTGACGCAGGCAGCCGCCGCAGTCAGCTCCAGCCGCGACAGCGCGCCGAAGCCGGCCGTGGTCGCGACGCCGAAATAATCGGCAAGCCTGCGCTCGGCGCTCGCCCCGTCGAACACGTCGCGCGGCAGCGGCATGACGTGATCGAGCTCGCGCAGGAGCGGCGCGAGCGCGGTATCGTCATAGACGGCGTCGGGCACGATGATCTCGCCCGGCTCAAGACGCGCGATCTCGGCGGCGAGATTGGCTCCGTCGCATTCGGCGATGCGGAATTCGCCGGTGGAAATGTCGATCCAGGCCAGCGCGAAACGTTCGGCCTCGGAGGAGAGGCGGGCGCGCGCGATCGCCAGCAGGTAATTGTTGCGCCGCGCGTCGAGCAGGCTGTCCTCGGTCAGGGTGCCGGGCGTGACGAGGCGCACGACGTCGCGTCGCACGACGCTCTTGGGACCGCGCTTCTTCGCCTCCGCCGGGTCCTCGGTCTGCTCGCAGACCGCCACGCGGTGGCCGAGCGCGATCAGCTTGTGCAGGTATTCGTCGGCGCGCTCCACCGGCACGCCGCACATCGGGATGTCGCGGCCCAGATGCCTGCCGCGCTTGGTGAGCACGATGCCGAGCGCGCGCGAGGCGGTTTCGGCGTCCTCGAAGAACAGTTCGTAGAAATCGCCCATCCGGTAGAACAGCAGGCTGTCTGGATTGGCGGCCTTGATCTCGATATATTGCTCCATCATCGGCGTGACGCGGCCGGCGTCGTCGGACGCTTTGGCGGTCACGCGCGCGGCATCGCCGGACGCGCGCGCCTCGGACGCGGGGCGGTCGTCGTCTTCCGCCATTGCGTCCGGAACGGGAGCCTTGCTCGGGTGCGCGGGGGCCATGCGCCCGACGCTATCAGATGGGTTGCACGCTTTCACCCCGCCGTGGCGGAAGCCCACAGGATCGGCCGGCGCCGGGCCCTATTTGACCAGCGTGCGGCCGGTGATGGTCTCCAGATTGCGGTAGAAGATCTTCTCCCGGTCGGCCTGCGGCAGATTGAGGCCGTCGAGGATTTCCAGCGTGACGCGGATGTAGCCGGGGCCCTTTTCCGGATCGAACGGGCAGTCGGAGGCGAAGATGATCTTGTCGACCGGGAAGAAGTCCATGCCGCATCTGGTGGCGCCGACGCCGCCGAACACCGCGGTGTCAGCGTAGAAATCCTGCTTGAAATAGTCGATCGGCCGCTTCTTCAGGCTCTTGCGCAGTGAGACGTAATCCTCGTCGGAGGTGCGCGCGCCGAGCTGGTCCCAGCCCGGGCCAATGCGGCCTTCCAGCATCGGCACGATGCCGCCGAAATGATGCACGATGAGCTTGAGGTTCGGATGCTTGTCGAGCGTCTTGGAGAAGACGAGGCGGGCCATCATCGCCGCGGTCTCGTAGGACCAGCCGAACGTCCACCAGATTTCGTACAGCGATTTCTTCTCGTCGAGATAGTCGGGATGGTTGGCCCCGCGTGCCGGGTGCGTCCAGACCGGCATGCCGAGCGCGTTCATGGCCGCAAAGAACGGCTCGAATTCCGGCCGGTCGAGCGGCTTGCCGCCGACATTGGTGAAAATCTGCACGCCGAGCGCGCCGAGCGCCTTGATCGCGCGCTCACTCTCGCCGGCGCCGGCGTCGCGCGCGGTGAGCGGGGCCTGCGCCACGAAGCCCGCGAACTGGTCGGGATATTTCCGGCAAAGCTCGGCCATGCCGTCGTTGCCGATCTTTGCAAGTTCGAGCGCGAGGTCGGGATCGCCCTTGGCCAGCACTTCGAGCGGCGGGGCGGCGAGCGAGATCACCTGCCTGTAGTCGGGGAACGAGTCGACAAGCTTGCGGCGCAGATCGAGGTCGTGCAGCACCGGAATATTGGTGACGCGCTTGCCGATGTCGGGAATGCCGCTCGACAGCAGGCGCTCGTAATAGGCCTTCGGGAAGAAATGGTTGAAGGCATCGATACGCATCATGGCAGGGGTCTCCGGTGTTTCCCGGGCGGGCTTCAGCCGCGCGGGGTGAGGGTTTGCGCGGCGGGGGCGCCGCGCAGGATTTCATAGGCGATGGCGACGACGGCCAGGGCGATGCCGAGCAGGCCGAGCGGTATTCCGGCCGGGCTTGCCTCGCCGGGCCACAGCACGAGCGCGGCGATCACGCCGTAGGCGATGCGCCAGGGGACCGCGATCGGGGCCTTGAGATAGCCGACCACCGCGATGGTGCCCATGAAGATGCCGAGCAGGGCGTTCGCGAAGGCGATGATGATTTCGAGCGCGCTGCCCTGCATGAGCAAGGCGGGCGAGAATACGAACAGGAAGGGGATGAAATAGGCGCACCAGCTCATGCGCGTCGCGGTCCATCCCGTTCGCCACTGGTCGGAGCGCGCGATGGTGGCGGCGGCGAAGGCGGCGAGCGCCACCGGCGGGGTCACCATGCCGAGAATGCCGTTGAACAGCACGAACATGTGCGCCTGCATCGGCGAGATGCCGGACTGGATCAGAGCCGGCGCCGCCAGCGTCGCGAGCACGATATAGACGCCGACCGTGGGCAGCGGCAGCCCGAGGAAGAAGGACGCGATCGCGGTGATGATCAAGAGCGTGACCAGATCGCCGCCGCTCAGGCTGAGCAGTTGCTGGGTGAGCGAGAAGGCAACGCCGGTGATCGCCATCGCCCCGATCAGGATGCCGGCAATCGCGGTGATCGCGATGATGTCGACCACCGAGCCGCCGGCGCCGATCACCGCCGCCAGCACTTCCCTGGGCGTCACGCGGCGGCCTTTGTGCTTGACCGTCATGGCGAGCACGATCAGCACCGCGGTCGCCAGCAGTGCGGCATATTCAGCCTCCATGTTCCAGCCGAGCAGCGCATAGACCAGCACGGCGAACGGGACGGTGAAATGCCAGCCGCCGCGCAGCACGCGCCACAGCGGCGGCCGCGCTTCGCGCGGCATACCGACGATGCCGTGCTTGGCGGCCTCCAGATCGACCTGCATGAACAGCGCGGCATAGAACAGGAAAGCCGGGATGATCGCGGCCACCATCACGCTGGCATAGGGGACCTGCAGATATTCCGCCATCAGGAAGGCGGCCGCGCCCATCACCGGCGGCGCGATCTGTCCGCCGGTCGAGCCGACCGCCTCGATGGCGGCGGAGGTGTGCGGCGGGAAGCCCGAGCGCTTCATCAGCGGAATGGTGATGGTGCCGACGCTTGCGACATTGGCGACGGCGCTGCCGGAGATCATGCCGAACAGCGCGGACCCGAACACCGCGATCTTGCCGGCGCCGCCGCGGAACTGGCCCATCAGGGCCGCCGCAAGCTCGGCGAAAAAATCCGAGCCGCCGCAGCGCGTCAGGACGCTGCCCATGATGATGAAGGGGATGACCACCACGATCGCGATCTGCAGCGTCGAGCCGAGCAGCGCGTTGGTGTCGATGCCGAGATAGACCATCAGGCGGCTGAGCGAGACCGGCCGGCTGGCGAAGGTGTCCGGCAGCATCCAGCCGAGCAGGGCGTGGGCGCAGAGCGCGAGCACGATCAGCACGAGGGCCATTCCGGTCACGCGGCGGCTCGCTTCGAAGACGAGCAGCACGATCACGCTGGCGACCAGCACGCCGTACCAGGGGCGGGTCACCAGCTCGACGATGAGCTGCGGATAGCGGATCGCGACATAGAAGCAGGAGATGAGGGCGGCCGCGGCCAGCACGAGATCGATGGCGCCGACGCGCGTCTCGTCCTTGTCACCCAGCATCTTTGCGGCCGTCGCCTCCTCGCCGGTGATCCTGGCGCCGAGCGGGAACATCAGGAAGGTCAGCGCCAACGCCAGGCCGAGCACGGCCACGAGCACCTGTTCGGTGAACAGCGGAATGTTGAGGTGGCCCGGAATATTCAGGATCGAGGCGACTACGATGGTGATGAGCGCGGCCTTGAGAACCGCCATGATCGTATCGAGCGCTTTTCCGGTCATGCGGTCCTCAATAGGGCGTGATCACGTTGAGCAGGGCCTGCCGCTTGTCGCGGACGACGGCATCGCGGGCGCGCGCGAGCGCCGCGGGCAGCTCGCTTGCGCGCTCGACGCGCTCGCCGAAGCCGCCCTGCGCGCGCATCAGTTCATCATAGGGCGGGCTCGGATCGAGGTCGGCGAGAAAGCGTCCGTCGTCCTCGCCGGCCAGTCCATCCTTGAACATCGACAGGGTGGCGCGTCGCACGGCGCCGTAGCGCTGATTGTTGAAGATGACGGTGAGCACAGGCAGCCGGTATCGCCCGCCGATCCAGTGCGCCACTGTTGGGTTGCTGAACAGATAGACGCCGTCGCCGAGGGTGGCGACGACCAGTTTCTCGGGCGCGGCGAGCTTGGCGCCGAGCGCCGCGCCGAGGCCCCAGCCGAGCCCGCCGGCCGCGCTCGGCGCAAAGAAGGTTCCGTATCTCGTGCGCGGGCAATGCGCGGGCATGAGCGAGTATTCGTTGAAAATGACCGCCTCGTCGCCGAGCACCTCGCCGATCGCGCGGCTGAGATATTGCGGCGTGATGCGCTCGCCGGCGGGCTGCGACTCGGCGAGGATCTGCGCGTTGCGGGCTGCGACGCGTTCGGCGATGCGGCTGCGCCGCGCGGCGACGCGCGCATGCAGCGCGTCTTCGCGGCCCGCCAGCACGCTTTCGAGCGCCGCCAGCGCATGCGCGGGATGGGCGGTGATGGAGAGGTCGGTCGGGAAGCTACGCATCGGATAGCGCTGGAAAGCCGGGTCTTCGCCGATATGGGCGAAGCGGCATCGCGGCGCCGGGGACGTCAGGCTCGGATAATAGGGCGCGTCGCAATCGACCACGATCGCGAGATCGGTATGCGGCAGCTCCGCCGCCGAATCGAATCCGCAAAGCATCGGATGCCCGGAAGGCAGCACCAGCGTGCGCGCGCCCTGCGAAACGACCGCGAGCGCAAAGCGCCCGGCGAGGCGCGCGAGCGTTTCCGCGCCCGCCGCGTTGCCCACATTGCCGACGATGAGCAGCGGATTGTCGGCGTCCGCGATCCAGCCGGCGAGGGTGGCGATCGCCTGCGGGTCGGGCTGCGCCGCCGCCGGCAAGGCGCGCGGCGCGGCGACATCGGCGTCGGCGACCGGCGCCG
>JABARS010000028.1:7500-42950 GCA_019187085.1 Pseudorhodoplanes sp. | reverse complement strand
CTAAAGCTGAGGAAGTCCAGTCATTTATCTACGGTGAGCGGAGAGAGTTCGCTCGACTGTGCCGCCCACCAGAGCGGTCATGCCGACCGTCTCACGTCGGATGGAGGCTTGGATTGACTGACACCGTGCTGGCCCAACTGGCCGCCCTGAAAACCGCGCCGATCGTCGCGCTCAAGCAGAAATGGCGCGATCTGTTCGAATCTGAGCCGCCGCCGTATAACCGGCGCTTCCTCGAACACCGGCTCGCCTATCGGATTCAGGAACTGGCCTACGGCGGGCTCAAGCCGCAAACACTGCAACGGCTCCGTGACCTCGCCGAAGAACTCGATGGCGGCGACCCGAAGCGGCGACGGCAGCCCGCCAAGGACCGGCCGATCGCCGGCACCCGGCTAATCCGCGAATTCCAGGGCGTCGAACACTGCGTGACGGTGCGGGACGACGGATATGAGTATCAGGGCCGTCCCTACAAGTCGCTATCGGCCATCGCGCGCGCCATCACCGGCACGCGCTGGAACGGGCTTGTCTTCTTCGGACTCAAAAACCAGCGGGTGGCACGATGAAGAAGCCCATCGTGCGGAAGCTTCGCTGTGCGGTCTACACGCGCAAATCGAGCGAAGAGGGCCTGGAGCAGGAGTTCAATTCGCTCGACGCCCAGCGCGAGGCCTGCGAAGCCTACATCGCGAGCCAGAAGCCAGAGGGTTGGGTGCTGGTACCCGACCGCTACGACGACGGGGGCATCTCGGGCGCGACTCTGGACCGCCCCGGGCTGCAGCGCCTGCTCGCCGACATCGAGTCGCACCGGGTCGACGTAGTCGTCGTCTACAAGATCGACCGGCTCAGCCGCGCGCTGATGGATTTCGCCAAGCTTGTCGAGGTGTTCGACCGCAACGACGTCACTTTCGTGAGCGTCACGCAGTCGTTTAACACCACGACGTCGATGGGACGTCTGACGCTGAACATCCTGCTCTCGTTCGCGCAGTTCGAGCGCGAGGTGATCGGCGAGCGCATCCGCGACAAGTTCGCGGCGTCGCGCAAAAAGGGCATGTGGATGGGCGGATTCGTGCCGCTCGGTTACGACGTGAAGGACCGCAAGCTCGTGGTGAACGAGGTCGAGGCGAAGAAGGTCCGCATGATCTTCGAGCGCTTCGTGAAGCTCGGCTCCGCGACCGCGCTGGTGAAGGAGTTGCGGGCAGAAGGCATCACCGGGAAGCAGGGCAAGCTGGTCGACAAGGGCTACGTCTACAAACTCCTGAACAACCGCGTCTACATCGGGCAGACGGTGCACAAGGGCACCGCGTATCCAGGCGAACACCAAGCCATCGTCAGCCAATCGCTGTGGGAGAAGGTCCATAGCATCCTCGTCGAGAGCCCACGCCGGCGTGCGGCGCAGACGCGAACGCAAACACCTGCTCTGCTGAAGGGCTTGATCTTCGGGCCGACCGGGCGAGCCATGACTCCCGCTCACACGCGCCGAGGTGGCAAGCTCTACCGCTACTATGTCTCCACAGACGCGCTGAAACGCGACGCTGAGACGTGCCCGGTGCGCCGCATCCCTGCAGCCGAGATCGAGGGCGCTGTGGTCGAACAGGTTCGTGCGGTGCTGCACTCGCCCGAGATCATCGTGCGCACGTGGCGGGCTGCGCGGCAGTCCATAGATGGCTTGATGGAGGCCGACGTGAGGGAGGCGCTGAAGCGGCTTGACCCGCTCTGGGACGAGCTGTTCCCCGCCGAGCAGGCACGCATTGTGCAACTGATCGTCGAGCGCGTCGACATCAGCATCGAAGGCGCGGACATTCGCCTGCGGACGCAAGGGCTAACGAGTCTCGTCGCGGATTTGAGCGCAATCCAACCGGAAAACCGGAGGGCAGCATGACAGTCAAGCCGAAAGTCATTGACGACGGGCGGACCGTCACCGTGCTGGTGCCGATTTCAATCCGAAGGCGCGGCGGGCGTAAGCTTGTACTGGCGCCAAACGGCCAGCATCTCCCTGGGGCACCAGCTTCTCGACACGTCGATAACGCAATGGTTAAGGCGGTCGCTCGGGCATTTCGGTGGCGCGAGATGCTTGTGAGCGGCAAGTACTCGACCATCCGCGAAATCGCGGCGGAGGAGAAGATCAACGAATCATACGTAGGTCGCGTGCTGCGTCTGACGCTTCTGGCGCCCGACGTTGTGGAGGCGATTCTTGGGGGACGACAGCCGGCGGAACTGCAGCTCGAGGACCTCTTGCGGAGATTTCCAGTGGGGTGGCGGGAGCAGCGAGCTGCAATTCCGAGTTCGTCGCCCTGACGCAACGACAAGGTTGTGCAGACCAGATTATTCGCCAAAATAGCCGCTAACCAAACATTCCGCCACGAGGCGGTGTCAGGCTCCGCATGAACCGCCCGCTACTTTCATCGACCGATCCGGCGCTGTTCAAGCGAAAGTTCTGTGCGGTTCAAGGCAACGCGCCATTTCCATGGCAGGAGCGGCTTTTTCAGCAATTTTGTAGAGGCATTGTGCCGCACGCGCTCGACCTGCCCACGGGCCTCGGCAAGACGTCGGTGATGGCGATCTGGCTCCTGGCGCGGGCGCTGGCGGACGAGACAAATCGAAATCGCATTCCGCGCAGGCTGGTCTATGTCGTTGACCGGCGGACCGTTGTCGATCAGGCCACCGCTGAGGCGGAAAAGCTTCGCAAATGGCTGGACCAGGATGAGGTGGCCGCAGACCTGAAGGCGAGCTTCGGCCTCGGGAAAGCTTCGTTGCCGATCTCGACCTTGCGCGGCCAGCACATCGATAACCGCGAATGGCTTGCCGACCCCACGACGTCAGCGATCGTCGTCGGCACCGTGGACATGATCGGTTCACGTCTTCTGTTCTCCGGCTACGGCGTGTCGTCCAAGATGCGGCCCTATCACGCCGGACTGCTCGGCGCCGATTCGCTCGTGGTGCTCGACGAGGCGCACCTTGTGCCGCCATTCGAGGCGCTCCTCAAGACGATCGCTCGCGATCCAAATAGCGAGTTTGCGCCTCGTTCTGGCAACGGCGGCACACCCGTGCCGGGGTTCCGCCTGATGTCGCTGTCGGCCACCGGGCGAAAGGACGAGGCGGATGGCGGGGTGATCTTCCGACTGGCGAAGGAGGACCATCAGCATCCAGTCGTGCAACAGCGCCTCCGCGCGGCGAAGAGATTGACGCCGAGCGAAGCCAAGGATGGGAAATCGCTTGTCGAGAGACTGGCCGAGCGTGCATGGGCGCTCGGGACGGAGTCGCAGGCGGCGCGCGTGCTGGTCTATTGCCACAGCCGCGACGACGGCGCGCTGAAGGTCAAGGGCGCGATCGATGAACGCGCGAGGATGGACAAGATTGCGATTGCGTCCGAGCTTCTGGTGGGCGGGCGGCGCTTACGCGAGCGCGAGGCGCTGTTCAAGTGGCTGGAGACCCACGGGTTCGTCGGCGAGCGAAAAGAGGCGCAAGTTCCGACATTTCTCATCGCAACGTCGGCGGGCGAGGTCGGTGTCGACATGGATGCCGATCACTTGGTCTGCGATCTGGTCGAATGGGAGCGCATGGTGCAGCGGCTCGGCCGCGTCAACCGGCGCGGCGGGGACGATCGCGTCGCGGTGATCGAGGTTGTCGCGGCTCCGCCCGGGAAGGAGAAGAAGGACGGCGAAACACGGCCGGAGCGTCTGAAGCGTCTGCGCAGGCCGATTGATGCGCTAAACGGCGACGCCAGCCCCGCTGCGATCGTGGCCCTCAAGGAAAATCAGTCCCTGAAGGAGGCGCTGCAGGAGGCCCAGACACCGGCGCCATTGCGGCCGCCGCTCACGCGCGCTCTCGTCGATGCCTGGTCGATGACCTCGCTGGAGGAGCACACTGGCCGGCCCGAGATCGAACCGTGGCTGCGCGGCTGGGTGGAGGACGATCAACCGCAGGCGACCGTCGTATGGCGCAGATTCCTGCCGGTCTGTATGAGCGGCGAGAAACTTACAAGCAAGACGGTGAACAAGTTCTTCGACGAAGCGCCGCCGCAAACGAGCGAAGGCCTCGAAACCGAAACCTGGCGGATTGCAGAGTGGCTTCTCGCTCGCGTGGAAGCGGTGGGGAAAGCCGCCAAGACGCCCGGAGACATCGAGGCCTCGGGTTCGCTGGATAAGAACAGCGTTGTTCTGTTCGTTCTAAATTCCAGGGGTGAGTTGGACGGCAAGGACGGGGGGGATGGACAATGGACGCTTGGCGCGCTCGCTAAGCTTAACCGCAAGGAAAATAAGAGAGAAAAGGATTCCTTCGAAAGGAGCCTCGCCGGACGCACGCTTGTGGTTTCGAGCTTGCTTGGCGGGCTCAACAGTGACGGGATGCTGGATAACGACGTCGCGGTCGGGCCTTCCACGGTCGATACCGATGAAACATGGGAACCGCGGCCGTTCCGCGTGCGCGAGACGAGCGAGCAATCCGCCACAGCGGACGACAATTGGCGCGAAACTTATCGTTTTGCGATCGCTCAAACCGAGGACGGCGAGGAGAGCCGCTGGATCGTCGTCGAGGAGCGCCGGCACCAGCCGCAGTCCGTAGACGATCGCGCGATCGCGCGTTTTGAGCAGACGCTTATGGATCATCGATGCGCCGCCGAACGCATCGCACGCGATTTTGCGAAGGTATTGAGTCTACCCCCGGCGTATTCCGACATGCTCGCCATCGCGGCGCGGCTGCACGATGAGGGCAAGCAAGCATTGCGCTGGCAGCGCGCCTTCAACGCGCCGCGCGATGGGGAGGTTTACGCCAAGACGAAGGGTCCGATCAATTTCAAGCGGCTCGACGGCTACCGCCATGAGTTCGGATCGCTGCCGTTCCTCCAAGACGATGCCGCATTCAAAGCCTTGTCTTACGACTTGCAGGACCTTGCGCTGCATCTCGTCGCGGCTCATCACGGCGGCGCTCGGCCCGTAATCGAAACGCGAAGCTGCGAGGATGCGCCTCCTACGGCGCTCGAAACGCGGGCACGCGACGTGGCGTTGCGTTTCGCCCGACTGCAGAAACAATGGGGACCTTGGGGGCTTGCGTGGTGGGAGTCGCTCCTGCGCGCTGCCGATCAACAGGCATCGCGCGAGAATGAGGAACGCGCCGGCGACAAGGGCGATAGCTCGAAGCCTGGGGAGGATGGTTGATGGCCGAGCATGCGATCCCCGTCGATCTCACCAACCCCGGCCAGGTCTTCGCCTGCCTCGGCTTCCTCGAAGCGGCCGACATGCTGATCGGCGGCGCCGAGGGCGGATTTGACTGGAGCGACGACGCGAACGTGAGGTTCGCGCTACGCGCAGGTCAAGATACTAACCCGTTTGAAGCGGTATTGCAGTTTTTGGCCCGATCGCAAGTCATTGATGTCGAGCCCGCAACGTGGCCAGCCGAGGAGCGCTCCGCCCAATCATTCACACGGGACGAGTTTCCGGCACCTCTGAAAGATTATTGGAACAGGCAGGACAAGAAATGGGCGCGAACTGCGCTGCCGGTGGAGCTTGTGAACGACACCATCCGAGTGTCCCTCACGCATTGGGCCGATGGTTCGAGCCGAAATCCGTTCAAACTCTACTCCGGAAACCGCTCGGCGTGTTCAATCGCTACGGCCATGATTTCGGGCACGAGGGCCAAGCCCAAGAAAGGGCAGAACATCGGTGACCTGGAAACAAAAGGGATCGCGCAGTTGTGGGAAGAGGAGCGTGTGCACTTGATCGAGACACCGTTGGACGTACTCACGCCGATGGGCGGCAGCTTCAACTTCGATCCGCGCGGGGCGTGGACGGCGCTTGATGCCGGCTATTCGCCGAATGATCAGGGCCACCAAGTTGCCGCTTCCCCGGTGGTCGAATTTCTTGCGGCCTGGGGCCTCGAACATGCTCGGCCCGTCGTTTCCGATGACCGGCAGGTTCGTTACGCCGCATGGGGAGTGCCGCTTCCATCCTGCCTTGCGCGCGTCGCGCTCATTGGCGCCATTCCCGCGCTGCCCACGCAGCGCTTCCGGTTCCTGCTCGACTCCTCGGGCAAGAACAAGATTGTCACCTTTGCCGAACGGGAGATCCAATCATGACCGAGCCGATCACGCTGACCCGCGACATCATCAATGGTTGGGCGGACAATCCGGACGGCCCGGTCGCCCTCCACTTGAAGCAGAAGCTCATCCCTGTCGAAGGCGAAGGCGGGGTGATCTTCCCGCCGACCTATGCGGACATCGGCTACAACATCGACGAACTCTCGGACGGCACCAAGGTCGCTACCATCGACAGCGTCGGCAGCCAGGCCAATCGCATGGAGCCGATGTTCAAGCGGGCCGATCTCGCGCATCTCGTGCCGCAGATTGAGATTGAGCTCCACCTCAAAGAGGACGATGGCGAGAAACACATCGAGCGGCTATCGCTGCTCGATCTTGCGCATCGGAGTGCCGATGCTGTCGTTTATTCGTGCCCTAAGCTCGCACCGTCCGTAACGAAGGCCTTCCGCGCGTTGAAGCAGCGTGGAGATGCGGGACCGCTCTGTCGATTGGCGCCAACGTCGCTCTTGTTCGGCGTTTGGGATTCACGCGGCGGTTCAGCCGAGAAGAGGCCGCGATTGGTGCGTTCGATTATCCGCGCTTGGGATGTTCAACCACTGTACGCTGCTGCACAATTCAATTCTATTTGGAAAGCTCTCGATGAAGATCAGCAGAACGAATTGAAGAAGGAGGCCAAGGACACGAAACTGTCAGCAAAGGGCTTCGCGGATGCCCCAGCGACGTTTCGAAAGGTGAGTCAGAGGGCAGAAAAAGAAATGCGGGAATTTCGCGATGGGGCGCCCAATCCCTTGCGCCGTGTGCTTGGCGGCGTGGTCACAAATGGTCCAATTGAAAGGGAGATAACAGTCAATCTTGTCGCGCTCCGTGCCATCGGCGGTGCAACCGAAAGCGATGCAAAGGCTATTCGCCGCTACTTGCTTTCGCTGGCGCTGCTCGCAGCAACCGCCGATATCGACATGTATCTGCGCGAGGGGTGTCATCTGCGATTCGCCGGTCAGGATATCTGGAAACAGATTCCTCGGCGCGGCGAAGAAACGCCGGTTGATCTGATCTCGAAAGCCGCACAAGCGACACTGTCCGCGTACGCTGGAGAAGCCGTCAAATCGTTCAAGTCCGGTTGGCCAACAGAGCTTGTCTATAAGTTCGATATCAATGAGGCAAAAAAGCTCCTGGCGAAGAAGACCGATGACGAAGAAGAAGCGGCGTGAGCGATGCAGCGCGCTCTTCTCCTTTCCGTCCGTTTTCACGACGGACGTTATCACGGGCTCGATACATCGGGCCGGCCGGAATGGCCGCCGTCGCCAGCGCGGCTATTTCAAGCCCTGGTTGCGGGAGCGGCGAAGGGTCATGCTGTGGGTGAGAAGGACGCCGCCGCTCTTTGTTGGCTGGAAGAGCTCTCGGAAGCATCTGCTCCTATTATCGCCGCCCCTTCGGTTCGGGCGACAAGGGGCTTCGCCAACTATGTTCCAAACAACAATGATATGGCCATCAAAAATGGAACGCTCAAACGCATCGGAAAGGAAAAGACCGACAAGCTCATAAAACCCCTTCTGTTCGATGCCCATGTGCCGCTGCTCTATGCGTGGCTGTTCGAGCAGGGGGAGGAGCACGAGGAGCGCGCCAGGGCGGTGTGCGCAATGGCGGAGCGGCTCTATCAACTCGGCCGTGGTGTCGACATGGCGTGGGCGTGGGGCGAGATCGTCGATGCGGAGACACTCGAAGAGCGGCTCGGCAAACATGGCGGGGCGATCTACCGGCCGGCGAGGTCCGGCGACGGGAACGCGCTTCTCTGCCCATTCCCCGGATCGCTCGACAGCCTGATCAAGCGTCATGAAAAGGCCTCCGCCCGCTTTGCGCCCATCATGGTGGTAGCGCCGACGAAAAAGGACCCCGCCCGAACAAAGCAAGCGGGACAGACCTTCTCCCAGGCGCCAAAACCCCGCTTCGCTGCGGTCGCTTACAATAGCCCGCCGCGCCGGCTTTTGTTCGAGTTGCGCAACAGGGTGGGCGCCTCGTCCTTTTCTTCTTGGCCACTGGCGCAGGCGGCGCAGCTCGTCGAGAATGTTCGCGACTGTGCGGCTCAGAAGTTGAAGAAGGCGCTGCCTGACAGAGCTGCCATCATCGAGCGCGTGTTCATCGGCCGTGACACGACCGAACCCGACAAGGCTGCGCGGATCCGCATCGTCCCGCTACCGTCGATCGGTTCGCCCCATGTTGCGCGCGCGATCCGGCGCGTGCTGGTCGAAGTGCTGCCGAACTGTCCTCTCGCAGCGGAAGATATCGGCTGGGCATTTTCCGGTTTGGATCTGAACCTCGATTACGAGACCGGAGAAATCTCGGACCACGCTGCGCCGGTCCTGGTCGCAGCAGATGATGAATCGATGCTCCGCCATTACGGCGTCGATGACGGGAGCGCTGGCCACCGCGTGTGGCGCACGGTGACACCCGCGGCGCTGCCGGAGCAGGCGGCGCGGCGGCGCATCGATCCACGCAAGGTTCGCGAGGAGTTGGTGGCGGCGCGTGACAATCCCGCCACCGAATTCAAGGAGGCTAAGCCGGGGCGCGAGCGTCTGTTGGAGGAAGGCCGCGCGGCCTCTGCCGTCATTCAAGTGCTTCGCCATGTCGGTGTCACAGCGCGGCCGGACTCTATCCGCGTGCAGCGCGAGCCGTTCGAAGGCAAGGGAGCACGTGCCGAAGCCTTCGCACCCAGAACTCGCTTCGCAAAGGAGCGACTTTGGCACGTCGAAATCGCGTTCGTCGAGCCAACAAGAGTTCCACTGGCGATCGGCGACGGCCGCTATCTCGGGCTCGGCCTCATGGCGCCTGTGCCGGACGCTTCGCGCGATGCGCTGATGTTCGCCGTGCCGGAAGCGGCGAACATCGGCATCGCCGATGGCCCGGCACTGGTGCGCGCGGCGCGACGTGCGCTGATGGCGCTGGCGAGCAACGGTGAGGGCCGCATACTCCGCCTTTTCTCTGGTCACGAGCCCGACGGTCGGCCCGCCGGCTCGGGTCGGCAGGAACATGTCTTTCTCGCGGCCGATGACAACGATGGCGATGGCCGCATCGATCGGCTGATCGTCGCCGCCCCGTGGGCCTGTGACCGCTCGCTGCCAGCGGAAGGGCAAACGCGGAAGATCTTCGATGGAATCGTTTCACGGCTGGAGGTCGTACGAGCCGGCCGGCTCGGCGTGATCACGCTCGGACCACCGCGCGCACTCGCCGGCCATGATCCGCTGGTCGGGCCGGCGCGGGTCTGGCAAAGCCGCACCCGCTACCGCGCCACGCGCCACGCTGGCCGGCGCAAGGACCCGGCGGAAGCGCTCGTCCGCGACCTCGTGTCAGAGTGCCTCCGGCGTGATTTGCCGCGCCCCGAGGTCGAAATTCTCAAATTTTCCACGGTCCCGAATGGAGGCGGGCTGGTGGCCCAGGCGCGATTACGTTTTGCTGTCGCGGTGCATGGGCCTCTCCTGCTTGGCCGCGACAGCCACAAAGGCGGTGGCGTGTTCGCGATCGAAGCATAGTCCAGTTTAGCAGGTTCGCCGTGCGTCGCGGTCTGATCATGCGCGCCGCGCGCTCCGGTCTTGTGATGGGTTGTTTCCCGCTGACGCACGGCAAGATTCGCGCTTTAATCCCCTATCCAGATGCGGCTGCTATCGGGGATTGTTGCGTATGACCTCCTCTGCGTCCGATATTGCCAGCGACGCCGATCCCGCATCCGGGCCCCGGCTCGCACTCTCACCTCCCAACCAGCTCAGCCTCGATCTCGCCGCGCCGCCGGCCACCGCTGATACGCCGCTGGTACCTGTGCGCATGGTCAACGAATGGGTTTATTGCGCACGGCTCGCCTTTCTCGAATGGGTGGACGGCGAATGGGCGGACTCCGGCGACACCGAAGAGGGCCGGCGGGCCCACGTACGGGTGGATGCGGGCGGCGGAACGCTGCCCGCACCCGCGGAGACAGACGAGAAGCCCGATTTCACCGCTCGATCGGTAACGCTTGCCTCGGAGCGGCTCGGCATCATTGCCAAGATCGATCTCATCGACGGCGGGGGCGGTGCCGTCACGCCGGTCGATACAAAAAAGGGCAAGCGCCCGCATGTGGCCGAAGGTGCGTATGAGCCCGAACGGGTACAGGTGTGCGCACAAGGCTTGATCCTCGAAGATGCGGGGTACACCGTGACTGAAGGCGCAATTTGGTATGCCGGCTCGCGCGAACGCGTCCGGATTGCACTCGATGATGAGCTACGCGCCAGAACGCGAGCAGCAATTGCTGATTTGCGGCTTGCCGCCGCAGCCGGACGGCTTCCACCGCCGCTGGTTGATAGCCCGAAATGCACAAAATGCTCGCTCGCGGGAATCTGTCTACCTGACGAGGTCACCTTCTTCCGCCGCGGACTTGCGCCGCGTCCATTGAATCCTTCGGCCGACACTGCCCTGCCGCTTTACGTCCAGGAGCCCGGCGCACGCGTCGGTAAGTCGGGCGAGGTTCTGGTGGTGGAGACCGAGGAGCAGAAAACGGAGGTTCCGATCGGCGATGTATCCGAGCTGGTGCTGCACGGCCCCATTTCGTTGAGCACGCCCGCGCTCGGCGCACTGCTACGCGAAGAAATTCCAGTTACTTACGCATCGACCGGCGGTTGGGTGCTCGGCCATACGGTTTCGACCGGCCATAAGAACGTGGCGATCCGCATCGCGCAATATCGCGCTGCTTTCGATGAGCGGCGGTGTCTTGCTATTGCGCGCAACCTGATTACAGCCAAGATCAAAAATAGTCGTGTCTTTTTGCGGCGCAATTTTAAGACCGGTGACGAAACCGAGCGTGATGCTGCGCTTGAGGCGATGTCGCGGCTTGCCGATCGAGCGGCGTACGCGCCAAGCGAATCGGAATTGTTAGGCATCGAGGGCGAGGCGGCGGCGCGCTATTTCCGCCTTTTCACCACCATGTTCGGTGACGCATCGCGCGACTTTCCGGAATTTGCCTTCGAAAAACGAACCCGCCGGCCACCGGCTGATCCGGTCAACGCCTTGCTGTCGCTCGGTTATACGTTGCTGACGCGCACTTGGCTGACAGTCCTTTCCGCCGTCGGCTTCGATCCATACCTCGCATTCTATCATCGGCCCCGTTTTGGGCGGCCGGCACTCGCGCTCGATATGATGGAGCCATTCCGCTCAATTCTTGCCGACTCGACTGTTATCCAAGTGATCAACAACGGTGAGGTGAAGCCGGATGGATTCGTAGCAGCTGGGCCCGCTGTAAACCTTAAGCCGCATGCCCGGCGCGCCTTCATCGCTGCCTATGAGCGCCGGCTCGAACAAGAGGTGACGCATCCGTTGTTTGGCTATCGCGTTTCGATGCGGCGTTTGCTTGAAGTACAAGCGCGGCTCTTGGCGCGCTATCTCGACGGCGAGATCGACGATTATCCGCAATACCTCGTGCGGTGACAGTCATGATTGACGAGCGGCTATACATCGTCACCTACGACATTTCAAATGATAGGCGCTGGCGGCGTGTCTTCAAACTGATGAAAGGGTACGGTCGATGGCTACAGTTGTCAGTGTTTCAATGTCGGCTTACTGCGCGCCGTCGCGCCGAGTTGGCGCGACGACTCGAAGAGCTCATCCACGACCGCGACGACCACGTGCTGATTCTTGATCTCGGGCTGGCTGACAAGATCGATCCGCGAGTCGAGAGCCTGGGCAAGACGTTCGAATCTGTTAAGAGAACCGCAGTTGTGATATAATTGGTTTTGGTGCCGCTGCCGCGCGAGCGCTGTGGTAATGAGTATCAAGGTGGCAGCGCTCGTAAGTCAGAAATCGCTTGCAAATCAAATAGCTGTTTGACATCTTTGGTCAGGACGCTGGAGCAGTTGATGTCTGTGCTGCTTTCTTTTCGACAGGTCTCGCGTTCGCGGGGCGCATGTTCGATGAAACAGCATCTTGAGCGCAACCACTTCCGCGGCGTCGCGACGCCGCGGCCTCATTGAAGCTCTCTGGCAACCGTGGGCATCGTTGTGGCTTACGCCCCTTCCGCGGCGTCGCGACGCCGCGGCCTCATTGAAGCTGGGACCGTACCTGACGGCTACGGGAGGGTGCGACGCGGCTTCCGCGGCGTCGCGACGCCGCGGCCTCATTGAAGCGGTACGATACCGAGAAGGTGCTCGCGAAGGCACGCGCCTTCCGCGGCGTCGCGACGCCGCGGCCTCATTGAAGCGTAAAAGCAAGGTGCCATCGCTTGCCGTGGCCGTCGACTTCCGCGGCGTCGCGACGCCGCGGCCTCATTGAAGCCTAAAAAGCGGGGCTGGCCTCATCATCAACTAAAGTTCTTCCGCGGCGTCGCGACGCCGCGGCCTCATTGAAGCCGAAATCAACCGCAAAAGGTGACTTTATGAGCGATGGAACTTCCGCGGCGTCGCGACGCCGCGGCCTCATTGAAGCTGGAACATCGAGGCCGATCTGCTCGACCGCAAGGTGCCTTCCGCGGCGTCGCGACGCCGCGGCCTCATTGAAGCTAGTCGAGTGGACGAGCATGATGACCGCTCTCGCCGCCTTCCGCGGCGTCGCGACGCCGCGGCCTCATTGAAGCGCTATGATGGGCAGGTCATATTGCGCCGTCTTCGCGCCTTCCGCGGCGTCGCGACGCCGCGGCCTCATTGAAGCTTCGAGATCGACCCGAATAAGCAGTCCTTCGAGGATGTCTTCCGCGGCGTCGCGACGCCGCGGCCTCATTGAAGCAAGCCACGGATGGAAATAGTCCGCGCGGTATTCGTACTTCCGCGGCGTCGCGACGCCGCGGCCTCATTGAAGCCGCTACAGAGCACGGCCAGCGTGTCGGTACGCGCCAGCTTCCGCGGCGTCGCGACGCCGCGGCCTCATTGAAGCCCGGCGGGCTGGCTCGGGCGCGAGACAAAGGACTGGCTGCTTCCGCGGCGTCGCGACGCCGCGGCCTCATTGAAGCCAGTCGGCGCCGATCGTATGCTGAGAATTGTTGCCGAACCTTCCGCGGCGTCGCGACGCCGCGGCCTCATTGAAGCCCTTGGGGCAATGGGGATGGGAGCACCACGTTCAATCTTCCGTCATTGAAGCGCAGAGCATCACGAAGAATCCACGTGGGCCTTCTTCGAGTCTTCCGCGGCCTGACGGCGGGACGTTCCATACAGAGAGAACCAAAACCTACGAGCGATCAATACCCGCGTTAGATTCCAGTTTCTGCCGCTACTCCGCAATATCTCTGCAAAGTGCGGAGGTTGTCGTCACGAAAAATGATTCAAAATCAGTCGCTTACGAGAACTGTACTATTTTTCCGCAGTCGGAAGGTTTGGAGACAAACGGGCTGAAAGAGAGAATTTCGGGTCTCATCGGGCGCGGGGTGGTGCGGAGGTTTTCACGCGAAGCCTGTGGTTGTTGGCGATTTCAATGCGCCGAAACCACCGAGAGAAAGTTGGTCACAGTAGGACTGGCGGAGAGAGAGGGATTCGAACCCTCGATACGGTTTCCCGTATACACGCTTTCCAAGCGTGCGCCTTAAGCCACTCGGCCATCTCTCCCTGCGGGCAAGCACTTAAGGCGCACGCCTCTTAATGTAAAGATGTAAAGACGCGTGCGACGCGCCTGTGCGTCTTGAGCCACTCGGTCCTCTCTTTGCTGCAATCGAGCACCGAAGAAGTGCGCCGGTCGGCACCCGGACGGATGCGGCCGCGCCGGCAGATCGGGCGCAGATGGGCCGGCGGCAGTCAGGCAAGCAGCATCCGCAACCCGGCGACAAGCAGGAGTGCCGAGAGGATGTAGCGCAGCCAGGTTTCCGGAAAATGCCGCAGGCCGAGCCACGATCCGACCGTTCCGCCGCATCCGACGGCCAGCAGCCACCATGGCAATTCTGCCGGCAGAGCCGAAATCGTGGCATAGGTCGCGGCGAGGGCGGCGGCCGAGTTCATGAGATTGAAGACCGCCGAGACGGCCGCAGTCTGCCGCGGGCCGGCCCAGCCGAATGCGAGAATGACGGGCGCGAGAAAAATCCCCCCACCCACACCGGTGACGCCGGAGACAAAGCCCGTGAGCGCGCCGGCCGCAAGCGCCGAGAGAAAGGGCGGGGAGGCGGGCGAATTTCCGTCATGCCGCGCGGCTGCCTCCGCCGAACGGAAAACCTGCCAGGCGGCAATCAGCAGCAGCGCGCCGACGACCGGGTGATAGACCGAGGCGGGCAGGTTCGTGGCGCCGCCGAGTGCGGAAAACGGCACGCCCAGCACGGCGAACGGGTAACAGGTCCGCCAGGTCAGGTAGCCGGCATGCGCAAACCGCGCGACCGCGATCGTGGCGACGAGAATATTGAGCGACAGCGCGGTCGGCTTGATCACATCGGGGCCAAGGCCGGCCAGCGCTATCGCGGCGATGTAGCCGGTGCCGCCGGCCTGGCCGACCGAGGCATAGAGGACCGCAATCACCGCGAACGCGATCGCAAGAACGGTCGAATGCACGGTGGCGTCCATGGCGGTTCGGCCCGCGGGCTGGCAGCGGAAAGCGACAGGCGAAGGTGGGTTGTCTGCAGGAGACGCCTGTGCCACCCGGCGTTTTATCAGCCGCGCGCATTCAATCCAATGCGCAATGCAAAGGGCGGGACGGGGGCAGGACGCCGGGTAGCCGGGTATAAGTCCGCGCGTCAGGCGGGCTTGTCGAACACCATCACTTTCGACACGAAAGCGTTGACGTCGCGCACATGCCCCAGACCGGCGTCGTGCGCCATGGCCGCGAAATCCTCGCCGAGATAGCCCGCATAATAGGGCTCGTGATAATTCTGCGGAAAGAGATCGAGCAGGCCGTCATAGTCGGGCGCATCGCCGCGCTGAAGCGAATCGATGACGATGAAACGTCCGCTCGGCCGCAGCACGCGCGCGGCCTCGACCATGACGGCCCGGCGGACGTCCGGCGGCAATTCGTGAAACATGAAAATGCTGGTCACGGCATCGAGGCTCGCGTCCGGCAGCGGCAGCGCTTCGGCCTTGCCGACGAATACATCCAGCCACGCGCGTCGTTTGAGGTGCCGCCGCGCATGGCGGACATAGGCTTCCGACATGTCGATGCCGAGCGCAGGCAATCGCGGCCAGGCCTGCTTGACGGCATCGAGGAAGCGTCCGGTGCCGCAGCCGATGTCGAGAAGCCGCAGCGTGCGCTGGTCGCGGCCGGCGAATATCTCGTGCAGGGCGGGCAGCGCCTGCCGCCGCATGGCGTTGGCGGTGCCCTTGAACAGGACTTCGACCTGGGTGTCGTAGCGCTGCGCAGATTCCTCGGTCATCCAGCCGCCGGACTGGAAGTGGAAGTTCTGCAGATAATAATCCGGCCGCCTGCCTTCACCTGCTTCCAGCCGCACGTCGTCGTGTCCGTTGCGTTCGCGCCGGCGATGGATGTCCGGCAGGTCCTGGAAGAAGGATTGCGAGCGCCGCAGCAGCAGCGGCAGCGGGCCGTCGCGATCGGCCGGCAGCGGGTAGATGCCGGCTTCGACATTGTCGAGATCGGCGCGCAGCAGGCGGAACAGGTCGGCATAGAGCTGGCGCTGGTCGGGCACGGGCAGCACGGTTGTTGCCGGGCGGCGCGGCTCAAGGCCGTCGCGACGGCGCGCCTCCTTCGACAAATGCTGCAGGGCATAGCCGTGCCCGACATACCAGGCGATGCGCGGCAACTGGAGCGCGCCGTAGGCGATGCGGGTGGCCATGCGTGACAGGGGATCGGTCATGGGAACGGGGTCGCTGCCAACGGGTTTTTTGACGACGGGCTTTCCTGCAGCGTCTCAAGTCTAGCAGGGCGATGTAGGCGGGATGCACAAAAGCCGGCGGATCGGTCGATTTGATGGCGCGCCGGAACGTCCCGATTATGCTTTCGCGCTGCCGGGGAGAACGATATGTAATCGGCACCATCGCCAATCCGGTTCACGAGTGCCATGCCCAAAGCGGTCGCCGGCCCCGAAATCGAACGCCTGATCCAGTTGCTGGCGCGCCTGCCGGGGCTCGGCCCGCGCTCGGCGCGGCGCGCGGCGCTGCACCTGATCAAGAAGCGCGAGCAGCTCATGACGCCGCTTGCCGACGCGCTCGAGATTGCGCGCCAGAAGATCGTAGTGTGTTCGAGCTGCGGCAATATCGACACGCAAAATCCCTGCACCGTCTGCACCGATCCGCGGCGCGACCTCTCGGTGATCGTGGTGGTGGCCGACGTCGCCGACCTGTGGGCGTTGGAGCGCGCGGGCGCGCTCAATGCGCGCTATCACGTGCTCGGCGGCACGCTTTCCCCGCTCGACGGCGTCGGGCCGCAGGATCTCACCATCGACGCACTGGTCTCGCGCGCGCATGGCGAGGACGTCAAGGAGGTGATCCTGGCGCTAAACGCTACCGTCGACGGCCAGACCACCGCGCACTACATCACCGATCTTTTGCAGGACGCGGGCGTGCGCGTGACGCGGCTCGCGCACGGCGTGCCGGTCGGTGGCGAGCTTGATTATCTCGACGAGGGCACGCTGTCGGCAGCGATCCGCCAGCGCACGCCGATCTAAAGCATGATCCCGAAAAGTGCGAAGCGATTTTCGGAAAAGATTATGCTCAAACAAAGCGCTAAAGCGGGATGACGATTCAGGGAAAACGCATCCCGCTTTAGGATTTGCGTGCCGCTTCCAGCGGCGCGAAATGTCCGCGCATCTGCAGGAAAGCGAGCAGCGCGAGGCTGGGGATCGCCGACAGCGCGGTGATGAAGAAGAACAGCGCCCAGCCGCTCGCCTCCGCGACATAGCCGCCGCCGGAGGCAAGCGTCGTGCGGCCGACGGCGGCGAGCGCGGTGAGGAGTGCGAACTGCGTCGCGGTATGCAGACGCACGCCGCAGAGCGCGGACAGATAGGCGACGAAAATCACCGTGCCGATCGAGCCGGTGAAATTCTCCACCACGATGGTCGCCGTCAGCGCCGGCACGTTCGGGCCGATCAGCGCCAGCGCGCTGAAGGAAAGGTTGGAGAGAAGCTGCAGCACGCCGCCGATCCACAGGCTCGTCGACAGCGGCAGCGCGCGCGCCACCATGCCGCCGGCGAAGCCGCCGGCAAGGGCTGCGGCAAAGCCCACGCCCTTGACCACGCCGGCATAGGTTAGCTTGTCGAAGCCGATCGCGATCACGAACGGCGCCGTGAGAACGCCCGCGAACGCATCGCAGAACTTGTAGAGGACGACGAACACCAGCACGGCGACGGCCATATTGCGGGTGAGGAACTCGCGGAAGGCTTCGAACGCCGTCGTCAGCACGCGCGTGAGCGGATTGCTCGACATGGCGCTGCGCTCGGGCGGCGGCGGCTCGGTCGCGAGCAGGGTGGCCGCAATGCCGACCGCCATCAGGCCGGCGGCGGCAACATAGCCCCACATCCAGGTCGCCTCGCGGGCGACGCCCGCCTGCTCAAGCAGGGCGACGATCGCGATCACGCCGGCACCCGACACCAGCATGCCGACGCGATAGGCGGCGACATAGCCGGCCATGCCGGCCGCCTGCTCGCTGGTGTCGAGGCTCTCGACCCGGAAGGCATCGATCACGATGTCCTGCGTCGCCGAGGCGGCCGCGACCATGAGCGCGCCGAGCGCGACCGGCCACAGCGCGAGCGCCGGGTTCTGGAAGGCGAGAAAGAGAATGGCGGTGATCAGCAGCAATTGCGTGAAGACGAGCCAGCCGCGCCGCCGCCCGAGCGCGCGCGACAGGAGCGGCACGTCGAGCGCATCGACCAGCGGCGCCCACAGGAACTTGATCGTGTAGGGCAGGCCGACCAGCGCATAGAGGCCGATCGTTTTGAGATCGACGCCGCGTTCGGTCATCCAGACCGCGAGCGTCGTTCCCGACAGCGCGAGCGGCAGGCCCGACGAGAAGCCGAGCAGCAGCACGATCAATACGCGCGGCTTGAAATAGACCGCGACCGCGTCGAGGACGCCGGGCCGCGCGGTCTGTTCCTGTGGTGTCGTGGTCATTGCGGTCCCTTAAACCCTCGTCCGGGAAAGCGGGTGCGGCCCGCGTCCCGGAACACGGGGCGACATGCGGTTATTCGCCGGCTTCCAACCGCCGCGCCGGGAACGGCGCGGTCAGGAGCGGGGCGTCGTCCTCCTCGAACTCGACGTCGTGGATGCGCGCGCCGCGCTTTCGCACCTTCTCCGCCGAGACGAGAATCTGCTGCATATCCTCGTTGGCCTGTCCGAAGTGCTGCTGCAGCTTGAGCACGCGCTCGTTCAGCCGGCGCATGTCGTCCATCAGGAGGCCGACCTCCTTGTGGATCTTGTCGGCGGCTTCGCGCATGCGCGCGTCGCGCTGGATCTGCTGGATCACCTGGATCGCCAGCATCAGCAGCGAGGGCGACACGATGACGACCTTGGCGCGATAGGCCTTCTGCACGATGTCGTCGAAACTGTCGTGCAGCTCGGCATAGACCGACTCGGAGGGCACGAACATCAGGGCCAGCTCCTGCGTCTCGCCGGCGATGAGGTATTTCTTGGCAATGTCGGCGACATGGGTGCCGACATGCTGGCGCAGCAGCCGCGCGGCGGCCGCACGCTGCTCGTCGTTTGCCGCCTCGCGATAGGCGGTGACCGCCTCGAGCGGAAACTTGGCGTCGATGACGAGCGGGCGCTGGTCGGGCAGGAAGATCGCGCAGTCGGGGCGGCTGCGGTTGGAGAGCGTGTACTGGAAAGCGTAGCAGGTCTTGGGCAGGCCGTCCTGGATGATGACCTCCATGCGGCCCTGGCCGAACGCGCCGCGCTGCTGCTTGTTGGCGAGCACGGAGGTGAGCGAGGTCACCTGCGAGGCGAGGTCGGTGATGTTCTTCTGCGCGCTGTCGATCACCGCCAGACGCTCGTTCAGCTTCTGCAGGTTGTCGGTGGTCTGCTTGGTGGTCGACTGCATCGACTGGCCGAGCCGCTCGGTGACCGAATCGAGCCTCGCATGCACCGCGCGTTGCAGCTCGGCGTGCTGGGCGTGCAGCATCTGGCCCATGGCGCGCACCTGCCCGGCAGTCTCCGCCTGCAGGCGCTGCAATTCAGCAAGACGCGCAGCGGCGGCTTCCTCGGCGGCCTGTGCGGCCGCGGCCGCCTCCGCGCGCCGGCGGCGGGCGCGCAGGACCGCCAGCACCACAAGCGCGATCATCCCGCCCGCGAACGCTGCGGCAAGCAGGCTGAGGCTGCCGATGACAAGCACCGGATCGGCGTTCAGCCGGCCGGCAAGGGCGGTCAGGTCCATCCGGCCTTTCTAGCCCGATTCGGGAGCGCAGGCGAACGAAGAGCGAACGCAAGGCGCCGTCCGCCGCCCTTCAGGTCATGGAAAAAGCATCGCTTTTTGCCGATTTGACGCTGCCCGGCGCAATCCTTACATCGCGGCCATGGCTCTTCGTTCCATCCTCGTCATCCCCGAAAAGAAGCTGCGGCTCGTCTCCGAGCCCGTGGCCGGGATCGATGCGTCCGTGCGCGCGCTTGTCGCCGACATGTTCGAGACCATGTACGAGGCGCCCGGCATCGGGCTTGCCGCGATCCAGGTCGGCGAGCCGCGCCGCGTCGTGACCATGGACCTCGCCAGGAAGGACGAGCCCAGGCAGCCGCAGGTCTTCATCAACCCGGAAATCACCTGGTCCTCGGAAACGCTCAACGTCCACGAGGAAGGCTGCCTGTCGATCCCCGAATATTACGAGGAGGTCGAGCGCCCGGCCGAGGTGAAGGTCCGCTATCTCGATCTCGAAGGACAGCCGCTCGAGGTCCATGCCAGCGGCCTGCTCGCCACCTGCATCCAGCACGAGATCGACCACCTCAACGGCGTCCTGTTCATCGATCACCTCTCCAAGCTCAAGCGCGACCGGGTGGTGAAGAAGTACAGCAAGGTGGCCAGGCGCGCGGCGGAATAGGACTGCGATCAATCTTGTCAATGTACGCCCCATTTGATATCATTGATATCAAATGGGTAACCTGTTGATCCGCGATCTTGAACCGGAGTTGAAACGCGCCATCGAGCAACGCGCGACGGCCGACGGAAAGAGTCTGTCCGAGGAGGCCAAAAAGCTGCTGCGCGAGAGACTCGACATTCCCGAACCGCCGAAAAGGCTCGGGACCTGGATGGCGTCGCTTCTGCCGGACGAATTTCGCGGTGACGACCTCGTATTCGAGATCAGGGGCGAAATCAGCAAGCCGCCGGAGTTCGAATGATCGTGCTCGACACGAATGTCGTGTCGGAAGCGATGAAGCCGCGTCCGACGCCCGCGGTGATGGCATGGCTGGACGAGCAGGATCAGCCGTCGGTTTTCATCTGCGCGCCGGTGCTTGCCGAATTGAGATTTGGCGTCGAGCGCCTCGCGGAAGGGCGCCGCAAAGAGGCGCTGTCGACTGTCATTAATACTATCGAATCCGCTTTCGGTGAGCGCATATTGCCGTTCGATCGGTCTGCGACCAGATTCTACGCGCAGGTTGCAGCGAAACGCGAAAAGGCCGGAAGGCGACTGGAACAAATGGACGGTCTGATTGCCGCCATCGCGCTCGCGCACGGAGCAATCGTTGCGACGCGGGACATTGACGGTTTTTCCGGTCTCGGTCTTGAACTGATCAATCCATTCGATTTGCGCGGCAAGTAAGTCATCGCATGCCCCTTCGTCTCATCTTCATGGGCACGCCGGATTTCGCCGTGCCGACGCTGACCGAGATCGTCGGCGCGGGTCATACCGTACTCGCGGTCTATACGCGCGCGCCCAAAGCGGCCGGCCGCGGGATGGCCGCGCAGGAGACGCCGGTCGCGCTGCAGGCGCGGCGCTTCGGCATCCCCGTGCTGACGCCGGCGACCTTGCGCAATCCGCGGGCGCAGGAGGAATTCCGTGCCCACGGCGCCGACGCCGCGGTGGTGGTGGCCTATGGCCTCATCCTGCCGAAGGCCATCCTCGAGGGCGTGCCGCTCGGCTGCTTCAACCTGCATGCCTCGCTCCTGCCGCGCTGGCGCGGGGCGGCCCCGATCAACCGCGCGGTCATGGCCGGGGATGCTGCGTCCGGCGTGATGGTGATGCGCATGGAGGAAGGGCTCGATACCGGACCGGTGGCGATGGTCGAACGCACGCCGATCGGGTCGGACATGACGGCAGGCGATCTGCACGACGCCCTGGCGCCGCTCGGCGGCGACCTGATGGTGCGCGCGCTGGCCGCGCTCGAGCGCGGTTCGCTCACGCTCACCCCGCAATCCGACGACGGCGTGACCTATGCGAGCAAGATCGACAAGGCGGAAACGCGCATCGACTGGCGGCAGCCCTGGCAGGCCGTGCACAACCATATCCGCGGATTGTCGCCGTTTCCCGGCGCCTGGTTCGAGATGGCGGGGGAAGGCGCGCCGGTGCGCGTGAAGGTGCTGCGCACGACGCGCGGCGAAGGTTCGGGTGCGCCCGGCACGGTGCTCGACGAGGCGCTGACGATCGCCTGCGGCGAAGGCGCGGTGCGCATCCTGGAATTGCAGCGCGCCGGCAAGCAGCCGATGAAAGCGGACGCATTCCTGCGCGGCACGCCGCTCGCGCGCGGCGCCATGCTGGCATGAGTATGACGGTTCGGCCGGAACGAGCCGGCGACGCGGCTGCCATTACCGAAGTCCATCGTCTTGCGTTTCCGACGCCCGCGGAATCGAGGCTCGTCGAGTTACTGCGCGCGGACGGCGATCTCGTTCTGTCTCTCGTCGCCGTCGCCGACGACGGCACGCTGATCGGCCATGTCGCTTTCTTCCGGCTTGTCGTCGAGACCGGCGCGGCATCGCGGCCCGCGATCGCGCTTGCTCCGGTCGCGGTGGTGCCGGGCAGGGAAAGGGATTTGGCAGCCGCCTGACCCGGCAGGGCCTCGATATGCTGGCTGCGCGGGACGAGACCCTGGTCTTCGTACTCGGCGATCTGCGCTATTACGTGCGCTTCGGCTTCAGCGTCGAAGCGGCTGCCGCTTTCGAATCCGATTATGCCGGACCGTTCTTCCAGTTGCGTCGTCTGGCAACTGGCGGCATCGGAGCGGGACGTGTGCGGTATCCAGCAGCGTTTGCGGCACTGGGGACGTGACCGGCGCAGTAACCTTCAGTCGCTCGCGCGGTCCTCGCGCTGATAACGTTCGACCGGATGGCTCGCCCAATGATGGCGGCGCGATTCCAGGAACTCGGCAAGGTCTTCCTCGTTGACGCGCACGAGATCGGTGTGGCCGAATCCTTTCTCGTAATCGAGGATCGAGACCACCTCGGGTGTCATGCGGATCAGCGGCACCGCCGCGGGCGAAGGCTGCGGCATGATCTTGTATTCGGGATAGCGCTTGAGCTGCAGGGCGTAGGCGTGATCGATCTCGCCCTTGTCCTGCACCACGGTGGCGCGCGCCGACATCGACAGGCCCTTGATCATCAGGGGCTGCGGATAGTCCTTGCCGATGGCAAGCGACACGCGCGGGTCGCGCGAGATATTGGAGAATTTCTGCCCGTCGCGGGCGATGAAGCTGTAAATGATGAGGCCATCATTGGCATAGCCGACGATGGTCGCTTGCGGCCAGCCGTCCGGGCGCAAGGTTGCAACGGTCAAAATCCTGTGCTCGTTCAGCAAATCGATAATTTTCTGCCGGAATTTGGGTTTCACGCGACGGCTCCCTGACGAAATCGGCGAAAGCCTAGCGGAGGCTGCCGCCGGAACTTTGAGGTGCATCAAACTTGCCGCGCTACCGCATCAGCATCGAATATGACGGGACGCCGTTCTCCGGCTGGCAGTTCCAGGCCGATGCTCCCTCCGTGCAGGGGGCGATCGAGGATGCCATCGCCGCGCTGACCGGCGAACGCGTGGTCATCCAGGGCGCCGGCCGCACCGATGCCGGCGTGCATGCGTTCGGCCAGGTCGCCCATTTCGACCTGGCCCGCGAGGTCGCAACCGACACGATCCGTGACGGGCTGAACGCGCATCTACGCCCGCATCCGATTGCGGTGCTTGCGGCCGAGCGGGTGCCGGAGAGCTTCAACGCGCGGCTGTCGGCGACGCGCCGGCATTATCTCTACCGTATCGTCAACCGGCGGTCCGACCTCACGCTCGACCGCAACCGTGCCTGGCGGCTGCCGCGCCCGCTCGACGTGCCGGCGATGCACGCGGCCGCCCAGCGCCTCGTCGGCCATCACGACTTCACGACCTTCCGCTCGACCGAATGTCAGGCGAAGTCGCCGATGAAGACGCTCGATCGGCTCGACGTGGTGTGCGAGGGCGAGGAGGTGCGCGTCGTCACCTGCGCGCGCTCCTTCCTGCACAATCAGGTGCGTTCCATGGTCGGCTCGCTCGCGCTGGTCGGCGACCGCAAATGGAGCGCCGACGATCTCGCCGCGGTGCTCGCCGCGCGCGACCGCACGGCCTGCGGACAGGTGGCGCCGCCGCAGGGGCTTTACCTCATGCGGGTGGACTACTGAGCGGGGCGCAGCAGAGAGGCGACGCCGGTCAGGCGAAATAGCGTTCTAGGATGCGCTTGTAGATCGCGGTCAGCGCGACGAGGTCGCCGACCGGCACATGCTCGTCGACCGCGTGCATCGACTGGCCGACGAGGCCGAACTCGACCACCGCGCAATAATCCTTGATGAAGCGCGCGTCGGAAGTGCCGCCGGACGACGACAGGAGCGGCTTGCGGCCGGTCACCGTCTCGATGGCGCCGGCGACGAGATCGGTGAACGGCCCCGGCCGGGTGATGAACACGTCGGCGTTCGAGGGCTCCCACTCGAAATGGAAGCGGATGCGGTCGCCCGCGACGGCCGCCGCGCGTTCCTGCATCAGCGTTTTCAGCGAATTTTTCGTATGGCGGTCGTTGAAGCGGATGTTGAAGCGCGCGCGCGCCTCGCCCGGAATGAGGTTGACGGTGCGGTTGCCGACATCGACCGAAGTGAATTCGAGGTTCGAGGGATCGAAGAAATCGCTGCCGGCGTCGAGCGGCTGCGCATTGAGGGCCGAGATCAGCGTCACGATCCCGCGCACCGGATTGTCGGCGCGGTGCGGATAGGCGACATGGCCCTGCTTGCCGGTGACCACGAGCGTGCCGTTGAGCGAGCCGCGGCGGCCGATCTTGATCGTGTCGCCGAGGGCATCGACATTGCTCGGTTCGGCGAGGATGCAATGGTCGAACTTCTCGCCGCGCGCGGCCGCCCATTGCAGCAGCTTGACCGTGCCGTTGACGGCGACGCTCTCCTCGTCGCCGGTGATCAGGAAGGAGACCGAGCCTTTCGGCTTGCCGCCATGCGCGCCCAGATGGTCGAGCGTCGCGGCGAGCGCGGCGGCGATGCCGCCCTTCATGTCGACGGCACCGCGGCCATAGAGCGTACCGTTGGCGATCTCGCCGGCGAACGGCGGATGCGACCAGGCCGAGACGTTGCCGGGCGGCACGACGTCGGTATGGCCGGCGAACGTCAGGTGCGGCGCGCCGGTGCCGATGCGGGCGTAGAAATTCTCCACGTCCGGCGTGCCTTCGTCGGAAAACACCATGCGGTGGACGGCAAAGCCGGCCGCGCCCAGCACGCGTTCCAGCACCGACAGCGCGCCGCCTTCGTCGGGCGTGACGGAGGGGCAGCGGATGAGTTCGCGCGCAAGCGCAACCGGATCGGCGATCATGGTCTGGTCTGGCCTTTCGCCGTCATCGCGCGGCGCGGGCGCGCGGCGTCCGCCTTGCGACGAAGGTGAGACAATGCCGCGGTCCCATCAGTCCCGCAAAAGTTCGTTGATCGAGGTCTTGGAGCGCGTGCGCTCGTCCACGCGCTTGACGATTACCGCGCAATAGAGGTTCGGCCCGGGCTGCCCGTCGGGCAGCGGCTTGCCCGGCAGCGTGCCGGAGACCACCACCGAATAGGGCGGCACTTCGCCGACATGGATCTTGCCGGTCTCGCGATCGACGATCTTGGTCGACATGCCGATATAGACGCCCATGCCGAGCACCGAACCCTCGCGCACGATGACGCCTTCGACCACTTCCGAGCGCGCGCCGATGAAGCAATTGTCCTCGATCACCACCGGACCCGCCTGCAGCGGCTCGAGCACGCCGCCGATGCCGACGCCGCCCGACAGGTGCACGTTCTTGCCGATCTGCGCGCACGAGCCGACGGTCGCCCAGGTGTCGACCATGGTGCCGGAATCGACATGGGCGCCGAGATTGACGAAGGACGGCATCAGGATGACGCCCGGCGCGATATAGGCCGAGCGCCGCACCACCGTGCCCGGCACCGCGCGGAAGCCGGCCTTGCGGAACTTCGCGGCGGTCCAGCCGTCGAACTTGGAGGGCACCTTGTCCCACCACACCGCCTTGCCGGGGCCGCCCTTGATCACGCTCATGTCGTTGAGGCGGAACGAAAGCAGCACCGCCTTCTTTAGCCATTGATTGACATGCCAGCGGCCGTCGGGCCGCCTTTCGGCAACGCGCATCTTGCCGTCGTCAAGCAGGCCGAGCGCCTGATCGACCGCCTTGCGGACGGCGCCTCTGGTCTTCGGGCCGATGCTCTCGCGCCCTTCGAAGGCGTCGTCGATGGTTCTGGCGAGGGTCGTTGCGGATGCGGAATTCGGCATGGAAACCCGGATGTGGCGGTGGAACTCGCCCCGGGTTTTCGAGGCAAGGGCGCAACGTGTCAAGCTTGCGGCCGGTCCGCGCGCCGGCCCGGGAGCCGGGCATGCAGGGTTGAAATCACAGGGCAGCCGGGGATGATCGCTGCGCCCGCACAGGCGGCGATTCGCACCCGTTGCGCAGGAGCGACCGATGGACCCCGTCAAACTCAGCGCGGAAGCCACGACATTCGTGACCAAATTTGCGCTCTGGGGCCTCTCGCTGCTGCCGAGCCTGCTCGCCGCGGCCGTGCTTCTGGCCGGGGGATGGTGGATTGCCGGGCGCGCCGAGCGCGGCGTCGTTCGCCTGCTCAACGGCCAGTCGCGCTTCGACCCGACGCTTCGCGGTGTGATCTCCTCGCTCGTGCGCTACGCGATCCTGATCCTCGTCGTGATAGCGGTGCTCGGCCAGCTCGGCATCCAGACCACGAGCGTGCTCGCCGCGCTCGGCGCGGCGGGTCTTGCCATCGGGCTTGCGCTGCAGGGCACGCTCTCGAACATCGCCGCCGGCGTCATGCTGCTCTGGCTGCGGCCATTCAAGGTCGGCGATTATATCGACACCGGCACGGTGGCGGGCACGGTCAAGGAGGTTGGGCTGTTCGCCTCCGAACTGCACACCTGGGAAGGCGTGTTCCTGTTCGTCCCCAATTCCGAACTCTGGAACAAACGCATCGTCAATTATTCGCGCCTGCCGACGCGCCTGCTCGACCTGCAATTCGGCGTCGGCTACGGCGACGATCTCGCCAAGGGCCGCGAGGTGTTGCTGCAGCTTGCGGGCGACCCGCGCGTGCACCGGCATCCGGCGCCGGAAGTGTTCGTGCATCAGCTCGCCGATAGCGCGGTGGTGCTGGCGCTGCGCGCCTGGACCTCGACCGCCGATTACTGGCCGGTACGGCGCGCGCTGACCGAGCGCGGCAAGGCGGCGCTGGAAGCGGCCGGGCTCACGCTTCCCCCGCCGCAGCGGCAGGTCCTGGTTTACGCCGAGCCCGATGCGTCCGAGCGCATGCCGGCGCCCCGCTCTGGCCCGATGCCGCCGCCCTGATCTACACTCTTGTGGTGGGGGGATCGCACATGAGGAAGTCTCTTCTTTCGGTTTCGGCGCTGTTCGTCGCCGCGATGCCGGCGGCCGCCTTCGCCCATCATGTGATGGACGGCGCGCTGCCGGCGACGCCGCTGCAGGGGCTGCTGTCGGGCCTCGGGCATCCGGTCATCGGGCTCGACCATCTTGCCGCGCTCGTGGCCGTGGGCTGCGTCGCCTCGCTGTTGCCGGCCGGCGCGCTGCTTGCTTTGGGCTTTGTGATCGCCGGGCTTGCGGGTGTGGCGCTGCATCTCGGCGCCTTCACGCTGCCGGCGGTCGAGCCGCTTGTTGCGATCAGCGTGCTCGCGCTCGGCCTGTTCGCGGCGCTCGCGCTGCGCCGGGTCGTCCCGGCCGCGATCCTGTTCGGCCTTGCCGGCTTCGTCCACGGCTATGCTCTGGCCGAATCCATCATCGGCGCGGAGCCCGCGCCGCTTTATGCCTATCTCGCGGGACTTGCGATCATCCAGTCCGCACTCGCCGTGGCATTGACGCTCGGCTTTCGCGCGATCGGGGTGCGGCTGCAGTCGCCGTTTGCCGCGCGCCTCTCCGGCGGACTTGCCGCCGTGTTCGGCCTTGCGGTGCTGGTCCAGCAGATCGCGGCGTGATCAGCGCCTGAGCCCGGCGAGGAAGCCCGGCAGGTTGTCGGTGACATGATCGATATGGGGGGCGTCGCGCCCCTCCAGCTCCCAGTCCTCGCGGAAGACGTCGCGCGTGCGCTCGGGCACGACCAGCACGGTGGTCATGCCGAGCGCATGCGGCACGGCCAGATTGCGCGCGAGATCCTCGAACATCGCCGCCTTGCCGGGATCGACGCCGTGGCGCGCGAGGAAGCGGTCATAGGTCTGCGGCGAGGGCTTGGGCTCGAGGTCGGCGGCGATGATGTCGAACACGCCTTCGAAATGATGATGCACGTCAAGCCGCTGCATCACGGTGTCGGCGTGGCGACTGGTGCCGTTGGTCAGGATCAGCTTGCGGCCCGGCAGCTTTTCGAGCGCGGCGCCGAGCGCGGGGTTCGGTTCGAGCGGCGAATGGTCGATCTGGTGGACGAAATCGAGGAAGTCGTCCGGATTCATGCCGTGCTCGGTCATCAAGCCGCGCATCGAGGTGCCGTAGCGCTTGTAATAGTCCTTCTGCAGCCGGAACGCCTCCTCGTGGCCGATGTCGAGGAAGTTCGCGATGTAGTCGCGGATGCGCACGTCGACCTGCTGCCAGAGATTGAGATGATGCGGATAGAGCGTGTTGTCGAGATCGAACACCCAGGTATCGACCCTGGTGAAGTCACGTTGCGGGATACGGCTCATCGCGGGTTCTTCGTGCGCCCTGGTCTGGGTCTGGATGTGCCGTCCCATGTAGGACGCGGCGCGGCGAGTTGGAAGTGGCCGCTACTTGAACCGGACGGTCATCGCCCCGCGCTCGGTCAGGTCGACCGCGGCGAATCCCGAGGCGGCGAGGCCCTTGGCGGCGCAATCGGTCTGGTCGGCGATTTCGAATTTGCTGCTGCGCGTACACAGGATGTCGGCGCCGCCCCAGACCAGCGGCCCGCCGCTGCGGGTCACCGGCCGGCCTTCGGAATCGACCGCCTCGGCAAAGGAATAGATCCGGCGCGGCTGCCCGGTAATGTCCGGCCGCAGGCATTTGCCGGGCTCCACCCGGTACCAGCCACGCGTGATCATGACGCCGGCATCCTCCATCCCGATCGCCGCCATCACGGTATGGACAGTATCGTTGCACCAGCTGAATCCGCTGCCCGGCTTCTGTGCGGCGTCGAGCAGGAGGTCGAAGAAATCGGAACGGCCCGCCGCCGTCAGCGACAGCTTGTTGTCTTGGATGAATTGCGACAATGCCGCTTCCGTCTTCGACCCGCGGATGCCGTCGATCGGGGTGGCGTCGTAGCCGGCCGCGATCAGCAGGCGCTGGATGCCGGCGTCGCGCGCCTGCACGTCGCTGTATTCGGCTTCCTCGGCGAGATAGACGGCGAAGTCCTGCTCGATGGCGGTCGGCCTGACCGCATTGAACTTGGCGAAGTGCTGCCCCGAGCGGCATTTGCGCGCGCCGGCGATCACGAAATCGGAATCGGCAATGCAGAATTCGTTGTCTCCGGCGGACGCAAGCGGGGCGGTGCCGTACAGCGCCGGCGTGCGGGTATGCAGGAAGATGGCGTCTGCCGGCGGCTGGCCCTGCAGGATCGCCCGGCACTGGCCGGGCAAAATACGGAACCAGCCGCGGCTTGCGGCCGCGCCGCGCTCCTCCATCGCGATGGCGGTATCCACCACATAACTCGTGCGGTTGCAGAGCTTCAGATCGGCCGCGGCCGGCCGGGCCGACAGGACGAGGCCGGCGAGCGCGGCAGCAGTAACAAGAAGACATCGTGCGGGAATTGCGTTCGCCATCGTCGGGCCGGCGCGTCGAATCGCTTGGATGCCCACCGTGGCTCCGATCGCGCGCCCCGGCAAGAGGGCCGGCGAAACGCAAGATGCCGGCGCGCCGGTCAGAACGGCAGCGCGAGCGCAGCCTCCGCGATCGTGTCGCCGCGCGCGATCCGGCCGGCGGAGACCACCTCGCCGTAGACGCCGCAATCCATGTGGCCGAAAGCCTGCATCAGTGTTGTGGGAATCGGCAGGTCGCGGATGCCGGTGCGCGGCTCCACATTGGTCGCCGCGCAGCGCATGATGCGCTTGATGATCCTGATCCGGGCGCCGCCGATGGCCAGCGTCCGGTCCATGAGGTCGAATTCGTGCCAGGCCGGCCAGCCTCCGACATAGATGTTGGCGCGGAAACGCACCGGATCGACCGGGGCGCCGACGGTATTCTCCACCGCCGCGACCGAGGCGAGATTGATGATGGAGACGACCTTGGCGGCAACATCCGAAAAGCTGTGACCGGGCGCCTGCAGGATCCTGGGCGGTCCGCGCAGCTCGTCCACGCAATAGCGGGCGAAGAAATTCTCGACCGTCTCGCGTCCCTGCGCCGTGCGCAGGTCGCCGCGAGCCTCCTCGCGCCCGTTCAGGCGGACGGTCAGGGTATGGGTCGCCTCGTCATATGCCGTGTTGAGCGCCGCCAACCGCTCGTTGCGCATCAGCATGAGGAATTTCTGCTTGGAGAAGTGGGCCGGCGCGGCCGGGTCGAAACCGCTCGGGCCGTTCTCGATCGCGTAAAGGCGGTCGCCGGGGATGGTCTGGCCCACCCGCAGGTCGACCCCGGCGAGCGGCTGCGGGCAAAGCCCTTTCACCGGATAGCGGTAAAGCGCCTGGATCGAGGCGGACGGCGGCATGCTCATGCGAGGTCCTGCGACAAGTCCTTGTAAACCGTTATCATTCAGGATGGCCACGAAATTTGCGCAAGATTTGCGCAAGCCCCCCTTTCGCGGCCGGCGGCCGTTTCTTACATCGGAAACGGCGGATGCCTTCAGGGGTCCGTTACGGGAATGCTCGCCTTAAAGGGGGCCGGTTATGGATTTTGAGAAATTCACCGAGCGCGCGCGGGGCTTCGTTCAATCCGCGCAATCCCTCGCGCTGCGCGAGGGCCACCAGCAATTCACGCCCGAACATCTGCTGAAAGTCCTTCTGGACGATCCGGAAGGTCTCGCCGCCGGCCTGATCGACCGCGCGGGCGGCCGCTCGCGCGATGCGCTTGCCGCCGTCGAAGGCGCGCTCAAGGCCATGCCCACGGTGTCGGGCGGCGGCGCCGGCCAGCTTTATCTCGCGCCGGCCACCGCGCGCGTGTTCGACCAGGCGCAGAAGGTCGCCGAGAAAGCCGGCGATTCGTTCGTCACCGTCGAGCGGCTCCTGCTGGCGCTCGCGCTCGAGAAGGAGAGCGAGGCCGGAAAAATCCTCGCCAGAGCGGGCGTCAATCCGCAGGGCCTCAATGCCGCGATCAACATGCTGCGCAAGGGCCGCACCGCCGACAGCGCGACCGCCGAAAACGCCTATGACGCACTCAAGAAATATGCCCGCGACCTGACCCAGGCCGCCCGCGACGGCAAGCTCGATCCGGTGATCGGCCGCGACGAGGAGATCCGCCGCACCATCCAGGTGCTCTCGCGCCGCACCAAGAACAACCCGGTCCTGATCGGCGAGCCCGGCGTCGGCAAGACCGCGATCGTGGAAGGGCTTGCACTGCGCATCGTCAACGGCGACGTGCCCGAGAGCCTGCAAAGCAAGAAGCTGCTCGCGCTCGACATGGGCGCGCTCATTGCCGGCGCGAAATACCGCGGCGAGTTTGAGGAGCGGCTGAAGGCCGTGCTCAACGAGGTCACCGGGTCTGCCGGCGAGATCATCCTGTTCATCGACGAGATGCACACGCTCGTCGGCGCCGGCAAGGCGGACGGGGCGATGGACGCCTCCAACCTGCTCAAGCCGGCGCTGGCGCGCGGCGAGCTGCACTGCATCGGCGCCACCACGCTCGACGAATACCGCAAGCATGTAGAGAAAGACGCCGCATTGGCGCGGCGCTTCCAGCCGGTTTTCGTCGGCGAGCCGACCGTGGAAGACACGGTGTCGATCCTGCGCGGCCTGAAGGACAAGTACGAGCAGCATCACGGCGTGCGCATCGCCGACAGCGCGATCGTGGCGGCGGCGACCCTGTCCAACCGCTACATCACCGACCGTTTCCTGCCCGACAAGGCGATCGACCTTGTGGACGAGGCGGCCGCGCGCCTGAAGATGCAGGTCGATTCCAAGCCGGAAGAACTCGATTCCATCGACCGCGAAATCGTGCGCCTGAAGATCGAGCAGGAGGCGCTCAAGAAGGAGACCGATTCCGGCTCGAAGGACCGTTTGAAGCGGCTGGAGAACGAGCTGGTCGCACTGGAGAAGCAGTCGGCCGACATCACGGGCCGCTGGCAGGCGGAGAAGGAAAAGCTCTCCGAAGCGCAGAAGCTCAAGAGCGAGCGCGACCAGTTGCACGCGGAACTGGCCAATGCCCGCCGCCGCGGCGAATATCAGCGCGCGGGCGAACTGCAATACGGCAAGATCCCCGAGATCGAGAAGAAGCTGGCGGCCGTCGAGGGCAAGGAGGGCGGCGCGATGATGGAGGAGGCGGTGACCGCCGACCATATCGCGCAGGTCGTCTCGCGCTGGACCGGTGTGCCGGTCGACAGAATGCTCGAGGGCGAGAAGGACAAGCTCCTACGCATGGAGGAGCAGATCGGCCAGCGCGTGGTCGGTCAGGCCGAAGCCGTGAAGGCGGTGTCCACCGCCGTGCGCCGCGCGCGCGCGGGCCTGCAGGACCCCAACCGTCCGATCGGCTCGTTCATGTTCTTGGGTCCCACCGGCGTCGGCAAGACCGAGCTGACGAAAGCGCTGGCGGAATTCCTGTTCGACGATGAAGCGGCGCTGCTGCGCATCGACATGTCGGAATTCATGGAGAAGCACTCGGTCGCGCGGCTGATCGGCGCACCTCCCGGCTATGTCGGCTACGACGAGGGCGGCACGCTGACCGAAGCGGTGCGGCGGCGGCCCTATCAGGTCGTGTTGTTCGACGAGATCGAGAAGGCGCACCCGGACGTGTTCAACGTCCTGCTGCAGGTGCTCGACGACGGCCGGCTGACCGACGGGCAGGGCCACACCGTCGATTTCCGCAACACGCTGATCGTGATGACCTCCAATCTCGGCGCCGAATTCCTCGTCAGCCAGAAGGAGGGTGAGGACACCGACGCCGTGCGCGGCGAGGTCATGGCGGTGGTTCGTTCCGCGTTTCGGCCCGAATTCCTCAACCGCGTGGATGAGATCATCCTCTTCCACCGCCTCAAGCGCAGCGAGATGGGCCGCATCGTCGATATCCAGATGGACCGGCTGGCGAAGCTGCTCGCCGATCGCAAGATCGTGGTGCAGCTCGATCCTGCGGCGCGCGAATGGCTCGCCGACAAGGGCTACGATCCGGCCTATGGCGCGCGTCCGCTCAAGCGCGTGATCCAGAAGTCGCTGCAGGACCCGCTCGCCGAGCTGATCCTGTCCGGCAAGGTCAAGGACGGCGACCTCGTGAAGGTCGCCGCCGGCAAAGCCGGCCTCACCTTCAACGGCGAGGCGGTGCGGGAAGCGGCCTGACCGCGCTGTATCGCAGCACTCGCTGAGAAAACACTGGCGGCCCCGGCTCCTTCGTGCCGACGAAGGAGCCGGGACCGCTTTTTGTGCTAGCAGTTTTCGATGATATCGGAGGACAGCCTCAGGGTTGACGATGCGCGGTCGGGAAAAATTTTCTCAATCGGCGATCCACTGATAGAGGACGCCCGCGGCGAGCGAACCGAGCATAGCCGCTCCCAGATAGGTGGCAAAAACCTTCCTTTGCGCGATCGCCCAAACCGCCAGCGCCGCCGGAATGGACGTGACGCCGCCACCGAGCAGGAATGCCATGGCCGGTCCTGCAGCCATGCCTTTGTCCATGAGTGCGGCAACCAGCGGCAGAGCGGCATTGCCGTTCAGATAACTCGGGATGCCGATAAGCGTTGCCGCCAGGATCGAAAGCAGGCTTCCGTCACCGGCCACGCGCATAACAAGATCGGCGGGTACATAAGCGGCCATGAGGCTTTCCAGCAGGAAGGCGAGCACCAGCCATTTTCCGAGAAAGAATGCGTTCTGCGCGGCGTTGCGCCAGAACGCCTCGCGCCGTTCCGCCTCGTTCCAGAAGCGCCATGCAATCGCACCCGGGTTGCGGATTTTCGATCCCGCGCATCCGCCGTTTCTGGCGGCTTCGCGGAGCGCAGGTCCGGTCAACAGACCGATGCCCTGCAGCGTGAGCACGCCGAATCCGCCGAGCAGTCCGATGCCGATCGTCGAAACGGTCTTGGCCACTGCGAAATTCAGTCCGAGCACGCCGGTTGTGAGCATGAACATCGAAGGGTCCATCAACGGAGAAGCGAGCCAGAACGCCATCACCGGCGCGAGCGGCACACCCGTTGCGAGCAGCGCCGCGATCACCGGAATGACGCCGCAGGAACAGAACGGCGAGAGTGCACCCGTCAGGCTCGCGAACACAACCATTGTTGAGGCCCGGCCGGCAAAAGCCCGCGCAATCAGATTTTCAGTTCCACTCGCTTTTGCGTAGGCGATTGCGACAATCGACAGAATGAAGAACGGCAGGATTCCCCAACTCGCCTTGAACATGAACGACAGCGATGCCGTCGCCTGCGCAGGCGCAATGGCAAACAGCGCTACGATGATGCCGGCGAGGGTTGCCACCGCAGCATCGATGCCCAGAACGCCGCGCTTGCGGATTTCGGTCAGGGCTTCTTGGATTGACATTGTATCTACTCCACTAGAATAATAGTTATATTCTTACAAAAAAATTAAACGACCGACCGCCCGCCGCGCGAGGAAAGCACCGCTCCAGTGCAGCATTCCGCCTTGACGTATTCCAGAACCTCGTTGACCGCCTTGAAGTTCGCGCGGCAGATCACTTCGCGCCCCTGGCGCTCCTGCTCGACGAGACCGGCCTGCGCAAGCGTGCCCAGATGATGGGCCAAGGTCGTGGCCGGCGTGCCGAGTATCCGCTGGATGCCGCCGATATTGATGCCGTCGCGGCCGGCGCGCACGAGGACCTTGAACAGACGCAGCCTGGTGCGGTTGCCGAGCGCGGCAAGGGCATCGGCAGCGCGCTGTTCGGCCTGATCTTTCTTGATCATCATAATATCACTATAAAACTAGATATATGGATGTCAAGCGCCGCTGCCGATCGCGGTTATTCGGCGGGCCATCGGCATAAGATCGTCGTAGCGATCTTGTCGTCGCGGCTATCGCTTTGCTCGGCCGGGACGACGGCTACGGGGACTTCAGCGTTGCGTGGCTGCGATCAGCGCCCACTCTGTGCCACGCGCGGGGCAGGACGGGACATCATGGCGTCGAGCCGGTCGCGCTCCTGCTCGAACGAGGCGAGCGTGGCGCTCTCCAGTGCACGGCCGCGCGGCAGGCGGATACGCATCGGATCGACGAAGCGTCCGTTCACCAGCACCTCGTAATGGACGTGGGCGCCGGTCGACAAGCCGGTCGAGCCGACAAAGCCGATCACCTGGCCCTGCCGCACGCGCACGCCCGGCTCCATGCCGCGCGCATAGGCGGTCATGTGGCCGTAGGCGGTTTCGTAGCCGTTGGCGTGACGGACGCGGATGTACTTGCCGTAGCCGCCTTCCCAGCCCACTCTTTCAACGATGCCGTTGCCGGCAGCGAAGATCGGCGTGCCGTAGGGCGCGGACCAGTCGACGCCGGTATGCATCTTCATGTAGCCGAGGATCGGATGGCGGCGCACGCCGAAGCCTGAACGCAGGATCGCCTCGTTGATCGGCTTGCGGACCAGGAATTTCTTCGCGCTCTTGCCGGTCTCGTCGTAGAAATCCACGGCATTGTCGTCGGGAGTCTGGAAGCGGTAGAAACGCTTGACTTCGCCGCCGACGGTCAGCGCGGCGAACAGCACGTCGTTGCGGCTGTCGATGCCGGGCGTCTCGTCCTCGCCGGCATAGAGGACGTCGAAGGAATCGCCCGGCTGTACCTTGCGCTGGAAGTCGACGTCGTAGGAGTAGATGCGGATCAGCTCATCGATCACCGGACGCGGGATCTGGTTGCGCAGGGCGGTCTCGTAGATGCTCTGGTAGAGCCGCACGCCGGTGCCGTCGTCCTCTCCGTCGTCCTCGCTGGCATTGGCGATGTCGGTGTTCACGCTCGAGACGTCGACGGCGACGTAACGGCCGTTGTCGGAAAGCGCGACGACCGCCTCGATCGCCGTGTCGTTGGTCACGATCACGCGCGCGGGCTGCTGGCGCTGCACGCCGGCAA
>JABARS010000026.1 GCA_019187085.1 Pseudorhodoplanes sp. | reverse complement strand
GGCTGCGCGTAACGCTGCGCGCTCGGCGCCGCGGGAGCGGATCCGCCACCCGCGCCGCCCGGCGACTGCACCGCGGCCGGGCCGCCCTCGCCGAGCGAGCGGATGGCCTCGTCGGGCGTCGGCAGATCGGCGGCATAGGCGATACGCACCAGCACCATCTCCGCTGCCGCCACCGGCCGACGCGCGGCTTCGACTTCGCCGATGCCCTTGAGCAGCATCTGCCACATGCGCGACAAAAGGCGCATCGACAGCGCAGTGGCGAATTCGCGCCCGCGCGTGCGCTCGACTTCGGCGAGCGACAAATCGCCCGCGATCGTCGGCACGACCTTCACGCGCGTGACGAAATGCGTGAAATCGGCGAGGTCGGACAGGATGACGGCCGGGTCGGCGCCGGAATCGTACTGGCTGCGCAATTCGGCGAGCGCCGCCGCGACGTCCCCGCGCAGCAATGCGTCGAACAGATCGACGATGCGCGCGCGGTCGGCGAGGCCGAGCATTTCGCGCACATGATCGGCCTGCACGGGGCCCGCGGCATGGGCGATCGCCTGGTCGAACAGCGAGAGCGCGTCGCGCACCGAGCCCTCCGCCGCGCGCGCGATCATGGCGAGCGCCTCGGGCTCGACCGCGATCTCCTCCTTGTCGGCGATCGACTGCAGATGCGCGACCAGAAGCCCGCTCTCGACGCGACGCAGGTCGAAACGCTGGCAGCGCGACAGCACGGTGACCGGAACCTTCCGGATTTCGGTTGTGGCGAAGATGAACTTGGCGTGCGGCGGCGGCTCTTCCAGCGTCTTCAGGAGCGCGTTAAAGGCCGCGGTCGACAGCATGTGCACTTCGTCGAGGATATAGACCTTGTAGCGCGCCGACACCGGCGCGTAGCGCACCGCATCGTTGATCTGGCGGATGTCGTCGACGCCGTTATGGGAGGCCGCGTCCATTTCCAGCACGTCGATATGCCGGCTTTCCATGATCGCCGGGCAATGCACGCCGGGCTGCGGCATCGCGATCGTCGGCCCCGCGATCGAATTGTCCGGCAACTGGTAGTTCAGCGCGCGCGCCAGGATGCGCGCGGTCGTGGTCTTGCCGACGCCGCGCACGCCGGTCAGGATCCAGGCCTGCGGGATGCGCCCGGCGGCGAAGGCATTGGAGATGGTGCGGACCATCGCCTCCTGCCCGATCAGATCGTCGAACGTGGAGGGACGGTATTTGCGCGCCAGCACGCGATAGGAGCCGGACTGCGCGGACACCTCGGCGTCCACCCCAACCTCCTTGCGCGAACGGCTCTTGGCGTCGCTCATCCTGCCTCCGGCTCCGCCCCGCCGGCAGCGCCGGCGACGAACCGTCCCGTCGATACAGATTAGGTGGGAGGCTGACGAGCGACCCGAACCGGAGCTCGTTAGGGCTGCTTCCTTCCGGATCTGACCCGGTTGGCGAGTGGCTCGTCCACCGCCAACCTCCCATGTCTATATCGGGCTAAAGAAGGGGGAAAGCAAGCGCGCCGCACTGCGGCCGTGCTAGGCTTGATCGCATTGTCGCATCTGTCCTTTCCGGTTTCTCATGTCTGGTCCTGCCGGCGCCTTCGCGCTGCATCCGCAACTGCAAGCCGACACCCATCCGGTCGGCGATCTCGACCTGTCGCGCGTGCTCCTCATCGACGACGCCAATTATCCCTGGCTGCTTTTGGTGCCGCGCCGCGCCGATCTGACCGAACTCATCGATCTTGGCGACGACGAGCGCAGCCGGTTCATGAGCGAGATCACCGCCGTCGCGCGCGCGCTCAAAGACGCGACCGCCTGCGAAAAGCTCAATGTCGCGGCCCTCGGCAATGCGGTGCCGCAACTGCATGTGCATGTCATCGCCCGCCGCAGAACCGACGCCGCCTGGCCGAAGCCGGTCTGGGGCGTCGTGCCGCCGCGCGCCTATGCCGACGATGAACGCGAACGCCTGCTGCAATCGATCCGCACGAGGCTATGGACGTCATGAGCGCCGACATTTTCGATCTCGGACCGAAGCCGCAACTCGCCTATGCCGGCGGCATCCTCGACCGCGCCGCCGAGCGGCGAGCGGACGAAGCGTTCCTGCGCGCACGCGCCGGCGACGACGCCAGCGTCTTCTATGTCGTCGGCGGCGAGTGGATCGTGCTGCGGAAATCGTCCGGCGGCCTCAATCCCGCTTTTCCGCCGTCGGCGGCACGCGCGCTCGGGCAGCCGGTGGAGACGCTCTTTCTCGGCCTGGAAAGCGGCGCCGGCCGCTTCGCGATCGGGCTTGGTGCCGAGGCCATCGAGCGGCTCAAAGCCGACGAGGTCTTCCACGTCACCGACCTGCGCACGATCGCGGTGCAGGGCCTCGTGCCGCTCACGCATCTGCCCGCGATCGCCGAAGCCAAATCGCTGCTGCACTGGCACGCACGCCATCGCTTCTGCGCCAATTGCGGCGCGCCGACGCGCGTCGCCCAGGCTGGCTGGCGACGCGACTGCGCACAATGCGAGGCGCAGCATTTCCCGCGCACCGATCCGGTCGCCATCATGCTCGCGATCGACGGCGACCGCTGCCTGCTCGGCCGTCAGCCGCGCTTTCCGCCCGGCATGTGGTCGTGTCTCGCCGGCTTCGCCGAGCCCGGCGAAAGCATCGAGGAAGCGGTGCGGCGCGAGACGCGCGAGGAGGCCGGCATCCTGTGCGGGCGCGTGCGCTATTTCGCCTCGCAGCCCTGGCCCTATCCGTCCTCGCTCATGATCGGCTGCCACACGGAGGCGCTGTCGCGCGACATCCGCGTCGATCACGAGGAACTGGAGGATGCGCGCTGGTTCAGCCGCGCCGAAGCCGCAAGCCTTCTGACGCGGAGGCATCCGCAGGACCTCGCTGCCCCGCCGCCGATGGCCATCGCCCATCACCTGATCCGCGACTGGGTCGAGCATGGCGCCCGCGTCCTCGGCTGAAGGCGCGCCGGCTGCGCCCATCGTGCTGTGCGCGGGCATTGCGGTCATCGACCGGATTTTCTCGGTTGCCGCCTATCCCGCCGAAGGCACGAAGACGCGCGCCCGCGCGATCGCGACCATCGGCGGCGGCTGCGCCGCAAACGCCGCGGTCGCCGTCGCGCGTCTCGGCGGACGCGCGCAACTCGCCGCTCCGCTCGGCGGGCCGGCCGGCGCCGATTTCACGGGCGATGCCATTCTCGCCCGTCTCGCGCGCGAAGGCGTCGATACGCGCGCGGTGATCCGGCACGCCGGCGCACCCTCGCCGGTCTCCACAGTGATCCTTGCCGACAGCGGCGAGCGTACGATCGTCAATTACCGCGACGACACCCTGTCGTCGGTCCGCTGCGTGGATCCGGCGGCGCTCGTTGCCGGTGTCGCCGCCGTGCTGATCGACAACCGCTTCCCCGAATTCGTGCTGCCGATCGCGCGCGCCGCCCGCGACAGCGGCAACATCGTCCTCATGGACGCCGACGAGCCCACGCGCGAGACCGCAAACCTGCTGGCGGCCTGCTCGCATGTGGTGTTCTCCGCCAACGGCCTGCGCGCCACCGCCGGCACCGCGGCCTTGCCCGAAGCGCTGATGCGCATCGGCGCGCAGACGCCCGCGCGCCTTGCGGTGACCGACGGCGGGCGCGGCCTGCTCTGGCTCGACGAAGGCACGGTGCGCACGATGGAGACTTTCGCGGTCGAGGCGGTCGATACGCTCGCGGCCGGCGACGTCTTTCACGGCGCCTGCACGCTGGCGCTCGCCGAGGGCCGGCCGTTCGCACAGGCGCTGCGCTTTGCCTCTGCGGCCGCCGCCATCAAATGCACCCGGCCGGGCGGAATCGCCGGCGCCCCCGCGCGCGGGGAGGTCGAAGCCCTGCTGGCCGGATCGGAAGGCTTCGTCAATAAAACCACTTGCATTTAGAAAATTATTCTATATGCAGAGTAATTTATCCACCTATTTAAAATAATATTCCCAATCCGGACCGCCCATGGACGCCATCGACAAGAAAATCCTCGCCGCTCTGCAGGAGGACGCCTCGCTCTCGGTCGCCGAGATCGGCCAGCGCGTGGGCCTGTCATCGACGCCGTGCTGGAAGCGCATACAGCGCCTGGAAGCCGAAGGCGTGATCCAGAAGCGCGTCGCGCTCATCGACCAGGTCAAGATCGGGCTCGGCATCACCGTCTTCGTCTCGGTGGAGACCGGCGACCATTCGCAGGACTGGCTCGACCGCTTCGCGGACACGGTCAGCGCCATGCCGGAGGTGATGGAATTCTACCGCATGGCGGGCGACGTCGATTACATGCTGCGCGTGGTCGTCGCCGACATGCAGTCGTACGACGCCTTCTACAAGCGCCTCATCGCGACCGCGCCGCTGAAGAACGTCACCTCGCGCTTCGCCATGGAGAAGATCAAGTCGACGACGCTGCTGCCGATCCCCTGACGCGGGCGGCAACTCCGGCGCGGTCAGGAGCTCGTGCGCGTGATGGAGTCCGACAGGCGCGGACGCATGAAAATCTGGTCCTTCAGGCTCATCGTCCCGGTCACGACATAGCCGACCGTCGGCTTGTAGGAATATTCCACCTCGCCCCAGACCAGGCTGGTGTTGGGAACGATCAGGGCGCTCGGCAGCGTCACCGCTGAGCCCTTGGCGCGCGCGGTGCCGTTGAGCGAGTCACTCCACTCCACCGTCACCTTGCTGTTGTTGTCGATCTTCACCAGCGAGACGGTGACCTTGGCCTTGTCGACGGGATAGGGCGAGAGCACCGCCGACGAAGCCTGCAGCACGCTGTTCATGTCGGAATTGTTGATGCTCGCCACCTGCGACACGAGGTCGGCCACGGTGCGCGCGGTCAGCGTCACCTTGCGGTCGATACTGATGCCCTGCGAAACCTCGACGCCGCCGAGATAAAGCGTCACCATCAGCGGCAGCAGCATGGCGAATTCCACCGCCGAGACGCCGCGCTGGTCGCGCACGAGCCGCCGCAGGTGACGGGGCACCAGTTTCATGATCACCGCAGACATCATGGCGCGCCTCATTGATAGGGCTCGTTGCGGAAGGCCGCGGTCGCCACGATCAGGCGCTTGCCGCCGGCCATGTCCGCCAGATTAAGACCGAGCAGTGAGACATAGACCGGATACTGGTAGAGCAGCCGTACCACCACGATGTCGCCGGGGCCGCCAGGCTGATAAGTGAAATTGTTTACGAGGTTGCCGTTGGCATCGATCGGCTTGCTCAAGTTGACGCTGCTGAACGACGAATAGGTACGCACGTCGACCATCACGCCGGCCGAGCAGTTGAACAGGCCGTAGATCTTCTTGCAGACCTCGTCTTTGAACTTCGCCTGGTCGAAGCCGGTGGTCTGCGCCTGGCCGGTCATGATCAGCCGCGCGGAATCGGCGACTGCTGTTTCCAGCGTCTGACTGGCGAAGAAGACCACCGACGTCTCCATGATGGCGAAGACCAGCGCGAGAAACGGCGCTGCGACAAGACCGAACTCGACCGCTGCTGCGCCGTCCTCGCGGCGCACGAAGCGATGTGCCACGCGCCCGCGGAACAGGCGCTTTACCCGTTTTGCAAGCGTGGATTTGATACCGGCCATGACGATCACCCCGATGCGGCTTTCGGCCGCCAAATTACGTAAAGTCATAGCAAAGAGGGGTTTTTGAATTGTTGCGGCGATCCGGAACCAGCCGCGGAGACGGTTAAGCTTTCATTAACCGTCCCGGTGCGCGGCGCGATCGGGTCAGCGCCGGCCAAGCTGGGCGGCGCCCTGCACCTGGCCGAGCCAGGTGCCGGTCTGCGACAGGTTGCGGCCGAAGAACTGCTGGCCGTCGCCGAGCGTCACCCGCGGCTCGCAGAATGGCGCGCAGCTATAGGTCTCGCGCTCGATGCCGCGATAGACGACGACCGTGCCGTCATAGGCGCCCTTGACCAGCACCTTGCGCTCCATGAGCGGGGAGCCGGCGCGGTCGAGCGCGACGACATTGGTGACGCCGTAGCCCTTGCCGGTGATAACCATCAACCCGCCGGGCTGGATCGAGACGTCGGCGATCAGCGGATTGCCGACCACGACGGTGGCGACGCGCTCTGGCATTTTCACAAGCCGGGCCTGATCGAGTACGACGGCGAGGTACTCGTCCTCGACGGGGGCGTCCGCGCGCGCGGCGAGGGCGGACGTCAGCGCGAGCATCGCGCCGGCAACGACGAGCGTGGTCGCACGCGCGCATCTATTGCGGCTCACAGGCATCGTCATCGTCTTACTCCAACGCAACAGAACCGGGTTTCACATTGCGAACGCATATCTCTACGTTCCGCACGCGGACGACTTCACTTGAAATTGGTGAATCATTGGCAAACGACCGGATGATGTCGCGCGCCTTAACGCAACGCAAGCGTCCGCCGCCCGCATGCCGGCACACGCGCGGCGCGCCGCGCCGCGATTGATTGCCCCGGAAAGCGAGATTTTCCGCGTGTTTTCATCAAATGCGGACAGACATTGCAAATTGTCCGCATCCTGCAAGCGGCCGTTAACCACGAACAAACAACGGCCGATCCATCCGTGTTTCTGCGATCGGATTAACCGGGCCGCAAGCGCACGCTGATACGGTGCGACATGGTTCGATGAGCCGGAGACACGGACACGAGCCAGCTCGGACAGCCACGTGTGGATCAAGGAGTCTAAGATGAAGAATCTCGTGAAGCGCTTCGTGTCGGACGAGTCCGGCGCCACCGCCATTGAATACGGCCTGATCGCCGCCGGCATCTCGGTTGCCATCATCTCGGTCGTGTCGGGTCTCGGCGGCAAGCTGAAGGACACCTTCACGAAAGTCCAGAACGCGATGAACTGAGCGTGCTGCACTCTCGTAGTCACGGAAGGCTCCGGCAAGCCGGAGCCTTTTCGTTGCCGGCGCCGGCAAGCGACGTTGCGTTTTAATAGAATTTTGCCGAATTCGACGCGCCGGTTTTGTACCGATTTAGGCAGATGAATTAACCGGCTCGCAATCCGGCCTCCCTAGCGTTCCCCTCGGCTCGATAAGCCGAAGAACACGGCCCGAGCCAGTCGAACAGAATGTGTGGATCCCAGGAGTACCAGATGAAGAATCTCATGAAACGCTTCGTGGCGGACGAATCCGGTGCAACCGCCATCGAATACGGCCTGATCGCCGCCGGCATCTCGGTTGCCATCATCTCGGTCGTGACCGGCCTCGGCGGCAAGCTGAAGGACACCTTCACGAAGGTCGACAGTGCGTTGAACTGATCCCTGCGGCGACCGGGCCCAAGCGACGTCGCGCCGCCAAAACAAACCGGCAGCGCGACGCTCGTGACCGGAGACGCGCTGATGCAAATGGAAGGTCGGCCGGCTCGCGACGAGCCGGATTCCGCGGAAGGTCGCGGATAAAGCTGCACGAGGCGCTGCAATGACTGTCGCACTCACCGACGCAATCCGGCTGCTGCTGTTTCCGGCGATGATGGCGTTCGCGGCGTCGAGCGACCTTTTCACGATGACCATTTCCAACCGCGTCGCGCTCGCGCTGATCGCGGGCTTTGCCATCATGGCCGCCGCCACCGGCATGGAGTCCTCCGCCATTCTCTCCCATGCCGGCGCCGCAGCGATCGTGCTGGCCGCCGCTTTTGTCTTTTTCGCGCGCGGCTGGATCGGCGGCGGCGACGCCAAGCTCGCGGCTGCGACCGCGCTGTGGCTCGGCTTCGACTATCTCATGGTCTACCTGCTTTATGCATCGCTGCTCGGCGGCCTGCTCACGCTCGTCATATTGCGTCTGCGGCTCACGCCGCTGCCGGCCGCGCTTGCCGGGCAGGACTGGGCGGAACGTCTGCACCGCATGGACAGCGGCATTCCCTACGGGATCGCGCTCGCCGCCGCCGCGCTTCTCGTCTATCCCGATACACCCTGGATGCAGGCCTTCGGCCGCTGATCTTCACGTTCGCTTAAGCAGCGCGTTACACAATCCTTAACGCGCGTCCTCGCGTGCGGACATCGCGCGCGCATCCGCATGCATTCGCACCATGCGCGCGTTCAATCCAAAATTAACTCAGGTTGGATACCGCTCATTAACCACGAATTGACCTTTGGGTGGTGAAATCCGTCCGAGACAGCACGTACCGGCTGTCGGGTTCAGTTGCGGAAAGTGAGCGTGATGAAAGCTGCGCGTTTAGTCGTGTTGGGAGTTGCGATTGCGGCCGGCGGTCTGGCCGCGCTGCTCGCCAGCGGATCGGATGAGCCGGCTCCGGCGCCGCCTCCCGTCGCCAAATTCGACACCGTCGATGTGCTCATCGCCGACAAGGATATCGGCGTCGGCTCCGCCTTGTCCGCCGAAGACATGCGCTGGCAGGCCTGGCCAACCACCGCCGCCGGCCCCAGTTTCATCCGCAAGAGCGATCGGCCGAACGCGCTCGACGAGCTCAAGGGCTCGATCGTCCGCGGCTCGTTCACGACCGGCGAGCCAATCCAGGAAGCGCGCCTGATCAGCGCCACCGGCTCCGGCTACATGGCCGCCATCCTGCCATCCGGCATGCGCGCGATCTCCACCGAGATTTCGCCGGAGACCGGCGCGGGCGGCTTCATCCTGCCCAACGATCGCGTCGACGTCATTCTCTCGCGCCGCGACAAGGAAGCCGAGAAGAGCGCCGGCACCGAGGTCTTCACCTCGGAGACCATCCTGCACAATGTGCGCGTGCTCGCCATCGACCAGACGGTCGAGGACAAGAACGGCCAGAAGGTCGTGGTCGGTAAGACCGCCACGCTCGAGCTTGCCTCGCGACAGGCCGAGACGCTCGCGCTGGCGCGCCAGCTCGGCACGATTTCGCTCGCGCTGCGCTCGATCGTCGATGCCGGCGTCAAGACCGAACCCAGCGACAACGACGCGGAGACCCGCCGCGGCGGCATCAACATGGTGCGCTTCGGCGTCACCACGACGACGACGAAATAACGACAGCACAGCCACGACGCCGGCCCCGGCGCAGGACTGAAAGGACACTGCCATGGCGCGACAGATCCCGATACGCACCGTGACGCTTGCGGCGCTGGTGGTCATCAGCGGGTTTGCGCCGGCCGGGCGCAGCGACGCAGCCGATCCTCGCCGGCTGCCTCCTGAAGCCGGCGCGCCGGTGATCCAGGTGGTCGGCAGCGAGGAAAGCTCGCGCTTCGTGCCGCTCGGTATCGGCAAGTCAGTCGTGCTCGATCTGCCGCGCGACATCAAGGACGTGCTGGTCGCCGATCCGACCACCGCCAACGCGGTCGTGCGCTCCTCGCGCCGCGCCTACATCATCGGCATCAAGGTCGGGCAGACCAACGTCTTCTTCTTCGACGCCGAAGGCCGCCAGATCGCCGGCTTCGACATCGCGGTCAAGCGCGACCTCAACGGCATCCGCGCCGCGCTCAAGCAGACGCTGCCCAACGCCGACATCCGCATCGAAGGCATCGGCGACGGCGTGGTGCTGACCGGCACCGCCACCTCCAACGCCGAGGCCCAGCAGGCCTACGATCTCGCCACCCGGCTGGTCGGCGACGGCGCCAAGGTCGTCAACAGCATTGCCGTGCGCGGCCGCGACCAGGTCATGATCAAGGTCACCGTCGCCGAAGTGCAGCGCGACGTGATCAAGCAGCTTGGCATCGATCTGAACGGCTCGTTCAATTCCGGTACCGCGGTCGTCAATTTCAACACCAGCAATCCGTTCTCGGCCTACGGCCAGTCGCTCAGCAACACCAACGCGGTCGGAACGCTCGGCAACGTCACTGCCACGCTGCGCGCGATGGAGCGCGCCGGCGTCGTGCGCACGCTCGCGGAGCCGAACGTTACCGTCATCTCGGGCGAAACCGGCCTGTTCGTCGCCGGCGGCGAATTCCCGGTACCCAACGGCCTGTCCTGCGACACCACGCGCTCGCCGCCGGTCTGCCAGCAGCAGATCGACTTCAAGAAGTTCGGCGTCAGCCTCTCCTTCACGCCGGTCGTGCTGGGCGAAGGCCGCATCAGCCTGAAGGTCAATACCGAAGTGTCCGACCTGTCGAGCGAGAACGCGATCACGCTCGGCGTGCCCGGCACCAACCAGACGCTGACGGTGCCCTCGATCCGCGCCCGCCGCGCCGAGACCGTCATCGAGCTGCCGTCCGGCGGTTCGCTCGCCATGGCCGGCATGATCCAGGAACAGACCAAGCAGCAGATCAACGGCTTGCCCGGCCTGCAGCAATTGCCGATCCTCGGCGCGCTGTTCCGCAGCCGCGACTACATCAACAAGCAGACCGAGCTGATGATCCTGGCCACGCCCTATGTCGTGCGCTCGGTGGCGCAGAAGGATCTGTCGCGGCCCGACGACGGCTTCGCCGACGCCTACGACCCCTCCACCGTCCTGCTCGGCCGCCTGAACCGCATCTACGGCATCCCCGACAAGGTCGATCCCCGCAAGCTCTATCGCGGCAATGTGGGCTTCATCCTTGATTGAGCGCGCCCGCAACAGGAAAGCAACGACCATGACGACCCCTATCTCGCCGCTGCGCCTGCTGCTGGCTGCCGCTCTCGCGACCATGCTGACCGGCTGCTATGTGCCGAAGGAAACCGCCAGCATTCCGAACGACTACCGCAAGCGCCATCCGATCGCGCTCAAGGAAGGCGAGCGGACGGTCGAGGTTTTCGTCGGCAACAATCGCGGCGGACTGACGCCGGTCCAGCGCGCGGAGGTGATGTCGTTCGCGCAGACCTGGCGACGCGAAAGCACCGGCGGCGTCATCGTCGATCTGCCGTCCGGCACGCCGAACGAACGCGCCGCCGCCGAAGCGCTGCGCGAAATCCGCTCGATCCTCACGGTCTCCGGCATTCCCCCGAAAGCGGTCTCGGTGCGGCCGTATGCGACGGGCGCCGACAAGCTCGCCTCGATCCGCCTCAAATATTCGAAGATCACCGCACAGGTCGGCCCCTGCGGCCTGTGGCCGGAGGATCTCGGCCCCTCCAACACGCCGGCCTATCAGGACAACCGCCCTTACTGGAATTTCGGCTGCGCCACCCAGCGCAATCTCGCTGCCATGGTCGAGAACCCCGCCGACCTCGTGCAGCCGCGCGGCGAAATCCCGGCCTATACGCCGCGCCGCACGGTCGTGCTCGACAAGTACCGCAAGGGCGAAAGCACGCCGACCACATTCAACAATGACGACAAGGGCAAGCTGAGCGACATCGGAAAATGATGAGATCCGCGCTGCAACAGACCGAAATCGAGAGCGTGCCGGCCGAGCTGCCGGCGCGCGACGAGCACATTGCGCCCGCCCCGCGCGTGTCGATCCAGGCATTCTGCGACACGGTCGAAACCGCGGCCGCGATCCAGGCCGCAGGCGAAGATCGTCGGCTCGCCAAGGCGCATCTGAAAATCCAGATGGGCGGCCTCACGGCGGCGCAGGAAGCCTATCGCGCCGCGCCGACGCCCAACGTGATCATCCTCGAATTCGAGCTGCGCCCCGCCGACATCCTGGCCGGCCTCGATTCGCTGGCCGAGGTCTGCGACGCCGGCACGCGCGTGGTCGTGATCGGACGCCACAACGACGTCATCCTGTATCGCGAACTCGTGCGGCGCGGGGTCAGCGACTACCTGATCTCGCCGGTCGGCACGCTCGACATCGTGCGCGCGGTGTGCGGTCTGTTCTCGGCGCCCGACGCCAAGCCGGTCGGCCGCGTCATCGCGGTGGCCGGCGCCAAGGGCGGCGTCGGCGCCTCCACCGTCGCGCACAATCTGGCCTGGGCCGTCTCGCACGATCTGAGCCTCGATTCGGTCGTCACCGACCTCGACCTGCCGTTCGGCACCGCCGGTCTCGATTTCAACCAGGACCCGCCGCAGGGCATCGCCGACGCCGTGTTCTCGCCCGAGCGCATCGACACCGCCTTCGTCGACCGCCTGCTTTCGAAATGCTCGGAGAATCTGAGCCTGCTCGCCGCGCCGGCGACGCTCGAGCGCGTCTACGATTTCGGCGAGGACGCCTTCGACGCGATCTTCGATTCGCTGCGCGCCACCGTGCCCTGCATCGTGCTCGACGTACCGCATCAATGGAGCGGCTGGACCCGCCGCACGCTGTTGAGCGCCGACGACATCCTGATCGTGGCCGCGCCCGATCTCGCCAATCTGCGCAACGCCAAGAGCATGATCGACATCCTCAAGGCCGGCCGCTCGAACGACCATCGTCCGTTCTACCTGCTCAACCAGGTCGGCGTGCCCAAGCGGCCGGAAATCAAGGCCTCCGACTTCGCCAAGGCGCTCGACGACGATCCGATCGCGACCATTCCGTTCGATCCGCAATTGTTCGGGACCGCCGCCAACAACGGCCAGATGGTGGCCGAGGTGTCCGCCAAGCATCCGACCGCCGAACTGTTCCAGCAGATCGGGCAGCTCGTCACCGGACGCGCGGAGGTCAGGAAATCCAGGGGAAGCCTCCTGACGCCGCTCCTGAAGAAGCTTCGGTTACAGTCCTGAGCCGCGGAGTAGTGAATCGTGTTCGGTAAGCGTTCGATCTCCGCCCCCGACCAGCGGCCCGCGCCCGCACCGGCGGCTGTGGCGCCGCGGCCGGCAGCGCCGCCCCCGCCGCCCGCGCAAAAGGAAACAGGCCTCGCGCCGCTGCCTTCGGCCGGGCTCGGCGCGCCTTTGATCTCCCCGCCGCTCGCTCCGGTCAAGGCCGGTCCGCCGCCGGCCGCGCCGATGCTGGCGACCGACAACCGGCGCTCGGAAACCTATTACGAGACCAAGGGCACGGTCTTCAGCGCGCTGATCGAGGCCATCGATCTGGCGCAGCTCGCGCGCCTGGACGCCGACGCCGCGCGCGAGGAAATCCGCGACATCGTCAACGAGATCATCGCGATCAAGAACATCGTGATGTCGATCTCCGAGCAGGAGGAGCTGCTCGACGACATCTGCAACGACGTACTCGGCTATGGTCCGCTCGAGCCGCTGCTGGCGCGCGACGACATCGCCGACATCATGGTCAACGGCTCCGGCACGGTCTACATCGAAGTCGCCGGCAAGATCCTCAAGACCGGCATCCGCTTCCGCGACAATCAGCAACTGCTCAATATCTGCCAGCGCATCGTCAGCCAGGTCGGCCGCCGCGTCGACGAATCGTCGCCGATCTGCGACGCGCGCCTCGCCGACGGCTCGCGCGTCAACGTGATAGTGCCGCCGCTCTCGATCGACGGCCCGGCGCTCACCATCCGCAAATTCAAGAAGGAAAAACTCACCCTCGAGCAGCTCACCAAGTTCGGCTCGATCACGCCGGAGGGCGCCGAGATCCTCAAGATCATCGGCCGCTGCCGCGTCAACACCGTCATTTCCGGCGGCACCGGCTCGGGCAAGACCACGCTGCTGAACTGCCTGACGCGCTATATCGACGACGACGAGCGCGTCATCACCTGCGAAGACGCCGCCGAACTGCAGCTCCAGCAGCCGCACGTGGTGCGCCTGGAAACGCGCCCGCCCAATATCGAGGGCGAGGGCCAGGTCACGATGCGCGATCTGGTGAAGAACTGTCTGCGCATGCGGCCCGAGCGCATCATCGTCGGCGAAGTGCGCGGACCCGAGGCGTTCGACCTGCTGCAGGCCATGAATACCGGCCACGACGGCTCGATGGGCACGCTGCACGCCAACTCGCCGCGCGAGGCGCTCTCGCGCATGGAATCCATGATCACCATGGGCGGCTTCTCGCTGCCCTCGCGCACGATCCGCGAGATGATGTGCGCCTCGGTCGACGTCGTCATCCAGGCCGCGCGTCTGCGCGACGGTTCGCGCCGCATCACCCACATCACCGAGGTGCTGGGCATGGAAGGCGACGTCATCATCACGCAGGATCTGTTCGTCCACGAGATCACCGGCGAGGACGCGCAGGGCAACCTGATCGGCCGCCACCGCTCGACCGGTATCGGCCGCCCGCGTTTCTGGGACCGCGCGCGCTATTACGGCGAGGAGGCGCGCCTCGCCGCCGCGCTCGACGCCGCCGAGATCGCCGACGAGCCGCTGCCGCGATAGGTCCGCCCATGCTCAAGATGCAGACGCTCGCGCTCTTCTTCCTGGCTGCCCTCTCGATCGGCGGCGTCGCCTGGGTCTTCCTGCTCCCGATCCTGTCGGGCGAGAAGAAGATGGAGAAGCGCAAGGCGTCGGTCGCGCGCAACGAGCCGGTCGCCGCGCGCGTCGCACGCGGACATCAGCGCTCGCGCCGCGAGCAGGTCGAGATCTCGCTGAAAGAGATCGAGGCCCGCCAGAAGAAGAACCAGAAGCCCGGCCTGCAGGTGCGCATCGCACAGGCCGGCCTGAGCTGGTCGCAGCGGCAATTCTTCCTGACCGCCGCGGGACTGGGAATCGCGGTGTTTTCGCTCGTGTTCGTCCTCGGCCTGGGATTGCTGCCGGCGCTCGGGCTGGGCTTTGCCGCCTCGTTCGGCCTGCCCTACTGGATGCTGTCCTTCCTCAAGAAGCGCCGCGAAGCGCGTTTCCTGCACAATTTCCCGGATGCCGTGGACGTCATCGTGCGCGGCATCAAGGCCGGCCTGCCGCTGCTCGACAGCCTGAAGATGATCGCGAGCGAAGGCCAGGAGCCGCTCAAGAGCGAATTCCGCGCCATCATCGAGACGCAGACCATCGGCATGCCGCTCGGTGAGGCCTGCGCCAAGCTGCACGAGCGCATGCCGGTGCCGGAGGCCAATTTCTTCGGCATCGTGATCGCGATCCAGCAGAAAGCCGGCGGCAACCTCTCCGAGGCGCTCGGCAACCTGTCCAAGGTGCTGCGCGACCGCAAGCGCATGAAGGCGAAGATCCAGGCCATGTCGATGGAGGCGAAAGCCTCCGCCGTCATTATCGGCATGCTGCCGCTGGCGGTGATGTTCCTCGTCTGGATCACGAGCCCGGACTACATCCAGCTTCTGTGGACGCATCCGATGGGGCAGATGATGCTCGCGGCCTGCGCGACCTGGATGTTCCTGGGCTGCCTCGTCATGAAGAAAATGATCAATTTCGATTTCTGAGCCGCAGCCATGTTCGAGTTCATCATCAGCAAGATGCACGATGCGCGGTTCATGACCATGCTGCTGGCCGCCGTCGCCGCCGGCGCCACCGTGCTCACCATCGCGATGCCGCTTCTGGCCAGCAACGCGCTGCCCAAGCGCATGAAGTCGGTCGCACTCGAGCGCGAGAAAATCCGCCAGCGCGAGCGCGAACGGCTGGCGCGCGGCGAGAAGGTGTCGCTGCGCCAGTCGCCCAAGCAATACATGCAGCATGCGGTCGAGCGCTTTAACCTGCGCAAATGGGTCGGCCAGGAGGAGGCGCGCGCCAAGCTGGTGCAGGCCGGCTATCGCGGCGAGGCGCCCTATATCGCCTACCTGTTCTTCCGCATGGTGACGCCGGCGATCATGCTGGTGCTCACCTCGGTCTATGTCTTCGTCATTCTCGAAATCGACCAGCCGCCGATGATCAAGGTCGGGTTCTGCATTTTCGGCGCCTATCTGGGCATGCAGCTTCCCTATCTGTTCCTCAAGAACATGATCACCAAGCGCCAGATTTCCATCCGGCGCGCCTTCCCGGACGCGCTCGACCTTTTGCTGATCTGCGTCGAATCCGGCATGTCGATCGAGGCCGCGTTCAGGAAGGTGAGCGAGGAGATCGGCTCGCAATCGATCCCGCTGGCCGAGGAACTGACGCTGACCACCGCCGAACTGTCCTATCTGCAGGACCGCCGGCAGGCCTACGACAATCTCGCCAGGCGCACCGACCTCGAAGGCGTGCGCTCGGTATGCGTGGCGCTGCAGCAGGCCGAACGCTACGGCACGCCGCTCGCGCAGACGCTGCGGGTGCTGGCGCAGGAAAACCGCGACATGCGCATGGCCGAGGCCGAGAAGAAGGCGGCCGCCCTGCCGCCCAAGCTCACCGTGCCGATGATCCTGTTCTTCCTGCCGGTGCTGTTCGTGGTCATTCTCGGCCCGGCCGCCATTCGCGTGATGGCGCTGCAGCACTGAGCCGGAAGTCGCCGGTCAGGAGTTCGCCGCGTCCTTGAGCGGGCTCGGCGCGCCGCGCCCCTTCTTGCGGCCGCGCTCCTGCTCGATCATCTGGCGCAGGTAGGCGACGTTGGCGGTCGCCTCTTCCGGAGAGAGGTCGCCGCGCGCGATCTGCTCGGCCTCGGCGAAGCGGCCCTGCAACCCGATCACGAGCGCGAGATTCTGCCGCACGCGCGGTTCCGCGCCCTTCTGCTCGCTCGCCAGCCGCAGCGTCTCTTCGGCTTTGGGCAGGTTCTTCGACAGCGCGTACGACAGTCCCAGATTGGACAGCACCGACGGCTCGTCCGGCATGATCTTGAGCGCGGTCGCATAATGGCGGCGCGCCTCCTCGTGGCGGCCCATCTGGTCGAGTACCGCGCCCTGCGCGGAGAGGATGCGCCAGTTGGGCTGGTCGGGCGTATGCGCGCGGCGCAGCACTTCCAGCGCCTGCTTGTAATTGCCGATATCGGCGAGCGCGCGGCCATAGGCGCCGAGCAGCAGCGTGTTGCGCGGATTGCTGATCGTCGCCTGTTCGAGCACGGCGGCCGCCTGCGCGCGCTGGCCGTTGGCGCGCAAGGCGCGCGCATAGCGGTAGGCGGCGTCGGCGTCGGCCGGATTCTTGTTGTAGCGCGGGCCCCAGATGTCGGCTTCGCGCCGCCAGTCGCTCTCGGTCTGCGGTGCGCCGGCTCCGATCGATCCGGTGGTGCCGGTCGTGGTGCAGCCGGCCAGCGCCAGGGCGCCCGCGAGCGCCGCCGACGTCAGGAGCTTGAAGCGTGTCGCATGGATCGGCATGGATCGGACCCGGCCCGGCCGGCCGGGACGGCCGGCCATGGGGTCCGATCAATAGAATGTTAACCCTAACGAGTGGTTAATCCGCCTCGCGGGGCGCCTGCACTGCGGCAACGGACCGTCGGCCCGGCTTGCGCCCGCGCGACAAATAATTGAATCGGGAGCATGATCCGCTCCGATCCGGCCGGGTCGTGTTCCAGGGGACGTCATGCATCCGATTTTCGTTGCCGAGGGCGCCGAGCGCGCCATCCCGATCCGTTTCGTCAGCGCCGCAACCTGGCCGGCCATGCAGAACGATCTCGATCCGCCCGCGCGCGCCTTCGCGGCGGCCGCGGGCTTCGAAGCCAGACCCGGCCGCCATCTCGTGCTGCCGACCGCCGACGGCGCGCTCGCCGCCATCCTGTTCGGCATCGAGAACGAGGACGCGCCGCGCGATCCGTTCCTGCCGGGATCGCTCGCCGGCCTGTTGCCGCCGGGCCTTTACCGCTTCGCCAACGATCCGCACGACAGGCGGCTCGCCGCGCTTGCGATCGCGCTCGGCGCCTATCGCTTCGCGCGCTACCGCAAAGGCGAGGAGCGCGGCGTGCGCCTCGTCGTGCCCCCCGGCGTCGATGCCGGCGAGCTGTCGCGCATCGCCGAGGCCGTCGTGCTCGCGCGCGATCTCATCAACACGCCCGCCAACGACATAGGACCGGACGAGTTGGAACAGGCCGCGCGCACGCTCGCCGGACGGCATGGCGCGCAGGTGCGAGCGGTCGTCGGCGACGATCTCCTGAAGGAGAATTTTCCGCTCATCCATGCCGTCGGCCGCGCGTCGAGCCGCGCGCCGCGGCTGATCGACCTGCGCTGGGGCGATCCGAAGAATCCGAAAGTGACGCTGGTCGGCAAGGGCGTGTGCTTCGACACCGGCGGGCTCGACCTCAAGCCCGAAAGCGCGATGCTGATCATGAAGAAGGACATGGGTGGCGCGGCCACCGTGCTCGCCCTCGCGCACATGATCATGGATGCGCGCCTGCCGGTGGCGCTGCGAGTGATCATCCCGGCGGTGGAGAATGCGGTGTCGGGCTCGGCCTTCCGCCCGCTCGACGTCTATCCCTCGCGCAAGGGGCTCACGGTGGAGATCGGCAACACCGATGCCGAGGGCCGCCTCGTGCTCGCCGACGCGCTTGCGCTCGCCGACGAGGACGCGCCCGATCTGCTCATCGACATGGGCACGCTGACGGGCGCCGCGCGCGTGGCGCTCGGGCCGGAACTGCCGCCCTTCTATACCGACGACGAGGCGCTCGCGGCCGATATCGCAGCGTGTGCGGCGGCCGAGCGCGATCCGCTCTGGCGGATGCCGCTCTACCGGCCCTACGACACGCTGCTCGATTCGAAAGTCGCCGACCTCGGCAACGTGGCGAGCGGCAGCTTCGCCGGCTCGATCGTCTGCGCGCTCTTCCTCAAGCGCTTCGTGGAGAAGGCGAAGGCGTTCGCGCATTTCGACATCTATGCCTGGACGCCCGCAGCCAAGCCCGCGCGCCCGGAAGGCGGCGAATGCCAGGCCGCGCGCGCGCTCTATGCGCTGCTGAAAGCTCGCTACCCCGCATGACCGGCGAAAGCGATCCGCGATTGACGCCGGCGCGGCCGGACCTCGCTGCCGCCCATCTGCGCGGCCGGGTCGAGGCGACACGCTTTGTCGAACCGCAATTGCGCGCAGTGATCGAGGCGGAGACGCCGCTGCGGCGCGCGCCCGTGCCGGACGCGCCGCTCGAGACCGAGGCGCTGTATGGTGAACGCGTCGCCGTCTACGAGACGATGGACGAAGGCTGGTGCTGGGTCCAGCTCCAGGGCGACGGCTATGTCGGCTATCTCTCCGCCAACGCGCTCGCGGCGCCGGCCGGCGAGCCGACGCATACCGTAAGCGCGCTGCGCACGCTGGTGTTTCCCGGGCCCGACATCAAGCTGCCGCCGCTTTCAAGCCTGCCGATGGGCGCGCGCGTCACGGTACGCGAGGCGAGCGGGCCGCTCGCTCGCCTCGCCTCCGGCGGATTCGTGCCGGCGATGCATCTCGCGCCGGCCGGCGAACACGCGCGCGATCCGGCCGCGATCGCCGAGCGCTTTGTCGGCACGCCGTATCTGTGGGGCGGCAAGACCAGCCTCGGCATCGACTGTTCCGGCCTCGTGCAGGTTGCGATGCAGGCCTGCGGCATCGCGTGCCTGCGCGACAGCGACATGCAGGAGCGCAATCTCGGCGCGCCGGTCGATGCCGGCAGCGCACTCACCAATGTCCGGCGCGGCGACCTCGTGTTCTGGAAGGGCCATGTCGCGATGATGCTCGATGCGACGCACATCGTGCACGCCAACGCGTTCCATATGGCGGTCGCGGTCGAGCCACTGGCGCAGGCGGTCGCACGCATCGCCGCCACGGGTTCGGCGGTCACCGATATACGGCGGATTTGAGCCGTAATTCTATAAAGGTTGCCTTCGATCTTTCCGTGATACCAATCCTTACGCTCAGCCGATGCCTTGCAGGCTGATGTGACACGGCGACTGTTCTTGGATTATTTTATATGTAAGAATTCATCTGTTGGCGAGAATTCCCCTGCTGATCCGCTCATGGATTCGATCCTAAATATTCTAAACTGTATTCAATATTACAATGGCGCGATAACAGCCATAGCCACCTTCTTCATCGCGTTATTTACCGTCTTTCTTTTTTGCCTGAGCAAGCAGCAATCAAAGCAAACCAAAATTCTTCAGCGCGCATATATAAGCGCAGTCCCTCATGGCGTAACCTCATTCAGATCCGACAGATTAGCGATTGGTCATGTAGGATTCGAAAATGTCGGTCATCTTCCGGCTACCGACGTCCGTTGGTTCATCAAAATGGAAATGAGCGATGATCGGAATTTTGTGCCCAGCGACGGGAACGATGGAGATTTCTCCGAGCCAGGGAACATCCCGCCCGGATCGGAAATGAAACAAGATTGTCGCGTCAAATTCAGTGATCCGGAGATCAAGAGCTTTTTAAACAGCGATACAAGGTTCATTTATGTTTGGGGGAAGTTGACATACCACGACGGTTTTGCGGACGGGCGCTGGACAAAATTCTGTCACCGCTACGAACAACGCGGATGGATTCGAAAAACCCCCAAAGATTTCCCGAAATACGCTGCCGGGCCGGCCATATTGAATGAAGGTATGCGTTACCACGAACGAGGTAACGACGCCGGCCCAAGGCAGGGTCGGCATTCTCGCTGGTATTTACTCGCGCTCTGGCGAGGTCGGGCACGGGACTAAGGGTAGACAATTGTAACCGCGCTGCGGCGTTCAACACACCACCTTGCCGCAGCGGCGCACCGAGGCCACGACCTGCTCCAGCGCCTTGCGGCCGGGATGGCCGACGATCGCGACGCCGGCGATGACATAACCTGGCGTCGCGCGCAGCCCGAGCGCGCCGCCGGTGCGCGCATGCGTCTTCATGATCTCGGTCAGTTCGTCGCTGTCGGCGACCATGAGCAGCTTGTCCTCGTCGAGGCCGAGCGTGCGCACGGTCGCGATCGCGCGCGCACCGTCGATGACGCCGCGGCCGGCATAGATTTCGCGGTGGAAGCGGTAGAAGGTCTCCGGCGGCAGCGTGCGCGCGACCGCAAGCTCGACGCGGCCGGCCAGCACCGAGGCGATGCCGAGCACCGGATAGGGCACGAGCACGAGCCGCAGCCGCCTGTCGGCCTTGATCATGGCGTCGAGATCGGCCGACGCGCGCCGGCAATAGGGACAATTCAGATCGTAGAACTCGACGAGCGTCACGTCGCCCTTCGGATTGGCAACGACGACCGCGCCCGGCAGCCGCTCGGCCACGAGCGCCTGCTCGCGCGAGAGCGCGTGATTGGCGATCGGGCGCCCGTCGTCGCCCGTGATCGGAAACTGCGCCTGCTGCGCATGCAGCGGCGCGGTGAGCAGCACGGCGGCGACGAGAAGGCAGGCGGCGGATTTCAGAAGCGTGAGAAAATTCGGCATGATGCTTTCATGGGCGAGCCGCGCGGCGGAAAGGAATCACTTTGATGTGAGCGGACAGAAACGCACCAGCGGCCAGAACGCCCATCAATATCCCCGCGTGCGGTCGATGGTGTTTTCGAGCGGCAGGCCGCGTTCGCAGCGCGCGATCTGGCGGGCGATCTCCTCGACGAGAATTTCCGGCGCGATGTCGCCGGCATTGTGCGGCGTCACGGTGACGCGCGGATGCCGCCAGAGTGGGCTGTCCGCCGGCAGCGGTTCGACCGGAAACACGTCGAGCGCCGCGCCCGCGAGCGCGCCCTCCTCGAGCGCCGCCACGATATCGGCATCGACCTGCACGCGGCCGCGCCCGGCATTGATCAGGAACGCGCCGCCCGCCGCCCCATCGCGCCTGAGCTTGCGCAGCAAGGCGAGGTTCAGCAACCCTTCCGTCTGCGGCGTCGCCGGCAACAGGCAGACGAGGATTTCGGTGCGCGCGAGAAAGGCGTCGAGCCCGGCATCACCATGAAAGGTCTCGACACCGGGAACGCTTTTTTGCGTGCGGCTCCAGCCGACGACATTGAAGCCGAGCGCGCGCAGCAGGCCGGCCGCGTGCTGGCCGATATGGCCGAGCCCCATGATGCCGACCGTCATCTCGTTCGCGCCCGGCTGCGCGTGCACCTGCCAGACACCTTCGCGCTGCTGGGCATCGTAGAGACGCTGGCGGCGATGGACCATCAGCACATGCAGCACGACATACTCGCTCACACGCATGCTCAGATCGCGATGCACCGCGCGCACGACCGGCACGTCCGGCAGCACCGGATCGGCGAGCAGGTGGTCGGCGCCGGCGCCGAGATTGAAGATCGCCTTCAGGTTGGGGCAGCGCGCCGGCAGGCCGTGCGGCGCCTTCCATACGCAGGCATAGCCGATCTCCGACAGCGGTTCGCCTTGCTGCGGCCAGACGCGCACGCGCTGCGCGCCGAAGCGCGCGCGCAGGAGCCTTGCATAGAGCTCGGCCTGCTCGCCCTCGGCCGCAAGCAGAATGGCGTCGGCCTGCATTGCGGCGGACGCGCGCGTCACGGCCGGGTAGCGCTCATTGCGCCACGATGCCGGTCGCGGCGGCTTCGAGGTTGAAGGCGGCGGCGAACAGCGCGCGGGTATAGTCGGTCTGCGGCGCGCGGAACAGGTCGCCGGCCGGCCCCTCCTCCACCACCTTGCCGTTGCGCATGACGATCAGGCGGCTGGCGAGCGCTGCGACCACCCGAAGGTCGTGCGAGATAAACAGGTAGGTGAGGTTCTTGCGCTTCTGAAGATCGCGAAGGAGATCGACGATCTGCGACTGGATGATCATGTCGAGCGCGCTCGTGGGCTCGTCGAGCACGACGAAATCCGGCTCCAGCACGATCGCGCGCGCCACCGCGATCCGCTGCCTCTGCCCGCCGGAAAATTCGTGCGGATAGCGGAAGCGGGTGAGCGGATCGAGGCCGACATCGTTGAGCGCCTGGATCACGCGCCGCTCGCGCTCCTGCGGCGACAGATGCGGCTGATGCACCCAAAGTCCTTCCTCGATCACGTCGGCGACCGACATGCGCGGCGAGAGCGAGCCATAGGGGTCCTGAAACACGATCTGCATGCCGCGGCGGAACGGCCGCATCTCCTTGAACGACAGACCCTGCAGCGGCTGGCCCATGAACACGATCGGCCCCTGCGACGAGATCAGCCGCAGGATCGCAAGGCCGAGCGTGGTCTTGCCCGAGCCGGATTCGCCGACGATGCCGAGCGTCTCGCCCTGGCGGACCGCGATGCTCACCCCGTCCACCGCCTTGATATGGCCGACGGTCTTGCGCAGCACGCCGCGCCGGACCGGAAACCAGACGCGCAGATCGTCGGCCTCGAGCACGAGCGGGGCCTGCGGCTGCAGCGGCGCGGGATCGGGCTTCGGCTCGGCCGCGAGCAGAGCGCGCGTATAGGAATGCTCGGGGGCGCCGAATACGCGCTCGACCGCGCCCTGCTCGACGATCTTGCCGTTGTTCATGACGCAGACATGGTCGGCGATCTTGCGCACGATGCCGAGATCGTGCGTGATGAACAGCATCGCCATGCCGAGGCGCGTCTGCAGCTCCTTCAGCAGCTTGAGGATCTGCGCCTGCACGGTGACGTCGAGGGCGGTCGTCGGCTCGTCGGCGATCAGAAGATCGGGCTCGTTGGCGAGCGCCATGGCGATCATCACGCGCTGGCGCTGGCCGCCCGACAATTGATGCGGATAGCTCGCAAGCCGCGAAGCCGGATCGGGAATGCCGACCTGGTCGAGCAGTTCGACGATGCGCGCGCGCGCCTTCTCCCCGCGCAGGCCGCGATGCAGTTCGAGGATTTCGCCGATCTGCTGCTCGATCGTGTGCAGCGGATTGAGCGAGGTCATCGGCTCCTGGAAGATGATGGTGATGTCGTTGCCGCGGATCGCGCGGATGTCGCGCTCGCGCATGGACAGGAGATCGCGGCCGTTGAAATGGATCGTGCCCGAGGGATGGCGCGCCTGCGGATAGGGCAGCAGCTTGAGCACCGAGAGCGCGGTGACCGACTTTCCCGATCCCGATTCGCCGACCAGCGCCACGGTCCTGCCCTTCGGCACGTCGAACGAGATCCGGTCGACCGCCAGCGTCTCGACGCCGGCCTGCCGGAAGGCGACGGACAGGTCCTTCACGCGCAGCAGCAGGTCGTCGCTCATGCGAACGTCTTTCTGGGATCGAAGGCGTCGCGCACCGCCTCGCCGATGAAGATGAGCAGCGAGAGCATGATCGCGATGCTGAAGAAGCCGGACAGGCCGAGCCACGGCGCCTGGACGTTGGCCTTGCCCTGCGCCAGCAATTCGCCGAGCGAGGGCGAGCCGGGCGGCAGGCCGAAGCCGAGAAAGTCGAGCGCGGTGAGCGTCATCACCGACGACGACAGGATGAAGGGCAGGAAGGTCAGCGTCGCCACCATCGCGTTCGGCAGGAGGTGGCGGAACATGATCACCGCAGTCGACACCCCGAGCGCGCGCGCGGCCTGGATGTATTCGAAATTGCGCCCGCGCAGGAATTCCGCACGCACGAGTCCGACCAGCGACACCCACGAGAACAGCAGCATGATCCCCAGCAGCACGAAGAAGCCCGGCACCAGTACCGATAAAATGATCAGGAGCAGGTAGAGCGAAGGCACCGATGTCCAGATTTCGATCACGCGCTGAAAGATGAGGTCGGTCCAGCCGCCGGAAAAGCCCTGCACGGCGCCGGCGGTAATGCCGACCATCGAGGAAATGATCGTCAGGGTCAGCCCGAACAGCACGGAGATGCGGAAGCCGTAGATCAGGCGCGCCACGAGATCGCGGCCCTGGTCGTCGGTGCCGAGCCAGTTGTATTCGAGATCGCCGCAGCTCCTGAGCCCCTTGCGCTCCACCACCGGCTTGCACTGCTCTTCGGTCAGCATCCAGGTCGGCGGCGAGGGCGCCGGCGTCGGCAGGTCGAGATTGTGCGTGTTGTAGGAATAGCGGATCAACGGCCACACGATGGTGCCGCCCTTCTCGGCGATCAGCTTCTGCAGGAAGGGATCGCGATAATCGGCCGCGGTCTCGAACTCGCCGCCGAACGCCGTCTCCGAATAGGTGACGACCGCCGGAAAATACAGCCGGCCGTCCATCCTGATCACGAACGGCTTGTCGTTGGCGATGAACTCGGCGAACAGCGACACGACGAACAGGATCGTGAAGATCCACAGCGACCAGTAGCCGCGCCGGTTGGCCTTGAAATTCTGCCAGCGCCGCCGGTTGATCGGGGAGAGCGCGAAGCGCGCGCGCGAGGCTGCGGCCGGCATCGTGTTGGCATGTTCGGACCGCGCGTCCACCTCACACCTCCCGCGTCTCGAAATCGATGCGCGGATCGATCCAGGTGTAGGTCAGGTCGGAGATCAGGTTCACCACGAGACCGAGCAGCGCGAAGATATAGAGCGTCGCGAACACCACCGGATAGTCGCGGTTGAGCACGCTCTCGAAGCCGAGCAGGCCGAGGCCGTCGAGCGAGAAGATCGTCTCGATCAGCAGCGAACCGGAGAAGAAGGCATGCACGAAGGCGCCGGGGAAGCCGGCGACCACGATCAGCATGGCGTTGCGGAAGATGTGGCCGTAGAGCACCTGCCCGGACGCACAACCCTTGGCTTTCGCGGTCAGCACATATTGCTTGCGGATTTCGTCGAGGAAGGAGTTCTTCGTCAGGAGCGTCATCGTGGCGAACGCGCCGAGCATCATCGAGACGATCGGCAGCGTCAGGTGCCAGAAATAATCGATGATCTTCTGCCACCACGACAATTGCGCGAAATTGTCGGAGGTGAGCCCGCGCAGCGGAAACAGGTCGAAGAACGAGCCGCCCGCGAACAGGATGATCAGGAGGATGGCGAACAGGAACCCGGGGATCGCATAGCCGATGATGATGACGCCCGACGTCCAGACGTCGAAGCGCGAGCCGTCGAGCACCGCCTTGCGGATCCCGAGCGGAATCGAGATCAGGTAGGTCAACAGCATCATCCAGATGCCGAGCGACATCGAAACCGGCAGCTTCTCCTTGATCAGCTCGATCACGCCGACGTCGCGGAAATAGCTCTTGCCGAAATCGAAGCGCAGATAGTTCCACAGCATCAGGAAGAAGCGCTCGTGCGCGGGCCGGTCGAAGCCGAACTGTTTCTCCAGGCTCTTGATGAATTCCGGATCGAGCCCCTGCGCGCCGCGGTATTTCGAAGTTACCGCGTCGACCGCGCTGCCGCCCTGCGCGCCCCCGCGCGCACCGAAATCGCCGCCCGGCGATCCCGAAATGCGCGAGGTCGCCCCGGTGTCGGAGCCCGACAATTGCGCGATCACGCGCTCGATCGGCCCGCCGGGCGCGAACTGCACGACCACGAACGAGACCAGCATGATGCCGAACAGGGTCGGGATCATGAACAGCAGGCGTCGGATGATATAGGCGCTCATTTCCTAGGATTTAATCCAATCGATCTGACGCGCTTGATGCCCGGCGGGGCCGGGTCCCGCCTTCGCGGGGACGAGCGGAAAATCATAACCGGCCTTCACAGGTCGCAACACCATAGCAGCGAACTGCCACGTTAGCCTCTCCGTTCCAGCTGCGCCGCCTTGTCGGCATCATACCACCAGGTATCGGGAATCCCGCGCGCATAGCGCGGTTTCTCCGGCGGCCGGGCGAACGTATCCCAATACGCGATCCAGTGCGACGGCTTGTACCAATGCGGCACCCAGTAGCGGCCGGCGCGCAGCACGCGGTCGAGCGCGCGGCAGGCAGTGACGAGCGCTCCCCGGTCGGGCGCCGCGGCAATGGTCTCGATCAGAGCGTCGACCACCGGATCGGCGATGCCGGCGAGATTGTGCGAGCCCTTGAGCGCCGCCCCCTGCGAGGAGAAATAGGCGCGCAGCGAATCGCCCGGCGTCGTGGAGAAGCCGTAGCGTTTGACCACGAGATCGAAATCGAAATCGTTCACGCGCGCCTGCGCCTGCGCCGCGTCGATGAAGCGCAGGGTGGCGTCGATGCCGAGATCGATCAGGTTCTTGATGTAGAGCTGGTGATGCGGCTGGAAGGTCGGCTCTTCGAGAAAGAACTCGATCGCGACGCGCTCGCCCTGCGGGGTGAAGAGCTTGCCGTCCCTGAGCGTATAGCCCGCCTGCCGGATCAGGCCGACGGCGCGGCGCAGCAGCGCGCGGTCGCGGCCGGAGCCGTCGCTCACCGGCGGCACGAACGGCTCGCCGAACACCTCGTCGGACACCTTGCCGCGATACGGCTCGAGCAGCGCGCGTTCGTCGGGGCCCGGCTTGCCGTTCGCCATCAGGTCGGAATTCTGGAACACCGAGTGCGTGCGCTCGTAGGAGCTGTACATGATGGACTTGTTGGTCCATTCGAAATCGAACGCGCAGATCAGCGCTTCGCGGAAGCGCGGGTCCTTGAATTTCTCGCGGCGGGTATTGATGAACCAGCCCTGCGCGCCGGACGGATTCTCGTCAGGCAGCACCTCGCGCTTGACGCGGCCGTCGGTGAAGGCGGGGAAATCGTAGCGCGTCGCCCAGGTGGCGGAGGTGAATTCCTCGCGGAACAGATAGGTCTTCGCCTTGAAGCCTTCGAAGCCGACATTGCGGTCGCGGAAAAATTCGTAGCGGACGCGGTCGAAATTGAACCGCCCGCGCGAGGTCGGCAGGTTCGCGCCCCACCAGTCCCTGACGCGCTCGTATTCGATGAAACGGTTGGCCTCGAAGCGCGCGACCTTGTAGGGCCCGGAGCCGAGCGGGATGTCGAGCGTGGATTCGTCGAACGGCTGCTTGTCGTAATAGACGCGCGAGAAGATCGGCAGGCCGGCGGCGAACAGCGGCACGTCGCGCGCGCGGCCGGGCTCGAAGCGCACCGTCGCCGTCCGTTCGTCGGCGGCTTCCGCCGCCACCATCTGCCGCAGATACTGGCGGATCTGCGGATGCCCCTTCTCTTTCAGGATATTGAGCGAGAAGGCGACGTCGTGCGCGGTCAGTTCGCTGCCGTCGTGGAAGAGCGTGCCCGGCCGCAGGACGAACCGGTAGACCAGCCCGTCGTCGGAGATGCGCACCGCGCGCGCCGCCTGCCCGTACATGGCGTCGCGCTCGTCGAAGGCGCGCGTCATCAGCGTGGCGAAGGTCATCTCCATGCCGAGCGCGGCGACGCCCTTGAAGATGAAGCTGTTGAGCGAATTGAAGGTGGTCGGATTCTGATTGAACTGGAACGTCGATCCGATCTGCGAGAACAGGCCGCCCTTGGGCGCCTCGGCCGCGACATAGTCGAAGTGCCGGAAGTCCGCCGGATATTTCAGCTCGCCGAACGCCGAGATGCCGTGCCGCTCGGCGCCCTGCGCGAACGCGGGCGTCATGAAGCCTGGCCGCCCGGCCACCGCGCCGGCGGCGGCGCCCGCGGCGAATCTCAGCACGCAACGGCGCGAGGCGCGGATCAAGAGCGCGATCCCGTCTTCGCCGCCTTGTTCGCGTCCCACCACCACACCGTCGGAAATCCGGAGAAGCCGTATTTCGGCAGCGGATCGGGACGGCTGAAGCGGTCCCAGCGCGCGGTCCTGATCTTGCCGTAGGTCCATTGCGGCACGACGAAATGGTTCCACAGCAGCACGCGGTCGAGCGCCCTGGTCGCCGCCACCAGCTCGCTGCGGTTGGTGGCGAAGATGACGCGGTCGATCAGCGCGTCGATGGCGGCATCCTTGATGCCGACGAGATTGAGCGAGCCCGGCTGGTCGGCCGCCTGCGAGCCCCAATAGCTGCGCTGCTCGTTGCCCGGCGACAGTGACTGGCGCCACGATGTCGTGATGACGTCGTAATCCCATTGCCGCAGACGGTTCTCGTACTGCACGTCGTCGACCGTGCGCACGGTCACGCCGATGCCCAGCCGTTCGAGCGAAGGCTTGTAGAACAGGTTGAAGCGCTCGCCGTTCGGATCGGAGGCGAGAAGCTCGACCGTGAGCGGTTCGCCGCTCTGGAGATGGACCAGCCTGCGGTCGCGGAAATCGTAGCCCGCGTCCTTGAGCAGCCGGATGCCTTCGCGCAGGTTGGCGCGCACCGCCTCGGTACTGCCGCCGACGGGATTGGAATAGGGCGCGGTGAACACTTCGGGCGGCACCTTGCCGCGCACCGTTTCCAGGATCGCAAGCTCCTCGCCCTGCGGCACGCCCTTGCACGCAAGCTCGGTCCCCTCGAAATAGCTCTTGATGCGGGTGTATTGCCCGTAAAAGAGCTGCTTGTTCATTTCCTCGAAGTCGAAGGCGAAGTTGAACGCGCGCCGCACGCGCGGGTCCTTGAACTTGTCGCGCCGGATGTTGAAGGCGAAGGCCTGCATCACGCCGGAGCTGCGGATTTCGAATTCCTCGAGGATGACGCGACCGTCCTTGACGGCAGGAAAATCGTAGGCCGTCGCCCAGTTCTTCGCGCTGTTCTCGCTGCGCCAGTCCACGCGGTCGGCCTTGAAGGCTTCGAGCGCCACCGTGGTCTCGCGATAATATTCGTAGCGGATTTCCTGGAAATTGTTCTGGCCGACATTCACCGGGAGCGCCGCGCCCCAGTAATCGGGAACGCGCTCGTAGACGAGGGTGCGGCCGGCGGCGAACTCCTTCAGGCGATAGGGGCCGGAGCCGAGCGGTATCTCGAGCGTGGTCGCCGAGACGTCGCGCTTGCGGCCGCTGGCATCGCTGCCTTCCCACCAGTGTTTCGGCAGGATGGTGAGCTGGCCGACGATCTGCGGCAGTTCGCGGTTACCGCCCTTGTCGAAGGTGAACGTGACTTCGTGCGCGCCGGTCTTCTGCGCACCCACGACGTGGCTGTAATAGGCGGCCATGCGCGGGCTGATCGTCTTGTCCTGGAACACCTTGAGCGAGAAGATCACGTCCTCGGGCGTGATCGGCTTGCCGTCGTGCCACCTGGCGTTCGCGCGCAGGCGATAGGTGACCGAGGAGAAATCGTCCGGATGGCTGACCGCTTCGGCGAGGCGGCCGTATTCGGTCGCGACCTCGTCCATCGCGCCGGTCATCAGCGTATCGTAGACGAGGTTGAGGCCCGCGGCGACGGAGCCCTTCACCACCAGCGCGACGTTGAGATTGTCGAACGTGCCGAACGCGATCTGGCGCGCGATGCCGCCCTTGGGTGCGTTCGGATTGACGTATTCGAAATGCTTGAAGCCGGCCGGATACTTTATCTCGTCGAACAGCGACAGGCCGTGCCGCCAGACAGGGGCCGTGGTCGTGCGCTGGCCCGCGACCGCGCTCTGGCCCTGCGCGCCGGCGGGCGTCGCAAGCGGGGGGATGCCTGTCAGGACCGGAGCCGTCAGCGCCGCGGCACTGCCTCGCAGAATCGAACGTCGCGTCAGTTTCACGGTCCGCTCCAGATCGCCGCCCGGCAGCGGCCAAATTTTTCGGCGATTATGTCGGTTTTTGGATAGGGCGCCACTCTCGCCTGCCGGATCACGCAAAACTTATCCCGCCAATTGCCGCAGGGTCCCTCCTTCAAACGAAACGGCCGGGCATTTGTGCCCGGCCGCGTTGTCTTGCATCCGTTCCGGCGGCCGCGACGCCGCCATGCCGCTTGTCGCCCTTATTTGGGGGCTTCCGCCGCGGCCTTGGGCAGCGGCGCCGGGCTGTCGGAGAGCGTGTGCAGATAATTGATCAGGTCGGCGCGCTCGCCGGCGCGGCTGATGCCGGCGAACTGCATGTTCGTGCCGGGCACGAAACCCTTCGGGCTGGTGATGAACTTGTTGAGGTCTTCGTAGGTCCATTCGCCGCCCTTGCCCTTGAGCGCGGCGGAATAGTTGAAGCCCGTGGAGCCCTTGGCGCGGTTGACGACGCCATAGAGATTGGGGCCGACGCGGTTGGGGCCGCCCTTCTCGAAGGTATGGCAGGCAACGCACTTCTTGGCCGCGGTCTCGCCGCGCTTGGGATCGGAACTGGCGAGCAGCTCGGCGATCGGTTTCTCGGGTTCGGCAGCGCCGCCAGCCGGCGCGCTCGCGGACGGCTCGTCCGGAACCGCGATCTCGTAGCCGGGCTTGGCCGGCTTGGCCGGCGCGAAGATCGCACCGGTCGCAATATTGAGAGACAGAAGAACGAGGCAGGTCCCGAGCAGGGCACCCAAGATCTTGTTGAGTTCGAAAGAATCCATCGCTGCCGGCTCTGAAGAAGGAAGGCGGGACGGCCCCGCGCGGGCCACAGTTAGCCGGTTTGCGTCCGCTCTTGCAACCCGTATAAGCGGCCGGTCCCGGCAGAATCCGCTCATTTCCCGGGGTGGCCGCAGCCCTGCGGCAACGGCGCGCGCACCATGGCTGATCGCGATATTCTGATCCTGATTCCGGCCCGCCTGCAGGCCACCCGGCTGCCGGGCAAGCCGCTTGCCGACATCGCAGGTCAGCCGATGATCGTCCATGTGCTGCGGCGCGCGCAGGAGGCCGGTCTCGGTCGCGTGGTGGTTGCCACCGACAGCGCCGAGATTGCATCGGCGGTCGACCGCGCCGGCGGGCATGCGGTCATGACCCGGCCCGACCATGCCTCCGGATCGGACCGCATCTTCGAGGCGCTGCAGACGCTCGACCCGCACGGGACAACCGACATCGTGGTCAATGTGCAGGGCGACCTACCGACCCTCAATCCGGCCGACATCAAGGCGGCGGTGGACCTGCTCGACGAGCCCGCGACCGCGATCGGCACGCTCGCCGCCGAAATCGTCAGGGCGGACGAGCGCACCAATCCCAATGTCGTCAAGGTCGTGGGCTCGCCGCTCGCTCCCCGCCGGCTGCGCGCGCTCTATTTTACGCGCGCGACCGCCCCCGCCGGCGAAGGCCCGCTCTATCATCACATCGGCCTCTATGCCTACCGGCGCGCCGCACTCGAACGTTTCGTCGCGCTGCCGCCGTCGACGCTCGAGAAGCGCGAGAAGCTCGAACAGTTGCGCGCGATCGAGGCCGGGATGCGGATCGACGTTGCGATCGTCGACAGCGTGCCGCTCGGCGTCGATACGCCCGAGGACCTGGAGGCGGCGCGTCGGGCGCTCGCGCCTGGCGGACATCGTTAACGCCTTTGACATTGACGACATCGCACCGGAGCGCGTAACGGAACCGCATGAGCGCAAGGCCGAAAATCGTGTTTCAAGGCGAGCCCGGGGCGAACTCGCATATCGCCTGCCGCGAGGCCTATCCCGACTATGAGCCGGTCGCCTGCCCGACCTTCGAGGACGCCTTCGCCGCCGTCTCCGGGGGCGAGGCGGCGCTCGGCATGATCCCGATCGAGAACTCGATCGCCGGGCGCGTGGCCGACATCCATCACCTGATGCCGCATTCGGACCTGCACATCGTCGCCGAATGGTTTCTCCCGGTGCGCCATCAATTGCTGGCGCCGAAGGGCACGACGCTCGCCGACATCCGCACCGTCGAGAGCCACGTCCATGCGCTCGGCCAGTGCCGCAACATCATCCGCAAGCTCAAGGTCAGGGCCGTCGTCGCCGCCGACACCGCCGGCTCCGCGCGCGAGGTGGCGCAGGTCGGCGACAGATCGCGCGCCGCGATCGCAACGCGGCTCGCCGCCGAAATCTACGGCCTCGACATCCTCGCCGAGAACATCGAGGACGAGTCGCACAACACCACGCGCTTCATCGTTCTGGCGCGCGAGGCGAAATGGGTCGACAGCGGCAACGGCCCCGTGGTCACCACGTTCGTGTTCCGGGTACGCAACATCCCGGCCGCGCTCTACAAGGCGCTCGGCGGGTTCGCCACCAACGGCGTGAACATGACCAAGCTCGAAAGTTACATGATCGAGGGCAATTTCTTCGCCACGATGTTCTATTCCGACATCGAGGGCCATCCCGAGGACGAGAATGTCGCGCTCGCGCTCAAGGAACTGGAATTCTTCTCGCGCGAGATGAAGATTCTCGGCGTCTATCCGGCGCATGCCTACCGTGCGAGCTTCCGGGAAGCGGCACACTAGCTATCCCGATCCGGCATGCCTGCCAATTGGGCATTCTGCTTGAAAATTGGTCGTCCGGCCTTTATCCGACCTCAAAACGACGGGGTTGAATTGTGCTGGATGAGAAGCTTGAGCCGATTTTCGCTGATGTCCTTCGCCGCAATCCGGGGGAGGACGAATTCCACCAGGCCGTACGCGAGGTGCTCGACAGTCTGGGCGCCGTCGTCGCCAAGCACCCGCATTATGCTGAAGGCGCGCTGATCGAGCGTATCTGCGAGCCGGAGCGGCAGATCATCTTCCGCGTCCCCTGGGTGGACGACAGGGGCAGGGTCCAGATCAACCGCGGCTTCCGCGTCCAGTTCAATTCGGCGCTCGGCCCCTACAAAGGCGGCCTGCGTTTCCATCCCAGCGTCTATCTCGGCACCATCAAGTTTCTCGGCTTCGAGCAGACCTTCAAGAACGCGCTGACCGGCATGCCGATCGGCGGCGGCAAGGGCGGCTCCGACTTCGATCCCAAGGGGCGCTCGGATGCGGAGGTCATGCGCTTCTGCCAGTCGCTGATGACGGAGCTCGGCCGGCACCTGGGCGAATATACCGACGTGCCCGCCGGCGACATCGGCGTCGGCCAGCGCGAGATCGGCTACATGTTCGGCCAGTACAAGCGCATCACCAACCGCTACGAATCCGGCGTGCTCACCGGCAAGGGCCTGACCTGGGGCGGCTCGCGCGTGCGCACGGAGGCGACCGGCTACGGCGCGGTCTATTTCGTCGAACGCATGCTGCAGCAGCGCGGCGAGAGCTTCGACGGCCGCAAGGTCGTGGTGTCCGGCGCCGGCAACGTGGCGATCTACACGATCGAGAAGGTGCAGCAGCTCGGCGGGCGGGTCGTCGCCTGCTCCGACTCCAACGGCTATGTCGTCGAGGAGAAGGGCATCGATCTGGCGCTGCTCAAGGAGATCAAGGAGCGCCGCCGCGGCCGCGTCGCCGATTACGCCAAGGCCCGCGGCGCGGGCGCGGTCTATGTTCCCGACGGCCGGGTCTGGGAGGTGCCGGCGGACATCGCCATGCCGTCGGCGACGCAGAACGAACTGACCGGGCAGGACGCACGTACCCTCGTCAGAAACGGCGTGCGCGCCGTCGGCGAGGGCGCGAACATGCCCTGCACGCCGGAGGCGGTGCGCCTGTTCATCGAGGGCAACGTCTTGTTCGGTCCCGGCAAGGCCACCAATGCCGGTGGGGTCGCGACCAGCGCGCTGGAAATGCAGCAGAACGCCTCGCGCGATTCCTGGAGCTTCGAGGAGACCGAGGAACGGCTCGCCACGATCATGCACGGAATCCATGACCGCTGCGCGCAGACCGCGGACGAATACGGCGCTCCCGGCAATTACGTTCTGGGTGCCAATATCGCGGGCTTCATCCGCGTGGCCGAGGCGATGCGCGCGCTCGGCGTCGTCTGAAGCGAACGGGCGAAACCTGCAGCGGAATAATTTTACATTGAATCGTCATGGCCGGGCCTGTCCCGGCCATCCCGCTTGAGCGAGCACGGCGAATCCCTGATCGGGATGCCCGGCATAAAGCCGGGCATGACGGAGGGCAACCTCAAGCAAGCCCCGCATCAGATCGTCTGGTTGTATTCGCCGACCTCCGGATGCGTGCGCAGCACCGCATCCACCGCCTTGAACATATCGCGCATACGCGCTTCCGATTGCGGGCTCTCGACCACGACGACGAGTTCGGGCTTGTTGGAGGAGGCGCGCACCAGCCCCCAGGAGCCGTCCTCGACCGTCACCCGCACGCCGTTCACCGTGACGAGATCGCGGATCTTCTGGCCGGCGACCGGTTCGCCCTTCTGCTTCGCCGCCTCGAAGTGGCGGGTCACCTGATCGACGATGCCGTACTTCTTCTCGTCGTCGCAGTGCGGCGACATGGTCGGCGACGACCAGGTCTTCGGCAGCGCGTTCTTCAGATCGCTCATGCTCCGGCCGGGATTGCGCTCCAGCATGTCGCAGACGGCGATCGCCGAGACGAGCCCGTCGTCATAGCCGCGGCCGAACGGCTTGTTGAAGAAGAAGTGGCCCGACTTCTCGAAGCCGACCAGTGCGCCGGTCTCGTTCACCCGCCGCTTCATGTAAGAATGGCCGGTCTTCCAGTAATCGGCCCTGGCGCCGTTCTTCCGCAGCACCGGATCGGTCGCGAACAGGCCGGTCGACTTGACGTCGACGACGAAGGTCGCGCCCGGATGCAGCGCCGACATGTCGCGCGCCAGCATCACGCCGACCTTGTCGGCGAAGATTTCCTCACCCTCGTTGTCGACCACGCCGCAGCGGTCGCCGTCGCCGTCGAAGCCGAAGCCGACGTCGGCGCCGGACGCCAGCACCGCGTCGCGCATGGCGTGCAGCATCTTCATGTCTTCGGGATTGGGATTGTATTTCGGGAAGGTGTGGTCGAGATCGCAATCGAGCGGCACCACCTCGCAGCCGATCGCTTCCAGGACGCGCGGGGCGAACGCGCCGGCGGTGCCGTTGCCGCACGCCGCCAGCACCTTGAGCCGGCGCTTGAGCTTCGGACGGTTGGTCAGGTCGGCGATATAGCGCTGCGGGAAATTCTCCACGAACGCATAGGCGCCGCCGCCGCGCAGGGCGAACGCGGCATCGAGCACGATCTCCTTGAGCCGCGTCATCTCGTCGGGCCCGAAGGTAAGCGGCCGGTTGGCGCCCATCTTCACGCCGGTCCAGCCATTGTCGTTGTGGGAGGCGGTGACCATCGCCACGCACGGCACGTCGAGCGCGAACTGCGCGAAATAGGCCATCGGCGACAGCGCAAGGCCGATATCGTGCACCTTGCAGCCGGCGGCGAGCAGACCCGACACCAGCGCCATCTTCACCGACGCCGAATAGCCGCGGAAGTCGTGCCCGGTGACGATCTCCGGCCGCACGCCCATCTCGTGGATCAGCGTGCCGAGCCCGAGCCCGAGCGCCTGCAGGCCCATCAGGTTGATTTCCTTGCCGAGCAGCCAGCGCGCGTCGTACTCGCGAAAGCCGGTCGGCTTCACCATCGGGCCGGATTCGTATTCGTAGGTGTTGGGAACAAGCACGGGCTTGGGGCGGGGAAACATCGAGGGCCTCGGGAATCCGGCAGGGGGAGCGACTCAGCAATAGCCTAAAGCGTTGCGCCCGCAAACGGCTGCGGACGGCGACGCGCCGTCTAGATCGGGATCGTGGAGAAATCGGGGCTATTGCTCGAGGACGAGCTTGCCGTTGGCGTATTCGAAGCGGCGCAGCTTCGCCAGGAACGACATGCCGAGCAGGTTATCGCTCAGGGCATTGTCCGGCACCACGAGCGCGCGCACGTCGCGCACCACGAGACCGCCGACCTCGACCATGTTGAGCGTGGCCGGCGCCGCCCGCACGGTGCCGTTGGCGGTACGCACGTTCACGCTGAAATCGCCCGGCGAGGGGTGGATACCGAGCCGCTTGGCGTTGCTGGCGGTGAGCGCGATCGTGGACGCGCCGGTATCGACCATGAAGCCGAGACGGCGGCCGTCGACGCGGGCGTCGACCTGGAAATGCCCGCGCGCATCGCGCGGGATGGTGATCGAGCGCGAACCGGCCGACGGCGTCGTGCGGGCGGGCTCCACCACCGCGACGGCGGCTGTCTGCGGGGCCGGCGTGCGCACCGCGCGATCGGCGATCCGCGTCAGAAGGCCGGCCACCGCCAGCGCGAGCGCTGCAAAAATGACGAAATACCGCATCGGACAATCCTGACGATCCGGCCGCACTTCATCATGGCGCCCGGAAAGGCCGGATTAACGGCCCCTGCGAGACCGGCCGATTTGGCGCGTGCGGTGAACGCGCCGCCAACGCAGTCGCTAAAATTTTAGCGACCGGGCCTGCCGCCGCCCGGCGCAGGACCGTCGCCGCCGACGATCTCGATCCAGCGGCGCACGTCGAGCGTCAGCCAGACCATCCACACATAGGTCAGCGTGATGACGAGCGGCTTGACCCAGCGCCCATAGTGGAATTCCCAGGCGAAGCCGAGGATCATGACCGCGAAAATCAGGCCCCAGCCGCGTGGGTCCGCGAGGTTGCGCCCGAACAGCAGCAGCGCCAGCAGCGTCATGGTCGGGGTGACGACCAGGAACGAGGTGAACTCGTTGCGCGGGCCGAACAGCGTGATGTAGCAGCCGCTGAGCAGCAGCACGCCGAGCGGAAAGACCAGCCGGTTTCCGGTGCCGGTCAGGCGCGAGGCGAGCGCGAGCGTGCCGAGGGCTGCGACCACGCGGACGCCGGTCGCCACCTGCGGCGCCACCACGATGCCGGCGGAATCGAGCATGGTCTGGAAATCGGCCTGGAACGGCCAGTTGTTCGGCCAGACATTCGCCATGTGGGTCAGCTTGGCGACCCACACCTTATATTGGTCGGAGAGATAGGCCGGATCGACGAAGACGAACGGCAGCAGCAGACCGAAGACCAGTCCGCCGGCGAGCCACCAGCGCATGCGCGGCTGCAGCGCCGCGCACAGGAGAAGCATGACAACGGCGAGCGGCTTTGCGACCGCGGCGAAGAATATCCAGAGCGCCGCCGGCCTAAAGCGCCGGCCGATCATGGCGGTGGCGCCGAGCAGCATGGCGGCCGTCATCGGCGTCTGCGCCTGGATGTATTTGAAATTGAACCAGGCCGCCGGGATGTTGATCAGCAGCAAGAGGCCGGTGACGTCGAACGCGCTGATCGGCCGCGCGTCCTGCGGCATCACCGCGTCCACGATCCGGTAGCAGGCATAGGTGAAGAGCGCGCCGAAGATCGCGATCACGATCATGCCAGCGAGCGTCGGATCGAGCTTCAGCACGGGGACATAGAGCAGCAGCGAGGCCGGCCAGTAATTGAAACCGTCGAGCGTGGTCGCGTCATAGAGCGGCTGCATCGACCAGTAGCGGCTGGCGAAGTCGAGATAGACGCCGAAGGTGGAGCCGAAGCGGCGCGGCCCGGTCTGCACCAGGATCGAGATGCAGAACACGATCCAGGCGGCCCAGCCGATCCACGGCGCCTTCGCCAGACCCTCGCCCAACAACGCAAACGGCCGCAAAACGACTGCGGCGACACGCCCGAACGCCATGCTGAAAGCCCCCGCTTCCCGCCCCGTGTATAGTCCGCCCCGCGCCGGCAGGCGAAGCGAAAAAATGGAGCGGCGCACCTGCGGCGAAAGCGCCAAAGCTATTGCCCGCGCGGCTTGGCGCGGCGGGTCGGCGCGGCGGCGACCGGATCGTCCGGCCAGGGGTGGCGCGGGTAGCGGCCTTTCAGCTCGGTTTTCACCGCCTGGTAGGAGCCGCGCCAGAAGCCCGGCAGATCGCGCGTCACCTGCACCGGCCGCTGCGCGGGCGACAGCAATTCGACCACGAGCGGCACCCGCCCGCCGGCGATCGCCGGATGCCGGTCGAGGCCGAACAATTCCTGCACGCGGATCGCGATCGTGGGACCGGCCTCCGCCTCGTAGTCTATGGCTACGCGCGTGCCGGTCGGTGCCTCGAAATGGGTCGGCGCCTCGGCGTCGAGCCGGCGGCGCAGGTTCCACGGCAACAGCGCGGTCACCGCTTCGCCGAACTCCTCGCCTGACAGATCGGCGAGCGCGGTCTTGTCGTGGAGCAGCGGCGTCAGCCATTCGTCCGCCGTTGCGGCGAGCGCCGCGTCGGACAGATCGGGCCATTCCTCGCCTTCGGCGCGGCGCAGGAACATCTCGCGGTCGCGCCATTGCCGCAGCGCCCTGCTCCACGGCAGGCGGTCGAGGCCGAGCCGCACAAGGCCCTGGCACAGGATGCGCGCCGTCCCGGCATCGGGCGTCACCGGCACCGCCTGCTCGGAGAATGTCAGCGCACCGAGCCGCCGGCCCTTGCGGCCGCGCAGGCTTGCGCTTGCCGCATCGAACACGACATCGGCGCGGCTTGCGATGCGTTCGCCGAAGCGCGCCTCGATCTCCGCCATCGTAATGGGCGCGGCCAGCAGGATGCGGCCCTGCGCGGCGGCACCGGTCAATTCGGCGACCACGATGAAAGGCTCGCGCGCAAGCGAGGATGCGGCATCCACCGCCGCGCCACGCCCGTTGGCGAGCAGGAATTGTCCGTTTCCGCCGCCGCGGTTTTTCGCAACGCGATCCGGATAGGCGAGCGAGAGGATCACACCGGGCGACAACTCCCCTCCCCCCACGAACGCGGCGAGCGGCGGGGAGGGGCTGGGGATGGGGGGGTCTTTTGGTGAATCCGGTTTGCCTCCCACTCGCCGACCCTCCCCGTCACGCGCGTCGCGCGTGAGTGGAGAGTGAGTGCCGGGCGCCTGGTCCGCCCACCTTGCCGCCATGCGGCGCGCCTCCTCCGCGCGGCGCGCGCGGTCGCGCGCGAACTGGTCGAGCCGATGCGCAAGATCGGGATCGTTGCCGCCGAGCCCACGTTCGCTAAGGATCGCGGCGATGAACGCGGCCTTCTCGCCCGCGCCTGCCCGGCCAGCATCGACCAGCATGCGCGCAAGCCGCGGCGGCAGCGGCAGCGCGCGCAGTTGCCGGCCCTCCTGCGTGATGCGCCCGTCGGCATCGAGCGCATCAAGCTCGCGCAGCAGCGCGCACGCTTCGGTGAAGGCGGCCGCCGGCGGCGGATCGAGGAACGACAGCGTCACGGGATCGGCGACGCCCCATTGCGCGAGATCGAGCGCGAAGGACGACAGGTCGGCGGCCAGGATTTCCGGCCGCGCGAACGGCTCGAGGCTCGCGGTCTCCGGCTCGTCCCACAGCCGGTAGCAGACGCCGGGCTCGGTGCGTCCGGCGCGGCCGCGCCGCTGGTCGGCGGCGGCGCGCGAGACGCGCACCGTTTCGAGCCGCGTGACGCCGACATCGGGCTCGTAACGCGGCACGCGCGCAAGCCCGGAATCGACCACGATGCGCACGCCGTCGATGGTGATCGAGGTCTCCGCGATCGAGGTCGCGAGCACCACCTTGCGGCGGCCGGGCGGCGCCGGCGCGATCGCGCGGTCCTGCACGCCGGCCTCGAGCGCGCCATAGAGCGCGACGATGTCAACCGCTGGATCGTCGACGCGCTCGCGCAGCAATTGCTCGGCGCGGCGGATTTCGCCCGCGCCGGGCAGGAAGGCGAGCACCGAGCCCGGATCGGCGCGCAACGCGCGCAGGACGGCGTCGGCGACCTGACGCTCCACCGGCGCGCGCGGATCGCGCCCGAGATGACGCGTCTCGACCGGGAAGGCGCGCCCTTCGCTCTCGACGACCGGCGCATCGCCGATGAGCCTCGCCACGCGCGCGCCGTCGAGCGTCGCCGACATGACGAGGATTTTCAGGTCCTCACGCAGGCCGCGCTGCACGTCGAGCGCAAGCGCGAGCCCGAGATCGGCGTCGAGCGAGCGTTCGTGGAATTCGTCGAACAAGATCGCGGCGACGCCCGCAAGCTCCGGATCGTCGAGCACGAGCCGCGTGAAGATGCCCTCAGTGACGACCTCGATGCGCGTCACGCGCGAGACTTTCGAGCCGAACCGCACGCGCAGGCCGACCGTGGCGCCGAGCTTCTCGCCGAGCATCGCGGCCATGCGCTCGGCCGCCGCGCGCGCGGCAAGCCGGCGCGGCTCGAGCACGATGATGCGGCGCTCCCGCGCCCAGGGCTCCTGCGCCAGCACGAGCGGCACGCGCGTGGTCTTGCCGGCGCCGGGCGGAGCGACGAGGACGGCGGCGTTATGCGCAGCGAGCGCCGCAGTGAGCCGCGGCAGCGCGTCGTCGATGGGGAGGGGTGAGTTGATGGCAACCATGCCTGGCTTTTCCCGCCGTCATCCCGGGCGCAGCACGAAGCGAAACGAAGCGATGCGCTGCAGAACCGGGATCGCTCGATGGATCTGACGGTCCCGGATCAGCGGTGCACCGTTCGCGCCGACGCGCTCACGCTGCATCGCATCCGGGACGACAGCTCAATCGGACCCAGCAGAGGATATCCCCCGCCCCACGCTGACATATCTGAATCCGTGCCGCGCCATCTCGTCGGCGCGATAGATGTTGCGCAGGTCGACCACGATCTTCCTCGCCATGATGTCGCCGAGCCGGCGGAAATCGAGCGCGCGGAACTGCTCCCATTCGGTGACGATCACGAGCGCGTCGGCCTTCTCGGCGCAGGCATAGGCGTCCTCGCAATAGGTCACCGCGCGCAGCAGCGGCTTGGCCTGCGCCATGCCGACCGGATCGAAGGCGCGCACGCGCGCGCCCATGTCCTGCAGCGCGGTGATCAGCGGGATCGAAGGCGCGTCGCGCATGTCGTCGGTGTTGGGCTTGAAGGTGAGCCCGAGCACGGCGACCGTCGCCCCGCGCATCTGCCCGCCGAGCGCGGCCGCCACCTTGCGCGCCATCGCGCGCTTGCGCTGGTCGTTGACGGCGGCGACCGTCTCCACGATGCGCAGCGGCGCCTCGAAATCCTGCCCGGTCTTGATCAGCGCCAGCGTGTCCTTGGGAAAGCACGAGCCGCCATAGCCGGGCCCGGCATGCAGGAACTTGGTGCCGATGCGGTTGTCGAGCCCGATGCCGCGCGCGACGTCCTGCACGTCGGCGCCGACCTTCTCGGCAAGCTCGGCGATCTCGTTGATGAAGGTGATCTTGGTGGCGAGGAACGCGTTGGCGGCGTACTTGATCAGCTCCGCCGTGCGCCGCCCGGTGACCATGACCGGCGCCGCATTCAGGTAGAGCGGACGGTAGATTTCCTCCATCACCGCGCGCGCGCGCGCGTCGTCGGTGCCGACCACGATGCGGTCGGGATGCTTGAAGTCGCGGATCGCCGCGCCCTCGCGCAGGAATTCCGGATTGGAGACCACCGCGAAATCCGCATCCGGCCGCGCCTCGCGCACGATGCGCTCGACCTCGTCGCCGGTGCCGACCGGGACGGTGGATTTGGTCACGATCACGGTGAAGCCGCTCAGCGCCGCCGCGATGTCGCGCGCCGCGGCATGGACGTAAGTGAGGTCGGCATGGCCGTCGCCGCGGCGCGAGGGGGTGCCGACCGCGACGAACACGGCGTCGGCGCCGTTGACGGCAGATTTCAGGTCGGTTGAGAACGACAGCCGCTCCTGCGCAACATTGCGCGTCACAAGCTCGCCGAGGCCAGGCTCGTAGATCGGCATTTCGCCGCGTCGGAGGCTTTCGATCTTGTTGCGGTCGGTATCGACGCAGACCACATGGTGGCCGAAATCGGCAAAACAGGCTCCGGAGACGAGCCCCACATATCCGGAGCCGATCATGGCAATGCGCATGGGACGATCGTTCGCGATGGTTCGGGCGCGCGGCCGCGCCGGCGTGGCCTCTTAGCAGACACAGCCGGAACTGGCGAGGCCGGCGCGCCGGCCGCCGCCGCATGCGATTTCCGGTGCATCGGCATTCCTGCCGGCCATGTGTCCGTTGCCAAGGCGGCCGTCACAGCCCACATTCGGCGCCATGCCAGCAAAATCCACCAAAGCAACAGCTGCAAAAGCCGGAAAAGCCGCCATCAAGGGCGCCGGCGCGCCCGCCATCGCCGCCGGAGGCGTCGCCACGCGCGCGCTGAAGAAAGGCGACCACGTCTTCCTCGTCGACGGCTCCTCCTACATCTTCCGCGCCTACCACGCGCTGCCGCCGCTCAACCGCAAGTCCGACGGGCTGCAGATCAACGCCGTGCTCGGCTTCTGCAACATGCTCTGGAAGCTTCTGCGCGAAATGAAGCCCGAGGAGCGGCCGACCCATCTCGCCGTCATCTTCGACAAGTCCGAGAAGACGTTCCGCAACGATCTCTATGCCGACTACAAGGCGCACCGGCCGGAAGCGCCGGCCGACCTCATCCCGCAATTCGCGCTGATCCGCGAAGCGGTGCGCGCCTTCGACATTCCCTGCCTCGAACAGCTCGGCTACGAGGCCGACGACCTGATCGCGACCTATGCGCGGATCGCCTGCGAAGCGAAGGCGACCACCACCATCGTCTCGTCCGACAAGGACCTGATGCAGCTCGTCGGCCCGACCGTCGTCATGTACGACACGATGAAGGACCGCAGGATCGGCCCGGCCGAGGTGGTCGAGAAGTTCGGCGTGCCGCCGGAGAAGGTCGTCGAGGTGCAGGCGCTGATCGGCGATTCCACCGACAACGTGCCGGGCGTGCCCGGCATCGGCGTCAAGACCGCGGCCCAGCTCATCTCCGAATACGGCGACCTCGAAACGCTGCTCGCGCGCGCCTCCGAGATCAAGCAGGAGAAGCGCCGGCAGACGCTCATCAATAATGCCGACAGCGCGCGCATCTCCCACAGGCTCGTCACGCTCGACCGCAACGTCGATCTCGAGGTGCCGCTCGACGATCTGCTCGTACACGAGCCCGACTACCGCAAGCTGATCGCCTTCCTCAAGGCGATGGAATTCACCACGCTCACCCGCCGCGTGGCGGAAGTCGCCGAGATCGACGCCGCGCAGATCGAGCCGGACAGCAAGCTTGCTTCGGGCGCAATCCTTCCCCTGCAAGGGGACGCTGGCGCCGCGCTCCAGTCTTCTTCACCTCCCCCGCTTGCGGGGGAGGTCGGCCGCGCAGCGGCCGGGAGGGGGCAAGCATCGCCCCCACCCCAACCCTCCCCCGCAAGCGGGGGAGGGAGAACCGGTGCCGTGCCCCCCGGCGCCTTCACCCCCATCTCTCTCGCCGCCGAGCGCGCGGCGAGAATCCGCGCCATCCCGGTCGATCGTTCGCGCTATGAGATCGTGCGCGACCTCGCGCGCCTGAAGGCATGGATGCAGCGCGCGCTCGAGGCCGGCGTGGTCGCGATCGATACCGAGACCAATAGCCTCGACCCGATGCAGGCGGTGCTGTGCGGGTTCTCGCTCGCGGTCGCGCCCAACGAGGCCTGCTACGTGCCGCTCGCGCATCGCAAGAACGGCGGCGAAGGGCTGTTCGATTCCGGCCTGCACGAACACCAGATCCTCGAACGCGATGCGCTCGCCGCGATCAAACCGGTGCTGGAAGGCCCCGGCATCCTCAAGGTCGGGCAGAACTTGAAATTCGACTGGCAGATTTTCGCGCGGCGCGGCATCGCGATTGCGCCCTACGACGACACGATGCTGATCTCCTACGTGCTCGACGCCGGACGCAACGGCCACGGCATGGACGAATTGTCGGAGCGCTGGCTCGGCCACAAGCCGATCGCGTTCAACGAAGTTGCCGGCTCCGGCAAGGCACAGGTGACGTTCGACTGCGTCGAGATCGGGAAGGCGGCCGAATACGCCGCCGAGGATGCCGACGTCACGCTGCGGCTGTGGCTCGCGCTCAAGCCGCGGCTCGCCGCCGAGCACATGACCCATGTGTACGAGACGCTGGAGCGGCCGATGGTGCCGGTGCTGGCGCGCATGGAAGGCCGCGGCATCTCCATCGACCGGCAGGTGCTGGCGCGGCTCTCCGGCGAGTTCGCGACCGAAGCCGCCCGCCTGGAACAGGACATCCAGAAGCTCGCCGGCGAGCCGGTCAATCCCGGCAGCCCCAAGCAGCTCGGCGACGTGCTGTTCGGCAAGCTCGCCTTGCCCGGCGGCACCAAGACCAAGACCGGCGCCTGGTCGACCTCGGCCTCCGTGCTCGAGGATCTTGCGGAAGCCGGCCACAAGTTGCCGCAGACCATTCTCGACTGGCGCCAGGTCGCCAAGCTGCGCTCGACCTATACCGACGCGCTGCCGACCTTCGTCAATCCCGACACCCACCGCGTGCACACCTGCTACGCGCTCGCCGCGACCACGACCGGCCGGCTGTCGTCGTCGGAGCCCAACCTGCAGAACATCCCGGTGCGCACCGAGGCGGGGCGCAAGATCCGCCGCGCCTTCATCGCCGCGCCCGGCCACAAGCTCGTCTCCGCCGACTATTCGCAGATCGAGCTGCGGCTGCTTGCCGAGGTCGCCGACGTGCCGGCGCTGCGCCAGGCGTTCCACGACGGCGTCGACATTCACGCCATGACGGCATCGGAAATATTCGGCGTGCCGGTCAAGGACATGCCGGGCGAAGTGCGCCGCCGGGCCAAGGCGATCAATTTCGGCATCATCTACGGCATCTCCGCCTTCGGCCTCGCCAACCAGCTCGGCATCGAACGCGAGGAGGCCGGCGCCTATATCAGGAAATACTTCGAACGCTTCCCCGGCATCCGCGACTACATGGACGCGACGCGCGATTTCTGCCGCGCGCATGGCTATGTGCTCACGCTGTTCGGTCGCAAGTGCCACTATCCCGACATCAGGGCGAGCAACCCCTCCATCCGCGCCTTCAACGAGCGCGCCGCCATCAATGCGCGGCTGCAGGGCTCGGCCGCCGACATCATCCGCCGCGCCATGGTGCGCATGGAGGATGCGCTTTCGAAAGCGAAGCTCACCGCGCAGATGCTGTTGCAGGTGCACGACGAACTGATTTTCGAGGTGCCGGAAAAGGAAGTGGAGAAGACGCTGCCGGTCGTCAGGCGCGTGATGGAAGACGCACCCCACCCGGCGGTGCAGTTGCACGTGCCGCTGCAGGTGGAAGCGCGCGCCGCGGACAACTGGGACGAGGCGCATTAGGGCCGGCAATTCGACAGCCCTTGCCCGTTCGTCCCCGCCTTCGCGGGGAAGTTAGAGAAGTTCGGACTTAGAGAAATTCAGACAACGAACAACCCATGCCCTCCTTCACCGCCCTTCTCGCTTTCGCGCTCGTTTCGCTCGGCATGGTGCTCACGCCCGGGCCGAACATGGTCTATCTGATCTCGCGCTCGATCGGCCAGGGCCGCGGCGCCGGCTTGATCTCGCTCGGCGGCGTGGCGGCAGGCTTCGTCGTCTACATGCTGTGCGCGGCGTTCGGCATCACCGCGCTCGTCTTCGCGGTGCCTTATGCCTACGACGCACTGCGCCTTGCCGGCGCCGCCTATCTGCTCTGGCTCGCGTGGCAGGCGGTGCGGTCGGGCGGACGCTCGCCGTTCCAGGTGCAGAGGTTGCCGGCGGACCGCCCGCGCAAATTGTTCGCGATGGGCCTGCTCACCAACCTGCTCAATCCGAAAATCGCCATGCTCTATCTGTCGCTGCTGCCGCAATTCATCGATCCGGCGCAGGGCAGCGTGCTCGGCCAGTCGCTCGCGCTCGGCTTCACGCAGATCGCGGTCAGCGTGACGGTGAATGCCATGATCGCCATCGCCGCCGGCTCGATCGCCGCGTTTCTCGCGGCAAAACCGTTCTGGATGCGGGTGCAGCGCTGGCTGATGGGCACGATGCTTGCGGGCTTTGCGCTCAAGATGGCGCTGGAAGCGCGGCGCTGACGCGTTGGTCCGCACGCGCACGCAGGCATTCAGCGCCCAGGTCCCCGTTTGCATGAGGACAAGCGCATCGCGGAAAACTCACAGCCACACGCTGACGTCGTCCAGCGCCTTCTTGGCGATCTTCGGCACCCTGCAGTCGCGCGCGGGAAAGCCCGCGACCACCAGCACATAGGCCTTCTCGCTCTCCGGCCGCCCGCAAATCTCGTTGAGGAACCCCATCGGCGAGGGCGTGTGCGTGAGCGTGGCGAGCCCGGCATTGTGCAGAGCCGCGATCAGGAAGCCGGTCGCGATGCCGACCGATTCCGGCACGTAATAATGCTTGGTGCGCCGCCCGTCCGCGGCAACGCCGTGGCGCTGGCCGAACACCGCGATCAGCCACGGCGCGGTTTCGAGGAACAGCTTCTGCCAGCCGGTGCCCAGATGCGACAGCGCGTCGAGCCATTCCGCGCCGGCGCGCCCGGCATAGAACGCCTTCTCTTCCTCCTCGGCGGCGACGCGGATGCGCGCCTTCACCGCCGGATCGGACACGCAGGCGAAGGTCCAGGGCTGCTGGTTGGCGCCCGACGGCGCAAGCGCGGCCGTGCGCACGGCTTCGGCGATGATCTCGCGCGGCACCGCGCGGTTGTCGAAGTCGCGCACCGTGCGCCGGCGCGCCATCAAGGCGCGGAAGTCCTGCGCGCGGCGCAGCATGTCCGCAGGCTCGCGCCACGCGAAGGCAAGAGGTTCGTAGACGGGTTCGGCCATGACCGTTTCCATAATGACGGCATCCGCGATGCCGGCGCCGCGCATGCGCGCGACCGCAGATGATTGGGGGAAAATCCCGCGCCTGGCCAGCGCCAAAATGGCCGTCCATCGCTTTTGGTGCTAAGGCTCCGCGATCGCCGCCGTCGCGCAGGCAAAGACAGGTGAAGGCAGCAAAGGATTGTCCATGTCAGCCGCCGAGGCCCGTGCAGATCCCGTCAGTCCCGGCCGTGCGCGCGCTCGTCTGGCCGCCATCATCCGCGCCCGCTCGTTCGGGCGCGGCGAGGTCACGCTCGCGTCGGGCCGCAAGAGCGACTTCTATTTCAACCTCAAGCCGACTATGCTCGACGCCGAAGGCGCCGCCCTGCTTGCCGAGCTGACGCTTGAGGCGCTGTCGAAGGACCGCATCGATTATGTCGGCGGGCTGGAAATGGGCGCGGTGCCGATCGCCGGCGCCATCGCCCAGCTCAGCTACCTGAAGGGCACGCCGATCCAGGCCTTCTTCGTGCGCAAGAAGCCGAAGGAGCACGGCGCGCGCCTGAGCATCGAGGGGCTCGCGCCCGGCGAAAGCCTGAAAGGCAAGCGCGTCGTCATCGTGGAAGACGTCACCACCACCGGCGGCTCCGCCATCAAGGCGGCCGAGGCGGTGCGCGAGGCCGGCGCCGACATCGTCATGGTCTTCACCATGGTCGACCGCGAGGAAGGCGCGTCGGACACCTTCGCGCAGGCCGGGCTCGCATTCCGCGCGCTGTTCCGCGCGGCGGAATTCCTCAACGGTTGATCGCGCCGGCCTCCACCGTCGCGGCGACCGTCACCGGCTGCGGAACGTCCGTGCGCTTCTTGTGATCCTCGTCCGGATGCCAGCCGAGCACCGCCAGCATCACGAAGAAGCCGATCACATAGGCCACCGCGACATACCAGCCGTGGCGCAGCCACAGACCGACCGATTTCGCCTCCGGATACATGTTCGACAGTGCGACGCCGGCCGACGAGCCGAACCAGATCATCGATCCGCCGAAGCCGACCGCGAAGGCGAGGAAGCCCCAGTCATAGCCGCCCTGCTTGAGCGCCAGCGCGGTGAGCGGGATATTGTCGAACACCGACGAGACGAAACCAAGCCCGAGCGCGGTCTGCCACGAGGCTGCCGGCAGCGTCTCGACCGGCATCATCGAGGCGCAGGTCACGAGCGCGAGCAGGAACAGCGTGCCGAGGAACGTCTCCGGCATCACCTCCCAGTCCGGCCGCCGCAACGGAGCGGTGAGGAGGATCACGACCCAGACCGCGATCCCGATCACCGGAACGAGGTCGAGCAGGACCGGGAAACGGATATTCGCCGTCACGTTGGCGAGAATGGCGATGACGAGGATCGCCGCCACGATGCCGAGGCGCATGTAATCGATATGCAGGCCGCGCGGCGGGTTCTTCACGATCGGCGAATAGGCGTGCTGCTGGAAAGCGGCGGGAATGCCGAACACCACGACGGCGACAACGGCGGCGAGCGCGGCTTCCAGCACGCTCAGCGGACTGATGCCGTCGATCCACATCATCGTCGTCGTCGTGTCGCCGACGACGCTGCCGGCGCCGCCGGCATTGGAGGCGGCGACGATGGCGGCGAGATAGCCGATATGCACCTTGCCGCGGAACACATGGCGGGCGATCGTGCCGCCGATCAGGGCGGCGGCGATATTGTCGAGGAAGCTGGAAATCACCGCGATAATGACGAGCAGCGCGAACGCGCCCTTCCAGTCGTCGGGCAGGAAGGCCGGCACCTTTTCGGGCGCGCCGCTTTTCTCGAAATGGCGCGAGAGCAGCGCGAAGCCCATCAGCAGCAGGAACAGGTTCGCCAGGATCACCCATTCGTGCTGCATGTGCAGCGCGAATCCGGTCAGACCGGCGCCGAATTTGAACCCGGTGAAGATGATTTTGTAGAGCGAGATCGCGACAAGGCCGGTGAGCGCGACCGTAAGCGTGTGATGATGAAACAGCGCAACGCCGAGCAGCGTCAGTCCGAACAGAATAAAATCGACCGGAATTCCAAGCAGCAATATCGGCTCAGCCATCGCCCCGTTTCCCCGTTGCGCACCCGTCGCACCGCCGCTGTTTTGTCGCGCGGCTTGGTAACCCCGGGCAATCTTCTAGCGTGGGCGCTTGCGGCTGGCCAAGCGGAAAGCGGCGACCGGGGTCCCGACATTCGCACAAGGCGAGTGGCCGGCGCAGCGCGGAAAGACGGGCGGGAAGCCGGGAAGCCTTGAACCGTCCCGCCGGCCGCCGCGTCCAACGGGTGCAACCTTTGTGCGCCGGTTCGCGTTGATGGACGTCGCCAATCTGCGGGATTCGTCGCCGTGCCGGGACATCGCTTCGGACTATCGCTGCTCCTCACCGGCCTCATGCTCGCGGGTACGCCGGGAATTGCGCCGGCGCAAGGCATTTTCGACCTTCTGTTCGGGGGGCTGCGTCGCCTGACGCCGCCGGCCGCGCGCGCCTATGTCGATCCGGGCAGCATTCCGGACGGAACGGAAGAAGACCATCCGACAGCCGCCGGCGGCCCGGTCTCGGCCTATTGCGTGCGGACCTGCGACGGCGGCTTCTTTCCGGTCCAGCGAACCGACGGCGCGACCGCGGGCGAATTGTGCCGGTCGCTGTGTCCATCCGCCTCGACCAAAGTCTATACCGGCGCCGGCATCGCCCATGCGGTGGCGAGCGACGGCGCACGCTATGCCGACCTGCCGGCCGCCTATCGCTACCGCGACACGCTCGTGGCCGGCTGCTCCTGCAATGCCGGCGCGCCCGGCCTCAAACGGATCGACGCGGCGGCCGATCCGACGCTGCGTCCGGGCGATCTGGTCGCGACCGGCAAGGGGCTGATGGCCTATCGCGGCGCGCGGCACGGCAGCGCCAAATTCACGCCGGTCAAACCTTCGGCGATCGCCGCCGACCGCAAGCTGTCGTCGATCCGCATACAACAGCGCTGAGAAACTCAGCGTGCAAATTCAGCGCACAAGTCCGGCCACGATATCGTCGGCGAGCGACAGCGCGCTGGTGAGGCCGGGCGATTCGATGCCGAAGAGATTCACCAGCCCCGGCAGGCCGTGCGCCGACGGCCCCTCGACCAGGAAATCGACGGCGGGCTCGCCCGGCCCGGTCAGCTTGGGACGCACACCGCAATAGTCGGGGACGAGCGTGCCGTCGCGCAGTCCGGGCCAATAGGTACGGATGCGCGCATAGAACTGGTCGGCGCGGCGCGCATCGACCTCGTAATCCTCGCGTTCGATCCATTCGACGTCGGGCCCGAACCGCATGCGTCCGGCGAGATCGAGCGTCACGTGCACGCCGAGCCCGCCGTCGACCGGCGTCGGATAGATCAGGCGCGTGAAGACCGGGCGGCCGGTGTAGCTGAAGTAATTGCCCTTCGCGAGTACGAGACGCGGCACGCGCTCCGCCGGATAGCCTTCGATCTGGCGCGCCAGCGTCTGCGCGCGCAGGCCGGCGGAATTGACCACCGCATCGACCTCGAGCGTTCCGGCATCGCGGCCGTCGAACGCGACCCGCCACCCCGATCCGGCACGCGCGATCCGCTCGACCGGCGTCTCGAACGCGATGGCGCCGCCGTGACTCTCCAGATCGCCCTGCAGCGCGAGCATGAAGGAATGGCCGTCGATGATTCCGGTTTCCGGCGAATGCAGCGCCGCGATGCAGTCAAGCTCCGGCTCCATCGCGCGCGCGGTCTTGCCGTCGATCAGCCGCAGGCCAGGAACGCCGTTAGCGAGACCCTGGCGATGGATCGCTTCCAGCTTGTCCTGTTCGGCGGCACTCGTGGCGACGATCAGCTTGCCGCACTTGCGGTGCGCGATGCCGCGGCTCTGGCAATAGGCGTGCAGCAGGCGGTTGCCGCGCACGCAGTGACGCGCGCGCAAGGATCCGGAAGGGTAATACATCCCGGCATGGATGACTTCGCTGTTGCGCGAGGAAATGCCGGTGCCGATGGCGTCGGCCGCCTCGGCAGCGATCACGTCATGGCCGGCGACGGCCGCCGCCCGCGCGACGGCCAGACCGACGACGCCCGCACCGACGACGAGAACCTGCAAAGCACCCACCCTCAGGAGAAATTCGCCCCTCGCCTGCACGAAGCCGCAAGCGGCGGGCGAAGTCAAACCGGGATGGAACCATTTTCCGTCGGCGCGCTTGATTTGCAGGGCGACGTATCGGGGAAAGTAGCCATGCTGTTCCGCGTTGCCATTGCGGCGTCTTTCGCGATTCTTCTGATGAGTGTCGCCCCGTCCCATCTGGCCGCCCAGCTCATCGAACGCAAGGCACCGGCGGCACCTCCCGCGGCGGCACCGGCCCCGGCGGCACGACCCGCTCCTCCGGCCCTCTCGCCGGCGCCGCGGGCGGCTCCTGCCGCACCACGTGCCGCCGCGCCGCGAGCGGCG
>JABARS010000033.1 GCA_019187085.1 Pseudorhodoplanes sp. | reverse complement strand
TTAGGAATATATTCATAGTAATCGATTTCGCTGTCCGCCTGCCTCAGCCCGCCGCCGCCATGTCGCGCTCGCGCTGGATGATCTCGCTCGCCAGCTTCAGATAGGCCTCGCTGCCCACGCACTTGAGGTCGTAGACCAGCACCGGCTTGCCGTAGGACGGCGCTTCCGAGATGCGCACATTGCGCGGGATGATGGTGTCGTAGACCTTGTCGCCCATGAATTCGCGCACGTCCGCCACCACCTGGTTCGACAAATTGTTGCGCGCGTCGAACATGGTCAGCACGATGCCGTGAATGGTGAGGCCGGGATTGAGCGTCTGCTTCACCTGCTCGACGGTCTTGAGCAGTTGCGACAGACCTTCGAGCGCGAAGAACTCGCATTGCAGCGGTACCAGGATCGCGTGCGAGGCCGCCATCGCATTCACCGTGAGCAGGTTGAGCGACGGCGGACAATCGACCAGCACGTAGGTGTAGATCTCGTCGCCCGACTTTCCGTCGTTCAGTCCTTCGAGCGCGTTGCGCAGGCGGAAGGCGCGGTCGCGCGCGGAAGAGATTTCGAGTTCGAGCCCGGCGAGATCGAGCGTGGAGGGCGCGATGTGCAGACGCGGCACCGCGGTGGTGAGGATCGCCGAGCGCAGTTTCGCCTCGCCGGCCATCACGTCATAGGTCGAGCAGGCGCGGTTGCGGCGGTCGATCCCGAGTCCGGTCGAGGCGTTGCCCTGCGGATCGAGATCGACGATGAGCACGCGCTCGCCGATCGCGGCCAGCGCGGTGCCGAGATTGATCGCGGTCGTCGTCTTGCCGACGCCGCCCTTCTGGTTGGCCAGCGCGAGCACGCGCGGCGCCTTGACTGTTCCGGTCGCGGTTTCGGGCATGGCCGAACCATCCTGTGTCGGGACGATCGAAGTATCGTTGTCCATCATGGCGTCTTCCGTTCGCTGGCCGGAAGCCCCGTTATTTTTTTGCGAGGCGGTGAACGATGAAGATCTGGCCGCTGCCGGTCTTCGAGGGCGCCAGTTCGTAGTCGATGGTCCAATATTTAGCGGCCTCGGTCAATTCAGCGTCAACATCTTGACCCTTGAGGAACAGGCCCGTCGTCCCCGTTTTCAACAAGGGTGCGGCATAGGTAAGCAGCTTCGACAGCGGCGCCAGCGCCCGTGCGCTCACCACGTCGGCCACCGGCGCAAAGCGCGCGGCGAAGTCCTCGATCCGTTCGGCATGCACGCTCGCCGGCAAGGCCAATGTGCGCGCCGCCTCGCGCAGGAACGCCGCCTTCTTGTGATTGCTCTCCACGAGATGGATGCGCGCGCCCGGCCGCTCGGCGAGCGCGCAGGCCAGAGGCAATGCGGGAAAGCCGCCGCCGGAGCCGAGATCGACCCAGAGCTTGGCGCCTTCCACGAGCGGCAGGAGCTGCAGCGAGTCGGCGATATGGCGGGTCCACGCGTCCGGCAGCGTCGCGGGCGCGACGAGATTGATCCGGTTCTGCCAGTGAATCAGCAGGGCGACCAGCGAATCCAGCCGCTGTTCCGTTTCACGTGAAACGTGAATCAACCGCAGCGCTCGCGCCCGGTCCGCTTCCAGCGCCGAATCCATGGCCCTCGCCGCGGCGATCCCCGTGCGCGCCGCCGGCCGTCTCATGCGCGCGTCGCGCGCCGGCCGTTCCGGCGCACGTAAGCGGCGATCAGCGTGAGCGCCGCCGGCGTGATGCCATCGATCTTGCCGGCCTGGCCGATGGTGCGCGGACGCATCGCCGCGAGTTTCTGGCGTACCTCGTTGGAGAGGCCGGGCAGCGCGCCGTAATCGAGATCGTCCGGCAGCGCGAACGCTTCGTCGCGGCGATAGCTGTCGATGTCGGCGGCCTGGCGCGAGAGATAGACGTCGTACTTGGCGTCGATCTCGAGCTGCTCGGCGATGCTGGGCGAGAGTTCGCCGAGCCGCGGCCAGATCGGGCGCAGCGTTTCGATGCCGATATCGGGATAGGAGAGAAGATCGAACGCCGTGCGCCGGTGGCCGTCCTTCTTGAGGAGGAGGCCGTGACGGGCGGCTTCGCTCGGCGACAGCGAGACGGATTTCGCGAAGGCGTGCGCGTCCGCGAGCGCGGCCTTCTTCGCCGCGAAATGCGCGCGCCGCTCCGTCCCCACGCAGCCGAGCGCGATGCCCTTGCCGGTCAGGCGCTGGTCGGCATTGTCGGCGCGCAGCGCCAGCCGATACTCCGCGCGCGAGGTGAACATGCGGTAGGGCTCGGTGACCCCGCGCGTGACGAGATCGTCGATCATCACGCCGAGATAGCCTTCGGCGCGGTCGAACGTGACGCCCTCGCCGCCGCCCGCCCGCCGCGCCGCATTGAGGCCGGCGACGAGCCCCTGCGCCGCGGCTTCCTCGTAGCCGGTCGTGCCGTTGATCTGGCCCGCGAGATAGAGCCCGCGCACGCGCCGTGTCTGCAGCGTAGGGTCGAGCTCGCGCGGATCGACATGGTCGTATTCGATGGCATAGCCCGGCCGCACGATGCGCGCTTTTTCCAGGCCCGGGATCGAGGCCACCACCGTGCGCTGCACCTCTTCGGGCAGTGAGGTCGAAATCCCGTTCGGATAGACGGTGTCGTCGTCGAGACCCTCGGGCTCCAGGAAAATCTGGTGTCCGTCGCGCTCGCCGAAGCGCACGATCTTGTCCTCGATCGAGGGACAATAGCGCGGCCCGCGGCTCGCGATCTGGCCGGAATACATCGGCGAGCGATGCACATTGGCGCGGATCACCGCGTGCGTCGCCTCGGTGGTGCGGGTGATGCCGCATTCGATCTGCGGATTGGTGATGGCGGACGTCAGCGTCGAGAAAGGCTCGGGCGGATTGTCGGCGGCCTGCATTGCTAGCGACGCCCAGTCGATGGTGCGTCCGTCGAGCCGTGGCGGCGTGCCGGTCTTCAGGCGTCCGAGCGCAAGGCCCGCGCGCTCAAGCGTGCGCGAGAGGCCGAGCACGGGCGCTTCGCCGACGCGGCCGGCCGGGATCTGGGTCTCGCCGATATGGATGAGGCCGCGCAGAAAGGTGCCGGTGGTGAGCACCACCGCGCCCGTGTCCAGCACGCGACCATCGCCGAGACGCACGCCACGCACCGCATCATCCACGAGGATGAGATCGTCGGCTTCCGCCTCGATGACCGCGAGATTGTCCTGCGCACGGATCGCCGCCTGCATGGCGGCGGCGTAGAGCTTGCGGTCGGCCTGCGTGCGCGGGCCGCGCACCGCCGGACCCTTGCGGCGATTAAGCACACGAAACTGGATGCCGCCGGCGTCGGCGATGCGTCCCATCAGGCCGTCAAGCGCATCGATCTCGCGCACGAGATGGCCCTTGCCGAGCCCGCCAATGGCCGGATTGCACGACATCGCGCCAACGGTGGCGAAGCGATGGGTGACAAGAGCGGTCGCAGCCCCCATGCGTGCGGCCGCAGCCGCGGCCTCGCAGCCGGCATGGCCGCCGCCGATCACCACGACGTCGAAGCGATGGGAACGCCTTGTCTCCATGCGCGCGTATGTAGCGACGCGCCCCGGTCCGGTCAAAGGTCGGCTGCGCGGCCGCGGAGATGGTTCCGTTTCACGTGAAACGTTCCCGAATCAAAAGGTTAACGATGGTTAATGGCTGCGGCCCGCAGCACTCACAAGCGCCGGGCAGGCGCTATTTGCCGATGCAGAAGTCGCGGAAGATGGCGTCGAGGATGTCCTCGACATCGACGCGCCCGGTCAGCCGCCCGAGCGCACGCGCGGCAAGCCGCAGTTCCTCGGCAAAGATGTCTTCGCGTGACGCCACCGCGATCGCCCGCGCCAGCGCCTCGGCGGCTTCCTGCAGCGTGCGGCGCTGACGCTCGCGCGTCACCAGCGCCGGCTCGGCGCTGCCGAAAAAGGACGCCGCATGCGCGGTGAGCGCGCCGAGGAGCGCGTCCATGCCCGCGCCGGTCTTCGCCGACACCGCGAACGTCGCCTCGCTCACGCGGCCCGCCGGCATCGCCGCGCGCGTCGCGTCGATCTTGTTGCGCAGGCGCCAGACCTGCGCGCCCTCGCGCGCGCCCGGCACGCCGGACATGCCGGCGGCGGCAGGCGCATCCTCCATCGCATCCTCGATCCAGAGCACGAGGTCGGCCGCTGCTGCGCGCGCCTTCGCGCGCAGCACGCCCTCGCGCTCGACCGGGTCGTCGGTGTCGCGGATACCGGCCGTGTCGAGCAGCGTCACCGGCCAGCCGTCGAGATCGAGATGCACCTCGATCACGTCGCGCGTGGTGCCGGCGTAGGGCGAGACAATCGCGGCCTCGCGGCGCGCAATGCGGTTGAGCAGCGTCGACTTGCCGGCATTGGGCGCCCCCGCGATCGCGACCACGAGCCCCTCGCGCAGCCGCTCGCCGCGCGCGGCACCGGAAAGCGTGGCGGCGATGTCGCGCTCAAGATCGCGCGCGAGCGCAAGCGCGCGCTGCGTCACGTCGCTTGCGACGTCGGCCTCGTCGGAGAAATCGATGCCGGCTTCGGCGAGCGCCTGCGCCTCGATCAGGCGCGCGCGCCATTCCTCAGCGCGATTGCCGAGCAGGCCCTGAAGCTGTCGCATGGCCTGGCGGCGCTGCGCCTGCGTGTCGGCGAAGATGAGATCGGCGAGGCCCTCGACGCGGGTGAGATCGAGCTTGCCGTTCTCGAAGGCGCGGCGCGTGAACTCGCCGGGCTCGGCCAGCCGCAGGCCGTCCATGCGCACGAGCGTGTCATAGATCGCGCTCACCACTGCGCGTCCGCCATGCACCTGCAGCTCGGCGACATCCTCGCCGGTCTCGCTCGCCGGCGCGGGGAAATAGAGAGCCAGCGCCTCGTCGATCAGGTCGCCGGTTTGCGGATCGCGGATGCGCACAAAGGTACCGAGCCGCGGCGTCGGCAGCTTGCCGGTCAGCGCACGCAGCGCGTCCGACGCACGCGGTCCCGAAATGCGGACGACGGCGATCGCGGCCGGCGGCCGGCCCGATGACAGGGCAAAAATGGTCTTGCGATCCGATGCCACGAGATTTTCTGTTCGGAAACGTCCTTGGAATATTTTCCTAGAACGACCGTCGTCCCCATCAAAGCAGATTTCGCCAGGTCAGGTGCAGACCAAGCAGCAGCAGTCCGACGAACAGCCAGACGCGGAATGTCGCCACCTCCATGCGTCCGCGCATGCGCTGGCCGATCAGCATGCCGATCACCGCCGGCACGATGGCAAACAGCGACAGCGTGGCAAGCGACAGCCCGAACGCCCCGCCGCTCCACAGCACGAGAGCCAGCACCAAGGTCGAGACCGTGAAATGCAGGCCGAGCGCCTGCACCAGCCGGTCCTTCTCCAGTCCGATCGCCTGCATGTAGGGCAGGGCGGGAAGCACGAAAACGCCAGTGGCGGCGAGGACGATGCCGGTGGCGAAACCGACCAAAGGCCCCACCCAGATTTCGGCACGCTGCGGCAGCGCCAACCGGATTTTCGACAGGCCGAAGACAGCATAGGCGATCAGCGCCAGACCGAGCCCGAGCGCCGCCTGCCGGGCATTGCCGCCGGTGAGAATGTCCGACCCCGCCCAGGCGCCGACGCACAGCATCGCCAGCATGGGGCCGAGCCGGCGCGCCAGCATGGCGAGATCGGGGCCGGCCACCATCTGCCAGACATTGGTGGCGATCGCTGGCGCGATGATAATGGCGGCCGCCTGCGCCGGCGTCATCGCAACCGCGAGCACGCCGATGGCGACCGTCGGCAGACCCATGCCGATGACGCCCTTGACGAAACCGGCGAGCAGATAGGCGACCGTCACAAGTCCGATCAGCGGATAGCTTTCTTCCATGATCTTCCCGTTTAGCGTCGATCGGAATAGCCGGCTCCCCGGATGCGGCAGACGTGCCATGCCCGAAATCGCCGGACGCCGGCATTGCCATGCCGGCGCCGGCAATGCAGCCACGCGCGATCGAGGGCCGAAAACGAAAAACCCGGCCGCAGGGCCGGGCTTCGCGTTTGTCTGTCTTCCGGCAACGGCGAAGCGCCGGCGCCGCGGAATCGCTTACTTCACTTTCAGGTTTTCAGCCGATTCCCTGCCGCGGTTCGCCACGATCTCGTATTCAATCTGCTGACCTTCGCTGAGGTTGCTCAGTCCAGCGCGCTCCACGGCCGAGATGTGCACGAACACATCCTTGCCGCCGCCTTGCGGCTGAATGAAGCCGTATCCTTTGGTCGCGTTGAACCACTTCACCGTACCTGTCGCCACAATAAGTCTCCGAGTAGATCATCGATATTCGCCGACACGAGCGTCAGGCCGACATCTCGCAGGGGCGGCTCTCTCTTACAGTCAAAACGGCGTCGAGGCCAGCCGAGGGGCATAACATTTTCGACAGATGCCGCGGTCCCGACCGCGGCCGAACCGCAGGCCGACATGTCGCAGGGTGACACATGCCGCGCGGCATGGTCCGATCGATCTTGGGCTTCCGGGAGCGATTCAATGGGTTCCAAATCTGCCAGCGGCCGCGGCAACCGTCTCGCCCGGGAGACCTCGCCCTACCTGCTGCAGCACAAGGACAACCCGGTCGACTGGTGGCCCTGGGGCCCGCCGGCGCTGCAGCATGCGCGCGAGGTGAACAAGCCGATCCTGCTCTCCGTCGGCTACGCCGCGTGCCACTGGTGCCATGTTATGGCCCACGAGAGCTTCGAGGACGACGCCACCGCCGCGATGATGAATGACCTGTTCGTGAACATCAAGGTCGACCGCGAGGAACGTCCCGACATCGACCAGATCTACATGGCGGCGCTGCATCACCTGGGCGAGCAGGGCGGCTGGCCGCTGACCATGTTTCTCACGCCGGCCGGCGAGCCGGTCTGGGGCGGCACCTATTTTCCGAAGGAGTCGCATTACGGGCGTCCGGCCTTCGTCGATGTGCTGCGCGAGGTGGCGCGGCTGTTCCGCGAGGAGCCGCACCGGATCGAGCAGAACCGCGCCGCACTCATGCAGCGTCTCGCCGCGGCGGCGCGGCCGCAGGGCCGCGTCACCATCGGCGCGGCCGAGCTCGACAATTTCGCCATGCAGGTCGCGCGCCTGATCGACACCGTGCACGGCGGACTGCGCGGCGCGCCGAAATTCCCGCAATGCCAGATTTTCGAATTCCTCTGGCGCGCCGGCCTGCGCCGCTGCGAGGCGCGCTTTTTCGAGCTGGTCGAGCACAGCCTGGAGGGCATGTGCGAGGGCGGCATCTACGACCATCTCGGCGGCGGCTTCTCGCGCTACTCGGTCGACGAGCGCTGGCTGGTCCCGCATTTCGAAAAGATGCTCTACGACAATGCGCAACTGCTCGAACTGCTGGCGCTCGCGCATCGCCGTTCCGGCCGCGCGCTGTTCCACATGCGCGCACTGGAAACCGTCGACTGGCTGGCACGCGAAATGACGACCGCCGACGGCGCGTTCTGCGCTTCGCTCGATGCCGATTCCGAAGGCGAGGAGGGCAAGTTCTATGTCTGGTCGAAGGCGGAGATCGAGTCGCTGCTCGGCCGCGACGACGCCGATTTCTTCGCCGCGCATTACGATGTCACGGCGGGCGGCAATTTCGAAGGCCACACCATCCTCAACCGCCTGCAGGGCGCCCCGCGCACCGACGACGACGAGAAGCGCCTTGCACGGCTGCGCGCCGTCCTGCTGCAGGCGCGCGCACAGCGGGTGCGGCCCGGGCTCGACGACAAGGTGCTGGCCGACTGGAACGGCCTGATGATCGCGGCGCTGGTCAATGCCGGCGTGCTGCTCGAGGAAAGCGACTGGGTCGCGCGCGCCGAACGCGCCTTCGTCTTCATCGCGTCGGCGATGACGCGCGGCGACCGGCTCGGCCATTCCTGGCGCGAGGGGCGGCTGCTCTTCCCGGGCCTCGCCTCCGATTTCGCGGCGATGATCAAGGCCGCGCTCGCGCTGCATGAGGCGACCGGCCGCGCCGACTATCTCGACACGGCGCTGGCATGGCAGGCGGCGCTCGACCGCCACTATGCCAACGAAACGAATGGCGGCTATTACCTGACCGCCGACGACGCCGAGGGTCTGGTGGTGCGGCCGGCCTCGACCGTCGACGACGCGACGCCGAACGCCAATGCCATCGCCGCGCAGAACCTCGTGCGGCTCGCCGCCGTCACCGGCGACATGCAGTGGCGGCAGAAAGCCGACGGTCTGATCGAGGGCATCCTGTCGGCCGCGGCGGAAAGCCTGTTCGGCCATATCGCATTGCTGAATGCGCTCGACCTGCGGCTGTGCGGGGCGGAGATCGTCATCGCCGGCCGCGACGGCGAGGCGCTCGCGCGCGCGGCCATGCAGGTCCCCTTCCTCGGCCGTATTGTGCTGCGCGCACCGGACGCCGGTGCGCTGCCGCCCGCGCACCCGGCACGCGCCAAGATCGCGGCAACCGACAGGGGCAAAGTTGCGGCGGCGGCGTTCGTCTGCGTCGGCGAGACCTGCTCGCTGCCGGTGAGCGATCCGGCGCAGATCGCATCCGCCGTGCGTGCCATGCAGCCCAAGGCGGCACCCAACGCCGGTTCGTAACAGGCGCACCCGCTTCGCTACTGCACCTCGGCCGCATCCGGGCGGCGGCTGACGACCTGCGCGACTGTCGTTTCCAGCAGGTTGCGCAGCCAGACATGTGCCGGGTCGCCCTGGAAGCGCTGGTGCCAGGCCATGTACATCGGCAGCACGGTCAGCGACGGCGGATATTCGCCCTTGAGCGGGATCGGCACCATCGCGAATTCCTTCATCAGCCAGCGCCGCAGCAGGCTCGGCATGCTGGCGAGCATGTCGCTGCCGCGCAGGAAGGCGGGGATGCCGTAAAAGTTCGGAACCGAAATCGAAATATCGCGGCTGATGTCGTTCGCCGCCAGGCGGCGGTCGAACTCAAGACGCTCGTTGTCCGGATAGATCACCGTGATGTGGCGCGCGGCGAGATAGCTTTTGGCGATGCGCGGTGCCGTCCTGACCGCCGGATCGTAGAAACAGACGTAACGATCCTCGAACAGCAGCTTCTGAAAAATGTCAGTGCCTGACGGCGGCCGCGGCGAGATCAGGAGATCGCAGCGGCCTTCGCGCAGCATCTCCGCGCTCGGCAGACCGGAGGGGATCACGCGCAGATCGACGCGCCCGGCCTTCGCCGCCACCCGCTTGAACAGGACCGGCAGCAGCAGGTCGCGCTGCAGATCGTTGGCCGCCACCGTCAGGCCGAGCCGCGCCGACGCCGGATCGAACATCGCGCCGCTGGCGAACGAGCGCATGCTGTCGAGCAATTGATGCGCCTCGCGCGCCAGCGAATGCGCGTGCGCGGTGGCGACGATACCGCGTCCCGATTTCACGAACAGCGGATCGGCCACGATTTTGCGCAGCTTCTGCAGGGCATGGCTGACCGAGGACTGCGTGACGCCAAGCCGCATGGCCGCGCCCGAGACCGAGCCTTCCTCCAGAACGGCCAGAAACAGGCGCAAAGCATGCCCATCGAGAGCCAAATAATCGAATTTATTCATGCATTATATGATAATCGATCTATTTATTAATGGAATGGCCTTCCCTCACAATCCGGCCTGTAATGGCTAATGCGTCCCCTCGCAACGCACGGCGGGGCGCCCTTCCAACCCAGGCAGGAAACGATGAACATTCAACGGCAAGACTTTCGCCGTGAGGGAGACGCTCCGGCAGAGCCTTTCATCCCCGCGCGCAATCCGCTGGAATTCTTCCAGCGCGACCGCGACATGCACCCGCCGGCCTACGCGCCGATCTACAAGACGAGCGTGAACCGTTCGCCGCGCAAGGCGCTCCTGTCGCTCGAGCAGTCGCTTTCGGAGGTCACCGGCCCGGTGTTCGGCCACAACGACATCGGCATCCTCGACAACGATCTCATCAAGAATTACGCCAAGACCGGCGATCCCATCGGCGAGCGCATCATCGTACACGGCCAGGTGCTGGACGAATGCCGCCGGCCGGTGCCGCACACGCTGGTCGAGTTCTGGCAGGCCAATGCCGCCGGCCGCTACCGGCACAAGAAGGACACCTATCTCGCACCGATCGATCCGAATTTCGGCGGCTGCGGCCGCACGCTGACCGACGAGAACGGCTACTACTTCTTCCGCACCGTGAAGCCCGGTCCCTATCCGTGGCGCAACTACGTCAATTCCTGGCGGCCGGCGCACATCCACTTTTCGCTGTTCGGCTCGGGCTTCGCGCAGCGCCTGATCACGCAGATGTATTTCGAGGGCGACCCGCTGATCAAGATCTGTCCGATCGTGCACACGATCCCGGACGAGGAGGCGATCAACCGCCTGGTCGCCCCGCTCGACATCAACGCCGCCGTTCCGCACGACTGTCTGACCTATCGCTTCGACATCGTGCTGCGCGGCCGCCGCTCCACCCTGTTCGAAAATCGTCTTGAAGGAAACTGAGCGATGACGCAGGCACTCGGCTATCTCAAGGAGACCGCGTCGCAGACCGCCGGCCCCTATGTGCATATCGGCCTCATCCCGCACATGGCCGGTTTCGACATCTTCCAGAACAATTTCGGCAACGTGCTGGTCGGTGCGCAGACCAAGGGCGAGCACATCGTCATCGAAGGCCGCGTGCTCGACGGCACCGGTACGCCGGTGCGCGATGCCCTGCTCGAAATCTGGCAGGCCAACGCCGCCGGCCGCTACAACCATCCCGCCGACCGGCAGAACAAGCCGCTCGACGACGGTTTCCGCGGCTGGGGCCGCACCGGCGCGGAGTTCGACACTGGCCTCTACCGGTTCGAGACCGTCAAGCCCGGCAAGGTGCCGGGACGCGACGGCCGCATGATGGCTCCCCACATCAATTTCTGGGTGGTCGCGCGCGGCATCAATATCGGCCTCTCGACGCGCATGTATTTCGCCGACGAGGCCGAGGCCAACACCGCCGACCCGATCCTCAACGCGATCGAGCAGGAAGTGCGCCGCGGCACGCTGGTGGCGCAGCGCTCGAGCCGCGGCGGCAAGACCGTCTACACGTTCGACATCGTGCTGCAGGGCGACAACGAGACGGTGTTCTTCGATATCTGACCGGGTCGGCGTTCGGACAACACAAGAAGAAACTGCAAAATAAAATTGGCCGGGGCAGATGCCCCGGCCATTATCTTTTCCGGACCGCTGCGCGCGTCAGGTGTTCATCGATTCGAAGAACTCGGCGTTGTTCTTGGTGTTGCGCAGCTTGTCGAGCAGGAAGTCCATCGCGTCCATCGTGCCCATCGGATTGAGGATGCGGCGCAGGACGTACATCTTCTTGAGCGTCTGCGGATCGACCAGCAGCTCTTCCTTGCGGGTGCCGGAGCGGGTGATGTCCATCGCCGGAAAGGTGCGCTTGTCGGCCACCTTGCGGTCGAGGATGAGTTCGCAATTGCCCGTGCCCTTGAACTCTTCGAAGATCACTTCGTCCATGCGGCTGCCGGTATCGATCAGCGCGGTCGCGATGATGGTGAGCGACCCGCCTTCCTCGATATTGCGCGCGGCGCCGAAGAAGCGCTTGGGCCGCTGCAGGGCGTTGGCATCGACGCCGCCGGTGAGCACCTTGCCGGACGACGGCACCACGGTGTTGTAGGCGCGGCCGAGGCGGGTGATCGAATCGAGCAGGATGACCACGTCGCGGCCGTGCTCGACCAGGCGCTTGGCCTTCTCGATCACCATCTCGGCGACCTGGACGTGGCGCGACGCCGGCTCGTCGAAGGTCGAGGACACCACCTCGCCCTTCACCGAGCGCTGCATGTCGGTCACTTCCTCCGGGCGCTCGTCGATCAGAAGCACGATCAGATAGCACTCGGGATGATTGGCGGTGATCGCGTGCGCGATGTTCTGCAGCAGCACCGTCTTGCCGGTGCGCGGCGGCGCCACCACGAGCGCGCGCTGGCCCTTGCCGATCGGCGCCACGATGTCGATCACGCGCGCCGAGAGGTCCTTCTTGGTCGGATCCTCGTGCTCCATCTTCAGCCGTCCGGTCGGATAGAGCGGCGTGAGGTTGTCGAAATTGATCTTGTGGCGCGCTTTCTCAGGGTCCTCGAAATTGATCGTATTGACCTTGAGCAGCGCGAAGTAGCGCTCGCCTTCCTTCGGGGAACGGATATGGCCCTCGACGGTGTCGCCGGTGCGCAGGCCGAAGCGGCGGATCTGCGAAGGCGACACATAGATGTCGTCGGGGCCGGGCAGGTAGTTCGCTTCCGGCGAACGCAGGAAGCCGAAGCCGTCGGAGAGCACCTCGACGACGCCTTCGCCGATGATGTCGATCTCCTTGCTCGCGAGCTGCTTGAGGATCGCGAACATCAGCTCCTGCTTGCGCAGCGTGCTGGCGTTCTCGATCTCATGCTCCTCGGCGAACGACAGAAGCTCGACCGGAGTCTTGGATTTCAAATCTTGTAGTTTCACTTCCCGCATGCGGGCTGTCCTTGAGAGGGAATGGTGCCGTTTGGAGAAAAAGACGACGAATCGAAAGCGGCACAGTCACGGAAGATCGCAGGTCTTGGCGTCAGGGTTTTGGTGCCCCGGCCCGATGCCTGCGCGACCCGATTCACGGGGCGCGCCTACCGGCATCCGCCTGCGTTTGGGGGGATAACGAAAGATACGGAACAAACCGCGATTCCGCAAGGGGAAGCCGCGCGGCTGTGGGTTGTCGCCGCCGGATCAGAACGGCTTCACAACCACCAGGATGACGATGGCAACCATAAGCACCGTCGGTACTTCGTTGATAATACGGTAGAATCTCGCCGAATGGCGGTTCCGGTCGGCGGCGAAATCGCGCACGCGCCCGACCAGCCAGCCGTGCAGTCCCGACATCAAAAGTGCGAGCGCGAGTTTGGCGTGAAACCAGCCCGAAAGGTAATAGCCGCTGTCGTAGGCGAGCCAAGCGCCGAGCAGCCATGCCACCGTCATCGCGGGGTTGATGATCGCCTTCAGTAGCCGGCGTTCCATCACCTTGAAGGTTTCCGACTGCCTGGAGCCCGGCTCCGCGTCGCAGTGATAGACGAACAGCCGCGGCAGATAGAGCATGCCCGCCATCCAGGCGATGACGGCGATGACGTGAAACGCTTTCAGCCATTCGTACATCAGGCGCGAATCCTCTTCAGCAGATGTTCGACATGGGCGACCGGCGTTTCCGGCAGGATGCCGTGGCCGAGATTGAAGATGAAGGGACCGTCGCCGAACGCTTCCAGCACCGCCTCGATCCCGGCATCGAGCGCGGCGCCGCCGGCAAGCAGCGCGAGCGGATCGAGATTGCCCTGCACCGGCTTGCGGCGCTGAACCTGTTCCTTCGCGAACCGGCGCTCGATCATCCAGTCGAGCCCCACCGCATCGACCGCGACCGCATCGGCATAATGCGGCAGCATGCTGCCCGCGCCGCGCGGAAAGCCGATGATCTTGGCGTCCGGAACCTGCGCGCGCACGCCGCGCACAATCTTCTCCGTCGGTGCGATGCACCAGCGGCGGAACTCCTCCGGCGGCAGGATGCCAGCCCAGGTGTCGAAAATCTGCACCGCATCGACGCCGGCGCGAAGCTGCCGCGCAAGATACCCGATCGAGGCCTGCACCAGACATTCAATCAACCACTCGAACGCGTCCGGATGCCGGTACGCGAAGAGACGCGCCGGTGCCTGGTCAGGCGTGCCTTCGCCCGCGATCATGTAGGTCGCGACCGTCCACGGCGCGCCACAGAAGCCGAGGAAGGTCACGTCCGGCGGCAGCATCCCTTTGACGAGCGCGATCGTCTCGTAGACCGGGGCCAGCAGATCGTGATCGATTTCCGCCGGCAGCGACGCGACGGTCTGCGGCGTGCCGATCGGTTCGAGCTTCGGTCCTTCGCCGACCTCGAAGCGCACCTTGCGGCCGAGCGCATGCGGGACGACCAGGATATCGGAGAACAAGATCGCTCCGTCGAAACCGAACCGGCGGATCGGTTGCAGCGTCACCTCGGCGGCGAGTTTCGGCGAGAAGCAAAGGTCGAGGAAACCACCGGCCTGCTCGCGGGTGGCCCGGTATTCCGGCAGATAGCGTCCGGCCTGCCGCATCAGCCAGACCGGCGGAATCGTCCGGCGTTCGCCGTGCAGGACCCTGAGGAGACTCTTATTCACAGATGCACTCGCGATCGGGGGTCATCAGCCATCTTCCAATAAATTCTTAACTGTAGTGATTCCTTTACCGTGAACTGGACTCACGAATCGCAAGCCACATTCCGTTCATGCGCTATGCACATGTCCCCAGCCGGCTGCCGTCGAGGTCGATCGCAGGGTTATGGCCTCCAATAGCCGCGTCATGCCTTGATTTCCTGCGGTTTCCGTTCCCGTCCTTTTCACACGATATCCAGTCCTTGTCATGATCCTCACAGATCGGGATTCCGCGGTCGCGCAATCGTCCGCGCAAGGCAGTGATGTGGACAGGGGATACGGCCTTCCGGTTCCGCCGCTTGCGCTCGCGCGGAAGACATGGCCTCCTCCCCAGGCGTCCACATTTCATTCTGTGGAAGACCTCGCATGCCGACGCGCAATCCGGGCTATTTCCATCTGCATCTGATCTCGGATTCGACCGGCGAAACGCTCACCACCGTGGCGCGGGCGGCGGCGGCGCAATACGAGAATGTCTCGCCGGTGGAGCATGTCTATCCGCTGGTGCGCACGCGCAAGCAGCTCGAGATCGCGCTGGCCGAGATCGAGCTGCAGCCTGGAATCGTTCTTTATACGCTGCTCGATGCCGAGCTGCGCGAGCATCTGGTCGAGGGCTGCAAGAAGCTCGGCCTGCCGTATCTCTCGATCCTCGGGCCCGTGCTGCAGCTTTTCCAGTCCTATCTCGGCAGCGAGACCAAGGCGCGCGTCGGCGCCCAGCACATGCTCAATGCCGATTATTTCAAACGCATCGATGCGCTCAATTACACGATGCTGCATGACGACGGCCAGCATACCGACGATCTCGAGGACGCCGATGTAGTGCTGGTCGGCATATCGCGCACCTCCAAGACGCCGACCTCGATCTATCTCGCCAATCGCGGCGTGAAGACCGCCAACGTGCCGCTGGTGCCGAACGTGCCGCTGCCGTCCAATCTCGAGACGCTGAAGAAACCGCTGGTCGTCGGTCTCTATGCCACGCCCGAGCGCATCGTGCAGATCCGGCAGAACCGGCTACTGGCGCTGCGCGCGCATCACGACACCGACGCCTATGTCGATCGCCAGGCGGTTGCCGAGGAGCTTGCCATGGCGCGCAAGCTTTGCGCGCGCAACCGCTGGGAACTGATCGACGTCACGCGCCGCTCGATCGAGGAGACCGCCGCGGCGGTGATGAAATTGCTGGCCGAGCGCCGTCGGCAATCGGCACAGTGAACGTCATGGATCTGTGGCTCTTTCCGTCGCCGCTCGTGCTTGCCTCCAAAAGCGAGATCCGTCGCGCGGTTCTGCAGGCTGCGGGCATGCCGGTGGAGGTGCGGCCGGCCGATATCGACGAGCGCGCAGTCGAGCGACAGGCCGAGGCCGGCGATCCGGCCGCGGCCGCCACGCTGCTGGCGCGCGAGAAGGCACGCGCCGTCGCGGTTGCCATGCCCGGTCGCGTCGTGGTGGGCGCCGACCAGACGCTGGCGCTCGGGCAGCAGCGCTTCTCCAAGCCGCGTGACCGCGCCGGCGCGCGTGCACAACTTCTCGCCTTGCGCGGCCGCCGGCATGGTCTTCACGCGGCGGTCGCGGTGGTCAAGGACGGCGAGGTCCTGTTCGCGTATTGCGGGACGGCCTTTCTGACGATGCGGAAGTTTTCCGATGCGTTCGTGGACACCTATCTCGACCGGGTCGGCGATGCCGCGCTGCAAAGCGTCGGCGGCTATCAGCTTGAAAGCGCCGGCATCCAGCTGTTCGAATCGGTGGATGGCGACCATTTCACCATCCTCGGATTGCCGCTCATGCCGCTGCTCGATTTTTTCCGCGGCCGGGGCTGGCTGATGGCGTGATGTCCGAAAAGCGCTTTCGCCGTTTTCGCGATCGTGTCTTGGCGAAATTTTATCTTCGGAGGTGCAACGTGTTCATTCTCGGCCTGACAGGTTCGATCGGCATGGGCAAGACCACGACCGCGCGTCTGTTCGCCGAGGAAGGCGTGCCGGTGCACGACGCCGACGCCGCCGTGCACAGGCTCTACGAAGGCGAAGCCGTCGCATTGATCGAGCGCGAATTTCCCGGAACGACGAGCGAAGGCAAGGTCGATCGCGCGAAGCTCGGCGCGCGCGTGGTCGGCGATCCGCAGGCGCTCAAACGGCTTGAGGCGATCGTGCATCCGCTGGTGCGCAGATCGGAGACCAACTTTCTCGACGATACGCGCCGGCGCGGCGCGCCGGTGGTGGTGCTCGACATCCCGCTTTTGTTCGAGACCGGCGGCGACGCGCGCGTCGATGCCGTCGTCGTGGTCACTGCGCCCGCCGAGGTGCAGCGCGCGCGGGTGCTCGCGCGTCCGGACATGACGGCGGAGAAGTTCGAGGCGCTGCTCGCCAAGCAGATGCCGGACGCCGAAAAGCGCCGCCGCGCCGACTTCATCGTGGATAGCGGGCATGGCCTGGAACCGGCGCGCGCGCAGGTGCGCGACATCCTGGCAAGGGTCGCTACAATGGCGCCCCGCCGCTGATTCGGAAACGACGCCGGAAGACCATGCGCGAGATCATTTTCGACACCGAGACGACCGGCCTCGACCCCGCCCAGGGCCATCGCTTGATCGAGATCGGTTGCGTCGAGCTCGTCAACCGCTTTCCCACCGGCAAGGTGTTCCACCGTTATTTCAATCCCGAACGCGACGTGCCGGCCGAGGCCTTCGCGATCCACGGCCTGTCGGCGGATTTTCTCAAGGACCATCCGCTGTTCGAAAGCGCGGTCGGGGAATTTCTCGACTTTCTCGGGGACGCTCCGCTCGTCGCGCACAATGCCTTCTTCGATCTTGGCTTCATCAATGCCGAGCTTGAGCGCACGAAGCGGGTGGCGATCGGCCGCGAGCGGATCGTCGATACGCTGATGATCGCGCGCCGCCGGCATCCCGGCGCGCCCAACCGGCTGGACGATCTGTGCGTGCGCTACCGGATCGACAATTCGCACCGCACTAAGCACGGCGCTCTGCTCGATGCGGAGTTGCTGGCGGAGGTCTATGTCGAGCTTATCGGCGCGCGGCAGGCGGCGTTCGAACTGACCGACAGCATGATCGCAACACCATCAGCCGGCGGCGCCGCCCAGGCGCGCCAGCGTGCGGTGCCACTCGCCGCGCGCGTAAGCGACGCCGAGCGCGAGGCACATCGCGCCTTCATCGTCACGCTCGGCGAAAAGACGCTCTGGAACGACTATCAGTCCTGAGAGGATGGCCCGCGGCCGTCAGCCATTGCCGCCGGAAGCCTGCCCCTGTGCGAGCCGCTGCCGGTAGAGGCCGACGAAATCGATCGGGTCGATCATCAGCGGCGGGAAGCCGCCGTTGCGAACCGCGGCGGAAACGATCTCGCGCGCGAACGGGAACAGAAGCCGCGGGCACTCGATATACATGATCGGCTGCACCGCTTCCGCCGGAACGTTCTGCAGACGGAAAATGCCGGCATAGGCGAGTTCAAACTGGAAAATCACTTCGCTCTTGGCTTCGGCCTTGCCTTCGATCGTCAGCTCGACCTCGAAGTCGGTGTCCGAGAGCTGCTTCTGGTTGACGTTGATCTGAAGGTTGATCGAGGGCTGATCGGAGGGTTGCAGCGAACGCGGCGCGTGCGGATTCTCGAACGAGAAGTCCTTGGTGTATTGCGCCAGCACGTTGACCTGCGGCAGCGATTCCGGATTGGGCAGGGGATTGGCCGCACCCGCGGCGCCCTGCGGGCCGCCATTCGTCGTATTCGCCATAACATCCTCTTCGGTTTGGCGGTGTGGCTAACACAGGGTCCGACCCCGGACAAGGATCGCAGCCGGCGGCACGTGCCGGAGCGTTCACTCCTTGCGGTGATCGATCGGCCGGTCGCGCACGCGCGTCCATTCGTCGGCATCAAGTTCGATGACGCCGTCGCGCGCGGCGCGGCGGACTATTCCCGAGCCGGCGAGGCGGCGCTGGATGGAGGGAATCAGGAGGGCTGCGCCGGCGATGTCGGTGAGGAAGCCGGGAATGGCAAGAAGGATGCCGCCTGCCACCATGAAGCCGCTGCCGGCAAGTCCGCCGGAACTGGCGGTGCCGGTTCCGGCCGTGTTCGGCTGCGTCTCGTGCGGCGGGCGTCGGCCGATTCGCTCAAGCAGCCGCCGGCCGAGGCCGAGCAGGATCAACACGCCGGCAGCCGAACCGGCTAGGAGCAGCACCAGAGCGGGGAAAAAGCCGGTCATGCCGGCCACGAGCCAAAATGCCGCAATCTCGGCGACCGGCAGCGCAAGGAGGCTCAGGAGGATCAGTCTTCCGGTCGGCATGGCGGCGGCGCTGGTGCGGTTGGCGGGGTCGGAAAGTTCGATTATGGTGCTCTCGGGCACACAAGTGGACCGGGACAGGGTCGGGCGGCCGGTTATCGGGCATTTGTCATTGGACCCGATTTTGGCCGCAAGCTATGGATAAACCGAATTGCGCCACTAAATAAGGGCGTTAGTGGCGGCCGGGCCGCGTGACATCGACCGCTCGCCGATCCGCTTGATGGCTGCCGAGGCATTCGCGACGTGTTCGACATTTACACCATCATCTTCCTGGCGCTGGCGATTTTCATCTTCCTGCGGCTGCGCAGCGTTCTGGGTCAGCGGCCCGGACGGGAACGCCCGCCCTACGATCCCTATTCGGCACGCGACATGCGTGCGCCGGCCGGCGACAAGGTCGTCTCCCTGCCCAACCGCAAGCCCAAAAGCGTCAGCCGTCCGAGCGACGCTGGCGAGGCCGCCGAGCCCGTAGACCGCTGGAAGGGTATCGCCGCCGAGGGCAGCGCGGTTGCATCCGGACTCGATGCGATCGTCGCCGTCGACAACGCGTTCGACGCGCAGCAATTCCTGACCGGTGCGCGCAGTGCCTACGAGATGATCGTCGGAGCGTTCGCGACCGGCGACCGCCGCATGCTCAAAGGTCTCCTGGCGCGCGAAGTGTTCGAAGGCTTCGACGCCGCCATCCGCGACCGCGAGACCAAGGGCGAGACCGTCGAGAGCCGTTTCGTCTCGCTCGACACCGCCGAGATCACCGGCGCCGAGCTGCGCGGCAATACCGCGCAGGTGACGGTGCGGTTCGTCTCGCAGCTCATCACCGCCACGCGCGACAAGACCGGCAACGTGATCGAAGGCAACCCCGACAAGGTGACGAGCGTCACCGACGTGTGGACCTTCTCGCGCGACGCCACCTCGCGCGATCCCAACTGGAAACTTGTGGCGACCGAAGCCGGGCAATGATGATCCGCACGCCGCGTTCATCGCGTGCCGTGTTTCGCCGCTTCATCGCCGCAGCGCTCGTTTTGGCGGCGGCTTGGCCCCTGGCCGCCGAGGCCGCAAAAAAGCGCAAGGCCGCGCCTCGGGCTCCCGCGCACAAAGCCGATCCGCTGAAGATTCCCAACGCGGCGATGGACCTTCTGACCTGGGATTCGGTCGAAGGCTGGCGCGCCGATTTCCATTCCGAGGCGCTCGGCGCCTTTCTCGTCTCGTGCCGGCCGATCCTGCAGGGCGGCAAGGCCAGGCATAACGGGCATGCGCTGCTCGGCGCGCTGCACGATGTTTGCGGACGCGCCATTGCCGCGCTGCCGCTCGACGATACCGGCGCAAGGACGTTCTTCGAGAAGAATTTCCGTCCGGTGCGGCTGGCGCCGGTCGGCGAACGCGACGGTTTCTTCACCGGCTATTACGAGCCGATCGTGGACGGCGCGCGCTATCCGAGCGACGTCTATACCACGCCGCTCTATCGCCGTCCGCCTGGTCTTCTGGTCTCACGCTTGCGCCACACCAAGGCCAAAGGCAAGTTCGGCAAGCGCGTCGTCAAGCGCACCGGCGCCTATTACGACCGCACGCAGATTGAGGACGGCGCGATCGCCGGGCGCGGCCTCGAGATCGTCTATCTGAAGGATCCGGTCGACGCCTTCTTTGCGCAGATCCAGGGGTCGGTGCGGGTGCGTCTGGAGAATGGCGCGATCATCCGGCTCAATTACGACGCCCAGAACGGCCATCCCTACACCGCGGTCGGGCGTTTCCTGATCGAGCGCGGCATCTATACGCGCGAAGAAATCTCGATGCAGAAAATCCGCGAATGGATGGAAGCCAATCCGGAAGAGGGCAGGGCGCTGCGGCGCGAGAACAAGTCCTATGTCTTCTTCCGCGAGACCGATCTCGACCATCACGAAGACCCGCCCGGCGCGCAGGGCGTGGCGCTCACCCCCGGCCGCTCGATCGCCGTCGACCGCAAGCTGCACACCTACGGCATGCTGTTCTTCATCGACGCGCTGCTGCCGATCGCGTCGGAGAAACCCGATACGCCCTTCCGGCGCCTGATGGTAGCGCAGGATACCGGCGGGGCCATTGTCGGACCCGCGCGCGCCGACATCTATCTCGGCGCCGGCGAGGAGGCCGCGCGCGCCGCCGGCCGCTTCAAGCAGTTCGGGCAGTTCGTGATGCTGGTGCCGAACGAGCTCGATCCCGGCCGGCTGCAAAAGCAGGTCCCGTTGCCGCTGCCGCGCCCGGCGTCGCTGCAATCGGCGCGCGCGCCCGAAAGCGAGAAGCCCGCGCCGGTCGCGGTCGCCGCGGCCGATCCGTCTGCGTCTGCGGGCGTTCCGCTGCCCAAGGCCCGTCCGTCGCGCAAGCGCTGATCCGGGACGGCTGACCGAGGACGCCGGCCATGAGCAAGCCACCCGGACGCAGGGCCCGCGGCCTGTCGAAGGACGAGCACGATCTGTGGAGCGTCGTCACGCGTTCGATCGCACCGCTCAGGGTGCGCAAGTCCCGTGTGCATGCGCACGACGAAACCGAAGCCGCACCGGAACAGGCCGCACCCGCGAAGACGAAGCGCACGGCGTCCGCGCCGCCGCCGCCCGCCGCGGAAAAGCCCGTTCCTAAAGCGCCGCCGGCACCGGGCCCGCTCGAGCGCAAGCTCAAGAGCCGCATCGCACGCGGCGCGCAATCGATCGATGCGCGTATCGATCTGCACGGCATGACGCAGGCGCAGGCATACGGCGCGCTGCTGCGCTTCCTGCGCCGCGCGCAGGAGGACGGCGCGGTCACGGGACTTGTCATTACCGGGAAGGGCGCCCGCGGCGGGGCCGACGCGGAGACCGGCGTGCTGCGGCGGCAGGTGCCGCTCTGGCTGGCGCTGCCCGAGTTCAGTACGCTCGTGGTCGGTTTTTCGCCTGCGGCGATCGCCCATGGCGGCGATGGCGCGTTGTATGTGCGTCTGCGCCGCAAGCGATAGCAAGGAAGGAGAGCATCATGTCCGGCGATCCGAAGAAGCCTAAATCCACGTCCGCCGACGAGGAAGCCGCGAAGGACAAGGCGCGGATGGAGCGGGAACTCGAAGAAGGTTTGAAGGAAACCTTTCCGGCGTCCGATCCCGTTGCGGTGATCCAGCCTTCGACCAGCCGGCCGGAAGATGACGATTGACGCTTCTGCCTAAAGGATGAAGCGGCTCAGGTCGCTGTTCTTGGCCAGATCGCCGATATTCTTCTGCACGAAGACGGCGTCGATCTTCACCGTCTCGCCGGAACGGTCGGTGGCGGTGAAGGAGATTTCGTCGAGCACGCGCTCCATCACCGTCTGCAGCCGGCGCGCGCCGATATTCTCGACGCTGGCATTCACCGAGACCGCGATGTCGGCGATCGCGTCGATGGCGTCGTCGGTGAAATTGAGCGTCACGCCTTCGGTCTGCATCAGCGCGACATATTGCTTGATCAGCGAGGCTTCCGTGTCGGTGAGGATGCGGCGGAAATCCTCGCGCGTGAGCGCGCGCAATTCGACGCGGATCGGCAGCCGGCCCTGCAGTTCGGGCAAGAGGTCCGACGGCTTGGCGAGATGGAACGCGCCCGATGCGATGAACAGGATGTGGTCGGTCTTCACCGGCCCGTGCTTGGTCGAGACGGTGGTGCCTTCGATCAGCGGCAACAAATCGCGCTGCACGCCCTCGCGCGACACGTCGCCGCCGAGACGGCCGTCGCGCACGCAGATCTTGTCGATCTCGTCGAGGAACACGATGCCGTTCTGCTCGACCGCGCGGATCGATTCCTGCACGAGCTGCTCCTGGTCGAGCAGCTTGTCGGCTTCCTCGTTGAGCAGGATGTCGTGCGATTCGGCGACCGTCACGCGGCGCGTGCGCGGCCGCCCGCCGAGCTTGCCGAAAATGTCGCCGATGGAGATCGCGCCCATCTGCGCGCCCGGCAGGCCGGGAATGTCGAACATCGGCATGCCGCCGCCGCCCGACTGCACCTCGATCTCGATTTCCTTGTCGTTGAGCTCGCCGTTGCGCAGCTTGCGGCGGAAGGCGTCCTTGGTGGAAGCGCTGGCATTGGGGCCGACCAGCGCGTCGACCACGCGCTCCTCGGCGGCGAGTTGCGCGCGCGCGAGCACGTCCTTGCGTTTCTTCTCGCGGGTTTGGGCGATCGCCACCTCGACGAGGTCGCGCACGATCTGTTCGACGTCGCGCCCGACATAGCCGACCTCGGTGAACTTGGTGGCCTCGACTTTGAGGAACGGCGCGCCGGCAAGCTTGGCGAGCCGGCGCGAAATCTCGGTCTTGCCGACGCCGGTCGGGCCGATCATCAGGATGTTCTTCGGCAGCACTTCCTCGCGCAGCCGCTCGTCGAGCTGCAGGCGGCGCCAGCGGTTGCGCAGTGCGATCGCGACCGCGCGCTTGGCATCGGCCTGGCCGATGATGTAGCGGTCGAGTTCGGAGACGATTTCGCGGGGGGAGAAGTCGGTCATCTATATTTCGGTTCCGTGGCTTGCCTCATCCTTCGAGATGCGCGCGAACAACCCGTTTACGCAGGCAGCGAAGGCCTGCGCAGCGCGCTCCTCAGGACGAGGCAAGAGAGAAGCCCTCATGGTGAGGAGCATCGCCATCGCGGAGACGAGCCGCATGCACAAAGCTTCCGTGCGATGTGTCTCGAACCATGAGGGCGGGCATCTGAATATTCATGTGCCGAGTGTCTCCACCGTGACGTTGCGGTTGGTGTAGACGCAGATGTCGGCGGCGATATCGAGCGACCTGCGCACGATCGCCTCCGCGTCGAGCGGGCCGTCGATGAGCGCGCGGGCGGCGGCGAGCGCATAATTGCCGCCCGAGCCGATGCCCATGACGCCGCCTTCCGGCTCCAGCACGTCGCCGGTGCCGGTCAGGACCAGCGAGACCTCCTTGTCGGCGACGATCATCATCGCCTCCAGGCGGCGCAGGTAGCGGTCGGTCCGCCAGTCCTTGGCAAGCTCCACCGCCGCGCGCAGGAGCTGGCCGGGATATTGCTCGAGCTTGGATTCGAGCCGTTCGAACAGGGTGAAGGCGTCGGCCGTGGCGCCGGCAAAGCCGCCGATCACCTCGCTCTTGCCGAGCCGGCGGACCTTGCGGGCATTGGCCTTGACTACGGTCTGGCCGATCGAGACCTGGCCGTCGCCGCCGATGGCGACCGTGCCGTCCTTGCGGACGGTCAGGATGGTGGTGCCGTGCCAGAGGCCGCCAGCGTCGGAAGGGGTGTGGGACATACGCATAAACCTCGTGCCGCAAAGGCATTTAGGGATGGTTGTCCGTGAATGCAAACCGCCGGCCGCGGCGGTGGCGTCGCAGCCGAACCCCTGTTAAAAGGCGCCACTTCAGCCGCCCCGCGGGTCAGCATATGCGCAGCGCTTCGATCAAGCGAACCACCAAGGAAACCGACATCGAGGCCTCGGTGAACCTCGACGGCACCGGCACGTCCGCCGTCGCCACCGGCATCGGCTTCCTCGACCATATGCTCGATCTGCTGGCACGCCATTCGCGCATCGACCTCACCGTCAAGGCCAAGGGCGACCTGCATATCGACTATCATCACACCGCCGAGGATGTCGGCATCGCGCTCGGCCAGGCGGTGCGGCAGGCGCTCGGCGACATGAAGGGCATCACCCGCTATGCCGACATTCATATGCCGATGGACGAGGCGCTGACGCGCGTCGCCGTCGACGTGTCGGGACGGCCGATGCTGGTGTTCAAGGTCCGCTTCCTGCGCGACAAGATCGGCACCTTCGACACCGAGCTGGTCAACGAATGGTTCCAAGCGTTCGCGATGAATGCCGGCGTCACGCTGCATGTCGAGACATTGTACGGCAGCAACGACCACCATATCTCCGAATCCTGCTTCAAGGGACTGGCTCGCGTGCTACGCGCGGCCTTCGCGATCGATCCGCGCGCGGCCAACGAGGTGCCCTCGACCAAGGGCTCGCTCGGCGGCTGATCGTCGAAAGAACATCGATGGCTGTCTACACCGTGCATGAGCCGGCCCCGCGCAAGGGCGCCTCGTCGGTCAACCCCGAGGACGCCGTGTTCGTGCGCGACGGTTTCTATTTCTGGGCCTTCGTGCTCGGGCCGGTCTGGCTGTTGTGGCGGCGGCTCTGGCTCGTGCTGGTGCTCTATCTCCTCGTCTGGGCGGGGATCGAAGCGGGCATGTGGTATGGCCGGATCGGCACGCTCGCCCAGGTTCTGGTCGGTCTCGCGCTGGCCTTGCTGCTCGGGCTCGAAGCCTCCACGCTGTGGCGCTGGACGCTCGACCGCCGCGGCTGGACGCAGACCGGCGTCGTGGTCGGCGAGGATCAGGAGGCGGCTGAGCGGCGCTATTTCGCGGGGCGCGGGCAGCTTTCGCCCGACGCCGCCGCGACAAAGCCGGCCGGCTACACTTCCTACGGGCCGAAATCCTCGTCCGAGGTGATCGGCCTGTTCCCGGAGCCCGGGGGCAAGGCGTGACCACGGTCATCGTCGATTACGGGTCGGGCAACCTGCATTCGGCCGCCAAGGCATTCGAGCGCGCCGCGCGCGAAGCCGGATGCGCCGAAACCATCGTCGTCAGCAGCGATCCCGGCGATGTGCTGCGCGCCAGCCGCGTCGTGCTGCCCGGCGTCGGCGCCTTCGCCGATTGCAAGCGCGGGCTTGCCGCCGTCGGCGGCATGATCGATGCGCTCAACGAAAGCGTGCGCGCGAAGGGCCGGCCGTTTTTCGGCATCTGCGTCGGCATGCAGCTCATGGCCAAGCGCGGCCTCGAATACGAAGTGACCGAAGGGCTCGGCTGGATCGGGGGCGACGTGAAGAAGATCGCGCCGTCCGACCCGGCGCTGAAGATCCCGCACATGGGCTGGAACACGCTCGACCTGCGTCGGCCGCATCCGGTGCTCGACAGCCTGCCGCTCGGCCCGCAGGGCCTGCACGCCTATTTCGTGCATTCCTATCATTTCGATGTGGCCGACAAAGCCGATCTGATCGCGCAGGCCGATTACGGCGGCCCGGTCAACGCCGTCGTCGGCCGCGACAATCTGTTCGGCACGCAGTTCCATCCCGAGAAGAGCCAGAAGCTCGGGCTTGCGCTGATCGCCAATTTCCTGAGATGGAAACCGTGAAAGCGTCGGCGACATGGCGCTCTCCTTGCTTCCTCCCGCAAGGGGGGTGAAAGAAAGACGTGATCCTCTTCCCCGCCATCGATCTGAAAGAAGGCCTGTGCGTGCGGCTCGAACAGGGCGACATGGCGCGCGCGACCGTGTTCAGCCGCGACCCGGCCGAGCAGGCGGCCTCGTTCGAGCGCGCGGGATTCGAATATCTGCATGTCGTCGATCTCGACGGCGCCTTCGCCGGCAAGCCGATGAACGGGCGCGCGGTCGAGCGTATCCTCGAGGCGACCAGCATCCCGGTTCAGCTCGGTGGCGGCATCCGCGACATGGCGACCATCGAGGGCTGGCTGGAGAAGGGCGTCAGCCGCGTCATCATCGGCACCGCGGCCGTGCGCGATCCCGATCTCGTGCGCACGGCCGCCGCGCTCGATCCGGCGCGCATCGCGGTCGGCCTCGACGCCCGTGACGGACGGGTCGCGGTCGAGGGCTGGGCCGAAGCCTCCGAACTCTCCGCGCTCGACATCGCCCGGCGTTTCGAGGACGTCGGCGTCGCAGCCATCATCTATACCGACATCGCCCGCGACGGCATGCTCAAGGGCCTCAATCTCGACGCCACCATCGCGCTCGCCGAGGCGGTCTCGATCCCGGTCATCGCCTCGGGCGGGCTTGCCTCGATCGAGGATATCAGGGCGCTGCTGCAGCCGCGGGCGGCGCGGCTCGAGGGTGCCATTGCCGGCCGCGCGCTCTATGATGGGCGCCTCGATGCGGTGCAGGCGCTCGCCCTGATCCGCGCGTCCCGGACCTGACCCATGGCATCCGATCTATGGCACTCGACCTGAAGACAACCGACCGGCCGCCTTCGACCGAGCAGCAATGGCATCTGGCGCTCGCGCAGCTCCAGTCAGCCGACCGCGCGGCGAACGTGCTGCGCGCGCTGGTGTTCATGGCGGCGGGGGCGGTCCTGATCGTGTCGTTCTCGCTCTTGCGCGCGGATGCGAAGGGCCCCGCGCTCTGGGGCCATGGCGGGGCGATCCTGCTCTGTCTCATCGCCATCCATTGCGTGGTGAAAGGCTTCCGCTTCCAGAGCGAACAGTCGGCGGAGCGCAGCAAGCTCTTGCAGGCCGGCAATTACGACGGCTATGCGCAATACGAGGGCGTCATCGGCACCCTGCGCAGCCGCCAGTCGGGCTTCTGGGACCGCTGCGCGCTGTGGGCGGTGATCGCGGCCTTCGCGGTTCTTCTTTTCGTCAAGTTCATGGTCACGACCGCAGCCATTCATGTTTAAGGTTCGCGTCATCCCCTGTCTCGACGTCAAGGACGGACGGGTCGTCAAGGGCGTGCAGTTCGTCGATCTGCGCGATGCCGGCGATCCGGTGGAAGCCGCCATCGCCTACGACGCGGCCGGCGCCGATGAATTGTGCTTCCTCGATATCACCGCGAGCCACGAGAACCGTGGCATCATCCTCGACGTCGTGCGGCGCACGGCGGAGGCCTGCTTCATGCCGCTTACCGTCGGCGGCGGCGTGCGCACGGTCGACGACATCCGCGCGCTGCTGCAGTCGGGTGCCGACAAGGTCTCGATCAACACCGCCGCGGTCCAGCGCCGCGAATTCGTGCGCGAGGCGGCCGAGAAGTTCGGCGACCAGTGCATCGTGGTCGCTATCGACGCCAAGAAGGTCTCGCCGCCGGGTGCGCCCGAGCGCTGGGAGATTTTCACCCATGGCGGCCGCAAGCCGACCGGGCTCGACGCCGTCGCCTATGCCAGGGACGTGGTGGCGCTCGGCGCCGGCGAAATCCTGCTCACCTCGATGGACCGCGACGGCACCAGGCAGGGCTTCGACATCGCGCTCACCCGCGCGGTCGCCGACGCCGTCACCGTGCCGGTGATCGCCTCGGGCGGCGTCGGCACGCTCGATCATCTGGTCGCCGGCATCCGCGACGGCCACGCCACCGCTGTGCTGGCGGCCTCGATCTTCCACTTCGGCGAATATTCGGTGCGGCAGGCCAAGCAACATATGGCGCAGGCCGGCCTGCCGATGCGGCTCGACCCGTAGCGTGTTTTCAAGCGAAGCGGGGTACCGGTTCGCGGGAAGAAAACGTATCAAAGGAAAAAGCTGGGGCCTCTGCTTTGATTCCATCAAAGCAGGAAAGGCTTTAAAGCAGGATGAGTTTTCCTTGAATCGTCATCCCGCTTTAGCGTTTTGTTTGAGCATGATCTTTTCCGAAAACCGCTTCGCACTTTTCGGAATCATGCTTTAGTGCCGGAAGTGGCGCGTGCCGGTGAACACCATGGCGATGCCGGCCTCGTCGGCGGCCTTGATCACCTCGTCGTCGCGCATCGAGCCGCCGGGCTGGATGACGGCGGTGGCGCCGGCCTCGATCACGACCAGAAGGCCGTCCGCGAACGGAAAGAACGCATCGGACGCCACGACCGATCCTTTGGTCAGCGGTTGCGCGAGACCGGCTTCCTTGGCGGCATCCTGCGCCTTGCGGGCGGCGATACGCGCGGAATCGACGCGGCTCATCTGGCCGGCGCCGATGCCGACGGTGGCGAGGTCCTTCGCATAGACGATGGTGTTCGACTTCACGTGCTTGGCGACGCGGAACGCGAAGGTGAGGTCGCGCCGCTCGGCATCGGTCGGCGCGCGGCGGGTAACCGTCTTCAGCGTCATGTCGTCGACCACGGCATTGTCGCGCGACTGCACCAGCATCCCGCCGGCGACCGTCTTCATGGTCAGCCCGCCGGCGCGCGGATCGGGCAGGCCGCCGGCCAGCAGCAGGCGCAGGTTCTTCTTCGTGCCGACGATCGCGATCGCCTCCTCGCTCGCGTCGGGGGCGATGATCACCTCGGTGAAGATTTCGGTGATGAGGCGCGCCGCTTCCGCATCGAGCGTGCGGTTGAGCGCGACGATGCCGCCGAACGCGGAGACCGGATCGCAGGCGAGCGCCTTGCGGTAGGCGTGGCTGAGGCTCGTGCCCTCGGCGATGCCGCAGGGGTTGGCGTGCTTGACGATGACGCAGGCGGCGGTGCGCGCCGGATCGAATTCGGCGACGCACTCATAGGCCGCGTCGGTGTCGTTGATGTTGTTGTAGGAGAGCTGCTTGCCCTGAAGCTGGCGCGCAGTCGAGACGCCTGCGCGCGGCTCGGGCGTGCGGTAGAACGAGGCGGTCTGGTGCGGGTTCTCGCCGTAGCGCAGCGCCTCGACCAGCCGGCCGCCGACCGCGCGCCAGGCGGGCGCGTCGTCGCCAAGCGTGGCGGCGAACCAGTTGGAGATCGCCGCGTCGTAGGCCGCGGTGCGCGCATAGGCTCTGGCGGCGAGGTGCTTGCGCAGGTCGAGCGTCGTAGCGCCCGCGTGCGCGTTCAGCTCGGAGACGATGGCCGCGTAATCGTCCGGATCGACCACGACTGCGACGTCGGTATGGTTCTTGGCCGCGGCGCGGATCATGGCCGGGCCGCCGATGTCGATATTCTCGATGCATTCGTCGTAGGCGGCGTTGCGGGCGACCGTCGCCTCGAACGGATAGAGATTGACGACCAGAAGATCGATGGCGGCGATGCCGTGCGCGGCCATCGCGGCAGCGTGCTCGGCATTGCCGCGGATGGCAAGCAGGCCGCCATGCACTTTCGGATGCAGCGTCTTCACCCGGCCGTCCATCATCTCGGGAAAGCCGGTCAGCTCGGACACGTCGACCACTTTCAGCCCGGCCTCGGCGAGCGCCTTGCGCGTGCCGCCGGTGGAGACGAGCTCGATGCCGTGCCCGGCCAAGGCGCGGGCGAAATCGATCAGGCCGGTTTTGTCGGAAACCGAAAGAAGCGCGCGGCGGGCGCGGCGGGCAGTGTCGCTCATGGTGTGGTCCGTCTCAGAGAGGAAGTTCGGGTTCGTCGGTGTCCGGCTTGTGGGCCGTCTCGGCGGCCTCGGCCTTGGTGCGTCGCGCCGCGGCCTGCGTCGCGCTCAGGGTGGAGAAGGTCCAGTGGACCCGCGGAATGCTGCGCGCGTTGCCATAGATCACGATCTGCGTCGTGCGGCGCGGCCCTTCGGGACCGGCCAGGAACACGCTTTCCTCAAGTTCGACCATGTCCTCATGCGCATCGAAGGTCCAGGCTTCGCGGTTGGCCAGCATCAGCATCACACCATGCCCGTCGGTGAGGCGGTTTGCCTTGACCGAAGGATGCAGGTGAAAGCGGATCGCGAAATCGTCCTTGCTGCCGGGCGGCAGGGTTTTGCCGGAGACCGGAACGAACGTGTCCTCGCCGTCGAGCCTCGTGCCGGAGGCCGCCAGCATGATCGCGCGCTGGTGGATCACGCCGAAGCGCCGGGCATAGCCGTCGTGCGAGGCGCGGATGACAAGAACGTCGTCGCGCGCCTCGCGCGTGACTTCGACCGTGCCCGGTCCGTCGATGACCGGAATGCCGAGCACCTTGCGGAAGGAGCCGGTATTGAGGAAGCGGCAGGAGGAGACGTCGCCGAACGTCACCGTCGAATGCGCGGCGGTCGCGCGCGCGACCTGCCGCCAGCTCTCGCGGTTGATCGCCGGCAGACCGCAATTGACCACGATGCGGTGCACGTCCCTGGACAATTCAAGCGAGAGGGCGCCGGCATGGGCTTCCTGGCTGAGCCGCAGCGGCGGCGGCTTGCCGGTGTCCATCAGCAGGAGCAGCCCCTTGGTCGCCGCGCGCTGGAAGCCGGAATGGGGCGCATTGGCGAGCGGGGCGCCGCGCGCGTCGTCATAGGCGAGGATGGTGGCGAGCAGGTCGGCCTGCGTCGGACCCATGCCGTTGAAGAGCGCGAAATTGCCGTCGCCGTGGCGGAAGAAACGCAGCATCGGCATCATGCGCTCGATCGCGTTGATCATCGCCGGCGGCGGCGGCAGGTTGCGCGCGGTGAACGCCTGCTTGAGCGGCAGGAGATCGATCAGGATTTCCACCAGCGCGCCGGGATTGCGGCTGACATGGCCGCCGTCCGGCAAAATCTGGTTTTCGAGCTCGTCGACCAGCCGGCGCGTGACGCCGCGCAGATGCTTGATCTGGCCGGCCATCGAGAGCGCGGCATAGGTAAGCGCGATCGCGGCCTGCAGGCGCGGCAGGCCCTCGCGCGTGTCAGCATAGCTGTTGCGCAGGAAACGGACCTGGCGCGTCAGGCTGCGCAGGAAGCGCCGGTAGAACTGGATGTCGACGTCGTGCAGGATCAGCGGCGCCTGACACAGCCACGACACGACACGGCGCGATAGGATGTCCGGCCGCCACGCCAGCGGATGCCAGGAGCCTTGCAGCGCGATCCATTCGTCCACGAGCGCGCGCGCGTTGGCGCGCGTGATGCTGGATTCGGCGGCGCGCAGATGGCGCAGCCAGCCGAAGCCGAGCAGAGCTTCCGCCCAGTCCTCGCTCGGCGGCGTCATCTCGAACGGCGAGCGGCCGTCGCAGATCACGACCTTGCCGGCGAAGGCGAAGCGGCCGGCATAGATTTCGCTCGCCCGCGTGGCGTCGGCGGTGCGCAAATCCTGCGGCGAGATGACGAGCCGGTCTGGCTTGCGGGCGAAATCGCGCCAGCGCATCAGCGGATTGGCATTGATGCGGTTGGTCAGCGTCCGCAGGCTGCGGCGTGCCAGGAGCCACGACAGCCGGGCTCGCTCGGCCAATGTAACGCCCGGCATTGAAACGTGGCCCCTTGCATTGTTGCGGGTACCCGGCCCGCACCTTGGACTAGATATAGCCAAGCGTCCGGTGAGGGCCAACCGCCGCGCAATTTCGCGCGGTTTGCGCGCCAGTGCGGCTATGCGCGGACGAGCCGCGCTGCGAAAAAGCCGTCGAGCCCGCCCATGCGCGAATCAGCGGCCGGCCAGTGGCAGGGCAGCGTCCGCAGGTCGCCCGCAGGCGTGAGGAATTCGCCGCAGCCGAAAACATCGGGTGGCGCAAGCGGCCGGCGACGCATCGCCGGATTGCGATGCAGCAGCGCGTCGATGGCGCGCTCGCCTTCTTCGGCTTCGAGCGAACAGGTGCAATAGACCATGATACCGCCCGGCTTGAGCAGCGTGGCAGCGCGATCGAGCAGGCGCGCCTGCAGCGCGCACAGCTTCGACAGATCGCGCTCGTCCTTGAGCCAGGCGATGTCGGGATGGCGGCGGATCGTTCCGGTCGCAAGGCAGGGCGCATCGAGCAGCACGGCGTCGAACGGCCCGCCGCTCCATTCGGCTGCGTCGGCTGTGACGATGTCGGCCGACAGGTTCAGGCGCCCGAGATTGTCGACGAGGCGCTGCAGCCGCGGCTTCGAGCGATCGACGGCGGTGACGTAGGCGCCGGCATGGGCAAGCTGCGCGGTCTTGCCGCCGGGCGCCGCGCACAGGTCGGCGACGCTCCTGCCGCGCAGGTCGCCGAGCAGATGCGCGGGGATCGCGGCGGCCGCATCCTGCACCCACCATGCGCCCTCGCCAAAGCCCGGCAGGGCCTGCACCGGTCCGCGCGCGAGGACGCGCACCGAGCCGTTCGGCAGCACCGTGCCGCCGAGCCGCGCGGCCCAGCCGGCGGCATCGCTCTTGACCGTGAGATCAAGCGCCGGCTCCTGCGCATTGGCCGCCGCGATCGCGTGCGCCGTCTGCGTGCCGTAGTGCGCGCTCCAGCGTTGCATCAGCCAGGGCGGCGTATCGAGCGCGGGCAGATCGAGGCCTGCGAGCAGCAGAGTTTTCTCGCGTGCGATCGCCCGCAGCACCGCGTTGACGAGATTGGCGAAGCGCGCGGCGTGGCGGTCATCGCGCACCAGACGCACCGCCAGGTCGACCGCGGCATGGTCGGGCACGTCGAGAAACAGGATCTGGGCGGCGCCGAGAAGGAGCGCGCTTTCGACAACCGGCGCGTTGGCGGGCAGGCCTTGCGCCAGCCGCGCGCCGATGACGTGACGCAGCGAGCCGAGATGGCGCAGCGCGGTCGTGGCCAGCATGCGCACGAGCGCGCGGTCGCGCTCGTCGAGGGCTGAAAGCGCGCCGGCATGGCTGTCGAGCTCGTCGTCGAACGGACGACGGCGGCGTATCACCGCGTCAAGGATCGCCGCGGCGATGCGCCGGGAGGCAAGGCCGGGCGCAACGCTCGCCGCGGGCTTTTCGGAATGGTTCATCGGCGATCAGTTCGCACGAAGCCGCGCGCGACGCCAGCGTTCCTCCGCGGCCGGACGTCGGGTCAGCCCGGCCGGTTCAACCCCAGGGGCCGCGGCGGCCGCGCGACCAGGGCCCGGCCGCCGGCGCGTCGCCGGCATAATGCGAGCCCTGCGTGAAGCCGCCCGACGCGCCACCGGAGGCGCTGGATACATCGCCTTGGCCCATTTCGCGAGCCAGCGCCTTAAGCGCGGCGATGCGGTTCTCGACCGCCGGATGGGTCGAGAACAGGTTGTCCATGCGCTGGCCCGACAGCGGGTTGATGATGAACATGTGCGCGGTCGCCGGATTGCGCTCGGCATCGTCGTTGGGAATGACGTGCGCGGCACTGGAAATCTTCACCAGCGCGGAGGCGAGCGCAGCCGGCCGGCCGACGATGTGGCCGCCGAGATTGTCGGCGGCGTATTCGCGCGTGCGGCTGATTGCCATCTGCACGATCATGGCGGCGATCGGCGCGAGGATGACCATGGCGAGCGTGCCGATCAGGCCGAACCCGTTATTGTTCCCGCGGTTGCCGCCGAAAAACATGCCGAACTGCGCGATCATGGAGATCGCGCCGGCGATGGTGGCGGTAATCGTCATGATCAGCGTGTCGTGATTCTTGATGTGCGCAAGCTCGTGCGCGATCACCCCGGCGACCTCGTCGCGGTCGAGCCGCTCGACGAGACCTGTGGTGACCGCGACCGCGGCGTTCTGCGGATTGCGGCCGGTGGCGAACGCGTTCGGCTGCGGATTGTCCATCAGATAGACTTTGGGCATCGGCAGGCCGGCGCGCTGCGCCAGCTCGCGCACCATGCGCACGATGTCGGGCGCGGTGCGTTCGTCGACTTCCTGCGCGCCGTGCATCGACAGGACCATGCGGTCCGAATTCCAGTAGGCGAAGAAATTCATGCCGGCGGCGACGACGAGCGCGAGCATGGCGCCGCTCTGGCCGCCGACGAGAAAGCCGACACCCATGAACAATGCGGTCAGACCGGCGAGCAGAATGGCGGTCCGGAAATAGTTCATCCTTGTCTCCCGGGGCGCTGCGGCGGGCAGCGCAAGCTGCGCCAGCGCCCGTTTCGGCGCAAATGATGGGAATGCCGGAGGCCCTGCGCAAGGCTCTGCGGCACAAGGCCTCTGCCGGTTGCGGAGCGGGCGCGGATGGTCCGGCCATCGCCGTCCCGGGTCCGGCCGCTTTTCCGCCCCTTCGGGCGACTTGCCCGAATCAGGTTTCAGTCCTAAAATAGGTAAATGTTCCTGGAACGTGCCATGCCCAACGGCCCTTCGCTGACCGCCGTCCTGTTCGCCGGCGGGCTCGTCTTTGTGGCCGGCTATGCCGCCGGCGGCGGATGGGCGCTGCCTCGCGAGGGCGTGGCGCAGACCCCGGCGCCGCCGCCGACGGGCCGTTCGGCTGCGACCGAACAGCGGAGCGCGCCGGCGGGGACCGGTCCCGCCTATCCGGCGGAGCTGCTGCACGTCAATGACGGCGACACGTTCGAGGCGCGGGTGCAGATCTGGCCCGGCATGCAGGTCACGACCAAAGTGCGCCTGCGCGGCGTCGATGCGCCGGAAAAGTTCGGCGCGCGCTGCGAATCCGAATACCGCCGCGCCGTCGCCGCGGAGGACGCGTTGCGGCGGCTGTTGCAGGCCGGCGGCATCGTCATCTCACGCGTGGCGTTCGACAAATATGGCGGACGGGTGCTGGCGGATGCGGCCACGCGCGAAACCGCGAATGTTTCCGAAGCGCTTCTGGCCTCGGGCCTCGCGCGGCCCTATGAGGGGGGCCGCCGCGGCGGCTGGTGCAGTGAGGCCGCGCGCTAGCGCAGCACGAGCACGCGCGTGCCGACATCGACGCGATCGTACAGGTCGACGATGTCGCGGTTGTGCATGCGGATGCAGCCGTAGGAGACGAAGCCGCCGATCGATCCCGGCGCGTTGGTGCCGTGGATGGCGTATTCGCCGCCGGACAGGGTCAGCGCCGCCGCGCCCATCGGATTGCGCGGCGAGCCGCCGGGAATGACGTCGGGCAGGCGCGGGTTGTCGCGCCGCACCTCTTCCGGCGGCGCCCAGGCCGGCCGCACATATTTTCCGTCGATATGGGCGCTGCCGGTCCATGCCTTGCCGCGCCGGCCGACGCCGACCGGATAGCGCAGCGCCACGCCCGGCTCGACCACGAGATAGAGCTTGCGCTCGTTCGTCTTCACCACGATCGTGCCCGGCTCGTAGCCGCGCAAGGCGACGACCTCGCGCGCCTGCGCCGCCGCAACGGCGGACACCAGCATCAGCAAGATCGCAGCCGTCGTTCGAATGACGCGTTTCATCGCAGTACCTCGACGCAACCACCGGCTCCCGCAATGCGCGGGATGCCGTGACGTTACGTCAGGTGCGCAAAGCCACGCACGCGCGATCTACCGATAACGTAAATGCGCGGTTCGCCGGCGGCGCGCATCGTCCTGGTTAACGGCGGTGCGGAGACGGATGCGGGGCAAAGAAAAACCGGGCGAAGCGGCGGCGCCTCGCCCGGTTTCGTCCAACAATGCGTCGGGGTTATTTGCGGTTCTGCCGGTTGTTGACGAGATCGTCGACCACGGCGGGATCGGCCAGCGTCGAAGTATCGCCGAGCGCGCCGTAATCGTCCTCGGCGATCTTGCGCAGGATGCGGCGCATGATCTTGCCCGAGCGCGTCTTCGGCAGGCCGGGCGCGAATTGCAGCAGATCGGGCGCGGCGATCGCGCCGATTTCCTTGCGCACCCACTGGACCAGTTCCTTGCGCAGGTCCTCGGTCGCGGTCTCGCCCGCCATCAGCGTGACATAGGCATAGATGCCCTGGCCCTTGATGGTGTGCGGATAGCCGACCACGGCGGCTTCCGACACTTTCGGATGCGCGACCAGGGCGGATTCAACCTCCGCCGTGCCGAGCCGGTGGCCGGACACGTTGATCACGTCGTCGACACGGCCGGTGATCCAGTAATAGCCGTCCTCGTCGCGGCGGCAGCCGTCGCCGGTGAAATACTTGCCCGGATAGGTCTTGAAATAGGTGTCGATGAAACGCTGATGGTCGCCATAGACCGTGCGCATCTGGCCGGGCCAGGAATCGACGACGCACAGGTTGCCGCTCGCCGCCCCCTCCAGCACCTTGCCTTCGGCGTCGACGAGCTGCGGCTTGATGCCGAAGAACGGACGTGTCGCCGATCCGGGCTTGAGTTTGGTGGCGCCGGGCAGCGGCGTGATCATGATGCCGCCAGTCTCGGTCTGCCACCAGGTATCGACGATTGGGCAGCGGCCCTCGCCGACCACGCGGTGATACCATTCCCAGGCTTCCGGGTTGATCGGTTCGCCGACCGAGCCGAGCAGCCGCAGCGACTTGCGCGAGGTCTTTTTCACCGGCTCGTCGCCGCCCTGCATCAGCGCGCGGATCGCGGTCGGCGCGGTGTAGAAGATGTTGACCTTGTGCTTGTCGACCACTTCCCAGAAGCGCGAATTGGTCGGGTAGTTCGGCACGCCCTCGAACATCAGCGTGATGGCGCCGTTGGAGAGCGGGCCATAGAGGATGTAGCTGTGGCCGGTGACCCAGCCGACGTCGGCGGTGCACCAGTAGATGTCGCCCTCGTGATAGTCGAACACGTACTGGTGGGTGATCGAGTTGAAGACGAGATAGCCGCCGGTCGTATGCAGCACGCCCTTCGGCTTGCCGGTCGAGCCCGAGGTGTAAAGAATGAAGAGCGGATCCTCGGCGCCCATCTCGGCGCACGGGCAATCCGTGTTCACGACGGCCGCGGCCTCGTGATACCAGACGTCGCGCACCGGATCCATGTCGACCGCCCCGCCGGTGCGGCGCACGACGATGACGTGATCGACGCCGCCGGCCTTGGCGATCGCCGCGTCGACATTGGCCTTGAGCGGAATCTTGCGTCCGCCGCGCAGGCCTTCGTCGGCGGTGATGACGACGTTCGACTTGCAGTCCTCGATGCGGCCGGCGAGCGAGTCCGGCGAGAAGCCGCCGAAGACCACCGAGTGCACGGCGCCGATGCGCGCGCATGCCAGGATGGCGTAGGCCGCTTCCGGGATCATCGGCAGGTAGATGGTGACGCGGTCGCCTTTCTTGACGTTGCGGTTGCGTAGGATGTTGGCGAACCGGCAGACCTCGTCGTGCAGTTCCTGGTAGGTGATGTGCTTCGAATCCTTGGGATCGTCGCCTTCCCAGATGATCGCGGTCTGCTTGGCGCGCTGCGGCAGGTGGCGGTCGATGCAGTTATAGGCGGCGTTCAGCGTGCCGTCCTCGTACCATTTGATCGAGACGTTGTCCGACGCGTAGGAGGTGTTCTTGACCTTCGTGAAGGGCCTGATCCAGTCGATCCGCTTGGCCTGTTCGGCCCAGAATTTGTCCGGGTCCGCCACGGAAGCCGCGTACATGTCGCGATACTTGGCATCGTCGATGTAAGCGCGCTGCTTCCATTCCGGCGGAACGTCATAGATCTTGTCGGACATCGTCCATACCTCCCCACATGCAGCGTTCTTGGCCGATGAATTATCCTTGCAGGACGGACGGCCGGACGCCTTGATCCAGGCTTTGGATTATGCCGAAGCGCCCAAGTGATGGGCAAGCCAAACGGCGTGCCACTTTCGTCTGCGTCCCTTTGCGGCGGCTTCGGGCACCGGTTTCGGGGCTTCCGCGACCGGTCAGACGCCGACGAATCCGATCACCGCGCCGGCCACCACGAGGGCGGCCAGCCAGTGTCCGCTGTCGATCACGGTCAGCATGGCCTTGCGGCCGCCGAAGGCGTTATTGACGGCCATGGTCGTGACCACAAAGCCCAGCCAGACGAAGACGGCCGAGATGATCCCGTTCAGCAGGGTTACGCGGCCGGGGCCGAGATGGCCGACGATGCCCGCCAGCACCCCGGCCATGATCAGGTTTGCGATCATCGCCAGCACAAACGGCAGGTAGAAAGCCGGCGTCCCGCGCGCGGGCGCGATGTCTTCCCGGGTGCGGCCGAGCGCCGCAAGCCAGGGCTTGCCGAAAATTCCGTAATAGACCGCGCCCGTCACCCAGGCCGCGGTCCCGGCGATTACGACGGCCTGATAGTTCACGCCCGCAAATGCCATGACGCTCTCCTTGTGTGCCGGCCTTTTTGTTTGCGCCCGCCCGCCAGCGCCGTGGCTTCAGCGCTTCAACCCGCCCATCCGGCAGATGGCGGACCATTCGCCCGCCGTCACCGGCTGCACCGACAGGCGCGACAGTTTCAGCAGCGCCATGTTTTTGAGAGCCGGCGTCGCCTTGATCTGCGCGAGCGTCACCGGCTTCGGCAGCGGCTCGAGCGCCTTGACGTCCACCATCACGAACACGCCGGTCTTGTCGGAGGGATCGGGATAATGCTCGCGCACGATCTGCACGATGCCTACGATCTCCTTGCCGATATTGGAATGATAGAAGAAGGCGCGGTCGCCTTTCTTCATCTTCATCAGATTGAGCTTGGCGGTGTGATTGCGCACGCCGCTCCACGCTTCGCCGGCCGCGCCTTTGGCGACCTGCTGGTCCCAGGACCAGGCATCGGGTTCGCTCTTGATCAGCCAATAGGCCATGCGACGTCTCCGGATCAGGTCTCCGCGCCGATCGGGCGCGTGAGCAGTCCCTCGATCGCCGCATCGATGCTGGTGCGGCCGTCGAGCACGGCATCGACCGCGGACGCGATCGGCATGTCGATATCGTTCTCGCGCGCCAGCGCGGCGATGACGGAGGCGGTGAACGCGCCTTCCGCAAGCTTGCCGCCGGCGCGGGCCTGATCGAGCGAGGCGCCGCTTCCAAGCGCAAGCCCGAGCGAGAAGTTGCGCGACTGCGGGCTCGAACAGCTCAGCACCAGGTCGCCGAGGCCGGAGAGTCCGGTGAGGGTCTCCAGCCGCGCGCCGAAGAAGCGGCCGAAGCGCACCAGCTCGGCGAAGCCGCGGGTGATCAGCGCGGCGGCGGCGCTGGCGCCGAGCGCGCGCCCCGAGACGATGCCGGCGGCGATCGCCAGCACGTTCTTGGTGGCACCACCGATCTCCGTGCCGCGCACGTCGGTCGAGTGATAGGGCCGGAAGGTCGCGGTCGCCAGTGCCTGCGAGAGGGCAGAGGCCTGCCCGGCATCCAGCGCGGCAAGCGTGACGGCGGTCGGCAGGCCGCGCGCGACATCGTCGGCGAAGCTCGGGCCGGACAGGATCGCCGGCATCGCGCGCGGGGCGCATTCGGACACGATCTGGGTCATGAATTTGTAGGTGCCGCGCTCGATGCCCTTGGCGCAGACGATGACGGGGGTGCCGTCGGCGATGCCGTCGGCGATCTCGGTCGCGACCGCGCGCACCGCCTGCGCCGGCACCACCAGCAGGATGGCGTCGGCGTCGGCGAGCGCGTCGGCGAGCGAGGCGGTCACCGCGATGCTGCGGTCGAGCTGGACGCCGGGCAACCGGCGGCTCTCGCGCGTGCGCGCCATGGCCGCGGCGGTTTGCGCGTCGCGGGTCCACAGCGTGACGCGGCGGCCCGCCCGCGCGGCCGCGTTGGCAAGCGCGCTGCCCCAGCTTCCCGCGCCGAGCACCGTGAAGCGGTGGAATGGCAGGTCGGATGATCGATCGGACGGCATGGCGATGCTGGATGTCTCCGTGCGGCGATCAGGTTACCGCATGCAGGCCGCCGATGTCTTCGAGCGGCCAGCGCGCGCGGGGGGCGACGTCGATCGTATCAACCAGGCCGAGCGCCAGCCGCTCCGCGCCGGCCCAGGCGATCATCGCGCCGTTGTCGGTGCACAGGGCGGCAGGCGGCACGACCAGCACCGTGCCGCATTCGAACGCGATGCGATGCAGCACCTTGCGGATCGCCTGGTTGGCGGCGACGCCGCCGGCCGCCACCAGCGCGTTCGGATTGCCGAAGCGTTCGCGGAACAGGCGCAGGCCCATGCGCAGGCGGTCGAGCGTTACGTCGACGACCGCCTGCTGGAACGACGCGCACAGGTCGGCGACATCCTGATCGCTGAGCGGGACGAGACGTTGTGCTTCCAGCCGCAGCGCGGTCTTCAGGCCCGACAGCGAAAACGCCGCGTCGTTGCGCCCGGCGAGCGGGCGCGGCAGCGCGAAGCGCTCGGGATTGCCGTTGACCGCTTCCTTCTCGACCTGCGGTCCGCCCGGATAGCCGAGGCCGAGGAGCTTGGCGGTCTTGTCGAAGGCCTCGCCGATGGCGTCATCCATCGTATTGCCAAGCAGTACGTAATCGCCGACGCCGCGCACGGCGAGGATCTGGGTATGGCCGCCGGAAGCGAGGAACAGGCAATAGGGAAACGGCGTGGCGTCGGTCAGCCGCGCGGTGAGCGCATGCGCCTCGAGATGGTTGACGGCGATCAGCGGCTTGGCGTTGACCATGGCGATGGCCTTGGCGGTGGTCAGCCCGACAATGACGCCGCCGATCAGCCCGGGACCGGCGGCCGCCGCGACCCCGTCGAGCGCCTCGAAGGCGACGTCAGCCTCCTGCATCGCCCGGGCGACGATGCGGTCGAGCACCTCGACATGCGCGCGCGCGGCGATTTCCGGTACCACGCCGCCGAACGCGGCATGCTCGTTGGTTTGCGAGCGGATGATGTTGGATAGTATTTTGCCGCGGCCGTCGTCCCGACGTTCGACCACGGCGGCCGCGGTTTCGTCGCACGTCGTCTCGATTCCGAGTACAAGCATGAAATCCGCGTCCCGCGTCCGCCCGCTCTTTCGTTCCGCCTAGCATTGCGAGGTCCACAGGTGCAATCGTCAAGGATCCAGATCAGGTTGGGGACGCGCGGATCGCCGCTGGCGCTGGCGCAGGCGCGCACTGTGCGCGCGCAACTGGCGCAGGCCAACGGGCTCAATCCCGAGGAAATCGAGATCTGCGTGATCAAGACGAGCGGCGACCGCATCCAGGACCGCCCCCTGGCCGAGGTCGGCGGCAAGGGCCTGTTCACCAAGGAGATCGAGGAGGCTTTGCTGTCGCGCGCCATCGATCTCGCCGTGCATTCGGCGAAGGACGTTCCCACCGTCCTGCCGGAGGGGCTTGTGCTCGCGGCCTGTCTGGCGCGCGAGGATGTGCGCGACGTCTTCATCTGCCGCACCGCGGCCTCGCTTGCGGCCTTGCCGGCGGGCGCGGTCGTCGGCACCGCCTCGCTGCGCCGGCAGGCGCAGGTGAAGCGGTCGCGGCCCGATCTGCGGGTGGTTTCGTTCCGCGGCAATGTCGAGACGCGCCTGCGCAAGATCGAGGCCGGCGAGGTGGACGCGACGCTGCTGGCGCTGGCCGGACTGAAGCGGCTCGGCCTGGTCGAGACCGCGACCTGCATCCTGGGCATCGACGAATTCCTCCCCGCGGTCGGGCAGGGCGCGATCGCGATCGAGACGCGTGCCGACGCCGAGCGCATCCGCACGCTGCTCGCCGGTATCAACCATCCCGCGACGACTACCGCTCTTGCCGCCGAGCGCGCGTTCCTCGCCGCGCTCGACGGGTCCTGCCGCACGCCGATCGCCGGCCATGCCGTCGTCAGCGGCTCAAGCGTGCGCCTGCACGGCATGATCGTGCGCCCCGACGGCAGCGAGGCGCACGAGACCGTGCGCGAGGGCCATGTGCGCGACGCCGCCGTGCTCGGCGACGAGGCCGGCCGCGAACTGCGCACGAAGGGCGGGGCGGATTTCTTCCGGATGCCATGATGCGGCTTCTGGTCACGCGGCCGCAGGCGGAAAGCGAGCGCACGGCCGCCGCGTTGCGCGCGCGTGGCCACGAGGCAGTGGTCGCGCCGCTCCTGCGCATCGAGCCGGTGACCGGTACCGCGATCGATCCGCAATCCGTCAGCGCCATTTTAATGACAAGCGCCAATGCGGCGCGCGCCGTTGCCGCGCATCCGCGCCTTGCCGATATCCGCCACCTGCCGGTTCTGGCGGTCGGACGTCAGACCGCAGAGGCCGCGCGTGCGGCAGGCTTTGCCGATGTGGTCTCGGCGGACGGCGATGCCGCAGCCCTGGCAGCCCTCGCCGTCGGGCGGTTTGGGGCGCGCGCGGCGCGACTTCTCTATCTTGCCGGCAGCGACCGGGCGCGCGATCTCGCGGCCGACCTCGCCCCGCACGGCGTTTCCATCGAGACCGCAGTGGTTTATCGCGCGACCGCCGTCGAAACCCTGCCGGCCGAGGCGCGCACCGCGCTTGCGGCGAGCGGACTTGCCGGTGTCCTGCATTATTCCGCACGCACCGCCGCGATCTTCGTGCAGTGTGCGGCGAGGGACGGCCTGATCGAAACGGTCCGTGGCCTTGCGCATTATTGTCTGTCGCGGCGCGTGGCGCAGGCGCTGCACGACGCCGGATTTGAACGCGTCCTGGTCGCGGCACGTCCCGACGAGGCGGCGATGCTCGATCTTCTCGCGTCATCCTGACGGCCAAGTTGCCGCCACGCCGCCATCGCAGTATCGAGGGGAGCGGGGGCGCGCACGATTCCCGATGCGAGCCATCCGGCCGGTTTGCCAGCCCGGGAGACGGCACCATGGCGAATGACGACGACGCCAGAAGCGCTTCGCCGGAAGACTCGCGTCCGCGCCCGGGTCCGACCATCGATCTGAAGGCGACCGAGGTGGCACGCGAAAAGCCGCCGGAGTCCAGACCCGACCCGGCAGAGGCGGGCGACGGCGCAGGGGCTGCGCCGCCGGAATCCGAAGCGGGCCCGGCACAGGATTTTCCGCCGCAGGCCGAAGCCGCGGCCGCGCGCCGGCCGGCCGCGCTCTGGATCACGATCGCCGCGCTCGCGGTCGGTCTCCCGCTGCTCGGCGCCGGATTGTGGTTCGGCGGCGCTTTCGGTCCGCCCATGGTTGCGCCTGACAACGCTGCGCAGGCGCAGCTTGCCGCGCGACTCGACGCGATCGAGGCGGCGCTCGCCCGCCGTCCCGCGCCCGCACCGACGCCGCCGGCTCCCGCGCACGGCGCCGATGCCGCGGCGCTCACCGAACTCAACAGGCGGCTCGACGACATCGCCCAGACCGCGCGCCAGGCGCTGACGCGCGCCGATGCGGCAACGGCCGCGGCCGATCGCGCCCAGCGCGCACCGGCCGCCGATAACGCAGGTGCGTCGTCCGCCGCGCTCGACGCTCTGACCGGCCGCGTGGCGGCGCTCGAGCAGGCGCTGCGCGATCTGAGCACAAACCGCCCGGAGGCGGACGACCGCGCCGGCCGGCTGGCGATCGCCGCCTCGGCTCTGCGCAACGCGATCGAGCGCGGCGCGACGTTCACGGCCGAACTCGCCGCCGCCAAGGCGCTTGGGGCGGACGCGGCGGCATTGGCGCCGGTCGAGCGTTTTGCGGAAAAAGGCGTGCCCACCGTTCCCGCGCTGGCGCGCGAACTGGCGACGCTCGCGCCCGCGATGCTGCGGGTGATCGGCGAGCAGAAGCCGTCCGGCAACGTGCTGGAGAAACTGCAGGCGAGCGCCGAGCGCCTCGTGCGCATCCGCCCGGCCGGCGAGGTGAGCGGCGACGATCCGGTCTCGGTCATCGCGCGCATCGAACTCAAGGCCGCGCGCGCCGATATCCAGGGGGCCCTGCAGGATCTCAAGCGGCTGCCCGACAATTTACGCGCTCCGGCGCAATCCTGGATCGCGACCGTCGAGGCGCGCGAGACCGCCGTCGCCGCGGGCCGGCGGTTTGCCGACGAGGTCCTGGCCGCGCTCGGCAAGGCGACGCGCTAGGAGTACGGTCCCGCATGATCCGTGTTGTCTTCTTTCTTCTGGCGGTGGGCGTGCTGGCGCTGGGCATCGGCTGGTTCGCCGACCGTCCGGGCGAGGTCGCTATCACCTGGCAGGGCTGGCGGGTGGAAACCTCGCTGATGGTGTTCGCGGTTGCCGTCGGCGTGCTGCTTGTCGTCCTGATGCTGATCTGGGCGATCGCGCGCGGCATCGTGCTGACGCCGCGGCGTCTGCGCGGGTGGCGCGCCCACCGGCGCGAGCGACAGGGTTATCTGGCGATCTCGCGCGGCCTGATCGCGATCGGCGCCGGCGACGCGCAGGCCGCGCGCAGGCATGCCGGCGAAGCAGCGCGGCTCGCACCGGCGGAGCCGCTGACGCTGCTGCTCGGCGCGCAGAGCGCGCAATTGTCCGGCGACCGTGCCGCGGCCGAAAAGACCTTCCGCGCCATGGCCGGACGCGAGGACACCAAGCTGATCGGCTTGCGCGGGCTGTTCATCGAGGCGCAACGCGGCGCCGACGCCGCAACCGCCAAGCTCGTCGCCGAGGAAGCCGCGCACGATGCGCCGTCGCTGCCGTGGGCCGGGCAGGCCGTGCTGCAGCTTCGCAGCGCGGCCGGCGACTGGGCCGGCGCGCTCGCATTCCTCGAGCGCAACCGCAAGCATGCCGCCATCGACAAGGCCGATTATGTGCGCAAGCGCGCGGTGCTGCTGACGGCGCAGGCGCTCTCACTCGAACAGAGCGACCGCGACACCGCCAGGGGCCTGATCCTGGAAGCGGCCAGGCTCGCGCCCGATTTCGTGCCGGCCGCGACGCTCGCCGGGCGCTTCCTCGCGGAAGCCGGCGAATTGCGGAAGGCGACGCGCGTGATCCGCACCGCCTGGCGCGCCAATCCGCATCCCGATCTCGCCGCGACCTATGCGCAGGTGCGTTTCGGTGATTCGGCGCTCGAGCGGCTGGCGCGTGCGCGCACGCTCGCCGAAGAACGGCCGGACCATCCGGAAAGCGCGCTCGCGGTCGCGCGCGCCGCGCTCGATGCGCGCGAGTTCAGGGCCGCGCGCGATGCGCTCGCCCCGCTGCTCGCGCAGCCGACGCGGCGCGTGGCGCTGCTGATGGCCGACATCGAGCGCGTGGAGCATGGCGACGAGGGTGCCGCCCGCGCCTGGATGACGCGCGCGCTGCATGCCGCGCGCGATCCGGTCTGGACCGCCGACGGCATCGTGTCCGAACAATGGCTGCCGATGTCGCCGGTGAGCGGACGGCTCGATGCGTTCGAATGGCGGGTGCCGGTCGCCGAACTGCCGGCGCCGGGCGCGCCGCTCGCGGTGCCCGACGCTCCGCTGGAAACCGCGATCGATCCCGATACCGTGATCGAACAGGCGCCGGCGATGCCGTCGGCCGACAACGCGCGCGCGGCCGAAAGCGCGCCGGAACCGGCCGCCGTCCCGGTCGCGCCGATCCAACCGGTCGGGGGCGAAAGAGCGGTCGCTCCCGTGCCGCAGCCCGCGGAAATGGTCATCCCGGTGGTAAACGTGCCCGACGATCCCGGCCCCGAGCCGGAGCCGGAACGCGAGCCGACCCCGGACGCGCCGCCGCCGGGCTGGCGGGGCTTTTTCCGCTGACGGCGCTGCCGCCGCTGCCAGCTATCCCTTGCCAAGGGATGGCCCGCCCGGTATCAGAGCGCGCAACCTCGCCGCAATAGCTCAGCTGGTAGAGCACATCATTCGTAATGATGGGGTCGGGGGTTCGAATCCCTCTTGCGGCACCATTTCTCCTGCACCGCTTCAGTGTCCGCGCTTCGCGCGATAGGCTGCGTCGGCGCTCCTTCGGCGCAGCGGCACTCGGCAATCCGGAGATCGCGATGGACAATCCCAGGAACGTCTTCAAACAGGCGCTGCGCGACAAGCGTTTGCAGATCGGATTGTGGGCGTCGCTGTCGTCGAACTATACCGCCGAGGTGATTGCCGGCGCCGGCTTCGACTGGATCCTGATCGACACCGAGCATTCGCCCGCCGACATCGGCTGCGTATTCGGCCAGCTTCAGGCGGTCGCGCCCTATCCGACGACGCCGATCGTGCGCCTGCCATGGAACGACATGGTCACGATCAAGCGCTATCTCGATATCGGCATCCAGACGCTGCTGATCCCGCAGGTCAGCAACGCCAGGGAAGCGCAGGACGCGGTACGTTCGGCGCGCTTTCCGCTTGCCGGCGTGCGCGGCGTGGCCGGCACGACGCGCGCCACGCGCTTCGGCCGCGTGAAGGAGTATTTCCGCAAGGCCGATAGCGATATCTGCATGCTGGTGCAGGTCGAATCGCGCGAGGCGCTCGACAATATCGAGGCGATCGCGGCGATCGACGGCATCGACGGCATTTTCATCGGGCCGGGCGACCTGCATGCCTCGTTCGGCTTTGTCGGCGAGCGCGCGAACGCGGAGGTGCTGCCGCGCATCGACGACGCCATCCGGCGTATCGTCAAGAGCGGCAAGGCCGCCGGCATCCTCACCGACAACGAGGCGAACGCACGCCGCTGGATCGATCTCGGCGCGCTGTTCGTGGCGGTCGGTTCCGATGTCGGGCTCCTGGCGCGCGGCGCCGATGCGCTCGCGGCCAGATACAAAGGCTGACCGGCCGCGGCGGGACGGTCAGGCCGGCTGACCGGAGGCGCTGTCGGTCAGTTCGTCGAACGGGGCCGACAAGTCGTATTGCAGCCCCTGCGCCGCATAGGTGAGCGTCGCGCGTCCGCCAAGATCGCGCGGGGCGATCCGGCGCAGCAGCAACTCGCCGAAGCCGTGACGTTTGGGCGGCATCGTGGCCGGGCCGCCGGTCTCCTTCCAGCTCATCTGGAACTGGCGCGCGCCGGCCGGACCGGTCACCGTCCAGACGAGACTTGCCTTTCCCTCCGGAACCGAAAACGCGCCGAAGCGCGCGGCATTCGCGGCAAGCTCGTGGAACAGGAGGCCGAACGTCTGCGCCGCGCGCGCCTTGAGCTTGATGTCGGGCCCGTCCGTCTCGACGCGGCCGGCATAGGGGATGATGTCTTCGGTCAGCAGGTTGCGCAGGCGCAGGTTCTTCCAGTCGTTGGCGGTCAGAAGCGACATGGTGTTGGCGAGCGCCTGCAGGCGGCCTTCGCAGGTCTTCTGGATGTCGGCGAGGTTGGCACCGGAGGAAAAGCTCAGCCGCACGACCGCCTGCACGACCGACATCACGTTGCGCACGCGATGGTTCAATTCGTGGATCAGGGCCTTCAGGCGCTCCTCGATGTTCACGCGCGGGTTTTCCGCCTGCGTACGGCGTGCCGCGCGCCTGACGCCGAAGCCGGACAGCGCCACGACGCCGAGGGTGAGCAACAGGCCGCCGCCGGTCACCCATGTCGCGCGCGTGAAACCCTCGGCCGCCAGATCGCGCCGGACGGCGTAGAGCATCTGCAGCGGTGCGCCGGCGAACGTCATCGTCCGGCTGAACGAGACCGTTTCCCCGGACGCGGCGTGGTCGGCGGATCCGGCGGCGACGCTGTAGAGCACGTCGCCTGCTGACGTGCCGGACAGGCGGATGTCGAACGCGTCGTCCGGCCGGTGCGCCGTCAGGGCCGCGCCGAACAGCTTTTCGGCCGTATAGGCGAACGCGAGCACGCCGGCGAACTGTCCGTCATTGGTTCCGTCGCGGGCATAGACCGGCGCATAGAGGACGACGCCGCGCTGCGCGGGGACCTCGAAAAGATCGAGCGGCGGGGTGCGGGTCACGGCACGGCGTTCGCGCGCGGCATGGATCGCGCCCGCGCGCGCGGCGAACGAGGTCATGTCGGTGCCGAGCCGTGCGCGCATCTCGTCGGGCGCGATGTCGAGCAGCGCAAGGAGCGGGCGCGGCAGCGCCTCGGTTGCGAGGGTCGCGCCCGCGGCATCGACAAAATGCGCATTCTCGATTCCCGACCCGGAAAGCGCTTTCAGCGCCTCGGCGGCGCTGTCGGCGGTCACTTCGACGATCCAGCCGATGGACGACAGATCGGGCGCAAGCCTGAGCGCGCGGACGCCGAGATCGCCGAGCGGACGCGGCGTCGACAATGACGGCGGCGCAAACAGCGCGGCGAGCGTTGCGACCGTTCGCTCGCGCGCCAGCAAATGATTCCGGGCGGCGGCGAAATGTGCGTCGGCGGAGTCCGCAAGCCGCAGGCGTTCGAGCGCCTCGTATTGCCGAGCCTCGCGCCAGCCGGCGAACAGCGAGAGCACGATCCCCGCGCACGCCAGCAGGACGAGGATGAGAATGGGGGCAGCGTCGCGCGACGGCTTTGCGGCGGGGATTTGGTCCTGCACTGGTGTCATCGGTTTGTTTGCCGAAGTTTACTTGCCGTCCGCACGCGCGTTTTGCCGGGCGTCCTATCGGGCTACCATTGCGCGTCGTGCCGTCCCACTCAAGTCTCCGGCAAGTCTCCAGTGTCATTCCGTCCGGCAGGGTTGATCAATTGCTGCATGCCCGCGACGCGGGAATGGCCGGATAGCGACGTTGCGATTCCGGCGGCCGGTTGAGAACGGGGCGAAGCGTCATCTTGCGTTTGTACGCGTCGCGCGGGACGATGCGCGGCCGGGCGAGCCTTAATGCGGGATCAAGCATGCCGAGACGCTGGACTTTGACCGCGACAATCCTCGCTCTGGCCGCGACGACGGGCATCGCGGTTGCGCAGGGCGCGGACAAGGTTTCATTCGGGACGAACTGGGTCGCGCAGGCCGAGCATGGCGGCTTCTACCAGGCGGTCGCCGACGGCACCTACCGCAGATACGGCCTCGACGTCACCATCGTGCCGGGCGGGCCGAACGTGAACAACCGCATCTTGCTGCCGGTCGGCAAGATCGATTTCTTCATGAGCGCGAACTCGCTGCAATCGTTCGATGCGGTGGCGCAGGACGTGCCGACGATCGCGATCGCCGCCATCTTCCAGAAGGACCCGCAGGTTCTGCTCGCGCATCCCGGCCGCGGCATCGAGCGGTTCGAGGACCTTAAAAAATTGACGCTGTTCGTCTCGCGCGAAGGCGTCGTGTCCTATTACCAGTGGATGAAGCGGGACTTCGGTTTCACCGACGCGCAGGTCAAGCCCTATACGTTCAACCCGCAGCCGTTTCTCGCCGACAAGAACAGCGCGATGCAGGGCTACATCACGTCGGAGCCCTATGCGGTCGAGCAGGCCGGCAAGTTCAAGCCGAAAATGTTCCTCCTCGCCGACCAGGGGTTCAGCAGCTATTCGACCCTGATCGAGACGCGCCGCGATCTCGTGGAGAAGAAGCCCGATCTCGTGCAGCGCTTCGTCGATGCCTCGGTCGTCGGCTGGTACAATTATCTTTACGGCGACAATCGCGCGGCCAATGCGCTGATCAGGCGCGACAATCCGGAGATGAGCGAGGCGGCGATCGCCTATTCGATCGCGCGCATGAAGGAGTTCGGCATCGTCGATTCGGGCGATGCGCTTAAGCACGGCATCGGCGCGATGAGCGACGCGCGCGTCAGGGATTTCTTCGACAAGATGGTCCGCGCCGGCGTGGTGAAGGCCGATCTCGATTACCGGCGCGCCTATACGCTGCGTTTCGTCAACAAGGGCGTCGGCCTCGACCTGCGCCCGAAGCCGTAACGCGGGTCGGTGGGGCTGTCCGTGCAATCGGAAAATCCGGCGGTCGCGCTTTGCGGAATCGGCAAGGTCTTCGAGTCGGGCGTGGTCGCGCTCGACCGGCTGGACTTCAACGTCGGCCGCCGCGAGTTCGTCTCCGTGCTCGGCCCCTCCGGCTGCGGCAAGTCGACCGCGCTGCGGATCATCGCCGGCCTCGCCGCGCCGACCTCCGGAGAGGTCGTGTGGACGGAGGGCGCGGCGCCGGCGCGCAGGATCGGGTTCGTTTTCCAGGAGCCGACGCTGATGCCGTGGGCGAACGTCGCGGCCAACGTGCGCCTGCCGCTCAAGCTTGCCGGAATGAGCGCGCGCGATGCGGCGCCCGCGGTTGCCGCGGCGCTTGCGCGCGTCGGGCTTGCCGATATGGCGGGCGCCTATCCGCGCGAATTGTCGGGCGGCATGAAGATGCGGGTCTCGATCGCCCGCGCGCTCGTCACGCAGCCGCAATTCCTCCTGCTGGACGAGCCGTTCGCCGCGCTCGACGAGATCACGCGCTTCCGTCTCAACGACGATCTGCTCGGCGTATGGCAGACGATGGGCGGCACGGTGGTGTTCGTCACCCACTCGGTGTTCGAATCGGTGTTCCTGTCGAGCCGCATCGTGGTCATGACGCCGCGACCGGGGCGCATCTACGACGAGATGCTCATCGACGCGCCCTATCCGCGCGACGACGCGTTCCGCACCTCGGCGGCCTATGCCGCCTATTGCCGGCAGGTATCGGGCATCCTGCATGCGGCGATGTCGGCGGAGGCGGCACCATGATGAACGCCGCCGCCCCCGGCCCGCTGCCCGGCGCGGTGCGCAGCCGCCGCGATAGCGTGCTGCGCGTGCTGCTGCCCGTGTTCACGCTCGTCGCCGGCGCACTGGTGTGGGAGGCGGTCGTGCGCGTCAAGGCCATTCCCCCCTATGTGCTGCCGGCGCCGAGCCTCGTGCTGGCGACGCTCGTCTCCGACGGGGCGATCCTCTGGTCGTCGCTGCTCGCGACGCTCGCGACCACGTTCCAGGGGCTGGCGCTCGCGCTCGTGGGCGGCGTCGGGCTCGCGCTGTTGTTCAGCCGCTCACGCCTCGTCGAGTATTCGCTTTATCCCTATGCCGTGATCCTGCAGGTAACGCCGGTGATCGCCATCGCGCCGCTGCTGCTGGTCTATCTGCCCCAGCACGCGGCCGTGCTGGCCTGCGCCTGGATCGTCGCGTTTTTTCCGGTGCTGGCGAACACCACGCTCGGACTCGCTTCGGTCGACCGGAATCTGATCGAGCTGTTCCGCCTTTATGGCGCGACACGCAGCCAGATCCTGTTTACGCTGAAGCTGCCGGCGGCCCTGCCCCATATGCTGGGTGGCTTGCGCATTGCCGGAGGCCTTGCGCTGATCGGCGCCGTGGTCGCCGAGATTGCGGCGGGCTCGGCCGGCGCCGGTTCCGGTCTTGCCTACCGCATCGCGGAGGCCGGCTACCGCCTCAACATCCCGCGCATGTTCGCGGCTTTGCTGCTTCTGTCGGTGACCGGCGTCGTCATCTTTGCGCTGCTCTCCGCGCTCTCGCGCTTTTTGCTGCGCCGCTGGCACGAAAGCGAGCTCGCGCCCGGGGCCTGATCTTCAGCCAAGCGCGAATGTCACCAGGATGCCGAGCGCGGCCATGATCGCGACCGTCCAGACAAGGCCGATATGCAACGCGAATGTCAGGAACGCAGCAATCGCGGTCAACGATACCGAGAGCAGATTGATGTTGGCGACATCGACTGCGAACCAGCGCAGCGGTCCCGTTCGGATCTCCTGCACGCTTCCGAACAGGACATGGAACGCGAACCACAACGACAGATTCAGGATGACGCCGACCACAGCAGCGGTGATCGCGGCCAGCGCGCCGGCGAGTCTTGGATTGCTGCGCAGGTCCTCGACGAAGCGTGCGCCGACGAATATCCACATCATGGAAGGCACGAACGTCACCCATGCGGTCATGGACGCGCCGAGCACCCCGCCGGTCAGCGGACCTAACGGCGCGCTGTCGCGAAAGGCAGCAAGAAAGCCGACGAACTGGGTAACCAGGATCAAGGGCCCGGGCGTTGTTTCGGCAAGGCCGAGCCCATCGATCATTTCGCCGGGCGCCAGCCAGTGATAGGTCGCGACGGTTTCCTGTGCGAGGTAGGCGAGGACCGCATAAGCGCCGCCGAAGGTAACGACCGCGAGCCTGGAAAAAAACAGACCGACCGTCACGAGAACATGGTCCGCACCGAGCAGAAGAAAAGCAATTACGACCGGTGTCCACCAAGCCGACAGGCCGATCGCAGCAGCGCGCAAGGCGGGCCGCCAGCGCCTGTCCCCGACCGCCGGACTTTGTTGTTTGGCGACGGCGGAGATGCCGACCAGATGCGGCGCGATGTGCGCCGCCAGGAAGCCGGTGAGCGCAGCGAAGGCTACAATCAGCGGGAACGGCAGATCGAAGAGAAAAATACAGACAAAGGCCGCTGTCGCGACCGCGACCAAAATCCGCGTTTTCAACGCGCGCCGGCCGATGCGGACAAGCGCCTCGACGACAATTACGAGCACCGCGGCCTTGATCCCGAACAGCGCACCGTCGACCAGGGGAACGCCGCGCGCGAACGCATATAGCGCCGACAGACCGAGCATGACGAGAGCGCCGGGCAGCACGAACAGGATGCCGGCTGCGAGGCCCCCGCGCACGCCATGCAGCAGCCACCCGATATAGGTGGCAAGCTGCTGCGCCTCGGGGCCAGGCAGCAGCATGCAATAATTGAGGGCATGCAGGAACCGCGCTTCGTCCACCCAATTCTTTTCATCGATCACGATGCGGTGCATCAGTGCGATCTGACCGGCGGGACCGCCGAAGCCGAGGCAACCGATCTTGAACCAGACCCGGACCGCTTCATTGAAGCTCGGGGCAGCGGTCGTCGCATGCTGCGGACGCATTTCACGATTGCGCATGCATGCCCCTCAAGCGGCCTGAACGGGCCAGTTATGCCGTTCGTTCACAGCGAATCGTGCCCAGGCGAACAGCGCGTCGTAAACGATGAAGCCGGTTCGCAACAGACCATGGTCGTCGTCGCCCGCCCGTGCCGACAGGCCAAGCGAGATTGCGTGCAGGCCGGCGGCTTCGGGGGCCAAGTCGTGACGGGCCGTATCGGCGCCACGCACGATCAGCGCGAGCCGCGCAAGGCTTGGCTCGGACTCGAGCGCGAATGCTTTCAGCATCGTATCGAACGAGCAACGCTCGCCTTCGTGCGAAAGGGCAACGCCCTCTATGTCGAAGGCGATGGCGCCGGTTTCCCGCGCAACGGCCTCCACCAGCGGCGAGTCGACGAACAGGAAGCGTGCCTGCGGGTCGATAAATCGGCGGATCAGCCACGGGCACGCGATGCGATCAATTTTCGGATGCCGGCGCGTCACCCACAGGCTTGGCGTCTGCGGCACCAAACGCTGGCGCGCGCCTTTCGATACCATCGGCAGTTCCGCCGCGGCCCAGCCGGCATATCCGTCCTGCAGGACAGAGGCGGCAAAACCCTGCTCGCGCAGCGTTGCCGCAACGGTTTGCGACAATTCATGACCCGACTTACAGGCAACGACCAGCGGCGCGCTGCGCTCGAGACCCCTGCTCCAGACGGCCACGTCCTGCGGATCGCGCCACATCGACGCCGGCAGCATGTCATCGGATTGCCGATAGACCTCGTGACGCCGCACGTCGATGATACAAGGTGCGTCGGCAGCGCCGACCGAAGCCCAGAGCTCTCGTGGTGTTATGAAAAAGCGCGCGCAAGACATGCGTCCCCTCCGTAACGTGAAGGAGACGGTGCTTGGGCGTTTGAGCCTTGGAAGACGGGGCGACCGTCATAGGCCCCGTGTTGGTTACGTTAGCGCAGTACACTCCCTGCCGCAATCCCCGGCATGACAGGGCTCCCGCGCGCCCGGCACGCCTCGCCAGCGCGTACCTGCTCCGTTACGTTTGACCATCAGGATTACATCGCCGAAATCACGCCGCCGAACATGCCGCCTTATCCGAATTCGAATCCGCCAACCGTTCCGGAACGACGCCATCACTCCGGCCGGTGGCGAGGCTACATCCATCGGCGTGCCCGCGCCGTGCCGGCATGACAGACCGCCACATGAGCGATAACGCGCCCGCCCCGCTCTCCGATCAGATCCGCTCGAGCCGCAGCCGGCTCACCGGCATAGCGCTCATGTGCGCGGCGCTCGCCTGCTTCTCCTGCCTCGACGCGACCGCGAAATATCTCGGCGGCCACATGGACACGCTGCAGGTGGTGTGGGCGCGCTATACCAGCGCGTTCGTGGTCGCGTTGTTCATGTTCAATCCGCTGTCGCATCCGGGCATGATGCGCACCCGCAAGCCGCTGCTGCAGATGGTGCGCTCGGCGCTGCTGCTCGGCTCCACGATCCTCAACTTCTTCGCCATCCGCTATCTGCAGCTCGACCAGGCGCTGTCGATCATGTTCGCGACGCCCCTGTTCGTGGCCGCGCTCGCCGGCCCGCTGCTCGGCGAATGGGTCGGCTGGCGGCGCTGGCTCGCGATCCTTGTCGGCTTCAGCGGCGTGCTGCTGGTGACGCGGCCGGGCGCGGGCGGCATCCATCCGGCGGCGCTGCTGTCGATCGGCAGTACCGTGTGCTACGGCCTCTATGCGATCAGCACGCGCATCCTGTCGCGGCACGATTCGACGGAGACGACGCTGTTCTATTCGAACCTCGTCGGCGCCGCCGCGATGCTGCCGGTGCTGCCGTTCGTGTGGTCGACGCCGGACAGCCTGTTCGTGGTCTTCCTGATGGTCGTGATCGGCGCCTTGGGCAGTCTCGGCCATTATTTCCTGATCGCCGGGCACCGGCTGGCGCCGGCCTCGGTGCTGGCGCCCTTCATCTATACGCAGATCGTCTGGACGACCGCGCTCGGCTATCTCGTCTTCGGCGAGATACCCAACCGCTGGACGCTGGCCGGCGCGGCGGTCGTGATCTGTTCGGGGCTTTACCTTCTCTATCGCGAGCGCGTGGTCGGGCCGCGCGCGAGCTGATCGTTGGGGTGCGTCCCATCGTCTGGTAAGGCCTGGAGCGATTGCACTTTTTTGTCCGCCAGCCGACCTGCTAACATGCCCGCGACCGGTGCGGCCGATCGTCTTCGGTGACGGCGCCGGTCATCTGAATGGGGCCGCGCGCGCGGCCGTGCCGGAGTTTTCGATGCTGGACCAGTCCAAAGACACGCAAGGCGCGAACCCCAACGACGATATAGGTGAGTCTGTCCGGTTGTTGTTGTACCGGACGCAGGTTGTTGTTCGGGAGGCGGAGCAGCGTGCGTATGATCTGTTCTTGCAGAATCTGGTGAAGGGGACGAGCCATCTGTC
>JABARS010000029.1 GCA_019187085.1 Pseudorhodoplanes sp. | reverse complement strand
CCGCCGCGGCGCGCGCGCGGGGGCGGCGGCAGCTCCGAAGGCTCGCTGCGCGGCATGACCGGACGGCTCGCAGCGCGGCCGCCGCCGATCACGGTCAGCGTCGGCTCCTGCACGCGCCGCGGCTCGGCATTGTCGATGCGTCCGCCATGGCGCGCTACGATGCGGTTGAGCTCGGCGAGCGCCTCGATCTGGTCGACGATCACGCGGCGCATCTGGGCGGTGCTTTCGGCGGTCTCCGCCGGCATTTCCAGGATGCCGCGGCGCAGCTCGGAGCGGGTGGCGTCGAGCTCGTTCTGCATCTCTGCCGCCATCTGCTTGATGCCCTGCAGCACGTCGGCGAACCGCTCGGTCGACTGGCGGAAGATCATATGGGTGTCGCCCATCGCCTGTTCGTAGATGTTCTGCATCGTGTCCTTGGTGCGCTTGCGCTCCTGTTCGGCGCTGTTGCGCACCAGCTCGAAGGCTTCGGTGATGGTCTGCGTGCCCTGCGCGCTGGTGTCGGCGACGATGCGGCCGATCTCGCGCGCGCGCGTGGCGGCGCTTTCCAGCGATTCGTCGAGCAGGTTGGCGAAGCGCTTGAGCCGCTGGTCGAGCTCCTCGCTCTTGATGTCGAGGGTGGCGATCAGCGAGTCGAGATTGGCGCGCCGCTCGTTGACGGATTCGTCGGCCTTGCGGTTGCTGATGTCGACGAGCTGCACCGCCTCGACCAGCACGCGGCCGTGCATGTCGAACTGGCCGGCGAGGTGGCCGAGGTCCTCGGACACCTTGCTGGTGATGCTCTGGAAGGTCTGGATCTGGTCCGCCACGCGCTCGGTGATGTCGCCGGTGCGGCCGGCGGCGTCGTTCATCACGGTGGCGAATTCCGACACCCGGCTGGCGAGCGCGGTCTCCAGCCGGTGCATGTTCTCCTGCGAACCCGACAGCACTTCCTGCAGCAGGATATTGGCCTCGCGCAGACGCTCGAACAGCCCGCCGGTATCGTCGCGCAGGCGGTTGTGCGCCTCCACCATTTCCGACACCGCCGCGGTGGTCACCGTCTGCGTGCGCTCGACGGCGTCCTGCGCGGTGGCATGCAGCGAGCGTAGCGTGGCGTCGACGCGGCCGGAGGCGCTCTCGCTCGCCTCGTTGATCAGGCGGGCAAGCTCGCCGGCATTGTCGAGCATGCTGCGCGTGAAGTCGAAGCCCTTGGCTTCGATCGCGTTGACCGCGTCGCGGGTGGCGCGGTCGACCTCGGCGGTGAATTGCTGGCTCTTGCTGGTGAGCGAGGTGAGCAGCGTGCTGGAGCTGGCGTCGAGCACGCGCGTCATCTCGGCGGCGCGGCCGGACACCTGGGTTGCGATCTCGTCGGCCTTGCCCACGAACGTGCGCACCACTTCGGCGCCGACGCCGAGCAGGGTGCGCTCGACCTCGCCGGCATTCTGCTTGAGCGCATCGGTGACGCCCGCCGAGACGTTCGTCAGCGTGCGTTCGAGATTTTCGGTCGAGGAACGGATCTGCTCGTTGCTGTGGTCGAGCGCGGCGGCGGCGGCGCGGCCGCGGGTCTCGATCTCCTGAGTGACCTTCTCGGCGCGTCCGACCAGAAGCTGCTCGAACCTGGCGATACGGTCGTCGAGCGTGCCGGCGACCTCGAGCGCGCGGGCGCCGAGCGTGCGGTCGATGTCGGTGACCTTGCTGTCGAGCGTGTCGGCAACCTGGTTGCCGCGCGTCGTGATGACGCCGCCGATCTCCTCGATGCGCCTGTCGAGCGCGCCGACGACCTCGCGGCCGCCTTCGGCGAGGGTGCGCGCAATGTCGAGCACGCGGCCGGACATCGCCTCGGTGAGGGTCTGGGCGCGGCTGTCGAGCGCTTCCCGGAACTTGTCGAGCCGCTGGTCGAGGTTGCCGGCGATCTCGTCGACCTTGGCGGTGACGCGGCCGTCGAAATTGTCGACATGCGAGCGCATCGCTTCGGCGACCTTGTCGGTGCGTTCGCCGAGACGCTCGATCAGCTCGCCGCCATAGACTTTCACGGTGCGGTCGAACTCGGTCAGGTTCCTGGTGATGAGGTTGCCGAGCATGCCCGAATCCTGGCCGATCTTCTCGGCCAGTTCGGTGCCGCCGCGGGTGAAGATTTCCTCGAACGCGTCCAGACGCGCCGCGAGCATGTCGCGCATCGTTTCGCTGCGCGCGCCGACCGAATTGGCCAGCATCTCGGCGTTCCTGTTGAACCCCTCGATGGCGGAATTGGTGCGCTCGGCGAGCGCGTCGGTAATGGTCGCGGCCGCCTTCTCCAGGCGCGAGGCCGCTTCGCTGCCGCGCAAGTTCATTTCGAGGACGAGCGAATCCCCGGTCGCCTTGATCGAATTGTTGATCTCCTCGCCGCGCAGCGCGATCGTTTCCGCAAGCCGGCTGGAGGTTTCCAGATAGCTGTTGGTCACCATCCCGGCGCGTTCGTGCATCTGATCGACGATCTCGTTGGAGCGCTGCGCAAAATCGTTGGTCAGGCCGGCGAGACGCAGGTGCATCATCTGCGTCAGGTTTTCCGCCAGCGTCTCGAATTCCTGCGGGATGTGGTCGGTTTTGAAATTCAGGCTCGCCGACAATTGCTCGCTGGCGTGCGCGATGGCGGTCTGGGTCTGGTAGCTCGTGTTTTCGAGCCGCTGCAGCAGGTCGCCGCCGCGCTCGCCGAGGGCGGCGATCATCTGGTCGCCGGTCTCGCTGAGCGCCTGGGTGATGTGCTGGCCTTTCTCGGCCAGCGTGGTGGTGACGTCGGCGGCCACGCGATTGACCTGCGCGGCGACGACGTCGCTGATGCCGGTAATGTCGCTGCTCAGGTCGAGATGGACGCTCTTGATCGAGTCGCGCACCTGCTCGGCGGAGGTGACGAGATTGTCGTGCTGGCGGTTGAGCTCGTCGAGCAGGGTGCGGATGCGCACTTCGTTGTCGTTATAGGCGCGTTCGAGCGCGGAAACCTCGTTGTGGACGAGCGTCTCAAGCTCGGCGGCGCGCGCGAGCGCGCGTTCCACGCCGTCGCCCATGGCGGCGACCTCGCGGCGGATGGCTTGGCCGACGGTGACGATCGAATCCTGGGCCGCCGATTCCGGCTCGCCCAGGCGTATCGCCACCTGCGCCATGGTCTGCGCGATGGCGCGCATCTCGCGCGAGCGGTTGACCATGTGCGCGAGCACGAAGAAGAAGGCGGTCGGCAGCAGGAACACGGCTGCGAGCGTCAGCAGGGCAAGGCCGGCATTGGCGCCCGACCGCAGGTCGGGCAGCAGGCCGGCGGCGAAAATGCCGACGAGCGCGATCCAGACGAGCGAGGCGGCGGCGGCGGCGATGTAGCCGGTGCGCGCGGTGCGCGGCTGCATGCTCTGCAGCAGTTGGCCGATGGACGAACGGTCGTCGTTGGCGGGGCGGCGCAGCTCCGAGCTGATGCCGAAATCGCTGAATAGGTCGTCGTCGCCGGCGGCGAGCGGCGGAGTGCGGGTCGTCGGCAGGACGACGTCGGACTTGGTCGGATCGGATTTGCCGGCATCGGACTTGGCCGGATCGGATTTGGCGGCCGGTTCGTGCGTCTTCCGGCGCATGGGCGCGGCCGGGCGCGCGGGGCCCGCCTTCAGTTCCGATTCACGGAACTTGAGCGCCTCCTGGATGGCCGACATGGCCTCCTCGGTCGCATCCTTGGCCTTTTTGGGTGTATTCGCCATGATCGTGCCGCCTCACTAAAGCCACTTCACAAAAGCCACTTCACATTTGTCGTCGTTGTCGCCGCGCACCGCCTGATGCGTCCGGATCAGGTTCCGTGCGGCTGCGGTCGCATCCCCATCCCCCGGCAGGACCGAAAAAAGAGAGTGCGGCGGGCAGATTTCGGGCCCGCGCCGCGCTATCCTACCGGCTCACGGATACGAAAAAAACACGCGCGTTAAGCTCTTTTTCAGCATCGTTAACGCTTCGGTGACCATCATGACGAAGGGGGCCGGCGGCGGCGACGGGCGGCCCGGTCGGGGTCCTGATACCGCCGATCCAAAGCCTTCGAATGCGGCGGCCTTGCGGCCAGGCGAGGGTTTGGGCGAAGGCCATCACGAGCGGCCGAGCGAGGCGCAGCGCCGCTATCTGGCGCGCGGCCTGCGCGAACCGGGCGGAAAACTGCCTCTCTTCGACGAGGACGGCCGGATGGTGCCCCGCAAGACCGTCGATTCCTGCATCGCGTACGGCTGGGCGCAGCCCTGGATCGCAAACCCGATCAAGCCGGACTGGCTCGTGTGCCGGCTCACGCCGCTGGGCTATGCCGTGCTGACCGCCGAGGATTCCGGTCCCGCCCCGGAGGAGGGGCGCTAATAAGACGAGTACGCAACCGCGGCGCGTCCTCAACACTTCGTTAACCGTGAACGTGCTTGGCTGCCCGCGCGACGGAACGAGTACAGGGGCATTTACCTTGTCTTGGACGTTTGCGGCCAGGCTGGGGGTTCAGAGGACGCGAGAGCCTCGGGAGCGCGAAGAATGATCGAATTGTTTGGCGGTCTCGTCGACCATTCTCCGGCGCCACCGATCTGTCCGGCGGAGCGCCCGATCGATCTCGAACATCTTTTCCGCATGACGCTCGGCGACCACGCGCTCGAACGCGAGGTGCTCGATCTGTTCGACCGCCAGAGCGCGATCCTGATGGAGCGCGTCTGCGGCGGCGAGGCGGTCGTTAAGGCGGCAGCCGCGCATACGCTGAAAGGCTCCGCGCGCGGCATCGGCGCCTGGGCCGTCGCCAGCGCCGCCTGCGCGGTCGAAGTCGCCGCGCACGGCGACCGGCGCGAACTGCAATTCGCCGTCAGCGCGCTGGCGGCCGCCGTCGGCGAGGTCCGCGTCGCGATCCGCGAGCTGCTGCGCGGTCACTGAGCGGCCGGCTTTTTCCGCAATCCAGAGTCCGCATGCGGCAGGCTGGCGTGGCCCGTCCCGAGGGGATATAGGGGGCGCGCATTCCCGCGTCCGCTTCCCCGTTCCGCCAGCCGCCAGTCTCAAGTCACACTCACGTCACATGCCGAAAATCACATACATCGATCCCCAGGGCACAGCACGCACGGTCGAGGCCGAGATCGGCTCGACGGTGATGGAGAATGCGATCAAGAACGGCATTCCCGGCATCGAGGCCGAGTGCGGCGGCGCCTGCGCCTGCGCCACCTGCCACGTCTATGTGGACGAGGCCTGGCGCGCCAGGACCGGCGAACCCTCGCCGATGGAAGAGGACATGCTAGATTTCGGTTTCGACGTGCGGTCGAACTCGCGGCTCTCCTGCCAGATCAAGATGACGGCCGAACTCGACGGGCTTGTGGTGCGGACCCCGGAACGGCAGGGCTGACCGGCGCCGCGCACGCAGCCGGTTTTGAGCGGGCAGCTTGACATTGCAGGCGATCTGACGCGGAACTCGATGCGCCATGCCGCAGCGCGCCGTCTTCCGGCGCAAGCCGTCCGCCATGGCGAACCATCAGACGCTGACTCAGGGACGCTGACTAATGAATGCTGGCGGGACTGAACCGATCAAGACCGATGTGGTGATCGTCGGGGCCGGGCCGTGCGGGCTGTTCGCGGTGTTCGAACTGGGCCTGCTCGACATCAAGGCCCATCTCATCGACATCCTCGACAAGCCGGGCGGCCAGTGCGCCGAGCTTTATCCGGAGAAGCCGATCTACGACATTCCCGGCCTGCCCATGGTCACCGGCGACGGCCTCGTCAAGGCGCTGATGGAGCAGATCAGGCCGTTCGGGCCGACCTTCCATTTCCAGGACATGGTGCTCACGATCGAGAAGATCGGCGATCCAGCATTCCGCGTGACCACCGAGCAGGGCAAGGTGTTCGAGTGCAAGGCCGTGGTGGTGGCGGCCGGCGGCGGCTCGTTCCAGCCCAAGCGCCCGCCGATTCCCGGCGTCGAGAATTACGAGGCGAAGTCGGTCTTCTATGCGGTGCGCCAGATGGAGGCGTTCCGCGGCAAGAATCTTCTGATCGCCGGCGGCGGCGACAGCGCACTCGACTGGACGCTCAATCTCGCGCCGGTGGCCGGGCGGCTCACGCTGCTGCACCGGCGGCCGGAATTCCGCGCCGCGCCCGACAGCGTCAACAAGATGATGGCGCTGGTGAAGGAAGGAAAGATCGACCTTGTGATCGGCCAGGTCACCGCGCTCGAAGGCGCCGCCGGCCAGGTGTCGGCGGCGGTGGTCAAGCTGAATGACAATTCGGTTTCGACCGTCGCCTGCGACGCGATCCTGCCCTTCTTCGGCCTGACCATGAAGCTCGGCCCGGTGGCGGACTGGGGGCTCAGGCTGAAGGACAACCTGATCGAGGTCGAGACCGCGAGCTTCGAGACCAACGTGCCCGGCATCTTCGCCATCGGCGACATCAACACCTATCCGGGCAAGCTCAAGCTGATCCTGTGCGGCTTCCATGAGGGCGCGCTGATGGCGCAGAAGGCGCACGGCTATGTGTATCCCGACAAGCGCCTGACCTTCCAGTACACGACGTCGTCCACGAGCCTGCAGAAGAAGCTCGGCGTCGGCTGAGGCGATTGAGGCCGGCTAAAGCGGGATGAGTTTTCCTTGAATCGTCATCCCGCTTTAGCGCTCTGTTTGAGCATGATCTTTTTCGAAAACCGCTTCGCACTTTTCGGGATCATGTTTTAGCGCGTCTCCACGCCCGGCGACTGCAGCAGCGGCGGCAGCGGCTCGGCGCGCACGCTCGGCGGTGCGGCAAGCTCAAGCGCGGCGCGGATCGCCGGCAGCGCGGCATCGGCCATGGCCGCGTGGCCTTCGGCGGTCGGATGCACGGCGCCGCCATAGACCGCGCTGGTCGCGCCCCAGGTGGCGTCGTGCAGGTCGCTCGGCTTGAGGATCGGCGAGATGCCTTCCGGGAAGGTCATCGCGGTGAAGTAGCTGTCATTGGCAGTGCGGATCCAGCGTGCGCGCGGCGCATAGGGGCGGAAGTCGCGCGGCCGGTAATTGCACGCGAGCGGGCTCGTGGCGGCGACCGCCGGATCGGTCTCGAAGCTCTGGCCCTTGTCCGAGAAGCACTCGCGGTCGAAGGCCGGGTCGAGATCGGAGCGCGCGCAGAAGCCGTGATTGACGAAATCGGTCTGATGCGCGTCCACGAAAATCATGCGCTCCTTCACCGGGTCGCGGCAGGTGCCGGCGACCTCGCAGGTCGCAAGCGCGCGCACCCGCGGCAGGAACTGGCGCTGCACGAAATCGGTCACCTGCTTGAGCCGCTCGCCGTCGACGGTGAAGGCGGGGTGCACGTCGAAGCCCGCGCGCCCGCCCGGGCAGACCTCGCCGGCGGACGCCTGCGTCGGGCTGCCATAGGTGACATAGACCACGCGCGAGAGGTCACCGTCCAGATGCGGCTTGAGCGCGTTGCGCAGCCTGGCGAAGTTGCCGGGAAACTCGTTCTCGAGAAGCTTTCGCGCCTCGGCGACGTTGACGATCATGCCGCCCTTCTCGAACAGCGTGCGCTCGGTGCCGGGTTCGATGATGACGTCGCCGACAAGGCCGGCGAACCAGATGTCGTTGGCGCCGATGGTCAGGAGCACAAGGTCGAGGGTGCGGTCCTGCTGCCGGCGCTTGGCGCGCGCGAGCGCGTCACGCAACTGGGTGATCTGCGGCACCGTGCTGCTCAGGCAATCGCCGGTCGGCGGACATTCGCGCGCGCGCAGCGAATTGAGAAAGCCGGCCTCGATGGTTGAACCCGAGCAGGCGAGCGGCAGGAACGTCACCGCGACATGGGTCTGCTCGACCGCCAGCGCCAGCGCCGCGCGCAACTGATAGCCGTACAGGGTGCGGTGGCATTCCGCGTTCATCCAGCGCGCATTGAGCGTCTGCCAGTCGGCGGCCGAGTTGCCGGCGCCGGCGGTCGTGACGTCGCAGGCCCTGTTGCCCTTGAAGCCGGCGCGGCCGGGGCGGAAATATTCGCTCGTCGCTCCGCTCAGGAAACGGCGGAAGCAGAAGCCCTCGTCGTCGAGCACGATCGGGCGGTCGGGGTTGCCTTCGCCGGCGGCGATCGAGTCGCCCATGCCGGCGATGAGCAGGTCGCGCACGGCGATCGTCTCGGTCAGGCGCTGGGCGGTGCCGTCGGGCAGCCCGACATCGACGGCGACCGTCGTTGCGACACCATGTTTGACGCGCAGCCTGATCTCCTCGGCGCAGGGTGCGGTGAGCTGGCGGGTCGCGCTTTCGCCGTCCTCGAGGGTCCAGGCGCAGAGCGCGCCCGGCGCGAGCGAGCCGGCGACCGCAAGCCCGATGCGGTGGCTGTCCGGCGCCAGATAATTCTCCCGCTCGCCGTCGCGCTGGCACTGGTCGGGAATGCGCCCGCTGGCCTCGATGCACAGATGGTCGACCATGTCGCGCGCCCAGCCGCGCCCGTCGCTGGCGCGCGCCAGCCGCCGCTCGGCGCCGAGCACCCCGTCGTCGCGCATGGCGGCGATGTGGCGGCGGAAGTCGGCTTCGTTGCGGAACAGACGGAAGCGGTTCTTGACCTCCCATTCGATGCGCAGGTTCTGCGGCGCCGGCGAGAGCGTCTCGGGCGGCGGGGCCGCCGGACGCGTCTGCGCGGCCGCCTGCGGGGCAAGCGCGAGAATGGACAGCAGAGACATGGCCACGAGGGCCAATCGCAGAAGAATCATCGAGGTGCGGGCCGGTTTACCGGAAACGATCAACAGGTCGGCTGAGGCGAAAATATGGGAACTTCGTGGGCGCCGTGCGAAAAACAGGCGGAAGCCAGTGTCGCACGCCTGCGGCTGCCGGGCGGAGCGAAATTCGGCCGACAATAAGTTCAAGGCGTGGAAAAGTCAGCCGGTGCCGTGCGGCACCGCCGCCGCGCCCTGCGGCGCGCGTTGCCGCACCCAGCGGCAGGACGCCAGTAGGATCGCGAAGCTCGCTACCCAGACCATGCGTGCGCCGTAGCGGTCGTGTGGATTGGCGAGCGCCCCGCAGACGAAGGCGTTGAGCAGCAGGGTGGCCGCAACCGTCGTGCCGAGGGCGGCAAGATCGCCATAGGCCGGGCGCGCGACCCCGAGCCAGATCAGGCCGGGCAGCAGCGCGATGGACAGGAGCGCCACCGGAACGTGCAGGCGGTTGATGGTCTCGAAGCCGATCTCGCCGCGCTGCTGGCGGGCCGCGCGCATGGCCGGCAGCGCGCGCGGGGTGTCGCGTTCGATGATGGCGTAAGTGTGCCAGATGCTATTGAGCACGCCTTCGCCGCTCGCCACTTTCACGAGCTGGGCCGCGGTTGCCTCCGCCGCCGCCTTGATCTGGAGCAGGGGATAGTCGAGCAGCGCGCCGCGCACGATCGTCGCCATCTCGTCGCCGAGCCCCTCGAAGCGGCCGAGCCGGTCGAACACGCCTTGGCCCCAGAGGAATTCGTCGGCGTTTTGCGGGATTTCGTCACGATGTGCGCACAGCCGCAGCCCCGGATCGGGGCAATGGTCGGCAAGATAACGATGGACGATGCCGGCCTGCAGCATCCGTCCGAACAGGATGCCGCTGCCGCCGGGCGTCCAGGTGAGGCGACGCGTGACGGCGTGATTGCCGGCGAGCAAGAGCGCCACGCCGAAGGCAACCGCGACCGCTCCGCGTGCGAGGCCCGCGCCCGGCACGGCGGCGCGCGCCAAGAGCCAGACCGCAAGGCCGAGCGCGAGTAGGCCCGCGAGCACCGTAAGTGTCGCCGAATGGCTCGCGGCCGCAAACGCTATCAGCAGCGTGAGCAGGAAGCGCTCCAGCGTGTCGAGCCGGTCGGCCTCGAACACCAGAAGGTGCAGGCCGACGACCGAGATGCCGGCGAAGATATCGGTGAGGATCGCGCCCGCGATTAAGGGCAGGGTGGTGACTATCGACAAGGCAAGGACGATTGCGGGCAGCAGCAGCGGCCGTGCGTCGAGATCGAAGGCGCGCAGCGCAAGCCCGATCACGAACGCGGTGGCCGCCGCCTGCACCAGCACGACCGGCCAGTAATTCAGCGGCCAGCCGGCGGCGGCGAAATAGCCGTAGACGACCGAGCGGCTCGGCACGAGATAAGGCTCGAAGGCGCGGGCGATATAGCCGCCGCTGTCCCATTGCAGCAGGGGAAAGCCGTTCCACAGCGCTGGCGCGAGCAGGATCGCAAGCGCCAGAACGAAGCATCCCGCGCCCAGCGCGCGTTGCGACGGCAGCATCGAGGTTTCCCCGGCACGGGCCGGACCGCCCGCGCGGTCTTGCGCCATTGGGTACGTACCGGTTGTACCTTGTCAACCCGGCAGCCCGCCCTGACAGCGCTGCACTTGCGAAAGGAGAGGATGATGGCCCGCGGCGCGCGCCGGCCTCAGAGGATGACGAGGCGCTGTTCGAGCATCTGCGGGTCCTGGATCTCGATGAACTGGACCGCGAAACCTTCCGCGAAATGGCGCACCACGCGCCCGACCACCTTGCCGACCGCGAGCACCTCGCCGATCTCGGGCACGGCGTCGGCCGACACTGCGACGCCCGAGCTCGACACGTCGATGACGAAACAGCCGAGCGTGCGGCCGTCAGCGAACAGCAGCCGCGAATGCGGATTGGCCGGCACGATGCGCTTGTGGTCGCGCGCATCGCGCATCTCGAAGGTCTTATTCTTGTCGATCCAGTCGATCTTCGCCGCGAGACGGTTGCGCTCGTCGTCGCTCGCCATGATGCGGAAGGTGAAGCCGCGGTTCATGACCCGCACGATCGGGCCTTGGATTTTTCCGAAGTCCTCGAAATGGGCGATGACGCGCTCGCCGAGCGGCCCGCTGACGGGGCCGGCGACCGTGAACAGCATCGGTGAGACATTGACCGCGCGGCAGGCGAATTCGCGCCGGTTGCCGGTCATGTCGCGCTTGCTGGCGAGCGCATAGCGGCCGCCCATGTTCACGATGGCGCGCACATCGAGAGAGCGCGGCGCGGCTTCGTCAACGGCAATGATCTCGTCCTGAAAATCAGGAGTCTGTGGCATTCCGCAGGTCCTCCCAAGGCGGGATCATCGGCGAAATGAATGAATATTTGGCAACTGGACGGGCGTCTTTTTTCGCTTTCGGAATAATGGGTCCTGGCCCAACAGGCCCGGAAACCGCCGCCTTTGCGGTCGAATCTCGACGTTCAACGCAATGCCCAAGGTCGTGCTCAAGGTCATGCTCATGACAGAATTTGCGTAGGCTGCGGAACTCTGAAATACCGGTCGCGAACCGGGAATTGGCCGGCCCGGGCGCGGGACCAGATCGGAAAGCGGGCATGTTCGTCACCTTTTTTACCGAGCTGAAATCCGCCGGCGTGCCGGTGACGCTGCGCGAATATCTCACGCTGATGGAGGCGATGCAGAAGGACCTCGCCGCGCGGCGGGTGGAGGACTTCTATTATCTGTCGCGCGCGACTTTGGTGAAGGACGAGCGCAACCTCGACAAGTTCGATCGCGTGTTCGGCCAGGTGTTCCGCGGCCTCGAACTGATGGAGGAGGGGCTCGCCGCCGAAATCCCGGAGGAATGGCTTAAGAAACTCGCCGAGAAATATCTCACCGAGGAAGAGAAGAAGCAGATCGAAGCGCTCGGCGGCCTCGACAAGCTGCTGGAGACGCTGAAGCAGCGGCTCGCCGAGCAGAAGGAGCGCCATCAGGGCGGATCGAAATGGATCGGCACCGGCGGCACCTCGCCGTTCGGCAATTCCGGCTACAACCCGGAGGGGATCCGCATCGGCGGGGAGAGCAGGCATCGCCGCGCGGTGAAGGTGTGGGACAAGCGCGAGTTCAAGGACTTCGACGATCAGGTCGAGCTTGGCACCCGCAACATCAAGGTGGCACTGCGCCGCCTGCGCAAGTTCGCGCGCACGGGCTCGGCCGACGAGCTCGACCTCGACGGCACCATCAAGGGCACCGCGCACAAGGGCTATCTCGACATCCACATGCGCCCGGAACGGCACAACGCGGTGAAGGTGCTGCTCTTCTTCGACGTCGGCGGCTCGATGGACTGGCACATCAAGGCGACCGAGGAATTGTTCTCCGCCGCGCGCGCGGAGTTCAAGCACATGGAGCATTTCTACTTCCACAATTGCCTGTACGAGCGGGTATGGAAGGAGAACCACCGGCGCTGGCAGGAGACGACGCCGACCTGGGACGTGATGCATACCTATCCGCACGACTACAAGGCGATCTTCGTCGGCGACGCCTCGATGTCGCCTTATGAGATCGCGGCGGTGGGCGGCTCGGTCGAGCACATGAACGAGGAGCCGGGCGCGGTGTGGATGGAGCGCGTCACGCGCACCTATCCGTCCGCCGTGTGGCTCAACCCGGTACCGGAAAGCGAATGGGACTACACCCAGTCTATCCGCATGATGCGCCAGCTCATGGCGGACCGCATGTATCCGCTGACTTTGGAGGGGCTCGACCGGGCGATGCGGGAGCTGGTGCGGTAGGGCCGCCCATGCTGCGCGACAGCCGTGACATCATCCGCCGGCTGGAGCGCGAGGGATTTGTCCTCGTTTCGGTGTCCGGCTCGCATCACAAGTTCGTTCACGCGACGCAGCACAGGCGTGTTATTGTTCCCCATCCGAAGTGCGATTTGCCGATAGGCACCGTGCGCGCCATATACAGGGATGCCGGCTGGCAGAAGGACTGACGGAGAGGCGCAATGACGCATTATATCGCTTTAATTCATAAGGATCGCGATAGCTGCTACGGCGTGTCGTTCCCCGATGTGCCGGGCGTGTTCACGGCCGGCGGCACGATCGATGAGGCCATGCGCAAGGCGGCCGAGGTTCTGGTCTTCGCGGCGCAAGATTGGGGCAGTCTCCAGGGCGATCGGTTCCCGCGGCCGCGCACGATCGACGAACTGCGTTCGGACCCGGAATTTCAGGATCGAGCCGCCGACGCCGTGGTGGCTGCGGTGCCGTTTCGCGAGAATGCGAACGCCGCCGCATAGGGGTGGCCGATCTGCCTGATGCGCCAGCTTATGGGCAACCGCATGTATCCCTTGACTTTGGAGGGGCTGGACCGAGCGATGCGGGAACTGGTGCGGTAAGCGGAATGAACGATCAGACTTACACGTCAAAGCAAGAGGCGCGGCGCCTGGGTGCAGTGACGCCAAGCCAATATGAACTTGCGCCGCGCGTCGGGCGCAAACAGGCGTTGCTTCGGGAGACCGGATCAAGTTGGCGAGCGGGCCGGCGGTCGAAACCGGTCGCCCGGCGATGACGGGGTCTGTTTCCATCGGACGGGGTCTGTTTCCATCGAAAGCGAAACGACTCCAGACGGTGCGCGACGCGGCGGGTATGTGCGCCCGCCGCTCTTTGCTCATTTGCTTACACCGTCAGGAAGTCGCTGAACATGCGGTGCGCCCACTTGAAGTCTTCTTCGAGCAGCTCGGGCACGCGCAGGTCGATGTCATTCTGCGTCTGCTTGATGGTGCCGTCGGGCAGAAGCTCGTAGGAGAATTCCACCGAGATCGCCTCGCGCGGCGAGCCGTTCACCAGCATGAAGCACAGATTGTCGGGCAGCAGCACCTTGACCTCCTTGCCGGCGATGCGCCGGGCGATATAGGTCGCGGCGATCTTGCCCATGTAGTTGGCGACGTGTCCGCTCTTGGGATAGTGGCCGAACTGCTTGGACACCGCGCCCATGGCGTCGCCGATCACGTAGACGTTCTGGTCGCTCCTGGTGTGCAGCATGGTCGGGTGGATGTCCGCCCAGCCGGTCGGCTTGCCTTCCGGCGTCTTGCCGATCAGGTCCGCCTGCCAGACGAGATCGGAGGCCTGGTGCGGCGGCATCAGGATGGCGTCGTCGAAACTGAACTCGCCGGCCGCGGTCACGATCTTCTTCTTGAAGGGGTCGACTTCCTTCACGCCCGCGTTCGGCACATGCTGGATGATGTCCGGATAAAGCTCGCGGAACGCGGCCTTGAATCCCTCGCCGATCGGCATCACGCGCGGCTTGGGATCGAGGATCACGATCTTGGCCGGGATCTTGTTGGTCTTGAAATACCAGGCCATGACGCAGGCGCGCTCGTAGGGCGAGGGCGGGCAGCGGTGCGGCGGTGGCGGCAGCGTCATGACGATGGTGCCGCCCTTGAAGCTGCGGATTTTCTGCTTGAGCGTCTTGTGCTCCGCGTTCGGGATATAGGCGGAAGGGAACGCCTGCCGCGTCTGGTCGATCGCCTTGTGGTCGTTGCCGAACCAGATGTCGTAGGCGTTGCGGATACCGCCGGCGATGATCAGGTAGTCGTAGGCGAGCGAGCCGTGCGCGGTGCGCACGAGCTTTTTGTCGCGCTCGATACCGCTGATCTCGGTCTGCACCAGCCGGTAGCCGTATTTCTGCGCCGGCGCCAGCATGTCGTGCAGCAGATAGTCGGTGTCGACGACGTCGATCAGCCACTTGTTGCTCATCGGGCACGACCAGAAGACCGGATTGCGCTCCAGCACGACGACTTCGACATCGGGCGCCTGTTCGCGCAGATGGCGCGCAGCGGTGAGACCGCCCCAGCCGCCGCCGGCGATGACCACGCGCGGCCTGTTGCCTCTGGGCATGAGTTCGGTCGTGGCGCCGATGACGGCGGGTTGCGCAAAAGCCGGTGCGGCAGCCAGGGTCGCGGCCGACGCACCAAGGAAACGGCGACGATTGAGCATCGCGTTCACTCCCTGATGGTTTTTTCGGATTGGCCGACCGGCCCGGCTCGCGCCCCGTTGCAGGACTGGAACGTGCGCGGCAACCTCACTCTAGGCACGGCCGGGCGCTTTGCAAGAGTTTTGGATTTTGCACCGCCGTTGCGCGGACAGTCGCCCGCGGCGATTTCGCATCGGTCGCGCGAATCAGCGGCGTCATGCGGCCGCGGCAGTCTGTCATCTTTGTCGGACGATGCGAGCTTGGCGCGGTTTCAAGCCGTGCCGATGGCCGATGAAAGAAAGTTTGAGCGCCGCGCTCAACATCCCGCGCGCGTGCCGGCCTGCACGTTGGACGGCGAGCCCGGCGCGCCGGAGCCGCTGACGATCGGGCCGGAAACGCCGCCGCTCGCGCGGCCGGTCTGCACGCTCGTGCCGCTGCCGAGCGCGGGATCGTTGGCGATGCGCGGCGTGCCGCCGTCGATGCCGGAGGTCGAGGTGCCGGCGCCGGTGCTGCTGCTGCCGGTGCCCACGGTCTCGGTGGTGCCGCGTGTGGTGGTCGTGGTGGTGCCCGCCTGCGACGTCGTCGCGCAGCCGGAGCGTCTGCCCGAACTGGTGGCGAAAGGCTGCGTGCCGCCCGGCACTGCAGAATTGCCGGGCACCGCCGGCGCGGAGACCATCGGCGGCGATCCGCTCGACCCGGGCGTGGTGCCGGCGATCGGCGGCGGCGCCACCGCGCTCGGATTATAGGAGGGCGGAACGACCGTGGGCCCTCCCGAAGACGCGGCGGGAGGGGCCGCGCCCGGCGCGGAACCTGCGGTTCCGCCAGAGGTGCCGAAGGAGCCGGAGGTGCCCTGCGCAAATGCGCAGCCTGTCGTCGCGATCAGCAGCGCGAGACAAAGCGGGACGGACGCTTTCTCGCCGGACATCGCGGGCCTCCATCAATCCTGATGACGAATCTTTGCCGCGCATCGAAGCGCCGGCAAATATCAACGACCGGCGGCCGGCCAGGTTCCGGCGTCATCGCACGGGCACGCGGAGCAGCGCGGATGAAAAAAGCCCCGCGCCGAAGCGCGGGGCCAGGATGCCGGCAACCTAGGGCGTTACCGGCCCTCTCAGAGGTTCCGTGTCGTCTTCACGCGCGCGACGACATGCGGCGGGCATCGTGAAGATGAAGATGGCGGCAAGGTTAGCGACGACCGGCGCAACGACGGCTGCGATGTGCGCCTTCACCTTGTTGGAAGCGGCAGGAGCAACGGCGTCACCACCGGGGCGGCGGCGATCGTCGCGAGCGTGGCATTGCCGAACGGGTTGCAGCCCTGGTTCCACATTCGATCTTCCCTCGTGCGCCGTGCACGCTTGTGGTGTGCGCTCGGGAAAGCGATACGCGGTGCGGGGCCCGGATCCCAATAAGCCGGGCATTAACAATGCCGGGCGCGCCGTGATCGGCGTCGCATGCGCGGGTGCAATACTTTCGGATAAGGGACGGGTGTTATGGCGATGAAAGCAAAGCGGTTTTCGCGAACGCCTTTTCCGTGACCGCGGCGCAGGCATGCGCATGGCGACGCCTTGATCGCCGCGACGCGCATATCGAATTCAGCCGTCAGCCGGAGGGAGATCGGGCCGCGCAGCGCGGCCGGTAATCTTGTTTGCGGGCTGTGTCCGCGAGCGCGCAGCCCTCGCAATAGCGGCGGTCTTTGTAGTCGATCCAGTTATGCGCGTAGATGTTTTCCGGCGCGATGCCGTAGCGCTCCTGCAGGAACGGCAAGAGCTTCAGCAGCGCGTCGATCTGCTCTTGCGTCGCCGGACGGCGCACGTCGGGGAAATTGCCGGCGAACTCGATGCCGAGGCTGTTCTCCTTTACCACGCGGCGATAGGTCATAAGGTTCGGGATGTATCGGTCGTCGTTGCGGTTGGCGCCGTCGCCGTGCGTGGGGATCGCGGTCTCCGGCACCGCCCAGTAGACCGTGCCGTCGGTCTCCACCCACAAGGTCACGCCGCGCCGTGCCGGGTCTTTGGCCTGCGCGAGCGCGCCGTGTCTTGCGGCGCCGGCCGGTCCCTCCATCTGGTGCAGGACGATGTTCTTCCACGGCGCCTGCGCGGGGTCGCCGAGCGGGGCGAGATAGACGATGGTCAGTCCGGGGATTTGCGGGGCGCCGGGCGCGCGGGCAAGCCGGCAGAAATCGTCGGCGTCCGCATGCTCGCTGGCTCCGAAGAGAACGGCGAGCGCCAGCATGACGCCCGCTGTCGCGCGGCGCGGGGGTGTCCCGTGCGCGCGCATGACCGTCACGCGCCGCGCGCGGCGTCCGCCTTTGCGGTCACGCTCGCTGTCTCCTCGCTGAGCGGACGCGCGGCGCGCCGGGGCTGCGTATAGGGCGTGGGTTTGGGCATGTTGCCCTGGACGAGGCCGGCGCCGGCCATCAGGCCGCCGGCCAGTTCGAGCGAGAAGCGCTCGGCGTCGCGTTGGTGCAGGCTTTCGGCGATCTCGGCGGCCTCCGCGGCCGGCACGCCGAGCCGCAGCAGGCCCTCCTCGCCGAAGCGCATCGCCGACTCGAAGGTCTCGCGCACCTGATGGTCGACGCCCATGTGCGCGAGTTCGAGCGCGTGCTCGCGATCGTAGGAACGTGCCATGAGGATGGCGAGCGGAAACTCCGCGCGCACGAGCTGCACGATGCGGTTGGCCGCCTTGCGGTCGTCGACGCAGACGGCGATCAGTTTGGCGGTGGCCGCGCCCGATGCCTGCAGCACGTCGAGCCGCGTGCCGTCGCCGTAATAGATCTTGAAGCCGAAATCGGCGGCGCTGCGGATCATCTCGGTGTCGGTGTCGATGATGGCGACCTCGCAGCCGCGCGCCAGGAACGACTGGCTGACCACCTGCCCGAACCGCCCGAAGCCGATGATGAGCACGCTGCCGGCAAGGTCCTGCGCGTGATCGACGCCGTCGAAGGACGGCGCGCGCGGCGGCATCAGCCGCTTCATGGCGGCGATGCCGAGCGGCGTCATCGCCATCGACAGGATGATGACGGCGGTGAGCGTCGCGTTGGTGCGGGCATCGAAGATGCCCGCGGCGGCGGCCGCGGCGTAAAGCACGAACGCGAACTCGCCGCCCTGCGCGAACAGCGCGGCGCGGTCGATCGCCTCGCGGTTCGGGGCGCGGAACAGCCGGGCGACGAGATAGATGCCGATGGCCTTGACCAGCATGTAGAGCACGACGCCGACGAGGACGAGCCGCCAGTTCGCCGCCATCACCCCCAGATCGAGCGACATGCCGACGCTGAGAAAGAACAGGCCGAGCAGGATGCCGCGGAACGGCTCGATGTCGGCTTCGAGCTGGTGGCGGAAGGTCGATTCCGACAGCAGCACGCCGGCGAGGAATGCGCCCATCGCCATCGACAGGCCGGAGACCTGCATGGCGAGCGCGGCGCCGAGCACGACGAGGAGGGCGGCGGCGGTGAGCACCTCGCGCGCATGCGAATCGGCGATGATGCGGAACATCGGATTGAGCAGATAGCGCCCGGCGAGCACGAGGGCTGCGAGCGCGCCGGCGGCGATCGCGATGTTCTGCCAGTGGAAGCCACCGCCCGCGGTCTGTGCCGCCGGCGAAAGCAGCGCGACCAGCGCCAAGAGCGGCACGATCGCAAGGTCCTCCAGCAGCAGGATGGAAATCATGCGCTGGCCCTGCGGCGTCGTCGTCTCGCCACGCTCCTCGAGGATCTGCACGACGACCGCGGTCGAGGTCAGGACGAACCCCATCGCCGCAAAGAACGCCGCCACCGGCGTCAGTCCGGCCGCCACCCCGATCCCGGTCAGGAGCGCGCCGCACAGCGCGACCTGCGCGGCGCCGAGACCGAAAATCTCGCGGCGCAGGCTCCACAGCCGCGAGGGCTGCATTTCGAGCCCGATCACGAACAGGAACATGACGACGCCGAGTTCGGCGACGTGCAAGATCGCGCCCGGATCGGAGAACAGCCGCAGGCCGAACGGGCCGATGATCAGGCCGGCGGTGAGATAGCCGAGTACGGAGCCGAGCCCGAGCCGCTTGAACAGCGGCACCGCGACGACGCCGGCGGCCAGCAGCGCCACCACCTGCACGAGCTCGTTGCCGTTGGCCGCGGCCGCCATGCGTGCGCTCCTAGGGCAGGACGACGGTCAGTTTCCTCGCCGCCCGGGTGATGCCAGTGTAGAGCCAGCGCGCCCGGCTGTCAGGAAAGGCGAAGGATTCGTCGAACAGCACGACGTCGTCCCATTGCGAGCCCTGCGCCTTGTGCACGGTGAGGACGTAGCCATAGTCGAATTCGTCGTAGGGCTTGCGCTGCAGCCAGTCGAAATCCTCGATCCCGCCGGTGAAGCACTCGCGGCGCACCGACACTTTCTTGGCCCGCGTGCCGGCGAGACCCTCGTCCGGCAGGATGCGCAATTTGAGGATGCCGCTTTTGCCGGCGCTGCGCTCCTTGACGGTCCACAGCCCGCCATTGAACAGGCCCTTCTTGCGGTTGTTGCGCAGGCAAACGAGCTTGTCGCCTGCGACCGGCAGGGCGTCCTCGATCCCGCGCCGCTCGCGCAGGCGCAGATTGTAGGCGCGCCGCGTATTGTTGCGGCCGACCAGGACCTGATCGGCCTCGAGCACGCGCTGCGGATCGAGGTCCTCGCGCCGCACGACCTGCGTGGAGCCGTAATCGCCCGCGGCCGGCGCACCGCCTTCGCGCACCTGCATTGACAGCCGCACGATCGGATCGTCGGCGGCCTGACGATGCACTTCGGTGAGCATGGCGTCGGGTTCGCAATCGGTGAAGAAGCCGCCATTCTGGATCGGCGGCAATTGCGCGGGATCGCCGAGCACCAGCACCGGCACGCCGAACGACAAAAGATCGCGGCCGAGCTCGGCATCGACCATCGAGCATTCGTCGATCACGATCAGCTCCGCCTTGGCGGCCGGCGAATCGTCCCACAATTCGAAGCTCGGCGCTTCCTCGTCGGTGCCGCGCGCGCGGTAGATCAGGCTGTGGATGGTCGAGGCGTCATGGCAGCCCTTGCTGCGCATCACCTGCGCCGCCTTGCCGGTGAAGGCGGCGAACAGCACCTTGCCGTCGGCCTGGGCGGCGATGTGCTTGGCGAGCGTGGTCTTGCCGGTGCCGGCATAACCGAACAGGCGGAAAACCTGCGGCGCGGACTGGCCGGGCTTGTCGCCGAGCCAGGCGGCGACCGCCTGCAAGGCTCTGGTCTGATGCAGGGAAAAATCGGGCATCCGGTGTCGTCTTAACATCGCGGCGTTTTACTCAAAGTGTTTTGATCGACGGCGTCTGCCGTCGATCCGTGACCGTGCGCGATGCCGTCCCGTGCGGTAGGGACGGCCGCTCCGCTAAGTCACAAATCCGTCAGAGAAATTCGCCTGCAATCGGATGTTGCAGTGCAAATAAGTTCGGCGGATCGTGACGTGTGCGGCCGCGCCACACTTGTGCAGAATCGCAGCCAAGGCGCTCGACAGGGTGCAAAAAAGGGCGGCATATATCAGGCGGGAGGTGCCGCGGTGATTCCGGGGCCTGTCCCCGGAGATTCCAAAGCGGCCACCGTGTCAGGCCACCACCAGAATGGGGGGTTGTTGATGAAGAAGATTCTGCTCACGCTCGCGACGCTCGTCGTCGCGTTTGGCATGCTCGGCCAGACCGCCGAAGCCGCCAAGAAGAAGACCAAGGTCGTCGTCACCCCGTATGCGTGGTGGTGGCAGGGACCGTGGACGGTCCGCGATCAGAGACTCGCGGCGTCGAACTTCTGGGTCGGCGCGGGCTCGACCGGCGCGTATTTCGCGCTGCGCGACGGCCATCGCCACACCGGTCATGGCATCCGCAGCGGCGGCGGCGCCTATCTTGCCGCGAGCGTCGGCTGCGCGGCCGTGTCCCCGATCATCGGCACGCTGGTCGTCAACCGTCCGCTCACCCAGCGCGAAGTCTTCGTGTCGACCGGCAACTGCTTCCTGCCGATTGTCGGCGGCTGGATGATGAACGCCTGGTTCGACCAGAACGGCTGGAAGTAATCCGCCGTCCATCCGCAATACGGAAAGCCCGGCTCCTGCGAGCCGGGCTTTTTGTTTGGGCGGTCCATAATATTTGTCTGCGGGCCGCATCGGGCCCGACGCTCACATCGCGCCGCCGACGTGACAGCTTTCGAAGCGTCCGTATCCGAGATCGATCAGGCATTCGCCGCGCGCGCGGCGCCGCTCCAGTTCCTCGATTCCGTAGGACGGATCGCCCGGCGGGAAACGGGAGGCCGGATGCCATGCGCGCTCGCGGCGCGGCTTGCGGTGCGCGGTCGTCTTCTTGCGCGTATCCTTGACCCTGGCGGCGGAAAATTCGCTTGTCCGCATTTCGTCGGCGGAGGCGGCGCGCGCGGGCGGCGCCACGGCAAGCGAAAGCGTGAAGGCGGCTACGAGCGCTGATGCGACGAGTGCCGATGCCGCAGGTCCCTTCATGCCATCCTCCCGTTCAGACCAGCGGCAGGCCGGTGCGCGTCAATTGGCGTGGCAGCTTTCGAAGCGGCCATAACCGAGATCGATCATGCATTGACCGATGGCGCGCCGGTAGCGCAGCTCTCTGCCGGCGGTAAAGGCGGGGTCCGAGCCGTGATAGGCGGGCGCCCGCCACCAATAGGGCGCGGCATAATAGGGTGTGCCGTAATAGGGACGATAGACGCGCACCCGGGGGCGCTTCTTCTTCGCTGCGGAGATTTCGAGGCTGTCCGCCGTCTGCGCGAGAGAACCCGCCGTTTCGGCCGGCGCGGCAGCGGCGCTTGAGGCGCCCGGCAGTGCGGCGCAAAGCAGCAGGGCACTCAGGAGCGACATGGCGGTAAGCGAATGGGTGGGCTGCATGGTCGTCTCTCCCTGTTCGTTTCGGCTCGCGGCTTACCGCCATAGGTAGGTGCTCCACGGCGCCAATGAAAGAGGCCCGGCCGCCATCGGCGCCGGGCCTCGTTCCACCGCGGATGGCGCGATCAGCAGCCTTCGAAGCGGCCGTAGCCGAGATCCTGGACGCACTGGCCCTTGGCCCGGCGATGGGCGTATTCGCCGGCGTAACGGCCGCCCTCGAAATCGTTCGAGGGGACGAGATAGTTCGGCCGGTACACGGTCTGCACCTCGCCGGTCAGCGGATCGACATAGGTGTAGAACGGCGAAATCTTGCGGCGCGCGGAAATGTCGTCGGCAATGTTGCCGGCCTGCGCGGCCTGGGCCAGCGAAACGAGCGCAAGCGCTCCCAGCAGGGCCGAAATTCTGAGCTTCATGGCATCACCTCGTTATGGGCCGCGGACGCATGCCGGGGCCGGATGGCAATATGCCCGTTGGTCGCGGGGAGCCGCTGCGAGGTTCAATGGGGATTGGCGATCGGCCGGGACGCGGCCGGCGGCCGCTACCAGCGGACTTCGAACCCGAAGGTCCCCGCATGCGCGCTGAAGCCGTCGCGCAGCCGCGTGTCGTAGACGAGATAAAGCCGCGACGTCTCCGTCAGCTTCACGCCGGTCGAAACGCCACCGTTGAACTCGAACCGGTCGTCGACGATGCCGGGGATGAGGCGGGCGCGCACGGTGGGATCGAGCGGGGTGGCGAGCACGGAATCGACGTCCTGGGAGAGGATGTCGATCGCGCGCGCATAGACGCCGACGTCATGGAGATAGGCGCCCGCCAGCCAGGAATAGCCGACTTCTACGCCGGCAAAGGCGCGCAGCCGCCGCGTCTGCTGGGCGGTGGCGGTCACCGGCGTCGCTCCGCCGCTTTCGGTGAAGGCGTCGACCTTGATCTGCGTCCAGTCGATCCCGATCCGCGGCACGACGCGCCAATTGCCGCTCTGCCAATAATAGCTCGTTTCCGCGATGGCGCCCCAGAGCGAGGCGTCGTAGTCAGCGGAAATTTCGCCGCCGGCATCGGTCCGCCGCATGACGATGTCGCCGAAGCCGTAAATGCCGGCCGCGGTGAACGTCCACGGCCCGGATTCGAAAATCGCGTTGGCGCCGATCTGGGTCAGGTCGATGCGCGAGGATTGCGGCAGGTCGCGGATGTCGATCTTGCTGTGGCCCTGGTCGACCGACACGCCGAAGCTGACGCCCGGCGCGACGGTGGCGCCCAGGCCGAGGATGCCGCCATAGGTCTTGCGCGTGTCGCCGGTGAACGCGTTCTGCGCGCTCGTGCGCGCATGCGTTCCGTAGGCTTCGCCCCAGATGCGGTAACGCACGGCGGGCTGCTCGCCGTTGACGGCGAGGTCGGCGCCGCCGCCGCCGGGATTGCCGGCCGCCGGACCGAAAACCGTGGCGTTGGCCTGATTGGCGTTGTCGCGCAGGAATTTGGAGCCGAGATCGAAGATCGTGCCGGGGGCGCTGAGCGCGGCGTTCATCGTGCCGGCGCCGATCGTCGGGGAAGGAGTGAGCTGGGCGAAAGCTGCGCTGTTGGCGAGCACAAAGCCGACGGCTGCGGCAAGGCCAAGGCCTGCCACCCGTCCAAGGCGACGGAGGCGACGATCGCGAGATGAGAGGTCACGGCGCACCGGCGTTGCTCGATCCCTGTTGCCCCGGTCTTGTTACCCCGGCCTTGCCGGGAGTCCCAATTTAGCATTCGGAATCAGGGGGGCGCCAAGCACCAAGCGCTGCACCAAGCGCTCGTCCGCGGGCTAACCGCAGAGGTGTTGCACAATTACCGCTGCTACCGCTGCGGTATCGACCTGCCGGCGATCAGGCCGACAGCGGAGCGGAGCGCTCGCGGAAGGCGGGACGGAGCCGGTCGACCCGGTGCGCGGGGGCCGTGCCGCGGCGCATTCCTTCGAGCCATTCCTCGTTGTCGGCGAGCGCGAGCCAGGACCGCTGCATCACGAGCAGCGTGCGCCGGTCGGCCTCGCTCGCCGCGGCGGCGGCCAGCAGTCCGCAATAGCGCGCGTTGCGCCGGCACTGCTCGGATTTTCGCGGCGGTATGACCGGATGTCGCATGCAGCGTCCCTGGATTGCCTGCACGTCGAGAGCGCACGTTGGGAGCGCTCCTCGGGGAACATAACGCGGCAGCGGAAACGCGGTTCCCGGCAAATGGATTGACTTTGGCGACGGGGCGGTTTTTCTCCGGTGCCCGCCTGCGACAGGCGGCGGCAAGGATTGAGGGACAACCCGGCAAGGACCGCGTGAGATGACCGACGAACACGAACAGCCGGCCGGCCTGTCCTATGCGTTCCGGCCCTCGATGATGAGCGCGGCGCGCGAATTCCGTCTCGAGGACGACGCGCTGGTCTGGAGCATCGGGCGCTATAGCGGGCGCACGCCTTACGACCGCATCACGCGGCTTCGCATGTCGTTCCGGCCGGTGACGATGCAGATGCAGCGCTTCGTCACCGAAATCTGGAGCCCGGGCACGCCGCGTATCCTGATCGCCTCGACGAGCTGGAAGAACATGGTCGAGCAGCAGCGCCACGACCGCGAATATTCCGCCTTCATCGGCGAACTGCATCGCCGCATGGCCGCCGCCGGCAGCACCGCGCGCTTCGATGTCGGAACGCCGGTCTATCTGTTCTGGCCGGGCGTGATCATGTTCGTGCTGGTATCGCTCGGAATTGCCGCGCTCGTCGTGCGCGCGATCCATGCCGGCATCTATTCGGGGGCGGCGTTCATCGTCGCCTTCTTCGCGCTCTTCCTCTGGCAGACCGGCGGTTTTTTCAAGAACAACCGGCCCGGCCGCTATTCCCCCGACGCGCCGCCGCCGCACCTGCTGCCGGCCGGCGGCTGACCGCTTACGGGCGCACCACCAGCACCGAGCAATTGGCGTAGCGCACGACATGTCCGGCGTTCGAACCGAGAAAATAGCTGCGCATGTCGGGGCGGTGCGAGGTCATCACGATCAGGTCGGCGCCCATCTCCTTCGCCTCCTGGATGACCTCGTGATAGATGCCGCCCTGGCGGATCACGGTCGAAATGCTGCCGCCTGCGAGCCCGCTGTCGCGCGCCATGGCGGCGAGCGTTTCCTCGGCGCTCTTGCGCTGCTGGACGTCGAAATCCGGCGGCACATATTCGGCCAGCATGACCGGGGTCATGGGCAGGACATTGACCAGCCGCACCTTGCCGCCGACCGAGCGCGCCATGGCGATGGCGGCCATGATCGCGGGCTTGGCCAGTTCCGGCTCAGCGATGTCGACGGGTACCAGAATATTTGTGAACATGATGCATCCTCCGATCCCCCGGATGCGACTATGATGGCATGCCGGCGCGTCCGCGTTGAGCCCTTGGTTGCGCCTTTGCCGCAATCATTTGTCGGCATCGGCCAGCGCCTGCGGCGTGACGAAACACACCAGGCGGCCGGTGCCGGGCCGGATGTCGCTCCAGGCGGCGGCGTCGAAATCGATGACCGCGAGGCCGCCGGTCGGGAATTTCTCGAACAAGCGCGCGCGTGCCTCGCGTTCTCCGGCGCCGACGAGCGCAAGCGCGAGACTCTGCAGGCCGGGATTGTGGCCGACCACGATCAATTGCCGTGCTGGCGTGGCGCTGCGCATGATCGCATCGAGGATCACGTGCGGGGAGGCTTCGTAGATGCGGCTGTCGAATTCCGTCGTCGGGCGCGCGCGCAGCGTCTGCTGGACGAGCGACCAGGTCTCGCGCGTGCGCGCGGCGGTGGAGACGATCGCGTGCTGCGGCAGGAGGTCGTGGGCGGTCATGTAGCGGCCGACCAGCGGCGCCGCCTCGCGCCCGCGCGCATTGAGGGGACGGTCGTGGTCGCGGCCGCCGGACCGAGGCCAGTCCGACTTGGCGTGCCGCAGGAGCATCAGGCGGAGCATGAGGGCCGTGGTCGATTTTCGAACGGCGGCAGTCTAGCATGCCGGCGCGACTATCCGGGAATGCGGAAATGGATACGGCTGATTTGACGCAGACCGACGATGCCGGCGCGGGCTATGCCGCGACCTATTTCACCGCGACCATGGCCGCCGGTCCGCGCTGCGCGCCGCTGCAGTTCGATCTCGACGTCGATGTATGCGTCGTCGGTGCGGGTCTTGCCGGGCTGACGGCGGCGCGCGAGATCGCGCGGCGCGGGCGTTCGGTCGCCGTGCTCGAAGGTGGACGTATCGCCGGCGGCGCCTCCGGCCGCAATATCGGGCTTGTGATGCCCGGCTTCGCGCAGGACCCGCGCCGGATCGTCGCGCGGGCGGGGCTTGAGCGCGCGCGGGTGCTGTGGCGGCTGTCCGAAGCCGGCGTCGATTACATCCGCGACACGATCGCGGAGGCGGGGCTTGCGGACGCCGCCTTGTCCGGCGGCGGCTTCTTGTCGGTTTCGAAAATCGACGACGCGCAGACGGTCGAGCGCACGGCGCATTTCCTGCGCACGACGTTCGGGGTCGATTGCGAAGCCTGGCCGACCGAGCGCGTGCGCGCGCACCTCAAATCGTCCCATTATTTTCAGGCGATCCATTTCCGCGACGCCTTCCATATCCATCCGCTCAATTACGCGCTCGGGCTGGCGCGGCTTGCGGAGGAGGCGGGCGTGCGCATCTTCGAGAACACGCCGGCGCTTGCGATGGATCCGGTCGGTGTGCGCAAGCGCATCCAGACCCCGCATGCGCGGGTGCGGGCGGGCGCGGTGGTGCTTGCGGGCGGCGTACATCTGGGCGGGCTGATGCCGGCGCTGTCGCAGACGCTCGTGCCGGCCACGCGCTATGTGGTCGCGACTGCTCCGCTCGGCGCGCAGGTCGCCGACGCCATCGATTTCGCCGGCGGGATCGGCGACGGGGTGTTCGCCGACAGTCATTACCGGCTGGCCGGCGACCGGCTGATCTGGTCCGGCGGGCTGACGGTGAGGGAAGCCAATGCGCGCCGCGTCGGGCGGCGGCTGCGGCGCGACATCGGGCGCATTTTTCCGCAGCTCGGCAAGGTCGAGATCGAATCGGCCTGGGCGGGAACGTTCGGCTACGCGGTGCACCGCATGCCGCAGGTCGGCGAGATGGTTCCCGGCGTGTGGATCGCCAGCGGCTTCGGCCAGCACGGCCTCAACACCACGGCGATGGCGGGCAACATCCTGGCGCGCGCGATCGTGGAAGGCAGCCGGACCTGGCTGGCCTTCGAGCCGTTCGAACTGATCTGGGCCGGCGGCTCGGCCGGACGCCTGGTCGCGCGCCTGCAAAACCTGCTGCTGGGCGGACAGGAGCGCATGGCCGCGCGGCTTTCGCGCCGGCGCGAGCGGGTGAAGAGCCGCTACGACATGGAGGATGCACAGCGTGCGCAGCGGCTGTGGGCGCAGATCGCGACCGAGCCGAGCACGGGCGAGCCGCTTCCTGCCGGAGTAGGCGCGGCATCCGCGCCGGCCGCGGCGGAGGCCGGCGCGCCGCCGATGCAACCGGGAGGCACCGCCGCATGAGCGCGCCGCGAACGATGCCGCGCGTCCTGCGGCTTGCCGCGGGTCTTGCCGCAGCGCTTATCGCGGGCGGGTGCGCGAAGGACTGGGCCGCGCCGCAGTCCGGTCCGCTGGAACGGCCCTCGAAAGTGTTCGTCAGCGCATTCGATCCGGCGCCCGGTTCGCAGATGAGCGATCCCGTGCTCGGCGCGCAGCTCAAACGGCGCATGAGCGGCCTGACGGATCAGGCGGTCGCCATCGAAACCGGCCAGCGCGTGTCGGCGGTGTTTTTTTCGCAGCTCGTCGCAGCGTTGCGCAGTGCCGGCCTGCCGGCGGAGCCGGGCTCCGCCGACAATATGCGCGCCAACACCAACGCGGTGATCGTGGAGGGCGCGATCCGCAGTCTCAACGAGGACGACCTGCGGCAGCGCCGGCAAAGCGGGTTCGGGGCCGGCCGTGTCCGCATCGTTGCGGAGGGCAAGCTGCTCTATCGCGCCGACATCGAGCAGAAGCCGCTGACGAGTTTCACGGCCGAGGACCAGTCCGCGCCGCGCGTGCCCGCCCGCGCGGCGGCGCCTGCGGCCGGCGCGCCCGAGCAATTGTCGCCCGAGGTCGATGCGCATGTTCGCCGCGTGGCGCAGGCCGCCGCCGACCGTATCGTCGAGTACGCGCGCCAGCAGAACTGGATTAAGGCACCGCCGGCCGCACCCGCCGCGCCGGCTACGCCGCCGCGACGGCGCTGAGGCGGATCGGCGTCCGTCGCGTCTCGCCATGAATGCGAGACGCTCGAACACACAGGGCGGTGCCTGTCAGCGCCCGTCGCGTCTCGCCATGAACGCGAGACGCTCGAACAGATGCACGTCCTGCTCGTTCTTGAGCAGCGCGCCGTGCAGCGGCGGGATCAGCTTCTTGGGGTCGCGCTCGCGCAGCGTATCGGGACCGATGTCCTCGACCATCAGAAGCTTGAGCCAGTCGAGCAGCTCGGAGGTCGAGGGCTTCTTCTTCAGGCCCGGCACCTCGCGGATCTCGTAGAACAGCCGCAGCGCCTCGGCAACCAGACGCTGTTTGATGCCGGGGAAGTGCACCTCGACGATGGCGCGCATCGTCTCCTCGTCGGGGAAGCGGATATAGTGAAAGAAGCAGCGGCGCAGGAAGGCGTCCGGCAATTCCTTCTCGTTGTTGGAGGTGATGACGACGATCGGCCGCCGCCGCGCCTTTACCGTCTCGCCGGTCTCGTAGACGAAGAATTCCATGCGGTCGAGTTCCTGCAGCAGGTCATTGGGAAACTCGATGTCGGCTTTGTCGATCTCGTCGATCAGGAGCACGGGCCGCGCGTCGGCGACGAACGCCTCCCAGAGCTTGCCGCGCTTGATGTAGTTGCGGATGTCCTTGACGCGCTCGTCGCCGAGTTGGCTGTCACGCAGACGCGAGACCGCGTCATATTCGTACAGGCCCTGCTGCGCCTTGGTGGTGGACTTGACGTGCCATTCGAGCAATTCCGCCCCGATCGCGCGGGCGATTTCGAGCGCGAGCACCGTCTTGCCCGTGCCGGGCTCGCCTTTGACCAGAAGCGGGCGTTCGAGCGTGATGGCCGCATTGACCGCGACCTTGAGGTCGTCGGTGGCGACATAGCCCTTGGTACCTTCGAAACGCATGGAAACTCCGAAATTCCGTCCGAATAGCCGTCGGGCCTCACTAATCACGGCGCCCGGAGGCGGGCAAGATGGGGCTGTGCCGAAGGGGAGGCCTCGGCGCTCGCGCAATCGTGAGGTTGAACCGGGCCGGCGGAGTAACAAATGAGCGGTGCCGGACGAAGGACCGGACGGGCCGCAGAACCGGGAGGTCGGACCATGAAACGGATTGCCGCCGTGACGCTGGCGCTGGCCGCGCTGTCTCTTGTCGCTTTTGCCGGTCACGGCGTTGCCCAAAGCCCCGTCCCGTCGAAGACGGCCGTGGCCATCTTTGCCGCCGGCTGCTTCTGGTGCGTGGAGGCGGACTTCGACAAGGTCGAAGGCGTGTTGTCGACTACCTCCGGCTATACCGGGGGCAGGGAGATGGACCCGACCTATGCGCAGGTATCCTCGGGTGCGACCGGCCACACCGAAGCGGTGGAAATCGTCTACGATCCCGCCAAGGTCAGCTACCGGCAGTTGCTCGACCATTTCTGGCGCAATGTCGATCCGTTCGCGAAGAACCGGCAGTTCTGCGACAGCGGTCCGCAATACCGCAGCGCCATCTTCTACCGCACCGACGAGGAGCGGGCGCTGGCCGAGGCCTCGAAAAAGGCGGTGGCCGACAAGTTCGGACGGGCCGTGGAGACCGAGGTTGCGCCGGCGGCGGCCTTCTACAGGGCGGAGGACTATCATCAGGACTTCCACCTGAAGAATTCCGCCAAATACAAATTCTACCGCTGGAATTGCGGCCGCGACCGGCGGCTGCAGGAATTGTGGGGCAAGGCATCGAGCTGAAGGAGCGCCCGATGAAAGGCCGCAGGATGTTTCTTGGATTGCTCGCCGGGGCCGCCGCAGGCATTTTCGCCTGGCGCCGGCAGCAGGAGGACCGGACCATGACCGCGACGAAGACGAACAAGACATTCGAACTCGACAGGACCGAAGCCGAGTGGCGCCAGGCGCTGACGCCGGAGCAGTTCCATGTCCTGCGCAAGCACGGCACCGAGCGCCCCGGAAGCAGCGCGCTCAATCGCGAGAAACGCCCCGGCATGTTCGCCTGCGCCGGCTGCGGACAGCCGCTGTTCTCGTCGGAGACGAAATACGAGAGCGGCACCGGCTGGCCGAGCTTCTGGCAGCCGCTCGATCAGGCGGTGGAGACCTCCGTCGACCGGTCGTTGTTCATGACGCGCACCGAAGCGCATTGCCGCCGCTGTGGCGGTCATCTCGGGCATGTGTTCGAGGATGGTCCGAAGCCGACCGGGCTGCGCTACTGCATGAACGGGGTGGCAATGACCTTCCAGCCGAAGGAGAGCTGAGGCCCGGCAAAAGCTGCCGGGGACCGGCAAATTGGCCCCGCCCGGGCGTCGCCCCGGCGGGGCTTTCTCTTCATAATTATATGATTTTACTTAAGTAATTTTCTGGCACGGCGCTTGCGATGCCAGCGGCGGGTTATTGCGGCCATTCGCATTCCGGCAGGCCGCCCGGACCGCCCTGGAGGACAGTAATGGGTATCTTTGGCGCCTTGACCACATCGGTGACCGGCATGCGTGCGCAGTCCTATGCGCTGGAGAATGTGTCGGGCAACATCGCCAACACCCAGACCACGGCGTTCAAGCGCATCGACACGAGCTTCGTCGATCTGATCCCCGACAACAACGCGAACAAGCAGCTCGCCGGCAATGTGACCGCGAATTCGCGCTCCACCAACACGGTGCAGGGCGACATCCAGAGCGCCTCGATCGGCACCTTCATGGCGATCAACGGCGACGGTTTCTTCGTCGTGCAGAAGCCCGCGAGCTACCAGGACAACCGGCCGATCTTCGACGGCATCGATCTCTATACGCGGCGCGGCGACTTCCAGCCCGACAAGAACGGCTACCTCGTCAACGGCGCCGGCTACTTCCTGATGGGCATCCCAGTCGACCCGACGACCGGCAACCTGGTCGGCAGCGTGCCGCAATTGCTGCAATTCCAGAACGATTTCCTGCCGGCGCAGGCGACGACGCAGGTTCAGTACCGCGCGAACCTGTCGGCCTATCCGCTGACGCCCGCCCACGATACCGACGTGCCGGGCTCCGAACTGATCAATCCGGCGAACTTCTCAGCCAATCCGCTCGCGGGTCCGCCGCAGCCGGCGACGATTCTCGGCGCCGGCGCGACGCTGTCGCCCGACGCTGCTGCGGTCGGCACCGGCACGGTCGATATTTCCGGCCTGTCCTCGGCCGGCGGCACGCTGGTCATCAACGGCACCCCCATCACCATCACGGCCGGCGACAACGCTGCCGCCATCGAAGCCGCCATTGACGCCCAGAGCGGCACGACCGGCGTCTCCGCCTCGATCAACGCCTCCAACCAGCTCGTGCTGACCAGCGTCAACGCCGATACCAACATCACCATTGGCGGCGGCTCGACTCTCGCTTTGCTCAACGAGATCGGCTTCTCGGTCGGCACCACCAACGCCACCAACCTCCTGACCCAGAGCGCGGTTGCGGCCGGCCAGACGCTCGTCATCACGATCGGCGCCAACCCCCCGACCACCATCACCTTCGGCACCGGCATCGGCCAGGTCTCCACGCTCGCCGAACTGGCGACCGCGCTCGGCGGCGTGACCGGCGGTATCGGCTCGGTCAACGCGACAAACGGCAATGTCACGGTGACCGCCTCGAGCATGGCCGACACGATCACGATCGGCGGCACGGCAACGATGCGCAATTTCGGCATCCGCACGCTGAGCGCGCTGCCGTCGAACGGCACCGTGGTCGCCAACGACCTGTCGAGCTTCCTGGAATCCTCGGTCGGCGGCGGCGCGATCACCGCCTATGACGTGTCCGGCTCGCCGGTGAACATCCAGTTGCGCTGGGCCAAGACCGAAAGCCAGCTTTACGGCGGCACCGATACCTGGAACCTGTTCTACCAGGTCAATTCCAACGCCACCGGCACCGACGTCGCCTGGCAGAATGCGGGTGTCAACTACACGTTCGGGCCGAACGGCCAGATGTCGCCGCTGATCGCCAACCTGATGCTGACGAACGTCACGGTCGACGGCATCGCGCTCGGCGACATCCAGCTCGTGCACGGCGCCGGCGGCGTCACGCAATTCGCCGATCCCAACGGCAACGTTCAGGTCAACCAGCTCCAGCAGAACGGCTATCCGGCGGGCGAATTGCAGTCCGTGTCGGTGAACGACAAGGGGCGCATCGTCGGCAGCTATTCGAACGGCCGCACCATCGACCTGGCCGAGATCGTGCTCGCGAACTTCAACGGTGCGAACTATCTCAAGCGCATCGACGGCGGCGCCTTCGAGGTGACCGACGAATCCGGCGCCGCGGTGTACGGCGCGCCGGGCAAGATCGTCGGCTCTTCGCTCGAAGGCTCCAACACCGACATCGCCGACGAGTTCACCAAGCTGATCATCACGCAGCAGGCCTATTCGGCCAATACGCGGGTGATCTCGACGGCCAACGACATGGTTCAGGACCTCCTGAACATGCTGCGCTAGGCGCGGCGCGCGTGCGCGTTAACCGGAGCCTTGCCCGATGAGTCTGTCGCAAGCGCTGTCAACCTCGGTCGCCGGTCTGCGCACGACGCAGGCCGGGCTGGCGCTGGTCGCGGCCAACGTCGCCAATGCGGAGACTCCCGGTTACGTCCGCAAGACGCTGGTGCAGGCCACGAGCTCGGCCGGCGCCAACGGCGTCAGCGTGCGGGTGGCGGCGATCGCGCGCGAGTTCGATCAATACCTGCAGCGCCAGATGCGCGTGGAAAGCTCGGGCGGCGCCTATGCCGACCTGCGCGCGCAATTCTATTCGCGGCTGCAGCAGGTCTATGGCGTGCCCGGCGCCACGAGCGCGCTCGAGACCGCGTTCAACAACATGACGGCGGCGGCGCAGGCTTTGTCGACCAGCCCGGAATCGGTGCCCGCGCGCTCGGCTTTGCTCAGCGCCGCCCAGGTGCTTGCCCAGCAGCTCAACAGCATGACGGCCGACATCCAGGCGCTGCGCAGCGACGCCGAAAACGGCCTCAACGACGCGGTCAGCCGCGCCAACAACGCGATGGCGCAGATCGCCGCCATCAACCGCCAGCTTGCGACCTCCAACGGCAACGACGCGGCGGCGGCGACTTTGCTCGACCAGCGCGACGCCTATATCGACCAGCTGTCGCAGCTGATGGACATCAAGGTCGTGCTTACCGACCACAACCAGGCGAACATCTTCACCAATTCCGGCATCCAGCTCGTCGGCACGCAAGCCTCGATGCTGGCGTTCGATCCGCAGGGCACGATGACGGCGTCCGCGCAATGGAGCGCCGATCCCGACGCGCGCACGGTCGGCACGCTCATGCTGGTGTCGCCGACCGGCGGCAGCATGGACCTTGTCGCCAACAAGGCGATCCGCTCCGGCGAGATTGCGGCCTATCTGGAAATGCGCGACCAGGTTCTGGTGCAGGCGCAGCAGCAGCTCGACAGCTTCGCCGCCGCGATGGCGCAGACCCTGTCCGACCGCACCTATGAGGGCGAGGTCGCGACGGACGGCGCCCAGCAGGGCTTCGACATCGATGCCGCCGGCCTGCTCGCCGGCAACAGCATCAACCTGACCTGGACTGATACCACCACCGGCCAGCAGCGGCAGGTGACGATCGTGCGCGTCGACGATCCGGACGCGCTGCCGCTCTCCAACAACGTGACCGCCAAAGCCGGCGATCAGGTGATCGGCGTCGATTTCTCCGGCGGCCTTGCCTCGGTGGTGGCGCAGCTCAACAGCCATTTCAACGGCAAGGTCAATTTCTCCAATCCGTTCGGCACGACACTGCGGATCCTCGACGACGGCGCCGCCAACAATTCGAGCGTTGATGCCGTCAGCGCGGTCAAGACGATGACCGGCTTCGACGGCGGTAGCGGCGAATTGCCGTTCTTCACCGACGCGTTCAATCCCTATACCGGCGCGATCACCGGCAACGGCGCGCAGGTCACCGGCCTTGCCGGCCGCATCGTCGTCAATCCGGCGCTGATCAATGATCCCTCCAAGCTCGTGATCTACCAGAGCGGCACGCCGAGCGGCGACGGATTGCGGCCCGACTTCCTTCTCAACCGGCTGACCAGCGCCTCGCAGCCGTTCTCGGCCGACACCGGCATCGGTACGGCGGCCTCGCCGTTCGTCGGCTCGCTGTCGTCCTTCCTGCGCATCGTGATCAGCGTGCAGGGCGAGGCGGCGGCCAACGCGCAAAGCCTCGCGGAAGGCCAGGCGGTGGTCGTCAACGCGCTCAAGGAGCGCGTCGCCGAAGGCACCGGGGTCAATATCGACGCGGAACTGTCCAATCTGCTCAATCTCCAGACCGCCTATGGCGCCAATGCGCGCGTGCTGTCGACGGTCAAGGAGATGCTGGACATGCTGATGAAAGTGTGAGGTTCGCGATGAGCGTTGGCGGAGTTGGCATGCGATCGGCGGCCATGGTGCAATCGCTTCTTGCGATGCGCACGCAGCTTGGCAACCTGCAGCAGCAGATGGCGACCGGCAAGAAGGCCGACACCTATGCCGGGCTCGGCCTCGACCGCGGGCTCACCGTCGGCCTGCGCGGGCACCTGTCCGCGATCAGCGCGTTCGGCAACACCATCACCAATGTCGGCGTGCGGCTCGACCTTGCGCAATCGACGCTGACGCGTATCGCCGAGATCGGACGCGAGGTGAAGGCGGCGACCGCGCCGGTCAATTCGCCGAGCCCGCAGATGACGCAGAAGCTCGCGCTTAATGCGCTCGGCGAAATCCTCGGCCTGCTGAATACCCAGGCGGGCGACCGCTATCTGTTTTCCGGGCTCGCCGCCGACCAGCCGGCGGTGGAGACGGTCGATCGCGTTCTCGACGGCGATGGCGTGCGGGCGGGCCTGCGCCAGGTGATTTCCGAGCGGCAGCAGGCCGATCTCGGCGCAAGCGGCCTCGGCCGCGTCGCGGTGACCGCGCCGACCGCGACGTCGGTCGAGATTGCCGAGGATGTCGCCGGCTCGCCGTTCGGTTTCAAGCTCGCGAGCATCGCGACCGGGGTGACAGGCGCGACCGTGTCGGCGCCCGCCGGCGCGCCGCCCGCCATGGCGGTCGATTTCGGCGCCGCGACGCCGGCCGAAGGCGAGACCGTGACGCTGCGCTTCACGCTGCCGGACGGCACGACCGAAGCGCTGACGCTGACGGCGACGACGTCTGCACCGCCGGGCGCCGGCGAATTCACGATCGGCGCCACGTCCGCCGACACCGCTGCGAACTTCCAGGCCGCGCTGACCGGCTCGCTCGGCACGCTCGCGCGCACGGCGCTGACCACGGCCTCCGCCGTCGCCGCCTCCGACAATTTCTTCAACATGGACGCCGCCAACCCGCCGCAGCGCGTTGCCGGTCCCCCGTTCGACACCGCGACCGCGCTCGTCGACGGCACCGCGTCCAACACCATGTTCTGGTACACCGGCGAGGCCGGCAGCGGCGCCGCGCGCGCGACCGCCGGCGCCAGGATCGACCAGTCGATCTCGGTGAATTACGGCCTGCGCGCGAACGAGGAAGGCATCCGCTGGCAGTTGCAGAACATCGCGGTGACGGCCGCGCTCACCATCACGGCCGGCGACCCGGATGCGGCGGCGCTGAGCGCCGCGCTCAATGACCGCGTGCGTCCGGCGCTCGATGTTCCGCAGGGCAAGCAGACGATCGAGACCATCCAGAGCGAGCTTGCGGGCGCGCAGGCGTCGATCCAGGCGGCGAAGGAGCGCCACCAGCAGACCTCCGCGACGCTGGGCAATTTCCTGCAGCAGGTCGAGGGCGTGTCGAACGAGGAGGTCGCCGCGCAGATCCTGGCGCTGCAGACGCGCCTGCAGGCCTCGCTGCAGACGACCGCGATCCTCTACCAGACCAATCTTCTGCAATACCTGTAGTCTGGCGACGCAGGCCGGCGCGCTGCGGCGAGCCGATAAAAAACCCGCGGAGGACATCCTCCGCGGGTTTTTATTCGTTCCGGTGGCGGGTTCTGGTCAGGCGCCGCGCAGGCCGGCCGCGAGTTCGCGGTTGATGTTGATCAGGCTCGGCAGGCGCTCGCGCCGCGGATCGGCGGTCATGGAGACCGTCTGGCTCAGGACGAACAGGCCGATATTGGCCACGTTCTGGCGCACCTCGGAGGGCAGCGGATTGCTGCCGTCGGTGACCGACGACAGAAACACCGTCCAGAGCTTGCGATTGAACGTCAGGGCGCTGTCGAGGCTGGCCTTGCCTGCGTCCCAGTCGTCATGGATGGCCTGCAGCCGGGACGCGGCCTTGAGCAACAGACTGGCTTCCAGATCACGCGGACTTGCGGTCTTGTTGGCCACTGCCCCGTACGCTTTTGCTGCGCTTTGCATTCTCCAACAGCTCCTGCTCGTAATCGATGAGTTTTTTGGCTGATTTCAGCGCCTTATACAGATCGCCCGTTAAGATTTGATTATTGATGTTTGCGATGTGTTTCCAAGCACTTGGCGCGGCCTGCACCAGCTCGCGCATGAGCGTGAAATACAGGTCGTGATGGCTTGTGGGGTCGCGCGAGATGTACATCAACTGGATCGCCAGATAGATGCGGCGTGCCGGCGTGTTGGCGCGCTCGGCGGTCATGATGTCCTTCTCGCGCAGGATCGGCGCCATGCCGTCGACCAGGAAACGCGTGCGCTGGTCGCCGTTGGTAATGACGCAGTCGCCGATCAGGATCCGCTCGCCCGGCTTCAGTTCCACTTTCAGCGACATGTGTGGCTCTCCTGACAGGCGTCCAATGTTCGCGATTACGGTTAATGTGACGTAAAAAAACGGCGGGGTTTCCCCCGCCGTCTGGCTTTCTGGTTTTGGGTTGCTGATCAGCCGAAGAGCCGCAGCACCGCCTGGTCGGCCTGCGCGGAGAGCGACAGGGCGGTGGTGGAGAGCTGCTGGCGGGTCTGCAGGGCGAGGAGGTTGGCGCCTTCCTCGTTGGTGTCGGCGAGGACGAGGTTGTCGGCGCCGGTCTGCAGGGTGTTGATCAGGTTCTTGGTGAAGTCCTGGCGGGTCTGCACCGAGGTCAGGTTGGAGCCGAACTTCGACGCCTGCGTGCGCAGCGAATTGAGCGCGGTGTCGAGGCCGGCAATGGCGGTGTCGATGTTGGTGTTGTCCTGGAAATAGCCGGACGACACCGACGACAGGCCAAGGCCGGCGGCGTCGAACGTGACGCCGCTGATCGTCAGGAAGCTCGAACCGGTCTCGTTGAACACCACCTTCAGATTGTCGCCGTTGAGCAGGTTGATGCCGTTGTAGGAGGCATCGCCCGCCAGCGTGTCGATCTGGGCAAGAACGGCGTTGAAGTCGTTCTCGAGCGAGGTGCGGGTGGCGTTCGGGGTGCCGACCGTCTGCGTGCCCTGGGTGGTGCCGGTCAGGCCGGTGAGGCCGAGCGCGGTGGTCAGGGCGGCGTTGGAGGAGGTCAGCGTGATCGAGTTCTGGGAAGACGAGGAGGCCACGCCGAAGGTGATCGCGGAGTTGGAGGCCGAGCCGCTGGAGAGGCCGGACAGGCCGCCCAGCATGGTGTTCAACTCGGCGAGCGTGGACACCTGGCCCAGGCCGTTGCCGAAAGTGATCACCTGGTTGGAGCCGCCATTGACCGCCACCGTCAACGTGTAGCCGCTGGTGCCGATATTATCGAGCAGGCTGGTCGAGTTGGTGGTGCGGTCGGTGGTGTCGTCGGTGGTGAGGCCGATTTCTTCCGTGGTGGTGTTGGCGGTGATGGTGAAGTCCACGTCGGCATTCTGCGCGGTCATGGTGATCGCGCCGTTGCCGCCGCCGCCGGAGGTCACGGAGATGAAGCCGGTACCGACCGCCGCGTCGATGGCGTCCTGGATGGCGCTGGCGACGTCGCCGTGCGCGCCGCCGACGATGTCGGCGTTGTCGACGGTGACGTTGTAGTTGTTGCCGCCGACCGTGATGGCGATGTCGATGTCGCCGCCGAGGGTCACGGCCGCGTTGGCCATCGTGCCGCCGGTGAAGGTGCCCATCGTCTCGTTGGCCGGGTCACCGGTGACGGTGATCGCGTTGTAGGTCGAGGAGCCGGCCGCGGGGGCCTGCTGGGCCTGCTTGGCGATCGACTTGGCCGATTCGACGAGCTTGGTGAGCGAGGTGATGCCCTGGTCGGCGGCCTTCAGCGTCTGCTGGGCCTGGCCGATCGAGTCCAGAAGCGAATTGAGGTCGCTGGCGCGGTTGCTCAGCGACTGCGAGGTGAAGAAGTTGCCCGGATTATCGAGCGCAGAGTTCACCTTCTTGCCCGTCGCCAGGCGGTTCTGCGTCATCGTTATGAGATCAGAGGTGCGCTGCAGCGAAAGCAGATTCTGCCGGACACCCGCGGAAAGTACGATATCACTACCCATGACATGATCCTTCAAAAAACAAAGCGATACCGTTCTGTCCGGAACGGTTGCCGGGATAATGATCGGGTAACCCTAATGTCCGGTTAAAGGTACGTTAAGGATCGGTAAAACTTGCCGGAAGGATGCGTACGCGTACACTAAACAAAAACGGCGGGGTTTCCCCCGCCGTCTGGCTTTCTGGTTTTTGCGCTCTGATCAGCCGAAGAGGCGCAGCACCGCCTGGTCGGCCTGCGCGGAGAGCGACAGGGCGGTGGTGGAGAGCTGCTGACGGGTCTGCAAGGCGAGGAGGTTGGCGCCTTCCTCGTTGGTGTCGGCGAGGACGAGGTTGTCGGCGCCGGTCTGCAGGGTGTTGATCAGGTTCTTGGTGAAGTCCTGACGGGTCTGCACCGTGGTCAGGTTCGAACCGAACTTGCCGGCCTGCGTGCGCAGCGACGTGAGCGCCGTGTCGAGGCCGGCAATGGCGGTGTCGATGTTGGTGTTGTCCTGGAAATAGCCGGACGACACCGATGACAGGCCAAGGCCGGACGCGTCGAAGGTCACGCCCGAGATCGTGAGCGAGCTCGTTCCGGTCTCGTTGAACACCACCTTCAGATTGTCGCCGTTGAGCAGGTTGATGCCGTTGTAGGAGGCATCGCCCGCCAGCGTGTCGATCTGGGCAAGAACGGCGTTGAAGTCGTTCTCGAGCGAGGTGCGGGTGGCGTTCGGGGTGCCGACCGTCTGCGTGCCCTGGGTGGTGCCGGTCAGGCCGGTGAGGCCGAGCGCGGTGGTCAGGGCGGCGTTGGAGGAGGTCAGCGTGATCGAGTTCTGGGAAGACGAGGAGGCCACGCCGAAGGTGATCGCGGAGTTGGAGGCCGAGCCGCTGGAGAGGCCGGACAGGCCGCCCAGCATGGTGTTCAACTCGGCGAGCGTGGACACCTGGCCCAGGCCGTTGCCGAAAGTGATCACCTGGTTGGAGCCGCCATTGACCGCCACCGTCAACGTGTAGCCGCTGGTGCCGATATTATCGAGCAGGCTGGTCGAGTTGGTGGTGCGGTCGGTGGTGTCGTCGGTGGTGAGGCCGATTTCTTCCGTGGTGGTGTTGGCGGTGATGGTGAAGTCCACGTCGGCATTCTGCGCGGTCATGGTGATCGCGCCGTTGCCGCCGCCGCCGGAGGTCACGGAGATGAAGCCGGTACCGACCGCCGCGTCGATGGCGTCCTGGATGGCGCTGGCGACGTCGCCGTGCGCGCCGCCGACGATGTCGGCGTTGTCGACGGTGACGTTGTAGTTGTTGCCGCCGACCGTGATGGCGATGTCGATGTCGCCGCCGAGGGTCACGGCCGCGTTGGCCATCGTGCCGCCGGTGAAGGTGCCCATCGTCTCGTTGGCCGGGTCACCGGTGACGGTGATCGCGTTGTAGGTCGAGGAGCCGGCCGCGGGGGCCTGCTGGGCCTGCTTGGCGATCGACTTGGCCGATTCGACGAGCTTGGTGAGCGAGGTGATGCCCTGGTCGGCGGCCTTCAGCGTCTGCTGGGCCTGGCCGATCGAGTCCAGAAGCGAATTGAGGTCGCTGGCGCGGTTGCTCAGCGACTGCGAGGTGAAGAAGTTGCCCGGATTATCGAGCGCAGAGTTCACCTTCTTGCCCGTCGCCAGGCGGTTCTGCGTCAACGCCACCATCGAGGCGGTGTTCTGCAGAGACAGAAGGTTCTGCCGGACGCCAGCCGACAGGGTGATGTTGGAAGCCATGTACGCAACCTTTCTGGTTTAGACTACACGTGTCGATCCGTAGGATCGTCGGCAGTCTTCGCACGTGGCCGTGTAAGACCCCGTAAAAGAACATGGTTAACGAGTTAATCCCGTGCGAACGCGGCCTGCCGGCTTTCGGGCCATGGCGTTTACCGCGCGTTAACCCGGCCTGTTAGGTTTTCGTTAAGGCCGGCATCGCCGCTGCTGCGCGGGGCGCGCTCAGATCTCGATGTCGGCGTGCGGAGCCTGCGGATCGCTGTCGTCGGGCGGCTGCGGCTGCCGGTAGGCGCGCATCCGCGACAGCGCCTCGTCGCTCGCGCGCCGGCGCTTGCGGCGCTCGTCTTCCTCGCGCGCCTGCAGGATCGCGCCTTCGGATTGCGAATTCATCGGCGCGGTGCGCGGCAGGCTGTCCTGCGAGGCGTGATTTTCGCGCGCCGGGAGCACGGGGTTGGCGGCACTGACGGCCCGAGTGGGGGACAGTTCGGTTCGCGCCACGCTGGCGCGGTCGTGGAGCACGCGGTTCGTGCTGTCGCGCGGCTTGATCGTGAAACTGGAGTCCATGTTCACCTCCCGGGAGGCGCCTGGACGGGCCTGTCCGATCGGATTGACGAGGACGCTAGACCACGAACGCTAGTCGAGGAACTTTAAGGACGCGTTGGGAAACTCGGTAAATTTGCGATTCCTCACAGGACACGGCTGACCGTGAGCGGCTGGGCGGCGCTCGGCGGCGGAGCCGAGGGACGGCCCGACGCGCCATAGGTGGAGGGCGCGGCCTTGCGCGCGAGCTCGTCATGGACGCCGCGCATGATGCCTTCCGACACGGCATGGGCGGTCGCAAGCACGGTCAGGTTGACCTGCAGCAGGGCCTGGAACAGGTCGTGCTGGCGGCGCAAGGCCTCGATGTCGGCGGCCGCCCATTGCGCGCCGCCGGTATCGCCGTTCTTGAGGCGCTGCGCGATGGCCATATAAAGCTGCGACAGTTCCGTCTTCTGCCCGGAAAGCGCGGCCGCCTCGGTCAGCCTGCCCGCCCGTACCAGCTCGGTTTCGCGTTCGATCGTGGCGAGCAGATCGTCCATGACCGCGGGTAGGCGAGAAAGGGAGGCGGCGTGATCGGTCTCGGGCAAAGCGGTCATCGTGTTCTCCACGCTCAACGGGGTTTTGCTTCCTGCTGCGCAAGCAGCGTCCGGTAGACCTGGTCGGCGATGCCGATGCCGCCTTTCTTGGCGAAGGATTTTGCGTATTCGTCGGTGAGGAAGGAGCGCCAGACGCCGACGGACTGGCCGCCGCCGAACGGGCCTTCGCCGTCCATCGCGGTCATCATCTGGCTGAACATCGAGTTCAGGAAAACCGCCTCGAATTCCTCGGCGGCGGCGCGCGCTCTGGCGTGGGTGGCCGCGGTCCTGACGGTCGTCGCCGACTTTGCGGCCGTTGCGTTCTGGTGCGCGGCGAATGCGTGAAAGCCCTGCGCCGCGCTGCTCGTGGCAATATTGGGGGCGGCCATCACATCACCTCGATTTCGGCCTGGATGGCGCCGGCGGCCTTGATCGCCTGCAGGATCGCGATCAGGTCGCGCGGGCCGATGCCGAGCGCGTTGAGCCCGTCGACGAGCTGCTGCAGCGACACGCCTTCCTTGACCAGCGCGAACTTCTTGCCGTCTTCCTGCACGCCGATGCGCGTGCGCGGCACGACGCGGGTTTCCCCGCGCGAGAAGGGCGCGGGCTGGCTGACCTGCGGGGATTCGGAGATGGTGACGGTGAGGTTGCCCTGAGCGACCGCGACCGTGGATACGCGCACGTCGCGGCCCATTACGATGATGCCGGAGCGCTCGTCGATGACGACCTTGGCGCCGAGGTCGGGCTCGATCTGCAACTGCTCGATCTCGGTGAGCAGCGCCACCATGTTGGCGTCCGCCTTCGGCGGCAGCGTGAGCTGCACGGTCGAGGCGTCGAGCGGCTCTGCGATCGCGCTGCCGATATAGTCGTTGACCGCGGCGGCGATGCGCTTGGCGGTGGTGAAGTCCGAATTGCGCAGCGCCAGCCGCACCTGGTTGAGCTTGTTGAGCGCGAAATCGATCTCGCGCTCGATGATGGCGCCGTTGGAGATGCGGCCGACGGTGGGGACGCCGCGCACGATCTTGGCGGCTTCGCCTTCGGCCTGGAATCCGCCGATGGCGACCGATCCTTGCGCGACCGCATAGACGTTGCCGTCGGCGCCGAGGAGCGGGGTGACGAGCAGGGTGCCGCCCTGCAGGCTCTTGGAATCGCCGAGCGCGGAAACGGTGACGTCGATGCGCGTGCCCTGCGTCCCGAAAGCGGGAAGGTTGGCCGTCACCATCACGGCGGCGACGTTGCCGGTGCGGATCTGCGAGCCGCGGGTATTGACGCCGAGCCGCTCCAGCATCGCCTGCAGGGATTGCCGGGTGAACGGGATATTGTTGAGCGTGTCGCCGGTGCCGTTGAGGCCGACCACGAGTCCATAGCCAATGAGCTGGTTCTGCCGGACCCCCTCGATATTGGCGAGGTCCTTGATCCGCGACGTGGCCTGCGCCGGCGCATGGGCTGCGGCCGTCGCCAGGACCAGGGTCGCGGTCACGATCACACCCGCCATGCGGGCGGCATGCGCCAGATTGATGCTTCGCATCGACAAGCTCCCACAACGCTTCGGCCGTTCCCACGCTCCCACATGAGACCGCGCCGCCCGGATGAAATGCGAACACCGTGCCAGAGCGCTCATCGATGCAGGGCATTGACGTCGCTTGCGTTTTTGGAGCGGCGCATGGACACCCCAGCTTTCGATGCGCGCATGTCTTGCCGGGCGCGGCAGTTTTTGCCGCGTTGTTTACGAATGCTTAACCATAAGAAGGGAGTCTCAAGCGGACAGGGACCGGCCCTCGGCCGGAGCAGTCCGATGCGCATCCAGGCTCCGAACTCGACCGCTTCGCTGCGCGACGCCCAGGCGCCGCGGCGCACGGGTGCGTCCGGCTTCCAGCTTGAAGCCGGAGACAATGCCAGGCCGCAGAGCGCCGTCCCCAGCCTGCGCACGATCGGAGGGATCGACGCGCTTGTTGCACTGCAGGGGATGGAAGATCCCGCCGAGCGGCGGCGGCGGGCGGTGACCAGCGGCCGCGTCGCCCTCGACGCGCTCGACGAACTCAAGCTCGGCCTGCTGTCGGGCTCGCTCGAATCGTCCAACCTGAACCGGCTGCGCGCGGTCGAGGCGCAGCTCAAGGAGCGCACCGGCGAGGCCGGTCTTGACTCGGTCCTCGCCGAGATCGAGTTGCGCGTGGCGGTCGAAGTCGCCAAGATGAGCCCGCGCTGACGCCTTTCCGCCCATGGGCCGGCCGGCTTCGAACCGAGGCCGGTGCTTTGGTGCGGCGCGTCATAACCCTGTCATTTCAATAAGTTCCAACAGGCGCGCCGAGCCGACGGCGCGCTAATTCGTTGTTGTTTGTGGTCGCCGCCGCCGCTATAAGCTCGGCCCCGCTCGGGGGCGACTCGGGGGAGCGAGCATGTTGGGGTTCAAGGAGTCGAAGCGGATGGCCTCGGACACGAATTACCGTCCGTCGGAAAAAGAGCCGTTCATGAACGAGAAGCAACGCGATTATTTCCGCGCCAAGCTGCTGGCCTGGAAGGACGACATCCTGAAGGAAGCGCGCGAGACGCTGCAGCACCTGCAGGACGAGAACCAGAACCATCCCGATCTTGCCGACAGGGCATCCTCGGAGACCGACCGGGCGATCGAGCTGCGGGCGCGCGACCGCCAGCGCAAGCTGATCGCCAAGATCGACGCCGCGCTGGCGCGCATCGATGACGGCACCTACGGCTATTGCGAGGAGACCGGCGAGCCGATCTCGCTCAAGCGGCTGGAAGCCCGCCCGATCGCGACCCTGTCGATCGAGGCGCAGGAGCGCCACGAGCGGCGCGAGCGCGTCTATCGCGACGACTGACGCGCGTTCAGGGCAGCAGCCACGGCAACAGAAGCGGCACGAGCAGAGCGGTCAGCAGGCCGTTGAGGCCGAGCGCGATGGCGGCGAACGTGCCGGCCAGCGGATCGACCTGGAAGGCGCGCGCCGTCCCGATCCCGTGCGAAGCCAGACCTGCGGCGAAGCCGCGGGCGGCGTAATTCTTCAGCCGCAGCGCATTCATCAGCGGCGTGACCACGATCGCCCCGCCGATGCCGGTGAGGATGACGAGCACGGCGGTGAGGGCGGGATCGCCGCCGGTTTTCTCCGCGATGCCCATGGCGATGGCGGCGGTCGAGGATTTCGGCGCGAGCGCGAGCATGGCCGCGCGGTCGAGCCCGAATGCCTGCGCCAGCAGCACGGCCGACACGATCGCGGCGACCGAGCCGGCGAGCAATGCGGCGAGCATCGGCACGAGCGCGCGGCGGATCTGCGGCAGGTAGCGCACGAGCGGCACCGCCAGCGCCACCGTCGCCGGTCCGAGCAGGAAGTGGATGAATTGCGCGCCGGCGAAATAGGTCTGGAAACTCGTCCCCGATCCGAGCAGCAGCAGCGCGACGAACACGACCGCGATCAGAACCGGGTTGACCAGCGGATGGCGGCCGGTCGCGCCCGAAAGACTGTCGGCGGCGAGATAGGCGACGAGCGTCGCCGACAGCCACAGAAGCTGCGAGCCGGAGAGATAGACCCACAGGTCGACGAAATCGATCATGCGCCGTCGTCCTGTCCGCCCGACAGGTCGTCGGTGCCGAGCGCCTTCGCCAGGGCGGCGAAGACGAGCGCGGTGACCGCAAGCGCGATCACGGTGGAAACGATCACGACGGCGACGAGACGGATGCCGTCCTGGCCGAGCCGGTCGAGCTGCTGCACGACGCCGACGCCGGCCGGCACGAACAGAAGCGACAGGTGCTTGAGGATACCGTCCGCCGTGTCGCCGAGCTCGCCGGGCAGCGGCGCGCGCGCCACCATCAGCGCGCACAGGATCATCATGCCGACGACCGGGCCCGGCACCGGCAGAATGGCCGCGCGCACGATCGCCTCGCCGGCAAGCTGGCAGAGAAGGAGGGTTGCGAAGGCGGGAAGCATGGCACCGGACATTGCCAGACGAAATCGATAAATCCGATTGTCGGGAAGCGAGCCGGCGGGCGCAAGGGTGAGCACAAGGCGAGCGCGAGCGGCGCCGGCGGTGGACAGCGTGCTTGACTTTCTACGGATATTTCGATAATCGTTGAAATATGGAAAAGAAGACGGCCATCGCCGCTCTGGCGGCGCTGGCGCAGGAAAGCAGGCTCGATGTCTACCGGCTGCTGGTCGCGGCCGGGCCGGTCGGGATGCCTGCCGGGCAGGTGGCGTCCGAACTCGGCGTCGCGTCCAATACGCTGTCGTTTCATTTCGACCGTTTGCGTCACGCCGGTCTGGTGAGCGTGCGCCGGGAAGGCCGCTCGCTGATTTATGCCGCGCGTTTCGACACCATGAATGCGCTGGTCGGCTATCTCACCGAAAACTGTTGCGGCGGCATGCCGGATCTGTGCAGCACGCCGCCCCGCATTCCCAGGTCAGCGAAAGCGCCTGTTTCCGGAAAGTCAAAGGCTCATGTCTGATCGCCCATACAATGTGCTGTTCCTTTGCACCGGCAATTCGGCGCGCTCGATCATGGCGGAGGCGATCCTCAATCGCGAGGGGCGCGGCAAATTCCGCGGCTATTCCGCCGGCAGCCAGCCCAAGGGGCAGGTGCATCCTCACACACTCGATCTGCTCCGCCGGATGAATTTCGACGTCGGCGATTATCGCTCCAAGAGCTGGACAGAATTTTCGGGGCCGGATGCTCCCAGTCTCGATTTTGTTTTCACGGTTTGCGACAGCGCGGCGGCGGAAAGCTGCCCGGTCTGGCCGGGCCAGCCGATGACGGCGCATTGGGGCATTCCCGATCCGGCGGCCGCGACCGGCACCGAAGCCGAAATCCGGCTCGCTTTCGCCGAAGCATTCCGGATGCTCAGCAACCGCATCTCGATATTCGTCAGCCTGCCACTGTCCTCGCTCGACAACCTCTCCCTGCAGAAGCGTCTCGACGCCATCGGGCGGCGGACGGGCGATTCCGATCCGGCCTCGGCCGCCTGATGTCCGGTCGATGACCGAGGAATCGCTGACGCGCCGCCTCGCCGCCGAGGCGCTCGGCACGGCGTTCCTGCTCGCGACGGTGGTCGGCTCGGGCGTCATGGGGGAGCGTCTGGCAGGCGGCAACGTCGCGCTGGCGCTGCTCGGCAACACGCTGCCGACCGGCGCCATCCTGGTCGTGCTGATCCTGATCCTCGGGCCGGTGTCGGGCGCTCATTTCAATCCGGCGGTCAGCGCAGCGTTTGCAGTACGCGGCGCCATCGGGCGACAGGCCGTGGTGCTGTATGTCGTCGCGCAAGTCCTGGGCGGCGTCGCCGGCGTCTGGGTCGCGCATCTGATGTTCGAGCTGCCGCTGCTTCAGCTCGCCGGGAAGACGCGGTTCGGCCCCGCGCAATGGCTATCCGAATTCGTCGCGACGTTCGGCCTGCTGCTCACCATTTTCGGCTGCGTGGCGCGCGCGCCGCAGGCGATCGCTTATGCGGTCGGCCTCTACATAACGGCAGCCTATTGGTTCACGGCCTCGACCTCGTTCGCCAATCCGGCGGTGACGCTTGCACGCTCGCTCTCCGATACGTTCGCCGGAATCGCGCCCGCGGACGTGCTCCCTTTCATTGCCGCGCAGATGGCAGCGGCTGCCGCGGCCGCCGCGCTTGCGCGCTGGTTGTGGCCTCCGCGGCTGGGCTGAACGCCGTGAATGCAAACGCGCACGGCCTCCGGCGGGGGGAGCATGCCGGAGGCCGCGTCGTTGCCGCCGTTTGCGGTCGCGATCCGCAACGGCGTGGGAGCTCTTCGGTCGGGCGCTAGAGTCTTTCCTGCTTTGGAATCAAAGCAGGGGCTCCAGCTTTTTGTTTTGACGCGTTTTCTTCACGCGAACCGGTATCCACCTCGCTCGGAAACGCTCTAGAAGGGCAGCAGAACGTCGAGCACCTGCTGGCCGTAGCGCGGCTGCTGCACATCGGTGATCTGGCCGCGGCCGCCATAGGCGATGCGCGCCTGCGCGATCTTGGTCGACTCGATGGTGTTGTCGCTCTCGATGTCCTCCGGCCGCACGATGCCGGCCACGATCAACTCGCGCACCTCGAAATTGACCCGCACCTCCTGCCGGCCCTCGATCACCAGATTGCCGTTCGGCAGCACCTGCGTGACCACGCCGGCGATGTTGGTGGTGATCTCTTCCTTGCGGTCGACCGAGCCCTTACCTTCACTTGCACCGTTGGAGTCGGCGGTGAAAATCCGGCCCGGGATCGGGACCTTGTCGATGACCGGCAATTTGGGCTTGCCGAAGAAGTTTTCGATGCCGGAATCTTCCGAATTCTTCCGGCTCCGCGCTGTCTCGTTCTCGAGCGTGGCCTTGTCGGTGATCTTCACCTTGACGGTGAGAATGTCGCCGATCTGGTGCGCGCGCTGGTCCTTGAAGAAGGCGCGCGAGCCGTTGCGCCACAGCGAGTTCGGATTGTAGGAGGCCGGCTGCGCCATCGGCATCGGCATCTGCACCGGCTTGTAGCCGGGCGCGGCGGTGGGGTTCTCGATCGCAGTCAGCTTGGGCGTTTCGCCGATCTGCGACAGCCGGTCGAGGGCGGCGCAGCCGCCGAGCGACCAGGCGAGCGCGCCAAGGCCTGCGATACGGACCAGACTCACAACGGTTTTCATGACCACTCTCACTGGACGTTGCGGCGGACAAGGCCGGTTTGATAGGGCGCGGGGGCGAGGCTCGCCGTCACGCGCGGCTTCATGGTGGAGACCGTGACGCGGCCGGGACCGGTCACGATCCCCTGCACGGTGCGTTTGGACTGCAGATTGGTCACGTGCACGACGTCGCCCTCGGTGCCGGCCTCGGTGGCGGTGCCGCGCATGGTGAGCGTCATGCCCGGCGCTTCGAAGATGAGCACGACCGGCTGGTTGCGCTCGACGAGCTCGGGCTTCTGCAGGTCGGCGCGGCGCAGCGCCTGCCCGCCGCGCAGCGGGTTGCGCGCCGACATGCCGATGGCGGCATTCGTGTCGGCGATGATCTCGGCCGACAGATCGGTCTTGGGCCGGCGTTCGATGGCGATGTCGCCGGCGCGCAGCGTTTCCCCACGCGCGATCGAGCGTTTCACGACCGCGACCTGCTGGGTCTCCGCGGCGATGCCGGTGAGGCGCAGGCCGCCGCGGCGGAACGCGCGGCTGCCCGGCAAATCGAGCGTCGCGTCGAAGCGGCCGGAGCGCGGATCGAACGACAGGCGGGTGACCACGAGGCTCTTTTCGAATTCGGGCTCGGCCTGCACCACCGGCACTTCGCGGTCGAACGTAATGCCGAGATTTTCCGCCTCGCCGACGCGGTACTGCGAGGCGATGGCGGCGGCGATGCGGTTTTCGAAGTCGCGCATGCCGAGTGTCAGCCCCGCGCGGGTGACGCTGATGTCGGTCAGCCCCTTCGTGTCGACGGCGAACACGTCGTGCGCGCGCACCATCTGCACGATGCGGGCCGCCGGCACGCTGCCGGTGGTGCCGAGATCGGGCGCACGGAAGATCGCGATGTCGGCGGCGGCGCCGGCATTGTCGATGAGGTCGCCGATGCGCACGAGGTCGCCGGTCACGACCACGTTCTGCCGCAAGGCGGGCGCGATCGGCGCGCGCGTCTCCTCGCCGGCCGCCGCCGAAAGCGGCAGCAGCGAGAAGGCGGCGAGAACGAGACAGCGTTTCGCAAGGGGGGTCATCAGGCGGTTCACGGCGCGCGCTCCTCAGCGGAACAGGTTGGACGTCGCCTGCAGCATCTGGTCGGAGGCCGAGATGACTTTGGCGTTCATTTCGTAGGCGCGCTGGGCGGCGATCAGGTCGGAGATTTCGCTGACCGCCTCGACATTGGCCTGTTCAAGCGATCCCTGCTGCAGATTGCCGAAGCCTTCGGAGTTGGGGGTGCCGTTCTGCGGCGTGCCGGAAGCCGCGGTCTCCAGATACAGGTTGTCGCCAATGCCCTGCAGGCCGGCCTTGTTGATGAACAAAGCGAGCTCGATCTGGCCGACCTGGGTCGGGGTGGTGGAGCCGGGCTGGGTGGCGAATACCTGGCCCTGCGCATTGATCGTGACCGAGGTTGCGTTCTGCGGCAGCGTGATGCCGGGCTGCACCAGATTGCCCTGGATGGTGACGAGGCGGCCCTGCGCGTCGATCTCGAACGAGCCGTCGCGGGTATAGGCGGTGCGGCCGTCGGGAAGCTGGATGCGGAAGAATCCCTCGCCGCGGATCGCGACGTCGTAATCCTTGCCGGTCTGCAGGATCGAACCCTGCGTCATCAGGCGCGGCGTGCCGACGGTCTTGACGCCCGAGCCGAGCTCGACGCCGGCGGGCAGGATATTGCCCTGGTCGGAGGTCTGGGTGCCGACGCGCCGCACATGCTCGTACAGCAGATCCTGGAACTCGGCGCGCTGGCGCTTGTATCCGGTGGTCCGCATGTTCGCGATGTTGTTGGAGATGACCTGGACGTTGAGCTCCTGGGCCATCATTCCCGTCGCGGCGGTATGGAGTGCTCGCATGTTACGCTCTCCTTGAATTCACGCTCAGGCCGGCACTTCGGCGAGTTTCTCGAGTGCGCCGCGCCGCATGTCGCCCTGCTGCTGGAGCATGGTGGAGACCTGGGTGTAGCTGCGCGCGACCTCGATCATGCGGGTCATGGCGACGACGCCGCGGACGTTGGACTGCTCGAGCGAAAACTGGATCACCTGCGCGGCTTCCGGCGTCGCCTGCTGCGGTTCGAGGCCCTCCGGCGCGAGGAAGGTCGAGCCGCCGTCCTTCTGCAGGCGCTGGGCGGCCTCGAACGTGACGAGCCGCAGCTTGCCGCGCGAGCCGCCGGGAACGCCGATCGAGCCGTCGCGGCCGATCGTGATCTCGCGGTCGTTGGTCTGGAACTGGATCGGGCCGCTCTCGCCGACGACGGGGAAGCCTTCCGTCGTCACGAGCTGGCCCTGCGCATTGATGTGCAGCGACCCGTTGCGCGTATAGCGCTCGCCGCGCGGCGTCTGCACGACCAGAAAGGCGTTACCGTTGATCGCGACATCGAGCGGGTTGCCGGTCTGATGCACCGGGCCCTGGCCCATGTCGTGCCAGGTCGAGCGGTCGACGACATAGGACAGGCGCTGGTCCGGCCGCGCCGCCTGGTCGGCGCGCGCGCCGGGCATCAGGTATTCCTCGAAAATGGCGGTATCGGCCTTGAAGCCGGTCGTATTGATATTGGCGATGTTGTTGGCGACCACCTCCATTTCGCGGCGCAGAGACATCTGCCGCGAAAGGCCGATGAGAAGGGCGTTCTCCATCGCATTGCTCCCCGATCCGGTCCGGCGCGGGCCCTCCCGAGGCCGTGCGCCGAATTTGAGTACCGCCGGGCTCTCCCAAGCCGGGCGGCACCGGAAGCTTTGCAGCCGCCGTGCCAGAGAGGAAAATATAGTTGAATCAAATATTTGGTTGAAGGACGGCGGCCTGCGGCCTTTGCCGCGGCGGCAGTTTCGGCCCGTCCACCCGGCAAAAATTACCGGTTCGGTGAGTACGGAAAGTTTCCGTTAACCATTCCGGCCCTAACGTTCCGCAATCGGCGCGCGGGGGTTTCTGCGGCCGCGGCATCCCTTGTCGATCGTCTGCCGCATGGTCGGAGTGCGCCACAGGATGCGAGCGGGAGGCGTTGACCTATGGCGACGAAGAAGAAGCAGACCGAAGCCGAGAGCGCTGCCGAGGAAGGCATCGACGGCGAGGTTGCACCGTCCAGAATGCGCAGGCTGCCGCTCAAGCTGATTGCGATCGCGGCGACAGCGCTGCTCGTCCTGGCCGGAGGCGGAACCGCCGCCTACTTCATTCTCGGCGCCAAGCAGACCACCCAGGCCGCCGCGGCGACCCAGCCCAAGCCGCCGGTCTTTCTCGACCTGCCCGATACCCTCGTCAATCTGGCGAATGCCGGCGGCGACCGCGCGCAATATCTGAAGATCAAGATCGTGCTGGAACTGCCCGACCAGGTCATGATGCAGCAGGTGCAGCCGGTGCTGCCGCGCGTCATGGATGCGTTCCAGACCTATCTGCGCGAACTGCGCCCGACCGATCTCGACGGCTCCGCCGGCCTCTATCGCCTCAAGGAGGAGCTGACGCGGCGCGTGAACGCCTCGATCTCCCCCAATCGCATCAACGCCGTCCTGTTCAAGGAAATCGTCGTTCAGTAAGGACCGGGTAGGGCGATGGCCAACAATCCGATCGACCAGGACGCTCTCGCCGCAGAATGGGGGCTCGCGCTGGAGTCCGACGACGCGGCGGCGCCCGTGCCGCCGCCGGTCAAGGCCGCGCCCGTCGCCGGCCCCGGTGTTGACGACGATGTCGCCAGCCAGTGGGAGGCGATGGTCGAGGAAAACCAGTCGACCCAGGGCAACAAGGGCGCCGACCGCATCCTCAACCAGGAAGAGATCGACAGCCTGCTCGGCTTCAATCTGGCCGACCTGAATTTCAACGACAATTCCGGCATTCGCGCGATCATCGACTCGGCGATGGTCTCCTACGAGCGTCTGCCAATGCTCGAAATCGTCTTCGACCGGCTGGTCCGGCTGCTGACGACGAGCCTGCGCAATTTCACCTCCGACAATGTCGAAGTCTCGCTCGATACGATCACTTCGGTGCGCTTCGGCGACTATCTGAACTCGATCCCGCTGCCGGCGATCCTTGCGGTCTTCAAGGCGGAGGAGTGGGAAAATTTCGGCCTGTTCACGATCAATTCGAGCCTGATCTATTCGATCATCGACGTTCTGCTCGGCGGTCGCCGCGGCCAGAATCTGGTGCGCGTCGAGGGCCGCCCCTACACGACGATCGAGACCAACCTCGTCAAGCGCATGATCGAGGTCGTGCTCGCCGACGCCGAGCTTGCCTTCAAGCCGCTGTCGCCGGTCAAGCTGAACATCGATCGCATCGAGACCAATCCGCGCTTTGCCGCGATCACCCGGCCGGCGAACGCGGCGATCCTCGTGCGCCTGCGCATCGATATGGAAGACCGCGGCGGCTATGCCGAGCTGCTGCTGCCCTACGCGACGATCGAGCCGATCCGCGGCGTCCTGCTGCAGATGTTCATGGGCGAGAAATTCGGCCGCGACCCGATCTGGGAGGGCCACCTCGCCACCGAGATCGCGCATGCCGAGATCGCCGTCGACGCCGTGCTTTACGAGGCCAAGCTTCCGCTGCGGCAGATGATGAACCTGCAGGTTGGCGACACGCTGCCGCTGGCGGTCAAGCCGGATTCGATGGTCGCCGTGCGCTGCGGCGACATCACGATGACCGAGGGCCGGATAGGACGCGTCGGCGACCGGGTTTCGGTGCGGGTCGCAAAGCCGCTGCGCAAGCCGAAGACGACCCTGGCGATGTTCGAGAATAGCGACGAAACGAGAAACAGGGTGGATGCACAATGAACCAGTTGTTCGGACTGACGATCGAGAGTCTGGTGGCGGTCCTCTTGCTGCTCACGATTCTTTATTGCGCGCGCCTGAATGCCCGCCTCAAGCTGCTCAAGGCCGACGAGAGCGCGATGAAGGCGACCATCGTCGAGCTTGTGAACGCAACCGAGAGCGCCGAGCGCGCGATCGCCGGGCTTAGGCTGACGGTGAAGGAAGCCGAGGAGACGCTCGGACTGCAGTTGCGCGACGCCGACGCCTTCAATCTCGCGATGACGGAAAACCTGCGGGCCGGCGAGGACGTGCTCGGCCGGCTGCGCAAGATCGCCCATGCCGGCCGGCTGCTGAACGCAGAGCGTGACGACGGCGCGGTCCGCGAAGCGCCGGTGATCACGCCGCCGGTGCGTCCGGGCGCCGAGCCGGCGTCCGACACTGCATCCATCGTTGCCGCCGCGCAGGCTTTCGCCGAGCGCAACCGCAGCCGCATGGACGGTCTCGCCGCATGATCCGTTACCTGCGCGATTTCCGCCTTGTGCCAATCGTGCTCGCGGCCGCCGGCGCGCTGTTCGTGCTCAAGACGACCGGCATCATCACCGCCGGCGGCTACACGCTCGGCGCCGGACACCTTGCGCGCAGCGATCGCCTTGCGCTCGAAGCCGCCAATGCGGCGGCGAACGAGCGCCTGCGCGCGTCTCCGCCCACGCAACAGGCGCGCGTGGAGGAGCCGGCCGCGCCCCGGCGGTCCTGGGCGCAGGACGTGTTCAATTATCCGGACGTGACCGGCTCGGTCGGCGCCGCGAAGCCGGACGCGAAATCCGAAGCCAAACCCGAATCCAAGCCCGCCGCCAAGCCTGCCACCAAGCCCGCCGACGGCAAGGCCGATCCGAAAGCCGTCGCGGCCAAGGAGCCGGGCAAGCCGGCCGATCCGAAGCCGTCGCCCGGCGGCGCGGTCATTCCGCTCGAACCCAAGCCGGTCTCCAGCGCCGAGCGCGCGATCCTCGAGCGCCTGACCGAGCGGCGGCTCGAACTCGACGAGCGCGAGCGCGAATTGCAGGTGCGCGAGACGCTGCTGCAGGCGCAGGAGAAGAAGATCGAAGACAAGGTGCGCGAGCTCAAGGATCTCGAAGCGCGTATCGCCGCCGCCACCAAGAAGAAGGAAGAGGTGGAGCTGTCGCGGCTCAAGGGTCTCGTGACCATGTACGAGAACATGAAGGCCAAGGATGCTGCCAAGATATTCGAACGGCTCGACATCAAGCTGGCGACGGAAGTCGCCACGCAGATCGCGCCGCGCCGCATGTCCGACATCATGGCGCAGATGTCGCCGGAGGCGGCCGAGCGGCTGACCGTCGAACTGGCCAACCGCAGCGTCACCTCCGGCAAGGTGCCGCCGCCGCCCGAACTTCCGAAGATCGAGGGGCGCCCGGGCGGAGGCTGATGCGTATGGATGAAACTGGGGTCATGGCGACCGCCCTACGGTCGCCGCCGGCGTTTTGAATGGAGCACGGTCGGACGACCACGCGGGGCATGGGCACGGCGTTTATGGGCACGGCGTTTCACGATATCCTGGCGCGATCGGCGCTGACGCGACGCCTGCGGGCGCTCGCGCCGGCTGCCGTTCTGCTGACGGCCGTCCTGCTCACGACCGTATCGGGCGCCGTCGCTCCCGCCGTGGCGCAGCCGGTGAAGGGCGACGTCACCGTGACGACCAAGGACGGCTATGCGCGCATCGTCGTGCAGCTCAAGCAGGAGGTTGAATCCACGGTCAAGGTCGCCGGCGGGATCGTCGTGGTCCATTTCAGCGAGCCGGTCGATGCGCCGATCGAGAAGGTGACGAGCGGCGCGCCGGGCTATGTCGGCGCCGCGCGCCGCGATCCGGACGGCACCGGCATGCGCATCGCGCTCGCGCGCAAGGTGACCGTCAATTCGATGGCCGCCGGCGAATGGCTGTTCATCGATCTGCTGCCGGAAAACTGGACCGGCGTGGCGCCCGGTCTGCCCAACAACGTCATCGAGGAACTGGCGCGCCGGGCCCGCGAAGCCGAGAAGCACATGCGGCTGCAGCGCCAGATCAGCCAGCGCAACCAGAAGCCGGTCCGCGTGCGGGTCGGCGTGCAGCCGACTTTCACGCGCTTTATTTTCGAATTGCCCGGAATCGTCCCGGTCAGCGTCGACCGTGGCGGCGAGGCGCTGGTGCTGACCTTCGGGGCCGGCCTGAAGTTCGATCTGGCCGAGGCGAAGACGAACATGCCGGCGGTGGTCAAGACGATCGAGTCGTTCGCCGACAAGGACTCCGCGACGGTCAAGTTCGCTTTTGCCGACAAGGCGGACATCCGCACCTTCCGGGAAGAGAACAGCTACATCCTCGATATCGGCGCTTCCGACGACAAGGATGCCGCGCGCGCGCCGGGCTCCGACGATCCTGCGGGGCTGGGCATCGAGCCGAGAAGCCGCGCCGGCGCGCCGGCCGGCGTCGAGGCGCCTGCGACGATCCCGGCAAAGTCCGAGGCGGCGCGCAATCCGCCGCCGCCCGC
>JABARS010000018.1 GCA_019187085.1 Pseudorhodoplanes sp. | reverse complement strand
CGGGTTTTCTTTCCGGCTCTTCCGCCGGCTTGCGCTCGGGTTGGGCCGGCACCAGTCCCTGCGCCAGATGCAGGCGGGCGTCCGGTGTGCGCAGGTCCTGTCCTTGCGCGGGCTGGTCTGCGGGCACGGAAGCGAGAGCGGTGACGAGCACCAGTGGCGTGAGCGTGATCATGGTTGCGGCTGTCGTTGGGGAGGCGGCGGCGGGAGGGCGGATTGTTTCGACACTACGCAGAATGCGCGCCGCCTGTGTTCGAACCAAGGCCGATCGGCGGCGGCGTCTGGACTAACGCACATGCGCCTGTCCGGTTGCCGTCTTCAATTCGCACGAACGCCGTAAAAACACGACGGGCGGCCATGGGGATCATGGCCGCCCGTGCCCTGCCGCGCAGGGGTGCGACAATCAGGCCGCGCGGACCGTCGACAGGAATTTCTCGACTTCGGTCTTGAGATGGTTGCTCTCCTGCGAGAGCGACTGCGCCGAGGACAGCACCTGGGTCGAGGCCGAGCCGGTTTCGGCCGCGCCGTGATTGACCTCGGTGATGTTGGCCGCCACCTGCGTGGTCCCGGCGGCCGCTTCCTGCACGTTGCGGGAGATTTCCTGCGTCGCGGCGCCCTGCTCCTCGACCGCCGCCGCGATCGAGGCGGCGATCTCCGAGATGCGCTTGATGGTGCTGCAGATGTCCTTGATCGCGGTCACCGAGTCTTGGGTGGCCGTCTGCATGCTGGCGATCTGGGCGCCGACCTCATCGGTGGCCTTGGCGGTCTGGGCGGCGAGCGCCTTGACCTCCTGTGCCACCACCGCGAAGCCCTTGCCGGCCTCGCCCGCGCGCGCCGCCTCGATCGTGGCGTTGAGCGCGAGCAGGTTGGTCTGCTGGGCGATGGCGGTGATCAGGTTGACCACGTCGCCGATGCGCCCGGCCGCCTGCGACAGCTCGTTGATGCGGGTGTCGGTGCGTTCGGCCTGACGCACGGCGTCGTTGGCGATGTTGCTGGATTCCTGGACCTGCCGCGCGATTTCGTGCACGGACGAGGACAGCTCCTCGGCGGCGCTCGCCACCGACTGCACGTTGGTCGACGCCTCTTCCGAAGCCGCCGCCACGGTGGTGGACAGGTGCTGGGTGTTCTCCGCCGTCTTGGTCAGCGAATTGGCCGCCGCTTCCAGCTCGGTCGAGGCCGACGAGACCGTGTTGATGATCTCGCCGACCGCGGCATGGAATTCGTCCGCGAGCCGGTGCATGTCCGCCTTGCGCTGCGCGGCGGCGCGCTGCTCCATCTCGGCCTGCTCGGCGCGCAGCCGCTCGGCCTCGATCATGTTGTCCTTGAACACCTGGACCGCGCCCGCCATGTCGCCGATCTCGTCGGAGCGTCCGATGCCCGGGATTTCGACCGAGGTGTCGCCGTGCGCGAGCCTGCCCATCGCGTTGTTCATGCCCTGCACCGGATTGACGATGGCGCGCGCGGTGAGGAGCGCGATGGTGACGGCGGCCGCCAGACCCACGAAGAGCAGGATCCATTGCAGCCAGGTGAGGGTGTCGAGATCGTTGACCGCCTTGGTGGTGTCGACGACGAGCATTTCGCTCTGGTTGCCTTTCAGGCCGCCATTGCGCCGGCCGTCGGCCTGCTTGGCGCCTTCCATCAGCTCGATGATCCTGCCGGCGCGCGGCGCGGCCTCGGTACGCAGCAGGAAGACCGGCATGTTCCAGCGATCCGATCCGCGGATAGAGAACATCTTGTCGGTCAGCGGCCGAAATCCGTCATTGGCCTTGAGGAACGATTCGAACGCCGTGCGCTGGCCCGGGTTCAGCAGGGCTTTCTGCGCGACGACGCCGGCAAGCCCTTTCTGGAACGCCTCCCACGGCGCCGCGAAACGCTCCTTGTCCTCCTTGCTGCCCGACAGCAGGTACATGCGAAGCTGCGCGGTGGCGGCGGCGAAGTTGCCGCGGGCATCTGCCATCGCCTTGAGCAGGCGCTTGCGGTCGGGCGAGGCTTCGAGCGTTTCCTCCTCGTTCATCATGCGCGTGATGTCGGCGAACATCGTCGCGGCCAGCGGACCCGCTTCGTTGAGCAGCACCTTGGTCGCCGGCAGGGCGTCGTCGGTGAAGGCGATCGCCTCGATCCTGTCCTGAGCGGCGCGGAATTCCTTCAGCAGCGATTTGGTTTCCGCCCACAGGCGCCTGTTCTCTTCGCGCGTGAAGCCTTCGGCCATCTTGTCGAAGCGCGCCGCCGTCGCGTCGATTTCCTTCCAGATCGCATCGCGGTCCGCCTTGCCCTGCGGATCGCCGGTCAGCAGATAGCCGCGCAGGCTGGCGAGCGACGCATAGACGCTGGCGTCGAGCTCGGTCGAGGTCAGCGCGACCGGTACGCGCAGGTTGGCGATGCGTTTGATGACGCCATCCACCTCGCGGACCTCGTAAAGCGTAAAACCGACTGCCGCGGCCAGGACGACGCAGACCGCCGAAAAGCCGGCGATCAGCCGGCCGCGAATTCGAAAGGAAATTTTTGGCATTGCAGTTCCCCGGACTGGCCGTCGCAAAGATTGCGAACGGGTCTCGGCGGGGATTTAGCGGCGCAAGCGGCTAAAGATTTACTAAAACTGATGAGAAATTGGGAAATGTGATGAAAAATCGTGCAGTATGATGATCTTATAAATTGAAAATGAATGCTGATTCAACCTTTAGTATTAGAACATATGCTCGATTTGGGCATTGTAGCTTCCCTGTTCGAAGCGCGCGCAAGTGATTCGTGCTTTTGATTCGCACTCGATTCGGCCCCTGCGAAATGGCCGATCGGGTGTTTCCCTTGTTCCGGCCGGCCTCAATGACCGCCCCTGCGACAGAAAGGGCAGGTCGGGTTTTCCGGTTAGCCGTCCGTCAACCCTGACTCGAAAATGCAGCGGGGTGCATGCCGGGGCCCGAGTGAAAACCGTGTTCGGCCAATTGGATAGCCCGCACGCGCGGGTGGGGCCGTTAACGGCCCCGACAAATTCACGATGTACCCTGGCGAATGGGGATCCGACCGAGGAGCTCGCGGCCGGGCAAAGGGAGTTGGACGCCGTGGATACGGGTGCGCCAAGGGTCGCAATCGCAAGGGTCGGCGTCGCCGACTATCACCGCCATTTGTTGCGGCTCGACCGCGCAAGCCGCTGGAGCCGTTTTGCCGCGGCGGTCGACGACCGCGCCATCGATGCGCATTGCCTTCGTCTGCTGGCCGCGCGCGCGGCGCTGATCGGCATTGTGGTGGACGGCGAGCTGCGCGGCGCCGGCGAGATCGTGCCGCATGCGTCCGGATTTCGCGCCGATGCCGCCTTCTCGATCGAGACGCCCTGGCGCGGTCGCGGTTTTGGCCGCGCGCTCATGGCGGGTGCCGTCGACAGGGCGCGCGAGCTGGGGCTGAGCGAACTGATTCTCGACGCGTCCGAACGCAACGAACCGATGCTGCGCATGATCGCGCGGCATCGCGGCGTCGCAACCGACGGCGGCCGCGTGTCGAGCTATTGCGTGCGCTTGCACGGCGAGACCGCGGCGCGCGGCGAGGATGCCGGCAGCAGCTCCGAGATGCTGCTGCAGGGCTACGTCTAAAACGTGATCCCGAAAAGCGCGAAGCGGTTTTCGGAAAGGATCATGCTCAAACAAAGCGCTAAAGCGGGATGACGATTGGAGGAAAACCCGTCCCGCTTTAGGAATTGCCCGCGCCGCCTGCCGGCGCGTCACGCGGGGGCGTGGCAGACCGCCTCGATATTGTGGCCGTCGGGATCGTGCACGAACGCGCCGTAATAGTTCGGATGATAATGCGGTCGCAGGCCGGGCGCGCCGTTGTCACGTCCGCCGGCCGCGAGCGCGGCCTTGTGGAAGGCGTCCACGCTTGCCCGGTCCTTTGCGGCGATGGCGACATGCAGCGGCCTGTTCAGTCAGCCTTCCTCGCCGATCCAGAAATCGGGCTTGCCGCCGGTGCCGAAGCCGGCGGCGCGGAAGCCTTTCCCGGTCTCCTGCCCGACTTCCATGACCAGCGCGTAGCCGAGCGGAGCGAGCGCTTTCGCATAGAATGTCTTGGCGCGTGCGTAATCGGTAACGGGGAAGCCGATATGGTCGATCATGGCCTTGCCTCCTGCCGCGATCTCAATCCGATCCCACCTTGAGGAGGCCGCGCGCAGCCGGATTTGCGCAGTCTGTGCAAGCGTGGCGCGCGCGCCGTTTCGGAAGGATGATGCAGGCCGGCCTCAGGCTTCGAGACGCCCGCCTTCGCGTCGCTTCGGCGGGCTCCTCAGCATGAGGCAGAAAATATGACACGCGGAAGTTCCTACACCTGCCGCTCGACGAGCTTCATCTTGATCTCGGCGATCGCCTTGGCCGGATTGAGCCCTTTCGGGCAGGCCTTGGTGCAGTTCATGATGGTGTGGCAGCGATAGAGCCGGAACGGGTCCTCGACATTATCGAGCCGCTCGCCGGTCGATTCGTCGCGCGAATCGAGGATCCAGCGGTTGGCCTGCAGCAGTGCGGCCGGGCCGAGATAGCGGTCGGAATTCCACCAATAGCTCGGGCAGGAGGTCGAGCAGCAGGCGCACAGTATGCATTCATAGAGGCCGTCGAGCTTCTCGCGGTCCTCGTGGCTCTGCTTCCATTCCCTGATCGGCTCCGGCGTCTTGGTCTGCAGCCACGGCTCGATCGAGGCGTATTGCGCATAGAAATTCGTCAGGTCCGGCACCAGGTCCTTGACCACCGGCATGTGCGGCAGCGGATAGATGTTCACGGTCTTGGACGGCACTTCCTTCATCGTGCGCGTGCAGGCGAGCGTGTTGACGCCGTCGATATTCATCGCGCACGAGCCGCATACGCCCTCGCGGCAGGAGCGGCGGAAGGTCAGCGTCGGGTCGATCTTCGATTTGATCCAGATGAGCGCGTCGAGCAGCATCGGCCCGCAATCGTCGAGATCGACCTGGTAGGTGTCGATGCGCGGGTTCTGGCCGTCGTCGGGGCTCCAGCGATAGACGCGGAACTCGCGCGCATTCTTCGTTCCGGGCGCGGCCGGCCAGACCTTGCCTTCGGTGATCTTGGAATTCTTCGGCAACGTGAACTGGACCATGGTCTTTCCCCTTTGTCATTGCCGGACTTGACCCGGCAATCCATCGTTATGTTCGATGGATCACCGGGGCGCGGCGCTATGCGCCGGCCCGGTGATGACGCGACTGTCAATACACCCGCGCTTTCGGTTCGATATAGGCGATGTCGTTGGTGAGCGTGTAGGCGTGCACCGGCCGGTAGTCGATCGTGACCTTGCTGGTCCTGGGATCGATCCAGGCCAGCGTGTGCTTCATCCAGTTCTGGTCGTCGCGCTGCGAATAGTCCTCGCGCGCGTGCGAGCCGCGGCTTTCGGTGCGGTTGCGCGCCGAGTCCATGGTCACCACGGCCTGCGCCAGCAGGTTGTCGAGCTCCAGCGTCTCGATCAGGTCGGAATTCCAGATCAGCGAACGGTCGGTGACGTGCACGTCCTGCATCGCGTCGTACACCGCGTGGATCAGCTTATGGCCCTCGTCGAGCGTCTCGCCGGTGCGGAACACCGCGCAATTGGTCTGCATCACCTTCTGCATGCGCAGGCGCAGTTCGGCGGTCGGCGTGCCGCCGGAGGCGTGGCGGATTTTGTCGAGCCGCGACAGCGCGAGATCGGCGGAATCGGCGGGCAGTTCGGGCTGCTTGTCGCCGCTCGTGAACTTCTCCGCGCAGCGCAGCGCGGTCGCGCGTCCGAACACGACGAGATCGATCAGCGAGTTCGAGCCGAGCCGGTTGGCGCCGTGCACCGACACGCAGGCCGCCTCGCCGATCGCCATCAGGCCGGGCACGACGCTGTCGGGATCGCCGCCTTTCTTGGTCAGCACCTCGCCGTGATAGTTCGCGGGAATGCCGCCCATATTGTAGTGCACGGTCGGCAGCACCGGGATCGGCTCCCTGGTGACGTCGACGCCGGCGAAGATGCGCGAGGATTCCGAAATGCCGGGCAGGCGCTCGTGCAGCACCTTGGGATCGAGATGGTCGAGGTGCAGATAGATGTGGTCCTTGTTCTTGCCGACGCCGCGGCCTTCGCGGATCTCGATCGTCATCGAACGCGAGACGACGTCGCGTGAGGCGAGGTCCTTGGCCGAGGGCGCGTAGCGCTCCATGAAGCGCTCGCCTTCCGAATTGACGAGGTAGCCGCCTTCGCCGCGCGCGCCTTCGGTGATCAGGCAGCCGGCGCCGTAGATGCCGGTCGGATGGAACTGCACGAACTCCATGTCCTGCAGCGGCAGGCCGGCGCGCAGCACCATGGCGTTGCCGTCGCCGGTGCAGGTGTGCGCCGACGTCGCCGAGAAATAGGCGCGGCCATAGCCGCCGGTCGCCAGCACCGTGGTCTGCGCGCGGAAACGGTGGATCGAGCCGTCGTCGAGCTTCATCGCCACGACGCCGCGGCAGCGGCCCTCGTCGTCCATGATCAGGTCGATGGCGAAGAATTCGATGAAGAATTCCGCCGAATAGCGCAGCGACTGGCCGTAGAGCGTGTGCAGCATGGCGTGGCCGGTGCGGTCGGCGGCGGCACAGGTACGCTGCGCGATGCCCTTGCCGTAATGGGTGGTCATGCCGCCGAATGGACGCTGGTAGATCTTTCCGTCCTCGGTGCGCGAGAACGGCAGGCCCCAGTGCTCCAGCTCGTAGACCGCCTCGGGCGCATTGCGCACGAGATATTCGATGGCGTCTTGGTCGCCCAGCCAGTCCGAGCCCTTGACGGTGTCGTACATATGGAAGCGCCAGTCGTCCTCGCCCATGTTGCCGAGCGAGGCGGCGATGCCGCCCTGCGCCGCCACCGTGTGCGAGCGCGTCGGGAACACCTTGGTGATGCAGGCGGTCTTCAGTCCCGCCTGCGCGCAGCCGACCACCGCGCGCAGCCCGGCGCCGCCGGCGCCGACCACGACCACGTCGTAGGTATGATCCTCGATCGGATAGGCCTGTCCGTTGACCGCCGGTGCGGCGCTGCCGTTTTTGCCGTTCGCGGCCATGATGTCAGACTCCGAAGCTCAGCTTGAGAACGGCGAACACGCAGGCAATGCCGAGCGCCGCGCAGAAGAACGTGTTCGCCATCAGCGTGACGATTTTCACCAGCTCGTGGTGCACATAGTCCTCGACGATGACCTGCATCCCGAGCCACATGTGATAGATGCCGGTCAGCACGAACAGCAGCATCAGGATCGCGACCGGCGCCGAGCCGAGGATCTGCGCGGTCGCCGCATGGTTGCGGCCGAGGAGCGCCACCACGATCGCGATGAAGACGATGGTGAGCGGAATGAGCGCGACCGAGGTCAGGCGCTGCCGCCAGAAATGGCCGGTGCCGGCATGGGCGGAGCCGAGATGGCGGACGCGCGAAAGCGGGGTGCGCAGGTTCGTACGGTCGTTCATCGCGCGCCACCCAGGGTCAGATAGCCGAGGATCCAGATCAGCACGGTAAGTCCGACCGAGCCGATCAGGCCGGCCAGCGTCAGCAATTCGCGCTCGCGCGGCCCGAAGCCGTAGCAGGTGTCCCAGATCAGATGCCGCACGCCGCCCAGCAGGTGGTGCAGCAGCGCCCATGTGTAGCCGAACAGGATCAGCCGGCCGACGATGCCGTCCATGAAGCCCTGCACCGTGGCGAAGGCGTTGGGGCCGGCGGCGGCGGCGATCAGCCACCAGGCCAGCAGCAGGGTGCCGAAATAGAGCGCCGCCCCGGTGATGCGGTGGACGATGGACATCGTCATCGTCAGCGTCGGACGGTAGATTTGCAGATGCGGCGATAGCGGGCGCGCGACGGGCGCCTTCGGACTGGCCATGCTTGGAACTCCGTACCGCGCCAGACCCGAACCGGATGCGGTCACGGGTGGAACTGTTCGCATTTTAAGCTTCGCGAAAAATGGACTATCATCAGGAAAATTAGCCGGACAACGTTTATTTGACGTAGTTTGCCTTCGTCAAAATTGAAGGTTTGGCATGCGCTTCGACCTGATCGATCTCAGTTTGTTCCGCCATGTCGTCGAAGCGGGCAGCATCACCCATGGCGCGGCGCGCGCCCACCTGGCGCTCGGAGCGGCGTCCACCCGCATCCGCAACATGGAGACCACGCTCGGCACCGCCCTTTTGACCCGCGGGCGGCAGGGCGTGCGGCCGACCCCGGCCGGGCGCACCCTGCTCCAGCATGCGCGCACCATCCTGGCGCAGGCCGAAATCCTGCGCGAGGACCTCGGCGTCTATGCGGTCGGGCTGGTCGGCCAGGTCCGCGTCCTGTCAAACACCAACGCCCTCACCGAGTTCCTGCCCGATACGCTGAGCGCGTTCCTGGCCACGCATCGTCACGTCAGCATCGACCTCGAGGAGCGGCTGAGCGACGAGATCGTCGATCTCATTGCCGAGGGCGTCGCCGATATCGGCATCATCGCCGGCACCGTCGATGCCGGGCGGCTGACCACCTATCCGTTCCGCAGCGACCGCTTCGTGCTCGTGGTCGCCGCCGACCATCCGCTCGCCGGCCAGGCCAAGGTGAATTTCATCGACGTGCTCGACTACGATTTCGTCGGGCTCGATCGCGCGAGCGCGCTGCAGCGCTTTCTCGCCGGCAAGGCCTCGCGCACCGGACGTCCGCTGCGGCTGCGCGTGCAGTTGCGCAGCTTCGACGCGGTCTGCCGGCTGGTGGAGCATAATGTCGGCGTCGGCATCGTGCCGGAGACCACCGCGCGCCGCGCGGTCAAGACGGCGGCGATCCGCATCGTCGAGCTGGCCGACGCCTGGGCGCCGCGCGACCTCACCATCTGCATCCGCGACTACGACGCGCTGCCGCTCTATGCGCAGCAGCTCGTCGATCACATGCGCGCCAATCCGGAGGCCGGCGAGGCGCTCGCGCCGGCTCAGCGCGGCATGAGCACCCAGTAATCGAGATCGAGGATCACCGCCGGGTCGTCCTCTTCGCCGTTCTTTAGCGGGAAATCGGCGCAGGGCCTGTTCTTGGTCGCGACCGTGCGCACGCGCAGCGCGCCCACGTCGTCGCGGCCCGGCAGTTCGCTCGCCGCGAGGATTTCCGACCAGGCGAACACTGTGTCGCCGGCAAACAGCGGCGCGACATGCCGCCCGCCATTGATGGCGGCGATATGGAAGGCATTGGCAAGCCCGTTGAAGGACAGCGCGCGCGCGAGCGAGATGACGTGCCCGCCATAGATCAGCCGCTTGCCGAAGCGGCCCTTGCTCTCGGCATACTGGTTGAAATGCACGCGCGCGGTGTTCTGATAGAGACGCGTCGCGATCTGGTGTTCGGCTTCCTCGACCGTCATGCCGTCGCAATGATCGATCTTCTCGCCGACCGCATAGTCCGCGAAGCGGTGCGGCGAGCCCGCCAGCGCCATGTTGTACTGGCCGTTGCGGATCAGCGGACAGCCGTCGCCGAGCAGGTTCGACTCCACCGCCACCGGCAGCTTCGGCACGTGCTCGCCCGGTGCTTCGGCCTTCTCGTCGCGCTTTCGCACCATCACCCAGCGGACATATTCGACCACCATCTGGCCGTCCTGCCGGTAGCCGGCCGAGCGCACGAACACGATGCCGGTCTTGCGGCTGGAATTCTCTTTGAGCCCGATCACTTCGGAGACCGCCGTCAGCGTGTCGCCGGGATAGACCGGGTTGAGGAAGCGGCCATTGGCATAGCCGAGATTGGCGACCGCGTTGAGCGAGATGTCCGGCACCGTCTTGCCGAATACGACATGGAAAACCAGCATGTCGTCGACCGGCGCGCGCGGATAGCCGATCGCGGACGCGAACGTGTCGGCGGACTGCACGGCAAAGCGCGCGCCGAACAGCCCGTTATAGAGTGCGACATCGCCCGCCGTGACGGTGCGCGGCGTGGCGTGGTGGATGATCTGGTTAAGGCGGAAATCTTCGAAAAAATTGCCGGTCGTGGTCTTGGTCATGCTTCGTTCCAAAAAGTGTCAATCGGTCATTCTAGCCCGAACGGCCGCGGACGGACTTTGCTCTTTCGTTCGGGGCGCGGGCGGGCGCTTGCGGACCTGTCCTGTACCCCGTGTCTTGCCAATGCCGGCGGAGGCCATTAGCAATCCGCGCGACATCTGAGGGGAGCGAGACGGATCCATGGTCACCCACAACCTGCTTCTTCTGCCCGGCGACGGCATCGGCCCTGAAGTGATGGCCGAGGTCAAGAAGCTGATTGCATTCTTCAACGGCAAGGGGCTTGCCCGTTTCGAGACCGAGGAAGGGCTGGTCGGCGGCGCGTGCTACGAGGTGCACAAGGTCTCGATCACCGACGCCACGATGGCGAAAGCACAGGCCGCCGATGCGGTTCTGTTCGGGGCGGTCGGCGGGCCGAAATGGGACGGCGTGCCTTACGACGTGCGCCCGGAGGCCGGCCTGCTGCGCCTGCGCAAGGACCTCCAGCTTTACGCCAATCTGCGCCCGGCGGTGACCTATCCCGCGCTCGCCGACGCCTCCTCGCTTAAGCGCGAGCTGGTCGAAGGCCTCGACATCATGATCCTGCGCGAGCTGACCGGCGGCGTCTATTTCGGCGAGCCCAAGACCATCACCGATCTCGGCAACGGCCAGAAGCGGGCAGTCGATACCCAGGTCTACGACACCTACGAGATCGAGCGCATCGCGCGCGTGGCGTTCGAGCTGGCGCGCAAGCGCCGCAACAAGGTGACCTCGATGGAGAAGCGCAACGTCATGAAGACGGGCGTGCTCTGGAACGAGGTCGTCACCCAGGTGCATCAGCGCGAATTCAAGGACGTGCAGCTCGAACACATGCTGGCGGATGCCGGCGGCATGCAGCTCGTGCGCAATCCCAAGCAGTTCGACGTCATCGTCACCGACAATCTGTTCGGCGACATGCTCTCCGACGTTGCCGCCATGCTCACCGGCTCGCTCGGCATGCTGGCCTCGGCCTCGCTCGGCGAGACCAATCCCAGGACCCGCACGCGCAAGGCGCTCTACGAGCCGGTGCACGGCTCCGCGCCCGACATTGCCGGCAAGGGCCTCGCCAATCCCATCGCCATGATCGCCTCGTTCGGCATGGCGCTGCGCTACTCGTTCGACATGGGCAAACAGGCCGACATGCTGGAGGCGGCGATCGCGGCTGCGCTCGCGCGCGGCTTGCGCACCGCCGACATCGCGCAGGGCGGCAAGTCGGTCGGCACCGTGGAGATGGGGCAGGCGATCGTCGAGGAGATGGAGAAGCTCGCCGCCTGATCGCGGCGCTGCTGCCGCGGGGCGCTCTCGACCTGCCGGAACATCTGCACGCGTCATCCCGGCCCTCGCTTCACTCGGCCGGGACGACGGCACGTTTCCCCGCTGAAGTTTTTCCCGTCACGGGTGACGAAAAACAAAAACGCGCGGCCCATCGCCGCGCGTCCTGCTTTTAGACGTCCCGAATGCGCGACCGCGATCAGCGGTGCAGGGTGTCGAACCAGTTGTTGAGCGGCTGGCGCTGGTCGAAATCGAGACCCGGTCCGAGCGCGTTGCTCGAAGGCGAGTAATTCGGCGGGAACGCATAGTCGTTGTACTTGCGTTCGCCCGGCATCACCTCGGTGCCGGCGTCGAGGAAGGAGCGCCGCTGGACGATCACGCGGGTGCGGCGCCGGCCGAATTCGTCGACATAATAGACCACGGTGCCCGCGCCGCGCGGGGCGCGTTCGTAGCGGGTCTGGGCATCGGCCGGCTGTTCCGCGGCTGCCAGAAAGGCGGCGGACAGGACCAGGACGGCAGCCAGGAATTTGAACATGCGCAGTCTTTCCAAGGCGTTGCGCCCAAGGGCGTGACGGGGACCGACACTAGCCGGGCCGGCGGTCCAGCACAAGCAAACCGCTCCCCCGTGCCCGAGGTTCCGGCCCATTGTTGCAACATTGTCCCGGTCGCCCGATAGTCGACGCCGTCTGCGATCCATTTCGGCAACGGGGCGCGAATGGCCGGCGAACGTCAGATGTCGACACCGCCCACGATCCACGAGGCCATGGTCGTGCTGCTGCCGCGGCTGGTGGCGTTTGCGCGCACCCTCTTGGGCGACCCCGACCATGCCCGCGATCTGGTGCAGGAGGCGGTGACGCGCGCGCTCGCCGCCGAGCGGGTGCCGGCCGATCCGGCCGCCTACCGGGCCTGGATGTTCCGGATCGTGCGCAACGCCGCGATCGACGAATTGCGCCGGCGCCGCGAGCAGGTGTCCGACAGCGCGATCGTGCCCGACATCTGGGGCTTCGACGAGGCCTGCATCGCAAAGATCACGGTCGGGCAGGGGCTGACCGCGCTGTCTGCCGCGCATCGTGAAATTATCGGCTTGATCGACATTGCCGGTTTCAGCTACGCGGAGGCCGCCGCGTTTCTCGATCTTCCGCCCGGAACGGTCATGAGTCGTCTGGCACGCGCCCGCAGCCTGCTGCTTGCCGCCATCGAGGCAAGCACGGTGCGGCCGATGAAGGCGAACAAGGGCCGCCGGTCATGAACGACGATAATGCCATGAACGCCGAACGCGAGCGCAGGGAGCGCGACCTGCTGCAGCTCAATGCGCTGGTCGACGGCGAGCTCGATCCCGCCGCGCAGGCGGAGATCGCCGCGCGTCTGGCCGCCGACCGCGATCTGGCGCGCGGCTATGCCGCGCTCGCGCGCCTCAAGGCCTGCGTCATGGAGTTCGTGGAGACGGCGCCCGTCATGCAGGTGCCGTCGCAGCCGGCGTCCTCTCCCGCTCGTGCGGTATGGCGCCGCTTCGCCTGGCCGGCGGCGGCCGCCGCGATTGTCGCGATCCTGTCGGGGGCGGGGTTTCTGGCTTTCATGCCGCGCAGCGAGCCGGTGGCGCTTGAGGATAGCGCGGACCGTCCGATCATGTTCGCGGCCTTCCCGATGCGGCCAGTCATCCCGGACTTCGCCGCGGCGCGCCTGTCGCTGCGCGGCGTCGATTTCCGCACCCTCGCAGACGGCCCGCTCCTGGTCGCGACCTATCGCGGTCCGCGCGGCTGCCGGCTCGAGCTGCATGTCCGCCCTGCCGGCCTCGCCGCGCCGGCTCCTGGCGGCAGCCGCCGCGCCGGCTGGAATGCTGGGCAGCTTGCCTACGAACTCATCGCGTTCGGCATGCCCGAAGCCCGCTTCGCCATCATCGCTGAGGCCGCCCGGCGGCAGACCCGCCTGAATGCCGATCCGGATGCCGCGAGCGGCCTGCGGCAGGCCGGCCTCGCCGCGCCGCCCTGCACCGGCTGACGGAATAAATCTTCGGGCCGGTTCGTTTCTTCCCTGCCCCGGAATCGCGACGCGGGTCGCGAATAACCGGAAATCGCCGGAAGCGGCGTTTAGGGAGGACGTAATGACTGGCAAGATCGAACGATCGATAGAGGAGCTTTACGCGGACGATCCGGAACGGGCCGATGCGGTGGTGTTCGGCCGTCGCGCGGACGTCAATCGCCGGGGATTCCTCGGCGGCGCAGGACTGGCCGCCGTCGGTGCCACGGTGGGCGGTACCATTCCCTTCGCGCACAACATGCCGGCCGGCCTGATGCCGGCGGCGCTCGCGCAGGCCCAGCCGGCCGCCCCCGCGGCTCCGGCTGCACCCAAGGGGCCGACCTATCTCAACTACCCGGGCAAGAGCGACAAGCTGGTCGTGATCGGCGAGCGTCCGCTGGTCGCCGAGACGCCCGAAAGCCTGCTCGACGACGACACGACGCCGATCGACAAGTTCTATGTCCGCTGCAATGGACAGATTCCGGAAGCCGCCAAGGAGCCGGACAAGTGGAAGATCGTCATCGACGGCGAGGTGAACAAGCCGCTCGAACTGACGCTCGGCGAGCTCAAGGCGAAATACAAGGCGCAGACTCGTCGCATGGTGCTCGAATGCGGCGGCAACGGCCGCTCGTTCTTCACGCCGCGCGCGAGCGGCAACCAGTGGACCAATGGCGGCGCCGGCTGCGCGGAATGGACCGGCATCCGTCTGGCCGACGTGCTCAAGACCGCGGGCATCAAGCCGTCCGGCATCTACACCGCGCATTACGCGGCCGACCTGCATCTGTCGGGCGATCCCAGCAAGCCGACGCTGTCGCGCGGCGTGCGTATCGCCAAGGCGATGGATCCGGACTCGATGATCGTGTGGGCGATGAACGGGCAGCCGCTGCCGAACATCCATGGCGGTCCGGTGCGGCTCGTCTATCCCGGCTGGGCCGGCTCGACCTCGCAGAAATGGCTGACCAAGATCACCATCCGCGACAAGGAGCACGACGGCCCGGGCATGACCGGCACCTCGTACCGCGTCACCATCAAGCCGATGGTGCCCGGCGACAAGGCCGATCCGAAGAATTTCAAGATTCTCGAATCGATGCCGGTGCGCTCCATCATCACGAGCCCGGCGCACGGCACGAAAATCCCCGCCGGCACGCGCGAGGTGAAATTGCGCGGCGCGTCGTGGGCCGGCGACCACACGGTCAGCCGGGTCGACGTGTCGATCGATTTCGGCCAGACCTGGATGCCGGCGCAGCTCGGCAAGCCGAAGAACCGCTACGACTGGCAGCGCTGGACCGCGAGCCTGAAGGTGCCGACCGACGGCTATTATGAGATCTGGGCCCGCGCCATGGATTCGCGCGGGGTCATGCAGCCGCATGTCGCCCCATTCTGGAATCCGAGCGGCTATGGCGGCAATCCGATGCACCGCGTGGCGATCCTGATCGGCTGATCGCCGTCGATGCTTGCTGCCGGGCCGGGGCCGCGTGCTCCGGCCCGGCAGTCGCGTCGCGTTTCCCCGTTTCAACGACGAGCCGCCGGCTTCGCCGCGCTCCAGCCGGAATCATCGCATGCTTCGATTCATGTTTGCCCTGACCCTTCTCTGCGCCGTCGCGTCGCCGGCCGCGGGTCAGGCGACGTTCACGCCGCGCGAGGAAAATCCCGAGGATTTCCCGCCCGGCAAGGGACGCGAGGATACCTTCTATTTCTGCACCGCCTGCCACAATTTCCGTCTCGTCGCCCAGCAGGGCATGGACCGGCGGCGCTGGGACGAGACGCTGACCTGGATGACCGAGCGGCAGGGCATGGCGGAGCTGAAGGGCGAGGAACGCGAGACCATCCTCGACTATCTCGAGATGGCGTTCCCCTCGAGCGAGCCGGCCGGCGGGCGCGCCGCGCCCAATCCGTTCCTCAATCGCTGAAACGAAAAGCCGCGGCCGCGCGGCGCTTGCGCCTGGAGCCTTCCTGCTTTGACGGAATCAAGGCAGGGCTTCAGCCTTTTTTGTCTTGACGCGTTTTCTTAACGCGAACCGGTACCCGCTTCGCTCGAAAACGCTCTAATAGGCGCGGCGCGCGCTCGGCACCGACCATTGCTGCGGGCTGGTGCGGGTACGGGTGCGCGTGTCCGTGGTCTGGGCGACCGGCGCGGCGGCGCATTTCGGCGCCTGGGCGAGGCGCTCGCGCAGGAAGGCGTCGGCCTCCTTCGCGTGCAGGGGCGCTTCGAGCGCCATCCGGTCGAGCAGGCAGGCCAGGCGGTCGGCGCTCGGCCGCGCGCCGCTGGCGTCGCAATACCAGCCGGCGATCGAGACGGCGTCGGTGTCGAAACGGCTGACGAAAGCCAGACACTGTTTCCACTGGCCGTCGGCGTCCACGCGCAATTCGTTGGCGCGGTAGTCGCCGAGCCGCGTGTCGAGATCGTAATGGACCGCGCTTGCGACTGTGCGCGCCGAGCGCAGCGGCTTGACGTTCGGCAGCCGCGGCAGTCCGTCGGAGGTCAGCGCGATCGAATCCGCGGGATGCATGATCAGTGCGATGGTGAAATCGACGTCGCGGTGGAAAATCCGCCCGTGCTGGCGGATTTCGACACGGCCCAGCCGTCCGCCGGTCACGATCTGCGAACGCTGCGGCAGGCGCGACAGTTCCGGCGCCGTCATGCGGAAGGCGGGCTGCGCATCGACGCGTTTGGCGCGGCTGTTCCAGATCGCCAGCATGCCGAGCGCGACGAGGCCGAAGGCCAGGGCGCCAAAAAGATAGAACGCGTAGCGGATGACGATGCCGGCGACCGAAACGGTCGATGCGAGACGTTGCTGCGGCGATGTCATGTCCGTTCCGTTTTGCGCTCAGCGCGAAGCGAGCGCGCCGCGCAGGCGCACGGTGGGCGCATGCTCGGCCGGGCTCTGGTGGCGCGGCGTCGCATACATCAGCGGATCGCGCTGGCCGCAGAATTTCCGGTTCACCTCCGCGCGCGCGAAGAAGCCGGCGGTGGCGCGGTCGCTGCCGGCGGAGAGAAGCGTCAGCCGGTCGAGCAGGCAGGCGACGCTCGAACGGTCGACGAGCGCGCCCATGTTGCAGGAGACGCCCGATATCTGCAACCGCGGCGCATGCGAGGTGCGCACGAAGCCGACGCAATGCCCGCCGCCGAAACGGCCGAAGGCGAAGTCGGCGGTGGTGACCGGGCCGTATTTCGTCTCGATCGGGAACGAGGCGCGGATGTCGCCGCTCGGCTCGAGCGCTTCGGCGCGCGCGACCAGCGCCCGCACCGGATCCTCGAAATGCGCCTGCTCGCCGCCCGGCCGGTAGATTTCGATGGCGATGTAGCGCACCGAGCGGCCGGGCTCGCCGAAGGTGAGAATGTCCTTGCGGCCGCCGCCCAGTTCGTGGCGCCGGATCGTGTAGCGGGGGCCTTCGCCGAATTCCGGCAGGTTGACCTCGAACGCCGGGTAGGGCCGCTCGACCGTGATCCATTCCGGCCGCTCGACCGGTTCCGCCGCGGCGACGACCGGGTTCGATTTGAAAAGCTCGGCCGTCACGATGGCGAGGCACGTGATGCCGCACAGATACGCCAAAAGACGGACCGCGATGGCCCGAAGCTCTGCCTTGAGCGTGGGTGAAACCGGCAGCACGTGCAGCGCCCCGAAGGTTGTCTTCGGTCGCTTTCTCGCCTAGAAGCGCCTCCGTTCCGGTTTCCGCGCGGGCGGGGCCGGGGCAATTTTCACCCGGAGAGTGAACGATGGGTTACAAGGTCGCAGTCGTCGGCGCCACCGGCAATGTGGGCCGCGAAATGCTCGAAATCCTGGCCGAACGGCGGTTCCCCGCCGACGAAGTCGTCGTGCTCGCCTCGCGCAAGTCGCAGGGCGTCGAGGTCTCCTATGGTGAAAAAACGCTGAAGGTCAAAGCGCTGGAGAATTATGATTTCTCCGACATCGACATCTGTCTGATGTCGGCGGGCGGCGCGGTGTCGAAGGAATGGTCGCCGAAGATCGCGGCGCAGGGCGCCGTGGTGATCGACAATTCCTCGACCTGGCGCATGGACCCGGACGTGCCGCTGATCGTGCCGGAGGTGAATGCCGACGCGGTCACGGGCTTCCGCAAGAAGGGCATCATCGCCAACCCGAACTGCTCGACCGCCCAGCTCGTCGTGGCGCTCAAGCCGCTGCACGACAAGGCGACGATCAGGCGCGTCGTGGTCTCGACCTATCAGTCGGTGTCGGGCGCCGGCAAGGACGGCATGGACGAGCTCGACCGCCAGACCAAGGCGATCTATTCGCTCGGCGACATCGAGATGAAGAAATTTCCCAAGCGCATCGCCTTCAACGTCATCCCGCACATCGACGTGTTCATGGACGACGGCTCGACCAAGGAAGAGTGGAAGATGGTGGTCGAGACCAAGAAGATCCTCGATCCCAAGATCAAGCTCAACGCCACCTGCGTGCGTGTGCCGGTCTTCATCGGCCATTCCGAGGCGGTGAATATCGAGTTCGAGAATCCGATCACGGTGGACGAGGCGCACGAGGCGCTGCGCAACGCGCCGGGCGTGCTGGTCATCGACAAGCGCGAGCCGGGCGGCTACGCCACCCCGCACGAGGCGGCCGGCGAGGACGCGACCTATGTCAGCCGCGTGCGCGAGGACCCCACCGTCGAGAACGGGCTTGTGCTGTGGTGCGTGTCGGACAATCTGCGCAAGGGCGCGGCCCTCAACGCCATCCAGATCGCCGAGTGCCTGATCAACCGCAAGCTGATCAGCGCGAAGAAGAAAGCCGCCTGACGCCGGCTGCGGTCAAGGCGGACGATGCCCGGGCGTCGGCCCGGGCATTTTCTTTTGGCTCGTCGTCCGGCCCTCTTGACGGATCGCGCGATCTGGATTATATTCCTATTCATCCGTTCCGCCGAGGGCGTTCTCATGAGACGTCATGACAGCGGGAGCGGAGGCGGCGCCCGCGCGCACGGCTCGTGACCGTGCTCCCGGGCTGCACCGGGGCTCCGCCCGGGGTCACTACGAACCCCCGCCGGGAGCCGGCTGACGGCCCGACCGCAAGGTCCGCCCGAAAGCGCGGCCCGGTGCAGGAGTGAAGACGCCGCGATGGTGCGCCGCAAGGCGGCGCGCGCCCCGCAAGGAGCGCGCGTTTCGGATGGCTACCCTGCGCCTTGCGGCGCGCCATCCCCCTCGTCTCGCGCGAGGGCATGGAGTGACGGCGAACCCGGCGCCGTTCAAAGAACACGGGCGCTGCCGCGCGCCCAGCGCAGACAATAAAGTCGCCTTGCCTCCGATGGAAACGTGCCCCGTCGTTGCAGACGAAGTCCGATGGCTTTTCGATGCCTCAGAACCGCGGCTGCGCGAACAGGCGCGTGTGATTGGCGCCGGCGAGCGAGCCGAAGGTCTTGGTCTCGGGATCGAACACCGACAAGAGGCCGGTGGCGACGTCGAAGAAGGCGGCGTGCAGGTGCAGGCGCCGGCGCTCGACCAGAATGCGCACGCAGGGGAAGGTCATCAGGTTGTCGATCGTGCGCAGCGCGGCCGCCTGTTCGAGATGGCTGAGATAATCGGCGCGGTCGGCGAACTGGTCTTCGGGGCCGAGAATGGCGGCGGCCGGCGCGATCAGCTCCATCCACTTGCCGATGAAGTCGCCCGGCGACAGCGGCTCGATCTGCTCGGCGAAGGCGCGGATGCCGCCGCAGCGCGCGTGCCCGAGCACGACGATGTGCTTCACATGCAGCGCCTGCACGGCGAATTCGAGCGCCGCGGAGACCGCGCGCTGCGCGCCGTCGGGCGTATAGGGCGGCACGAGGTTGGCGACGTTGCGCACCACGAACAGCTCGCCCGGATGCGCGTCGAAAATCGCCTCGGGCGAGACGCGCGAATCGCAGCAGCCGATGACCATGATTTCGGGCGACTGGCCGGTTTCGGCGAGTTCGCGATAGCGGCTCTGTTCCACCGGCAGGCGGCCGGACAAGAAGGCGCGGTAGCCTTCGATTAGACGTTCAGGAAATCCCATGCCCCGTTATCTGCCAGCCTTGGCGGACAAATTCAATCACGCCCAGATTGCGGCCGGACAAAGACCACAAGCCATCCGCCGCGGCATCCGTCGACGCCCACGAGCCAGATGCCACCCGTCTCGCTGTCGCCCATCCTCTTTCGACCAAGGTCGCTCATCCGTCGCCGCCGTGCATCGCCGGCGACAATTTGGCCAAAGCGCTTTTCCTTCCGCCGATCATGCGCTAGGTCCGCAGCAGGAGAAGACCCATGACCGTTCGTCCGCGCCGTTCCGTTCTTTATATGCCGGGGTCCAATGCGCGCGCCATCGAGAAGGCGCGCACGCTGGCCGCCGACGGCGTGATCCTCGATCTGGAGGACGCCGTCGCTCCCGACGCCAAGGAAGGCGCGCGCAAGCGGGTGGTGGAGGCGGTGAAGGCCGGCGGCTTCGGCGCGCGCGAGGTGTTCATCCGCGTCAATGCGATCGACACGCCGTGGCATGCGGACGACTTGTCCGCGGCGACCCATGCCGCTCCCGACGCTATCCTGGTCCCGAAGATTTCCGATCCCGACCAGCTCGAAATCATCGGCCGCCGCCTGCTCGACATGGGCACCGCGCACCGCACGCGCGTGTGGGCGATGATCGAGACGCCGGTCGCCATCCTCAATGTGCGCGCGATCGCCGATGCCGCGCGCGATTCGGAGACGCGGTTGGCCGGCTTCGTGCTCGGCACCAACGACCTCGCCAAGGAGACCGGGGCGCGCTTCGTGCCGGGGCGGTCGCCGATGCTGTCCTGGCTTTCGACCTGCGTGCTGGCGGCGCGCTCGGCCGGCATCGCCGTGCTCGACGGCGTCTATAACGATCTCTCCGACATGGACGGCTTTGCGCATGAATGCCGCGAGGGCCGCGACATGGGCTTCGACGGCAAGACGCTGATCCATCCGAACCAGGTCGGCCCGTGCAACGAGGCGTTCTCGCCGCCCCCCGACGAGGTCGCGCAGGCGCGCAAGATCATCGCCGCGTTCGACCTGCCGGAAAACAAGGGCAAGGGCGTGGTCGCGCTCGACGGCCGCATGGTTGAGCGCATGCATGCCGACATCGCGCGCCGCACGGTTGCGATTGCCGAAGCGATCGCCGCGCGCGGGGCCTGATTGCGCTACGGCCGGCCGCCTCTGGCGAGTGCGCTCAGAGCCAGGGCCGCTCGGCCTTGATCGCGGTTTCGTGGTTCGCGATGTGGTCCTTCTTGACCATGGTCAGGCCGATATCGTCGAGACCGTTGAGCAGGCAATGCTTGCGGAACGGATCGATGTCGAACTTGATTGCGCCGCCGTCGGGACCGCGGATTTCCTGCTTCTCCAGATCGATGGTCAGCGTCGCGTTGGCGCCGCGGCCGGCGTCGTCGAACAGCCTTTCGAGCTCTTCGGGCGTGACGCGGATCGGCAGGATGCCGTTCTTGAAACTGTTGTTGTAGAAGATGTCGCCGAACGAGGTCGAGATCACGCAGCGGATGCCGAAATCGAGCAGCGCCCAGGGCGCGTGCTCGCGCGAGGAGCCGCAGCCGAAATTGTCGCCGGCGATCAGGATTTTGGCGTTGCGATAGGCCGGCTTGTTGAGCACGAAGTCCGGATTCTCGCTGCCGTCGTCCTTGTAGCGCTGCTCGGAGAACAGTCCCTTGCCGAGGCCGGTGCGCTTGATCGTCTTCAGGTATTGCTTGGGGATGATCATGTCGGTGTCGACATTGACCACGCGCAGCGGCGCGGCGACACCTTCCAGAACGGTGAACTTGTCCATGGCTCTCTATCCTTGATGGCGTGTCTCTTAGGTCAAATCGCGCCCGGCGTCGATTCTCAATTTTCGGCGGCGGCGGTCGCGTTATCCGGCGGCCTGCTCGATCGCTTCCATGTCCGCGTCGGACAGGCCGAAATGATGGCCGATCTCGTGCACGAGAACGTGGGTGATGATGCTGCCGAGCGCCTCGTCATGCTCGGCCCAGTAATCGAGGATCGGGCGGCGGTAGAGCCAGATCATGTTGGGCATGGCGGACGGATCGGAGACCGACTGGAACGGCAGGCCGACGCCCTGGAACAGGCCGAGAATGCCGAACTCGCTTTCGAGCTTCATCTCCTCGACCACGTCGTCGGTCGGGAAATCCTCGACCCGGATCACGATGCCGTCGCACAGCACGCGGAATCTCTGCGGCAGTCTTTCGAAAGCGGCGAACGCCAGCGCTTCCATTTCGGAGAGCGAGGGGGCTTTCAGGTGCGGCCAGTCGGCGAGGTTTCGGGGCGAGGCGGTCATCGGAAATAGGTGACATACAGATAGTAGGACAGCGCGACGAACGCCACCGCGCTCAGCGTGCGTCCGATGCGCCGGCCCCAGACTTCGATGGCGTCGGTCTCGCCGCCGTCGCGGCCGGCAAAATGCGCCGCCGCGCGGCGCGCGAATGCGGGCAGCGCGCCGCCGATCTCGGCGCCGGTCTCGCGCAGGCTTTTTAGTTCGGCCTGCGCCGCACGCCGGGCTTCCTCTTTGCCGCCATCTTTTTCGGCCGTCATGGATCGCAGGATAACGATCGACGGCGCATCCGGCCATGCGGCGATTGACGCCGGAGGCGGAAATGGGACAGCGTAGGCCATGAAGGAGAATACGATGCCAATGACGATGCGCGGGCTCCCGGCTCTGGTTGCGATCGGGGCGTGCGTCGTGATCGGCGCGTCGGCCTCCTCGACGTCCGCGCGCGCGCAGGACGGCACGATACTCTCTGCGCCGTCCGAATGGTCCTCGCAGGCGCAGCCGCAACGCCGCCGTCCGCGCGTACGCGTTTATCCCGCGCCGCAGCCGCCGTTCTGGGAATATCCGCGGCCGGGCACCTATTCCTGGCCGGGACCGGACGCCAAGCGCGATTGCCGGGCTTGGTATGTGCTCGAAAATCGACCGAGCGGTCCGGTCTTGACGCCGCGCATGCATTGCCAATGGATACCGGGCTGACGGACCGGGTTACCGGCCGGTCGGATTTACCGCGATGTGAAGTTGTCGTCCGCCGCGCCGCCTTTCGTGGCACAATGGCATTGAGGCTGGGATAGCGAGCCGAAAGGAGAAACCGATGCCGAAATGGATCGCGGGTTTGGCCGTGGGCGCGGTGGCGCTGCTGCTCGCGCTGCCGGCCACGGCGCACACCGAGGCGCGGACGGACGGTGTGCGCACGAAGACCGCTTCGCCCGTCACCGATTTCAGTTCGCATCGCCGTCACTGGCGACGCCATCATTACCGCCATTATGGCTGGCGGTCGCGCTACTACGGGCCGCGCTATTATCACGGGCCGCGTTATTACCGGCCGTATTATCGCGCCTTCCGCGTGCGCCATTACCGGGCCTGGCCGCGCTACCATCATCCCTATCCGGTCTATTATTACGGCGCCTACGATTACCGGCCATATTATTACCGGCCCTACTACCCGATCTATTATCAACCCTATCCGGTGTTTCCGTACGGACCGTGGTGGTGAGGATCGCGCGCCCCAAACCGAGCTGAACGCGCAAGAAAAAAGGCCCGGCGATGAGCCGGGCCTTCTGCTTTTCGAAGCGGCGGACGACGCGCCCTTGTTATTTCCACTCGCGCACGTCGACGAAATGTCCGGCGATCGCGGCGGCAGCCGCCATCGCGGGCGAGACGAGATGGGTGCGGCCGCGATAGCCCTGGCGGCCTTCGAAATTGCGGTTGGAGGTCGAGGCGCAGCGCTCGCCGGGCGCGAGCTTGTCGGGGTTCATCGCAAGGCACATCGAGCAGCCCGGCTCGCGCCAGTCGAAGCCGGCGGCCTTGAAAACCTTGTCGAGGCCTTCGGCTTCCGCCTGTTCCTTCACGAGGCCCGATCCCGGCACGATCATCGCGTTGACGCTCGTGTTCACCGTCTTGCCGTTGACGATGCGCGCGACCTCGCGCAGGTCCTCGATGCGCGCATTGGTGCACGAGCCGATGAAGACGCGGTCGAGCCGGATGTCGGTGATCTTCGTGCCCGGCGTCAGGCCGATATAGTCGAGCGCGCGTTTCTTGGAGGCGCGCTTGTTTTCGTCGGCGATGGCGTCCGGATCGGGCACGACGCCGGTGATGGAGACGACGTCTTCCGGGCTCGTGCCCCAGGTGACGAGCGGCGGCAGCTTGGCGGCGTCGAGGCGGATTTCGCGGTCGAAATGCGCGCCGTCGTCGGAGCTAAGCGTGTCCCAGTAGCGCAGCGCGCGCTCCCAGAGTTCGCCCTTGGGCGCTTTCGGCCGGTCCTTCAGATAGGCATAGGTCTTGTCGTCGGGCGCGACCATGCCCGCGCGCGCGCCGCCCTCGATCGACATGTTGCAGATCGTCATCCGCCCTTCCATCGAGAGCGAGCGGATGGCCTCGCCGGCATATTCGAGCGCGTAGCCGGTGCCGCCGGCGGTACCGATCTCGCCGATGATGGCGAGGATGATGTCCTTGGCGGTGACGCCGGCCGGCAGCTTGCCGTCGACGACCGCGCGCATGTTCTTCGATTTCTTCTGGATCAGCGTCTGCGTGGCGAGCACATGCTCGACTTCGGAGGTGCCGATGCCGTAGGCGAGCGCGCCGAACGCGCCGTGGGTGGCGGTGTGGCTGTCGCCGCAGACGATGGTGGTGCCGGGCAGGGTGAAGCCCTGCTCGGGGCCGATGATGTGCACGATGCCCTGGCGGCGGTCGAACTCGTCGTAATATTCGATGCCGAAATCCTTGGCATTCTGCGCCAGCGTCCTGATCTGCTCGGCGCTCTCGGGATCCGGATTGGGCAGTTTGCGGTTGGAGGTCGGCACGTTGTGATCGACCACGGCCAGCGTCTTCTCCGGCGCGCGCGCCTTGCGGCCGGCCGTGCGCAGGCCCTCGAAGGCCTGCGGGGACGTCACTTCATGCACGAGATGACGGTCGATATAGATCAGGCAGGTGCCGTCTTCCTGCTGGTGGACGACGTGATCGTCCCAGATTTTGTCGTAGAGCGTGCGCGGTTTCATGGCATTGGAACCCGGTTTTGACTGGAGGCAGGCGTGGCGGACAGGCGCGCGGATCGCGCGCCGGCGCGGCCGTCAAAGGCCGGCCTGGATCGCCGCCGTCATCCGGCCGAAGAAACGGCCGGGCAGGCGTGCATGGTCCTGCAGGACGATCGTCCGCGGTATCGAGACCCAGAAACCCGTCATGTCCGCAAATATAGCGAGCGCTCTGCGCGCCGCAATGCGGCCTCGTGCGGAGGCTTGGCGCCCCGCCTCACTTGGCGGCGGCCTTGGCCGCGTCGCCTTCGCCGTGGTGCGACTGCACCTCGGTGATGCGGGCCTTCTTGCCGCGGCGCGAACGCAGGTAATAGAGCTTGGCGCGCCGCACCTTGCCCCGGCGCACGACCTTGATCGAGTCGATCATCGGGGACAGCAGCGGGAAGACGCGTTCCACGCCCTCGCCGTAGGAGATCTTGCGCACGGTGAAGCTCTCGTTGAGGCCCTGGCCGGAACGGCCGATGCACACGCCTTCATAGGCCTGCACGCGGGTGCGCTCGCCTTCCTTGACCTTGACGTTGACCAGAACGGTATCGCCCGGCTCGAAGTCGGGAATTTCCTTCTTGGACGAAAGCTTCGCCACCTGTTCTTGTTCGAGCGTCTGGATGAGGTTCACGGCGAAATCTCCACGTCTTTGGATCGGCGTCTCGACCGAAGCGGTTTGGCGTCCAAACCGCGGGCGCGCCCTTGCGGCGCGGCCTTGGTCTGCCCCTGTCAGGATTGGCGGGTTTCTAATGCAAAGCGCATCGCTTGTCACGCCTCGGACGGTGGTTTCTTGGGCCCGGCCCGGCGCGCCAGATAAACCTGCCAGAGGTCCGGCCGGCGTTCCCGGGTGACCTTTTCGGCCTGTTCGCGCCGGAAAGCCGCGATTTTTGCGTGGTTTCCGGACAAGAGGACCTCCGGGATCGGGCGCTCCTCGAAAGTCGGCGGGCGGGTGTATTGGGGGTATTCGAGCAGCCCGTCGGCGAAGCTTTCCTCAGCGCCCGATGCCTCGTCGCCCATGACGCCCGGCAACAGCCGCACGCAGGCGTCGAGCAGGACGAGGGCTGCGATCTCGCCCCCCGAGAGCACGTAATCGCCCCCCGAGACCTCCTGCAGCCCGCGCGCCTCGATCAGGCGTTCGTCGACCCCCTCGAAGCGTCCGCAGACGATGACAGCGCCGGGGCCGGCGGCAAGCTCGGCCACGCGCGCCTGGTTGAGCGGCGTGCCGCGCGGGCTCATCAGCAGGCGCGGGCGGCCGGCGGTGTCGACGGCGTCGATCGCCTTCGCCAGCACGTCGGCGCGCATCACCATGCCCGGTCCGCCGCCCGCGGGCGTGTCGTCCACCTGCCGGTGCCCGCCGAGACCGAAATCGCGGATGTCGGTGGTTTCGAGCGCCCAGCGGCCGGCGGCGAGCGCCTTGCCGGCGAGGCTCTGGCCGAGCGGGCCCGGAAACATGCCGGGGAAGATGGTGAGCACGCTGGCGCGCCACATGGTCAGCGGTCCGTCGCTTGAACGTTGCCGGAGGCGGCGGCTTCGGCCCGCAATTCGGCGCGGATGCGTTCCATGATCCTGCCGAGCCGGTTCTGGCCGCTGCCGTCGGGTCCGCTGCCCCAATAGCTGTCGTGGGGTGCGGCTTCCACGATGGCTTCGTCTCCTGTCGAAAGCAAAAGCGCGCGCAGCGGTGCATGCAACTCGAACTTACGGCGCACCGCCCGGTACATGACTTCGTCCTTCACCGTATCCCAGTCGGGCCGCATCCGTGCGCGATGTTTGTCGGCGATGGTCTTGGCGGCGAGCGGCTGCGAAGCGTTGCGGATCATGGCGCGCAGATCGGGATCGTCGAATTTCTGCGCCTGATAATAATGCTCGGTCGTCGGCCACTGCAGGCCGTCGCAATCGACCGGGAAGGCCGAGAAATTGGAGAACTCGCGATAACTGTCGGACTGCGAGGAAAACCGGACCGCCATGCACTCTCTCCGCTGCGCGGCAACGGCGCGCCGCATCTTGCCGCGTCCCGGCTAGTCTTGCAGCCAGTCCGCCGGGGGATCGATCACGATACGGCCGCCGGCAAGATCGACCGCCGGCACCGCGGCGTCGTTGAACGGCAGCATGGCCGTCCTGCCGTCCGCGAGCCGGATTTCGAGAATGTCGCCGGCGCCGAAATTCTGCACTGCGATCACCTGGCCCTTCAGCTCGCCGTTCGCGGTCGCCGCTTCAAGGCCGATCAGGTCGGCGTGATAGAAGGTTGCGGCGTCCTCGGGCTCGGGCAGGCGCTCGCGCGGAATATAGAGCCTGAGGTTGCACAGCGCGTCGGCGGCCGTGCGGTCGCTCACCCCGCGAAAGCGCGCGATGAAGTGATCCTTGGCGACGCGCATCGATTCGATCTCGAATTCGCGCGCGCCGTCCTCGCTCCGCAGGGTCCCATACCGTGCGACCGCATCCGGCTGCTCGGTGAACGGCCACAGCCGCACTTCGCCCTTTAGCCCGTGCGCGGCGCCGATCTGCGCTACGCAGATTCGGTTGCTGTTTCCCCCCTCTCCCACAAGGGGAGAGGGTTTCTGAGTGCGCTGCGAGGGTGTCCGCCGCGCCATACTGGAAGATTAGCTCACCGGCGCGGCGGGAGCGGCGCTCGCGGCCTTTGCCGCTTCCTCGGCGCGCGCCTTGCGCTCCTTGCGCGGGACCGCCTTTTCCGGGTTGCTGCGCGCGGGGCGCTTCATCACGCCGGCGCCGTCGAGGAAGCGCATGACGCGGTCGGACGGCTGCGCGCCCTTCTTGATCCATTCCTTGATCTTGTCGAGGTCGAGCTTCAGGCGCTCCTGGTTGTCCTTCGGCAGCAGCGGATTGAAGAAGCCGAGCCGCTCGATAAAGCGGCCGTCACGCGGGGAGCGGCTGTCGGCCGCGACGATGTGATAGATCGGGCGCTTCTTGGTGCCGGCACGGGCCATGCGGATGACGACGGGCATTTGCAGTTTCCTTTCTTGATCAGCGTTGTGTTCCGGATGCAGTGCAGCGCGCAGCGATGCACTGCTGATCCGGGATCGTTACAGGTTGGAACGGCCTCGGGTCTGCGGCGCACCACGTTCGTGCTGCGCCGCGCCCGGGACACGGACATCTCTTCATTTCTTCTTCCCCAGTCCCGGAAAGCCGGGCGGCAGTTTCGGTCCGCCGAGGCCGGGCAGCGCGCCCGGCAGACCGGGAAAATTCGGCGGCAGGTTTCCCGGCAGCGTCGGCATTCCCGGCGGCAGGCCGCCGGGTTGGCCGGCACCTTGCGCCTTCATCTGCTCGGCCATCTTCTGCATCTCTTCGGCCGAGGGCATGCCGCCGCCGAAGCCCATGGCGGCGGCGATCTGCGCCATCGGTCCGCGCTTGGCGCCGCCCATGGCCTTCATCATGTCGGCCATGCCGCGATGCATCTTCAGGAGCCGGTTGATCTGCTCCGGCGAGGTGCCGGAGCCGGCCGCGATGCGCTTCTTGCGGCTGGCCTTGAGGATGTCGGGATTGCGCCGCTCCCGCGGTGTCATGGAATCGATGATCGCGACCTGGCGCTTGATCACGCCGTCGTCGAGGTTGGCGGCCGCGAGCTGGTTCTTCATCTTGGCGACGCCGGGCATCATGCCCATCAGGCCCGACATGCCGCCCATCGCCTTCATCTGGATGAGCTGCTCGCGCAGGTCGGAGAGGTCGAACGCGCCCTTGCGCATCTTCTCGGCGGTGGCGCGCGCCTTCTCGGCGTTGATATTGGCGGCGGCCTTCTCCACCAGCGAGACGATGTCGCCCATGCCGAGGATGCGGCCGGCGATGCGCGCGGGATCGAAAGTCTCGAGCGCATCCATCTTCTCGCCGGTGCCGATCAGCTTGATCGGCTTGCCGGTGACCGCGCGCATCGACAGCGCGGCGCCGCCGCGGCCGTCGCCGTCCACGCGCGTGAGCACGATGCCGGTGAGGCCGACGCGCTCGTTGAATGAGCGGGCGAGATTGACCGCGTCCTGGCCGGTGAGGCTATCCGCCACCAGCAGCACCTCGTGCGGACCGGCGGCCTTCTTCACCTCGGCGGCTTCGCTCATCATCGCTTCGTCGAGCGTGGTGCGGCCGGCGGTGTCGAGCAGGACCACGTCGTAGCCGCCGAGGCGGGCGGCCTGCAGCGCGCGCTGGGCGATCTGCGCCGGGCTCTGGCCCTCGACGATCGGCAGCGTCTCGACGCCGACCTGTTGGCCGAGCACGGCGAGCTGCTCCATCGCCGCGGGACGGCGGGTGTCGAGCGAGGCCATCAGTGTCTTGCGCCTGGCGAGATCGGTCAGGCGCTTTGCGATCTTGGCGGTGGTCGTCGTCTTGCCGGAGCCCTGCAAGCCGACCATCATCACCGCGACCGGCGCCGGCGCGTTGAGGTCGATGGTCTGCGCATCGGTGCCGAGCGTCGCCACGAGTTCGTCGTGGACGATCTTGACCACCATCTGGCCGGGCGTGACCGATTTGATCACCTCGACGCCGACCGCGCGCTCGCGCACGCGTTCGATGAAGGCGCGCGCCACGTCGAGCGCGACATCGGCCTCCAGCAGCGCGCGGCGCACTTCGCGCAGCGCCGCGTCGACGTCGGTGGCCGAAAGCGCTCCGCGCCGCGTCAGGCGGTCGAGGATGCCTCCGAGCTTTTCCGACAGGTTGTCGAACATTCGTTACCGCCCTCGTCCCGAGGAACGCCGGAAGGCGCGTCTCGAAGGGCGAGGGCGCCCTTTGCTATAGTCGCCCCGTCCTTCGAGACGCCGGCTTCGCCGGCTCCCCAGGATGAGGCTTGAACGCACTTCGCGCCCGAGGGCGCACAGCGCTGTCGGGCGGGGACCTCCGGCTTCGCGAACCGGTCGGCGGATCAAAACACCGTCATCTCTTGCGAGAGCGGCCGGAAACTAGGGGCGGGGCCGTATCGAGTCAAGGTAAGAGGGCGCCCCATAGAGGGCGCCCATGATGAGGACGAAGGGCCGATGATGGTCGACCGGCGGCGGCTTTTTGCGGGTTTTGCCGGGTTGTTTCTTGCCGGCAGCGCCGGCTGGGGCGGGCGTGCCGCGACCGCGCCCTATTACGAGGGGCCGGTTTCCGATCATTTCGACGGGACGCGCTTTTTCGATCCGCACGGCGCGCCACCCAAAAGGCTGACAGAAGTGCTGCGCTGGTGGGCCGCAAACGACAAGACCAGGTGGCCGAGCTGGTACCCGAGCCCCTATTCCGACGAGCCGCCGGCGCGGATCGCAGGGTCCAAATGGCGACTGTCCTATGTCGGCCATGCGAGCTTTCTCCTGCAGACTGCCGGGCTCAACATCCTGCTCGATCCGGTCTGGTCGGAGCGCGCTTCGCCGGTGACCTTTGCCGGGCCGAGACGGCGCAACGATCCGGGCATCGCTTTCGAAAACCTGCCACCCATCGACGCCGTGCTGGTGTCCCACTGCCACTACGATCATCTCGACGTCGAGACGCTGTCGCGGCTGAGGCGCGCCTTCAATCCGCGCATTATCACGCCGCTTGGCAATGATACGATCATGCGCGGCTTCGATCCGGAGATCCGCGCCGAGGCGTATGACTGGGGCGATACCGTCGCGTTGTCCGACGGCGTCGCCGTCACGCTCGCGCCGATGCGGCACTGGTCGGCGCGCCACTATCTCGACCGCAACAAGGCGCTGTGGGCGGCTTTCGTCGTCGCGACGCCGGGCGGGAAAATCTACCATGTCGGCGATTCTGGTTATGGCGACGGCCATCATTTCAGGACCGCGCGCGGGCGGCTCGGTCCGTTCCGGCTCGCCATCCTGCCGATCGGCGCCTATGAGCCGCGCTGGTTCATGCGCGACCAGCACATGAACCCGTCGGAAGCCGTGCAGGCGCTGCGCGATTGCGGTGCCGAGCACGCGCTGGCGCACCATTTCGGCACGTTCCGCCTGACCGACGAGGCGATCGATGCGCCGCTGCTCGCGCTCAAGGAGGCGTGCACGGCGTGCGGCGTCGGCAGCGGCATGTTTCGCGCGCTGATGCCGGGGCAGGTCTGGGAACTGTGACGGCCGGTCAGGGCAGCAGCGCGAAGCTGACGGTGACGGTGAGGGTCAGTTTCTCTTCGCCCGCTGCCACCGGCATCGACGCTTCGCGCGCAGCAAGCGTGCGCACCAGCGGCCGCGCGACATGGCCTTCGGCGATCGAGAGCGCGTGGCCGAGCTTCATGCCGGCGCTCCGGGCGTAGATTTCGGCCTTGCGGCGCGCGTCGGCCATGGCGTCGGCGCGCGTCTGGTCGAGCAGCTTCGATGGCGCGTCGATCGTGAAATTGATTCCGGTGACGAGATTGGCGCCGGCCGCCACCATGCGGTCGAGAATGTCGGCGACCTTGTCGATGGCGCGCACCTGGACCGTGACGAGGCTTGTCGCCTCGACGGCGATGATCACGGCCGGTCGCCCGTCGCGATGCTCGCGCACCGGCTCGAGCCGCAGCCGCGAGGTCTGGATGTCGGCGTCGGCAATCCCGAGCTGCCTGAGGGCGGCGAAGATCGCCTTCATGGCCTCTCCGCTCGACGCCATGGCCTCGCGGGCGGTCTTGGCCTGGCGGGTGACGCCGGCCTGAAGGACGGCGAGATCGGGTGCCTGGCTGAGCGTCGCCTCGCCGGTCACGGTGACCGCGGGCGGCCGCGGCTCGGCCTGCCCGAAGGCGGGCGTGACCGCGGCAAGGAAAGCCGAAACGATGGCGGGAAAGGCGAAGACAAAGGCTGTGGAGGTGCGGTGCGTGCTCATGGCTGCATGAGAAAGGGCAATCGTGACGGTTCTTAGGTGACTTACCGGATCGCTTCCCAAGGCGCGCGGCCGGCGGTCATCTGGCCAATCGGGCCGGTTTTCCCATATAAGACCGGCAAACCGGTCACCGACATGAGCGCGCTCGCCAACCATCCCTTCGTCAAGATGAACGGCCTCGGCAACGAGATCGTGATCGTCGACATGCGCGCCGATCCGCGCCCGATCACGGCCGACGACGCGCGCGCGGTCGCCGCTCCGCAGGGCGCGCCCTACGACCAGATGATGGCGCTCTACCCCCCGGAGACCCCCGGCACCGCCGCCCGCATCCGCATCTTCAACAATGACGGCTCGCCGGCCGGCGCCTGCGGCAACGGCATGCGCTGCGTGGCCGCGCTGATGTTCGAGGAGACCGGAAAGAACGAACTCGTGTTCGAGACCGACGCCGGCCTGCTCGATTGCCGCAAGGCGGCGACGCCCGGCCTGTTCACGGTGGACATGGGCGAGCCGTGCTTCGCTTGGAACGAGATCCCGCTGGCCGAGCCGTTTCCCGACACCCGCGCCATCGAGCTGCAGATCGGGCCGATCGACAAGCCGATCCTGCATTCGCCTTCGGCGGTCAGCATGGGCAATCCGCATGCGGTGTTCTGGGTCGAGGACGTGAACGCCTACGATCTCGCCAAGGTCGGCTCGCTGCTCGAGCATCATCCGATCTTCCCCGAGCGCGCCAACATCACGCTCGCGCATGTCAGGTCGCCGGAGCACATCGTGATCCGCACCTGGGAGCGCGGTGCCGGATTGACCCGGGCCTGCGGCTCGGCGGCTTGCGCCGCGGCGGTCGCGGCCGCGCGGCTGAAGCGCACCGGACGCAAGGTGCGCGTCACGCTGCCCGGCGGCGATCTGCAGATCGAGTGGCGCGAGAGCGACAATCATGTGCTCATGACCGGGCCGGTCGCATTCGAGTTTTCCGGCCGCTTCGATCCCGCGCTGTTCGGCGCGGCGGCGGGGGCGGCATGAGCGTGGAGATCGTCACGTTCGGCTGCCGGCTGAACACGCACGAATCCGAGATCATGCGCAGCGAGGCGCGCACGGCCGGACTCGACAACGCCGTCGTCGTCAATACCTGCGCGGTGACCGGCGAAGCCGTGCGTCAGGCGCGTCAGGCGATCCGCCGGCTGCGCCGCGAACGTCCGCAGGCGAAAATCATCGTCACCGGCTGCGCCGCGCAGACGGAAACCAAGATATTTGCCGACATGCCCGAGGTCGACCGCGTCCTCGGTAATTCGGAGAAGCTCGACGCCGTGGCGTGGCGTCAGACCCGCGAAGACCTGTCGCTGCCGTCGCATGCGGCCGCAACGCAGCGCGTCGCGGTGGGCGACATCATGGCCGCGCGCGATTCGAGGATAGTACCGGTCGAAGGCATCGAAGGCCGTGCGCGCGCCACCGTGCAGGTCCAGAACGGCTGCGACCACCGCTGCACCTTCTGCATCATTCCGTTCGGTCGTGGTCCCTCGCGTTCGGTGCCGCCCGACGATGTCGTGGCGCAGGTGCGCCGCCTGGTCGACAACGGCTATCGCGAGGTCGTGCTCACCGGCGTCGACATCACGAGCTACGGTGAGAGCCTGCCCGGCGCGCCGCGGCTCGGCACGCTCGTCAAGGCGATCCTGCGCGGAGCGCCGGATTTGCAGCGACTGCGCCTGTCGTCGATCGATTCGGTCGAGGCCGATGCCGACCTGTTCGACGCGCTGGCCGCCGAGCCGCGCTTCATGCCGCATTTGCATCTGTCGCTGCAGGCCGGCGACGACCTCATCCTCAAGCGCATGAAGCGCCGGCATTCGCGCGCCGACGCGGTCGCCTTCTGCGAGACCGCGCGGCGGCTGCGCCCGGATGTCGTGTTCGGCGCCGACATCATCGCCGGCTTTCCGACCGAGGACGAAGCGATGTTCGCGCGCTCGCGGGCGCTCGTGGAGGATTGCGGGCTGACGCATCTGCATGTTTTTCCGTTCTCGCCGCGCCCGGGCACGCCGGCGGCGCGCATGCCGCAGGTCGATCGCGCAATCATCAAGGAACGCGCGGCGCGTCTGCGCGAGGCGGGTGAGGCGGCGCTGCGCCGCCATCTCGAAATGCAGGTCGGTCGGCGGCTGCGCGTGCTCGCCGAATCGCGCGAGATCGGGCGCAGCGAGCAGTTTACCGCGGTGCGGCTGACGCAGCCGGCCGCGGCCGGCACGATTCTGGAAGTTCCGATCGCCGGGCATGACGGCCGCCATCTGCTGGCGGCGTGACCTTGCGCCTATTCCCGCTCAGCCGCTGCGGACGGCATCGATGAGAGTGATGGCCGGCGAGCGTTTCTCGGAAGTCATCCGGATGACGCCGGAGGATGTGGTTGCGTTCGCGAAAGCCGCGCACGATTTCAATCCGCTGCATCACGATGTCGGGCTTGCCGCGCGCAGCCGCTACCGCAAGCTGATCGCGAGCGGCACCCAGATGGCCGCGCGCCTGATGGCGCTCTCCGCCACGCATTATTCGCAAGAATACGACACCGTCGGGCTCGATTTCTCGATCCGCTTCCACAAGGCGATCTATGCCGACGAGACGGTGACGCTGGAATGGGAGGTGACGCGCGTCACGCAGACCTCGGCGCAGACCGGCGACGTGGTCGAGATGAAGGGCCGCGTCGTCAACGAGAAGGGCGAACTCGCGGTGGCCGCGACCGGCCGGCTGCTGGTGACCGACAAATCCTGAACACCCGACGGTCTGCGTGTCGGAAATATCTAGTCGACAGGCGATTTCGTTTCGCGTGCCGGATTCTGTCCGTCCCAGCCGCAGGCGAGCAGAGCCGCGCGCGTGTGCGCGGGCACGGGCGCGCTTACGCGCACGGGGTCGCGGTTCTTGTAGAGCGGCACGACGACGTCGCGCGCGAGCAGATGCAGGCCGGGTCCGTCCGCGCGCGGCGCGCGGCCATAGATGCCGTCGCCCAGAATCGGCCAGCCCATTTCCGCGCAATGCACCCGCAATTGATGCGTGCGGCCCGTGAGCGGCTCGAGCGCGAGCCAGGCGCGACCATTGGCCCGGCCGAGCACGCGCCAGATGCTTGTCGAAGGCAGGCCGTGCGGATCGGGCTTCATCCACCAGCCGCGCGTCTCGTCGCGCTTGGCGAGCGGGATATCGATGCGGCCCTCGGGCGCGTCGGGTACGCCTTCGGTCACCGCCCAATAGGTCTTGCCGACCTTGCCGGCCTTGAACAGCCTGGCGAGCGCGGCCAATGCCTTGTGGTGGCGGCCGAGCACAAGGCAGCCGGAGGTCTCGCGGTCCAGCCGGTGGGCGAGCGCAGGATTGCGCGGCAGGCCGAAGCGCAGGGCCCCGAAATGGTCTTCGAGGCTTTCGCCGCCCTTGGGGCCGCGATGCACCGGCAGGCCGGCCGGCTTATCCAGAACCAGCATCAGGCCGTCGCGGTAAAGAAGACGCGCCTGCATCTCTTCCGGTGTCATGCCGAAACCGCTATCACGGCGGCGGCATGAACGACAGCAAGAGCGGATCAAGCGGCTGGTGGCAGCGTCTGAGCGGCGGCCTGCGGCGCACCTCGTCGTCCCTGGGCGGGGCGCTGGGCGACCTCGTCACCAAGCGCAAGCTCGATGCCGCGACCCTCGAGGACATCGAAGACGCGCTGATCCGCGCCGACCTCGGCATCGCAGTGGCCGCACGCATCGCCGAAGCCGTCGCCGCCGGCCGCTACGACAAGGAAATCTCGGCGGACGAGGCCCGGGCAGTGTTCGCCGCCGAGATCGAGAAGGTGCTGGAGCCGGTGGCCCGGCCGCTCGTCATCGATGCCGGCAAGAAGCCGTTCGTCATTCTCGTCGTCGGCGTCAACGGATCGGGCAAGACGACCACGATCGGTAAGCTGGCCGCGCGCTTTCGCGCCGAGGGACGCTCGGTAATGCTGGCGGCGGGCGACACGTTCCGCGCGGCGGCCATCGACCAGCTCAAGATCTGGGGCGAGCGCACCGGCTCGCCGGTGATCGCGCGCGCGCCGGGCGCCGATGCGGCAGGCCTCGTGTTCGACGCCATCGCGGCGGCCAGGAGCGAGGGCAGCGACGTGCTCTTGGTCGATACCGCCGGGCGGCTGCAGAACCGCGCCGAGCTGATGGGCGAGCTGGAAAAGGTCGTGCGCGTCATCGGCAAGGCCGACCCGAGCGCGCCGCACGCCGTGCTGCTCGTGCTCGATGCGACGGTAGGTCAGAACGCGCTTGCCCAGGTCGAGGCTTTCGCTAGGACCGCCGGCGTCACCGGGCTTGCGATGACCAAGCTCGACGGCACCGCGCGCGGCGGCATTCTGGTCGCGATCGCCGACAAGTTCCGGCTGCCGGTGCATTTCGTCGGCGTTGGCGAGGGGATCGAGGACCTGCAGCCGTTCGCCGCACGCGACTTTGCGCGCGCCATTGCGGGGCTCGAATGAGATCGGTTTCCGACGGCCGCGCCCCCGGGTGAGATTGTGCGAACCGCCCGCTCGCGTTAGACAGCCGCATGACCGAAAAAGAACAGCTCAATCCGTTCGTGAAGCTGGCGCTCGATATCGGGCCGCTGGTTCTTTTCTTTTTTGCCAATTCGCGGCCGGGCCTGTTCCTGCCGCTCTTGACGCCGTTCATTCCCGGCCTTGCGGCCGATATCCAGCGCAGCGGCATCTTTGTCGCGACCGCGGTGTTCATGGTCGCGGTGCTCGCGGCGCTCATCGTGTCCTATGTGATGATCCGGCGCCTGCCGGTGATGCCGCTCGTCTCCGCGCTGATCGTGTTCGTGTTCGGCGGGCTCACCCTCGTGCTGCACGACGACACCTTCATCAAGCTCAAGCCGACGCTGATCTATGTGCTGTTCGCGGCCGTGCTGTTCGGCGGGTTGATCGCGCGCAAGCCGCTCCTGTCGACCGTGTTCGACTCGGTCTTCAACCTGACCGAGGAAGGCTGGCGCAAGCTCACGGTGCGCTGGGCGCTGTTCTTCGTCGCCATGGCGATCCTCAACGAACTTGTCTGGCGCACGCAGTCGACGGACTTCTGGGTCAGCTTCAAGCTGTTCGGCTTCATGCCGCTGACCTTCGTCTTCGCGATGGCGCAATACCCGCTGATGAAGCGCTATCACGAGGACCAGTGAGGGCCTGATTGCGCTAACGGGGCGCGGCCAGCGCTTTCTCGATGGCAGGCTTGAGTTGGGTCTCGAAATTGGCGGCGGTGATCGGCCCGACCAGCTTGTAGGCGATGCGCCCGTCGCGCCCGACGATGAAGGTTTCCGGCACGCCATAGACGCCCCATTCGATCGAGGCGCGGCCGTTGGCGTCGGCGCCGACCGCATGGAACGGGTTGCCGTAACGGCCGATGAAGCGCCGCGCGTTCTCGGCATTGTCCTTGTAGTTGATGCCGGCCATGCGGATGCGCGCGTCTTTCGCCAATATGTCGAGGAACGGCACCTCGTCGTGGCAGGGCACGCACCACGACGCCCAGACATTGACGAGCGTGACCTCGCCCGCGAAAGCGGCGCTGCGCAGGCCGGGCACCGGCCTGCCGTCGCGCATCAGCCCTTCGACCGGCGCCAGGTCGGTCGCGGGGGCAGGCCGGCCGATCAGCGCGGAGGGGATCCGCGAGGGATCGCCGGCGCCGAGCCGGAACAGGAACAGCGCCGCAAGCGCAAGGAACAGCGCCAGCGGTACGATGACGATCAGCCGCCGTCGCAGCGGACGATGGGATGCGGGCTGCTCGCTCACGGGGGCGACTTGGCGGCTTGTTCGGAGCGGCGCGTGATTCCCTCGCCCTCAAATGCGCGCAGCGTGCGCCGCAGCGCGCGATAATCGAAGACGATCCAGACGATCAGCGCGGCAAGAATGAAGACCGCGACGCCATAGGCGGCCATGATGAAATCGCCGTGTGCGACGAGCCGCATGGATCAGCTCCCCGGCGCGCGCTGCGCCTGCAGCAGATGCATCGTGCGGATGCGCCGGCGCAGGATTTCGTTGCGCATGACGGCAAGGTGCAGCGTGATGAAAGTCAGCCCGCAGGCCAATGTCATGACCAACAACGGCACCAGCAGGTCGGGATGGATGCTCGGCCCGTCGAGACGCAGCACCGAGGCCGGCTGATGCAGCGTATTCCACCAGTCGACGGAAAACTTGATGATCGGCAGATTGATCGCGCCGACCAGCGTCAGGATGGCGGCCGCGCGCGCCGCGCGTGTGGGCTCCTCGACCGTGCGCCAGAGCGCGATTACGCCGAGATACATCAGAAAGAGCACCAGCACCGACGTCAGGCGCGCATCCCACACCCAATAGGTGCCCCACATCGGCCGTCCCCAGAGCGCGCCGGTGATCAGGCAGATCAGCGTGAAGGCGGCGCCGACCGGAGCGGCGGCCTTGGCGGCGACGTCGGCGAGCGGATGCCGCCAGACCAGCGTGCCGAGCGAGGAGATCGTCATGATCATCCAGCCGAACATCGACAGCCACGCCGCCGGCACATGGATGAACATGATCCGCACGGTCGCGCCCTGCTGGTAATCCTCCGGCGCGCCGAAAACCTGGTTGACCCCGAACGCCAGCGCGAGCGCGGCGCCGCCGATGAGCCAGGGCAGCAGACGGTCGGTCAGCGAAATGAATTTCGAGGGATTGGCGTAGTCGATGAGGGCCATGGGCGACGTCTTAAGCTTCCCGTCTGCGGCGGACAACCGAGGATCGCACGAATGTGAGGCGGCTTCGCGGATCAATCATGACCGGAGCGCAGCGCCAGCGCGGCGGCGACCGGACCGATGACGAGCCCGGTCAGTGACAGCGCGCAGAGGATCATAAAGGGCGTGCCGAACGGCAGCGGACCGACAATGGCGGCATTGGAGGCCGCGACCCCGAAAATCAGCACCGGGATGGTCAGCGGCAGCACGAGGACGCTGAGCAGGAGCCCGCCGCGGCGAAGCGTCACGGTGAGCGCCGCACCGGCAAGCCCGAGGAAGGTCAGGGCCGGCGTGCCGACCAGAAGCGTGGCCGCGACCGCAGCCGAGGCGACCAGATCCAGATTGAGAAACAGCGCCAGCAGGGGCGTCGCGATCACGAGCGGCAGACCGGTGGTCAGCCAGTGCGCCAGCGCCTTGGCGGCCAGCGCCAGTTCCAGCGGGGTATCCGACATCGTCAGCAGGTCGAGCGAGCCGTCGTCGAGGTCGGCCGCAAGCAGGCGGTCGAGCGCGAGCAGGCTCGCCAGCAGCGCGCCGATCCACAGGATCGCCGGGCCGATCCGCTGCAGCAGCGCAAGGTCGGGACCGAGTGCGAACGGCGTGATGGTGACCACGATCAGGAAGAACAGCACGGCGACCGGCGCGCCGCCGCCGGCGCGGACGGCGAGCTTCGCGTCGCGGCCGAACAGTGCGGTGAGCGCCTTCATGGCCGCACTCCCATTTCGAGGCTGCGGGCGCCCTCCAGGCCGAGCGGCATGTGGGTGGCGGTGAGGATAATGCCGCCCCGCGCCAGATGGTCGTGCATCAGGGTGCGCAAGGCGTTCTGCGCGGCGGTGTCGAGCGCGGAAGTGGGTTCGTCGAGCAGCCAGAGCGGACGCGCAATTGCCACGAGCCGGGCAAGCGATAGCCGCCGCCTTTGTCCGGCCGACAGATAGCCGGCCGGAAGATTGTCGAGCGAGCCAAGGCCCACTGCGGCGAGTGCGGCGCGGATATCGCCCGTGCCGCCAAGCCAGGCGGTCCAGAAATCGAGATTTTCGGCAACCGTCAGTGCCGGCTTGAGCGCGTCCTGGTGGCCGAGATAATGCGCCTGCTCGCCGATGCTGCGTTCGGGATCGCCGCCGGCAAGATCGAGCCGGCCGGCAGCGACGGCGAGAAAGCCCGCGACCATGCGCAGCAGCGAGGATTTGCCCGCGCCGTTGCGCCCGGTCACGACCAGCGCCTCGCCGGACGAGACCGAAAAGCATAGCGCGGAAAAGATCATCCGCCCGCCGCGCTCGCAGGCGAGGTCCGTGGCGGTCAGCCGCAGGGCCGGTTCAGCGCGCGCCATGGCGGCGTCCGGGAGTTCGGGGGGCAGGGATGAAAAAGAGCATTGGCGCGCGGCTTTGGTTGATATGGCAGAGCGGAGCAAAAGACCTTATAAGCCCTCCAGCCTGCGGCGTTCGCGCCGACAGCCCCGTGCCTGCCCGTTCTCGGGAAAAGTTCAGATCGGGCAACCTCTTACATGATCGGGGGCGGATCCCGACGGGCCGCCCCGGAGCAGCATCCAGGATCACTTCCCCCATGACCTCGCTCGACAGCTTCCGTTGCGCCAAGACCCTCAAGGTCGGCTCCAGGACCTATGCCTATTACAGCTTGCCGGTGGCGGAAAAGAACGGGCTGAAAGGCATATCCCGCCTGCCCTTCTCGATGAAGGTGCTGCTGGAAAATCTTCTGCGCAACGAGGACGGCCGCTCGGTCACCAGGGACGATATCCTCGCGGTGGCCGCCTGGCTCAAGACGAAGGCCTCCGAGCGCGAAATCGCCTTCCGGCCGGCGCGCGTGCTGATGCAGGATTTCACCGGCGTTCCGGCGGTGGTCGATCTTGCCGCCATGCGCGATGCGATGAAAGTGCTCGGCGGTGATGCGCAGAAGATCAACCCGCTGGTTCCCGTCGATCTGGTGATCGATCACTCGGTGATCGTGAACTTCTTCGGCAGCAACACGGCATTCAAGAAGAATGTCGAGGAAGAGTACAAGCAGAACCAGGAGCGCTATCGCTTCCTGAAGTGGGCGCAGAAGGCGTTCAACAATTTCCGCGTGGTGCCGCCCGGTACCGGCATCTGCCATCAGGTAAACCTTGAATACCTGTCGCAGGTGACCTGGACCGCGAAGTCCAGGCTCAAGGTCAACGGCAAGACGGTCAGCGAAGTCGCCTATCCGGACTCGCTTGTCGGCACCGACTCGCACACCACGATGGTGAACGGCCTCGCCGTACTCGGCTGGGGCGTTGGCGGCATCGAGGCGGAGGCAGCGATGCTCGGCCAGCCGCTGTCGATGCTGCTGCCGGAAGTGATCGGCTTCAAGCTGACCGGCAAGCTGAAGGAAGGCGTCACCGCGACCGACCTCGTGCTCACCGTCACCGAAATGCTGCGCAAGCGCGGCGTGGTCGGCAAGTTCGTGGAATTCTTCGGGCCCGGCGTGCTCGATCTTTCGATCGCTGATCGCGCCACCATCGGCAACATGGCGCCGGAATATGGCGCGACCTGCGGTTTCTTCCCGGTGGACGAACAGACGGTGAAGTTCCTGCGCGACACCGGCCGCAAGGCCGATCGCGTGAAGCTCGCGCAGGCCTATGCCAAGGCCCAGGGCATGTACCTGACCAGGACCACCAAGGATCCGGTCTTCACCGATGTGCTCAAGCTCGATCTCGGCAAGGTCGAGCCGTCGCTGGCCGGTCCGAAGCGCCCGCAGGACCGCGTGCCGCTGAAAGTGGTCAAGGCCGAGTTTGCGGAGGCGATGGAGAAGGAGTTCAAGAAGGCGGTGGAGATCGGCAAGCGCGCGGCGGTCGCCGGACGCAAGCACGATCTCGGTCACGGCGACGTCGTGATCGCCGCCATCACCTCCTGCACCAACACCTCCAATCCGAGCGTGATGATCGGCGCCGGATTGGTGGCCCGCAAGGCCGCGGCCAAAGGCCTGACCGTCAAGCCGTGGGTGAAGACCTCGCTTGCGCCCGGATCCCAGGTGGTCGGCGAGTATCTCGCCAAGTCCGGCCTGCAGAAGGACCTCGACAAGCTCGGATTCAACCTCGTTGGTTATGGATGCACGACCTGCATCGGCAATTCGGGCCCGCTGCCGGAGGAAATTTCCAGGACGATCAGCGACAACGATCTGGTTGCGGCGGCCGTGCTGTCCGGCAACCGTAATTTCGAAGGCCGCGTGAATCCCGACGTGCGCGCGAACTATCTGGCTTCGCCGCCGCTGGTCGTCGCCTATGCGATCGCAGGCTCGATGCAGGTCGATCTGCTGAAGGACCCGCTCGGCGTCGACAAGAATGGCAAGAAGGTCTTCCTGAAGGACATCTGGCCGACGACGAAGGAAATCAACACCTTCATCCGCAAGAACGTCACCAAGCAGCTCTTCACCAAGAAATATGCCAACGTGTTCAAGGGCGACGCCAACTGGCGGCAGATCACCGTATCCGGTGGGCTGACTTATGCGTGGGATTCGCACTCGACCTACGTGCAGAACCCGCCGTATTTTGTCGGCATCAAGCCGCGCCCCTCGGCGCTCGAGGATATTGTCGACGCGCGCGTCCTCGGCCTGTTCCTGGATTCGATCACGACCGACCACATTTCGCCGGCCGGCTCGATCAAGCTGAACTCGCCGGCCGGAAAATATCTGGTCGATCACAATGTGAAGCCGGTGGACTTCAACCAGTACGGCACGCGCCGCGGCAACCATGAAGTGATGATGCGCGGCACGTTCGCTAATATCCGCATCAAGAACCAGATGGTGCCGGGCGTCGAAGGCGGCGTCACCGTTCACTATCCCGACAAGACGCAAATGCCGATCTATGACGCGGCGATGCGCTACAGACAGGAGAAGGTTCCGCTTGTCGTGTTCGCCGGCAAGGAATACGGCACCGGCTCCTCGCGCGACTGGGCGGCCAAGGGCACGATCCTGCTCGGCGTCCGTGCGGTGATCGCGCAGAGCTTCGAGCGCATCCACCGTTCAAATCTCGTCGGCATGGGTGTCCTGCCGCTGGTGTTCGAGGAAGGGGCGTCGTGGCAGAGCTTCGGCCTGAAAGGCGGGGAGAAAGTCACCATTCGCGGACTGATCGGCGATCTCAAGCCGCGTCAGAAGCTCACGGCGGAAATCGTCGGTGAGGACGGCACGATGCGGCGGGTGCCGCTGATCTGCCGCATCGATACGCTCGACGAGCTCGAATACTTCAAGAACGGCGGCATTCTGCAGTATGTGCTGCGCCATCTTGCGGCGTAACGCGCGAAAGTCCGTTTGCGGGTTCGAAGCGCGCGGTGTGGAGCCGCGCGCTTCTTTTTTGTTGACTCGTCTCCGGACGTGATGATGGTTCACCGCGACGTGAGTGGCGAGTGATGGCCGTGCACGTTAAGAGTCGCCGGCCAGCGGGGGCTCGCGCGGGAACGGGAGTGTCGCCATGCGTTGCGGTCGAGTGCTGATGCTGGCCGCTCTTGTGGCCGGCATTTCGGGACCGGCGGATGCGCAGTCGGACACGCGGCCGGTCGCTGTGATCGAGCTTTTCACCAGCCAGGGCTGCTCTTCCTGTCCGCCCGCCGACAAGCTGCTCGGCGAGTTGTCCCGGAACACCTCGCTGATCACGCTCAGCCTGCCGGTCGATTACTGGGATCATCTCGGCTGGAAAGATTCGCTCGCCAGTCCGCGGCATACCGCGCGGCAATGGGGTTATTCGCGGTCGCAGGGTACGAGCGGCGTCTACACGCCGCAGGTTGTGGTCAACGGCAAGGTCGGCGTGGTCGGAAGCGACCGCAAGGGAATCGAAGCGGCGATCGCCAAGACCCGTGACAGCGCCATGACCATTCCGGTGCAGCTCGCGCTCAAGGACGACACGATCACGGTCAGCGTGGCGGACGACAAGAACGGAGCGGCGCCCGCCGACATATGGCTTTGCGGCGTGATGCGCGCGGCGGAAGTCGAGATCCGGCGCGGCGAGAACCGCGGCCGCAACATCACCTATGTCAATGTCGGGCGGCACTGGGAGAAGGTCGGCACTTGGTCGGGCAAGACCGCGACCTGGTCCGTTCCGGTCAACACCATCGCTGTGCCCGGCGTCGACAGCGTGATCGTATTGCTCCAGCGCGGCAGCGACGAAAAACCCGGCCTGATCGTCGGCGCGGCGTCCGCGGCGATTCACTGAGCGGCCGGTCCACCTCTTGCAATCCCCGCCGGCAATAAAAAAACGGGCCGGGAAAACCGGCCCGAGAATCATTGGGGATTGAACCGTACGCGAATTGATCGGCCCGGCTCATCCAAGCCCCGGGGGGCTGGGGGGCTGAGGAATCCGGTGCTCTTCAGAACCGGGCCTTGAGTTTCCTATGTCGCATCGCATAGGGGCGGGCGGTCGACCGAAATTGGGCCTTATTATGGTTTCTTTAACGAACCCGTGAGAGCGGCCGAGCAATTTGACGCGGTTTTCCGGGTTTCGGCGCTTTCGGCCCATGTTCCGCATGGGGCCCTTGGGCCCTTGCAGGCCGCCGCCGCCGGGGCAATCATAAGATTGTCGTCAAACAGGAGGCGCCGCATGAGCTTCGGCGATACCGAACCGAGCCAGCCGCGCGGAGGCGAAAGCCCGGGCAGCCGTCCGGGGGCCTCCGATCAACAGGTTACCTTCGACCGGCGCGAGCTTGATCGCATCCTCAGGCTGTACGGGCGCAAGGTCGCGGACGGGGAATGGCGCGACTATGCGATCGACTTCATGCGTGACCGGGCGGTGTTCTCCGTCTTTCGCCGCGCCGCCGAATATCCGATCTACCGCATCGAAAAGAGTCCCAGACAGGCGCGTCGCCAGGGCGCCTACAGCGTGATTTCGGCGACCGGGCTGATCATGCGCCGTGGCCATGAGCTGGAACGCGTATTGCGCGTGCTCGATAGGAAACTGAGCGTGGTGGCGGGCTAAAGCGGCGCGCGTCCGTCACGGCTTGGTGAGGGCGCCCTGTCCGAGATGGCGCTGCATCAGCACCGTGTCCAGCCAGCGGCCGAACTTGTAGCCGACATTGGACAGCGTGCCCGAGATGCGGAATCCGACGGCGCGGTGCAGCTCGATCGATGCCGTCTGCGCCGAATCGCCAATCACGGCGACCATCTGACGAAATCCACGCCGTTCCGATTCAGTGACCAGACAGTCGAGCAGCATGCGGCCGATGCCGCGCCCATGCATGTTGGGGGCGACATAGACGCTGTCTTCGAGCGTATACCGGTAAGCCGGACGCATGCGGTATAGGGCGGCGTAGGCGTAACCCAGCACCGTTCCGTCCGACTCGGCGACGAGATAGGGGAAACCGCCGTCCAGCAGCACCTTCATCCGCGCGGTCATTTCCGCCTGCGAAGGCGGCTCGAGCTCGAACGACGCCGTGCCGAACTCGACCGCATGGGCATAAATCGCGGTGATCAGGACGATGTCTTCGTATGTCGCCGGGCGGATCAGAAGTGATTGCATGGCGCTATGGGGAATTTCGCGACGCTATGCCTCACTATCGAAAGAAAACACCCCGGCGGCAAGGCCGGGGTGTGCGCTTGGCAAAGAAAAAGCGACGGGCGGAATTCGGTCTCTTATGCCGGCCCGAATTCCACCACGCCCGTCTGCGGATTACCGGCGGTCGCCGAGAAGCCGCAGCAGGAACAGGAAGAGGTTGATGAAGTCCAGATAGAGCTGGAGTGCGCCCATCACCGCCTTGCGGCCGGCGACGGTGCCGTCGTCCTGGACGTCGTACATTTCCTTGATCTTCTGCGTGTCCCACGCGGTCATGCCGGCGAACACCATCACGCCAGCCACCGAAATCACGAATTCGAGGCCGCTCGACTTCAGGAAGATGTTCACGATGCTGGCGATGATCAGGCCGACCAGACCCATGATCAGGAACGAGCCGATCGGGGAAAGGTCGCGCTGCGTCGTATAGCCGTAAAGGCTCAGCGCGCCGAACGAGGCGGCGGAGATGAAGAACACCCGCGTAATCGAGGCGCCAGTATAGGCCAGGAACACCGACGACAGCATCACGCCGAGCAGGCCGGCATAGACCATGAACAGCGTAAGCGCGGTGCCGAATTCCAGCTTGTGGATGCGGAAGCTGATGAAGAAGACGAGCCCGAGCGTCGCCAGCATCAGCACGATGACCGCTGGGCCGCTGAACACCGCCTGCCCGAAACTCGTCAGGCCGACGATCGTCCCGGCCGCATCGGTGGTGACGGCGGCGTTGAAGGTGATCCAGGCCAGCGTACCGGTCAGCGCAACCGCGGCGGCCATATAGTTGTAGACGCGGATCATGTAGGCGCGCAGACCCGCATCGATGGCGGCCGTCCGCTCGGCATAGCCGCCGCGGGCCGCCGTTACATTCCGGTCGAAATCCGACATGGAAAATACCTCTCTGCATCCCGGAAGCCGCCGGGCCGGTTCGATAGCGCAAATGTAGGGATCCGGCCGGGTTTTTACCAGCGATTGCCGGACAGGCGGCAGCCACCGGCAAAACGCCGGTCCGGAAAGAAGAAGGCCCCGGATTTCCGGGGCCTTTTCCGCGACTGGCCGGTTCGCGGGATCACTCCTCGCGCTGTCCCAGAAGCTGCAGCAGCAGCGTGAACAGGTTGATGAAGTTGAGGTAGAGCGACAGCGCACCCAGGATCGCGGAGCGCTCCATGCCCTCGCCCTCCATGGCGCCGTAGATGTATTCGTTCTTCAGGCGCTGGGTGTCCCAGGCGGTGAGGCCGGCGAACACCAGCACGCCGACGACCGAAACCACGAACTGCAGCATTGAGCTGGCGAGCCAGATATTGACCAGGCTTGCGATGATGACGCCGAACAGGCCCATGATCAGGAACGAGCCCATGCCGCTGAGATCGCGCTGGGTGGTATAGCCCCACAGGCTCAGCGCACCGAACGAGGCCGCGGTCACGAAGAACACGCGCACGATCGAGGTGTGCGTGTAGACCATGAAGATCGATCCGAGCGACAGGCCGATCAGAGCCGCGAAAATCCAGAACAGGATCTGCGCCATGGCCGGGCGCATGCGGTGAACGCCGAAGCTGATGACGAACACCAGCGCGAGCGGCGCCAGGATGATCGCCCATTTCAGCGGGCTGACGAAGACCGCGTAGCCGAATGACGTCAGATATTGCCCGCCGCGCAGCGCGATCGCAGCGCCGGTGGTCGAGCGGGCGGCCGCCGAAGCGTCGCCGGTGATCGAGAGCATGTAGATACCCAGCGCCGCAAAACCGGTGATGGCGAGGCCGAGCACCATGTAATTGTAGATGTGAAGCATGTACGACCGCAGGCCCTGGTCGATCGCCGCTTCCTCGCGTCCGACGGTCTGGCCGTACCGTCCCGCTACCGCATTTCTGTCAAAGTCCGACATTGCCGAACTCCTGTTCCTTTAATTGTGAGTATGCCGTTTGCGGTCGTCGCCCCGCCTCGGCCGATGGCCGGCACATTACACCGGATCGTGGCAAAATAAGCATTGCGCGTGGTCGCAGTTTCCGACCGCAAACGCGGCTGATTGTCGCAAATTCCTAAAGATTTCTGAGCACCGATGCGGGTTTGCGGCTGAGCGCGCCGAGCGTCCCGGCCAGTCCGAACACGATGGTAACCGCAAGCGCCGCGCAGGCAGCCGCCATCGCCGGAAAGGGGAGCCAGACGTATGACAGGTTCATGATTTCGGTCATGATCAGCCAGGCCGCAACCGAGCCGGCCGCCACGCCGAACAGCGCGGTCACCGCGCCAAGGATGCCGTATTCGAGAGCATAGGCGGCGAGCAGCCTGCCGCGTGTGGCGCCCAGCACTTTCAGGATGATGGCGTCATAGACCCGGTGGTGATGGCTGGCGGCCAGCGCGCCGGCAAGGACGATGGCGGCGGCCAGCAGGGTGATGAGACTGGCGCCGCGAATACCCGTCGTCAGATTGGCGATGATGGCGCCGACGGCGTCGAGCGTGTCTTTCACGCGTACGGTCGTCACGGTCGGGAAGGCCGCTGCAACCGCCTTGAGCAGCTCGGTTTCCTGTTCGAGGCTGGAGCCGCCGGAGTAGGTGAGGGTGGCGATGTGGGTATGCGGCGCGCCCTGCAGCGTGTTCGGCGAGAGCACGAGCACGAAATTGATCCCGAGACTCTGCCAGTCCACCACCCGCAGGTTGGCGATCGTGGCGGTGATGTTGCGCCCGAGCACGTTCACCACCACGGAATCGCCGAGCTTCAGACCGAGCGCGTCCGCAAGCCTTTTCTCGAACGAAAGCAGCGGCGGCCCCTGATAGTCCGCATCCCACCATTGTCCGGCGACGAGGCGCGAGCCCTGCGGCATGTCGCGCGCGTGCGTGATGCCGCGGTCGCCCTGCAGCACCCAGGCGGCGTCCGGCGGCGGCCGCAAATCCTCGGCGCGCACGCCGCGCGCGGAGACGATGCGGCCGCGCAGCATGGGGACGCGTTCGAGCCGCGCCTGCGGTGTGCGTTCCTTGATAAAGGAATCGAAACGTTCGGTATCGGCCGACTGGATGTCGACGAAAAAGAATGACGGCGCCTTGTCCGGCAGCGCGGCCTCGAACTGCCGGCGCAGGTTGCCGTCGATCTGGGTGACGGTGACAAGCAGCGTCAGCCCAAGCCCGAGAGAAAGGACGACGGTGGGGGTAAGCGCGGCGGGACGATGGATATTGGCGACCGCGAGTCGCCAGGCGGTCGAATCCGCATGCGGCAGGCGGCGCGCGACCGCCATGATCAGATACGCAACCAGCCGCAGCGTGATGAAAGTGGCGAGGGCGGCAGCCACGAAAATCGCGGCGATCTTCCTGTCATAGGCGAGCACGATCGCCAGCACCGCAAGCGCGGTGCCGGCGGCCGCGGTGGCGATCACGTAGCGCCGGCGCGGCCAGCCGTGACCGCTGCTGACATGGTCGCGAAACAGCGCGGAGACGGGGATGTCGTGGGCACGCCCGAGCGGCCAGATCGCGAATGTGAGCGCCGTCGTCAGGCCGTAGATCGCGGCGAGCGCGAGCTGGCCGGGATGAATTGCCGGATCGACCGGCAGCGGAATGACCGCGCCGAACAGGGCCACAATCGCAAACGGCAGCGCGGCGCCGATCGCCAATCCGATCGCAGTGCCGACGGCGGCCAGCAGCATGACCTGGGTAAGGAAGAGTACGAATATGCGGCCGCCCGTTGCGCCGAGCGCTTTCATCGCGGCGATCGCATTGCGCTTGCGGCCGAGGTGGCTCTTGATCGCATTGGCGACGCCGACGCCGCCGACCAGCAGCGCGGTAAGGCCGACCAGCGTCAGGAATTGCGTGAAGCGCTCGACATTGCGTTCCAGCGCGGGCGAAGCATTGTCGCGCGTGCGGATGTTCCAGCCGGTATCGGGCATCGCGTCGCGCACGTCGCGTACAAGCTTTTCGGTCGCGTCGCCGCTCGCGTCGCGGTCGGGAAAGGCGACGCGGTAATGCCAGCGTACGAGACTGCCCGGCAGCAACAGTCCGGTGGCGCGCAGGCCTCCGTCCCCGATCAACAGACGCGGCCCGAAGCCGATGCCGCCGGCCAGCTTGTCGGGCTCGCTGCGGATCGCGGCGCGGATTTCGAACGTCGCTTCGCCGACATTAATACGGTCGCCGATGCGCAGATCGAGCCGCACCAGCAGTGCAGGATCGGCCGCAGCGCCGAATGTGCCGCCGCGTTCGGCAAACGCCTCCGCGAGCGGCAAGGCAGGCTCAAGCGCGGCCTCGCCGGCCAGCGGATAGCGTCCATCGACCGCCTTGATCTCGACGAGCGTCATGCGGTCGGCGGATGCGCGCGCCATCGCGCGCATGGTGGCCGCGACCGATACGGCCCCGCGCGCTTCGAGGAACGCCTTCTCCTCGGGTGTCGCTTCGCGATGGATCAGGGAGAACGCCGCGTCGCCGCCGAGAATCGTGCGGCCCTCGCGCGCGAGTCCGCCGCTCAGGCTTTCCGAGAAAGATCCGACGCCGGCAATTGCCATGACGCCGAGGGCGATACAGGAGATCAAGACGTAAAAGCCGCTCAGTCCGCCGCGCAGTTCGCGCAATGCAAGGCGCACCGGCAGCAGCCGGGATGGCGCTTGGGCGACCGGAGGCGGCGCGTGACGGTTCATGGCGCCGGCGCCGCCTGCGTTGCACCCTGGTCGATCCGTCCCGAGCGCAGCCGCACGACACGGTCGCAACGCGCGGCGAGTGCGGGATCGTGCGTGACGAGGACCAGCGTCGCGCCGCGCTCGATATGGCCCTTGAACAGGAGATCAATGATCTGGCGTCCGGTCGCCTCGTCGAGATTGCCCGTCGGCTCGTCGGCGACGAGGATCGAGGGGTTGGGCGCGAGCGCGCGGGCGAGCGCGACGCGCTGCTGCTCGCCGCCGGACAATTGCGCAGGATAGTGCGCAAGACGTTCGCCGAGCCCGACGTTGCGCAACTCGGCTTCCGCCCGTTCGTAGGCATCCTCGACGCCGGCCAGTTCGAGGGGCACTGCGACGTTTTCCAGCGCCGTCATGGTCGGAATGAGGTGGAAAGACTGGAAGACAATACCCACATTGCGTCCGCGGAAGCGGGCCAGCGCGTCCTCATCGAGCCTGGTGAGATCGGTGCCGGCCACGGTGACGGTTCCGCTATCGGAGCGTTCGAGGCCGGCCATGACCATCAGCAATGTCGATTTGCCCGAACCCGAGGGGCCGACGAGGCCGATCGCCTCCCCGCTTGCGATACAAAGATCGATGTCCTTGAGGATGTGAACGCGCGCGGCACCCTGGCCGAGTGAAAGATTGATCCCCGAAAGCGCGATGGCGGGGCCTGATTGAGATGAAAGGGCGTCCATGATCCGAATGTGGTGGCGGTGGAAGATGACCGAATTGAGCCGCGGGAAACCCTGCTCATATGGGACGGGCGGCCGCAGCGTCCATAGCCGCCCGGATGCGGCATATTCGGCTGCGCGAAGGCTGTCGCCTTGCCTCGTCGTTGCCGCCTTCATTCTGGCCGTCGTGGCTGTCTTTGTCGGTCCGGCCGGGCGATCGTTTGCGGCGGAAAAGACCATCAAGATCGTGGCGCTCGGCGATTCGCTGACTGCGGGCTACGGATTGCCCAATCAGGATGCGTTTCCGACCCAGCTTGAGCGGGCGCTGCGGGCGAAGGGCATCGCGGTCGAAATCACAAATGCCGGCGTGTCCGGCGACACGGCCTCGGGCGGCCTGTCGCGCCTCGACTGGTCGGTGCCGGACGGGACCGATGCCGTGATCGTTGCGCTCGGCGCCAACGACATGCTGCGCGGTGTCGATCCGGCGGTTACACGCGCCGCGCTCGATTCGATCCTGCAGCGGCTGAAGCAGCGCCGGATCGAAGTGCTTTTCGCCGGCATGCAGTCGGCCCGCAATATGGGGACCGAATATCGCGGCGCCTATGACTCTATCTTTCCGGATCTGGCAACGAAGCATGGCGTGGTGTTCTATCCATTTCTGCTGGAAGGGATCGCCGCGCAGACGAAATTTTCGCTCGCCGACGGGATTCATCCAAATGCCGCCGGCGTGTCACAGATCGTGACCGGGATTTTGCCAAAAGCCGAAGAGCTGATCGCTCGTGTCCGCAGCAGGCGGGCGTCCTAGTCCGTGCCGAGACTTGCGGCGCCGCCGCGAATCCCGTCTGATTGAAACCGGTTGCCGGTATCCCGGCTGATACAAAGGAGATCTCGATGCCGCGCCTGTTCACCGGTCTCGAGATACCCAGCGATGTCGCGCAGGTCCTGTCGCTCTTGCGCGGCGGCTTGCCGGGCGCGCGCTGGATCGATCCCGATAACTATCACCTGACGCTGCGTTTCATCGGCGACATCGAGCATGGGCTCGCGAACGAAGTGGCCTCGATGCTCAGCCGCGTCGAGCGCGCGCCGCTTGAAATCCGGCTCGAGGGCCTGTCCTCGTTCGGCGGACGAAAGCCGCGTGCGGTCGTCGCCTCGGTTGCGCCGACACCGGCCTTGCTCGATCTGCAGGCCGAGCACGAACGGCTGATGCAGCGGGTCGGACTTGCGCCGGAAGGCCGCAAATATACTCCGCACGTCACGCTGGCGCGGCTGCGCGAAACGTCGAGCCAACAGGTCGCGGATTATCTTTCGGCGCGCGGCTCGTTCCGCTCGATGCCGTTTCGCGTCGAGCGTTTCGTGCTGTTCTCGTCGCGCGCCTCGACCGGCGGCGGACCCTATGTCGTGGAAGAGGCGTTCCCGCTGATGACGCCGTTACGCGTGGCTGTGCGATAGAGCCGGTTCGCCGGCGCGACCGGCCGCCGGTGCGCAGGCGGGCATGATGTGGACGCGCACCGGTTTGCCGTATTCGACCGCCGCGCCGTTCGTGGATGCGACACGATCGAGCAGGGCTTCATCGTCGAAGCCGTAAATCGAAAGGCCGTTCAGCCGGTAACGACGCGCTTCGTCGAACATGCGCACGATCAGCATGTGTGCGATCGCCGGCGTCGCATGATCTTTCTCGGCCGTGAAGACGACGTCGGCCTCACGCGCCGTGCGGTCGGGAATGATTTCGAGATCGGCGCGCAGCACGCCGTCGGCATAGGCGCCGATCAGAATGGCCTGCGATCCGAGCAGGCGCAGGCAGTGGCCGTCGATGCCGCGATCGTCGGTCGCCGCCGCCATCGGCAGGATGCGCTGCGTGGAATCCAGCCGCAGAAGATGCGCGTGATGATCTTCGATTCCGGTCGGCCCGATAACGCGGATTTCGACGCTGGTCATTCCTGTCTCCCGGGCCGGCAGAACGATCCCGGCGAATCAGGATATGCGGGGAATCGTACCGCGCGGTTAACGCGGCTTCGTATCTAGGTAAAGCGTTCGTTGCTTCAGGTCGGTTTGAAGAACCGTGTCTGCGCATCGAGCATGGCATTGGCGACGCTGAAACTGTCGGTGAGCGCCTCCCGCACGACGGAGATCGGCGTCGGCCGCGGCGCGGTGACTTCACCGATCACGCTGCCGAAATCGAAACGCAGGTCGGCATCGAATTTGCGCGCGAGCTGTTGCATGCGCCGGTTTTCGGCAAGGCAAAGCATGCGCAGAAACTTGACGCCGCGATTGCGGGCGACAAGCAGCGTGCGCGAAAGCAGCTCGGAGCCGACGCCGTGGCTTTGCCAGGCCTTTTCCACGCTGAAGGCGGCTTCCGCCTCGCCGGAGAAGCGCGAGCCGATCGGGCGCAGTTCCGCCGCGCCGCGGAGCACGCCGTCGACGAAGAAGCCGTGGATGACGGCATCGAGCATGATCGAATCGTCGACATGCCGCCGGATGTGATCGTCCGATACCGCGCCGCCGAAGCGGCTGCGTCGGCTCGCCATGTCGAGCCGCAGCAGGTGGTCGCGATAGATATGGGCTTCGTGAAGCCAGAGCTTCCGGATCACGCCGCCGTCGGGCATCAATTCATGCATGACAGGGTCTCCTGACGTTCCCGTCTGAAAGACCCTCCTGCCGCCTCCTCCCGAGACAGCCGGCGGTTTTGGCCGCCGCGAATCAATTCCTAATGTTGCGATGCAGCAGAATTGCGACAAGGCCAAGCCGAAATTTTGGGTAATCGCTATCTAAGCCTTTGATTTTCCGGTTAACAATCGCTTTAAAGGAGGTATGCGCACGGCTGTGCTGCGTGCGCTGCATGACCGCTTACCGTCAGCGATGGCGGGCGGCTATGCCTGCCCGTCCCCCATCGCCCCGCCGGCCGGTTTTCCCGCATGTCCGGAACGATCAGTGCGCGCTATGCCGACCTTCTTGCCAAGGGCCGCATCGAGCGCGACTCCGCCCAGCAGGTTGCCGTCGAGATGCTGCATCGGCTGAACGAGCGGCTCGCGACGCACCGGCTGGCGCGCAAGTCCTCCTCGCTCGGCTGGCTGTTCGGCCGGCGCGACCGCCAGGATCCGGTGCGCGGGCTGTATCTGCATGGCGCCGTCGGCCGCGGCAAAACCATGTTGATGGACCTGTTCTTTCAGTCCAGCACGGTAATGCGCAAGCGGCGCGCGCATTTCCACGAATTCATGGCCGACGTGCACGAGCGCGTTCACATCTTTCGTCAGCGCGGCAAGCCGGGCGAAGGCGGTGCGCAGGATGCCGTGCTGCTCGCCGCCGAATCGATTGCCGAAGAAGCGTGGCTTTTGTGTTTCGATGAATTCCACGTCAACGATATCGCCGACGCGATGATTCTCGGGCGTTTGTTTACGCGGCTGTTCGAGAGCGGCGTCGTCGTGGTGGCGACGTCGAACGTCGCGCCGGACGATCTGTATCGCGACGGACTCAATCGCGGTCTGTTTCTGCCGTTCATCGACCTGCTCAAGCGCCACATGACCGTGCAGCGTGTTGACGCCCGCACCGATTTCCGGCTGGAGAAGCTTGTGCGCGGCAAGGTGTGGCATGTGCCCGACGACGCGGCGGCCGCCACGGCGCTGGACGCAACCTGGACGCGGCTGACGCTCGGCGATGGCGGCGCGCCGGTTACGCTGACCATCAAGGGACATCCGCTGCATGTGCCGCGTGCGGCGCACGGCGCGGCGCGCTTCTCATTCCACGATCTGTGCGAGCAGCCGCTCGGTGCCGCCGACTATCTGCGGCTTGCGCGCGAATACCACTCCATCGTCCTCGATCATGTGCCGGTGATGGACCACACGAAGCGCAACGCCGCCAGGCGCTTCATCGCCCTGATCGATACACTCTACGACAATGCGGTGAAGCTGATCGCCTCGGCGGAAGCCCAGCCGCACGAGCTCTATCGCGCCGAAGATGCTTCCGAACGTTTCGAGTTCGATCGCACGGCCTCACGGCTGATCGAGATGGGCGCGCAATCCTATCTGTCGCTGCCGCACGGCGGCGGCCATGCGGGCGAGACCCGCGCCGGGCGCATCGTGGAGACATGAGGCCGACCCAACAGTCAGCGGTTGCCGGCCAACTGGTGTCAGCAGAGAAATTTTCCTGCCATTCCTTTCCATTTCCGAGGAGCTGGACGTCCACCTCCGTGCCGGGGCAGCCGGTGCGATTTTTTGCGTTGCCGCGCGGTTTTTTCGCATTGCATGACAACCATCTTGGCAATGGCTATACGTCTGGAATAATGTATTCCAGATTTCTGCAAGAGGCTTCGCCGAACGGCTTCTTGTCGCCCATCGCTGAACGGGTTAACCACCGCGCGGCCGCGCTCCTGCGGCTTCTCCATTTCAAGGTTTTCCGCTCATGGCGCGTCCCAAGATTGCATTGATCGGCTCCGGCCAGATCGGCGGCACGCTCGCTCATCTCATCGGTCTCAAGGAACTCGGCGATGTCGTGATGTTCGACATTGCGGAAGGTATCCCGCAGGGGAAGGCGCTCGACATCGCGCAGTCCTCGCCGGTGGATTCCTTCGATGGCCATTTTTCCGGCACCAATTCGTATGAGGCGATCGAGGGCGCCGCGGTATGCGTCGTCACCGCCGGCGTGCCGCGCAAGCCGGGCATGAGCCGTGACGATCTTCTCGGCATCAACCTGAAGGTCATGGAGCAGGTCGGCGCCGGCATCAAAAAATATGCGCCGAACGCATTCGTCATCTGTATCACCAATCCGCTCGACGCGATGGTCTGGGCGCTGCAAAAATATTCCGGTCTGCCCAAGTCGATGGTCGTCGGCATGGCCGGCGTGCTCGATTCGGCGCGCTTCCGCTATTTCCTTGCCGACGAATTCGACGTGTCGGTGGAGGACGTCACCGCGTTCGTGCTCGGCGGCCATGGCGATACCATGGTGCCGCTGGTTCGCTACTCGACGGTGGCCGGCATCCCGTTGCCCGATCTCGTGAAGATGGGCTGGACCACGCAGGCGCGCATCGACGAGATCGTCAAGCGCACCGCCAATGGCGGCGCGGAAATCGTCAATCTGCTCAAGACCGGCTCAGCCTTCTATGCGCCGGCGGCGTCGGCGATCGCCATGGCCGAGAGCTATCTGAAGGACAAGAAGCGCGTCCTGCCGTGCGCGGCCTGGCTCAATGGCGAGTTCGGCGTGAAGAATCTCTATGTCGGCGTGCCGGTCGTGATCGGTGCCAAGGGCGTCGAGCGCGTCGTCGAAATCGACCTCGAAGGCGCGGAAAAGGACATGTTCAAGAAGTCGGCGGCGTCCGTCGAGGGACTGGTCGAAGCCTGCATCAAGATCGCGCCCGATCTCGGGAAGTAAGCCGAGCGGGCCGGGCACGCCGGGGGGAAGTATGAATATCCACGAGTATCAGGCGAAAGCCGTCCTGCGGGAATTCGGCGTCGCGGTGCCGCGCGGCATCCCCGCCTTCAGCGTCGAAGAGGCGATGAAGGCGGCCAAGGAGCTGGGCGGCCCGGTCTGGGTGGTGAAGGCCCAGATCCATGCCGGCGGCCGCGGCAAGGCCGGCGGCGTGAAGGTGGTCAAGACGCTCGACGACGTCAAAAAGGAATCCGAGCGCATTCTCGGCTCGGTCCTGGTGACCCATCAGACCGGGCCGAAAGGCAAGCAGGTCAACCGCCTTTACATCGAGGAAGGCTCCGCCATCGCCAAGGAATTCTACCTGTCGATGCTGGTCGATCGCGTCAGTTCGCGGGTCGCGATCGTCGTGTCGACCGAAGGCGGCATGAATATCGAGGAAGTGGCGCACGAGACGCCGGAGAAGATCCTGACCATCACGGTCGATCCGGCCACCAATATCTGTCCGCATCACGTGCGCAACGTCTCGAAGGCGCTTGGCCTCGATGCCGACTTGCAGAAGCAGATGAGCGCGCTGCTCACGCAGCTCTACAGGGCCTTCACCGAGAAGGACATGTCGCTGCTCGAAATCAACCCGCTGGTCGTCACCAAGGACAACAAGTTGATCTGCCTCGACGCCAAGGTCGGCTTCGACAGCAACGCGCTCTACCGCCATGCCGACATCATGGCGCTGCGTGACGAGACCGAAGAGGACGAGAAGGAAATCGAGGCGTCCAAGCACGATCTCAATTACATCTCGCTCGACGGTTCGATCGGCTGCATGGTCAACGGTGCCGGCCTCGCCATGGCGACCATGGACATCATCAAGCTCTACGGCATGGCGCCGGCCAACTTCCTCGATGTCGGCGGCGGCGCGTCCAAGGAGAAGGTGACGGCGGCGTTTAAGATCATCACCTCCGATCCGAACGTCAAAGGCATCCTGATCAACATCTTCGGCGGCATCATGAAGTGCGACGTGATCGCCGAAGGCGTCGTCGCCGCGGTGAAGGAAGTCGGCCTCAAGGTGCCGCTGGTGGTCCGGCTCGAGGGCACCAATGTCGAATTGGGCAAGAAGATCATCAAGGAGTCGGGGCTGAACGTGCTGCCCGCCGATGATCTCGACGACGCCGCCCAGAAGGTTGTCGCAGCAGTGAAGAAGGCCGCGTGATGTCCATCCTCATCGACAAAAACACCAAGGTCATCTGCCAGGGCTTCACCGGCAAGAACGGCACCTTCCATTCCGAGCAGGCGATCGCCTACGGCACCAGGATGGTCGGCGGCACCTCGCCCGGCAAAGGCGGCACCACGCATCTCAACCTTCCGGTCTTCGACACGGTGGCCGAGGCGCGGGCCAAGACCGGCGCGGACGCGAGCGTGATCTATGTGCCGCCGCCCGGGGCCGCGGACGCGATCTGCGAAGCGATCGAGGCCGAAATCCCGCTGATCGTCTGCATCACCGAAGGCATTCCGGTGATGGACATGGTAAAGGTGAAGCGCTCGCTGTGCGGTTCGAAATCGCGTCTGGTCGGCCCGAACTGTCCGGGCGTGATGACGGCCGGCGAATGCAAGATCGGCATCATGCCGGGCAACATCTTCAAGCCGGGCAAGGTCGGCATCGTGTCGCGCTCGGGCACGCTCACCTACGAGGCGGTGTTCCAGACCACGGCGGAAGGGCTCGGCCAGACCACGGCGGTCGGCATCGGCGGCGATCCGGTGAAGGGCACCGAGTTTATCGAGATGCTGGAGATGTTCCTGGCCGATCCTAAGACCGAGGCGATCGTGATGATCGGCGAGATCGGCGGTACCGCCGAGGAAGATGCCGCGCAGTTCCTCAAGGACGAAGCCAGGCGTGGCCGCAAGAAGCCGATGGCCGGATTCATTGCCGGGCGCACCGCGCCGCCCGGCCGCCGCATGGGCCATGCCGGCGCAATCATTTCCGGCGGCAAGGGCGATGCGGAGTCGAAGATTGCGGCCATGGAAGCGGCCGGAATCAAGGTCTCGCCGTCGCCGGCCCGCATCGGCAAGACGCTGGTCGAGGTGCTGAAGGCTTAAACGCGAGCGCCGCAAAATCCTGCGCGGACCGGCAAAATCGGCGTCCGCGCGCGGCTTGTTTCACGTGAGAATATTCCTGTCAGCAGGCGGCCCCGGCCGCCGCCCACAGCCGTTTCTTTTGTAGAAATGCCCTTGCGTGGCTTTATCCGGACAGGCGCGGAACCCTCGAACAGCGATGCCCGGTTGATCGGAGAGCCGTGCGACCGTGCCTGCTCCGGTCTCGCTCAATTCCTGTTCGGAACGGGCAGTGTTCCTGCAATGAAATGAAATCCAATTCATTATTTCGTCATCTTGTCGTGGCTCCGTCCCAATTATCGTTATAGATAAGCCGGTGAGCCCGGTTTTTACGGATTCGGGCTCAAAGGGCCGCCATTGCGCGGCCGCAAGCCAATCTCAGGACGCCCGAGATGTCTCGCCAGGACGCGAACGCCGCATTCGCTCTCACTTCATTTCTGTATGGCGGCAACGCCGCCTATGTCGAAGACCTCTACGCCCGCTACGAAGCCGATCCGAAATCCGTCGATGCCGAGTGGCAGGCTTTTTTCCAGAGCCTGAAGGACGATCCGGCCGCCGTCGCTAGGAATGCGCGCGGCGCGTCATGGAAACGTCCGAACTGGCCGCTGCGGCCGAACGGCGAACTCGTCTCCGCGCTCGACAGCGACTGGACCGCGACCGAAAAGGCGATCGGCGACAAGATCAAAGGCAAGGCGCAGGCGCGCGGCGTCGAGCTGACGTCCGCCGACGTTCAACAGGCCACGCGCGACTCCATCCATGCGCTGATGCTGATCCGCGCCTACCGCATCCGCGGTCATTTCCACGCCAAGCTCGATCCGCTCGCGCTGGAACCGGAGAAGAACGAGGAAGAGCTGGATCCACGCTCCTACGGCTTCACCGAAGCCGACATGGATCGCAGGATTTTCCTCGACAAGGTGCTCGGTCTCGAATTCGCTTCGATGCGCGAGATCGTCGCCATCCTCCAGCGCACCTATTGCCAGACGCTCGGCGTCGAGTTCATGCACATCTCCGATCCGGCGCAGAAGGCCTGGCTGCAGGAGCGCATCGAAGGCAAGGACAAGGAGATCACCTTCACCCGCGAGGGCAAGCGCGCGATCCTCAACAAGCTGGTCGAAGCTGACGGTTTCGAGAAATTTCTCGACGTCAGATATACCGGCACCAAGCGCTTCGGCCTCGATGGCGGCGAATCTTTGATCCCGGCGCTCGAACAGATCATCAAGCGCGGCGGCAATCTCGGCGTGAAGGAGATCGTGTTCGGCATGGCGCATCGCGGGCGCCTGAACGTGCTCACCCAGGTGATGGGCAAGCCACACCGCGTCCTGTTCCACGAATTCAAGGGCGGTTCTGCGACGCCGGACGAAGTCGAAGGCTCCGGCGACGTGAAGTACCACCTCGGCGCCTCGTCGGACCGCGAGTTCGACGGCAACAAGGTGCATCTGTCGCTGACCCCCAATCCGTCGCATCTCGAAATCGTCAACCCGGTGGTGCTCGGAAAGGTGCGCGCCAAGCAGGACCAACACGGCGCGACGCCCGAGGACCGCACGATGGTGATGCCGCTTCTCATCCACGGCGACGCGGCCTTTGCCGGCCAGGGCGTTGTCGCGGAATGCTTCGGCCTGTCGGCGCTGAAGGGTTATCGCACCGGCGGGTCCTTGCATTTCATCGTCAACAACCAGATCGGCTTCACCACCTATCCGCGCTATTCGCGCTCCTCGCCCTATCCGTCCGACGTCGCCAAGATGATCGAGGCGCCGATCTTCCACGCCAACGGCGACGATCCCGAAGCGGTGGTGTTCGCGGCCAAGGTCGCGGCCGAGTTCCGCCAGAAATTCCAGAAGCCGGTCGTCATCGACATGTTCTGCTATCGCCGCTTCGGCCACAACGAAGGCGACGAGCCGAGCTTCACCCAGCCCCTGATGTACAAGAAGATCAGGTCGCATCCCTCGACGCTCGACCTGTACGCCAAGAAGCTCGGCGCCGAAGGCGTGGTGACCGACGGCGAAGTCGAGAAGATGAAGGCTGATTGGCGCTCGCGCCTCGAAGCCGAGTACGAGGCGGGCCAGGGCTACAAGCCGAACAAGGCCGACTGGCTCGATGGCCGCTGGGCCGGCCTGAAGGCGGCGGCCGACACCGAGGACCCGCGGCGCGGTAACACCGGCGTTGATCTCGCGATGCTCAAGGAGATCGGCGAGAAGATCACGGCGGTGCCGAAGGATTTCAAGGTCCACCGCACGATCCAGCGCTTCCTCGACAATCGCCGCAAGGCGATCCAGACCGGCGAGGGGATCGACTGGGCGACGGCCGAGGCGCTGTCCTTCTGCACGCTGCTGCTGGAAGGCCATCCGGTCCGCCTGTCCGGCCAGGATTGCGAGCGCGGCACCTTCTCGCAGCGCCATTCGGTGCTGTTCGATCAGGATACCGAGGCGCGCCACACGTCGTTCAATCACGTGCGCGAGAACCAGGCGCGCTACGAAGTGCTCAATTCCATGCTCTCGGAAGAGGCGGTACTCGGCTACGAGTACGGCTATTCGACCGCCGAGCCTAATGCGCTGACGCTGTGGGAAGCCCAGTTCGGCGACTTCGCCAACGGCGCGCAGGTGGTGTTCGACCAGTTCATCTCCTCGGCCGAGCGCAAGTGGCTGCGCATGTCCGGCCTCGTCTGCCTGCTGCCGCACGGCTATGAAGGGCAGGGGCCCGAGCATTCGTCCGCCCGGCTCGAACGCTTCCTGCAGATGTGCGCCGAAGACAACATGCAGGTCGCCAATTGCACGACGCCGGCGAACTATTTCCACATCCTGCGCCGCCAGCTCCGGCGCGAGATCCGCAAGCCGCTGATCCTGATGACGCCGAAATCGCTGCTGCGCCACAAGCGCGCGGTTTCGCGGCTCTCCGAATTCGGGCCGGAGACGAGCTTCCACCGTCTGCTCTGGGACGACGCGCAATATCTCAAGGGCGAGAAAATCCAGCTCGTGCCCGACAACGAGATCCGTCGCGTCGTCCTGTGCACCGGCAAGGTCTATTACGACCTTTACGAGGAGCGCGAGGCGCGCGGCGTCAACGACGTCTATCTCCTGCGCATCGAGCAGCTCTATCCGTTCCCGACCAAGGCGCTGGTCGCCGAGCTGTCCCGTTTCAAGCAGGCGGAGATCGTCTGGTGCCAGGAAGAGCCGCGCAACATGGGCTCGTGGTTCTTCATCGATACGTTCGTCCGCTGGGTGCTCGACAATATCGGCGCCAAGCATCGCCAGCCGCGCTACGCCGGACGTCCGGCCTCGGCGGCGACGGCGACCGGCCTGATGTCGAAACACCAGGCGCAGTTGCACCAGTTCCTCGACGAGGCGCTGGGCTGAAATCCCTTGGAGCCCGTCATGGCCGGGCTTGACCCGGCCATCCCGCTCAGGAGGGCACCATGCGTCCGTTAAGCAGGATGCCCGGGTCAAGGCCGGGCATGACGGCAGAGAAAATTGAGAGAAATGACTATGGCTGACATCCGCGTTCCCACACTCGGCGAATCCGTCACCGAAGCGACGATCGGCAAATGGTTCAAGAAACCGGGCGACGCCGTTGCGGTTGACGAGCCGCTGGTCGAGCTCGAGACCGACAAGGTGACGATCGAAGTCCCCGCACCGGCGGCCGGCGTTCTCGCCGAGATCGCAGTCCAGGACGGCGAGACCGTCGCGGTCGGCGCGCTGCTTGGCCAGATCAAGGAAGGCGCGGCCGCGGCGCCCGGCAAGGCGACGCCCGCTCCCACCGGCCAGCCGGACAAGAAGACGCAGACCACGGTGCCGATCGGCGCCGGCGCCGAGCACACCAAGCTGCGGCCCGCGGCCGCCGACGCGCCGCTTGCGCCGTCCGTGCGCCGGCTCGAAGCCGAAAGCGGCGTCAGCGCCGCCGGCGTTGCGGGCACCGGCAAGGACGGGCGCGTGACCAAGGGCGACATGCTGGCCGCGATCGAGCGCGCGGCGTCGGCACCCACCCCGGTCGCGGCGGCGCAGATGCGCGCGCCCTCGCCGGCCGACGATGCCGCGCGCGAGGAGCGCGTGCGCATGACCAAGCTGCGCCAGACCATCGCGCGCCGCCTCAAGGATGCGCAGAACACC
>JABARS010000031.1 GCA_019187085.1 Pseudorhodoplanes sp. | reverse complement strand
TCTACTCGGAAGTCGATTCCGCTCTGAAGGGTGCCCAGTACGGCGCTACTACTGCCGGTCTGCCGACCACGCTCATCGTGAACGACACGCACGTGTGGTCGGGCATCCTGCGCATCCAGCGCAACTTCTGGCCGTGATCGGTTTGATCTCGACCTGACAATCGGAACCCCCGGCGGCCACCGCCGGGGGTTCTTTGCCTTCAGAGACCGCGGGACAGAACCATGGCCGAAGCTATTTTGCTCGATACCGCCAAACCCGGATTTTCTTCTTCCGGCTCTCTGCGGGCGGAGCGCATATCGTTCGGGGCCAAGGTCCGCGTCGCCCGTGCAGTCATCGGATTGAGCCAGGACGAACTGGCCGAACGTGTTGGTCTGACCCAGAAATCGGTTCATCGCATCGAGCAGGGCAGCGTCGAGCCGCGCCTGCGGACGGTCGTGACTATCCAGCGCTTCTGGCGCGATCAGGGGATCGGCTTCGAGGACCTGCCGGACGGCGGCTTCCGCCTCGTCGTCGAGGGCACGGCCCTGCGCCGCTAGGCGCGTCCCGGAGCGTGGCGACAGCGCGCCACGAAGCCTGCAATCGCATCCATCGTTTCGGCGTCGTCGAGCAGCGGCGCGTGGCCCTGGTCCGCAACTTCGAGAATCTCGAGGTCGGGTTTTGCGACCTTCATGGCCGACACGGTCTGCGCCGACAGGATGTCGGACAGGGCACCCCTGATAATCATCACCGGCACGGTCGCGAGCGCGCCGAACTGGTCCCAGAGCGGTAGCAGGGGCGTATCGGGCCCGACCGCCGCGAGCGTCTGCGCGATCGCCGGATCGTAGGCGGCGACGAGTCGCCCGCCGTCTTCCGCAACCCAGTTGCGCTGCGACCAGGCGTGCCAGTCCGCATCCGAAAGGCGGGGAAAATGCGCGCCGAACGCGCCGCGCAAGATGGCGGCTCCGGCGTCGTGATCCTTCGGGGCCGGCAGCTTGCCGACATAACCCTTGATCCGCAGCAGCCCGTCGCGCTCGATGACGGGGCCGATATCGTTGAGCACCGCGCCGGCGATGGCGGAAGGCCGCGCCGCCGCCATCAGCATCGCCAGAATCCCGCCGCGCGAGGTGCCGACAATGACGGCAGGCTCCGCCGCCAGCGCGGTCAGCACCGCGAGGACATCGAGCATCTCCACCGTCGGATTGTAATGGCCCGGGTTGGCGTCGCGATCGGAGCGACCGCGTCCACGCGAGTCGATTGCGATCACGCGCCGGCCGCGCGCGGCGAGCGTTGCGGCAAGCGCGGAGAAATCGCTGTCGGTGCGGGCAAGGCCCGGCAGGCATACGACCGGCGGCTGCTCCGGGTCGCGCGGGCCGTAAAGCGCGGCATGAATGCGGATGCCGTCGGCCACGGTGACGAACAGGCTCTCGGGTCCGTCGATCTGCGTCATCGTTTGTCCGACCGGCTCGCGGCGCACAGCGGCAAGGGCGCCTCGCGTGGCCGCCACTATATCGTACGGATCGGAGCGTGCGCCATGATGGGGCGCTTGACGGCGTTTATTGCGCGACCGTGCCGCGCCGCAGGTCGGCCTCGATCAGGAGCTTGCGCGAGGAGCCGAACAGAAGCCGGTAGACCTGCATGTTTTCAAGGACGCGCTGCACATAGTTGCGCGTCTCGGAGAACGGGATGCGCTCCACCCAGTCGATCGGATCGACGGCGGGATCGCGCGGATCGCCGAAGCGCTCGATCCATTCGCTGACCCGGCGGCGACCGGCATTGTAGGCGACGAACGACAGAATGTAGGAGCCGCGATAAGTCTCGAGCACATCGCCGAGCTCGGCCGCGCCGAGCTGCACATTGTAGGCGGGATCGTCGAGCAGGCGCTTTGCGCTGAACGGCACGCCGATGCGCTTGGCGATCAGCTTGCCGGTCCCGGCCGTGACCTGCATCAGCCCGTAGGCTTTCGCGCTCGATACCGCACGCGGGTTGAAGGCGCTCTCCTGGCGCGAGATCGCGTAGGCGACGGCCGGATCGACCTGCTGGCCGGCCGGCTTGTAGCGCGGCAGGCCGACGGTCGGGAACGCATGCACCTCGAAGGGCAGGCCGCGGGCAAGCGCACCCTTGCCGACCTGCAGCAGCGTGCGGGCGTCCTGCCGGCGGGTAGCGAGGTCGGCGAGCATGGCGAGCGTGTCGGCGTCGGCGCGGTCGGACAGATCGGCGGCCATCGACACGACAAAGTCGCCTTCGTCGATGGCGTAGAGGATTTCGGCGGCGCGCACGATCTCGCTGCGGCCGGCATGGGTGCGCGCTGCGGGCGAGGGCTGCGGGGCGGGCGGCAATGCGAGTTCGCTCATGCCCAGACGCGCGCGCGCAAGCTGCCCGTAATAGGCGGCGGCATAACGCGCGCCGCGCTGATAATGCGCGCGCGCCTCGTCATGGCGGCTTGCTGCTTCGGCGCTGCGTCCGAGCCAGTAATGGCCGCGGGCGAGCGACGTCGGGTGATGGTCGTTGTGGACGATGCGGGCGAAATGCGCCGAGGCTGCCGCCGGGTCTTTCAGGAAGCGCAGCGCGATCCAGCCGGCGGTGAAATGAGCCTCGATCTTGGCGTTCTCCTTTTCCGGCTCGACCGCCTCGCGCGCGACCCGGTAGGCGGTCCTGGTGTCGCCGACATCGAGCAGCTTGCGCGCGAGCAGGCGGCGCTCGGTCCACCATTCGTCGGGATCGATGATGGCTGATGCGTTGGTCGGCGCCGCGAGCATCCATTGCGCGGCTTCGGCGACCTTGTCGTTGCGGCGCAGCCACTGGATGCGGCTGAAGACATAGCCGGCGTCTTTGCGCGCCGCTTGCGGGACGGCGTCGAGCAGGCCTTCGGCGTTGCGCGCCTTGTTGATCACGGCCTGGCGCGCTTTGGCGATGGCGACCTGCACGCCGCCGAGCCGCTGTGCCGCGCGCAGGCCCGCGTCGTCGTCCTCGGCATAGAAGCGGCGGTCCATGCGCGCCTTGTGATCGGCGGACGTGAGCAGGGGGGCGACCAGGTCGAGCGCTTGACGTTCGAGGTCGGCGGTCATGGCGTCGTTGCGCCAGGTTTCGCGCGCGACCTGGAGGGCGGCGGCGCGGTCGCCGAGCGCGAGCAGCGCGCGCGCGTAGGCAAGACGGCCCTTGGCCGAGAGCGGGCGGGCATGTGCGAAAAACGCGCGCACGGTTGCGGGGTCGGATGCCGGCTGCTGCCAGAGCGCGGCCTCGGCCTTGCGGCGGAACATTGTCGTGTGCGGCCAGTGCGGGTTCGAAGCGATGAATGCGCGGTAGCGCTCGAAGCTGAAGTCGTCATCCTCAGCGCGCAGGATCGCCCATTCTACGAGCTTGCGGGCGAGCGGATCGGAGATTGCCTTTCCCGATTCCGCCGCATTGCCGAGCCGACCATTGCGGACGGCCTCGAAGGCTTTCTTGGCAAGCTGGAGGTCGGCGGCGCTCGCGGCCGGAGCGGCTGGCGGCGGAGCCGCAGGCCTGGCCTGCGTGGGCGGCGGGGCGGCCGGCTTGGCCGTAGGCTGGGCTGCGGGCTTGGGCAGTGCCGCGGGTTTCGGCGCTGCCGGAGTGGCTTCCGTGCTCGGCAGCGTGGCGGTGACGGCCGGTGCGATTACGGCCGTATAAGGTCTCGGTTTTGGCAGCGGAACCGCCCTGGCGGTGCGAGGGGCGGCGTTCACGGGCGTGCCGGGTGCGAGCGCAATGGCGATGCCAAGGATAACCCCAAGGAGGATCGCAAGAACGATCCCAAAGCCAGGCGCGGTCCTGCGGTATCCGAATGCGATTGCCAAAGCCAACGTCCTGCCCGTCTCGTTGCGCGCGCCGCGCGCGATGGGACCCGATTCGGGCGCCTGCCCGCTATTGGATTGATTGGGTTGACGAACTACTAACAAGCCGCGGGGGCGGCGACGCGGCCGCCGGAATCCGATGGCCACAATCTGGCGCCGAAAAAAGGCGGGAATGCGGGCCTGCGCCGTCCGATCAGCGGCCTTGATCATTCGTCGCACGAACATTCACTTTCATCCCCCGCAGCGACCGGGTATTTTCGGCCCATTCACGACACGCGATCACGCGGCGTTCGATCACGCCCAGGACCGGGATTTCCAAAATGGCTTCCGTCACGCGCTTCCGCGGCTCGTTCACCGCGCTCGTAACGCCCTTCAGGAACGGGATGCTCGATGAGGAGGCGTTCCGCGAGCATGTCGAGTGGCAGATCGCCGAGGGCACTGACGGCCTCGTCCCGGTCGGCACGACGGGCGAAAGCCCGACGCTGTCGCACGAGGAGCACCGCAAGGTGGTCGAGTGGTGCATCGACCAGGCCAAGGGCCGCGTTCCGGTGATCGCGGGCGCCGGCTCGAACGCCACGAGCGAGGCGGTCTCGCTCGCAAGGCACGCCGAGAAGGCCGGCGCCGACGCCGTGCTGGTGGTCACGCCCTATTACAACAAGCCGACCCAGGAAGGCCTGTACGCGCACTTCAAGGCGGTGAACGACGCGATCGGCATTCCGATCATCATCTACAATATTCCCCCGCGCTCGGTGGTCGATATGTCGGTCGACACGATGAAGCGCCTGTTCGAGCTGAAGAACATTGCCGGCGTCAAGGACGCGACCGGCAATCTCGCGCGCGTCTCGACGCAGCGCGAGGCGATGGGGCCGGATTTCATCCAGCTATCGGGCGAGGACATGACCGCGCTCGCCTTCAACGCCGCCGGCGGCCAGGGCTGCATCTCGGTCGTCTCCAATGTTGCGCCGGCGCTGTGCGCGCAACTCCAGGACGCGAGCCTGGCGAGCGACTACAAGGAAGCGCTACGGATCCAGGATCGCCTCGTGCCGCTGCATGCGGCGATCTTCGTCGAACCGGGGCTGGCGGGCGCCAAGTGCGGCCTGTCGCTGCTCGGCCGCGGCAATGAAGAGGTCCGCCTGCCGCTGTTGCCAGTCACTGCCCCGACCAAGGCCGTCATCAAGAAGGCGATGGTCCACGCCGGCCTGCTGAACTAGCCGCCGGCCGCGTTTTCATGCGTTGAGGTCATGGCGGCACAACCGGCAGCCAAGGATATCCGTCCACGAAAGATCGTCGCGGACAATCGCAAGGCGCGATTCAATTATGCCATCGGCGAGGTTTTCGAGGCGGGCATCGCGCTGACCGGCAGCGAGGTCAAGTCGCTGCGGTCGGGACGTGCGACCATCGGCGAGTCCTACGCCGACGCGCGCGATGGCGAAATCTGGCTGATCAATTCGAACATCCCCGAATATGTGCAGGCCGGCCGCTTCAACCATGCACCGAAACGGCCGCGCAAGCTGCTGTTGCATAAGCGGCAGATCAACAAGCTGATCGGCGCGGTCGAGCGCGAAGGCATGACGCTCGTGCCGCTGCGGCTCTATTTCAACGAGCGCGGTCGTGCCAAGGTGGAAATCGCGCTGGCGCGCGGCAAGAAGCTGCACGACAAACGCGAAACCGAGAAGAAGCGAAGCTGGACGCGCGAGCGCGGGCGGCTGATGCGCGAAAAAGGCTGAAGCCGCGATTATCGGCGCGGCCGATACGGACGAGGAGCGACCATGAGCTTGCCTGTCAAACTGGATCATTGCGTCGTGCATGTCAGCGACTGGGACCGCTCGAACGCGTTCTATCGCGATGTCGTCGGCGCCGAGCTCGTCAAGCGGCCGGTCGGCTGGGCCTACCGGTTCGGCGATACCCAGCTCAATCTGCATGGGCCTGGCTTCACACCGGCAGAAGTCGCGCGGCTGCCGGTGCAGCCGGGAAACAGCGATTTGTGCTTCGAATGGCGGGGGCCGATCGAGGACGCGATCGCACATCTCGGCAAGCACAAGGTGGCGATCGAACGCGGACCGATGGAGCGCTTCGGCGCGCGCGGGCCGGGGACAAGCGTTTATTTCCGCGATCCCGACGGCTCGCTGCTGGAATTCATCTCCTATCAGGGGCGCTAGAACCTTTCCTGCTTTGATGGAATCAAAGCAGGGACTCCAGCTTTTTGTTTTGACGCGTTTTCTTCACGCGACCGGTACCCGCTTCGCTCGAAAACGCTCTAGCCGTGGCGCCCGCGCCGGCATTTCAGTCAAGATGCGCGCGCAGCGCCCTGAACACGGCCTGGAACATGGCTGGAGTGAGAACGCCGGTATTGGTGTTGTATCGGGAGCAGTGATAGCTGTCGAACAGCGTGAGCGGCCCGATGCGGCTTTGCGCGCCATGGCCGAACGGCGCGGATGATCTTTTTGCGCCGAGTGCAGTCACCACGCTGTCATGGGCAATCCGCCCGAGCGCCATGATCGCGGCAAGGCTGCCCATTTCGGCGATCGTCTCCTGAAGGAAATTGCGGCAGGTCGAGATTTCCTTCCCGGTCGGCTTGTTGTCGGGCGGTACGCAGCGCACGGCATTGGTGATGCGTGCGTCGATCAAGATGAGGCCGTCGTCGGGACGCGCTTCGTAGGTGCCGCGGGCGAAGCCGAACGCGATCAGCGTCTCGTAGAGCAGGACGCCGGCATAGTCGCCGGTGAACGGCCGGCCGGTGCGGTTGGCGCCCTGCAGGCCGGGCGCGAGACCGACGATCAGCACCCGCGCGTCGACCGGGCCGAACGAGGCGACCGGCGCGTTGAACCAGTCTGGCTGGCGGGTGCGGGCCTGTTCCCGAAACTGCACGAGGCGCGGACAGAGCGGACAGTCGCGGCCGGGCTTTCCGCTCGTGCGGACGGTGGAATCGGGTTGGCGCATCACGCCGTCAATAGCAGATCGCAGCGCGGCGGGGACGACGGGCCGGCCTCAATCCTCGTCGAAATCGTCGCCCATGCCGGCATCGGCGCGCTGCAGGTTGGTGCTGCGCTGCAGGAATTGCGGCGTGTGCGCACGTGGCTCGCGTCCTTCGCGCGGGGTGCGTTCGCCGGGATCCCGGCCGATCTTGTCCTGCAGGCGGACGATGTCTACGAATTCGTCGGCCTGCCGGCGCAATTCGTCGGCGACCATCGGCGGCTGGGTCGAGACCGTGGACACGACCGTCACGCGGACGCCCTTGCGTTGTACGGCCTCGACCAGCGAGCGGAAATCGCCGTCGCCGGAAAACAGAATCATGTGATCGATCGAACCGGCGAGTTCCATGGCATCGACCGCAAGCTCGATGTCCATGTTGCCTTTGACCTTGCGCCGGCCGGTCTGGTCGACGAATTCCTTGGTCGCCTTGGTGACGACCGTGTAACCGTTATAGTCGAGCCAGTCGATCAGCGGACGGATCGAGGAATATTCCTGATCCTCGATGATCGCGGTGTAATAGAACGCGCGCAACAGATAGCCGCGCGACTGGAACTCGCGCAGCAGACGCTTGTAGTCGATGTCGAAGCCGAGCGAACGCGATGTCGCATAGAGGTTCGCGCCGTCGATAAACAGGGCAATCTTTTCGGACGTATTATTCGGCATTGTTCTTTTTCCTTCTTTATCTATTTTTTGCACCGTCGGGTGCAAATGTTGGGGCGGCCCGCTTCAAAGCGCCGGCACTCAATTGCAGCAGGGGCCAAGGCCGCGACCGTCGTCAATAAGAAACCTGCGGCCGAAGGCATAGAACGAAAATGTGAGCACGCAATGGATACGTGGAGATAGCTGCTTTGTTCCGCGCACAGGTATCAGAGGGGTGGCGGTGGGCCAAGAATTTATTCAGATTTGCTCTGTGAAATTGACGCTTGCGCTTCGGCCAGGGTGCGGATAGGTAATGCGCAATTCTCCGTCATTATGTCTGGCTATAGGAGTGACGAGGCATGGCCCGTGTCACTGTCGAAGATTGCATCGACAAGGTTGAAAACCGGTTCGAACTCGTTCTTTTGGCGAGCCACCGGGCGCGGATGGTATCATCGGGCGCCCAGATCACCGTGGACCGCGACAACGACAAGAATCCCGTCGTCGCCCTGCGCGAGATCGCCGAGGAGACCATCTCGCCGGAGGATCTCAAGGAAGACCTGATCCACTCGCTGCAAAAGTACGTAGAAGTGGACGAGCCGGAACCGGAAGCGCCGCTGATCGGAACCTCCGGCTCGGTGGACGCCGACGATACCGACGTCGCGGTGGAACACATGAGCGAAGAGGAATTGCTCAAGGGCCTCGAGGGCCTGACCCCGCCGGAAGCCCAGCCCGACGAAGAGGTCGAATAAGCGGCCATTGCGTCATCGGCTGCGCCGGTTTGGGATACGCCAGTTTGGCAAGCGACGGCCCGGGTCAAACCGGGCTGTTTGTTTTTGGCAGCCGGTCCCGGGCCCAGAATCAGGCGAACAGCCCCGAAGACCCGATCCGAACCGCCGGAATTAAGTAACCGCCATTCGGCAACCGGCCTTGCGGGGCGCCGAATTCGCGGTGATATCATTGCCGGTGCTGACTCTTTCCGATTTGGGCGAATGTGATGGCGCGGTCGAAGCCGCAATTGCCGCGAATGCAGAATCAGGCGCGCACCCGGGCGCCGCTTGAACAGGATATGAACGCGGCTGCGGAAGCCATTGATAGCACAAAGAAAAGTAAGAAGCCGCAGGTAATGCGGCAATACGATCTGATCGAGCGGGTCAAACGCTACAATCCAAACACCAACGAGGCGCTGCTCAACCGCGCCTATGTCTATGCCATGAAGGCGCACGGCGAGCAGAAGCGCGCCTCCGGCGACCCCTATTTTTCACACCCGCTCGAAGTCGCCGCCATCCTGACCGACCTGAAGCTCGACGACGCCACGATCGCGGCCGCGCTCCTGCACGACACGATCGAGGACACCGAGACGACGCGCGCGGGAATCGACCGGCTGTTCGGAAGCGACATCGGCGAACTGGTCGAGGGGCTGACCAAACTCAAGAAGCTCGACCTCGTCACCAAGGAAGCCAAGCAGGCGGAGAACCTGCGCAAACTGCTGCTGGCGATCGCCGAGGACGTGCGCGTGCTGCTCGTCAAGCTCGCCGACCGGCTGCACAACATGCGCACGCTGCATTTCATGCCGGCCGAAACCAAGCGCCGCAACGCCGAGGAGACGCTCGAAATCTATGCGCCGCTCGCCGGCCGCATGGGCATGCAGGAGATGCGCGAGGAACTGGAAGACCTCGCGTTCCGCGAACTCTATCCCGAAGCCTTCCGTGTGGTGACCGAGCGCCTGGAGGCGCTTGCCATCCGCAACCACGATCTGACGGCCGCCATCGAGCAGCAATTGACCAAGAAGCTCGCCGACCGCGGGATCGCGGCGACTGTGCGGGGACGCCAGAAGCGGCCTTACTCGATCTGGCGCAAGATGGAGCGCAAGTCGGTCGGCTTCGAGCAGCTTTCCGATCTTTTCGCCTTTCGCGTCGTCGTGAAGACCGTCGGGGATTGCTATCACGCGCTCGGCATCGTGCATACGACCTGGCCGGTCGTGCCGGGACGGTTCAAGGACTATATCTCGACGCCCAAGCAGAACGACTATCGTTCGATCCACACGACTGTGATCGGCCCCGGCCAGCAGCGCGTTGAGTTGCAATTGCGCACGCGCGAGATGGACGAGATCGCCGAATACGGCATCGCCGCGCACGCGCTCTACAAGGATGGAGGCGGCTCGCCGAGCGAGATGCTCAATCGCGAGTCGAATGCCTATGCCTGGCTGCGCCGCACGATCGAGCTCCTCGCCGAAGGCTCGAACCCGGAAGAGTTCCTCGAGCACACCAAGCTCGAGCTGTTCCACGACCAGGTGTTCTGTTTCACGCCCAAGGGCAAGCTGATCGGCCTGCCGCGCGGGGCGAATGCGATCGATTTCGCCTATGCCGTGCATACCGACGTCGGCAATACCGCGGTCGGCGCCAAGATCAACGGCAAGATCGCCCCGCTCGTGTCCGAACTCGCCAATGGCGACGAGGTCGATGTCATCACCTCGAAGGCGCAGATGGCGCCGCCGGCGGCCTGGGAATCGCTCGTGGTTACCGGCAAGGCGCGCGCCGCGATCCGGCGCGCGACGCGCGCGGCGGTCCGCAATCAGTATGCCGGGCTCGGGCGGCGCATCGTGGAGCGCCTGTTCCAGCGCGCCAAGAAGGAATACTCGGACGAGAAGCTGCAGGGCGCACTGCCGCGGCTGGCGCGCACCTCGATCGAGGAGGTGATGGCGGCCGTCGGTCGCGGCGAGATGAAGGCCTCCGACGTCGCGCGCGCCATGTATCCGGACTACCGCGAAGAGCGCGCCGCGCTGATCAAGCCGGCGCCGGAGAGCGGCTGGTTCCGCCTGCGCCGCAACCGCGCGGTCAAGTTCAAGATGCCGGTGGAGAAGGGGACCGCCATTCCGATCCGCGGCAACAACAGCGAGCTGCCGGTGCGGTTTGCACCGAACGGAGGCGCGGTGCCGGGCGACCGGATCGTGGGCATCCTGACGCCGGGCGAGGGGATCACGATCTATCCGATCCAGTCGCCGCAACTGAAGGACTTCGAGGACAGTCCCGAGCGCTGGATCGACCTGCGCTGGGACGTGGACGAGCGGACGCCGCAGCGCTTCCCCGCCCAGATCGTCGTGGAATCGGTCAACGAGCCGGGATCGCTGGCGCAGGTCGCGCAGGTCATCGCCGAGAATGACGGCAACATCGACAATATCCGCATGACGCGCCGGTCGCCGGATTTCACGACCGTGACCATCGATCTGGAAGTTTATGACCTCAAGCATCTGACGGCGATCATCGCGCAGTTGCGCGCGAAGGCCGTCGTCGCCAACGCCGCCCGTGTTAACGGGTGAACGTGCCTCAGCCGGAGAGTGCAAAGCGTGTCAGGGCCATCCCGCATTCGCCTTGGAGTCAATGTTGATCACGTTGCGACGGTGCGCAATGCGCGCGGCGGCCGTCATCCCGATCCGCTGCGCGCGGCGCTTGCCGCGATCGCGGCTGGCGCCGACGGTATCACGGCGCATCTGCGCGAGGACCGTCGTCACATCGTCGACGAGGACATCCGGCGCCTGAAGGCCGAGATCACGAAACCGCTCAATTTCGAGATGGCCGCGACGCCGGAGATGCTTGCCATCGCGCTCGCCACGAAGCCGCATGCGGCCTGTCTCGTGCCGGAGAAGCGCACCGAGCGCACGACCGAGGGCGGCCTCGATGTCGTCGCGCAAAAGGCGACGCTCGGGCCGGCAATCGAGGCGCTGCGCAAGGCGTCGATCCGGGTCTCGTTGTTCATCGCCGCCGACCCCAGGCAGATCGAGACGGCGGCGAGCCTCGGGGCGCCGGTGATCGAAATCCATACCGGCGCCTGGTGCGAGGCGATCATGCAGGGCAACCGGGCCGAAGCGCAGACCGAATGGCGGCGGATCGACGACGGGGCGCGGCTCGCGAAGTCGCTTGGGCTCGAAGTGCATGCTGGGCACGGGCTCGACTATGCGACTGCCGAACAGATCGCGGCCCTGCCGGAAATCGTCGAGCTGAATATCGGGCATTTCCTGATCGGCGAGGCGATCTTCGAGGGCCTTCCCGAGACGATCCGGCGCATGCGCGCGGCGATGGAGCGCGGACGCGCCAAGGTGCTGGCGCGATGATCCTGGGGATCGGTTCGGATCTTTGCGACATCCGGCGGATCGAGAAGGTGATCGCGCGCCACGGTGCGCGCTTCATCGACCGCGTTTTCACCGACACCGAAAAGTCCAAGGCGGAAGGGCGCGCCACCCGGATCGAAACCTATGCGAAACGCTTCGCCGCCAAGGAAGCCTGCGCCAAGGCGCTCGGCACCGGATTCCGGCGGGGGGTGTTTTTCCGTGACCTGGGGGTGGTGAACCTGCCGTCCGGGCGCCCGACCATGCGGCTCACCGGCGGGGCGCTCGCGCGCCTAACGGCAATCACGCCGCCCGGTTTCGAGACGCGCATCGATGTCAGCCTGACGGACGAATATCCGATCGCGCAGGCGTTCGTAGTGATATCGGCAGTTCCCACGAGCGGTCCGGAATCGTTGCCAGACCGGGGCTGAATTTCTTCCGCAAGAGGCCGTTCCGTCGCCGGAAATGCGCTTCAAGAGACAATAAAAGACTATAGATATCAATTGCTTGTGGCACATACGGCGGTTGATTGCGCCGTTTTGGGGCAGCCGCTACAAGGTCGCAGGCGGCCAATTCCGACGGACAAGAGGCATATGAGCGTGACGACCGGTACAAAGCGAAAAGAGGGCGGCTTCGGCGAGTCCGTCCGCGTGATCGTTCATGCGCTCATCATCGCGCTGGTGATCCGGACCTTTCTGTTCCAGCCCTTCAACATCCCGTCCGGCTCGATGAAGGCGACGCTGCTGGTCGGCGATTATCTGTTCGTCTCGAAATACTCGTACGGCTACAGCCGCTATTCGATCCCGTTCTCGCCGCCGCTGTTTTTCGGGCGCATCCTGTCCTCGGATCCCGAGCGCGGCGACATCGCGGTATTCCGGCTGCCGAAGGACGACTCCACCGACTATATCAAGCGCGTCATCGGCCTGCCCGGCGACCGCGTGCGCATGATCGACGGGCTGCTCCACATCAACGGCCAGCCGGTCAAGCGCGAGCGCATCGACGACTACATCGAGACCGAGGAGACCCCGCGCGCAACGCGCGTGAAGCGCTGGCGCGAGACGCTGCCGAACGGCGTGAGCTATACGACGCTCGATCTGATCGACAACGGCTTCTACGACAATACGCAGGAATATGTCGTGCCGTCCGGCCATTACTTCATGATGGGCGACAATCGCGACAACTCGACCGACAGCCGCGTGCTCTCGCAGGTCGGCTACGTTCCGCTCGATAATTTCGTGGGCCGTGCGCAACTGATCTTCTTCTCCGTCGCCGAGGGCGAGCGGGCCTGGCAATTCTGGTTCTGGCCCTGGACCGTCCGCTGGAGCCGGTTGTTCTCGATCGTCCGATGACGCGTCGCGCGGAAGCAAAGCCACGGTCGGGGCAGGACGGGCAACGGCAGACCGCGCGACCATCGTCCGCGGACGGAAAGAGCGATCCGCGCGTGGCCGGCGTTTCGGCAAAGAAGGCCGAACCAAAGGTGCGCGCCAAGCCGCGCACGACAACGCCACTCGAAAAGACCATAGGATACCGCTTTTCGGACGCCGGGTTGCTCGAACGGGCGCTGACCCACATCTCGGCGCTCAAGGGCGCGCAGGCGCGCAACGGCAGCTATCAGCGGCTGGAATTTCTCGGCGATCACGTGCTTGGTCTCGCCATCTCCGAAATGCTGTTCGCGGCCTTTCCGAAGGCCGACGAGGGGGAATTGTCGCACCGCCTGGCCGATCTGGTGCGGCGCGAAACCTGCGCCGACGTCGCGCGCGCCATCGATCTCGGTGCTTCGTTGCGGCTCGGCGCATCCGAGGTGAAGGCCGGCGGCCGCGCGCGGGTCGCGATCCTGGCGGATGTCTGCGAGTCGCTGATCGGAGCGGTGTTTCTTGACGGCGGCTACAAGTCGGCGCGCGCGCTGGTCGAGCGCTTCTGGGCCGAGCGCATGCGCAAGCCGGCGCGTCCGCTGCGTGACCCAAAGACCGTGTTGCAGGAATGGGCGCAGGCGCGCGGCCTGCCGACGCCGTCCTATCGCGAGGTGGAGCGGACGGGACCGCACCACGATCCGGAATTCCGCGTCGCCGTCATGCTGCCCGACCGCGCGCCGGCGGAAGGGCGCGGACGTTCCAAGCGCGCCGCCGAACAGGCCGCCGCCGCCGCCTTGCTGACGCGCGAAGGCGTCCGGGTCGATGGCTGAAGCGCATCCCGATACGCGCTGCGGCTTTGTCGCACTGATCGGAGCGCCCAATGCCGGCAAATCGACGCTGCTCAACGCCCTCGTGGGCAGCAAGGTTTCGATCGTGTCGCACAAGGTGCAGACGACGCGCACCGTCGTGCGCGGCATTGCAATCGAAGGCAAGGCGCAGCTCATCTTCGTCGATACGCCCGGCATCTTCGTGCCGCGGCGGCGGCTCGATCGTGCGATGGTGGCGAGTGCCTGGCAGGGAGCGAGCGATGCCGATCTTACCGGCATCCTGATCGACGCGAAGAAAGGCCTCGACGAGGAAGCGCAGGCCATCCTCGCAAAAGCCGGCGACATCAAGGGCGAGAAGTTCCTCGTTCTCAACAAGGTCGATCTCGTCGGCAAGGATATGCTGCTCGATCTTGCGCGCCGTGCGAGCGAGAACACGACATTCGCCGCGGTCTTCATGGTGTCGGCGCTCACCGGCGACGGCGTCGAGGATGTTCGGCGATGGATTGCGCAGCGGTTGCCGGCGGGCCCGTGGCTTTACCCCGAGGACCAGATTTCGGATGCACCCCTGCGCCAGCTCGCTGCCGAGATCACGCGCGAGAAGCTCTACCAGCGGCTGCATCAGGAATTGCCCTACCAGTCGACGGTGGAGACGGAAAGCTGGAAGGAGTTGAAGGACGGTTCGGTGCGGGTCGAGCAGACGATCTATGTGGAGCGCGAAAGCCAGCGCAAGATCGTCCTCGGGCGCGGCGGACAGACGATCAAGGCGATCGGAGCGGATGCGCGGCGCGACATCGCCGAGGTCGCGGAAGCACCGGTGCATCTGTTCCTGTTCGTCAAGGTGCGCGAAAAATGGGGCGATGACCCCGAACGCTATCGTCAGATGGGGCTCGAATACCCCAAGGATTGACGCAGGTGCGACTCGCTCCCAAGGTGGCTCCTGGCCTTCGAAAAATAGCATTGGACGGGCCGGCCGGATGCAATGGACAGACGAAGCGGTGGTGCTGGCCGTAAAGCGGCACGGCGAGACGAGCGCCATCCTCGACGCCATGACGCGCGAACACGGGCGTTATCTCGGTCTGGTGCGCGGCGGGGCGAGCACGCGCATGCGGCCGCTGCTGCAGCCCGGCAACAGCGTGCGCGTGACCTGGCGGGCGCGGCTTGAGGAACATCTCGGCACCTTCGCGGTCGAAGGCCTGCAACTGCGCACGGGCGCGCTTCTTGCCGCGTCCCATTGCGTTTATGCGGTCACGCATCTGTCGGCGCTGACGCGACTGTTGCCGGAACGCGACCCGCACGCCTCGATCTATTATGCGCTCGACGTGACGCTCGGCCATCTCGACGATCCGTTGTTCGCGGCCGCGCTCGTGGTGCGTTTCGAACTGCAGATGTTGGCCGAGCTTGGGTTCGGGCTCGATCTCGATTGTTGCGCGGCGACCGGGCGTTCGACTGATCTTGCATATGTTTCGCCCAAATCGGGGCGGGCGGTATCGGCGGAGGCGGGCGAGGCCTGGCGCGACAAGCTGTTGCCGCTGCCGGCTTTCCTGCATGGGCAGACGAGCGGCACCCCCTCGTTCGCCGAGATCCTGCAGGGCTTTGCGCTGACCTATTTCTTCCTCTGCCGGCATGTGTTCGAGCCGCGCGGGCTTGTGGTCTCCGATGCGCGCCAGAGCTTCATCGCGGCGGTGACGAGAGCGCTGCCGAGCGCGGCGTAAGCTGTGTCCGCCCGTTCGGCAGGCCGCCAAAAGCAAAGGCCGGCCATCGGGCCGGCCCTTGGCAGTTACATTCTGACGGAGCGTCGCGTTACCAGCGGCGCCAGTGGCGGCGATGCCAGCGATAGGGCCGGTGGTAATAGCCGTAATAGCGCGGGGCGGTGTGCCAGCACCGGCGCCAGCAGCCGCGCCAGTCGCAGACGCGCCGGCAGACATAGCGCACCTGTTCCGCGAGATTGACCTCCTGAACGGCGGCGGCGATGCCGGCGGGCAGGGGGGTCGTCATCGCCTCGGCACGTCCGCCGGCGATGACCGTTGCACCGAGCATTGCCGTCACCGCGGCAAGGGTCAGGATTATCTTTCGCATTGGGTCCTCTCCTAGCTGCCGACGGCCGTGTGGGACGGCCATGTAGCGAGAATGCCGATCGCGCCATTCCGTTCCGGAAAACCGTCTGACGGTGATCAAGAATAGCGACAAATGCGAAGAAAAGACGGCCAAATCATTCATCCCTTGTTCATTGGACAGCGCCGCTGTACCGGTTTTCCATGGGAAAAAGGCTGATTCCGCCGGAACGCGGCGACGTTCAGGAAATCGCGCTGCGCGAAGCGCTCGAGGAGCGCTATCTCGCCTATGCGCTCTCGACCATCATGCACCGCGCATTGCCGGACGCGCGCGACGGCCTCAAGCCGGTGCACCGGCGCATCCTCTACGGCATGCGTCTGCTGCGGCTCGATCCCGGCGCGGCCTTCAAGAAGTCGGCCAAGATCGTCGGCGACGTGATGGGCAATTTCCATCCGCATGGCGATCAGGCGATCTATGACGCGCTCGTGCGCCTGGCGCAAGATTTCTCCTCGCGCTATCCGCTGATCGACGGGCAGGGCAATTTCGGCAACATCGATGGCGACAACGCGGCGGCCTACCGCTACACGGAAGCGCGCATGACCGAGGTCGCGCGCCTTCTGCTCGAAGGCATCGACGAGGACGCGGTCGATTTCCGCCCCAATTACGATGGCCTGACGCAGGAACCGGTGGTCCTGCCCGGCGCCTTTCCCAATCTGCTCGCCAACGGCTCGCAGGGCATCGCGGTCGGCATGGCAACCGCCATCCCCCCGCACAACGCCGCCGAACTGTGCGACGCCGCGCTCTATCTGATCGGGCACAAGCGCGCCAAGAGCCGCGACCTGATGCCGTTCGTGCCCGGTCCGGATTTCCCGACCGGCGGCATCGTCGTCGACGATGCGGCGGCGATTGTCGAGGCGTACGCGACCGGGCGCGGATCGTTCCGCGTGCGCGCGCGCTGGGCCACGGAAGACCAGGGCCGCGGCAGCTATTCGATCGTGATCACGGAAATTCCGTGGCTGGTGCAGAAATCGCGGCTGGTCGAGAAGATCGCCGAGCTTCTCAATGAGCGCAAGCTGCCGCTGGTCGCCGACGTGCGCGATGAATCGGCCGAAGATATCCGGCTGGTCATCGAGCCGAAGTCGCGCGCGGTCGACGCCACGCTGCTGATGGAATCGCTGTTCAAGCTCACCGAGCTCGAGAGCCGCATTCCGCTCAACATGAACGTGCTGGTCAAAGGCCGTGTCCCGAAGGTGGTCGGCCTTGCCGAAGCCCTGCGCGAATGGCTCGACCATCGGCGCGACGTCCTGATCCGACGCACCCGCCACCGGCTGGCGGCGATCGAGCATCGGCTGGAAGTGCTCGGCGGCTATCTCGTCGCCTATCTGAACCTCGACAAGGTGATCAAGATCATCCGCACGCAGGACGAGCCGAAGCCCGTGCTGATGCGCACCTTCAAGCTCACCGACGTGCAGGCCGACGCGATCCTCAACATGCGGCTGCGCAACCTGCGCAAGCTCGAGGAGATGGAAATCCGCTCCGAGGACAAGGAGCTTCGCAGCGAGCGCACCAACCTCAAGAAGCTGCTGGGCTCCGAGCCCGAGCAATGGAAGTCGATCGCCGCCCAGATCAAGGAGGTACGCACGCTGTTCGGGCCGAAGACCGAGATCGGTCGCCGGCGCACGGCATTCGGCGAGGCGCCCGCGCACGATGCGGCCGCGATCGAGGAGGCTCTGGTCGAGCGAGAGCCGGTGACGGTCGTGGTGTCGGAGAAAGGCTGGATCCGCGCGCTGCGCGGCCATCTCGGCGATCTCTCCGGCGTTGCGTTCAAAGCGGACGACGCGATGAAGTTCGCCTTCCACGCCGAGACGACCTCGAAATGCCTGCTGCTGTCCACCAACGGACGCTTCTATACGCTCGACGTGTCGAAGCTGCCGGGCGGACGCGGACACGGCGAACCGGTGCGCCTGTTCATCGACATGGAGCAGGACGCCGACATCGTCGGCGTGTTCCGCCATCAGGGCGGCCGCAGATTCCTGATCGCAAGCGAGCAGGGGCGCGGTTTCGTCGTCGCCGAGGACGAATGCGTGGCCAACACCCGCAAGGGCAAGCAAGTGCTCAACGTCAAGCCGAAGGACGGCGCACGCGCGCTCACCACGATCGACGGCGAACTTACCGCCGTGATCGGCGAGAACCGCAAGATGGTGGTATTCCCGCTCAACCAGGTTCCCGAAATGACGCGCGGGACCGGCGTCCGCCTGCAGCGCTATCGCGACGGCGGGCTGTCGGACATTGCGACCTTCGCCGGCAAGGAAGGGCTATCCTGGGTCGATACCGCCGGGCGCACTTTTTCGATGACGCTGAAAGAGCTTTCCGACTGGCGCGGAAACCGTGCGGACGCCGGACGGCTTGCACCGAAAGGCTTTCCGAAGAGCAATTCTTTTGGCCGCCGTCTCTGACTGTTGCAGAATTCCGTCTAAGGAAATCATGCCAAGGTCCTGTAAATACAGCTTATCCGATGAGGCGGCGGTATTTTCAGAAAATGCAATTGCGAATTAATCGCAATCAGGTTACGAGAATGCTGCCTCATCGGGAAGGAACGGACCCATGGATGCCCGGGCTTCAAAAGCGACCGCCGATCCGCAGAACGGCTGGCGGCAGGAGCGTCTGCGGCCCTCGCTGTCGGAAGTGTTCGGCACCATCAAGACGCGTCCGACCGGCTCCTTCTGGCGCAAGCTGCTGGCCTTTCTCGGCCCCGGCTATCTGGTCGCGGTCGGCTACATGGATCCCGGCAACTGGGCGACCTCGCTCGCGGGCGGCTCCAAGTTCGGCTACGCGCTGCTCACCATCGCGCTGCTGTCGAACATCATGGCGATCCTGCTGCAGGCGCTGTGCGCGCGGCTCGGCATCGCGTCGGGGCGCGACCTGGCGCAGGCCTGTCGCGACGCGTTTCCGCGCGCGGTGTCCTGGCCGCTCTGGGTGCTCGCCGAAATCGCGATCTGCGCGACCGACCTTGCGGAGGTCATCGGCACCGCCATCGGGCTCAACCTGCTGTTCGGCATCCCGCTCGAACTCGGCGTGCTGATCACCGCGCTCGACGTGTTCCTGATCCTGTGGCTGCAGAATCTCGGTTTTCGCTATGTCGAGGCCTTCATCGTCACGCTGCTCGGCGTCATCACCGTCTGCTTCGGCATCCAGATCGCGCTCGCCGACCCGCAATGGGGCGAGGTCATTCGCGGCTTTGCGCCGACGACCGAGATCGTGACCAACCCGGAAATGCTTTATCTCGCGCTCGGCATCATCGGCGCCACCGTGATGCCGCACAATCTCTACCTGCACTCGGGCGTGGTGCAGACGCGCCGGTTCGGCGACAGCGTCGGGGAGAAGCGCGAGGCGATCAATCTCGCAACCGTCGATTCCACGATCGCGTTGATGTTCGCGCTGCTGATCAATGCGTCGATCCTGATCCTGGCCGCCGCGACCTTCAACAAGGTTGGCAAGACCGACATCGCCGAGCTCGATCACGTCCATTCGTTCCTGGCGCCGCTGCTCGGCTCGGCGATCGCGCCGACCCTGTTCGGCATCGCGCTGTTGTGCTGCGGCCTGAACTCGACGGTCACGGCGACGCTGGCGGGCCAGATCGTGATGGAAGGATTCATCGACATCCGCCTGCCGGCCTGGGCGCGCCGGCTGACCACGCGCGCAATCGCGATCGTGCCGGCGGCGATCGTGACGGTCTGGTACGGCGAGAAGGGGACCGCGCAACTCCTGATCTTCAGTCAGGTCGTGCTCAGTCTGCAATTGCCGTTCGCGATCGTCCCGCTCGTCATGTTCACCGCCGACCGCCGCAAGATGGGGGCGCTCGTCGCGCCACGCTGGGTCACATTGCTGGCGGTGATCGTCGCCGGCATCATCATCGCGCTCAATGTGAAATTGCTGTTCGACTTCGCGACCGGGGCGGGGATATGAGGCGCCAGGCCTAGCCGTCGATCCGCAGCCATCCCTGCGAGAGCAGGCGTTCCTGCGGTAGGAAACGGCTCTTGTAGTCCATCTTGCGCGAGCCGCGCACCCAGTAGCCGAGATAGACATAAGGCAGGCCCATGCGGCGCGCGCGGGCGATGTGGTCGAGGATCATCAACGTCCCGAGCGAGCGGCTTTCCTCGGCCGGATCGAAGAACGAATAGACCATCGACAGTCCGTCATTGAGCACGTCGGTCAGGGCGACAGCCAATACCTCGCCGGCGCCGCGTCCGCGAAATCCGGAATCGGCGTTGCGCTGCCGGTATTCGACGATGCGGGTATCGACGTGGCTGTCCTCGACCATCATGGCGTAATCGAGCACGGTCATGTCGGCCATGCCGCCGTCGCGGTGGCGGGCGTCGAGATAGGCGCGGAACACCGAATATTGCTCGGACGTCGGATTGGCGTCGCGCATGTCGCCGATGATGTCGACATTGCGCTCGGCGACGCGGCGCATGCTGCGGGTCGGCTGGAAATCCTCCGCGATCACCCGCACCGACACGCAGGCGCGACACGCCTCGCAGGCCGGACGGTAGGCGATCGACTGGCTGCGGCGGAAGCCGCCATGGGTCAGAAGATCGTTGAGGCCGGGCGCGCGGTCGCCGACGAGATGGGTGAAAACCTTCCGCTCTTCCTTGCCGGCGAGATAGGGGCACGGCGAGGGCGCTGTCAGATAGAATTGCGGTGTGTCGCGGGAATGCTGTGTCACGAACGTCTGCGCGGGCCGCTGCCGATGCGTCGCCGTCTATGGCGGTCCTGGCCCGGTGCTGCCCTCCTAGACCTTCGGCCGGCCGGCACGCAGGGCGCCGGCGCGGACCTCGTTGTTGATGACGATGGTGCCGACCAGCATGTCGTGCAGCAGGCGGCGGCGGCTGTTGAGGAAACAGACGATCAGGACGAGCGGCGTGAACAGCGACACGCTCAGCCAGAAGCCGATCGCGTGCACGGCCCCGAGCACGAAATAGGCGGGCGCGCCATACCAGGTACGCATCTCCAGATCCATCATGCGCATGCCGATGGTTGCCGAGTTCGGCCCGCCGAGCGTCAGGCCGTAATAGAGCAGCGCCCAGATCGTCGAGATCGCCGGCACGAGGCCGTAGAGCACGACGCCGAGGCCGAGGGTTACGATGGTGATTGCGAACAGGAACACCCAGAGAAAAATGATCGGAACGGCGATGATGACAAGGTCGATCAGGAACGCGATGATGCGTCGCGCAGGGACGCCCTCGAACAGTTCCGGACTGGTTTCCGGATCGTAGGCGTGGGGCTTCATTTCGATCGCCACACCGAGCTTTTTCGGGTCCGCGGCCATGGTTGGTACCTTGAATCCTCTTTCATTAAGGATGGCGGCAAAATGCGCTCCGACGCAAGAGGTGGCGAGGCCGCATTGCCGGGACAAGGGGCGGAGCGGGTTGCGGGCGGAGCGGGTTGCGCCGGACGCAAGGCACGCGATGGCGGCCGGCGGATTGTGCGATGGACCGTCAAAGATGCCGCTGCGCCGCCCGGAGCGCCGGTTGCCCTGCACCGTCGATGGGTCGGCGGCGCGGCAGTCGCGCGGCGTGAGGTGAGGGCGATGTCGGGCTGGCCGGTCTCTTTTGCCGACGTGCAGGCCGCGCAATCGCTGATCCGCGGCCACGTTCTCCATACGCCGATGTTGCCGGCACCGCGCTTGTCCGCGCTGACCGGGGCGGAGGTCTTCGTCAAATACGAGAATCTGCAGGTCACCAATTCGTTCAAGGAGCGCGGCGCGCTCAATCGCCTCTCGGCGCTTGGTGCGGCCGAGCGCGCCCGCGGCGTCGTCGCCATGTCGGCCGGCAACCATGCGCAGGCGGTGGCCTATCATGCCGCGCGGCTCGGGATCGCGGCCACGATCGTGATGCCGGTGACGACGCCCTATGTGAAGGTCGCGGCGACCGAAGCGCACGGCGCCGAAGTGGTGCTGTTCGGCGAAACAGTAAGCGACGCGCAAAGCCGGGTGGCGGAACTGATGACCGGGCGCGGACTGATCGAAATCCACCCCTATGACGACCCGCTGGTCATCGCCGGACAGGGAACGATCGCGCTTGAGATGCTGGCCGAGCGCGCGGACCTGGAATGCCTCGTGATTCCGATCGGCGGCGGCGGGCTGATCGCGGGCAACGCGATCGCGGCGAAAGCGCTCGATGCGTCCATCGACATTGTCGGCGCGGAGTCGGTTCTTTATCCCTCGATGTGGAACGCAGTTCACGACGGCCAAAAGCCGCTCGGCGGTGCGACGCTCGCCGAAGGCATTGCGGTGAAAACGGCGGGCCGCATCGCGACCCCGATCGTGCGCGAGCTCGTAAACGACATCGTACTGGTAGACGAGTCGCAGCTCGAGCGCGCCGTCAACGCCTATATGACGCTGCAGAAGACGATGGCCGAAGGCGCCGGTGCCGCAGGGCTTGCGGCGATGCTGGCGGAGCCCGCGCGCTTTCGCGGCAAGCGGGTGGGCCTGATCCTGTGCGGCGGCAATATCGATCCGCGCATTCTTGCCTCGATCATGGTGCGCGAACTGGAACGCGCGGAGCGTGTCGTCTCGTTCCGCCTGACGATTCCCGATCGTCCCGGCGTGCTCGGCCAGATCGCCACGCGGCTCGGCGCGCTCGGCGCCAACATCCTGGAAGTCGATCACAAGCGCCTGTTCCTCGACGTGCCGGCCAAGGGCGCGCGGCTCGACGTCACGGTCGAGACGCGCGACCGCGCCCATGCCGACGAGATCATCGGCGCCATGGCGCAGGACGGCTACCAGCCCGTGCGCATGGCGCCGGGTGAAGTGCGGGAATAATCAGCGCTTCGCCAGCGTTTCGGCGATGGCGGGCGCGAAATAGGTGAGCACGCCGTCGGCGCCCGCGCGCTTGAAGGCGGCGACGCTCTCGAAGGTGACGCGATCGGCATCGAGCCAGCCGTTCTGGATCGCGGCCATGATCATCGCGTACTCGCCGGACACCTGATAGGCGAAGGTGGGAACGCCGAACGTATCCTTCACGCGCCGCACGACATCGAGATAGGGCAGGCCGGGCTTGACCATGACCATGTCCGCGCCCTGTTCGAGATCGAGCGCGACCTCGCGCAAGGCTTCGTCGGAATTGGCGAAGTCCATCTGGTAGGTGCGCTTGTCGCCGGTCAGCGTCTTCGACGAGCCGACCGCGTCGCGGAACGGCCCGTAGAAGGCGGAGGCGTATTTGGCCGCGTAGGCCATGATCGCGACGTCGGAGAAGCCCGCGGCATCGAGCGTCGTGCGGATCGCGCCGACGCGGCCGTCCATCATATCGGACGGGGCGATGATGTCGCAGCCGGCGGACGCCTGCACCAGCGCCTGCTGGGCGAGAACGGCGACGGTCTCGTCGTTGACGATCTGGCCGCCGCGCAGGAGGCCGTCATGGCCATGGCTGGTATAGGGATCAAGCGCGACGTCACACAGGATGCCGACATCCGGCACGCTCTTCTTGATCGCGCGCACCGCCCGGCACACAAGGTTCTCCGGATTGAGCGCCTCGGTGCCGTTCTCGTCGCGCAGCGAGGGGTCGGTATAGGGAAACAGCGCGATGCACGGAATGGCGAGGGCGGCCGCCTGCTCGGCCGCGCGCACCGCCTGATCGAGCGACAGGCGTTCCACGCCGGGCATCGAGGCGACCGGCTGGCGGATATTGGTGCCGTCGACGATGAAGATCGGCCAGATCAGGTCGTCGGCGGTCAGCGTGGTTTCGCGCACCATGCGGCGCACCCAGTCGGCGCGGCGCAGACGGCGCGGCCGCTGGACGAGATGCAGCGACGTATCGGCGTGGGCCGCCGCATCGGGATCGGAGGGGACGAAACGGGTCCGGCTCTCGATCGGGCGGCCGAATTTGATGGCCATGACAGACTCCAGCGCGCTTGTTTAGCCGGTCCGGACCGGTCCCGCCACCCCTGTGTAACCGGATGGATTGACGCCGAAAATGCGGCCTTCTATCGGTCGGGGCCATGGATTTCGAACTGTCCGAAGATCAGCGGGCCTTTCAGGCGACGGCACGGCAGTTTGCGCGGGAGCGGATGATGCCGCACGCGCGCGACTGGGACGAGAACGAGATTTTTCCGCAGGACGTGCTGCGCGAGGCGGCCGCGCTCGGCTTCGGCGGCATCTATGTCAATGACGATGTCGGCGGTTCCGCGCTGTCGCGGCTCGACGCCACGATCATTTTCGAGGAACTGGCACAGGGCTGCACCTCGACGGCGGCCTATATCTCCATCCACAACATGGCCGCGTGGATGATCGATGCCTATGGCAACGGCGAGCAGCGCCGGCGCTTCCTTCCCAAATTGTGCACGATGGAGCACTTCGCGAGCTATTGCCTGACCGAGCCGGGGGCGGGGTCGGACGCGGCAAGCCTTGCGACGCGCGCGCGGCGTGAGGGCGACCACTATGTTCTCGACGGCTCGAAGGCCTTCATTTCGGGCGGTGGGCGCTCGGACGTCTATGTGTGCATGGTGCGCACGGGCGAGGCGGGCCCGAAGGGCATTTCCTGCATCGTCGTCGAGAACGGGACGCCCGGGCTCTCCTTCGGCGCGCAGGAAAAGAAGCTCGGTTGGAAATCGCAGCCGACCGCGATGGTCATGTTCGAGAATTGCCGGGTGCCGGCGGCGAATCTGATCGGCGCCGAAGGGCAGGGTTTCAAGATCGCGATGGCCGGTCTCGACGGCGGGCGTCTCAACATTGCCGCCTGTTCGATCGGCGGCGCGCAATTCTGCCTCGATCGCACGCTCGATTACGTACGCGAGCGCAAGCAGTTCGGCAGCCGCCTGTCGGATTTCCAGGCGCTGCGCTTCCGCATCGCCGACTATGCGACCGAGCTGGAAGCGGCACGGCTGATGGTGCGCCGCGCCGCGCATGCGGTTTCCGAGCGCGAGCCGGGCGCGACGCGGCTCGCGGCCATGGCCAAGCGCTTCGCCACCGACGTCGGCTTCGAGGCGGTGAATGGCTGCCTGCAGCTTCATGGCGGCTACGGCTATCTGCGCGACCATCCGATCGAGCGCGTGCTGCGCGACGTGCGCGTGCATCAAATTCTGGAAGGCACCAATGAGGTGATGCGCCTCATCGTGAGCCGCGACCTGCTGGGGAACTAGATGGACGTGCCCTCGGTCGATATCGCGTTCGAACGCCGCGGCGCGGCCGGCGTCGTGACACTGAACCGCCCGCAGGCGCTCAATGCGGTGACGCATGCCATGGTGGGAGCGCTCGCCACGCAGCTTGCATCCTGGCGCGACGACGCTGCGGTTACCCGCGTGATCGTGAAGACGAGCGGCGGTCGCGCCTTCTCGGCGGGCGGCGACATCCGCGCGCTCTACGAGCAGGGAAAGGCGGGCCGCCAGGCGGAAGCCCTGCAGTTTTTCCGCGCCGAGTACGCGCTCAATACGGCGATCAAGCGCTTTCCGAAGCCGTACGTTGCGCTGATCGACGGGATCGTCATGGGCGGTGGCGTCGGCATATCGATCCATGGCAGCCACCGCATTGCCGGCGACGGCTATCAGTTCGCGATGCCTGAGGTCGGGATAGGCTTCTTCCCCGATGTCGGGGCGACCTGGGCCCTGCCGCGCCTGCCCGGCGAAATCGGGACCTACCTCGCGCTGACCGGCAACCGGCTGAAGACCTCGGACGGCGTGCTGGCGGGGACGGCGACGCATCACGTGAAGTCGGCCCGTTTTGCCGAACTGTTCGATGCCTTGTGCGAATCCGTACCCGTCAACGCGGTGCTTGCCGGCTTCAGCGCGGCCCCGGGCGCGGGCGAAACCATGCCGCGCCGGCGCGCCATCGACCGCATCTTTTCGGGCGCGGACGTTGAGAGCATTCTCGCCGCCCTCGAAAAGGAAGCGAAATCCGGCACTGGCGACGCGCAATGGGCCGGCGAGACCGCTGCCACGATGACATCGAAATCCCCGACCAGTCTCAAGATTGCGCGCGAACAGATGCGGCGCGGGACGGCCCTTTCCTTCGAGGACTGCATGGCGCTCGAATTCCGGATTGTGTCGCGGGTGCTGTACGGGCACGATCTCTATGAGGGCATTCGCGCGGTCATCGTCGACAAGGACAATGCTCCGAAATGGCGGCCCACACGACTCGAAGCGGTGAGCCGCAGCGAGGTCATGCGTCATTTCGAGCCGCTTGGAACCGAAGAGCTGGGACTGTCATGAACAGCGCCGACGACAGCGAACCGATCCGCACGCTGCAGCCCCAGAAAGCCGGGGCGCGGGCGAAGCCGGAGGGCGCGTGGACCTGGCGCCTCGTCTTGTTCCTGCGCGCGATGGCGGTGCTGTCGATGCTCAAGGGATTGTTCCACTGGGCGATCGTGCTCGGCATCGGCGACGGGCCGGAGAACAATTTCACCTTCCATACGCTGCCGTGGCAGACGGCGACGGTCTATTTCGCGGTGATCGATCTCGTCGCCGCGGTCGGGTTGTGGCTCGCCGCGGTGTGGGGCGCGGTCGTCTGGCTGACGGCGGCGGTGTCGATGGCGGCGGTGGAGGTGTTCTTTCCGCAGATTTACGGCGGCCGCTGGGTCGTCGTGCTGGTCGAGATCGGGCTGCTGGCCGCTTATCTTGCGCTTGCGCTTCAGTCGGCGCGCGAACATCCGCACTGAGGCAATTCAATAATCCGCGGCATCGCGGGAACGGGGAGGAGATCATGGCGTCGGTTGGATTCATCGGGTTGGGGAATATGGGCTTGCCGATGGCCCAGAATCTGATCAAGGCCGGCCATCGCGTGATCGGGCTCGACGTCAGCGCGGCCGCCGTCGGTAAGGTCAAGGACGCGGGCGGGGATGCGGCAGCCGATGTCGCCGATCTCGCGCGCCGTTCCGACGTCATCGTCACGATGCTGCCGTCCGGCAAGGAAGTGCGGGAGGTCTATCTCGGAGCGGCGGGCATCGTGGCGCATGCCAAAGCCGGCGCCGTGCTGATCGATTCATCGACCATCGATGTCGAGAGCGCACGCGCGGTGGCGAAGGCGGCGCACGAGAAGGGGCTATTGATGGTGGACGCGCCGGTCTCCGGCGGCGTCGGCGGCGCGCAGGCGGGCACGCTCACCTTCATGGTCGGCGGCACGGATGACGCATTCGCCAAGGCGAAGCCGTTTCTCGATGCGATGGGCAAGACCATCGTCCATGCCGGCGGTGCCGGCAACGGGCAGGCCGCGAAAATCTGCAACAACATGATCCTCGGCGTGTCGATGATCGCGGTGAGCGAAGCCTTCGTTCTCGCCGAGAAGCTCGGCCTCGACGCACAGAAGCTGTTCGATATTTCCTCGAAGTCCTCCGGCCAGTGCTGGTCGATGACCACCTATTGTCCGGTGCCGGGACCGGTGCCGACATCGCCGGCCAATCGCGACTATCAGGCGGGCTTCACCGCGGCGATGATGCTCAAGGACCTCCGTCTTGCGCAGGAAGCAGCCGGAAGCGCCGGCGCCAGCACGCCGCTCGGCGCGCAAGCGGGATCGATTTACCAGCGTTTCGTCGACAGCGGCGAAGCCGGGCGCGATTTTTCCGGAATCATCCGTTTCCTGCGCAATTCGCCGCGCTGATGGTGAACGGAATCTGACGAAATCCGCCCGCATTTGAATGTCATCGAAGGATTCACTATCGCGAATAAACCTAATCTTTATTCTGTGTTTTAAGCCGATCTTCAACCGTAAGCTCTACGGTGGCGCCCTGGACGGGAATAACAGGGTCTCGTCCGCGAAAAAAAGAACTGAAAGGCGTCATCATGAAAGCCGTTGCCAAGACGGTCGAGCCCGTTGCCTCGCAGAGCGCGCAGCGTCACGAGCTTGTCCGGCCGCTTTATCTCGAAGCGCTGACTTTGGTCGAGCGTCTGCATCGCCGCCTGCTTGATGTGATCAAGGACGAATTCGATCGTCGTGGTCGCGCGGACATCAATTCGGTTCAGGCGCTGCTGCTCTACAATATCGGCGACAAGGAACTCACCGCCGGCGAATTGCGCACGCGCGGCTACTATCTCGGCTCGAACGTCTCCTACAATCTCAAGAAGCTCGTCGAGATGGGTTTCCTCGATCACCAGCGTTCGCGGGTCGACCGGCGCTCGGTTCGCATCAAGCTGACCGACAAGGGCCGCGAGGTGCGCGACATCGTCGAGACTCTCTATCAGAAGCACGTTCGCACGGTCGAACAGGTCGGCGGCATCAGTCCGGACGAGTTCTCGACGCTGAACAAGTCGCTGCACCGGCTCGAACGCTTCTGGACGGACCAGATCCTCTATCGTCTCTGACGCGCGCGTGCCGGGTTCTGGTCGCGCTACCAACATTACGAAGCAGGGGACGTCGGGATGGGGGTTGTGGAGCGTGCCGCGGCACGGAACGCCGCGGGCAGAACGCGAATGCCCGCGCCCTCCGACGGCGACGCCTCGGCGAACTGGTGCGCGCAGGCCGCTTCGTGGTCGGCGCTCGTCACCCATTTCCGCGCACTTCTAGGAATTCTGTCGCTTCCGCCGACGCTCGTTTCGGCGCGCTGGCACGACGTGCTGCTGGCGCACCGGCGCATGCAGTTCGTGTCGGAACGGCTGGGGGCGGCGGCGATCTTCCTCGCGGTCGTGACGCTCGCCTGGATTCCGGTCGACTATGCGCTGATCGGCGGCGACACCAACCTGTTCGGCCTGATCGTTCTCGGTCGCGGTGCGGTCTTCGTCGCGTTCCTTGCCATCGCGGGTCTGCGGATCGATTGCTACGATCCGCAACAGGGTATCCGCGCCATCGGACTGACGGTCGCCACCGGCGTCGTCTTCTTCGCCTACGTGCACGCCGCCTTTTCGATGACCGGCAACAACGACCTGAACCAGATTGGCCATGCGCAATATCTGCTGATGCCGATCGCGCTCGCGGCCGGCATTGCGATCTTTCCGCTGACCCTGCTCGAGGCGATGGCGCTGTCCTGTGTGCCGTTGCTCGCGGTCATCTTTATTGCCAGCCATGAGACCGGCGGCGGGATCTGGATTCAGATTGTCGCGGTGATCGGCCTGATGGCCGGCGTGATGCTCACGACCGTGGTGTGCTCGGTGAGCCAGTTGAAGCTGCTCGTCGACCTGCATGCCAATTCCGCGATCGACCAGTTGACCGGCGCATTGGTGCGTCGCGTCGGCATCGAACTGATGACGATCGAGTTCGCGCAGGCGCGTCGCACGCGCCGGCCGCTCGCGGTCGCGCTGCTCGACCTCGATTTGTTCAAGCAGGTCAATGACCGCTACGGCCATGACGCCGGCGACGGCGTGTTGCGCGACGTGGCGTCGGGCCTGCGGCGGCGCCTGCGGTCGGGCGACGCGCTCATCCGCTGGGGCGGGGAGGAATTCGTCGTTCTGCTGCCGGAGACCGACGCCGCCTCGGCCGCGGCCGTGATGACCGAAATCTGCGATGCAGGCCTCGCCGACCGGCCGGACGGCAGCCGCCAGACTGTCAGCGTCGGACTGGCGGAAGCCGATACGGACGCCCTGCGGGACTGGCCGGAGCTGCTCCAGCGCGCCGATGGCCGTCTTTATCGGGCCAAGCAGGCGGGCCGCAACCGGCTGGTCGATGCCGGCGACACAGTGATCCCGTTCGGCCGTCCCGAGCCCTTGCTTCTGCCGCTCGCCGAACTGGCGCCCGACCTCGTCCCCGAACGGGCGGCCGGCGGCCTTGCCGGCGATCTATTCGCCGTCACGGTCAGAATCACTTAAGAAATCTGCGCAAATAACGGGTGCATCCGGCAGCGAGGCGGGGTGGCCTCGTCCGGGTAACGGGACTCTGGAGGCGGATTCGTATGTCCGTTTCGCGGAGGGGCGGGACATGGACGGAACGGCTCGATTGGTCGCGTCACCGATTGGCAGGCGCGGCGTGCTCCGCGGTCTGCGCGATAGCGCGTTTGCGGCGATGACCGGTCCGTTCGCGATATCGCCGGCATTTGCACAAACGCATCGGCCGCAGATCGCCTCCCGCGAGCAGCTATACGCAGCGACACCGGGTGCGCCGATGCTGTCGCAGCTGACGCTCGACAATACCGAGCGGGCAATCGCCTATTATGAAAACGTCGCAGCGCGTGGCGGCTGGCCCATGATCCGTGCGGTCGACCGGCTGCAGCGCGGCGCGCGGCATGGCGCGGTGGCGGCGCTGCGCCATCGCCTGACGATGGAGGGCGATCTCGATCCGGGCCTTGTTGACGGATCGACATTTGATCACGAGGTCGAGGCGGCGCTCTTGCGCTTCCAGGTGCGCAATGGCCTGACCCCCGATGGCATTGTGCGCGACAAGACGCTGGCCGCGCTCAATGTCACCGCCGCCCTGCGGCTGCAACAATTGCGGATCAACCTGGTGCGTCTGCGTAGCATGAGCGGGGCGCTCGGCGCGCGTTATGTGATGTGCAACATCCCGGCGGCGCAGATCGAGGCGGTGGAGAACGGGGCGACCGTTTCGCGCCACAGCGCCGTGGTCGGCAAGCCGGACCGGCCGTCGCCGGACATCCACAGCCGCATCGTCGAAATCAATTTCAATCCGTTCTGGACGGTGCCGCTGTCGATCGTGCGGCGCGATCTCATTCCGCGCATGCAGGCGGAGCCCGATTATCTGACCAAGAACCGCATCCGCATTATCGATGCACGCGGCTATGAATTATCGCCGGCGCAGATCAACTGGTTCTCCTCGGAAGCGGCCAATTACCACTTCAAGCAGGATCCGGGCGACTTCAACTCGCTCGGCTCGATCCGCATCAATTTCCCCTCCGCGCATGGCGTGTACATGCACGACACGCCGTACAAGAACCTGTTCGGAGACGACTTCCGCTTCCATTCCTCCGGCTGTGTCCGCGTGCAGGACGTGCGTGCGCTTGTCTATTGGCTGCTCGCGGAATCGTCCGAATGGCCGCGCGCGGAGATCGACCGGGTGATCCAGAACGGGGATCGCCGCGACGCGCGGATCGCCCGCCCGGTGCCGATCTATTGGGTCTATGTCACGGCCTGGGTCGGCGCTGACGGCGTGGCGCAGTTTCGCGAGGATATTTACAGCCGCGACGGCGTCGGCACCGCCTATGCGCCGGTCAACCGGGGTTGAGCTATGGGGGCGGGCGGCACCGATGGACGCGAAGTGCTGTTCGAATACCGGGCGATCGGCGCGGTGGTACGGGTGGCGGCGATCGATGTCGCGACCGGAACGGAAATCACGGTCATGGGCCCGGCCAGCGCCGCCCAATCCGACTTGCAGCGGCTTGCGCTTTCGAAGCTGAAGGCCCGGCTCGCAGCGCTGGCGGCAGGCTAGGGCGGCCATGGCGTTGATGGGCGGCCGCCCTGCGAACCCATCTGAAAATCACTAGATGTTGGGCGCATCCGATTGCCGGTCGCCAAATCTTGTCGCCAAGCCTTGGCGCACGACGGCAGATATGCTATCGGCCGCCATCCCGTCCCGGCGCGCTGCAGATGCGGTTTGGTCCCGTCGCGGGACCTATTCAGGAGTCGTTCGATGTCAGTCCCCGATCGCCAATCCCGCCCGCAGGCGGACGATCTGTTCAGCGCCACGCTGGCGCAATCCGATCCGGAAATCGCCGCCGCGATCGGCCAGGAGCTCGGTCGCCAGCGCGACGAGATCGAGCTGATTGCGTCGGAAAACATCGTCAGCCGGGCGGTTCTGGAGGCGCAGGGCTCGGTCTTGACCAACAAGTATGCCGAGGGTTATCCGGGCAAGCGCTATTACGGCGGCTGCCAGTTCGTCGATATCGCCGAGCAGCTCGCGATCGACCGCGTCACCCGATTGTTCGGCTGCGGCTTCGCCAACGTGCAGCCGCACTCCGGTGCCTCCGCCAATACCGCTGTTTTCATGGCGCTTATGGATCCCGGCGACACATTTCTCGGCCTCAATCTGACCGCCGGCGGGCATCTGACCCACGGCATGAAAATCAACATGTCGGGAAAGTGGTTCAACGCGGTGCCCTATAACGTGCGGCGCGACGACCACCAGATCGACCTCGCAGAAGTGGCGAATCTCGCCCGCGAGCATCGTCCGAAGGTGATCATCGCCGGCGGCTCGGCCTATCCCCGCATCATCGACTTCCGCCGCTTCCGCGAGATCGCCGACGAGGTCGGGGCCAAACTGTTCGTCGATATGGCGCATTTTGCCGGCCTGGTCGCGGGCGGTGCGCACCCCTCGCCATTCCCGCATGCCCATGTCGTGACCACCACGACACACAAGACGCTGCGCGGCCCGCGCGGCGGCGTGATCCTGACCAACGACGAGGAACTGGCCAAGAAGATCAATACGGCAGTGTTTCCGGGCCTGCAGGGCGGTCCGCTCATGCACGTCATCGCGGCGAAGGCGGTGGCGTTCGGGGAAGCGTTGCGGCCCTCGTTCAAGACCTATGCGCGCAACGTCGTGGAGAATGCCAAGGCGCTCGCCGAGACGCTGAAGTCGCGCGGCTTCGACATCGTATCGGGCGGGACCGACACGCACCTGATGCTGGTCGACCTGCGCCCGAAGAGCCTGACCGGCAAGGTTTCCGAATCCGCGCTCGGCCGCGCCCATATCACCTGCAACAAGAACGGCATTCCCTTCGACCCCGAAAAGCCGACCGTCACGTCGGGCATCCGGCTCGGTTCGCCGGCCGGCACGACGCGCGGCTTCGGGATCGCCGAATTCCGCCAGGTCGGCGAGATGATCGCCGATCTGCTCGACGTGCTCTCGCAGCGCGGCGTGGAAGCGGACCCGCTGACGGAGGCCGCCGTGCGCGACCGGGTCAAGACATTGCTGGCACGCTTTCCGATCTATCAGGCGTGAGGGCGGACGATGCGCTGTCCGAGCTGCGGCAGCCTGGATACGCAGGTGAAGGATTCGCGGCCGACCGAGGATTCGGCCGCCATCCGGCGCCGGCGCGTGTGCCTTTCCTGCAATTTCCGCTTCACCACGTTCGAGCGCGTGCAGTTGCGGGAGCTGACCGTGATCAAGCGCAACGGCCGGCGCGTGCCGTTCGACCGCGACAAGCTCATGCGCTCGGTGCAGATCGCGTTGCGCAAGCGCGACGTCGATCCCGAGCGCGTCGAGCAGCTCGTCTCAAAAATCGTGCGTGAGCTGGAAAATCTCGGCGAGAGCGAGATCACGTCCGAGACGATCGGCGAGACGGTGATGGAGCACCTGCGCGCGCTCGACGACGTGGCTTACGTGCGCTTTGCGTCCGTCTACCGGAATTTCCGCGAGCCGAAGGACTTTCAGGCGGCGCTCGATGAACTGTCGGGTGAAGAGGCCGCTCCCACGCCGCGCAAGTGACACGCACCGTGGCCGCGGCATCCTTCCAGACCGGGGATGAGCGTTTCATGCGGGTGGCGCTGGCGCTCGGCCGACGCGGTCTCGGCAATACCTGGCCCAATCCGGCCGTCGGCGCGGTCATCGTGCGGGACGGCGTCGTATGCGGCCGCGGCTGGACGCAGCCGGGCGGGCGGCCGCATGCCGAGACCGAGGCGATCCGGCGCGCGGGGGCAGACGCGCGCGGCGGCACGCTGTTTGCGACGCTTGAGCCATGCTCGCATTACGGCAAGACTCCGCCTTGCGTGGACGCCATCATCGCGGCGGGGCTCGCGCGTGTGGTGACCGCCATTGAGGATCCCAATCCGAAAGTGGCGGGAGAGGGCCATGCGCGCCTGCGCGCCGCCGGCATCAGTGTTGATGTCGGACTGTGCGCGCGCGAGGCGCTGCGCGATCATTCCGGCCATATTCATCGCGTGCGCGACGGCCGCCCGCATGTGACGCTCAAGCTCGCGGTCTCGGCCGACGGCAAGGTAGCGGGCGCGGGACGCACGCGCGTTGCCATCACCGCCGACGCCGCCAACGCTTACGTCCACCTGATGCGTGCCCGGCATGATGCGATTCTGATCGGTATCGGCACGGTGCTTGCCGACGATCCGCTCCTGACCTGCCGGCTGCCGGGCCTCGAGAAATCCTCGCCGGTCCGCGTTGTCCTCGACACGGACCTGCGGCTGCCGTTGTCGAGCCGTCTGGTCCGGACCGCCCGCGAGACGCCGGTATCCGTCTTTGCCGGAGCGCATGCCCCGCAGGAGCGCGCGCAGGCGCTTGCGGCCGAGGGCGTCGACATCGTCCGTATCGAAGAAAATGACGGCACGCCGCCGGCCTTGCCGGCGGTGCTACGCGAACTTGCCGCGCGCGGGATCACGCGCCTTCTGATCGAGGGCGGCCCGACCGTCGCAACCGCCGCGGTTAAAGCGGCGATGGTTGACGAGTTCGTGCTGCTGCGTGGACAGGCCGCCATCGGGGCGGACGGCATCGCCCCGTTCGACGGCCTCACCCTTGACGCCGCGCTTGCGCAGGGTGGATTGAGCGAGCGCGAAACGGCCACGCTCGGCGCCGACCGCGTGACAATCTATGGATCGGACTGACATGTTTACCGGAATCGTGACCGACATTGGCGAAGTGACGGCGGTGACGGCACGCGGCGACGGTCTTAATCGCCTTTCCATCGCGTGCCGCTATGAGGCGGACTCGATCGCGCTCGGCGCCTCGATCGCCTGTTCCGGGGTCTGCCTGACGGTGGTCGATCTCGCCCGCGACGGCGGGCGTACCGTGTTCAGCGTCGATGCCGCGTCCGAGACGCTGCGCCTGACGACGGCCGGGGAGTGGCAGGCGGGTACGCGCATCAATCTCGAACGCTCGCTGCGGGCCGGCGATGAACTCGGCGGCCACATCGTCAGCGGCCATGTTGACGGGCTCGCCAAAGTGGCGGCGCGGACCGATCTGGACGGCCAGATGCGGCTCGATCTGGAAGCGCCGGCGGCATTGTCGCGCTTCATCGCCACCAAAGGCTCCGTCGCGCTCGACGGGGTATCGCTCACGGTGAATACGGTCGAGGGCGAACGCTTTTCCGTGCTGATCATTCCCCACACGCTTTCCGTCACCACCCTCGGCGGAGTGCAGGCCGGTTCGCTGCTCAATCTCGAAGCCGATCTCATGGCGCGCTATGCCGCGCGCCTCCTGGAGACCCGCTAGAGCCTTTCCTGCTTTGATAGAATCAAAGCAGGGGCTCCAGCTTTTTGTTTTGACGCGTTTTCTTCACGCGAACCGGTAACCCGCTTCGCTCGAAAACGCTCTAGCCGGGCGGGTATTCCGGCGGGGGTCTGTCCTTCCCGGCTCAGGCGCGCTACATCCCACCGCAGACTGGAGCCGCCATGGCAGGACCGCGACAAAACAAGGACGAGGAGGGCGACCTGCCCGGAGCGCGCATTCTCATCGTGGAGGCGCGCTACTACGAAGACATTGCCGATGCCCTGCTGGCCGGCGCAACGGCCGCGCTCAAGCGCGCGGGCGCGGCCTACGACGTGATCACCGTGCCCGGTGCGCTGGAAATACCCGGCGCGGTCGCGATTGCGCTCGATGCCCGCGCGCATGGCGGACGCGTCTATGACGGCGTCGTCGCGCTGGGGTGCGTCATCCGCGGCGACACGCTCCATTTCGAAATCGTGTCGGAACAGTCCGCGCGCGGGCTCATGGATATCGCGGTCCACCACGCGCTGCCGCTCGGCAACGGCATCCTCACCGTCGACACCGAGTCGCAAGCCTGGGTGCGTGCCAGGGCCGACGAGGGCGACAAGGGTGGAGAGGCTGTGCGCGCGGCGCTCGTCATGCTGCGGTTCAAGCGCCGCCTGGCCGCGGAGCGGGCATGAGCGCGGGAGCACAATCACCCGAACGCAAGGCGACCCGGCGCGGGGCGGCCCGGCTCGCCGCCGTGCAGGCGCTCTACCAGATGGACATTGCCGGCACGACGCTCAACGAGATACTCGCCCAGTTCGATGCGCACTGGCTCGGCGGGGAGATCGAAGGTTCGAAATATCTGCCGGCCGAATCCGCGTTCTTCCGCGACGTCGTGCGCGGCGTGCTCGCTGACCAGCGCCGGCTCGATCCGATGATCGATCAGGCGCTGAGTGAAGGCTGGCCGCTCAAGCGCATCGAGGCCCTGCTGCGCGCCATCCTGCGCGCCGGCGCCTTCGAACTCGACCGCAAGCGCGACATTCCCGCGCGCGTCGTGGTCTCCGAATATGTCGATATCGCGCACGCCTTCGTCGACAAGGACGAAACCGGGCTCGTCAACGGCGTGCTGGATGCGCTCGCCCGCAAATTGCGGGCCGAGGAATTCGCGCGCCCGGCCGGATAGCGGGATGGAAAGCGCAGAGGACAGACTGATCGCGCGTTTCTTCCGGCCGCTCGCGACGCATCCGGGCGCGCTCGGTCTGCGCGACGACGCGGCCTTCCTCGTTCCGCCTGCCGGGCACGATCTCGTTCTCAAGACCGATGCGGTGGTGGCAGGCATCCACACATTCCCCGACGATCCGCCATCGGCGCTCGCGCGCCGGGCGCTGCGGGTGAACCTGTCGGATCTCGCCGCCAAGGGCGCGAAACCCGCCGCCTTCCTCGTCTCCGCGGCCTTTCCCGGCGATATCGACGAGGCGTGGCTGCAAAGCTTCACCGACGGGCTGCGGGCGGATGCGGAAGCGTTCGGGTGCGCGCTGATGGGCGGCGACACCGACCGCACCCCGGGGCCGGCGACGGTCGCGGTCTTCATGGTCGGCTGGGTGCCGCACGGCGAGATGGTGCAGCGCGCGGGCGCGCGCGCGGGCGACGCGGTGCTGGTGACCGGAACGATCGGCGACGCCGCGCTCGGCCTCGTGCTTCGCAAGGAGGAAGGGCTGGCGCGGCAATGGGCGCTCACCGAGGCGCAGTGCGCCTTCCTGCTCGACCGCTATCTCCTGCCGCAGCCGCGCGTTTCGCTCGCCGACATCCTGCGCGCGCATGCGCACGCCGCGATGGATATCTCGGACGGTCTTGTGGGCGATCTCGCCAAGCTCTGCCGGGTGTCAGGCGTATCGGCCGATATCGACGTCGCGCGCATCCCGCTGTCGGAGGCGGGCCGCCGGGCGGTCGAAGCCGATGCCGGGATGCTGACGACCGCGCTGACCGGCGGCGACGATTATGAGTTGATCTGCGTCATGGCGTCAGATCGGGTGGACTCGTTTCGTATGCAGGCCGAACGCGTCGGGATTCCGGCGACCGTGATCGGGCGGATCGTTGCCGGCAACGAGGAGCCGCGTTTTATCGATGGGCAGGGTCGAGCGATGGCTTTCGTTCGCGGATCGTTCAGCCATTTCTGACGATCCCGGTGCGGGCCCGTTCTGTGTCTGCGGCAGTCCTGCCCTGTGGCGCTGTGGCTGGCCGCACGTCTCGTCCCGCGCTATCAAGACGCCGGCCGGGAAACCATCCGACATGATGTCATCCAGCGCTTTGCCCCTGACCGAAGAGGCCGGCGACCGCCTTGCGCGCCGCAACGCGCTCGTGCTCGCGGTCACGCAGGCGCTGGCGGGTGCCAACACCGCGGTCATGCTGGCGACCGGCGGCATCGTCGGTGCCATGCTGGCGCCGGATCGCTCGCTCGCCACGCTGCCGGTGACGACCTATGTGATCGGCATGTGGTTCGGCACCCTGCCGATGGGCATGCTGGCTCGCAGGTTCGGCCGTCGGACCGCCTTTCAGCTTGCGACCATCGCCGGCGTTGCCACGGGCCTGCTGTGCTGCCTCGGTGTGGTGCTGGGGTCGTTTGGCGTATTCTGTACTGGCGCCTTCTGCTGCGGCCTCTATGCCGCCGGCCATCAGGGCTATCGCTTCGCTGCCGCCGATACCGCAAGCGACAAATTCCGGCCGAAGGCGATCTCATGGGTGCTGATCGGCGGGGTGTTCGCGGGGGTGGTGGGCCCGCAGCTCATTATTCTGACCAAGGACATGTGGCAACCCTTCCTGTTCGCGGCGAGCTATCTGGCGCAGGCGGCGGTCGCGGTCGTGGCCACGCTCGTGCTTGGATTTCTGCGTATTCCGCGCACGCCCAAACTGGCCGAAGGTGAAAGCGGGCGCAGCCTGATCGAGATCCTGCGTCAGCCGCGCTTCTTTGTGGCGGTGGTGTGCGGGATCGCAAGCTACGCCATGATGAACATGGTAATGACGGCGGCCCCGCTCGCCATGGTCGAGTGCAACCATTCGGTGACGGACGCCACGCTCGGCCTGCAATGGCATGTCATCGGCATGTACGCGCCGAGCTTTTTCACCGGCGGCCTGATCATGCGCTACGGCGTCGAGCGCGTGATCGCGGCCGGTTTCGCTCTGATCCTGGTGAGCGCAGCGGTGAGCATCGCCGGGATCACGGTCTGGCATTTCTGGATCGGGCTCGTGCTGCTCGGGGTGGGCTGGAATTTCGGCTTCATCGGCGCGACTGCCATGGTGACCCAGTGCCACCGCCCGCACGAACGGACCCGCGTGCAGTCGTTCAACGATTTCCTGGTCTTCGGCTCGATGGCGGTGGGCTCGTTCGCCTCCGGCAACATCCTGGTCTGGTTCGGCTGGGCGGCGGTCAACGAAGTAGTCTTCCCGATCGTGCTGGCGGCGGGGGCGCTCTTGCTCTGGCTTGCGTTGCGCGAACGCCGCCGGGCGGTCTGAGTCGGGCCGCGCGGCGTTCCGGACGCCGGCCGCCATACCCGAAACATCAACAAAAACAGGTCATTTCCGGCGTTGCGTCGCGCGGGCCTTTTTGGCAATGTCCGCGCGCTTTCGGGCCGGGCGGAGGCGTTACGCGCGGCCGGCCCGTCGATAAGCGCAAAGCCGGGCAGGGTGCGCCTGTCCGCGTATTCTCAGGATCAATTGGGGTTTTTTCTATGACAGCTTTGTGGGTGATCATCGCCTGCGGTCTGCTGGCTGTGGTGTATGGCGCATGGGCCACCTGGTCCGTGATGCAGGCCGATGCCGGCTCCAAGAAAATGCAGGAGATCGCCGGCGCCGTGCGCGAGGGCGCGCAGGCCTATCTCAAGCGCCAGTACACGACCATCGGCATCGTAGGCGTCGTGATTTTCGTCGTCGTCGGCCTGCTGCTCGGCTGGCTCGTCGCGGTCGGCTTTGCGATCGGCGCGGTGCTGTCGGGCGCCGCCGGCTTCATCGGCATGAACATCTCCGTGCGCGCCAACGTGCGCACCGCGCAGGCCGCGATCAAGTCGCTGGCGGGCGGGCTCGAGCTTGCCTTCAAGGCCGGCGCCATCACCGGCATGCTGGTCGCCGGTCTCGCGCTGCTCGGCGTTGCGGTCTACTATTATGTGCTGACCGGACCGCTGGCGCTCGCGCCCAACAGCCGCGTCGTGGTGGACTCTCTCGTCGCGCTCGGCTTCGGTGCCTCGCTGATCTCGATCTTCGCGCGACTGGGCGGCGGCATCTTCACCAAGGGCGCCGATGTCGGCGGCGATCTCGTCGGCAAGGTGGAAGCCGGCATCCCGGAGGACGATCCGCGCAACCCCGCGACCATCGCGGACAATGTCGGCGACAATGTCGGCGACTGCGCCGGCATGGCCGCCGACCTGTTCGAGACCTATGCGGTGACCGCGGTCGCCACCATGGTGCTGGCGGCGATCTTCTTTGCCGGCCAGCCGGTGCTCGGCACGATGATGATCTATCCGCTCGCCATCGGCGCGGTCTGCATCATCACCTCGATCGTCGGTACCTTCTTCGTCAAGCTCGGTGCCAGCCAGTCGATCATGGGCGCACTCTACAAGGGCCTGATCGCGACCGGCGTGCTGTCGCTTGCCGGCGTCGCGTTCGTCACCCACCAGCTCATCGGCTTCGGTCCGATCCCGGGTGCGAGCTATACCGGCATGTCGCTGTTCATCTGCGGCGTCGTCGGCCTCGCGGTCACCGGACTGATCGTGTGGATCACCGAATACTATACCGGCACGAACTTCCGGCCGGTGAAGTCGATCGCCCAGGCGTCGGTGACCGGTCACGGCACCAACATCATCCAGGGCCTTGCGGTATCGTTGGAATCGACGGCGCTGCCGACCATCGTCATCATCGCCGGCATCCTCATTACCTACGGCATCGCCGGCCTGTTCGGCATCGCCGTCGCGGTGACGACGATGCTGGCGCTGGCCGGCATGGTGGTCGCGCTCGACGCCTTCGGCCCGGTCACCGACAATGCCGGCGGCATTGCCGAAATGGCGGGGCTTCCGAAGGAAGTGCGCAAGTCGACCGACGCGCTCGACGCCGTCGGCAACACCACCAAGGCGGTGACCAAGGGCTATGCCATCGGCTCGGCGGGCCTCGGCGCGCTGGTGCTGTTTGCGGCCTATAACCAGGACCTGCAGTTCTTCATCAAGAACGCGGCCCAGTATCCCTATTATCAGGGCCTCACGCTCGACTTCTCGCTGAACAATCCGTACGTCGTGGTCGGCCTGCTGTTCGGCGGCCTTCTGCCGTATCTGTTTGGCGCGATGGGTATGACCGCGGTCGGTCGTGCGGCCTCCTCGATCGTCGAGGAAGTCCGCCGGCAGTTCCGCGAGAAGCCCGGCATCATGAAGGGCAAGGACAAGCCCGATTACGGCCGCGCCGTTGACCTGCTCACGCGTGCCGCGATCAAGGAAATGATCGTGCCGTCGCTGCTGCCGGTGCTGTCGCCGATCGTCGTCTATTTCGCGATCTACTTCATCGCGGGCGGCGGCGCGGCCGGCAAGTCGGCCGGTTTCTCGGCGGTCGGCGCGATGCTGCTCGGCGTGATCGTGACCGGTCTGTTCGTTGCGATCTCGATGACCTCGGGCGGCGGCGCCTGGGATAACGCCAAGAAGTACATCGAGGACGGCCATTACGGTGGCAAGGGCTCCGAAGCTCACAAGGCCGCGGTGACCGGCGATACGGTCGGCGATCCGTACAAGGATACGGCCGGCCCGGCGGTCAACCCGATGATCAAGATCACCAACATCGTTGCGTTGTTGCTGCTCGCGATCCTCGCGCACTGATCCGGCCCTGAAGACCGAAATAAAGAACCCCGCGGCGCGAGCCGCGGGGTTTTCTTTTGCTCAATACTGACGAATTCGCCGCGCCCTGGCGACGGCGGGCATGCATCGACTGAACGACGTCAATCGGCGCCGATGATCTTCATCAGATAGGTGAGGTAGGAGAGTTCCTTGCCGCCGGCCGGCGTGGTGCGGCTTACGAAGTCGAACACCTTGCCGTCCTTCATGCCGTAATCGGCGAGCCGCTGGACGCGGCGGTCCTTGTCGAAATAGACCGCGATCACGCGCTGGTCGGTCACTTTCTGCGGCATGAAGGCGACCGGGCGGCTGCCGCGCTGGGAGATGTAATAGAAGACCTCGCCGCTGACAGTGGCGACCGTCGACGGCGTGCCGAGAACGACGAGCACCTGCTCCTGCGTCGAGCCGACGGGCACCTGTTCGAGCGCACCTTCGGGCAGCACATAGCCGCGCTGGTAAACCTGCTCGCAGCCGGCGAGCAACAGCACGATCGCCGCGGCGAACATCACGCGCCGGGCGGCGCGCGGACGTTCGCAATGTCCGAGAGCGGTCGTTTCGGCGAAATTCATTCCCGTCCCTGCCGTTGTGTCGGCCCGATGCCGGACACCCGAGCGTCGCATCCGTTCATTAGCAAAAGATCCGCCCGGAAGCCATTGCGGGCATTGGAGTTTCCTGCCAAACCTGATCCCGACGCCGGCCGCGAATGCTGCGGGATCGGAGGTTGCGAGCGTTCATGATCTGGCACCTGTTCACGAACCGCCGGCAGGCGCAGACCATCCGGGCGCTCTATGGCGCTATCGTGGCACAGGCGCGCAACGCGGTATTCTATAAACATTACGCCGTTCCCGACACGGTTAATGGCCGTTTCGATATGATCGTGCTGCATCTGTCGCTTTTCCTTGACCGCAGCGAGGCCGGCGACGACGCCTTGCGTACGGCCGGGCAGAAGGCGTTCGACCTTTTCTGTACGGAACTCGACGGCCATGTCCGCGAGCAGGGGACGGGCGACCTGCAGGTGCCTAAAGAGATGCAGAAATTCGCGAGTGCATTCTATGGCCGCCGCGCGGCCTATCGGGACGCGCTCGCCGAACCGGGAAACCGCGCTCTGGAATCCGCGGTGATGCGCAATATCTATGGACAAGGCGGCGAGCCGGATGCCGGTGCGGCACGGCTTGCGCGCTATATCCGGGCGGCGGCGGAAAGCCTTGGCCGGCAGCAGGATTTCGCAGGCGGGATCATTGCCTGGCCGGACCCCTCGGCGATGACAGCCGATGCGCACCCGGCGCAGACCACAACGCAGCAGGCCAACGTTTATTAAAAGAAGTGACAGCCAGGGCCGTGTCCGATGTCCGACCCGCATTCGATCTGGAGCAAGACCGTCGCGCTGGAGGACATTCCCGAGCGCGGCCTGCACGTCCACGTCGTCGCTGACGAGGCAACACGCCAGCGGCTGGCACAGGCTGCCAGCCTGCGCGATATCACCCGGCTTGAGGCGAGCGCCGATCTGACGCGACAGGCCGGCCAGTCCGTGCGCGTGACCGGCGAGGTGGTCGCCAGCATCGGGCAGACCTGTGTCGTGAGCCTCGAGCCCATCGAAACACAGGTCCACGAGGCGTTCGATCTGGTATTCTCGCCGCAGGAGCCGGGCGCCGGCGCCGCGACCACGGCCGAAGTACCTTTCGACGGCGAGGAGCCACCGGAGCTCCTGACCGGAGGGCTGATCGACCTCGGAGCTATAGCTGCGGAATTCTTCCTCCTTGGGATCGATCCCTATCCTCGCAAGGCAGGCGTGGTTTTTGAGGTCCCCAAGACCGCGGAAGACCCTTCGTCGCATCCGTTTGCCGCCCTGGCGGCCCTGAAAAAGGGCAAAACCGACGAAAAATCCTGACCGGCTCTCGCGCTGCGCTGCGGTAGATGTTGTGTTGAGGCTCTGAACCGTTATTGTCGCGGCCCGCCGGGCCAGAGGCACCGCCGGTCCGCCTTCCTACGCCGAAAAGGCAACGTCAGTAGTTTTATGCCGACAAAGGTTCGCATCGCACTGGACGCCATGGGCGGGGACCACGGTCCCCCGGTCGTGATCCCCGGGGCTGCCCTAGCGCTCCGGAGCCGTCCGCATGCCGAATTCATCATCGTCGGCGACCGCGCCCGGATCGAGCCGCTGCTCGCCGGCTACCCGGACCTGCGCAATGCCTCGCGGATCGTGCATACCGACGTCGCCATCCGCATGGACGACAAGCCGAGCCAGGCGCTGCGCTCCGGACGCTGGAAGTCCTCGATGTGGCTTGCGATCGATGCGGTGAAGCGCAACGAGGCCGACGTGGCGGTTTCCGCCGGCAACACCGGTGCGCTGATGGCGATGGCGAAAATCCATCTCAAGACCATGGCCCGGATCGAGCGGCCGGCGATCGCGGCGATCTGGCCGACGCTGCGCGGGGAATCGGTGGTGCTCGATCTCGGTGCCTCGATCGGGGCCGACACCCAGCACCTGATCGACATGGCGCTCATGGGCAGCGCGATGGCGCGTATCCTGCTGCATATCGACCGCCCGACGGTCGGGCTGCTCAATATCGGGGTGGAGGAGGTCAAGGGCCTCGACGAGGTGCGTTCGGCCGGCCAGTGGCTGCGCGAGAACCCGCTGCCGCATCTCGATTATACGGGCTTTGTCGAGGGCGACGATATCGGCAAGGGCACGGTCGACGTGGTGGTGACGGAAGGCTTTGCCGGCAATATCGCGCTCAAGACTGCCGAGGGCACGGCGCGCCAGATCGGCGGCTATCTGAAGGCGGCCATGTCGCGCTCGCTGATGGCGCGGATCGGTTATCTGTTCGCGCGCGGGGCCTTCCGCGCGCTCGCCGAAAAAATGGATCCGCGCCGCTCCAACGGCGGCGTCTTCCTTGGCCTCAACGGCGTTGTGATCAAGAGCCATGGTGGCACCGACAGCGAAGGGTTCGCGGCCGCCGTCGATATCGGATACGAGATGGTGCGCGACGAACTGCTGACCAAGATTTCGCAAATGCTGGTACACCAGGACCAAGAAGCGGCCGTGCGCCCGGCCGCAGGAGCGATTTCGTGAAAATCCGTTCCGTGATTTTGGGTGCGGGCTGCTATCTGCCCGAGCGCGTCCTGACCAATACCGATCTCGCCAAGATGGTCGACACCACGGACGAATGGATCGTCCAGCGCACCGGCATCCACGAACGCCATATTGCAGCACCCGGACAGGTGACTTCCGAACTGGGATTGCGCGCCGCGCAGGCCGCTCTCGCCGATGCCAATGTCGATCCGCAGACCATCGACCTGATCATCCTGGCGACGTCGACACCCGACAACACGTTTCCGGCGACCGCCGTCTCGATCCAGGCGGGCCTCGGCATCACCGGCGGCGCGGCCTTCGATCTGCAGGCGGTGTGCTCGGGCTTCGTCTATGGGCTCGCCACCGCCGACGGCCTGCTGCAGACCGGCAACTTCAAGCGTGCGCTCCTGATCGGCGCGGAGACCTTCTCGCGCATTCTCGACTGGACCGACCGCACGACCTGCGTGCTGTTCGGCGACGGCGCGGGCGCGGTCGTACTGGAGGCGCAGGAGCAGCCGGGAGAGCGGACCGATCGCGGCGTACTGATCACGCGGCTGCGCTCGGACGGCCGCCACAAGACCAAACTCTATGTCGACGGCGGTCCGTCCTCGACCCAGACCGTCGGCCACCTGCGGATGGAGGGCAAGGAGGTCTTCCGGCATGCGGTGGCGATGATCACCGACGTGGTCGAGGACGCCTTCCGGGCGACCGGCTATACCGCCAAGGACCTCGACTGGTTCGTCCCGCATCAGGCCAACAAGCGCATCATCGACGGCTCCGCACACAAGCTCGGGGTCGACGCCAACAAGGTCATCATCACCGTCGATAAGCATGGGAACACCTCCGCTGCCTCGATTCCGCTGGCTTTGTGCGCGGGGCTGGCCGACGGACGCATTAAACGTGGCGATCTCGTCATGCTGGAGGCGATGGGGGGCGGCTTCACCTGGGGGGCGGCGCTGGTGCGCATGTGAGAATGCGGGCGAGATTGACGCGCCGTTTCCGGGTACCGTCCGGAGGAACCGGGAAAAATCGTGATTATCAAATCGGTTGACCGGTCTTTTTCAAGCCCATATCGTTAGAAAAATCAGTGGGATCGCCGAGTAGGGGCTGAAGGCGATGGCGGCGAAAACGGTCACTCGTGCCGACCTGTGCGAGGCTGTCTATCAGAAGGTCGGGCTGTCGCGTACGGAATCCGCCGCGCTGGTCGAACTCGTGCTCAAGGAAATCACCGATTGCCTTGAGCGCGGGGAAACGGTGAAGCTGTCTTCGTTCGGCTCGTTCGTCGTGCGCAAGAAGGGACAGCGGATCGGCCGCAATCCGAAGACCGGCAAGGAAGTTCCGATCTCGCCGCGACGGGTCATGGTGTTCAAACCGTCCGCCATTCTCAAGCAGCGCATCAATGGCGTTTCCGTTGATGACAGCATGGGCGACGACGATTAAGTCCGGCCGCCGATAGTCGCTGACGTGTCGTTTTCAGGGAGAGCTCGGCTTGGACAAGGCGCCGGACGCATTTCGCACGATCAGCGAAGTCGCGGACGAACTCCAGGTTCCGCAACATGTGCTGCGCTTCTGGGAGAGCCGCTTCTCGCAGATTAAGCCGATGAAACGCGCGGGCGGCCGCCGCTATTACCGGCCCGACGACGTCGCATTGCTGCGCGGCATCCATCACCTGCTTTATGGCGAGGGTTACACGATCCGCGGCGTGCAGCGCATCCTGAAGGAACAGGGTGTCAAGTTTGTCGAGAATGTCTGGCAGCCCGATGCCGAACAGCCGCCGCACCGGGCCGCCGACGGTTCCGATTTCCATGATGAAGAAAAAAAGCCGCGCGGCCGGCTGTTCGACCGCATGCAGGCGCTGGTGCAGGGCGCGGACGCCGAAGAGGCGGCCGAGCCGGGCCGTATGGCCGCCACGCGGCCGGAGCCGGCCATGCCCCATGTTATGCCCCATGCCGCGCCACCATCCGCGCCGAATGCCGACCTGTCGCGCGAGGACCTGCGCAAGCTGCAGGGGACGCTGTTCGAACTCGTCGAATGCAGGCGGCTGCTCGATGCAGCGCTCAAGGATCAGAGCTGACGGGGGCGGCGCTGCCGCACAGCCTTAACGCGCAAGGCGCGCGGCGATCGGTTCGGGCAGCCAGTCGGGCGCAAGCCCGAGGTCGCGCATGATCACCTGCGCGGCATTGTAGCCCGGCAGTCCGGTGACGTTGCCGCCGGGATGGCTGCTCGATCCGCACAGATAAAGGCCCTGGATCGCCGTGCGGTAATGGCCCGCGCCGGGGAACGGACGGTTGTAGCCGACCTGGCCATGGCTGAAGGCCCCGATCAGCAGATCGGCTTCGCGCATATTGGGCAGGCTGAGCGCGACCTCGCGCGGCGAGCGCACGAAGCTGTCGATGACGGCGTGCCCGAGATTGGGCGCATAATGCGTCCATAAGGCGAGCATGTCGCGGCCATGCTGCCCGCGCGCCCCGACCCAGTTTTCCGCGTCGCCTCCGAGACGGTAGGGCAGCTTCTCCCACATGAAGGCGGTGTGGCGGCCGGCCGGCGCCTGGCTCGGATCGAACAGCGTGGGGCAGGCGCCCCACATCACGGTCGGTGGAATGGTGCCGGCCTCGTGGTGGCGCACGATGTCGTCGAACTGATCGACGTGATCGAGCCCGAGGATGACCATGAAGGCGCGCGCCAGTTCCGGCCGCTCGCGCGCGGCGACGTATTGCGGCGGCTCGACGAGCGCGAGATTGAGCGCAAAGAGCGGGGCCAGCAGATTGTATTTGAAGCCTTCGGCCTGCGCGCGCACCGCGGCGGGAAGCAGGGCCGGATCGAGCAGGTCGAGAAAGGTCTGGTGCGGGTTGAGCGAGGAGACGACGAATTTCCGCGCGCGGATGATGTCGCCGTCCATGGTCTCGATCCCGGCCGCGCGGCCGTCTTCGACCAGGATACGTCTGGGCTCGGTCATCAGGCGGATGTCGCCGCCGCTCTCACGCACGGCGCGCTCGAGCGCGCGCGCCAGCGCCGCAGTTCCCCCGCGCGACATCTGCGCCTTCGCCGGGCTTGCGAGCAGGGCGGCGATGTGATGGCCGAAGCCGGGCAGGCGCAGGTCGACCTCGCGCAGACCGTTGAAGAACAGAAGCCCGGCCTTGATAGTCGGATGCTCGAATTCGCGGTGCACGAATTCCAGCGGCGAGCATTCGCTGACTTCAAGCAGCCTGCGGCCGTCGGCGGTGCGCTCGAGCAGCCGGCGCCGTTCGTCGGGGGCAAGCGGCGGCGACTTCGCTTCCGGGATGAGGATGTTCTGGACGATCGGAACGAAATCGCGGTGCCAGCGGCGCAGCGTCTCGGCGTCCTTCTTGCTGAAACCCGCGAAAGAGTCCGCCGTGCGCTCGATGTCGGTCCACCATTCAAGCGCGCGATGGTCGCGCGTAAGCAGGGCGACATTCAATTCGGGCTCGATATAACCCACGCCATGCCGCTCAAGTTCGAGGTCGGCGTACCACGGCATCGCGGTGATGGCGCGCTGGAAGAAGGCGTGGGTGTTGTGCAGAAAACCTGGCTGACGCGGGTCCTCGACGGTCGTAAGCCCGCCGCCGGCGACCGGCAGCCGGTCGACCGACAGCGTCGTCAGCCCGGCCCTGCCGAGATAGGCCTGCAGGATGAGTCCGTTATGGCCGGCGCCGAGAATGATCGCGTCATAGGCCGACATCATGGCGCAGGCCGCTTATTCCATGCCGAGCAGGTGATAGATGCGGCGGGTATATTCGCCGAACTTTTCCTGGGTCTTGATGTCGAGCGTGCGCGGGTGTGCGATGTCGACGCGGAAATTGTCGGCCATGCGGGCGGGACCGGCGGACAGCACGATCACGCGCGTGCCGAGAAAGACCGCTTCGGTGATGCCGTGGGTCACGAACAGGATCGTCTTCTTGGCCTGTTGCCAGATGTGCAGGAGTTCGAGATTCATCTTCTCGCGGGTGAGCGCGTCGAGCGCGCCGAACGGCTCGTCCATCAGGATCAGTTTCGGATCATGCACGAGCGCACGCGCGATCGAGGCGCGCTGCTGCATCCCGCCGGAAAGTTCGTAAGGATATTTCTCCTCCGATCCCTGTAGGCCCACGAGGCGCAGGAGGTCGCGCGCGCGCTCACGCGAGGCGGCCAGCGGCAGGCCGAGAATCTCCGCCGGCAGCAGCACATTGTCGATCACCTTGCGCCATTTCAGCAGCAGCGGCTGCTGGAACACCATGCCGATATCGCGTGCCGGGTTGAACGGCTGCTCCTTGGTGCCGATGCGCACCGTGCCGGCGTCATGATCGTGCAGCCCGGCGATGATCTTGAGGAGGGTGGTCTTGCCGCATCCCGATGGTCCCACGAGCGAGACGAGTTCTCCGGCATCGACGTCGAACGTCGCTTCCGACACTGCAAGCATTTCGATGCCGCGGGTGCGATAGATTTTGCGGACGCCGGACAGGTGGATGAAAGGCTCGCTCATCGCGGAATTCCTAGATGCGGGCGTCGCGCACGACCAGAAGACGTTCAAGCGCAAGCACGATGCCGTACAGGATCATGCCGAGCAGCGTGATCAGGATCACCGCCATGAACATGGCGGCGGTGTCGAGCGTGACCTGCACCTGCAGCATCAGGTAGCCGAGGCCGCGGTCGGAGCCGAGGAATTCGCCGACAATGGCGCCGGCGACGGCAAGGATGGCGGCGACTTTCATGCCTGAGAAGATATAGGGCAGCGCGCCGGGAAGCTGGATTTTTATGAAAACCTGCCAGCGCGACCCTTTGAGCGTACGTACGAGGTCCAGAAGATCCGGCTCGACCTCGCGCAGGCCGCGCGCGGTCGTCAGCACGATCGGGAAGAAGCAGATCGCAAACGCCATCGCGATATTGGGCCCGATGCCGTAGCTGAACCACACGATGATCAGCGGACCGAGCGCGACCTTCGGGATCATGTTGAGCGTGACGAGCAGCGGCATCATGGTCATCTCGACGATCCGGAACCAGGAGAACAGAAGCGCGATCCCGATGCCGATCACTACGGCGAGGAAATAGCCGCCGAAAATCTCGATGGCGGTGACGGTGATATTCTCGATCCAGCGATAGTTCGGGACCAGGAGTGCGTGCAGCGTCGCGTAGGGCGACGGCATGACGAAGGTCGGGACCTTACCCAGAACGATGAAGAAATGCCATGCCGCCACCAGCGCAAGGTGGCTGAGGATGGCGATCGTATAGCGCTGCAGATTATCGCTCACGAGGCGCTCTCCGGACCGGATTGTTCAGGCGATCATGGCACGATGGACGCGTCCGTGCGACCGTCCCGGACTGCGTCATGCTGCGCAGGGGCGGGATCGCGTGCCGGGCGGATATGGCACGGCGATAACGGGAGGCGAGGCCGCCGGAGGAAGCACGCAGCATTCAGGACAGCCACCGGTTCAGGTTTGCACGGACGAAGTCGTCGTCGTTGAGATGCGGATAGGCGGCGCAGACGCGGTCGAGCGCCTCCTTCTGGCCGGGCCCGAGCGTCTCGGCGGGATCGAGGCACCAGATGCCCTCGAGCAGGCCCTGGCGGCGCAGGATTTCGTGACAGCCGGCAATCACGCCATGGAAGTCGTTGGCCACGTCGAAAATGGCTGCGTTGCAGTCGGTCACCTGCGAATCCAGCGCCAGCAGGTCGGCGGGCGCGGAGCCGGCCGCGACGGCGGCGTGGATGCGTTCAAGCAACTCGACCGCCTTGTGCACCCACACGCTCCAGTGGCCGAGCAAACCACCGACGATGCGCACGGTCGGCGTGCCGTTGCCGTCCGCGACGCGGAACGGGGTCAGTAGGTCGAGCACGATATGGTCGTCGTTGCCGGTATATAGGCTGACGCGGTCGGCCGCGCCGGCCTCCACGACGCCGCGCACGACGTCGAGCGTGCGATAGCGGTTGAATGGCGCCATCTTGATGGCGACCACGTTTTCGATCGCGGCGAAACGGCGCCAGAACGAGGGTGAGAGCACGATGCCACCGACCGCGGGCTGCAGATAGAAGCCGACGAGCGCGATCTCGCGTGCGATGGCCTCCGCATGGGTGATGAGTTCGTCCTCGGATGCCCCCTTCATCGCCGCCAATGAAAGGAGGCCGGCATGGTAGCCGATGTCGCGGGCGGTGCGGGCCTCGGCCGCGGCCTGCCCGGTGCGTCCGGCAAGGCCCGCGATCATCACCAGCGGCCAGTCGGTCCAGTCGCGCGCGGTCTGCATCGCGCCTTCCAGCACCGGCCGGTAGAGCCCGACGTCGCGGATGGCGAACTGGGTGGTATGCACGCCGACCGCCAGGCCGCCTGCGCCGGCGTCGATATAATAGCGGGTCAGCGCGCGCTGGCGCTTAAGGTCGAGGGTACGCGCGGCATCGAGCGCCAGCGGATGGGCCGGAATGACGCAGCCCGTGCGCAGGGTGCGCAATACCGGGGCGGGCCAGTCCTGCCAGCGCTTCATGGTCGGCATATCCTGAAGTAACCAGTTGGTTACATTTGTGCCAAAAACCGCCGTCCTGTCAACGCGCGTCGGTGCGCAGGGCCGCCAGCACCATATCGACGATATGGCGTTTGCGGCGCCTGTAGGCCGCGTCGCTGGAAAGGTCGCGACCAAAGATGGCCGACAGCGTCCAGTTGTTGGACAGGAAGAAATAGCCGATTCCGGCGATCGTGATGTAAAGCTCGACCGGATCGATGCCGCGCCGGAACACGCCCTGGGCGGCGCCGCGCTTGAGGATGTCGGCGATCAGGCGCACCAGCGGGCTGTGCAGCTCGCGCACCTTCCTAGATTTGCGCAGATTGCGCGCGCGGTGCAGGTTCTCGTTGTTGATCAGGCTGATCATTTCGGGATGCGCGCGCGAATAGGCGAAATTCGATTCGATCAGGGTGCGGATGGCGGCTTGCGGCTCGAGGTGATCGAGATGCAGCTTTCGTTCGGCGCCGCGCAATCCGGCATAGACCCGCTCGAGGACCAGCAGATAGAGCGCGTCCTTGCTGCCGAAATAATAATAGATCATCCGCTTGTTGGTGCCGGCGCGCCGCGAAATCTCCTCGACGCGCGCGCCGAACAGCCCCTTGGCCGCGAATTCACGCTCGGCGGCCGCCAGGATCGCTTCGCGCGTGCGGTCGCGACGCGCGGTCCGCGACGAAGGCCGGGAGGCCGGTTTTGCGGCTGCATCTACAATTGACACGTTCGGGGGCCAATCCTATCGTTTGCTATAAGTAACCGTGCGGTTACAATATGGATACACGGGGCGCCAAGGCCTCGGGCAGAAAAACGCCAACAGCCACAGGGAGATCGGGATGAGAATGCTTTCCAGAGCGGCGCTTGCTGCCGTGGCCGCCACCGCGCTGAGCGTGACGCCGGCCTTCGCGCAGAAAATCACTTTCACGCTCAACTGGGTCGCCGGCGGCGATCATGCTCCGTATTTCTACGCCCAGAAGATGGGGCTCTACAAGAATGCCGGCCTCGACATCGACATCGAGACCGGTCGCGGTTCGGCGGCCTCGGCGCAGAAGGTCGGGGCGGGTTCCTCGCAGCTCGGCCTGTCCGACATGGCCGGTGTGCTCCTGTTTCGCGGCAAGGGCGCCGACCTCGTCGGCATCATGAACGTCTACGCCAACTCGCCGCAGGGTCTGTACTGGCTGAAAAGCTCCGGCATCAAGTCGGTGAAGGATCTCGCCGGCAAGAAGATCGGCAATCCGGCCGGCGACGGCGCGCGCACCATGTGGCCGGCGCTCGCCAAGGCCAACGGCATCGATCCGGCTTCGGTGACCTGGGTGAATATCGACGCCAACGCCAAGCTCAGCGCGCTCAAGGCCAAGACCATCGATGCGACGACTTCGTTCTACAACCTGCATCACGTCTTCACGCGCGAGCTGAAGGACGACATGGGCTTCCTGGCCTGGAAGGATGCCGGCGTGAACCCCTATGGCAACTCGATCATCGCCAACGGTGCCTGGCTGAAAGCCAACAAGGACAAGGCCGACAAGTTTGTGAAGATCACGCAGAAGGCGTTCGCCGATTGTGCCAAGAATCCCGGCCCGTGCGTCAAGGCGCTGGTCGAGGCGAACGGCGCGCTGCTGTATGACAACGAAATGGTCAACTGGGCCCTCGTCACGGTGCTGATGAGCGACGAGACCTCGCGCAACGTCGCGCTCGGCTGGCACAATGACCAGCGCATGGCGTCGGATTACAAGCTGGTCGACGAATACCTGAAGATGGAAAAGCCGTACGACGTGAAGACGGCCTATACCAACGAATTCCTCGACAAGAACGTCAAGATGCCGGTGGTCGCGCCGCCGAAGCTGAACTGAGCGGAGCGCATGACGTAACCAACGGGGGCCGGCTGGCGACAGCCGGCCCTTTATCTTTTCGCTGCTTCAGCCGAATTCGGGACCGGCGACGGCATAGGTGCGCTGCGCGTCGTCGAACCGCCGGCTCGTGCCGAGCAGCATGCGGGTGAGGGGGCGCACGGGCGCAAAACCGTGCTGGGCTAGAAGCGCGGAGGTTGCGCGTTTTTCGTCGGAGAGATCGATGATGAGGGGTCCCGGCAAGGCGGTCAGGGCATGTTCGAGCAGGGCATGCGCGACGGCGTCATCCTCCGCGATCAACGGTCCGAGATGACCGGCCATGCGGCCGTCGCGTCCGAGCAGGAAGCCCGTGATCGCGTCGCCGCGCAGCGCCACGAGATCGGCCGCTGCAAGCCGTCCGCGCAGGCGCGCAAGCAGACCCTCGCGGCGTGCCCCGAAGGCGCGCGCGTCATAGGCGCACAGCGCCGGCCAGACGGCGTCGTCGATCGGGCGGATGGTCAGGTCGCCTGGAACGAACGCCGCCGATACGGCGGCAGTCCCCGCACGGCGATAGCGTTGGTAACCCCAGCTATCCTCAAATCCGAGCTTTCCATAGACCGCGCGCCCGGCTGGCGTCGCATCGAGAATGGGCAGGAGACCGCCGGCGGTAAGGTCGTCGATGCAGCGGCGCATCAGGCGGCTGGCGAGCCCGCGCCGGCGGAATTCGCTGCTTACCAGCACCATGCTGATCCAGGCGAAACGGCCTTCGTGCGGCAAAGTCGCCGCGGTTGCGATCACGCGGCCGCCGGACTCGCGCACCGCATAGACGCAGCCGAGGTCGAGGAAGGTGCACCAGTCGGCTTCGATCTGGTTCCAGCCGGCCTCGCCGACGAGCGCCTGCGCGTCCGCGAGATCGGCGGTCCGCAGCGGCGTCTCGATCGCAAGGTCGTCAGAAGGAGCCATCGCGGCGGCCGTAATCGGTTCCCTTGCCGAGGCTCGGCAGGCTGCGCGCCACCCAGTCGGCGGTCCAGTCGATCAACTGTCGCAACGCGACATCCGGATAGCCGAACAGCCGGAATGCCTCGGACGCATTGACCAGCCAGGCGTCGGGCGCTTCGGCGCCGGTGAAGACGGGCGCCTTGCCGAACCGCTGGCCGAACTCGGTCGCGAGCCAGCGTACGCTCACCGTTTCCGGGCCGCTGACATTGAGCGCGCTCGTCGGTGTCGTGCAATGGTTGAAGGCGCGCAGCACCATGGCATTGGCATCGCCCTGCCAGATAACATTGACGTGGCCGGTCGTGAGGTCGAGCGGCTGACCCAAGAGTACGCGCGTCGCGACGTCGTGCAGCACGCCGTAGCGCATGTCGATCGCGTAATTGAGCCGGATGATGCGGCCGGGCGTGTCGCGCGTACGCGAGAAATACTGGAACATCGCTTCGCGCGCGGCGCAGGAATTGGCGTAGGCGCCGGGCGGGGGCGTCGCGGGTGTGGCTTCGGTGGCGCCGCCATGCAGGACGTTGACGTAAGGATAAACGCAGCCGGTCGAATAGGCGACGATGCGCGTGCCGGCGAAGGCCTCCGCCACCAGCGCGGGAACATGGGCGTTCATTGCCCAGGTGAGATCCTCGCTGCCCGACGAGCCGAACTTGCGCCCGGCCATGAAGACGACGTTGGGCAGCTTGGGCAGCGCCTCGATCTGCGCGCGGTCGAGCAGATCGGCCTCGATGCATTCGATGCCCCAACCGGTGAGTTTTTCGCGCAGGCCCTTTTCGCTGAAGCGGGCGACGCCCACGACGCGCCGCTTGGGCAAGGCGCGCTTGGCCATGCGCGCAAGCGTGGGACCGATCTTGCCACCCACGCCGAGGACGATCATGTCGCCGTCGAGACGGTTCATGTCCTCGATCAACGCCGGCGAAGGCGTCGTCATGACGTCTTCGAGATGATCGACGTCGCGGAACTGAGCGGGAAGCGGGGCGATCGAACTGGTCATCGGCAACCTGTCGCGGGAGGCAAATCTGCGCTGGACAATCCGTTCATTAACCGTTTGGATAACAAACGCGCGTGCCCGTGTCCATCACCGTCGCTCCCGGAGAAATTCCGTCATGATCAGCCAGCCCCGCATCAAGACGACTGTCGTCGGCTCCTATCCGGTTCCCGACTGGCTGTCCGCGCTGCCCTCCGAGCAGGCCTTGATCGATGCGACGCGCGTCGTGATCCATACCCAGGAGCAGGCCGGGATCGATCTCGTGTGCGACGGCGAACTGTCGCGGTTCGACGTGAACCATCCCGAGACCAACGGGATGATCGAGTATTTCGTGCGCCCGATGGCCGGCATCCGCACCGATATCACGTTCGACGAACTGGTCGCCTATCGCGCGCAGCGCGGCATGGGATTCCGCTCGCGGCCACCGGCGGTCGTCGACGGACCGGTCGGTTCGGGCAGTCTCGATCTCGTGCATGCCTGCGCGCGCGCCCGGCGGCTGGCATCGCGGCCGTTCAAGTTCACCATTACCGGACCGCACATGCTGGCCAAGACGCTGGTCGACCAGCACTACAAGAGCCTGCCCGACCTTGCGATGGCGCTGGCGGATGCGCTCGCCGAGCAGGTCCGCCATCTCGACGCCGATGTCGTCCAGCTCGACGAAGCGAACCTGCCGGGCAGCCCCGACGAATGGACCTGGGCCGCCGCGGCGCTCAACCGCGTGCTCGACGCGGTTCGCACGGTGCCGGCGGTGCATCTGTGCTTCGGCAATTACGGCGGCCAATCGATTCAGAAAGGCACCTGGAGCAAGCTGATCGACTATCTCAATGCGCTGCATGTCGACCATATCGTCATGGAGAACGCGCATCGTCCGGCCGAGGAACTCGCCGCGTTCCGCGACCTGCGGCCGGAGATCGGCTTCGGGCTTGGCGTGGTCGATGTCAAATCGACCGAGGTCGAGAGCGCGGACAAGATCGCGCGTGCGATCGAACGGGCGGAGAATCTGATCGGCGCCGGCCGGGTGAAATACATCCACCCCGATTGCGGGTTCTGGATGCTCAAGCGCGGCATCGCCGACGGCAAGATTCGCGCGCTGGCCGCCGGCCGCGATCTCTACGAGGGCCGCAGCAAGATCAAGATCGCCTGACGGCAAGGTCGCGGGCGAGAGCGGACGAGTGGCGAGGCGGCCGCTTCCGGCGGGCGGATGGAATGGTCGGAGCGGCGGGATTTGAACCCACGACCCCTAGTCCCCCAGACTAGTGCGCTAACCGGGCTGCGCCACGCTCCGACGCGGCCGTTATAGTGGCCGGCACCGTCCCATGCAAGAATTGGCCGAGCGCGGCTGGCTCCGCTCAGTTTCGCAGGGAAAACAGCGCGCCGCGCGAGGACGCCGTAACCGACTCGTGGATGGTCGCCTCGCACGCGTCGATAAAGGCCCGCTTGGTGAATTTCGCAAGATGCGCCGGCGTGCGTCCGCGATAGGCGTTGAGGCGCTCGGGGTTCTGCAGCAAGTCGTCGAGCGTTGCGGCGAGGGCGGCCGCGTCGTTCTTGGGAAAGACCGGTCCGCACGGCCCGACCACTTCCGGCAATGCGCCGCTGTCGGCCACCGCGACCACGCAGCCGCAGGCGAGCCCCTCCAGCACGACAATTCCGAACGGCTCCTCCCAGCGCGAGGGCACGACCATGATCCGGTGCCGGTTGAGCAGGCGTGCAAGCGCGTCCCCGCGCACGGGACCCGCGAAGGCCACGCGGTCGGTGATGCCGGCCGCATCCGTGCGCGCCCGCAATGCGCCTTCCTCGGGGCCGAGGCCGATCATGGTCGCATTCACGCGCCGGTGGCGGGCGGCAAGGAGTGCGACCGCATCGATCACGGTATCCGCGCCCTTGAACGGAACGAGCCGGCCGAGAAACGCCACGTCGCGGTCGCGCTCCACCTCCGGCAGCAACCGGAAGGTCGCCTCATCGTAGGAGTTCGGAATGATCCGGCCCGGCAGTTGCGCCGAGCGGCGCAGGATATCGCTGACGAAGACGTTGGTGCCGAGCTTGCAGGCGAGCCGCTTCAGCGTGCCGAAGCGCGGGCCCGCCTCGGCATGCTCGGTCAGCCAGATGTGGTGCATGATGATGAGCGGCCGGCGCACGAGGAGGAGCGGCCAGAGCATGCGCAGGCTGACATGGTTCTGCCAGACAATGTCGGCTTCCCGGACAAGGCCGACCAAAGCGGCGGCACCGGGATTGCGGCAGACACGGAAGGCAAAGCAGTCGGGTCCGTCGGCGGGCGTGGCGGTGACGACCGTGACGTCGTGCCCGCGCTCGGCGAGGCCGTCCGCGAGCGTGAGCGTCGCGGTCTCAAGGCCGCCGATCGAGGGCAGGAACTGATACGACGAGATGAGGATGCGCACGCAGGTGTCTTCCGCTCAAGGCCTGCCACTGTGTCGCGAAATGGTTAAGATCAGCCGACCGTTTCCGGGCGCGCGCGCAGGGCTTCACCCGGCGCGCGGCTGCAGGCATAGCGGGCCACGAGCAGGCCGGCCGAGGTCAGGACATAGCCGAGCGTCGCGCCATAAATGCCGAAAGGCTGTACCAAAAGAATGTTGGCGAGCGCGGAACCGATGGCGCCGGCAACTGCGATGATGAGGATGGCGCGGTCGCGGTGCAAGGCGAGCAGCGCGAAGCTGTAGCCGTCAGCGCCCACGCGCAGGACCGTGGCGACCAGCATGATCCAGAATACCGGCAGATAATCCTGCAGCAGCGGCCGGTCGAGGAACGGCAGCAGGATCGGCATTGCGACCAGCGCGCCGCCGGCGAGAAGCGCGACCCATCCGGCGACCTCGATCTGGGTACGCCGTTCGAGCGTGCGGAAGGCGGCGGCTTCGACCATGCGCGCGGCGGCGACGAGCTGTGCGATGCGCGCCTGCACGATGCTGTAGACCACCAGCGAATGCGCCACGTTGGCGACCGACCAGAAGAAAGTATAGACGCCGGTCAGTTCGAGGCCGAGGAAGAACGAGATCAGGAACCGATCAAGGTAAAGGCTCGTGACGCCGCTGATATCCTTGATGTGGAACGGCATGCTGGCGCGCAGACTGGCATGCAGCCATTTCAGGTCAAGCCGCATGTCGCGCCAGCGCTGCCTGCGCGCAAGAAAGCCGGCGACGATCAGCCAGGTCACGATCAGGCTCGCGAGCCAGCCATAAAGCAGCCAGTCGAGGTTACGCGTTGCCGGAAAGATCAGGCCGGTCGCGATGACGGCGGGCGGCCACAGGCCGGCGCGCACGAACAGGAGCACGTTGGCGAAGAACACGCGGCCGCGCAGGATCAGCATGTCGCCGGTGTCGGAGGCGAGATGGTCCAGGAACAGGATCAGCCCGATCGGAACGCCGAGATGCCAGGGGATCGGCTCGCCGAGCGCGGCGTTGAGCAGCCAGGCGAGCGGCTGGCCGATCAGGTGCACGCTCATCGACAGCGACAGACGGGTCGTGACCAGTGGGGCCGCCACCGCGCGCGCCACCGCGACCACCTGCCGGCTGATCGTATCGGTGATTCCGAAACCGAACACCGCCGGCACGATCGTCAGCGCACCGGCCACGAGGCCGTAGACGCCGAGATCCGCCAGACCCAGATACCGCGCGGTATAGAGCGCAAGCGCGAACTTCGCGAGCGTGACCGTGCCGCGCAGGCCGATCAGCGTGGCCTGCTCGAACAGTCGGTGCAGCGTTTCAAGGGTAAGGGCCATGGTGTCCCGGCGGGGCGGCAGAATGCCGAATGGCCGGGATTCTACCGACCGACTCTCACCGATTGTTTACCGCCGACGTTTTAACGTTCGCGGCCGCGTGTGGACGACCTGCGGAGCTCCGCCGCGGGAGGCGGGAACCAACCTATGTCAGACGAGATTCAGTCGCCGGCCGTCAGCGTCGTCGTGCCCTGTTATAATGGCGGGCGCTTCCTCGACCGGCTGGTCGAGACGCTCAAGCACCAGACGTTCCGCGATTTCGAGACCATCATCGTCGACGACGGCTCGACCGACCCGCAGACCGTTTCCAGGCTGGCGTCGCTGCCCGCCGATATCCGCGTCATCCGGCAGGCGAACGGCGGACTTTCGAATGCGCGCAATACCGGCTTTCGCGCGGCGCAGGCCGAATACGTGCTGCCGCTCGATTGCGACGACAGCCTGGAGCCGCAATTTCTGGCGGAGACGATCGCGGCGATGCGCACGGCGCCCGCCGATGTCGGTTTCGTCTTCACCGACGAGCGGCTGGCGGGCGCGCGATCGGGACTTGCCGAGCACCATTTCAACGCCTTCGACCAGCTCTTCGTCAACCGGCTGACCTATTGCATGCTGTTGCGCAAGAGCGCCTGGCGCGCGGTCGGCGGCTATGACGAGAGAATGCGCGACGGCTACGAGGACTGGGAGTTCAATATCGCGCTCGCCAAGGCCGGCTTTCGCGGCATCGGCATCAGGAAGCCGCTCACCGTCTATTGGGTGAGCAGCGAAGGCATGCTGATGAGCAAGTCCTCGACCCTGCATGCGCGGCTGTGGTCCGATATCCGCCGCAAGCACAGCGACCTCTACCGGCTGCCGGGCGTGCTGCGGCAATGGTGGAAATGGCGCTCGGTGCCGCACGACGTCACGCTCGGGCTGGCGCTTGCGTTGCTCACGGTCGCGTTCGTGCTGCCGGAGCAGTGGTTCAGCGGTCTGGTACATTATGTTCGCTCGCGCCGGCTCGCGAGCGAAGCGGTCGCTGGCCGCTGACCTCAGGTCACGTCGCGTGCGAGCGCCTGGTGGCGCACGCTTGCGGCGATCAAGCCCCAGAGCACGCCAAGAATGAGGTAATAGGGCCGCACATGGTCGGTATCGACTAGGAGGCTCTGGAATGCATAGCCGATAAAGGTCGCGTAGATGGCGATGGTGGACAATTGCCACGGCGTGCGGATAAGCGAGGCGCGAAAGCCTGCCGCGAACGACACGAGCGTCAGTGTCAGATAAGCGATGCCGCCAAGCCAGCCATGGTTGAGCAGCGTGCCGAGATAGGAATTGTGCGAGACGAGGCCGTAGCGGTTGCCGAACACCCACGGCCCCATGCCGTTGGGATGGTCGAGGATTTCCTCGATGCTCTTTTCCTGGATGTTGAAGCGCGAGCCGGATGAGCCGACGTCGTATTCCTGCAGCAGGCGCGCGCGCTGCATCAGCATCTCGCCGACCGTCTCGTTGGACAGGAGCGCGGTCATCGTGGCGGCGCCGACGAGGATGGCGGCCACGACCAGCGTGACGAGGCGCTTGCGCTCGCTGCGGCTGCGCGCGATCAGGAGGAACAGCCCGACCATGATGAAGATCGAGATCATCAGATGTCCCCAGGCCCCGCGCGAAAAGACCAGCAGCAGCGCGACCCCGATGATCGTCATCGCCACGATATGGCGCAGCCGCGCGACGCCCTCGAGCACGCGCTCGATCAGCAGCAGCATCGGCGGCACGAGGAACTGCCCGAAGCCGTTCGGGTCCTTGAACGTGGACACCGCGCGCCCGTGCAGCATGAACGTTTCCGAGCCGGGGATCAGGTTGAAGAAGGCACCGATGCCGATCAGCGAGGCGATCACGGCGGCCGAGACATAAGCTGCGCGCAGCACTGCAAAGCGCGGGCCGGTATTGCGCGTCAGGACACAGGCGAAGACGACCGCGGAGACCGATAGGTAGCTCGAGATCGAGATGAAATGCAGCACGTCGGCGTGATCGATGACCGGAAAGGCGGACGCGATTCCCGCGCATTGCAGGATCAGGAGCAGGCCGATCAGCGGCAGCACGCCGCGGTCGACCGGCACGCGGGCGACGATGCAGGTCAGCCCGAGTAGCGCCACGAGGCCCTCATAGGGGGCGGGCTGACGCAGGACATAGAAACTGGAAAAGACGCACAGAAACAGCGCCGCGCACAGAAGGGTCTCGGCGAGGCGCGGAACCTCGTTCGCCCGGGCCGGGAGCGCCGGCGAAAGGGGTTGGTAATTGGCCGGCCGCGCGCTGTCGAGCGTGATCAATAGGCGTTCTCGGTCTTGAGCAATGCGAACGGCGTCATCGCCAGGATGTACGCGTCGAATAGCACCGACCAGTTTTCAATATAGTAAAGATCGTATTCCACCCGCTTCTGGATCTTCTCGGCGGTATCGGTTTCTCCGCGCCAGCCGTTGATCTGAGCCCAGCCGGTGACACCCGGCTTGACGCGGTGGCGGGCAAAATAGCCGTCCACCGCGTCGGCATAGAGGCGTGCCTCGGCCTTGGCATTGACCGCGTGCGGGCGGGGGCCGACGAGCGACAGATTGCCCTTGAACACCACGTTGAAGAGCTGCGGCAATTCGTCGATGCTCGCCTTGCGGATGAAGCGGCCGACGCGGGTGACGCGCGGATCGTCTTTGGTGACGAGCTTTGCGGCGGTGGCGTCGGCGGCCTCGGCATACATCGAGCGGAATTTGTAGATCTCGATCAGGTCGTTGTTGAAGCCGTAGCGCTTCTGCTTGAACAGAACCGGCCCGCGGCTGTCGAGCTTGATGGCGATGGCGACCAGCAGCATGAGCGGCGCGAGCAGGATCAGCGCCAGCCCGCCGATGATCTTGTCGAACAGCCATTTCATGACGACGTCCCAGTCCGCGATCGGGCGGTCGAACACGTCGATTACCGGCACTTCGCCGAGATAGGAATAGGAGCGGGGCCGGAAACGCAGCTTGTTGGAATGCGCCGACAGGCGGATGTCGACCGGCAGCACCCACAGCTTCTTGAGCATCTGCAGGATGCGGTTCTCGGCGCTGATCGGCAGCGAGAAGACCACGAGATCGACGCGCGTGCGCCGCGCGAATTCGATGAAGTCGTCGACGGTTCCGAGCTTTTTCAGGCCCCCGCAACTGTCCGGGGAGCGGCTGTCGCTGCGGTCGTCGAATACGCCGATGACGCGCACGTCGCTATCGGGCTGCGTGCGCAGGACGCGGATGAGCCTCTCGCCGGGCTCGCCGGCGCCGACCACGACGGTGCGCCGCGTCAGGCGTCCTTGCCGCATCCAGCGGCGGACGATCCTGTAGAGGACAAGCCGCGACGTCATCAGCGCGAGCAGGCCGAAACCATAGAAGCCGAGGAACCAGCCGCGCGAGAAATCCTGGCCCATCTTGGCCATGAAGCCGACCGCGGTGCCTGCCATGAACACGATCGACCAGGTCGAGACGAGCTTCGCCATCTGCGTGACCGGGCGGCGGAAGGCGTAGACGTCGTAAAGCTCTACGCACTGAAAGGCGAGGATGGCGACGACCGAAAGCGACAGGATCGCCGTGGCATAAACCCAATGCGAGTCCTCGCTGGTGCCGACATAGCCGAGAAACACCGCCGCGCCGATCAGGTTGATCAGCACGAATTCCATCATGCGCACGATTCCGGCGACCACGATCGGCGAGAACGCCGTTGCGCGCGGCTCGCTGGCGATGACGGAAAGTGCCGCAGGCGAGAGGTGTGCCTCGCGCCGCGGTGCGGCCGACGGTTCCACGAGCGCAGCCGCCAATACCGGCGCCGCGCTCAACGTATTGTGAGCGTTCGTTTCGATCATGACGCCACCCGCAAGGTCTTTCCGGACATCGTCGTCCGCGACCTTTTCGTTCCCTTGGCGTCACTTCTAGCGGAAATGTTTCAATAAAAGCTTATGCAACCGATGAAGAATTCCTGATCGCGATCGCTTCGCGATAGGCGGCAAGGCCGTCATGGACCATCCGTTCGGCGGAAAATTCGCGGCGCACGCGTTCACGCAGCACGCTCGCCGCCGTCATCATGGTTTGCGGATCGTTAACGGCGGACGCGACGGCGCGGCCGAGTGCGGCGCGGTCGCCGCTTGCGATCAGGCGGTCGGCCTGCGGCCCGAAGATTTCGGCGATGCCGCCGACATTGGTGACGATCATCGGCAGGCCGGCAGCAGCCAGCTCGAGGACGATATAGGGCAGCGATTCAGCACGCGACGGCACGACCGCGATGCGGCCGAGCCCGAACGCCTCGCGCGCAGGCATCGGTGCAAGAAAGCGCACGGCGCCGCCGAGCCCGAGCTGCGCGGCTTGCGATTTGAGCGCCTCGCGGTCGGGCCCGTCGCCGACGATGGTCGCAGTGAGCGGCAGACCCGCTTCGCGCAGGTCGGCAAGGGCGTCGAGCAGGAGATCGACGCCTTTGATCGTGCGCAATTCGCCGATGAACAATAGGTCGGTCGCGTCGGGGCGCACCGTTACCGGATCGAAATCGCGCGTGGTGAGACCGTTGCGCGCGACGCGGATCAGCGCAAGGCCAGGATCGATGCGGTTGCGGAACATCGTGCGCGCATATTCGCTTTCGAACAGGAAAAGATCGGTGCGGCGCGCGAGCGCCCATTCGATCGTGTCGTAGATCAGGCCGGCGGGGCTGGTGCGCCGGAAATGCAGGCTACCGCCATGCGGCGTGTAGACGGTGATTGCGGAGCGCGGCGCGGCGAGACGTCCATATGCGCCGCCCTTCGATCCATGGCCGTGCACGACGTCGAGTGGCTGCGCGCGCAACACGGCGGCGACGCGCCGGATCGAGACGGCGTCGCCGAAGCCGATCTGGCGCGGCATCGGAAAGCGCGTAACCCCGAGCGCGAGCATCGGTCTGATGCGGTCGAGCAGCATCGTTCCCATGTCGCCGCCGGTCGTGCTGTCGGCGACGATCCCGACGCGGTGACCGCGCGCCGACTGGCCTTCGGCGACATCAAGCACGTGGCGGAACAGGCCGCCGAGCGGAGCGCGCAGCACATGGACGATGGCAAGCGTGTCGGGCGAGGGCGGCATGCTCAGAACCACCGTTCGGGAATGTGGATGGTGTCGCCGGGGCGCAGCGGCGTTGCCGGCGCAACGCGCGCGCGCGCCGGCTGGCCGTAGGCGTTGCGGGTGAGCTGCACGCTGCGCTTGTCGGCGC
>JABARS010000034.1 GCA_019187085.1 Pseudorhodoplanes sp. | reverse complement strand
GCGGCAGCAGGTCGCCGTGCAGGTTGCCATACTGCTCCGGCGGGTAATCGTCCTCGTAATCATCCTCGTCAGCGCCGGGCACGGGCGGATAAGGCGCGCGCTGCGGGCGCACGTCGCCGCCGAGCGCCGCCGTCGGCGTCACCGACAGCACCCGGCCGCGATAGCCGTCGACCACGACGCGCACCTCCTCGCCGTGGCGGTCGAGCGCGCGGAATACATATTGGCCGCCGCGCCAGACCGGCCGATGCAGCGGATCCAGTCCCATCGAGCGCACGATGGTGACGACTTCGTAGGGCGGCAGCGCCTCGCCGCCATAGATCTGCGCGAACCGCTGCGGCTCGGCCGCGAGCGGCGACACTGTCACGAAAACGGCCGCCATCGCGGCTGCAATTCTCAGATGCACGACGCGCCTCCCCGACGCTTGCGGCGCGACCTGTCCCCGCGACCGCATGCGCAAGCGTCGGCGCCGATTTGGGCGGGGTCAGGGCGGAATTCCAGCCGATTGCGGGAGCCGCAGAAATCTGTCGCGCGGCTACCGGTCCAGCAATGCGGAAAAGCGCGCCACGTCCTCTTCGGTCGTGGCAAACGAAGTCACGAAACGGGCCAGCAGCAGGCCATCCGCGGCGGCCGCATTGCCCGCCAGCATGTCGGCGCGCCGCACGTAATAGGAGGCGCCAGCGGCTTTCAGCTTGCGGTCGAGGTCTTCCGGCAAGAGCGCGAACACGAGATTGGCTTCCACCGGCCAGACCAAGGTGAGCCCGGCGGCGCGCAGGTGCTCCGCCAGCCGGTCGGCCATGCCGTTGGCGTGGCGGGCGAGCCGCAGCCAGTAATCGTCGCGCAGGAAAGCCTCCATCTGCACTGCCAGGAAACGATGCTTGGAGAACAGGTGCCCGCCGCGCTTGCGGCGCTCGTGCATGGCGTCGGCGATCGCGGGATCGAAGAACACCACCGCTTCCGCCGCCATCGCCCCGCCCTTGGTCGCGCCGAAGGAGAGCACGTCGACGCCTGCTTTCCAGGTGACTTCGGCCGGACCGGCATTGAGCCGCACCAGCGCGTTGGCGAAACGCGCGCCGTCCATATGGACTTTCAGGCCGCCTTTGTGCGCGATCTCCGCGAGGCCTGCGATGTCGGCCGGCCGGTAGAGCGTACCGGCCTCCGTCGCCTGCGTCAGCGAGAGCGCCGCGGCGTTGACCTGGTGCGGACGGTGCCCGGAATAGCGCGCGATCGCGGCCTCCACCGTCGCCGGCGACAGCTTTCCGTTCTCCCCGGGCAGCCCGATCAGCTTCAGCCCGCCGCCGAAAAATTCCGGCGCGCCGCATTCGTCGGTCATGATGTGGGACTGCTGGTGGCAGAGCACGCTGGCCCAGGGCGGGGTCAGATGCGCCAGCGACAGCGCGTTGGCGGCGGTGCCGGTGGGAACCAGGAAGACCGCGACCTCCCGCTCGAACAGCGTCGAAAACTGCCGTTCCAGCGCGCGCGTGGCCGGATCGTTGCCATAACCGAGCGCGAAACCCGTATTGGCCGCCGCGAGCGCGTCGAGGATATCGGGCGCGATGCCGGCGGTATTGTCGCTTGCGAAATTCATGCGTCCTCGGAAGGCGGTGGTCGGAAGGCGGGCAATAGTCTTACGGCCGGCGGGACCCCAGATTCCTCTTGTTTCGCGCCGGCAAGGCGGCGAGAAATATAAGGCAAGAAAAATCCGGCGGCTGCAGCCGGGCACTTGTATCCGTGGCCAAAATTTGGCAACGTCAATTTAGGACAGTATTGCTGTCCCAGTTTGCAAGTCGCGGCGGCGGGGGTGAGCCACCCGGTCGCCAGGGGCGAAGCGATGCGGCTCGGCATCGGATAGCCCTGACCAAAAGCGCTTTCCGGCGGAGCGAAAGCCGGTTCGCCTGGAGAAAGCGCGACAAACTGGCAGCTCTGCAACGGCGCACAGTCGCGCCGGAGACAGCTGACCGTTCCGGGCAGGGTTCTCCGGGCAGGGTTCTTGGCAACACGCAGCGCCTTGCCGGCGCGGTGAACGCGGCAGGTGTGCCGCCGGGTGGGCGAAATGGGTGCTGGGTTCGAGAGGCCGAACAAGATCAAACCGCTGACGGCGGCGGATTTTTCCGATTCTGCGGATCCCGGTCTGCCGTCCGCCACAGGCCTCTATGATCCCGCACGCGACAAGGATTCCTGCGGCGTCGGCTTCATCGCCAACATCAAGGGACAGAAGTCGCACCGGATCGTTGCCGACGCGCTGCAGATCCTGTGCAATCTCGAGCATCGCGGCGCGGTCGGCGCCGATCCGCGCATGGGCGACGGCGCGGGCATCCTGGTGCAGATGCCGCACAGGTTTTTCGCCAAGAAGGCGAAGGAGCTCGGCTTCACGCTGCCCGAGCCCGGCCAGTATGCGGTCGGCCACCTGTTCCTGCCGCGCGACAAGGACTGGCGCGAGACGATCCGCAAGACCTACGAAGACACCGCGCTCAAGGAAGGCCTCAAGGTCATCGGCTGGCGCGATGTGCCGACCGACAATGCGACGCTCGGGGAATCGGTGAAGCCGACCGAGCCTGTGCACATGCAGGTCTTCATCGGCCAGGTGACGCCGTCGAAGGACGAAAGCCATTTCGAGCGCCGCCTCTACATCCTGCGCAAGGCGATCTCCAACACCATCTACCAGCAGCGCGAACGGCGGCTGTCCGGCTATTATCCGGTGGCGATTTCCTGCCGCACCGCAATCTACAAGGGCATGTTCCTCGCCGACCAGCTCGGCGCCTATTATCCCGACTTGCACGATCCCGATTTCGAGAGCGCGCTGGCGCTCGTGCACCAGCGCTTCTCGACCAACACTTTCCCGACCTGGTCGCTGGCGCACCCCTACCGCTTCATCGCCCATAATGGCGAGATCAATACGCTGCGCGGCAACGTCAACTGGATGGCGGCGCGGCAGGCCTCGGTGTCGTCGGCGCTCTACGGCGACGACATTTCCAAGCTCTGGCCGATCTCCTACGAGGGCCAGTCGGACACCGCCTGTTTCGACAACGCGCTCGAATTCCTGGTGCAGGGCGGCTACTCGCTCGCGCACGCGATGATGATGATGATTCCGGAAGCCTGGGCGGGCAACCCGCTCATGGACGAGAAACGCCGCGCCTTCTACGAATACAATGCCGCGCTGATGGAGCCGTGGGACGGCCCGGCCGCGATCGCCTTCACCAATGGCCGCCAGATCGGCGCCACACTCGACCGCAACGGCCTGCGCCCGGCGCGCTACCTGCTCACCCGCGACGACCGCATCGTGATGGCCTCGGAAATGGGCGTGCTGCCGATTCCAGAAAAGGACATCGTGAAGAAGTGGCGCCTGCAGCCGGGCAAGATGCTGCTCGTCGATCTCGACGAGGGCCGTCTCATTCCCGACGAGGAGCTGAAGGCGACGCTTGCCAGGTCGCATCCCTACAAGGACTGGCTGCACCGCACCCAGCTCGTGCTGGAAGACCTGCCGGACTCCGCCGGCAAGCCGCCGCTGTCGAACCTGTCGCTGCTCGACCGCCAGCAGGCGTTCGGCTACTCACAGGAGGATATCAAGCTTCTGATGACGCCCATGGGCACGACCGGCGAGGAAGCCGTCGGCTCCATGGGCAACGACACGCCGATCTCTGCGCTTTCGAGCCGCGCCAAGCCGCTCTTCACCTATTTCAAGCAAAATTTCGCACAAGTGACGAACCCGCCGATCGATCCGATCCGCGAGGAAATCGTCATGAGCCTCGTCTCGATCATCGGCCCGCGCCCGAACCTGTTCGACCTCGAAGGCACCTCCCGGACCAAGCGCCTCGAGGCGCGCCAGCCGATCCTGACCGACGCGGACCTGGAAAAGATCCGCTCGATCTCGAACATGGGCGACCATTTCCAGTCGATCACGCTCGACATCACCTTCCCGGCCGAGCAGGGCGCGGCCGGCATGGCGCCGGCGCTCAAGACGCTCAAGGCCGACGCCGAGAAGGCGGTGCGCGACGGCTACAACATCATCATCCTGTCCGACCGCAAGGCGGGCGCGGACCGCGTGCCGATCCCCTCGCTGCTCGGCTGCGCCGCCGTGCACCATCACCTGATCCGCGAAGGCCTGCGCACCTCAGTCGGCCTCGTCGTGGAATCGGGCGAGCCGCGCGAGGTGCATCACTTCGCCTGCCTTGCCGGCTACGGCGCCGAAGCGATCAATCCCTATCTCGCGTTCGAGACCCTGATCGCGATGAAGGACGAACTGCCGGCCAGGCTCGACGAGAAGGAAATCGTCAAGCGCTACATCAAGTCGGTCGGCAAGGGCCTGCTCAAGGTCATGTCCAAGATGGGCATCTCGACCTACCAGTCCTATTGCGGCGCGCAGATTTTCGACGCCGTCGGCCTGAAGAAGGATTTCGTCGCCACCTATTTCACCGGCACCGCCACCCGCATCGAGGGCGTCGGCCTCGAGGAGATCGCGCAGGAGGCGATCCGGCGCCACCGCGACGCGTTCGGCGATGCGCCCATCTACCGGAACGCGCTCGACGTCGGCGGCGAATACCAGTTCCGCACCCGCGGCGAGGACCATGCCTGGACGGCGGCGACGGTCGCCGCGCTCCAGCACGCCGTGCGCGGCAATTCCTACGACCGCTATCGCGATTTCGCCCGCGTCCTCAACGAGCAGTCCGAGCACCTGCTGACGATCCGCGGCCTGTTCCGGATCAAGGACGCCGCCGAGGACGGCCGCAAGCCGGTCCCGCTCGAGGAGGTCGAGCCGGCGAAGACCATCGTCAGGCGCTTTGCGACCGGCGCGATGAGCTTCGGCTCGATCTCGCGCGAGGCGCACACCACGCTCGCCATCGCCATGAACCGCATCGGCGGCAAGTCGAACACCGGCGAAGGCGGCGAGGAAGCCGACCGCTTCCAGCCGCTGCCGAACGGCGACAGCATGCGCTCGGCGATCAAGCAGGTCGCCTCCGGCCGCTTCGGGGTCACTACGGAATATCTCGTCAATTCCGACATGATGCAGATCAAGATGGCGCAGGGCGCCAAGCCCGGCGAAGGCGGCCAGCTCCCCGGGCACAAGGTCGACAAGACCATCGCCAAGGTGCGCCATTCGACGCCCGGCGTCGGCCTGATCTCGCCGCCGCCGCACCACGACATCTATTCGATCGAGGACCTCGCCCAGCTCATCTACGACCTCAAGAACGTCAATCCGGCCGGCGACGTGTCGGTGAAGCTCGTCTCCGAGGTCGGCGTCGGCACGGTGGCGGCGGGCGTGTCCAAGGCACGCGCCGACCATGTTACAATCGCGGGCTACGAGGGCGGCACCGGCGCCTCCCCGCTCACCTCAATCAAGCATGCCGGCAGCCCGTGGGAGATCGGACTGGCCGAGACGCACCAGACGCTAGTCGCCAACCGCCTGCGCGGACGCATCGCGGTGCAGGTCGACGGCGGCTTCCGCACCGGCCGCGACGTGGTGATCGGCGCGCTGCTCGGCGCCGACGAATTCGGTTTCGCCACCGCGCCGCTGATCGCGGCCGGCTGCATCATGATGCGCAAGTGCCACCTCAATACCTGCCCGGTCGGCGTGGCGACGCAGGACCCGGTGCTGCGCAAGCGCTTCACCGGCCAGCCCGAACACGTGATCAACTATTTCTTCTTTGTCGCCGAGGAAGTGCGCGAGCTGATGGCGGCGATGGGATATCGCAGCTTCGACGAGATGATCGGGCAGATGCAGATGCTCGACCAGCGCAAGGTGATTTCGCACTGGAAGGCGAAGGGGCTGGATTTCTCCACGCTTTTCACCAAGCCGGCGGCGCCGGAAGGCGTCGCGATCAATCACTGCGAGAAGCAGGACCACAAGATCCACGACATTCTCGACCGCGCGCTGATCGCGCAGGCCGCCCCCGCGCTCGAACGCCGCGCGCCGGTGAAGATCGAGGCCGCGATCCGCAACATCGACCGTTCGGCGGGCGCCATGCTGTCGGGCGAAGTCGCCAGGCGCTACGGCCATGCCGGCCTGCCCGAGGACACCATCCATGTCGCGCTCACCGGCACCGCCGGACAGAGCTTCGGCGCCTGGCTCGCGCACGGGGTGACGTTCGAACTGTTCGGCGAAGGCAACGACTATGTCGGCAAGGGCCTGTCCGGCGGCCGCATCATCGTCAAGCCGCCGGCGGAATCGGGCATCGTGCCCGAGGATTCCATCATCGTCGGCAATACCGTGCTCTACGGCGCGATCGGCGGCGAATGCTATTTCCGCGGCGTCGCCGGCGAACGCTTCGCGGTGCGCAATTCCGGCGCGACCGCGGTGGTCGAGGGCGCCGGCGACCATTGCTGCGAATACATGACCGGCGGCGTCGTAGTGGTGCTCGGGCCCACGGGACGCAATTTCGCCGCCGGCATGTCGGGCGGCATTGCCTATGTGTTCGACGAGGACGGCTCGTTCGAGAGCCGCTGCAACATGGCGATGGTCGAGCTTGAGCCCGTCCTCGCCGAAGAGGACGTCAATGCCCGCGTCTATCATCACCGGCACGATCTCGAAACGCATGGACGCGTCGAGATCCTGACCGACATGACGCGCTTCGATGCCGAGCGGCTGCGCTACCTGATCGGTCAACACGCCCGCTTCACCGGCTCGCGGCGCGCCGAACACATCCTGGCCAACTGGCAAACCTGTCGCGAGAAGTTCCGCAAGGTCATGCCGGTCGAATATCGCCGCGCCCTCGCCGAAATGGCGAAGGAGCATTTGCAGGCGGCGGAGTAGTTGCGGCAATGGGAAAGATCACCGGCTTTCTGGAAATCGAGCGCGAGGATCGCGACTACGCTCCGGTCGCGGAGCGGGTGAAGCATTGGCGCGAGTTCGTGCTGCCGCTGTCCGAGCAGGAATTGCGCGATCAGGCCGCGCGCTGCATGGATTGCGGCGTGCCCTATTGCCACGGCACCGGCTCGGTCGAGCCCGGCACGCCCGGCTGCCCGGTCAACAACCAGATTCCGGACTGGAACGACCTCGTCTATCGCGGCAAGTGGGAAGAGGCCGCGCGCAACCTGCAGTCCACCAACAATTTCCCGGAAGTCACCGGCCGCGTCTGCCCGGCACCGTGCGAAGCCTCCTGCACGCTCAACATCGACAACAATCCGGTCACCATCAAGTCGATCGAGTGCGCGATCGCCGACAAGGCGATCGCGAGCGGCTGGCTCAAGCCGGAGCCGCCGGCGCGCAAGACCGGCCGGAAGATCGCCGTCGTCGGCGCCGGTCCGGCCGGGCTCGCCTGCGCGCAGCAGCTCGCGCGCGCGGGCCACGACGTGCATGTCTACGAGAAGCACGCCAAGGCCGGCGGCCTCCTGCGCTACGGCATCCCCGACTTCAAGATGGAGAAGGGCATCATCGACCTGCGCGTGCGGCAGATGGAAGGCGAAGGCGTGACCTTCCACTACAACGCGCATGTCGGCGTCAGCGTGACGACGGACGCGCTGCTGAAGGATCATGACGCGGTCGCGCTCACCGGCGGCGCCGAGGCGCCGCGCGATCTGCCGATTCCCGGCCGCGATCTCGACGGCATCCATTTCGCGATGGACTTCCTGCCGCAGCAGAACCGCCGCGTCAGCGGCGAGCCGCTCGGCGCGGTGAAGGAGATCAGCGCGCGCGACAAGCATGTCGTGGTGATCGGCGGCGGCGACACCGGCTCCGACTGCGTCGGCACCTCGATCCGCCAGGGCGCGAAGTCGGTGCTCAATTTCGAGATCATGCCGCAGCCGCCCGAGCACGAGAACAAGGCGCTGACCTGGCCCCACTGGCCGCTCAAGCTGCGCATCTCCTCGAGCCACGAGGAAGGCGCCGAGCGCCAGTTCGCGGTGCTGACCCAGAAATTCGTCGGCGAGAACGGCCGCGTCGTCCGCCTGCAATGCATCAGGGTCGACGACAGGCTCAAGCCGGTGCCCGGCACCGAGTTCGATGTTGCGGCCGATCTCGTGCTGCTGGCGATGGGCTTCGTGCATCCGGTGCACGAGGGCCTGCTCAAGTCGCTCGGCATCGCGCTCGATCCGCGCGGCAATGCCAAGGCCTCGACCGGCGATTACAGGACCTCGGTGCCGAATGTTTTCGCCGCCGGCGACATGCGGCGCGGCCAGTCACTCGTGGTCTGGGCGATCCGCGAAGGCCGTCAGTGCGCCAACGCGATCGACACGTTCCTGATGGGATCCTCGACGCTGCCGCGGTGAGGCGGCCGCGTTATCGCGTTTAAAATCCGATTCATCTCAATTAAAGTGTATTCTTCTCCGTTCATTCCTGTGCTGGGTCCCCGCGTTCGCGGGGACGAGCGGAGATGGAACTGGTGAAATCTCTGCGGATGAGACGCCAGAGCATGATCGCGAAATACAAAGATGCAGGAACGACACGCCTCGTCGCAAAGGCGCGCAATGACGTCGCAGCCGGCCTGCCGCTGCTGCCCAAGCATGTGGTGGATCGGCTCGCGAAGGGGGAAAACCCGGCCCGCGTCCTGCGTGAATGGCGCGACGTCACGCAACTGTATCTGTCCCACAAGACCGATATCAGCCAGAGTCATATTTCCGATATCGAAAGCGGCCGCCGGACCGGAACGCCGTCGACCCTGCGTCGCATCGCCGACGCATTGAACGTCCCGCTCGACCTGCTGGTGGCGTGAGCGAGAGCCTTTCCTGTCTTGATGAAATCAATGCAGGAAAGTTCCGGCTTCTCGCATTGACGCGTTTTCTTCACGCGAACCGGTACCCGCTTCGCTCGAAAACGCTCTATCTGAACAATCCGAAGAAGCCGCGCGGCGGGCCGTAATAGGCCGGCGGCGGGGCACGCCATCCGCCAAGGAAGCCGCGCGGACCTCCGGTCTGCGGCCGGATCTGGCCGGACAGAACCGGCTGGCCAGCAATGCGCGCCGGCTGGCCCGGCTGGTGCTGCGCAACCTGCGGGCCCGGGGAGCGCGTCGGGCCGGGGCGCACCATCATCACCGGCGCGCCGCTCGGCGGCAGCGGCTCGGCGAACACGGTATTGGGCGTGCGCGGCGGCCAGGACAGATCGTCGGCCCGGCCGGCGGCCGCCATCAGCGTCGTGCCTTTCACCAGCACGCCGGTGGCCAGCGGATCGCCGGAAGCCTGGCGCGAGGTCGCCCCGCCGAGCAGTTCGTCGGTCTCCTCGGTGTTGCTGGAGAGCAGGAAGACCGGACCCGCGAGCGGGCGCTGGCTCGGCGCGCTCGGCCTTGCCGGCGTGGCCGGCTGCTGCGGCAGCGGCTGGTCGGACGGCGACAGCGCGACCGGCACGGCGCCGAGCACGCGGCGCAGCTCGCGCTCGACATAATGGGCGAGCTTGCGCGCGCCGAAATTCGTGAAGTGCACGCCGTCGGAGGTGCGCAGGCGGCGGATCTGGCCTTCGAGGTCGGGACCCATCGTGGCGAAGCGTCCCTTCTCGTCGACGAAACCGTCCCAGACATCGACATACATGATGCCGGCATTCTCCGCGCGCGCGCGATAGAACTCGTTCAGATAAAGCGCATCGGAAGTCGAGCGCTCGCCGCGGATGGAAGGCAGCCCCACCCACAGCACCGGCACGTTCGCGCTCTTGAGCGCTGTGATCGTCTCTTCGATTTTCTGGTTGTACAGCTCTTCCCAGCGCGGCGACCGATATTCGTGCACGCCGGAGGCGCTGCGCGGACGTTCGGTGCGCTCGGGCGCGGCGATGTTGGGCTGCTCGTCGTCGTCCGGCTGCGCGGGTTTGGCCGGCTCGGCCTTCTTCTGCTCGCCCGGTTTCACGCGTTCGCGGATCGCCTGGCGGTCCTGCACGCCGAGCAGCATGATGACGGCCTGCGGCTTCTCGGCCGCGATCGCCTCGCGCGCGACCTGCGCCCAGTCGGGCGCATCGGGCTTGGCCTCGTAGCGGATCAGTCCGGAAAAGGCGCGGTGCTTGCGCACGATGCCGATCTCCGGCGTCTCCGCTAGCGCGGTTTCAAGACCGTAGGCGAGCCAGTCGGCGAGCGAATCGCCGAGCACGAGAATCTTGGTCGTGGGCGCGGGCGCGTCGGGCTTGTGCGGCGCCGGCGCCGGCGCGCGCGAGAAATCCGGCGGACGCTCTTCCTGATAGGGCTCGAAGAGGAAACGCCGGCCGCGGCGGCGCGGATCGAGGAACGGATAGCGCTCGTCGAAAAACTGCGCGTGCGCGACCGGCGCATAGGCCACGGTCAGCGCGGCGACCACCGCGGCTTCCGCCGCGATCAGCAGCGCAAGGCTCGCACCCCGCAAGAATGTCCGCCCTGCTCTCATCGCCCGCTTAACCCTGTCCGGCTCCGCCGGTTCCGCCATCGTTGGCCAGAAGGGCGCAGGGTCGCGCCCCGGCCCGCGCCGATCAATAGCGCGGGAACCATGGCCGCGAAAGATGGCAAACGAAAGGAGCGCAGGTCCGCGGAGCGCGTTTTGCACACCTGGTGGGCCTGCTTGGCGGGCCTGCGTGGCGAACTTGCTCGGCCAACCTGGCCGTCACGCGGGTGCCGCGCCGGCCGCAGGCTTCAGGAGCCGCGCAGCCGGGCGAGCGTCGCCTGCGAGGCGAAACCGTCCGGGACGAGCCCGGCCGCCGCCTGGAAGTCGCGGATCGCCGCCCGCGTCTTCGGGCCGAAATTGCCGTCGGGGTCGCCCAACGCATAGCCGCGCCGGTTCAGGTGCTGCTGCATCTCCAGCCGCTCCTCGCGCGAAAGCGCCCGCTCGTGCCGCGGCCAGGCCTGCACGAAAGCGCCGCCGCCGCGCAGCCGGTCGGCGAGATGCCCGATCGCGAGCGCGTAGGCCTCGGAAGGGTTGTAGCGCATGATCACGCGGAAGTTATTGAGCATCAGGAAGCCCGGCCCCTGCGCGCCCGCCGGCACCATCAGCCAGACGCGCTCGTGCGAGCGCGGGAAAGCCTTGCCGCCGGCACGGCGGATGCCGAGCCTCTCCCATTCGCGGATCGTCATCAGGCGCGAACGGTCGGCGAGCAGGAAATTGAAATCCTTCGGCACCTCCACCTCGTAGCCCCAGGTCTCGCCTTTCTGCCAGCCATGGCGGTGGAAGTAATTGGCGGTGGAGGCCACAAGGTCGCGCACCGAGGCCACGACGTCGCGCCGGCCGTCGCCGTCGAAATCGACCGCATAAGTGCGGTACACGGTCGGCATGAACTGGGTCGGCCCGAACGCGCCCGCCCACGATCCCTTCGCCTCCTCCGCCGTCACGTCGCCGCGCTGCAGAAGATCGAGAACCGCGAAGAACTCGTTGCGGAAATAATCCTGCCGGCGGCCGACGCAGGCGAGCGTCGCGGTCGAGCGCACCACCGACCGGTCGCCCATGCGGGTGGAGAATTTCGACTCGATGCCCCAGATCGCCGCGATGACATGGCGGTCGACGCCATAGCTGCGCTCCATGGCGTCGAACGCCGCGCGGTGCTCCTGCAGGACTTCGCGCCCGCGCTGGACGCGGTCCTCGCTCACCAGCAGGTCGAGATACTCCCAGAAGGTCTTGGTGAATTCCGGCTGCGCATCCATCAGATCCATGATCTTCAGGTCGGGCGTGAGCCCGCGCGTATGCGCGTCGTAGGTGGCGCGCGAAATGCCGCGGCGCGCGGCTTCCGGCCACAGCCGCTCGAGGCATTGGGGAAAATGCGCCGCCGCCTGGCGGATGGCGTCCGCGGCCATCTGCGGATGGCCCGAAGCGCCCGATTCCCCGCTCCAGTCGTTCTTGCCGGGGATACCACCCGGCGCCGCGAAGGCCGGCGGGATCGATTGCGTGGCGGTCGCGTCGTAGGCGTAGCGGCCTTCCGGCTGCGTACAGGCGGCCAATAGCGACAGCGCGGCGAGGACCGCCGCCGCACGCATGGGCGAAACCGACTGACGCCGATGCAACATCCGCCGAAACTCCGTACGCTTTACAATTACACGAGGCCGGTCCGCCGTCCCGGCCTCTATGGGGACCGGATATGGTTGCCATGCCGTTAACGGACCCGTATGTCCCAAAGCCGCAGGCCGGACGGGTTCCCCGCTGCCGGCGCCGACGAACAGGTTAGCACATCGCGATGAAACCGATCCGCAAGGCCATCTTCCCGGTCGCCGGTCTCGGCACCCGCTTCCTCCCCGCCACCAAGGCCATGCCGAAGGAAATGCTGACCGTGGTCGACCGGCCGCTGATCCAGCACGTGGTGGACGAGGCGCGCGCCGCCGGCATCGAGCATTTCATTTTCGTCACCGGCCGCAACAAGGCGGTGATCGAGGACCATTTCGATTACCAGTACGAGCTGGAGACGACGCTCGAACAGCGCGGCAAGGCCAGGGAGAAGGCCGCGCTCGACGCCGACCTGCCCGCCGCCGGCGCCACGAGCTTCACCCGCCAGCAGAAACCGCTCGGACTCGGCCACGCGGTATGGTGCGCGCGCGACATCGTGGGCGACGAGCCGTTCGCGGTGCTGCTGCCCGACGTGCTGGTGAAAGCCGAGCGCTCCTGCCTCGGCCAGATGATCGACGCCTACAAGGCGCTCGGTACCGCGGCCAACATCATCGCGGTCGAGGAAGTGCCGATGGAGCGCGTGTCGTCCTACGGCGTCGTCGGCGTCGGCAAGACGCACGGCAAGAGCTTCGAGATCACCGCCATGGTCGAGAAGCCCAAACGCGAGGAAGCGCCCTCCAATCTCAGCATCACCGGCCGCTATATCCTGCAGCCGGAAATTTTCAAAATCCTCGCCGACCAGCAGACCGGCGCCGGCGGCGAGATCCAGCTCACCGACGCCATGGTGCGGCTGTCGAAGCACCAGCCGTTCTTCGGCCTGAAGTTCGACGGCCAGTCCTACGATTGCGGATCGAAGATCGGATTCCTGAGCGCCAACGTCGCCTACGCGCTGGCGCGGCCGGACCTCGAAAAGGAATTCCGCGCCGAGCTGGCGAAGCTGCTGAAATAGCGGGGGCGTGCGCGGTCAGCGCTGCAGCCGCACGCCGAACAGGATCGCGCTTGCCGTGTAATCGACGCCGCCGACGTTCGAGCGCAGCCAGTCCTGCCGCACTTCGCCCTTGAACCAGATCTCGCGCGACATCTTGTAGAGCAGGCCGGCGGAGACGCGGTAGCGCTCGTCCTCGCGCAGCGAGCCCTCGTAATCGTCGGTGCCGTAGCCGAACCGCAGCGTGCCGATCAGCCAGCGCCGGAAGCTGTGATCGATCTGCAGGCTGTAGTCGCGCGTCAGCGAGCCCGACACGCCGGGCAGGATCGATTCGTCGACCGTCGTCTTCATCTCCAATTTGACGGTCGTCAGCGGCGTCATGAAATAGGTCAGTGCCGTGTCGACGAGCGGCGCGCGCACATTGGCGAAGGCGGGATTGTCGTAATCGCGCGTGAGGACGCCGGCCGAGATTTCGCCGACCAGCTTGCGCGTCAGCTCGTATTGCAGGCCCGCGCGCAGCGTGCGGCCATCGGAATCGTGCAGCGCGCTCACCGGCTCGTGCTCGCGCCGGTCGAGGCCGGCTTCGACGAACGGCTTGATGCCTGGCGACAGCTCGTAGGCGCCGCGCAGCGTGCCGCCGACCTGCGTGAAGTTGCGGTCGTCGAGACTGAGCGTCGTACCGTCGTTGAGGGTCGCGTCCTGATAGACGCGCCGGTCGACGTTGCCCTTGAGCGTGAATTCGAGCCGGTTCAGCCGCTGTACGAGCGCGGCGGTGCCGCCGGTCGTGGTGTAGCGCGGCGGCTTGGCGGCATCCTTGGGCGAATTGGGATCGCCCGGCGAATCCGCCTGCAGGTTGTAGCGCGCCTCGAGCTCGGCGCGCGTCTGCGAGGAGACGTCGATGCGGCTTTTCGCCTTCAGGTCGAGCATCGGCCGGTCATAGTCCGGCAGGTCGGTATAGCCGGTGAAGGAGCCGCGCAGGTCGAGCTGCAGCTCGTGGCGCGACCAGTCGGACTTGATCAGCAGCTCCGGCGCCACCATCCACAGCGGCGAGCCCTGCTTCTGCGTCTGCCGCGGCGGGTTGGTGTCGTAGCCGCCGCTCAGCTCGACCGCGGGCTTGACCACGAACGCGCCGGCGCGGATGCCGAGCGGGCCGAACGGATCCTCGTCCGCCGGTCCGCGCCGCACCACCGCCCGGCGCTGATGAACGCTCGGAAGCTCGGGCGGATTTGCCGACGGCGGTCTTTTCAACGGCGGCGCGCGATAGACCTCCGGCACCGTCACGTCGGTGGGCGCGAGCGGCGGCAGCGGCGCGGCCTCGACGACGGCCGGCACGGGCGGACGCGGCACCGCGCGCGTATTGGTCGAACGAAAGCCGCTCGTGCCGGCGCCGAACGCGGGCGGGCGGCCATAGGCCGGCCGGCGGAAGCGGTTGGGATTGCGGGCGTCGCCGTCGATCGCCGGAACGAACAGGCGCGAGTCGGTCATGCCGTCGGTCGCGGGGCGCGCGCCCTGCGCGCAAGCCGGAGCAGCGCAGGTCAGCACCGCGCCGGCGGCGAGAAGCGCAACCACAGCGGACCGGCGAGCACGCGCCACCTGCAAACCTCCCTTCCGCCGCCACGCCCGCACGGGCATGCGCAAACGGAAACGGCCGGCCTCGCAGCCGGCGGAAATGGTTAACGGAGTTAAAAGCTTTATGGTTAACGGGAGGTTGATTGAGCCGCGTGACGGCGGCGGGCCTCGTGCACGGCACGGGCGGCAATCCGCGCCGCGGACCCTATTCCGCCGGCTCGACCACGAGGTTCGCCCCGTCGACGCGGACCACGCGCACGCGGCTGCCGGCCGGGCAGTCGCGGTTGCCGTTGACCCGCCAGACGGTGTCGTAGACGTGGATCGCGCCGACGCCGTCGACGATCGGCTTGTCGAGGGTGAAGGTCTGGCCGATCAGCGCCTCGGTGCGGCGGTTGAGGAACGGCGGCGCCTGCGGCGGCTCGATCCGGCGGGCGAAGCGGCGCCAGAGCGGAATCGAGGCGATCGCCGACAGCGCGAAGGCGATGCCCTGCCATTCCCACGACCAGTCGACCAGGAACGACAGCACGCCCACCAGCAGCGAAGCGAGGCCGAGCCACATCATGAAGGCGCCCGGCACCACAAGCTCGAGCGCGAACAGGATCGCGGCCAGGATGATCCAGGCCCAGGGTCCGAGCGAAACGATGAACGACCACATGGCGCGCCCTCGTCAGCCGACGCTGCCGGCGGGCGGCACGGTGGGGCGGCGCGGCGGCGGCGTGCTGCCGCCCGGCTTGCCGCCGTCGGGGCCGAACGTGGCTTTGGCGATCTCGGCGATGCCGGCGAGCGAGCCGAGAATGTTGGTCGCCTCGATCGGCAGCAGCAGCACCTTCTGGTTGTCGGACTCGGCGATCTGCCCGAGCGCCTTGATGTACTTGTCGGCGACGAAATAGTTCAGCGCCGCCATGTTGCCGCCTGCGACCGCCTGGCTCACGACTTCGGTCGCCCTCGCTTCGGCTTCTGCCAGGCGCTCGCGCGCCTCCGCGTCGCGGAAGGCGGCCTCGCGCCGGCCTTCGGCTTCGAGGATCAGCGACTGCTTCTCGCCTTCCGCGCGCAAAATCTGCGACTGGCGCTGGCCCTCGGCGGTGAGAATCTCGGCGCGCTTCTCGCGCTCGGCCTTCATCTGGCGGCCCATGGCCTGCACCAGGTCGGCGGGGGGCACGATGTCCTTGATCTCGATGCGGTTGACCTTCACGCCCCAGGGCGCCACCGCCGCATCGACCACGCGCAGCAGGCGCTCGTTGATCTCGTCGCGATGCGAGAGCATCTGGTCGAGGTCCATGCCGCCCATGACCGAGCGGATGTTGGTCATGGTGAGCTTGATGATGGCGATGTCGAGCCCGGCCACCTCGTAGCTCGCCTTGGCCGCGTCGAACACCTGGAAGAACGTGATGCCGTCGACGGTGACGGTGGCGTTGTCCTTGGAGATGACGTCCTGCTGCGGGATATCGACCGGCCGCTCCATCATGTTCACCTTGTGGCCGATGCGGTCGAAATACGGCACGATCAGGTTGAGGCCCGGATGCAGCGTGCGCGTGTAGCGGCCGAAGCGCTCGACGGTCCAGTGATAGCCCTGGTTCACCGTCTTGACCCCCGCGAACAGCGTCAGGACGACAAGCACGACCAGAAAGATGACAAAAATACTGCCGCCGCTCATGGATTCCTCCGCCGGTTCGCTGCACCGGATATTGGGGACCCGTTCCGGCCGCGGCAAGGGCGGCGGGATTCAATGTGCACGATTTTCCGGACACGCGGGCGGAGGCGAACGCGCCCGCTCACACCCAGCCGGCAAGCTCGCGCGCAACGAGGTGGCGGATCACGGTCATGCCGGCCTCCGAATCGTTGAGACAGGGAATGGCCGCGAAATTCCGCCCGCCATGGCGGCGGAAGATGTCGGCATTCTCGACCGCGATCTCTTCCAGCGTCTCCAGGCAGTCGGCGGCGAAGCCCGGCGTGATGACGGCGAGGTTCTTCACACCACTGCGCGCCAGCGCCTCGACCGTCTTGTCGGTATAGGGTTGCAGCCATTCGGCGCGTCCGAAGCGCGACTGGAAGGTCATGCGCAGCCTGTTCTCATCGTAGCCGAGCGCCTCGCGCAGCAGCCGCGCGGTCTTGGCGCAATGGCAGTGATAGGGATCGCCCTTGTCGAAATAGTCGCGCGGGATGCCGTGGAACGAGACGAGGATGACGTCGGGCGCGAACGGCAGCTTCGCGAGCGCGTCCTTCAGCGAGGCCGCGACCGCTCCGATATAGACCGGATCGTCGTGATAGGGCGGCGCGACGCGCAGCGTCGGCTGCCAGCGCATGGTCATGAGCTGGCGGAAGGCCTCGTCGCACACGGTCGCCGTCGTCGCCGCCGCGTATTGTGGATAGAGCGGCACCAGCAGGAGCCGCTCGCAGCCCTGTTCGGCGAGCGCGGCGATGCGCGAGCCAATCGAGGGATTGCCGTAGCGCATCGCCCAGTCGACGACGATGCGCGCGCTGCCGAGCGCCGCGGCGAGCTTTTCGGCCTGCGAGCGCGTGATGGTCTTGAGCGGGGATTCGTCCCGCTCGCGATTCCAGATCGCGTCATAGTCGCGGCCCTTGGCGCGCGGACGCGTGGTCAGGATGATGCCGTTGAACACGAGCTTCCAGAGGAGCGAATTGTCCTCGATCACGCGCGGGTCGGACAGGAATTGCCGCAGGTAGCGGCGCATCGACCAGAAATCGGTCGCGTCCGGCGTTCCGAGATTGACGAGCAACACGCCGATCCGTCCCGCCCGCACCGGCGGATGATTCTTGGGCCAGTGCTCCGGGCTCGGCCCCGGGAAAAGGTCGCTCTTAGTCATGCCGTCCGTACGCTGTGAAAAAGGCGTCGCCGTTTCCGGGCGCTCCGTGCTAAGTCCCACAAAATACTGCGAAGTCAAACCGTAAAATGAACATTACCCGCCGCCTGCTGCTTCTCGGCTCGTCCTGCCTTGCAATGCTCGCGGGCCTGCCGCGTTTCGCCGCGGCCCAGTCCACGACCGTCACCTTCGTCCTGGTCAACGACATCTATCTGATGAACGAGGAGACCGGGCCGGACGGGCGCAAGCGCGGCGGCTTCCCGCGTCTTGCCGCCGTGGTCAAGGCCGAACGCGCGCGGGCGGCGGCCTCCGGCGGCCACGTCATTTTCGCCCATGCCGGCGACACGCTTTCGCCCTCGCTGCTGTCGGGCATCGACCGCGGCTATCATATCGTCGCGCTTATCAACATGATCCTGCCCGACATCTTCGTGCCCGGCAATCACGAATTCGATTTCGGCAAGGAGGTCTTCCTCCAGCGCATGCGCGAGGCGCGCTTCCCGCTTTACGCCGCCAACATGCGCAACGGCGACGGCCGGCCGCTGCCCGGATTCAGAGACCGCGCCACGATCGAGATCGGCGGCGTGCGCATCGGCCTGACCGGCGCGGCGCTGACCGAGACGCCGCAGGTCGCCGATTCCGGCGACATCCGCTTCGCTCCGCTCGTCGCCACGATCGAGGAACAGGCGAAGGCGCTGCGCAGCGAAGGTGCCGATTTCGTCTGCGCCGTCGTGCACGCCCCGCGCAGCCAGGATAACGAGCTTTTCGCCAAGCGCGCCGCCGACCTGATCCTAACCGGGCACGACCACGACCTGCTGGTGGAATATGACGGCCGCACCGCCATGGTGGAGTCGAGCCACGATGCGCAGTCGGTGACGATGATCGACGTCCATATCGCTATCGACACGCGCGAGGGCCGCCGTGCCGTCTGGCGTCCGAGATTCCGCGTCGTCGACACCGCTGACGTCGAGCTCGATCCCGACGTGCTTGCCGCCGTGCGCGGATTCGAGAACGAACTGTCGAAAGAGTTCGACGTGCCGCTCGCAACCCTTGCGGTCGAGCTGGACAGCCGCACCGCAACGGTGCGCTCGGGCGAAGCCGCCATCGGCAACCTGTTTGCCGACGCGATCCGGGCGACGAGCGAAAGCGAGATCGCCATCATCAATGGCGGCGGCCTGCGCGGCGAGAAAGTCTATCCCGCCGGCGGCGCGATCACCCGCCGCGACGTCTTCGCCGAATTGCCGTTCGGCAACCATGTCGCGGTCCTGCAGATCAGAGGCGAGGCGGTGCGAACCGCGATCGAGAACGGGCTCAGCCTCTTGCCGCGCACCGCCGGGCGCTTCCCGCACGTTTCCGGCCTGCGCTACGAGGCCGACCTGTCGCGCCCCGCCGGCCAGCGCGTGACCGCGATCCAGATCGGCGGCGGCGCGCTCGATCCGGCAAGGACCTACAAGCTCGCGACCAACGACTTCATGGCGCGCGGCGGCGACGGCTACACCATGTTCCGCGACGCGCGCGTGCTCGTGCCCGGCCATGACGGCCCGCTGATGGCCAACGAGGTCATGGTCCATCTGCGCCGGCTCGGCACCGTGCGCACCGGGATCGAAGGCCGCATCGTGCTGAAACGCTAAAGCGGGATGAGCTTTCCTTGAATCGTCATCCCATTTTAGCGCTTTGTCTGAGCATGATCTTTTCCGAAAACCGCTTCGCACTTTTCGGGATCATGCTTTAGATCAGCGCCCGAACCGCAATTCGAGCCCGGCGACGCCGGCAAACACGTTGAGGCCGGCCTGGCCCTCGACGCTGAGCGGCTGCAGCGCGATCGAATTGTTCGAGCCGCCGACCAGCGCATTGGCGCCGAGCCCGACGCCGATCGCGGCACCGGCGGTGAAGCCGGCATAATTGCCGGAAATGTCGCCGAGCCCGATTTCGCGCGTCGGCGCCAGCACGCCCCAGATCAGGCCCGACACCGCCGTCACGCCGATATCGATGCCGGCGCGGCGCACGGTCGCCCGATAGGCCTGCGGCGGCCCCATGTCCGGGCGATAGACGCAGCTTAGTTCGGTCACCGAACCGACGACGAAGCTGATGGACTCGCCGCCGCGGCATTCCAGGACGCCGACCTGCAGGCGGCCGGACTGGGCGGAGACGGACGTGGCCGAAAGCGCGACGGCTGCGAGAGCGGCGAGCGCGGACAGGCGAAGCATGGACGTTTTCCTTCCCTCGTTGTGTTTGCCTTTTCTGGCGGCAGAATTCGGGCAAAATTTTGCAACCGCTCAGGCTGCGGCGAATTGCTCGATTTCGGCAAGCAGCCGCTCCCAGGCCGGCTCGCCCGGGATCGGGACATGGTTTTCGGAATCGAGGAGCACGAATGTCGCGCCCGGAATGCGCGCCGCGATCAGACGGCCCTGCTCGACCGGCACGACATTGTCGCGGCTCGCATGCAGCACCAGCGTGGGCACGCGCACCTGCGCGAGCGAATCGACGACGTCGATGTCGTCGCAGGCGACGCGCAGCCGCACCGCCATCTCGGCCGCAGTCGCGCGCTGCTGCATCTCGGCGAACCAGCGGATCTGCTCGCGTGTGCCGTTGGGCAGATAGAGCGAGGAGAACGCGCGCATGAACGCGGAATCCTCGCTGCCCCAGCCCTGCCGCATCATCGCAAGCACGGTCTGCGCGGTCGCCGCATCCTCAGGGTTGCTGCGCCGGTTGCGCCCCTGCGCATAGGCGCCGTAGAGGATGAGCCGCGACACGCGCTGCGGATGGCGCACCGCATAGGTGATGGCTGCCGCCGCGCCCTGCGACAAGCCGAGCAGCGCGAAGCGTTCCGCGTCGAGGCTCCCGGCCACCGCCTCCAGATCGCGCTCGAAGCCAGCAAACGAGATGTCGGCCACGTCGCGGTCGCTCAACCCGTTGCCGCGCCCGTCGTAACGCACGAGCCGGAAGCGGCCGGCAAGCCGCTCGAACATCGGCGACCAGATCGGGCTTTGCCAGTCATATTCGAGATGATTGAGCCAGTTCGCGGCCTTGAACAGGACCGGCCCCGCGCCCGCGACCGCCATGGCGATGCCGACATCGTCGCTGGCGCGGCAAAAGCCGATGGTCTGGTTCACCGCGCCGGCGGAATCGCGGGCTGGTTCGCTCGCGCCGCCGCCGCCGTCTTCGCGGACCTCGCCGACGAACCGGAAGCCCTTGCGGGCGATCGTCCTGATCAGGCGCTGCGCGGCGCCGTCGTCGCCGACCGCCTTGCGCGCGGCATTGATGCGGGTGGCGAGCGTCGATTCCGAGACGATGCGGCCGCCCCAGACGCCCGCAATCAGATCGTCGCGCGTGACCACGCGGCCGCGGTTGCGGATGAGGAATTCCAGCAGGTCGAACACCTGCGGCTCGAGCGCGACCGGGGTTTCACCGTCATGCAACTCCCGGCAAGCGGCATCCAGCACGAAGCGGTCGAACCGATAGCGCACATTTCCTCCGGAAAGGCCGTTGCAGGCTCAAAATCAAGCAGGTCTCAAGGAGAAATCAAGGTCGCCTGAAAGCCGCGGGCGCCGCCCCGATGCATGGTGACGCCGTCGCGCCGATCGCCGGCGCCGCATCGAGGAGGCTCACATGACTCGTCTGGAACTCGAATATCGCACCCAAAAGAACGGCATGATCGATTACGACCATTACCGTGCCCGCGCCGCCGATATGCGGCGCGAGGCCCGGCGCGTCCTGCTCTTGCAGGCGGTAGCGGCGCTCGGCAGCTATTTCAGGTTGCCGCAGAAGCGCTGGATGCGGCGGCAGGCCTCCTCGAGGTCTTCGGTGCGCGTGGCGTAGGAGATCCGGAAGGCCGGGCCGAGGCCGAAGGCCGTGCCCTGCACCACCGCGACCCCTTCGGCCTCCAGCAATTCGGTGACAAAGTCCTGGTCGGTCTCGATCGTCTTGCCGGACGGGGCGGTCTTGCCGATCGTGCCGGCGCAGGAGGGATAGACGTAGAAGGCGCCTTCCGGCGTCGGGCACTTGAGGCCGTTGGCCTGGTTGAGCATCGAGACCACGAGGTCGCGCCGCTCCTTGAAGATCTTGTTGTGCGCGGCGATGAAATCCTGCGGGCCTTCCAGCGCCTCGACCGACGCCCATTGCGACACCGCCGAGGGGTTGGAGGTCGATTGCGACTGGATCATCGCCATCGCCTTGATCAGATGTTCGGGCCCGCCGGCATAGCCGATGCGCCAGCCGGTCATGCAATAGGCCTTGGAGACGCCGTTCACCGTCAGCGTGCGCTCGTAGAGGCCGGGCTCGATCTGCGCCGGGGTGAAGAACTTGAACTCGTCATAGACGAGGTGCTCGTACATGTCGTCGGTCATCATCCAGACGTGCGGATGCTTCATCAGCACGTCGGTGATCGCCTTCAGCTCGTCGCGGGTATAGGCCGCGCCGGTCGGGTTGGAGGGCGAGTTGAAGATCAGCCACTTGGTCTTCGGCGTGATCGCGCGGTCGAGCTGCTCGGCCCTGAGCTTGAAGCCGCTCTCCATCGTGGTCTCGATCGCGACCGGCTCGCCGCCGGTCAAGAGCACCATTTCCGGATAGCTGACCCAGTAGGGCGCCGGGATAATCACCTCGTCGCCCGGGTTCATGGTCGCCACCAGTGCGTTGTAGAGCACCTGCTTGCCGCCGGTGCTCACCGAAATCTGCGAGGGCTTGTAGTCGAGCCCGTTCTCGCGCTTGAACTTGGCCGCGATCGCCGCCTTCAGCTCCGGGATGCCGTCGACATTGGTGTATTTGGAGGCCTTGCCGCTCTCGATGGCGTGGATGGCGGCGAGCTTGATGTTGGCGGGCGTGTCGAAATCCGGCTCCCCCGCCCCCAGCCCGATGACGTTGCGGCCGGCCGCCTTGAGCGCGCGCGCCTTGTCCGTCACGGCGATCGTTGCCGAGGGCTTGATGCGCTTGAGCGAGTCCGCAAGGAAGGCCATGGTCGTCTCCGGTTTGGGCGCGCTTTGGTAATGCGCTGACGCGGCCGGAGCAAGCCACATTCCCTGATGCACCCATGAAGCCGGCTGATGGGCGCAAGGCCCGGTTCGCCCCGGCCCCGAGGGCGCTCACCATGCCGGGCGGCGCGCCCGCGGGTCATCGGAGAAACCGTGCGCGGAAATGGTCGCGGGCGGAACGATTTTCCGCTCCCGCGCCGGCGCGCGTCACGATCCGTCTTTTCTGCATTTGCGCCAGCTTGCCGCCTTGCTCTCGCCCGCCTTTTTCTTTGATGTCCGCCCGGCGCGGGATAACATCGCATTCGTGGGATGCCCCGGTTTTGCAGGATGCCGGCATGTACACGCTCTACTCGATGCAGCGTTCGGGCAATTGCTACAAGGTGCGCCTCGCTCTGGCGCAGCTCGGCGTCGCGTATAACCGGGTCGAGATCGACATCCTCAAGGGCGAGACGCGCACGCCCGATTTTCTCGCCCGCAATCCGAGCGGGCACATCCCGCTGCTGGAGATCGCGCCCGGCCGCTTCCTCGCCGAATCGAACGCGATCCTGTGCTTCCTGGCCGAGCGCAGCCATCTGCTTGCGCGCGATCCGGTCGAGCGCGCCGCCATCATGCAATGGCTGTTCTTCGAACAGCACGCGGTCGTGCCGAACATCGGAGCGGCGTATTTCTGGCTCTGCCTCGTCAAGGGCGGCCGCGACCTGCAGCGCCACGCGCTCGACGACTGGATGGAGGAAGGCCAGCGCAGCCTCGCGGTGATGAACCGCCACCTGTCGGAAAACCGCTATTTCGCGGGCGAGCGCTACTCGATCGCCGACGTCGCGATCTACGCCTATACCCACCTCGCCCCGCTCTGCGACTTCGAGCTTGCGCCGTTCCCCGCCTTGCAGGACTGGCTCGCCCGCGTCGCCGCCGAGCCCGGCCATATCGGCATGGATTTCGACCCCTCCGCGCTCAGCGCCGCCGCCGAGTAGCGCGTTAACCGGGCGTTAACCAAACGCCATCAATTCGCCGCCGTCCCGGAATCGGTTCGCCGCGATCCGGTCCTAACGCGGCCCGCTTCCCGGACGATCATGTTTCCCAACATCGATTCGCGGAGACGTGCGACCATGTCCGGGAGATTTACCGAGAACCCGATCGGCGATGTCGGGTTCGAACAGCCGCGCCGGCGCGACCGGGCGCTGACGGCGCGTCGCCTTGCCTTCACGCAGCTCATCATGACCGCATCGCTGCTCATCTCGATCGTGATCGCGGCGACCGCGGTCTCGATCGGCATCGCGCGCGCGGATGCGCTGGCTGTGCCGGCCGGCCCCAGTGCGTTGCCGGTCGCCACCATGCTCGGTGCGCTGCTGGTGCTGATGGGCGCTATCACCGCCGCCTTCGCCGGCCGGCCGGACCAAACGACGCAGCGCGACTGAGCCGGGCTTCCGGAACGCCGCGGCCGGTCTTACCGTTGGGTAGCGGACGCGGACCGATTTGCGCCGCCCGCGCCGCTGACGGGAGACCCGGGCATGAAACGCATCGCCGCCGCACTGGTTCTGTTGGCAAGCGCGCTGCTGGCGGGCGCGCCGGCGCTCGCGCAGGTGCAGACCTTCCGCTCCGCCACCGGCAATCTCAATGTGGAGACGGTCGCCGGCGGCCTCGCCAATCCCTGGTCGCTCGCCTTCCTGCCCGACGGGCGCATGCTGGTCACCGAGCGGCCCGGCCGGCTGCGCATCGTCACCCGCGACGGCAAGCTCTCGACGCCGGTTGCCGGCGTGCCGAAGGTCGCCGCCCGCGGACAGGGCGGATTGCTCGACGTCATCGTCGACCGCGACTTCGCCACCAACCGCACCCTCTATTTCTGCTATGCCGATCCGGTCGAAGGCGGCGCGCAGACCGCGCTCGCGCGCGCCGTGCTCGACGCCGGCGAAACGCCGAAGCTCGAAGGCTTCCGGCGCATCTTCCGGCAGGAAGGGCTGCCGTCCTCAGGCCGGCATTTCGGCTGCCGCATCGTGCAGACGCCCGACAATAACTTGTTCCTGACCACCGGCGATCACGGCAGCGAATCGCGCGAAGCGCAGAACCTCGCCAACCATATCGGCAAGATCGTGCGCGTCCGGCCCGACGGCACGGTGCCGCCCGACAATCCATTCGTGAACCGCTCGGGTGCAAAGCCGGAAATATGGAGCTACGGCCACCGCAACGCGCAGGGCGCGACGCTCAACCCCGCCTCCGGCAAGCTCTGGATGCACGAGCACGGCCCGCGCGGCGGCGACGAAATCAACATCCCGCAGGCCGGCAGGAATTACGGCTGGCCGGTGATCGGCTACGGCATCGATTACAGCGGCGCCAAGATCCACGAGAGCACGCACAAGGACGGCATGGAGCAGCCGATCGTCCAGTGGACGCCGGTGATCGCGCCCTCCGGCATGGCCTTCTATGCCGGCGATCTGTTCCCGCGCTGGAAAGGCAACCTGTTCATCGGCGGCCTCGCCACACAGGTCGTCGTGCGGCTCGAACTCGACGGCGAGAAAGTGGTGCGCGAGGAACGCATCCTGCGCGAGCTCGGCGAGCGCATCCGCGACGTGCGGGCGGGGCCGGACGGCGCGCTGTGGCTTCTCACCGACAATTCCGCCGGGCGCATCCTGCGCGTCACGCCGGCGAAATGACGCTCACCATTTCTGGAAGACGAAGAACGCCCCGAGCGCGATCAGGGCGAAGCCGACCGCGTGATTCCAGGTGAACGGCTCCTTCAGATAGGCGACCGAGAAGCCGGCAAAGACCAGGAGCGTGATCACCTCCTGCATGGTCTTGAGCTGGGCGGTCGAATAGACCGCGCTGCCGAACCGGTTGGCCGGCACCGCCATGCAATACTCGACGAAGGCGATCATCCAGCTCGCCAGGATCACGCCCCAGAGCGGGGTCTCCTTGAACCGCAGATGGCCGTACCAGGCGATGGTCATGAAGACGTTGGAGCCGACGAGCAGCAGAAGCGGCAGCAGATAGGGCGAGCCCAGAAAGGCGGTCATGGAAGTCCCGTTGGTTTGAACGCGGCGCGCTTCTAGCACGACACAGGAGAGATGCCTTCACCCGGCGGGGGTGCTAGCATGCGCCGGCCGGACCGGATGTGAATCGCACAGCGCGCGCCGTACCGCCGTCGCAATCGCACCTTATCCAGTCCGTTCCTTTCGGGAGATGCCCCATGCGCCCTGCCTTTTCCCTGATCGTTGCCGCCATTGTGCTGGCGCCGCTGCCGCTGGCCGCCCAGGCGCCGCGGCCGGCCGCCCCCGCACAGGCCCAGCCGGCCGTGCCGCCGGCAAAGCCCTACAAGGCCGTCGCCGTGAAGCTGCCCGCCCCCCTCGCCGATGCGACGTTCGAAGCCTTCCGCAAGCAGCTCGGCGAAGCCGCCCAGAAAAAGGACCGCACCGCGCTCGCCAAGCTCGTGGTCGCGAACGGCTTCTTCTGGGAGGGCGAGAAAGGCGACCGCGCCGACAAGAAGAAATCCGGCATCGACAACCTCGTGGCCGCGCTCGGTCTCGCAAAGAAGGACGGCGACGGCTGGGACATGCTCGGCGGCTATTCGGCCGACCCGACCGCGATGCCGATGGGCGAGAAGAAAGACATCCTGTGCGCGCCGGCCGATCCGGCCTTCGACGAGAAGGAGCTCGAGGACGTCGCCAAGGCGACCCAGACCGATCCCGGCGACTGGGGCTATCCGGTCGGCGACGGCATCGAGGTGCGTTCCGGCCCGCAGGCCAACACGCCGGTGAGCGAGAAGCTCGGCCTGCATTTCGTGCGCGTGATGCCCGACAGCCCGGCGCCGGCGCCGAACCAGGTGCCGATGCTCAAGATCGTGACGCCCTCCGGCAAGACCGGTTTCGTGACCGCCGATGCCATCGCCCCGCTCGGCAACGACCAGCTCTGCTACGTCAAGGATGCGGGCGGCTGGAAAATCACCGGCTTCATCGGCGGCGAGTAAGATAAGGCCGCGCATCGTCCGCAGTCATGGATGGTGCGCGGACGGTGCGCGGTCCGGTCCCGACAATCCGAACGATCGCCTTAACCGCGCGCTCACGATGTTTCGCGAGCGCACCGGCCTTCCGCCTGCGCTTAACGCGTCCATGACCGCGCCGCGGCTATGATCGGATCGCCCATTTCCCACTCTGGCGCGACCCGAGGATGCCGTTATGCGACTGATCCTGTTCTTTCTCGGCGGCTTCATGCTCGCCAACCTCGTGGTCGCCGGATCGAGCATGATCCGTCCGCAGGCCCACGAACAGCAGCGCATGTTCCGCGACGCGAACAAAAGCGCGCCCGCGCCCTGGACGGCGAACGAACGCTACATCGAGCCCACGCGCAAGAATGCGCGGCGCTCCGCGCTCGACGCGCTCGCCATGCCGCTTGCGGTGGCCTGCTCGTCGACCGGCCGCGCGCAGATCGTCGATGCGCTCGCCTTCTATTACGGCCAGCGCGCCGCGCAGCGGCGCAAGTATGCCGAAGCCTGGGGCGCGGACGGCGGCCGCTTCGCCGAGAAGGCCTGGGCCACCACCGACGACGGCCGCGTCGAGCGGCTGACGCGGGAGACGTTCAGCCGCGGCTATTTCTCGCTCGACGATTTCGGCGCGCGGGCGCGCGAACTGATCGCCGAGACGGTGAGCGGGGAATCCGCGCCCGCGACGGCCTGCGCCGCCGGCTGAGCGGCTGCCCGCAAAAGCTGTCGCCGCACGGACCTGCCGCGACGCGCACATCCACGCCTGTGCACAGCGTGCGCGGGCAAATGGCGTCCGGCCGCTGTCCGGCCTAAGCTCTCCCGGCTGCAAACCAAAGGAGTCGGAGATGGCGCGCCGCGGCGGATTTGTCCTGACACCCCCCTCGATCATCGTTTTCATCATCTCGCTGATCGTTGCCGTCCTGGCATTGCTGGTCCGCTACGCCGGCATATCGGTGCCGGTCATCAGTCCGGCGCGCGCCTTCGATGCGCTCGCGATCGCCTATCTGCTGTTGACCGCGGGCGTGCTGTTCCGCGGCATCTAGGGCGCGGATAAGCCGCGGCGGCGACGTTTTGGCGTCAAATCGCCCGACGACCGCCGCGCGATCACGCGAAAATGAAAAGCCAAAGGATGATCCGCTTCACACCGGGTTCACACCGGGCGGATCGTGGTTTTGCGCCCCGGCGCGCGCAGCCGCGCCGTCGTTCTTGACAAAGGCCGCATTGTCGAACAGGGAACCGGCGACGAATGGCCGCCGCGGGCCACCCGCGTCCCCAAGGTCTCCCTCAGGGTCCCCCAAGGTCCCCTCCAGGGCGCCGGTCCGGCGGACTGATCAACGCCCTTTGGCGATCCGGCCCGATTGCGCGCACGCCTTCTTTGCGTCCGCGCCTGCACAGAGCGCACGGAATACGGAACGCACGGAACGAAGCACGGGAAGAAAAACCATGGCGCGCAAACCGACCAAGAAGACCGAATTCGTGCTGTTCGACGTGATCTACGAGGACGGCACCCAGCGCTCGAACCGGCGCGTGCCGGCCGAGGCCCTGACCGGGATCGAAGGCGAAGCGGCCGCGCGCGCGATCATCGAGGGGCAGGATCGCGAGATCGCGGCCAAGTCGGGGCAAGCCCCGCTGCGCATCAAGAGTGTGTTGCGCACCGGCGCCAAGCTGCCCGAGAAGGAATGGAAGCGGCGCGCGCTGCTGTCGGATTGACGTCTGCGCGGCCCGGGCCGGATCGGGGCCGCCGCCGCGTAAAAAATGCTCCCGCGCACTTGAGCGAAAATGCGGCACGGCGGATGATTGCATTCGGCCGCGAACAATGATCTGTGCGGCGGCACGGAACAATCGCGCACGGTTGCAGCAATGCGTCTTCCGCTTCCTGTCCTCGCCGTTCTGCTCGTCGCCGGGTCCGACCTGCGGGCCGAGACGACGGCGCGCGCCCACCACGCCTTGACCGGCCACTGGGGGGTCGCCCGGGCGGAGCCCGCGCCCTGGCTCTCGGGCGAAGCCGCCGCCGCGCTCAAGGGACAGTCCGATCCGCTCATCGACCAGCGCGTCTCGTTTTCCAGCACCGCCATGTCGTCGCGCTATCCGGTGCTCAATTGCAGCGACGCGGAATTTTCCGCCACGCGCATGCCGCCGGAGGGCCTATTCCAGGGCAACCTGCCCGGACACCCCGCCAAGTTCGCCAAACGGCTCGGCTTCAAGGACGGCGAGATCGACGGCGTCGACGTCACCTGCTCGGCCGGCGCGTTCTCCTTCCATTTCATCGACCGCAACACCGCCCTGTTCGCGCTCGACAACGTGATCTACCGGCTCCGGCGCCGCTGACGCGCATTCGCCCCGAACGCCGCGTCCGCAACGAAAGGACCAGTGCATGATTCTGGAAATCGCCCAGATCGACGTGAAGCCCGGCATGGAGCGCGATTTCGAGGCGGGCGTGACGGCCGCCGCGCCGCTGTTCCGGCGCGCCAAGGGCTGCCGCGGCATGGAGCTGCAACGCTCGATCGAAAAGCCGCAGCGCTATCGCCTGTTCGTGAAATGGGACACGCTCGAAAACCACACCGTCGATTTCCGCGGCTCGGCCGATTTCACGCAATGGCGCGAGCTGGTCGGCCATTGCTTCGCCACCCCGCCGGAAGTCGAGCATACCGCGCCCGCCGTGCAGGGATTCTAGCGCAGCGGCGTCCACGGCGCCGAGGTGCGACAATTCTCTGGGCGCGCTCTGCCCATCGGCGCTCGTCGGCCTGCGCGCAGAACGATAACGTAGATGCACAGCCGAGCAGGCGGCAGCTTCGCCGCGCCGCCTTTCAGGAGCGCTCCATGATTTCCGCAATGACGTCTCTCGTTGTCGTCCACACGCTGCTCTCGCTCGCGGGGATCGTCGCCGGCTTTGCCGTGCTCTACGGCTTCGTCACCGCCAACCGCCTCGACACATGGACGGCGGCGTTTCTGGCGGCCACCGCCACGACAAGCCTCGTCGGCTTCCTGTTTGCGTCCGAACAGACATTGCCGCTACACAAGCTCGGCATCACCTCGCTTGTCGTTGTCGCGGCAGCATTCACGGCGCGCTACGTCTACAAGCTTGCCGGCATGTGGCGCACGATCTTCGTCGCCGCCGCCGTGCTCGCCCTTTATCTGAACGTCTTTCTCGGCATCGTGCAGGCGTTCCGAAAAATCCCGGCGCTGCATGCGCTGGCGCCCACCCAGACCGAGCCGCCCTATCTCACCGCGCAATTCCTCGCGCTCGTGCTGTTCATCGTCGGCGGCATCGTATGCGCGATCCGCTTTCATCCCGCGCCCCGATGAGACGCACGGGACTCTATTGCACCGCACTGGCGGCCGTTATGGTGCGATGCGGAACGCCTGCGCGGCGGCAATCGCCGCGCGCCGGGCGCGGCAATCCTGACCGGCCGGGACGCCTTGCCGGGGTCGGTCCGCGCCACTAAAACAACTGCTGTCATTCCCGGAACAGGCTGCGGGCGGCCGGTGTTCCACCTTTTCGACAATCGGTGCAAAAACGGAGGGGCCTCATGCCGACCTACAACATCCTGCTCATGGGCGCGTCGTACGGATCGCTTCTGGCCTCCAAGCTCCTGTTCGGCGGACATTCCATCCATCTCGTCTGCCTGCCGGCGGAAGCCGATCTCATCAACGCCGAAGGCTTCAAGGTCACGCTGCCGGTGCGCGGCCGCAAGGAACCGGTGCTGCTGGAATCGCGCAAGCTGCCCGGCAAGGTGACGGCGGGCCCCGCCACCGGCGTCGATCCTTCGAAGTTCGATCTCGTCGGCCTGTGCATGCAGGAGCCGCAATACCGCTCCGATGGCGTGCGCCAGCTGCTCGACGCGGTCGGCAAGTCGCGCGTGCCGTGCATGTCGATCATGAACATGCCGCCGCTGCCCTATATCAAGCGCATCCCCGGCCTCGACCACGCCGCGCTCGAGCCGGCCTATACCGATCCGCGGGTGTGGGACTCGGTCGATCCGAAGAAGATCACGCTCAACAGCCCCGACCCGCAGGCCATCCGCCCACCGGACGGCAAGGCGAACGAACTGCTCGTCACGCTGCCGACCAATTTCAAGTGCGCGCGCTTCGACGACGACAAGGACACCGCGATCGTCCGCAATCTGGAGAAGGACGTGGAGGCCGCGCGCTTCGATGCCCCCGAAGGCAAGATCGAGCTGCCGGTGAAGCTGAAGGCCTACGATTCCATCTTCGTGCCGCTCGCCAAGTGGTCGATGCTGCTTGCCGGCAATTATCGCTGCATCACCGATGACGGCATGCGCACCGCGCAGGAGGCGGTTCATTCGAACATCGAGGAGTCGCGCTCGGTCTACAACTTCGTGTTCGATCTGTGCGTGAAGCTCGGCGCCGATCCGGCCGACCTCGTGCCGTTCGAGAAATACGCCGCCGCGGCGCAGAGCCTGTCGCGTCCGGCCTCGGCGGCGCGCGCGCTCAATAACGGCGCGCCGAACATCGAGCGCGCCGACAAGCTTGTGCAGCTGATCGCGAAGCAGAAGGGCCTGAGCCATCCGGTGATCGACGCCATCGTCGCGCGGGTCGACCGCCGGCTCGAAGCCAACCGCAAGAAGGCGGCCTGACCGCAAGCGGACGGGCGGCGCCAACGCCGCCCGATCCGTCAGTGTCCTGCGCTCGCGGCCGCCGGGAAGACCCGGCGGCGGTCGTGCTCGCTCCCGGCATAATGGTCGCGCTTGGCCTGCAGCATCAGAAGATCGGCGCGCTTGACCACGGCCTCGAGGCGCTCGCCCGGCCGGCTGGTGGCGATGCCGACCGAGAGGCTGAGCGGCAGGTCGGGATAGAACTGGTTGTTGATCTCGATCAGGTCGTTGAGCATTTCCAGCATCTTCTCGCCGGCCGCCGCGTCGGTCGCCGGCATCAGCACGGCGAACTCGTCGCCGCCGATGCGCGCGGCGCAATGCGGCCGGTCGATCAGCGAGGAGAATACCTCGCCCGCCCGCCGCAGCATGGCGTCGCCGGCGGCATGGCCGAGCTCGTCGTTCGCCGCCTTCAGGCCGTTGAGGTCGGCCATGATGATGGTGACCGGCTGCGGCCCCTTGCGTTCGAGGCGGTTGAGCTCGTCGACATAGAAGGAGCGGTTATAGAGCTTGGTCAGCACGTCGTGGGTGCCGAGATATTCGAGATAGGCTTCCGCCTTCTTGCGCGCGGTGATGTCGGTCAGCGCCACCTGCACCAGCGACCAATTGTGCTCGTGACCCGGCAGCACCGAGAATTGCAGCAGCAGATTGAGCTTGGTGCCGTCGAGCGCGTAATTGACCACCTCGCGCTGCTGGAACAGCTTGCCGTCCCACAGGTCGATGAGCTGCTCGCGGAAATGCGGCTCCATCTCGTCGCGGAACACGTCGGCGAGATTGCGCAGCAGCGTCTCCTTGTCCGGCGCGCCGAACAGTTCCAGCGTGCGGGCATTAACGTCGAGCACGCGGATCTCGCTCATGCAGCGGGAGACGAATTCCTCGTGCACGTCAGTGAAGACGCGGAAATCCTCGATGCCGCGCAGGCGCAGCTCGTCGATCAGCCTTTTGACCGTGCTGAAATCCTCGACCCAGAGCGAGACCGGCGAATGCGCGAACAGGCCGCGCGCATAATTCTCGTTGTGGACGAGGCCGCGCCTTGCATTCTCGCGCGCGGTCACGTCCTCGATCGCGATCAGCACGCGGTCCCAGCCGCGCTCGTGGCCGGGCAGCATGGTGCCGCTGAGCTGGATGTCGAGCCGCTTGCCCGAGAGCGTGTAATTGACCGTGTTGCTGACGAACTGGGTGTTGCCGTCCCAGAGCTGCACCAGCTCCTCGATATGGGTGTCGAGCATGTCGTCGCGGAAAATGCTGTCGAGATTGGCGACGAGCTGGTCGAGGTCGGCGGCCTCGAACAAGGAGAGCGTCTTGCGGTTGACCTTGAGCACCTTGATGCAGCGCGAGCATTCGCTCACCCGCGTGCGGTCGGCATAGAGGTAGTTGCGCAGGTCCACGACCCCGGCCTGCCGCCAGCGCTCGAACAGGGCGCGCAGCGCGCTGTAGTCTTCGAGCCATAGCGACACCGGCGCGAGATCGAACATCTCGGTGTCTTCGCTGCGCAGGGATTCGGGTCTGGATCTGGACATCAGCCGCCTGTGAGAAAATACGAGAAACGGAGCCGTCCGGGAGCCGGCACGGCGAAATATGCGCTCTGTACTCCATTAAAGGGATTCCGTTGCTGATTCGCTACGCGGAGCCGGATCGCCCCGCGCAGACAAGCCATGCCGCCCCGGTTCCCCGGGCGGACCCCGTATTTCTGACGGCGATGAACGCAGGCTTCCCCGGTGCGACGCACGCGCTCCCGGGGGAAAACGCCCCGCCGCCGTCTTTTAAGGAAATCGTTAGCCTATCGGGAAAATCGCTGGCCCATCGCACGGGCATTGTGCCGCGGTCCGGCTGCCGACCTACCGTCGCAAGCCCCTATCGCAAGCCCCTATCGCAAGCCTGCCGTCGCGACCGGCCGCAGCGGAATGACTTGCAGCGTCATCCCGCCGCGGCACGTTGCGTGGCCGCCGTCCGGGTCTGCAAACCGCCTGCGGTTTGCAGGCCGCGCGTCAGGCCGCCACCGGCGGCAGTTCGGCGAGCGCCGCCTTCAGCGCCGCCTCGTCATAGTCGCGGTCCTCCAGCTTGCCGGCGAAGTAGTCGGTATAGGCCTGCATGTCGAAATGCCCGTGGCCGGACAGTCCGAACAGGATGGTCTGCGCCTTGCCTTCGGCCTTGCAGCGCAGCGCCTCGTCGAAGGCGACGCGAATGGCGTGCGTGGATTCCGGTGCCGGAATGATGCCCTCGGCGCGGGCGAACGCGACCGCGGCCTCGAAGCAGGCGATCTGGCGCACGGCGCGTGCCTCGACCAGACCAAGCTCCTTCAGGTGGCTGACCATCGGCGCCATGCCGTGATAGCGCAGGCCGCCGGCATGGAAGGCGGGCGGGATGAAGGTTGAGCCGAGCGTGTGCATCTTCACGAGCGGCGTGAGATGCCCGGTGTCGCCGAAGTCGTAGGCATATTTGCCGCGTGTCAGCGACGGGCAGGCCGCGGGCTCGGCGGCGACCACGCGCACGTTCTTCTTCTCGCGCAGGCTCTTGCCGACGAACGGGAACGACAGGCCGGCGAAGTTCGAGCCGCCACCGGCGCAGGCGATCACGACGTCGGGCCAGTCGCCGGCCATCTCCATCTGCTCGATCGCCTCGATGCCGATCACCGACTGGTGCAGCAGCACGTGGTTGAGCACGCTGCCGAGCGCGTAATTGGTGTCGGCGTTCTTGGCCGCGACCTCGACCGCTTCCGAGATCGCGATGCCGAGGCTGCCCGGCGAATCCGGCGACTTGGCGAGGATCGCCTTGCCGGAATCGGTCTCCTCGCTCGGGCTGGCGATGCAGGTCGCACCATAGGCTTCCATCAGCGCGCGCCGGTACGGCTTCTGCTGATAGCTCACCTTGACCATGTAGACCTTCACGTCGAGGCCGAAGAGCTGGCCGGCGAAGGCGAGCGAGGAGCCCCACTGGCCGGCGCCGGTCTCGGTGGAGAGTTTCCTGATGCCGGCTTCGCGATTGTAGAAGGCCTGCGGCACCGCGGTGTTGGGCTTGTGGCTGCCGGGCGGGCTGACGCCCTCGTATTTGTAATAGATGCGCGCCGGCGTATCGAGCGCGCGCTCGAGGCGACGGGCACGGTAGAGCGGCGCCGGCCGCCACAGCTTGTAGATCTCGCGCACCGGCTCGGGGATTTCGACCTCGCGCTCGGCGGTGACTTCCTGCGCGATCAGCGCCATCGGGAAGATCGCGGACAGGTCGGCCGGGCCGATCGGCTGGCCGGTGCCCGGATGCAGCGGCGGCGGCGGCGGCGCCGGCAGGTCGGCGACAATGTTGTACCAGGCTTTCGGAATACGGTTTTCGGGCAGAAGATATTTGACGCTGTCACTCACGATACGGCTCTCCCGGCTGTTAGGATGCACGCATTACATGTGCAGAAACATTTTGCGCAGTCCTTGACCTAAACGCTACCGGGAAAGGCGATTTCGGGTTGTGGGCGCATGCAACGCGACCCTTTTCCGGCCGGGCGACCGGGCCCATATTGCGGGCGATGGCCAAGTCCCCGCCGAAAAAACCGAAGGACCCTGCAAAACCGACGCGCGCCAAGGCCCACCGGCCGGAGGCGCCGGCGGCCGACCCGCATCTCGACGCCCTGCTCAATCCCGGCATCGCCCGCGGCCGCGCCGGCATCGGCTCGGGGACGGGCAAAAGCCTGAACCTGCAGCCGCCGCCGGACAATTCGTTCGACCGCCGCCGCGACAACGCCGCCCAGCACACCGCGCGCAAGTCCGCGCCGCAGGGCCTCGGCGAGAGGCCGCAGGCGGGCTATGTCGCACGCGATCCGTTCACCGGGCCGAGCGTCACCGGGCTCGATCCGGTGCTGGCGAAAGAGCTCGGGCTCGACGTGGATGAAAGCGCGGCCGCGCCGGGCGCGAAGGTCGGCCGGCGCGCGGAGAAAACCGACGACGTCGATCTCGGCCGCGGCGTCACCGGCGCGATGGCGTCGAACGACGCGCTGGAGCGGCTGCTGCGCGAGGGCCGGTCGGAATTTGCCGGCGGCATCGCCTGGTCGCCGCACCGCCCCGAACGCCCGGAGAAGCTCGAAGGCGGCATCCGCCTCGAAATCAAGAGCGAGATGGAGCCGAAGGGCGACCAGCCGTCCGCGATCCGCGATCTGGTCGAAGGCATCAGGCGCAACGACCGCACGCAGGTGCTGCTCGGCGTCACCGGCTCGGGCAAGACCTATACGATGGCGAAGGTGATCGAGGCGACGCAGCGCCCCGCTCTCATCCTTGCGCCCAACAAGACGCTGGCCGCCCAGCTCTATGGCGAGTTCAGGAGCTTCTTCCCCGACAACGCGGTGGAATATTTCGTCTCCTATTACGATTACTACCAGCCGGAAGCCTATATCCCGCGCACCGACACCTATATCGAGAAGGATTCCTCGATCAACGAGCAGATCGACCGCATGCGCCACTCCGCGACGCGCGCGCTGCTCGAGCGCGACGACGTCGTGATCGTCGCCTCGGTGTCGTGCATCTACGGTATCGGGTCGGTGGAGACCTACACCGCCATGACCTTCGTGCTGAAGGCCGGCGACCGCATCGACCAGCGCCAGATCATCGCCGACCTCGTCGCCCTGCAATACAAGCGCGCGGCGGATTTCTCGCGCGGCACGTTCCGCGTGCGCGGCGACACCATCGAGATTTTCCCCGCCCACTACGAGGACCGCGCCTGGCGCGTGAACCTGTTCGGCGACGAGATCGAGAAGATCGTGGAGTTCGACCCGCTCACCGGACGGGAGACCGACGAACTGCGCTTCGTCAAGATCTACGCCAACTCGCATTATGTCACGCCGCGCCCGACGCTGATCCAGGCGATGAATGCGATCAAGCTCGAGCTGCGCCAGCGGCTCGAGGAGCTCAACCGCGCCGGCCGCCTGCTGGAAGCGCAGCGGCTCGAGCAGCGCACGCTGTTCGACCTCGAGATGATGGAGGCGACCGGAAGCTGCGCCGGCATCGAGAACTATTCGCGCTATCTCACCGGGCGCAAGCCGGGCGAGCCGCCGCCGACTTTGTTCGAATACGTGCCCGACAACGCGCTGGTGTTCGTCGACGAAAGCCACGTCACCATCCCGCAGGTCGGCGGCATGTATCGCGGCGACTTCCGCCGCAAGGCAACGCTCGCCGAATACGGCTTCCGCCTGCCCTCGTGCATGGACAACCGGCCGCTGCGCTTCGAGGAATGGGACGCCATGCGCCCGCAGACGGTCGCCGTCTCCGCCACACCCGGCGGCTGGGAGCTGGAACAGTCCGGCGGCGTGTTCGCCGAGCAGGTGATCCGCCCGACCGGGCTGATCGACCCGCCGGTGGACGTGCGCCCGGCACGCACGCAGGTCGACGACCTCGTCGGCGAGGTGCGCGCCACCGCGCAGAAGGGCTACCGCTCGCTCGTCACCGTGCTGACCAAGCGCATGGCCGAGGACCTCACCGAATATCTGCACGAGCAGGGCGTGCGTGTGCGCTACATGCACTCGGACATCGACACGATCGAGCGCATCGAGATCATCCGCGACCTGCGGCTCGGCGCGTTCGACTGCCTCGTCGGTATCAACCTCCTGCGCGAGGGCCTCGACATCCCCGAATGCGCGCTGGTCGCCATCCTCGACGCCGACAAGGAAGGCTTTCTGCGCAGCGAGACCTCGCTGATCCAGACCATCGGCCGCGCCGCGCGCAACGTCGACGGCCGCGTCATCCTCTATGCCGACCAGGTGACAGGATCCATGGAAAGAGCGATGGCGGAAACCGAGCGCCGGCGCGAGAAGCAGGAAGCCTACAACAGGGAGCATGGCATCACGCCGGCCTCGGTGAAGAAGAACATCGCCGACATCCTGGAGAGCGTCTACGAGCGCGACCATGTGCTGGTGGAGACCGACGCAAGCGGCATCACCGGCGAGGCCGCGACCATCGGGCACAATTTCGAGGCGGTGATCGCCGACCTGGAAAGCCGCATGCGCGCGGCGGCGGGCGACCTCGATTTCGAGGAGGCCGCGCGGCTGCGCGACGAGATCAAGCGCCTGCGCACGACCGAACTCGCGGTGAGCGACAATCCGGCGACGCGTTCACCCTCCCCTGCAGGGGGAGGGTCGGCGCGCAACGCGCGCCGGGGTGGGGTGAATCCAAGCCGCCCGCACAAGCCCGCGCTCGACGAGATGGGCATCGCCATCTGGCACGAGGTGCTGCCCGACCGTCCGGGCGGCAAACGCAAGCACCGCAAAGGCCCGAGCAAGCCCGATCTCAATTCCATGGGCCCAGGCGTGGAGAGCATCCCCGCGCGCAACGCCGAAGGCCCGGCAGGAACGCAAAAAGGCCCGCGCTCGACGGCGGGAAAGGCCGGGCAGCGCGGCGGATGGAGCGCGAAGAAGTTTCGGAAGTAATTGCCGCTCCTGCCGCCGGCGGGGATGGCATTGGCGGGGGCGAATTCATGAAATACATCGCGCTGATTGCCGTGATCGGCATTCTGCTTCTGCAATCGACCGGCGCGATTCCGCTGGCGAGCGTCGGCGGGTCGTTGACGATCGGGCTGGCATTTATCGCGGCCGCGCTGGCGGTGGGCATCCATGAAGCATGGACGCAAAAGCGCGGCGTGCTTGGCTGGATCGTCAACATCCTCGCCGCTTTCGTCGGCGCTCTTTTCGGCGCGCAGGCCGGCGGCTTCGTCGTTGTGATGCTACTGGGCCTCACCGGGACGATGGACGGATCGATCGCGAAAACGGGCGGTCTTGCGATGTCATTCGCGCTCGCCGGCGGCATGCTCGCCACGCTCGCAGGCGCGTGGGGCGCGCTGTGGATCGTGAACCGGTGGCGATGAGTGTGTTTTAGCGGCGGGCGGCAGGGTGACCAGCGCGGCTGGCCCGCATTATCCCGATCCGGACTTATCGGCCCGGGGCACCATGACCGAAATGCTGCGCAAGCGGCTTTACGGGCTTTATGCCGCCTACGCCGCCGGACATATCGACGAGGTGCTTCGCGAATTCGACGACGACGTCACCATGACCTCATACGCGCCGGTGGATGTTTTTCCGTATCTCGGGCGCAAGCGCGGCAAGGCCGCGCTCGCCGAGGCCCTGCGCACGATCCGCGCCGAATACGACTAATCTCACCTATCAGCCGGTCTTCATGGTCACCGAAGGCGACGACGACGCCATGATCGTGCTGGCGCGGCTGCGCCAGCGTGCGAGCGGACGCGTGATCCAGCTTTTCGTCGCCGACTTCCTGCGCCTGCGCCAGGGCCGCATTGTCGAGTTGCGGCAGTTCATGGATTCGTTCGACGCCGTGCAGCAGGTGCTGGGCCGGGAAATCCCGGTGTCCGGGCAATGAGCGCGCTCCACACATCTTCGCGAGCGGGGCACCGGCGCATGGCTTTCGCCCGACCGCCGTTGCAGACTCCGCGTCACCCGGACACACGTCCGGCGACCAGGAGGAGCGACCATGCTGAAAATCTTGTCGGCTGCGGCATTCGCTGCAGGCCTTACCCTATCGATGGCGGCCTTCGATGCCGGCCCGGCGCTGGCGCAGGCCAAGAAGGGCAAGTGCGCGGCAAACTTTTTCGACGCCTGCATGAAAGCCTGTACCAGCCGCGGCGGCCAGCCGCGTTTCTGCCCCGATTACTGCACCAAGCAGAAGGCGGCAAAGGGCTGTTGACGGCGCATGCGCCCGCGTGCGGGCGCTCTCCTGCGGGCGCGGGCGACGTGATAATCTGCAACCCGCGCCGCATCGCGACGGCGCATCGACGGAGACAATGTCATGGGCAAGGGTCAGGACAAGCCGGGACGGGAAAAGAAGAAGCCGAAGGCCGACAAGAACAAGGTCAAGCAGGTGTCGGCCTACAAGGCGTCGCAGATGACGGCCAAAAAAGGCTGACGGGAAAGGCCGTCACGCATCGCCGGCCGGCGCACGAAAAAAGCCCCGGCCTGTGCCGGGGCTTTGCCTCAGTCGTTGCGCAGGCACGCGCCGCGGTCAGCGGCAGAGCGTGACGCGGCGATGGTGCTTCCAGACCGTCGTGCAGTGGCGCAGGTGCGGCCGGGCCCAGTGATGGGGCCGGTGCCAGTGATGCCGGCGGGCGCTGAAGTCGTGCGGCGCCTTCACCGTCGCGGCATGGAAGGTCCGGCCCTTGAGGGCCGGGCCGGCCGAGGCAGGCGCGGCAAAACCGGTCGCAGCGGTCGCAAGAACGCCGGCAACAATGCCGGCGAAGAGGCTGAAGCGAATCGTCATGGGGGTCCTCCAGTTGCGGGCGGACATCCCGCCCGACCCCCGGAGCGTCGCACGGGAATTGTGGCTTCGGCGCGGATTACGCGAATTTCACCTTGATTAACAATGGTTTATAAAGACAACAGAAGATTGTGCGCTGCAGTATTATTTGATGGTGCGCGAAAGAAAATTACTTTATACAACGTGTAATTTTTGAAGCCGCGGCACGTCCAATTTCCGGACCAGAAGGGCCGCGCGGAACCTCTTTCAGGACCGGCAGATCATGAGCGAGCGTGCCATGCGCGGCATCAGCCGCGCGTTTTGCGATGCCTTGGCATCGCAGGATCCGGGGCGGCTGGCGCCGCATCTCGACGACGACGTGGAATGGATGGTGTTCGGGCCGATCGACCTTTTTCCCTTCTTCGGCCAGCGGCGCGGCAAGATGGCCGTGCTCGACATGTGCCGCGAGGTGTCGGCCGTTCTTCATCTCGTGCAATGCGACCGCGAAACCGCGCTGGTCAGCGGAGAGAGTGCGGCGGCGCTCGTGCGCCTCACCGCGGTCGACCGGCGCACCGGCCGCACGCTGAGCCTGCGTCTTGCGCAGTTCGCGACCTTCCGGGACGACCGGCTCGTCTCGCTGAAAGCGATCTTCGACAGTTTCGACGCGGTCGAGCAGACGCTCGGCCACCAGATCGACCTGTCGGCGGTGGCCTGAGCACGGCGACGACACCCCCGCGCGATGCATTGAACCCGGTTCCCGCCGGCCGCGACAAATGCAGGCGGACCCCAGGAGATGCGTCATGCGGTTGCGTCGCGTGCTTGTTCCCCTATTCGGTTCCGCTCTTGCCGCGCTGATGGCCGCGACGGCAAGCGCGGGGCCGCCGACACCACTGTGCCAGCGCGAGCTCGACACCAGCTATGCGAGCCTCAACGGCAACGCGGCGCTGCGCGCGGGCCCTGCGAAATCCGACGATGCGTGCGCGGCCTACCGGACCTATTTCGTCAACGTCGTGCGCGCACGCGCCGTCACCGCGCAATGCGTGAGCGGTTCCGAGCGCGACCGGCAACTAAGCAAGCTCGACATCGCGGCGGAACAGGCGAACGCTGCGATTGCCGACCGCTGTCACTGACACCTGCCTGCAACAGTCTGTGGCCGCGGGAACACGACGGCGGTTACGACACCGTCGTCGAATGCATCGCAATTCGCTTGCGTTAGCCGGCGATTAACGGCCGATGCCTCACAAACGCCACGCGTCGATGCGAGGCAAGCGCGCCCGTATCCGCGGCCCCATGTTGCGAAGCTCGGTTTGCGAAGCTCAACCCGTTCCAGAGAGTGATCATGCGACCGTTACCGGCATCCCTCGCAGTTCCGCCCCTCGCAGTCCCATCCTTTGCAGTGCTTTGCGCGATCGTGCTCGCCGGTCCGACCGTCGCCGCCGCCGAGGATCTCGGCCTGCGTCCTGCCCAGAAACCTCAGGAGGAGCCGGCCGCCGCGACGAACGACGGCGAGGCCGCGCTGCCGGACTGGACCGTGCTCAACTGGGACGTGACGCGCCTCATGCAGCCGAGCAGCGCGCCGGCCTTGCCGAAGCGTCCCGCGCCCGCGGCCGGCAAGGCCGTCGAGTGGAAAAAGAACGACAATGCGGACGGCTCCGCCGCCGTCACCGTCAACCGTCGATTGCCGACGCCGCTGGAAAGCAAGGTCGGCGTCGACATGAATCTCGCGGCCCAGCCGTCGCCGATGCCGCAGCCGGTCAATCCCGATCAACTGATCCCGGGAGCCTCGTCGCAGCAATCGTCCGGCACGGCATGGGCCAACGTCACCGCGCCGGGGCTCGATCTTCCGCTCGGCTGGGACAAGACCTCGCTCGATGCGCGCTACGATCCGCTTCAGGAACAGCGCCAGATCGGCACGACACTCTCAAAGTCGATCCCGGTCGGAGCGCATTCCAAGGTGACGCTGCAGAACGGCTATTCGGTCACCCACACACTCGCGTCCCCCGCGTTGCCGCACCTGGAGGCCGGATCGCCCCCTTCACCAACTTCGGTGCAAAAGACCGACGCGAGCGCGAGCCTCAATCTTCCCACCGGCACCGCGTTCTCCGTCGGCACCAGCATGACGAGCACCGACGAGCGCTGGCTGCGCAATTTCAAGGCCGAACAGAAACTGTTCGGCGCGATCAACGTCACCGGGACGGTCAGCGAAACCATGACCGGGATACCGGAAAAGAGCCTGACCGCCGGCTTCAAGCGCAACTGGTAAGCGCCGGCTACCGTCGGCCGTTCCCGCTTTCATGCTTTCCTTCACGCATGCGAATGCGCGCTCGTCGCGCTGAACCGACGGTCGCGCGCTGCCGACGAAAATGCCGTGGTTGTCTTGGCTGCGCGAGGACCCGCCGTGGAAACGATCCGCCCCGGAGACGACGAAGACCCGATCAAGACCCGCCATTTGATGCATACGACGCCGGGCGTTCCGGCCGCGATCGTTCGGCTCGGCATCATCGCGCTCGCGCTTCTGGTGGTCGGCCTGATCGTGCTGCTCGCTCGCGGCTAGACCACGCGCATTTGCGGCACGGGTCGGCGCCGCCGCTTCGGCGGATGTCGTCCGCTCAACGGGTCTTGCCCGAAAGCTGCCCCGAGAGCTGCACCATGGGCGCCGCCTGCTGATCAATCTGCCAGTGGCCGAGAACATGGCCGCTCACCACGATGCCGGCGACCAGCATCACCAGCCCCGTGAGGCTGCCATAAACAAATCCGATCAGGCGAAGGCTGCGACGGTCGACCATGACGTGCTCCCGATTGCCGGTTTCCCGGCTGCTTTTTCGTTGGTCGCCGCCGCCGGCCGGCCGGTTCAACGCCAAAACGCGCCGCCGGCCGGCCGGTTCCAATCGGAAGGCAAGAGATTGCAGGGCGCCCGCCGCCGGACGCCTCAGACGACGGCGTAGACGCTCGACACCATGGCGACCGGTCGTTTGTCGACCGCGCTGAGCAGGCCGATCTGGCCGAAACAGGCCGCGCGGGTGACACGCAGGATGCGCGCGTCCGCCAGCACATCGAACGACGCCGCTCGCAGATGATGAACGGTCTGGTCGATCGGATTCATCGGCCGATAGCCGTTCCAGGCCGCCGACGATGCCACGATCATCGCCGCATCGGCGAAGGCCGCAAGGGTCTGCGGCCACAAGGCCTGGCCGTCACGCGAGAGTCTTTTCGAGAAAGGTAGCCGTAGCACCGCGCCCGGCTTCCAGTCGACCGCGGCGCCGGGCGGGCGCGTCGCTTCGACGGCTTCGACAAGGATGCCGAGGTCCTGAATCCAGGACGGCATGGCCTCAGTCATCAGGCGGCTGGCCGCGCGGATGCCGAAGACCGTTTCGACCGACTGCAATTTGACGGGATCGGCCATTGCTGTGCTCCACGCAGAACGGAAACACACGCGACTCCATATTGTTAATACTGGCGCAGATCGCGGCCCGCCGCGAGCGGCGGTGGTCCATTACCCTGTGATCAAGCCCCGTCCCGAAGGGTTCTCGGAAAAAAACCTGTGGGCAGACCTCCCGCCGGCCGTCCTCGGACAATTGCCTGTCGGGCCTTGACCGTCCCCCGCGCGCGCGGCACCGTCGCCTTCTCATTGTGGGGTGTGCGATGTCCGGCTCCGTATCTCGGACCTTTTTTCTGGCGACGGCGCTGCTGTGCCTTGCCTCTTCGGCCCAGGCGACCGGCCCGGCCGAGAAGATTTCCTGGATGGGCGGCGGGCGCTACAGCCTGACCGTGCCCGGCTGCGACAGCCCCTGGACGCTGGCGACCATCAAGTGGCGCTTCTTCCACAAGGAAGTGCGCTACTGGCAATCGAGCCTTCGGATCGCCGGCATCGAGGGAATCCACGAAACCGCGTTCCGGCCGTGGTCCTCGAACGCCATCGCGCGCCGTTTCTGCTCGGCGACCGTGCTCATGTCCGACGGCGTCGCCAGGCCGATGCATTATCTGATCGCGGAAAATCTCGGTCCCATTGGCGTCGGTTTCGGCGTCGAATGGTGCGTCGTCGGCCTCGACCGCAATCTTGCCTACGCGCCCGCCTGCCGGGCCGTCCGGCCCTGATCCCTCCGGCCGGCGCCGCTTCTTTCCGTTTTGTTCTTGTAATGTTCTTTTCATGGCGCTAGGCTGAAAATCATCGTTTCAGTCAGGGGCGTCAAATGATCAGGGCAAGCCGGGTTTTTCATGCCGGAACAATCCCGTCACGGCGGGCAGGCATTCACGTCATTTCAGTTCTGGTGTCCGCCGTCCTGTTGCTGGCGACCCTGGCCGGCGCGGCGCCCGCCCAGGAGACCCGTCGTCAAGACCCGGGCAAGTTCGATTTCTATGTGCTCGCCTTGTCCTGGTCGCCCACCTATTGCGAAGCCGCGACCGAACGCGCACCCGACCGCGTGCCCCGGCAGCAATGCGGCGCGCGGCCGTATCACTTCGTGGTGCACGGCCTCTGGCCGCAATATGAGCGTGGCTATCCGCGCGACTGCCAGATCCCGGCGCCGCGGCTCAACCGTGAGATCATGTCCTCGATGCTCGACCTGATGCCGAGCCCACGCCTCGTCTTCAATCAGTGGGACCGGCACGGCACCTGCACCGGGCTGGCGCCGCGCGACTATTTCGACGCGATCCGCAAGGCATACACGACAACGAAGATTCCCGACCAGTTCAGCGACGTGAAGAATTATCTCAGCGTGACGCCCGGCGAAGTGGAAGCCGCTTTTGTCGCCGCCAATCCCGGTCTGTCGCGCGAGGCCATCGCGGTGACCTGCGACAGCCGGCGGCTCAGCGAAGTGCGCATCTGCATGACCAAGGATTTCCGTTTCCGCGACTGCCCGGACGTGGCGCGCCGCGCCTGCTCGCGCGAAAAGGTCGTGATGCCGCCCGCCCGCGGCGGATCGTGAGGTCACATTTGTCGCGGACGCGCCGCGATGGTGCGTCCACGACCGCAAAGTCGGCGACCGGGCCGTTTACCGTCCGTTAACCGCACCTGTCCGCTGTTGATGCAAGGAGTGCCGGGTACGCGATCGGCGCAACGGAAGGGTAAGCCAGAAGCCATAATTTCGCGGTGAAACGCGGATAATGGACAGCCATGCGGCGGCTACAGGATTATCTGACATTCATCGTCTGGCAGGCCGGATTCGCCTATATCGCGCTCTGGGTCGTGACCTTCTGGACGCTCGATTACGGGCCCGCGATCTTCGGCCAGTCGAGCGGCTGCCATCCCGACAAGGCCGCCGTGCTCTTCTACTGGAGCTGCGATCCGCAAAGCCCGCTGTGGATTTTCTCCACGGTCGCCAATACCGCGCTCACGATCACGGTCTGGGCGCCGGTCTATGTCGCGGCCGCAACCGTGCGGCCGGAAGCCGTCAGCCTCGCCGTCCCCATTCTGGGCACCCATCTGATCGGGCTGCCGGCGGCGATCTTCGTGACCATCCGCGTCATGCTGCAATTCTTCCTGCTGCCGCGGCGCATCGCGCGGCGCATGCAGCGCATCGACGCCGGCGAACTGCCCGACAGTGAGGCGGCCTTCACGCCGTCGGCGGAACAACAGACGTCTGCGGCAACTCCGGTGCCCGCGCAGCGCATGGCACTTGCCGGCAGCGTGCTGCCGCGCAGCCTCACCCGCGGCAAGCCGCGGGCCGAATTCGGCATGCGCGGGCGCGCGAACCTCTCCTGATTCCGACAAATCTGGGCGATTGCCGTTGCGGCGGATGCGGCGCGGCCTTACTCGGCGGAGCGCAATTGCGCCTCGACGCCTTCGATATAGCCCTTGAGATAGCGCATCGAGCGCGCATCATCGAGCGTCGTCAGCACGCGATGGCCGTCGCGTGCGGCCTGATTGACTTCGCGATAAAATGCCTGCAACGGGCGATCGAGCATCCCCGGACGGTGTCCGTCGAACGCCGGATGCCCGCAAGCATAAACCACCGCTGCTGCGAAGAAGCTACGCCACATGACCCGTTGTCGCCGTCAACGCTCCACATCGCGCAAATCGTCCCGCGGCGCGGACCGCGATCCGGTTTGCGACACCGGCAGGATAGGAATCAGGTCTGATTTTGCCGCTAACGGATTCGCTCGAATTTTATCTTTTCCGGCCCAAACCGCCTGCATGCCCGTGACCGGAGAAAATCCGCCGCGCCGGCGCAGCGGCGGCGGGGCCTGAGCCGCCGCGAGGTCAGCCCGACCGATGAATTACCGCCACGCCTTCCATGCGGGGAACTTCGCCGACGTCATCAAGCATGCGGTGCTGTTTCGCATCGTCTCCCGCCTGCTCAACAAGCCGGCGCCGTTCCGCGTCATCGAGACCCATGCCGGCGCGGGCCTCTACGATCTCGGCAGCGCCGAAGCGCAGCGCTCGTCGGAATGGAAAGACGGCATCGCCCGCATAGTCGACGGCGACCTCGATCCGCCGGCCGCCGCGCTGATCGCCGGCTATCTCAAGGCCGTGCGTGCCTGCAATCCCGCGGGCGGTCTGTCGGCATATCCCGGCTCGCCGCTTCTTGTGCGCTCCTGGCTGCGCGCGACGGACCGCCTGCTCGCCTGCGAACTCGCGCCGCAGGCGGCGGCCGCGCTCGCGCGCCATCTGCGCGGCGACCGGCGGGCGAAAGCGCTCGCCATGGACGGATGGACCGCACTCGCCGCCTTCGTCCCTCCGAAAGAACGTCGCGGCCTTGTCATGGTCGACCCGCCGTATGAGCGCCCGGACGAAGCCTCCCTCCTCGTCGAGGGCCTTTCGGCGGCGTGGCGCAAATGGCCGACCGGAATCTACCTCGCCTGGTATCCGATCAAGGAGCCGGAACCGATCGCCGCATTCATCCGGGCCCTGCGTCGCAGCGGCATCAAACGATTGTTGCGTGCGGAACTGATTGACGCGGGAAAAACGGGCGTTCCGGGCCTGCGCGGCAGCGGCCAGATCGTCGTCAACCCGCCGTGGAATTTGCAGGGCGAGCTGCAAATCCTGTTTCCGGCACTCGCAAACTGCCTGTGGCCCGGCCAAACCTGCACCCTGCGGCTCGAAGCGCTCGACGGCTGACTGTGCGCCGCCGCGACACCGGCGACAGAAAAACAGGCATTCTGGCCTCTTTCCAGCAACGCGGCCTTAGTCTTTACTGATATGGCTGGCTTTGACGTTCCGCCTCCTTCGGGGGGCCGGCGGAGTGACTGAGGCCGTCCCGGCCGACGCTTTCCCCGACTGAGAATGTCCGGCTGAGCCGCCGTGCCGTGGGGGTCGGCGGCGGGCAATTGCGGGGAAAAGGAGTTTCCCGATGGCGCAAACGGGAACTGTCAAGTTCTTCAATACGGAGCGCGGCTACGGCTTCATCAAGCCCGATGACGGCGGTCGCGACGTGTTCGTGCATATCACGGCGGTGGAGCAGGCCGGCATGAAGTCGCTGACCGAGGGACAGCGAATCAGCTTCGACGTCGAGCCCGACAAGAAGGGCAAGGGACCGAAGGCGGTCAACCTCGTCGTCACCGGCTGACGGCCGCCCGTTCGAACCGTACAAGCTGTACTGACCAAGGCGCGACCGGATTGCGGTCGCGTACTTTTTCATGTGGCATGGAGCGCCGGGCATGCGTGAACGGCCACGCACCCGCAAAGCCATCGCGCCCGGCGAAGGATGCGGCCTGCGATCTCAGAAGCGGTAATTGACGCCGAAACGCAGCAGGTTGGATTCGAGCCCGTTGTCGATGCCGGTCACCGTATAACCGCGCTCGGCAAGGTCGACATAAAGATACTCGATCTTCGCTGACCAGTTGGGCGTGAGACCGACTTCCATGCCCAGACCCGCGGTCCAGCCGAGATGGAAGCGGCTTTCCGACAGGCCGGCATTTTCGCCCTTGACGCTGCCATAGGCGAGACCGCCGGTCGCGTAGAACAGCACGTTGTTCATCGCCACGCCCGCGCGCCCGCGCACGGTGCCGAACCAGGGATTGGAAAACTTCCAGGGCGCGAACGTATCTTCTGCGCCGGAGAGCTGGATGTCGGCCTCCGCACCGAACACGAACTGGCCGGTCTGGAAATTGTAGCCGGTCTGCAAACCGCCGATCAGCCCGGACGGCTCGGTCGGATTGCTCGTGGTCTCGCCCCACTGGTAGCCAAGATTGAAGCCGAGATAGGGGCCCATCCAGCTATACATGGCCAGCGCCCGCGGCGGCGCGTACGGCGGTGTATAGCCTCCGCGCGGGAGGTCCGCGGCATAGGCATTGCCGATGGCGATCGTTGCGGCAAATCCGGCCGCGAGAATCGTCTTTTTCATTCCATCCTCCTCACGGGGCGCCTGCGGCACCCGGTCCCGGCCGTTCGCTCCCGGTCCCGCTTCTCGCCGCGGAAAACGGTGCCCACGCGTCGGAGAAATGGCCGGATCCCGACCATTTCATGAGGAAGATTTATCGAGCTTTTTAAGTTAAACGTTTATGAATTGGTGACGATCACGGCCTGTTATGCCTAAGTGAACGTTACCTTCCCGCATCCGCGCGCAACGCCTTTGACGATTTGCGGGCGACATTGCGGCAAACATAAGCGAGGGGAACTTGCACCGCGCGCTTTTGCGGCGCTTCACGTCGACGGTGCGCCAAAGCACATGGATGCAGCCGCACCAATATAGGACACACCGACAACGCACCCGCCTGCCGCCGATCGCATGAACGGACGAAAGTCAGACATCGAGCCCGATATCGAGCTGCCGGACGAGGAGGAGGAAACGAGCCTCCCCGAATCGGAGCCGGCTGAAGTGGACGCCGCGCCCGCAACGCTTGCGGCCGGGCGCGCCGCGATCGAGCGCTATGCCAGGCTCGCGCCCACGACGCCGGGCGTCTACCGCATGTCCGACAGGGGCGGCGACGTCCTCTATGTCGGCAAAGCCAAGAATATCCGCAAGCGCATCGCCGCCTATACGCGCGCCGGCGGCTACGACCAGCGCATCGCGCGCATGATCGCGGCGACCGCCCATATCGAATTCGTCACGACCCGCACCGAAACCGAAGCGCTGCTGCTCGAAGCCAACCTGATCAAGCGCCTACGGCCGCGCTTCAACGTCCTTTTGCGCGACGACAAGTCGTTTCCCTACATCCTGATCACGGACGACCATCCTGCCCCGCAGATCCTCAAGCATCGCGGCGCGCGCACGCGGCCCGGCGAATATTTCGGACCATTCGCGTCGGTATGGGCCGTCAACCGCACCATCACGGCCTTGCAGCGCGCGTTCCTCATCCGCTCCTGCTCGGATGCGGTCTATGAAAGCCGCACCCGTCCCTGCCTGCTCTTCCAGATCAAGCGCTGCTCGGCGCCCTGCACCGGAGAGATCGCGCCGGCCGATTATGCCGAACTCGTGCGCGAGGCGAAGGCTTTCCTCTCCGGCAAGAGCGGAACGATCCGCGAGGAGCTGGTGCGCGAAATGGAGAAGGCCTCGGCGGCGCTCGATTTCGAGCGCGCCGCCGTCTATCGCGACCGCCTGTCCGCGCTGTCGGCGATCCAGTCGCAGCAGGGCATCAATCCGCGCGGCATCGAGGAAGCCGACGTCTTCGCCATCCATCAGGCGGGCGGCTACAATTGCGTGCAGGTCTTCTTCTTCCGCACCGGACAGAACTGGGGCAACCGCGCATACTTTCCCAAAGCCGACAAGGCACTTTCGGCGGCCGAGGTGCTGTCCTCATTCCTCGCGCAGTTCTATGACGACAAGCCCTGTCCGCGCAGCATCCTGATTTCGCAGGACATTGCCGAGCGCGACCTGCTGGCGCAGGCGCTGAGCACCAAGAGCGGACACGCAATCGAGGTGAGCGTGCCCAAGCGCGGCGAGAAAAGGGACGTCGTCGAGCACGCGCTCGCCAATGCGCGCGAAGCGCTCGGGCGCAAGATCGCCGAGACCTCCTCACAGCAGAAGCTCCTCGCAGCGCTCGCCGAAACGTTCGGGCTCGCGCAGCCGCCCCGCCGTATCGAGGTTTACGACAACAGCCACATTCAAGGATCCAATGCGGTCGGCGCGATGATCGTCGCCGACCGGGAAGGCTTCCGGAAGTCGCAATATCGCAAGTTCAATATCAGGTCCGAGGGCCTAACCCCCGGCGACGACTATGCGATGATGGCCGAGGTTCTCAACCGCCGCTTCAAGCGCCTGATCGCGGAAGCCCCCCGCGCCGGCGAAACGCCCGGACAGGATGAGGCGGATACCGTGCCGGCCTGGCCGGACCTCGTTCTCATCGACGGCGGCGCGGGCCAGCTCGGCGCCGCGCAGGCGACGCTCGCCGCGCTCGGGATTGAAGGCCTGCCGGTCGTCGCGGTCGCCAAGGGAACCGACCGCGACGCCAGCCGCGAGACCTTCCACATTGCCGGCCGCGCGCCGTTTCGGCTGCCGCCACGCGACCCGGTCCTCTATTTCATCGAGCGCCTGCGCGACGAGGCGCACCGTTTCGCCATCGGTTCGCACCGACAGCGGCGGGCACGCGGCCTGCGGGAATCGGGCCTGCAGGAAATCCCCGGTATCGGCCCCACCCGCAAACGCGCGCTCCTGATGCATTTCGGAACCCTGAAAGCGATCGAGCGGGCGTCGCTGGCCGACCTCACCAAGGTGCCGGGTATCAGCGCCGATACCGCGCGCCGCATCTACGACTATTTTCATGATAATGCGGCATGACACGCGTGAAACTACGCCGTGTGTCAAAATGCACCGGAGAACGGGGGGAGCGGGCGCGAAGAACGGTTGACGGCGGACGGAGCCGGGTGTTCCCTCCGGGCATGAAAGCCGCAACGCCTGCGCCTGCTTCGCGCACGCTCTCGCTCCCGAACCTTCTTACCTACACGCGCATCGTCGCGGTTCCGCTGGTTGTCGCGTGCATGTATTGGCAGGCCATCCTGCAGGGCGGGCTGTGGCTGCGCTGGGTGGCGCTCGCCATTTTCATCGCCGCCGGCGTGACCGATTTCTTTGATGGCTATCTGGCCCGGACCTGGGACCAGCAATCCAGGCTCGGGCGCATGCTCGACCCGATCGCCGACAAGCTCCTGGTGTCGGCCTGCCTGCTCATGCTGGCGGCCGACGAGACCATCAAGGGCTGGTCGCTGTTCGCCGCGATCATCATCCTGTGCCGCGAAATCCTGGTCTCGGGACTGCGTGAATACCTCGCCGAATTGCGGGTGAGCGTGCCGGTGACACAGTTGGCGAAATGGAAGACGAGCCTGCAACTCGTCGCCATCGGTTTCCTGCTGTGCGGGGCGGCCGGCGACACGGTGCTGCCGTACTGGCTGCTCGACTGGCGCTGGCAAAGCGGCGACGAGCTGGTTCCGATCGCCAACAGCATCGGCCTCGTGCTGCTGTGGATTTCCGCGATCTTGACGCTGTATACCGGCTGGGACTATTTCCGGGCCGGCGTGCGACACCTGATCGAGGACTGATCGTGAAGCTTCTGTATTTCGCCTGGGTGCGCGAACGCGTCGGCAAGGCCGACGAGGACATCGCTTTGCCGGCGGAGATCCGCACCGTCGGCGAGCTGATGGACTGGCTGGCGGGCCGCGGCGAGGAATACGCCTACGCGTTCGAGAACCGCAAGGTCATCCGCGCCGCCATCGATCGCGCCCATGTGAAACCGGAAACCCCGATCGCGAACGCGCGGGAGATTGCGTTCTTTCCGCCGATGACCGGCGGTTGACCCTCTCCCGCCGCAACGGCGGGCGCGCTACATTGTAGCCATGACTGTAACCATTCGTCTTCAGCGCGAAGATTTCGACGCCGGCCCGGAAATCGCCCGGCTCGTCGGCGCGCGCACCGACATCGGCGCGATCGTGACCTTTTCCGGAATCTGCCGCGATCACGAAGCCGGCCACAGCGTCACCGCGATGACGCTCGAACATTATCCGGGCATGGCGGAGGAGGAGATCGCCCGCCATGTCGAGGAAGCGCAGAAGCGCTGGCCGCTGCAGGGCGTCACGGTCATCCATCGCTACGGCCGCATGGTTCCCGGCGACAATATCGTGCTGGTGGTGACGGCTTCGGCGCACCGCGACGCCGCCTTCGCCGCCGCCGAGTTCCTGATGGATTATCTCAAGACGCGCGCGCCGTTCTGGAAGCGCGAGGAGCATGGTGGCGCGACATCCTGGGTGGACGCCAAGGAAACCGACGATGATGCCGCCCGGCGCTGGACCGCGGCCACCTGAGGGCCGCGCGGACGCGGTGTAACGTCTCCGCCGCGGGCGGGAGGCATGGAGAAGGCGAATGCGGATCTGTGCATTGTCGACCGCACTAATGCTGCTCGCGGGCGTGACGGCCGGCGCCGCCGAGATCAAGTATTACCCGGTGCCGGCCGGCGCACGGCCGCACGACGTCGCGCCGGCCCCCGACGGCACGGTCTGGTACACGGGTCAGGGCGCCGGCCATCTCGGCCGCCTCGATCCTGCGACCGGAAAGGTCGAGATCATTCCGCTCGGCAAAGGCTCGCGCCCGCACGGCGTGATCGTGGGACCGGACGGCGCGGCATGGGTCACCGACAGCGGCCTGAACGCCAATGTGCGCGTCGATCCGGCGACCAGGGCCGTGCAGGTTTTTCCGCTTCCGAAAGAATTCCCCGACGCCAACCTCAATACCGGCACTTTCGACAAGAAGGGCATCTACTGGTTCACCGGCCAGAACGGCGTCTATGGCCGGGTCGATCCCGCAACCGGCAAGACCGACGCATGGAAAGCGCCGAAGGGCCGCGGCCCTTACGGCATTGCGACGACGCCGAAAGGCGACGTCTGGTACGTCTCGCTTGCCGGCGATCACCTCGCCGAAATCGATCCGGTCAGCGGCGAAGCCAGCGTGATCGATCCGCCGCGTCCCGGCGTCGGCCCGCGCCGCATCTGGTCTGACTCCAAGGGCATGCTCTGGGTCAGCCTGTGGCATTCCGGCGAGGTCGGCCGCTACGACCCGACGACCAAGACCTGGCAGACGTGGCAGATCAACGAGGCGCGGTTCGGCTGCTATTCGGTCTATGTCGACGACAAAGATACGGTCTGGCTGACCGACTTTGCATCCAACGCCATCGTGCGGTTCGATCCGGCGACCGGAAAGTTCGAACGCTTCCCCAGCACCCGCAAGGACGCGTCCGTGCGCCAGATGCTCGGCCGCGCCGGCGAGGTCTGGGGCGCGGAAAGCGGGACCGACCGGCTGGTCGCGATCCGCTATTGAATGGCGCACGCCGCCAATGTCGTGACCGGATGCAAGCGTGAGCTTTCTCGTCGAAATTCCCGAAAACGCCTACGTTGCCGACGCCTTTGACGCCTTCGCGCCGACGGCCGGATTCAGCCTCGGCACCGCGCGCGCGATGATGTGGGTTTCGCAGCTCGCCTATGAGGCGCGTCACGCACGCGGAAAGATCGCTCCCGTCCTCGCGCGATGGTCGATGACGCCGGCCGCCATCCTGGCCAATGACGGCCGCGGCCCGCTCTCGCTTGCCAGCACCCGCGGCATCGTCGCGCGCGGCCGCGGCGCAACCGTGATCGCATTTGCGGGGACCGATCCGGTCGCCCTGCCGAACTGGGTGACCAATTTCAATCTCGGTCCGCGCCCGCGGCTCGTGCATCGCGGATTCGAAATGGCGGTGGCGGCGGTCTGGCGCGACCTCGCGGACGCGCTGCGGACGGCGGCACAGGACGGTGACGCCATCATCCTGACGGGCCACAGCCTCGGCGGCGCGCTCGCCATCGTCGCTGCCGACCGCGCCGTGCGCGAGCTGAAGATCATGCCGACAGCAGTCTATGCCTTCGGCAGCCCGCGCGTGGCCGGCCCCGAATTTGCGCTTGCCTACCGCGCGCATGGCCTCGAGGAGCAGACCTTCCGCTTGGTGCACGGGCTCGACATGATCGCTGCCATGCCGCCCTCGCGCCTGGGCTTCCGGCATGTCGGACACCTCGTATGGTGCGCGCGCGGCCAATGCTTCAGTCGGGTGGAGCAGCGGCACGGCGGTCCGTGCGACGAGCCGCAATTCATCCCCACGCTCGCACGCGGTTACCGTCAACGCGCGCGCGACATACTCGCAGGCGAGCGCCTGCCGTCCTCGCGCCGCGGACTGCTCGGCTGGTATCAGACGTTCGTGCTGCCGCCGACGATCGTCGACCACCTGCCGGAGCGATACCGGCGCGCGTGCGAGGGACCGCCTGCGCTCAGGCCGCAGCCTGACCGGCCTTCGGCGTGACCGCGGCGGTGTAGTCTTCCATCAACTGCTTGCAGATATTGCCCGGCGTGAAGCGCCATTGCGCGATCTCCGACACCGGCGTCACCTCGGCCGCGGTGCCGGTGATGAAGCATTCGGAGAATCCGGTCAGATCGTCGGGCATGATCCGCCGCTCGATCACCTCGATGCCGCGCTTGCGGGCGAGGTCGATCGCGGTGCGCCGGGTGATGCCGTCCAGGAAGCAGTCGGCGACCGGCGTGTGGATCTTTCCGTCCTGCACGAAGAAGATGTTCGCGCCGGTGCATTCGGCGACGCGGCCCTGCCAGTCGAGCATCATCGCGTCGGCATAACCCTTGCGCTCGGCCTTGTGCTTGGAGATCGTGCAGATCATGTACAGGCCGGACGCCTTAGCGAGACAGGGCGCGGTCTTGGGATCGGGGCGCCGGTAATCGGCGAGATCGAGCCGGATTCCCTTGAGCCGTTCGGCCGGATCGAAATAGCTCGGCCACTCCCAGGTGCCGATGGCGAGATGAATGGTGTTGCTCTGCGCCGACACGCCCATCATTTCCGAGCCGCGCCAGGCGACCGGCCGGATATAGGCGTTCTTCTTGCCGTTCTTCTCGACGACAAGGCGCTTGGCGGCGTCGATTTCGGCGACCGAATAAGGAATCTCGAAATCGAGCATCTGGCCCGATTTCTTCAGGCGCTCCGAATGCTCGGTGCATTTGAAGATTTCGCCGCCATAGGCGCGTTCGCCTTCGAACACGCAGCTCGCGTAATGCAGGCCGTGCGAGAAAACGTGGAGGTTGGCGTCCTTCCATGGCACGAGCTTTCCATCGTACCAGATGACACCTTCGAGTCTGTCGTAGGATTGAGCCATAACGTTTCCTCCGCTGGCTGGCATCCCCTGCGCCGGCCTGTTTTTCGTGGGGCCGGCCCGCTTTTGCAAGGCGGGCCAAGTCCCGATAAGGTGCCTTGATCCGTAAAGTGCCGTGCCGCAAGCCGAATCCCGCTTTCGGGCACGATCCTTTCGTGAGGCTAAGGCTTTAGGTAACAAAAAATCCAGAATATGTCAATATGACTGACCTAAATATCTCGCCGATCCATCCCCGGCAGGCCGCTTCCGAGCGCGAGCCCGGCGTCCGGCCGGAGCCGACCTGGGACCTCATCGAGCTTCTGTTTTTCGCCTATCGCGACTTCGTCGGCGACCCCGACGATGTGCTGACCAAGCTCAATTTCGGCCGCGCGCACCATCGCGTGCTGCATTTCGTCAACCGCAATCCCGGGATGAAGGTCGCGGACCTGCTCGACATCCTCAAGATCACCAAGCAGTCGCTTGGGCGCGTCCTCAAGCAGCTCATCGACCAGGGCTATATCGTGCAGAAGGAAGGCGCCAACGACCGCCGCCAGCGCCTTCTTTATGCCACCGGCAAGGGCGAAGCCCTGGCCATGCGGCTGGCCAACCTGCAGACCGAACGCATCACACGCGCGCTTGCCGAGCTCGGCCCTGGGACGCACGAGAACGCCCGCCAGTTCCTGATCGCGATGATCAACGTCGAGAACCGCAATCAGGCGATGAAGCTGACCGCGCGCCCCGACCCAAAGCGCAAGACGACACCCTGAGGTAAACGATGCCGGCAGCGAGCATCGCGGCGCACATTCCGACCCCGATTCCGGCCGACGATGCGCCCCATCTTCTCATCGTCGACGACGACCGCCGCATTCGCGACCTGCTGTCGCGCTTCCTCGCCAGCGAAGGCTATCGCGTCACGACGGCCGACAATTCCGCCGAGGCGCGCGCCAAGCTCAACGGGCTGCATTTCGATCTCCTGATCCTCGACGTCATGATGCCGGGCGAATCCGGCTTCGATCTGGCGAAGTCGCTGCGGCAATCCTCGTCGGTCCCGATCCTGATCCTCACCGCGCGCCACGAGACCGAAATGCGCATCGAGGGGCTGGAGATCGGCGCCGACGATTATGTCGCCAAGCCATTCGAGCCGCGCGAGCTGTCGCTGCGCATCGCCAACATCCTCAAGCGCGCGCAACCGGCGGCGCCCGCCCCCGTCGAGTCCGTCCGTTTCGGCGATTTCTTCTTCCACATCGGGCGCGGCGAACTGCGCAAGGGCGACGAGATCATCCGCCTCACCGACCGCGAACGCGAAATGCTGCGCGTCCTCGCCACGCAGCCGGGCGAAACCGTGCCGCGGCTGTCGCTCGCCGGCAACGATCCGGCCGCCAACGAGCGCGCCGTCGACGTGCAGGTCAACCGGCTGCGCCGGAAGATCGAGCGCGACCCGGCCAACCCCCTCTTCGTGCAGACCGTCCGCGGCGTCGGCTATCGCCTCGTGGTGACGCCGTGACCAGCATCGAGTCCGATCTCAGGACGCTGTGGGGAGCGACGCATCGCATCGCCCATACCTGGGGTCGGCTCGGCCGCTTCATCAAGCGCATTATGCCCTCCGGACTTTATGCGCGCGCGCTGCTCATCATCATCGCGCCGATGGTCATCCTGCAATCGGTGATCGCCTTCGTTTTCATGGAGCGGCACTGGAACTCGGTGACGCAGAAACTCTCGTCCGGCGTGGTCGCGGACATCGCCGCCCTGATCGAGGTCTATAACAACTACCCGCAGGACAACGAGCAGCGGCAGTTGCGCCGCATCGCGCAGGAAAAGCTCGGTCTCGTCGTCGATTTCCTGCCCGAGACCGAGCTGCCGCCGCCCGGCCCCAAGCCGTTCTTCTCGCTGCTGGACCAGGCCCTGTCGGTGGAGCTGCGCAAGCAGATCCGGCGCCCGTTCTGGATCGACACCGTCGGCCGCTCGGCGCTCGTGGAAATCCGCATCAAGCTCGACAATCGCGTGATGCGCGTCTTTGCCCCGCGCAACGCGGCCTATGCCTCCAATTCGGGAATTTTCCTGGTCTGGATGGTCGGCACGTCGCTCGTCCTGCTCACCGTCGCCATCCTCTTCCTGCGCAACCAGATCCGGCCGATCCTGCGGCTCGCCGACGCCGCCGAGGCCTTCGGCAAGGGCCGCGACCTGCCGAACTACCGGCCGCGCGGCGCCCGCGAAGTGCGCCGCGCGGCAGTCGCCTTCCTCGAAATGAAATCGCGCATCGAGCGCGCCATCGAACAGCGCACGGCGATGCTTGCCGGCGTGTCGCACGACCTGCGCACCATTCTCACCCGCTTCAAGCTCGAACTGGCTCTGCTCGGCGAAGGTCCGGAAATCGACGCCATGCGCAAGGACGTCGACGAAATGGCGCGGATGTTGGAGGCGTATCTGGCGTTCGCACGCGGCGACATGGGAGAGCAGTCGGCGCCGACCGACATGGCCGCGTTCCTGCAGGATCTGAAAACCGATGCCGAGCGTACCGGCCATCGCGCGAGCGTGGAATTCCAGGGTCAGCCGATCGTTACCGTCAAGCCGGCCGCCTTCAAACGCTGCCTCGCCAATCTGGTGTCGAATGCCGCCCGCCATGCGCCCTCGATCGCAATCCGGGGACAGCGCGACCACCGCTGGCTGACGATCACGGTCGACGACGACGGGCCGGGGATTCCCGCCATCATGCGCGAGGAGGTGTTCAAGCCGTTCCTGCGGCTCGACAATGCGCGCAATCAGAATACCGGCGGCACCGGGCTCGGGCTGGCCATCGCACGCGACATCGCACGCTCGCACGGCGGCGACATCATTCTGGGCGACAGCCCAATGGGTGGATTGCGCGCGACCGTGCGCGTGCCGATCTGACGGCGCCCGAGCACGAGGCCGAAAAAGCGCCGCGGCTTTCGGAAAACCGTCCTGCTCAGGCTGCGATTGGATCGCTGTCGCGATCGCGACGACGGCGGGCGCGCCGCGCGCCGATCCGGCTGAGACCTTCGGGGATCGTGCACAGGCAATCGAGAATGCCGGACCAGCGCTGGCCGCGTGACAATTCGCGGTCGAGCACCGCCATCGTGCGCGCGAGGCCCGGATCCTCGTCGTCGACCCAGGTGCGCAGGACGCAGGCGAACAGCATGGCCAGGCCCTGCGCCCGCACGCGGCCTTTGAGGCCGGCACTGTCGATATCGGAGGCGGCCAGCATCCAGCGCTGCGACTGCGCGCCGAAGCCGGCCAGCGCGAATGCAAGCGGCGGGTTGCAAGTCGCCGAGCGCATCAGCGAACGGATCGCACGCTTGTGCGGCGCAAGCAGGTCGAGGCGACGCATCAGCACGTCGAACAGCTTTTCGCGCGGGGATTCATCGGCCATGTCGGCATCGCCGCCGGCAAGGACCTTCAGATCGATGTCCTTCATATGGGCAACGACGATCGCAACCGGAGAAGAAAATTCATGGCGCAACTGCGTCAGCGAGACGCCGGCCGTTCTGGCGATATCGCCGAGCCCGATGCGCTCGAAGCGCTGCCCGGCAAGCAGCGTCATGAAGCCTTCGATGATCTTTTCGCGATCGGAGCGCGCAGCGCCTGCCTCGCCCGACGGGGAATGGATGTCGCTCACGGGAACCTCCTGATCGATGCCGTCTTGATGAATATGACGCGTAAACCCGGCGCTTCCAAGGCGACCGGTCAAGCCCGAACGCCGCGTCAGCCGGCCAGTTCGCGCGAGCGTCTGGTGGCGGCCGCGACAGCCCTGGTCATCAGATCGTCGAGCGCCCCCGGCGCCATCAGCACGTCGAGCGCCGCCGCGGTCGTGCCGGCGGGAGACGTCACGTTCTTGCGCAAAGTGGCGGGATCGAGCGGCGACAGATGCATGAGTTCGCCTGCGCCCTCGACCGTGACCCGCGCAAGCCGCGCGGCAAGACCGGCCGGCAGCCCCGCGGCCATGCCGGCCTTGGCCATCGCCTCGGCGAGAAGGAACACATAAGCCGGTCCCGATCCCGAAACCGCCGTCACCGCATCCATCAACTTTTCGTCCTCGACCCACTCGACCGCGCCGGTCGCCCGCAGCAATGCGTCGGCCACCGCGCGCTGCTCGGGCGAGACGCGCGCATTCGCGACCGCGACCGTGATGCCGCGACCGATCGCGGCCGGCGTGTTGGGCATCGCGCGAATGACGGCGGCGCGCGGAAACGCCGCCTCCAGGAAAGCCAGCGTCCTGCCGGCCATGATCGACATCACCAGCGCGTCTTCGGCAACCAGCGGGGCCAGCGTCGGGGCGACTTCGCCGGCCACCTGCGGCTTGACGGCAAAGACGGTGATCGCGGACTTCGTCGCCCGCGCCTTGTCCGGATTGAGCGACACGCCGCGTTCCGCAAGCAACGCAACCTCGCCGGAAGGCTGCGGCTCGAATATCGTGACGTTCCTTGCCAGCAGGCCGCGCGCCAGCCAGCCCTCCAGCATGGCCGCTCCCATCTTGCCGGCGCCGACCAGCGTCAGCGTCCCGGCATGCTCAAGAGAAGCTGCGGTCTCGCTATTCGTCATGGCATCACCCGTGGATGGCATTACCCGTGGCAACAGGATCGCGACCGCGCGGTCGTCTGCGGCCCTCTCTAGCAGGTGGCTGTCCGATTGTTACCGGAATCCTGCACCGGCGGCGCGCCTAGGCTTCGCCCGATGTCTCGAACATCGCCGCATCCAGCGCTTCGCGCGCGGGCTTGCCCGCCCACAGCACGAACTGGAAAGCCGGGAAATAGCGCTCGCAGGCATCGACCGCCGTCGACAGCACGGAACGACACTGCTCGTCCGAGGCGCCGAGCCCCCCCGACAGGACCAGCGCATGGCGGAACATCACCATGCCGTCCTTCGGCCAGAGGTCGAAATGCCCGACCCACATCTGCTCGTTCATCTGGGCAATGAGCTGCTGCACTTCGGCGCGGCGGCGCTCCGGCACCTTGAGCTCGAAGGCGCAAGCCAGATGCAGCGCCTCAAGATCGTCCATCCAGGTGAACGAGACCTGATAGTCGCTCCAGCGGCCCTTGATGAGAATGTTGATTTCGTCTTCGCCCGCGCGTTCGAACGACCAGTCGTTGCCGGTCGCCAATTGCTCGACGACGTCGAGCGGACTCATGCGCCTTGCGTCGTTGAAGTCTGTCAGGGACATTCCGTCTCGACCGCCATTCGGGAATCAGCTTGCGCACTGCCGCGACGCACGACCTTCAACGCAACCTGTTGTCCCGGCCGGGACAGCCGCTCTTTGACGCAGGATTCCGTTACCGACGCCGGATTGACCGCTGGAAAACGAATCACCTGTGCGTTGACTATACCCGGTCGGATTCTTCGCGCCAAAGCGCAGACTGGGTCGGATTCCCCAGCTCAGATTCGCCACGCCCATGTTTTGCACAGGCGCGTGAACACGCGGCGCGCATCCCTGCGGGAACCGCGCGCAACATGCGACAGGATGACTCAGGAAAGCGCGGCAAACGCCTCTTCAATCGAACAGGCTGGAGACCGATTCCTCGGCGGCGGTCCGTCCGATCGCCTCGCCGATCAACTGCGCGATGGGCAGCACCCGGATGTTCCTTGTGCTGCGGACGGCCTCGGTCGGCTGGATGGAGTCGGTGATCACGAGTTCCTTCAGCCGCGAGTTCGCCACGCGCGCCACCGCGCCGCCGGACAGGACGCCGTGGCTGATATAGGCGTAGACGTCCGCCGCACCCTGCTCGAGCAGGGCATCGGCCGCGTTCACCAGCGTGCCGCCGGAATCGACGATGTCGTCGACCAGAATGCACGTATGGCCGCGCGGCTCGCCGATGACGTTCATGACCTCGGATTCCCCCGGCCGCTCGCGCCGCTTGTCGATGATGGCGAGCGGCGCGTTGATGCGCTTGGCGAGCCCGCGCGCGCGCACGACGCCGCCGACGTCGGGCGAAACGACCATGAGCTTCTCGAGATCGAACCGCTCGCGGATATCGCGGACCATGACCGGCGAGGCGTAGAGGTTATCGGTCGGGATATCGAAGAAGCCTTGGATCTGTCCGGCATGCAGATCGAGCGTCATCACGCGATTGGCACCGGCATGCGTGATCAGATTGGCGACGAGCTTGGCCGAGATCGGCGTGCGCGGGCCCGGTTTGCGGTCCTGCCGCGAATAACCGAAATAGGGGATGACCGCCGTGATGCGGCGCGCCGATGCGCGCCGCAGCGCGTCGATGATGATCAGCAATTCCATCAGATGGTCGTTGGCGGGAAACGACGTCGACTGGACCACGAATACGTCCGCGCCGCGCACGTTCTCCTGGATCTCGACGAAAATCTCCATGTCCGCGAAACGGCGGACAACGGCTTTGGTCATGTCGGTCTGGAGATATTCGCCGATTTCTTTTGCAAGGACCGGATTGGAATTGCCGGCGACGATCTTGATCGTCCCATTGCTCGCCATCGCCGTATCCTCGCTCATAGCCCCCGCGTCGGGACGCGGTCTGACGCCGTTGTCGCGGGCCCACCGAGGCTGCGACGGGTACCCGAGGCCTGATAACAAGCGGCCCGGCAGTCCGGCAACAAGGGCTGCTTCCTGATCGTGAGTTTTCCAGCCCGATCCGGGCCTGAGCTAGCGGAGAGGCGCCACCGAGGCAACCCGGCCCTCGCGGGCGGGCGCGGGGCTTGCGGGCCGGTGGCGCGGCAGTGGCACGGAGCCCTCCTCATCTTCGGCCGCCGCGACTACCTCGGAATTGGGCACGGACGCCGTCGCGGCCGGCGGATCGTTGCGGAACAGCCTGAATATGCCGTGCGCCTCGGGCCGGAAATCGTCGCGCGCGGCAATCGCTGCGACCGCCGTCTCCGGGACGGCGTGCGAATCAGCCGGCGACGCCGCGGCCATCGCCGGCGCCGGCCGGAAATAACCGGCGAGCCGCTCCATCCCGGCCCGCGCCACACGTGTCAGAACCTCGTCGTCGACGGACTGCCAGGGATCGCCGGCACGTCCGGACGGCACGCCCGGCGTCATCGCGACTTCCTCGCCGGAGAAACGCACGGCGCGCTCCTGCCGCGTGTCGTAGACGTCGAACACCCACGACACGACGCTCTGATTTTTCTTCTGATAGACGCCGAGGGCGAGGTAAGCGCGGACACGATAGGGCGCGCTCTTGGCGTGCGAGACGACCGGCACCTTCCTAGCCTCGGCTTCGGCATTGAGCTTCTGGACGAGACGCTGGAAGACGGCGGGCGGCGGACCGTCGATGGATTCAAAGGCGATCGTGGCATCGGCAGCAGGGGCACCGGGCACGGCGCCGACCGTCGTGCGGTTTGTCGTGCAGCCGGGGAGCGCGACGCCGAGCGCCGCGCACAGGGCGATCCAGCCTGAGACAAGCCCTGCACGCCCGCGCGAACGCGCGCCCTCGTCACGACCCTGCATCACACCCCCGCAGCCGGATCTGAGATTCGGAGAGCCTCTACGGGCTCATTGGATCCGGCCGCGTCAAGGCCTAGCGAAATTCACCGCAACGGTCCAGCGATCCGGTCAACCGGTCCGGGCGCCCCGAAGACGCGGTCAAGGCGCAAGGACGATCGCATTGACGTGCCGACCGTAATCGGGCTCGGCACGATGCTGCGAGCGCCGGTAGCTGTAGAAACGCTCCGCGTCGGCATAGGTGCAGTGCCCGAGGTCCTCGATCTGACCTATGCCCGCGCGCCGCAGGCGCATGGCGATGAAACCGGGCAAATCGAACAGCGAATGGCCGGGGCGGGCGCCCGGCTTGAAGAACGCCGCGCTGTCGCGTTCGGCCGCCGCGAAGGTGTCGATGAGATCGCCGCCGACCTCGTAATTCGGCTGGCGGATCATCGGCCCGAGCGCGGCCACGATGCGCGCGCGATCCGCGCCGAGCGAGAGCATGGCCTCGATCGTCGATTCCAGAACGCCGGACAGCGCGCCGCGCCAGCCCGCATGCGCGGCCCCGATCACGCGCGCGGTTTCGTCGGCAAGCAGCACCGGTCCGCAATCCGCCGTCGTCACGCCGATCGCAAGCCCGGGCACGCGCGTGACGATCGCGTCGGCCTTCGGCCGCGCCTGCGCGTCCCACGGCGCCTCGGCGACCACCGCGACCGCCGAATGCACCTGATAGGCCGTCACGAAATTCGCGGGCTCGACCTCCAGCATGCGCGCCATGCGCGCGCGGTTCTCGCTCACCCGGTCGGGATCGTCGCGCGAACCGACGCCGCCATTGAGCGTTGCGTAAATGTCCTGCGAGACGCCGCCGGCGCGCGTGAAGAATGCGTGCCGGAGACCGGACCGGGCGGACAATGACGGCGCCTGCAGCACGATCAGCCCTCGAATGCCGGCAGCGGGCCGATCGCGGGGTCGGCCAGCGCCATCACCTTGAACAGCCGGCCCATGCCGGTGCGGCCGCTCTGGGTCAGCCGCGCATAGGCCGCCTCAACCTCCGTCTTCTTGGCGGGAAGGGCCGTCGCCTTCAGCGCTTCCGCACGCGCCTCGATGCCGAGGCGCATCAGGAACTCGCCCTGTTCGAGCGGCCCGTGGACGGCAGCGCCCATGCTCTCGGCAGCCGTGCCGAACGCCTGAAAATCCACATGGGCGGTGATGTCGACCATGCCGGGTGCAATCAGCGGGTCGGCGAAGGCATGCTGACCAACCGCCTGCAACGTGTCACCGACCTCGCTTTCGGTGTGACCGTAATCGATCATCAACGCCACCCCCTTGTCGCGCACCCGCCGTCCGACCTCGAATGCGAGACTGTCCGGCCGCCATTCGAAGATCGAACCGAACGGCGCCTCGCGCACGCTCTTCGGCAGCACGCGCCCGAAATGCGGAATGGGCTCCGGCCGCACGCCGAACGTGAAATTGCCGGCCGCGGTGACGCCGACGACGCGCTCGTGCCAGCCGTCCTCCTGTCTGACCGCCTGATGCACGGGAATGGCGTCGATGAACTCGTTGGCGAGGATGATCACGGGTCCCGCCGGCACCTCGGAGAGGTCGCGATGCCAGTGGACCATCACAGCCGAACCCGCCAGCGTTTCGCGCTGGACGCGCTCGAGCGCCGGACTGACCTCGACGAGATGCACGACCAGCGCCTTGCGGAAGGCCGGCGTCACGTTGAGCGCGCGCAGCGCATCGCGCATCAGCGTGCCGCGGCCCGGACCCAGTTCGACCAGCCGCACGTTTTCCGGCACGCCCATCGCCTTCCATGCGGCCGCGCTCCACAGACCGATCAGCTCGCCGAACATCTGGCTGATTTCGGGCGCGGTGATGAAATCCCCCGCCGCACCGAGCGGATCGCGCGTCACATAATAGCCGTGCACGGGATGAGTCAGACACAGCGCAACATATTGCGATACCGGAATGGGCCCGACCGCCGCGATCAAGCGGCGAATTTCGAATTCCAGCGATGCATGTGCGTCCACCGGTCAGCTCCGTCGAACGGCATCCCGCCGGCACGCGAAAAGAACGAACGCAACGCCCGCAAGGAACAGAGGGACGGACAGAAGCATGCCCATCGTCAGCCCGCCCCAGAGGAATCCGAGCTGGGCGTCGGGCTCGCGGAACAGTTCGCAGAACGAACGCGCCAGCGCATAGCCGATGGCGAACAGGCCGATCACCAGGCCCGGCCGCCGGAGCGCGCCGGCGCGCACCGCGATCGCAAGCACGGCAAGCAGCACGAGCCCCTCGAGAGCGGCCTCGTAGAGCTGGCTCGGATGGCGCGGCAGCGGCCCTCCACCGGGAAACACCATCGCCCACGGCGCGTCGGACGGCCGACCCCACAATTCACCGTTGATGAAGTTGGCGATGCGTCCGAGAAACAGTCCGATCGGGCCGACCGCACAGGTGACGTCACCGAGCGACAGCGCGGAAATCCCGCGCCGCCATGCAAACAGCAGCACCGCGATCACGCATCCGGCAAAGCCGCCATGGAAGGACATCCCGCCCTGCCACAATTGCAGGATCTCGGCCGGATGCGCGGCGAAGTGCGCGGGATTGTAGAAGAGCACATAGCCGAGCCGGCCGCCGAGAATGATGCCGAACGTCACCCACACGATGAAGTCGTCGAAATCGACGACGGTCATCGGCGCCTCTTCGCCCCAGAGGCGGCCGTTGCGGATGATCGTGCGCGCGTAGTACCAGCCGAACAGGATGCCGCCGATATAGGCGAGCGCGTACCAGCGGATCGCGAGCGGCCCGATCTGGATCAGGACCGGATCGAAGGCCGGGTATGGCAACGTCAGGAACGACATCGGGATTCCCCAGTCCGGCCCATTGCGGCCAGCCGACCGGTCAAGTCAACCCCAGGTCAGACCTTCCGCGATCCGACCCTCACCGTCAGGCGAGCACCCGGACGACAGGTCGCGCCCTGCTTGCAGGCCTGCGGTCGCAAACCATATGTTGCCGGAAACAAGGTTCCAGCGGAGTCGGACGATGACCCAGACCAGCAGCCGGTTTTTCGACGAGATCGCCCGCCTGATGAACGACGCCACTGGCGTCGCCCAGGGCATCAGGCGCGAATTCGACACGCTCTTTCGCAGCCAGGCCGAGCGCTGGCTGAACGATCTAGATGTCGTCAAGCGCGAGGAGTTCGAGGTCGTCAAGGATATGGCCCGGCTGGCGCGGGAGGAAAATGAGGCGCTGAAGGCCCGGATCGCCACGCTGGAGGCCAAGATCGCGTCTCAGACCCCGCCCTCGCCCCCAATTTATGCGAGTGCCCCGCCCGACGACACGCCCCCGACCGCCTAAACCCTCGCCCGGCTCGTTCCTTGTCATTGCGGCCCCCCGCGGCTATAAGCCTGCGCACTCGCGACGCCCGCACCCCTGGAGGCGCGCCGCGTGATTTCCGCAAAATTCCAGAGCCAAAATTCCAAAGCTAAGACAAGGATATAGACCTATGGCGACCGTCAAGGAACTTCAAGCGACGGCGCGTCCGAAGGCCGGCAAGGGGGCCGCTCGGGCGGAACGTCGCGAGGGCCGCGTGCCCGGCGTGATCTACGGAGACAGGAAACCCCCGCTCGCAATCTCGCTCGACAAGAACGAGCTGCGCCAGCGCATCTATGGTGGCCGGTTTCTCACCACCCTCTATGACATTAGCATCGACGGCCAGAAGCACCGCGTGATCCCGCGCGACTTCCAGCTCGACCCGATCAAGGACCAGCCGGTCCATGTCGACTTCATGCGGCTCGGCGAAGGCGCGCTCATCCGCGTCGCCATTCCCGTCCATGTGACCGGCGCCGAAAGTTCGCCCGGCGTGAAGCGCGGCGGCGCGGTCAACATCGTCACCCACACGATCGACGTGCGCTGCCCGCCGGATGCCATTCCGGACGCGATCGAGGTCGACGTGAGCGGACTCGAGATCAGCTATTCGAAGCACCTCAACGAGGTCGCGCTGCCGAAGAACGTGAAAATCCTCACCCGGCTCGACACGACGCTTGTCACTATCGTGCCGCCGTCCGGCTACGCCGAAGAAGCCCGCGCGGCCGCCGACGCCGCCGCCGCTGCG
>JABARS010000037.1 GCA_019187085.1 Pseudorhodoplanes sp. | reverse complement strand
GGCGGCTGCACCGGATATTGCGGATAGCGCTGCGGATAACGGTCGTCGGCGGGCGGCTGGCTCGGCACATTGGCCGGCGGCCGCGGCGGCGGATCACCGAAGATCGTGCCAAACTGGGCAAGCGCGGGCGCGGCGAACATCGCAAGCGCGGACGCGGCAATGGCGACGCGAACGCCGCGGAATATCCCAGCTGTCATGGCCGTTTTTCAGTCCCGGAATCGCGGCCGGTCCGCCACGGGGCCGCGGTCCCCGTTAACACGGCAATTGGGGCGGCGGAAGGGCGCCACAACGTCCAATTTGCACGCACGCGCCGACAGCGCCCCGGCTTTCCGGCCTCCCGGTGTCAATACTCCGGTACCTGGACAGGGATCGCAACCAGAGGTAGCATCTCTGCCGGCGGGGGGTGAGTTATGCGTAACGTGTATCGTACGGCGCTCAAAGCCGTGTTGCTGGCGGGTCTTGCTGCAGGCTGCAGCGTCGCTCCCGCCGTCCAGTACGAAGAAGTCATCAAGCCCGACACGCAGGGGCTGCCGAAGTTCAAGCTGCAAAGCTCAATCATCGCCATCGACTTCAAACGCGACGACAAGGGCGTCCCCCTGGCCGGCGGCCAGATGGTCATCATGTCGATCCCGGCCGAGGATCCGTCGGGGCGGCTCTACGCGATCCGCGCCGCCGACCAGTGGGGCGTGAACACGCGGCTGCAGATGACGCCGCGCGAAAACAATCTGCTGATTTCCTCACTCGGCGTGGAGGTCGAAGACCAGCGCGTCGCGACGATCCAGCAGGTGGCCGCGTTCGCGACGAAATTTCTGGCGATACCCGCTCTCTGGTCAACATCGGTCGCTCCCGGAAAGGGGAAGGAAACCAAGACAGCGCGAGTCGCTGAGCCCTTTCCCGCCATTATCGACGTCAGTCGCGTGCATCTCCTGCCCGAAGACACGGGTGGCGCGCAGGAGTTCGAGAACGGCCGGTTCAACGGCATCGTCCGCTACGGCATCAAATACGGTCCGGTCGAACCCTCGGCGACGCCCCGATCCGGATTCGATTTTTCGACGACACGCAGCGTCTACATCTACTCGGCCTGCCGCGACGCGCTGCTGACCTTCGACTACCCGCCGGGAAAGCGGCACACCGCGACGGTCCGGATCGCCGATCCCAATTTCATCGAAACCATCGCCTTGCCGGCCAAGGGCAAGGTGTCGGCGCAATCGGCCTGCGGCGTCAGCGTCAGCTCGGAAGCGGTCAAGACCAATTCGACGCTGGAGGTCCTCAACGCCCTGTTCGACGCGGCAAAGACCGTCCGCGATGCGGAAGAGGCAAAGCGCACGGCGAAATCCGGCGCGACCACCGCCGGCAAGAGCAAATAGCGCGTCCGCGCTCAGACCGGCCGCGCGATCCGGTGCGAGAGGACGGCAAGGCCCGCGAGCGCGAAAGCGCTGATGGCCGCGCCCGCCATGAAGGTCGCGGCCGGCCCCGACCAGTCCCACAACAGGCCGGCCATGACGCTCGCCAGGAGAAGCGCGAGCCCGCTCACGCAATTGAATATGCCGAAGGCGGAGCCGCGCAGATCGGCGGGCGCGGTGTCGGCGACGAGCGTCGCCAGCAGCCCCTGCGTCAGCCCCATATGCAGCCCCCACAGGGCGACGCCCGCCATCACCACCGCCACACTGCCCGCGACCGCCAGCACGAGATCGGCAAAGATCAAAGTCGCAATGCCGATCATCAGCACGCCGGTGCGGCCGACGCGGTCGGAGATCGCGCCCGCCGGATAGGCCGCAAATGCATAGACGACGTTCATCACCACGAGCACCGCCGGCACCCACACCACCGGCATGCCGAGATTCTGCGCGCGCAAAATCAGGAACGCCTCGCTGAAGCGCGCCAGCGTCAGGACGCTTCCGAAGCCGACCACCAGCCAGAAGGCGAGCGACAGGCGCTTCGCGTCCGACAAGCGCAGCCGCGTTCCGTTTGCCACCGCTTCGTGGCGGGCGGACTCCTCCACGGCGAACACGATCAATGCAAACGAAATGAAGGCCGGAATGACGGCGATCCAGAACACCAGCCTGAAATTGTCGACAGTGAGCGCCATCAGCGCGATCGCGGCGAGCGGGCCCACAAATGCGCCGATGGTGTCGAGCGACTGCCGCAGGCCGAAGGCCGCACCGCGCACCGGCGCCGGTGTGAGGTCGGCAATCAGCGCATCGCGCGGCGCCCCGCGAATGCCCTTGCCGATGCGGTCTACGAACCGCGCGGTGACGATCCAGCCGAGCCCGGTCGCCAGCGGAAAAATCGGTTTGGTGACCGCGGCAAGCCCGTAACCGAATGCCGCCAGCCATTTGCGTTTGCCCATCCAGTCGCTGAGCGCACCGGAAAAAACCTTCACGATCATCGCGGTCGCCTCCGCGATGCCTTCGATGAAACCGACCGCGACCATCGAGGCGCCGAGCACGGTGACGAGATAGACCGGCAGCAGCGCGTGGATCATCTCCGAGGAAATGTCCATGAACAGGCTGACGAAGCCGAGCGCCCAGACGCCGCGCGGAATGCCCTGAAGACGGGAGGAGCGTGCGGCGTCCGTCGCCATCGATCGTCCTTATGGAGCGTCCTTGCCGGCTCGGCGCCGCGTTCCCGCGCGGTCCGGGCGGCGGCCTATCCGGCCGACGTGACCGAGGGCTCGCAATCGACCGGGAAATTCACCGAATTGGCGATGAAGCATTGCCGGTGCGCCTCGCGGTGCAGCGCGCGCGCCTTGTCTGGATCGCCGGCCTTGATGGTCACGCGCGGGCGCAGCGTGACGCGCTCGAAGCGCCCGCCCTTGGCGGCATCCTCGATCATCGTGCCTTCGGCCTCGTCGCTGTAATACGTCACTGCGATGCCGGCGCGCGCGCACAGGCCGAGATACCAGAGCATGTGGCAGGAGGCGAGCGAGGCGACCAGAAGGTCTTCCGGGTTGTGCAGCGCCGGATCGCCGCGAAAGCCCGGATCGGCCGAGGCCGCAAGATCCGGCTTGCCGGCAATGCGGATGACGTGGTTGCGCGAATGCGTGGAGCTGCGCGCCGTTCCGTCCGGGTCGGCCCATTCCACGCTTGCGCGATAGGAGTGGCGTCCGCCGGCCATGAGCGCGCTCAGCGGCCCGGCGTCCAGGCTTTGTAGTCGCCGGTGGCCTTCGGCCGGCGGCCCTGCGCCAGCGTCGAACCGGCCGGACGGTAGGCGCCGGCGGTGCCGGTCATGTTCGGGCGGTGCGGCTTCTGCCAGGGGCGCGCCTTGTAGGCCTGCTGGGTCGGCGGGGTATCGACGGTGTGATGCAGCCAGCCGTGCCAGGCCGGGCCCACCATCGAGGCTTCGGCATCGCCGTTATAGATGACCCAGCGGCGGTCGGTGCGCAGATAGGGATCGATCTTGCCGCCCCTGGAGCGGTAATAGCGGTTGCCGAACTCGTCTTCGCCGACGAACTCGCCATAGAGCCAGGTCCAGACCTGGGTGCCGAACGTCTGTCCGTTCCACCAGGTGAAAAAGCGGATCAGGAAATTCTTCATGGCTTGCGGTATCCTGCGATCTGCGTGGCTTTTGCCATCGCGCGGGCCCCAAGTCCAGCGGGGCTGAAACCCCGTCCCCGGCGGCTTTTTTTGCGGCCGCGCCTGCGGCGGAGCGGCGACCTGCGACTGACTGGCAATTGAAAACATGGCGCTTGCGCCGCGACCCCCGCGCGGCTAGACGCGCCGCAGCCCCAGCGGCCGGCAGATCATGAACCGGATTCAGACTTTTGCAACCGGAAGCATCGCGATCGGCTTCGTCGTCCTCGCGCTGAAATATCTCGCCTATCACGTCACCGGCAGCGTCGCGCTGCTGTCGGACGCGATCGAGAGCATCGTCAATATCGCAACCGCAGTCGCCGCCCTGATCGCGATCCGCTATGCCGCCCAGCCGGCCGATGCCGACCATCCCTATGGCCACCACAAGGCCGAATACATTTCCGCGGTGCTCGAAGGAGTCCTGATCGTGATCGCGGCGATCGCCATCCTGCGCGAAGCCTATTTTGCGATCCTCACTCCGCGCAGCATCGACGCGCCGTGGCCAGGACTTGCCATCAATGGCGCGGCCACCCTTATCAATGCGCTGTGGTGGCAGGTCCTGGTCCGGCAGGGCCGGCGCCACAAATCCCCCGCGCTCGTTGCCGACGGGCAGCATCTCCTGACCGACGTCCTGAGTTCGCTTGGCGTCTTTGCCGGCTTGATGCTGGCTACCCTGACCGGGTTATGGCTACTCGACCCGATCCTTGCAGTGCTCGTGGCGCTGAACATCCTGTGGGCGGGCTGGCAACTGGTGAAGGAATCGCTCGGCGGCCTGCTCGACGAGGCGGTGCCGCCGGAAAAACTGGCGCGGCTGCAAACGGTCATCGCCGAGAACGCGAACGGCGCGATCGAGGCGCACGATCTTCGCACCCGCCGGGCGGGGCGCATGACCTTCATCGAGTTTCATCTCGTGGTGGCGGGGACGATGAGCGTCACGCAGGCGCATGATATCTGCGATGCGCTGGAACGGGCGATCAAGGACGAGGTCGAGGACGCGCTGATCTCGATCCATGTCGAGCCCGACGACAAGGCCAAGCATTCGGGCATCGTCGTTTTGTAAGCGGCCGGTCCCGGTCAAACGGCTGCCTGACTCGGGGCGTTGAATGTGCCGGTCCGCAGACGGGGGCTGTCGCCGGCAGATTCCCCTTGCTGCATCGCAAAGGAGACGCTTATGGCCGTTGCCCGCGTTACGGAATTGATTGCCGCTTCCAAGACAAGCTTCGAGGACGCCATCCAGGTCGGCGTCGCCCGCGCCGTGAAGACGCTCAACAATGTCGAGGGCGTCTGGGTCTCCAACCAGAAATGCGTGATCAAGAACGGCAAGATCGACGAATATCGCGTCAATCTGAAGGTCACGTTCATCCTCGAATGACCGCACGCCACCGGCGCGGCCCTGTGGGCTATGGCTTGACAGGGTCGCGCCGGTCCGGGGTTTCGTTGTGGCCGCGCGGCGCAGGCCGACTGAGCGGACCGCACGCCGCGTTTAACCAACTGACCGGACACCGAGAATCGGTGTCCGGTCAGGGGGCGCCGGGCGGCGCCCGCGGTTTCTCGCTACCGCCCGGGCGCAGCTTGCCGCGCGGGTCTTTGCCCGAAATCCCCGCTATTCCGGGCGCTCGCACGATTTGCGACAAGGCGGTGACAAAGGGGCTTGGCGAATCCCGGAAAGCGGGCCGATACTCGCCCCGCCGGACGCCGGATCGTCCCCAAACTAGGCCACGGGACCACAAGATTTAGCGTTTGGTTCAGACTTTCCGTCTATTACTTGACGTATGCGACGGGTTTGTCCTAGGGTTTGTATTGCCGCGGCGGGAAGTGTTCGGCGTCTCCGGGCAGCGGCTCCAATCACGCTTCGCGAGGCTACACCCGCCAGGAAAAGGCGCTTGGCGGGAACGGCTTTGCGTCGCCGGCGGCGGGATGAGGCCTGACCGCCACGTATCAAATCCGGGTGTGGGACCGGTGCCCCGGGCGGGTTCCGGAGCCATATGCCGGGCAGTGTCTGGAAATGGGCCGGACGCGGTGGGATCATGACGGTCCGGCGCGCCGGAAATGGTGTCGCCGCTTCGGGGCGTAGTCCGGGCGCCGGCGACGATAGAACGGGGCAAAAGAACAATGCGGATCGAGCGGCGCTTCACCAAGGACGGCCAGTCTCCCTATGCGGAGATCAACTTCCAGACCACCACGAGCGAGATCAGGAATCCCGACGGCTCGATCGTGTTCCGGCTCGACAATGTCGAGGTGCCGGATTTCTGGTCGCAGGTCGCCTCCGACGTTCTGGCGCAGAAATATTTCCGCAAGGCGGGCGTCCCCGCGCGCCTGAAGAAGGTGGAGGAGAATTCCGTCCCCTCCTTCCTGTGGCGCTCGGTCGCCGACGACACCGCCCTCGCCGCACTGCCGGAAAACGAGCGCACGACCGGCGAGCATTCCTCCAAGCAGGTATTCGACCGTCTCGCCGGCACTTGGACCTATTGGGGCTGGAAGGGCGGCTATTTCGATTCGGAAACCGACGCGCAGGCCTTCTTCGACGAGTTGCGCTACATGCTCGCGATGCAGATGTGCGCGCCGAATTCGCCGCAATGGTTCAACACCGGCCTGCACTGGGCCTACGGCATCGACGGCCCCTCGCAGGGCCACTTCTATGTCGACTTCAAGACCGGCGAACTGGTGAAGTCGGAATCCGCCTACGAGCATCCGCAGCCGCATGCCTGCTTTATCCAGTCGATCTCCGACGACCTCGTCAACGAGGGCGGGATCATGGACCTGTGGGTGCGCGAGGCGCGCCTGTTCAAGTACGGCTCCGGCACCGGCACGAACTTCTCGCGGCTGCGCGGCGAAGGCGAGCGGCTCTCCGGCGGCGGCAAGTCCTCGGGTCTGATGTCGTTCTTGAAGATCGGCGACCGCGCCGCCGGCGCGATCAAGTCGGGCGGCACCACGCGCCGCGCGGCCAAGATGGTCGTGGTCGACGCCGACCATCCCGACATCGAGCAATATATCGACTGGAAGGTGAAGGAGGAGCAGAAGGTCGCCGCCCTCGTCACCGGCTCCAGGATCAACCAGAAGCATCTGCGCGCGGTGCTCAAGGCCTGCGTGAATTGCGAGGGCTCGGGCGACGACTGCTTCTCGCCGGAGAAAAACCCCGCGCTCAAGCGCGAGATCAGGCTCGCGCGCAAGAACCACGTGCCGGACAATTTCATCAAGCGCGTGATCCAGTTCGCGCGCCAGGGCTATACCGACATCGAATTTCCGATCTACGACACCGACTGGGATTCGGAGGCCTATCTCACCGTCTCCGGCCAGAACTCCAACAACTCGGTGCGCGTCACCGACGAGTTCCTCAAGGCGGTGGAAAGCGACCGCGGCTGGGATCTCACCTGGCGCAACAGGAAGGGCATTGCCAGAACGGTGAAGGCGCGCGACCTGTGGGAGAAGATCGGCTACGCCGCCTGGGCCTGCGCCGATCCCGGCCTGCAATTCCACACCACGGTGAACGACTGGCACACTTGCCCGGCGTCCGGCGAAATCCGCGCCTCCAATCCGTGCTCGGAATACATGTTCCTCGACGACACGGCCTGCAATCTCGCTTCCCTCAACCTGCTGGCATTCCGCGATGCGGCCACCAAGCAGTTCGACGTCGAGGGTTACGAGCACGCGGTGCGGCTGTGGACGGTCGTGCTCGAAATCTCGGTGCTGATGGCGCAGTTCCCCTCCCGGGAGATTGCGCTGCTCTCCTACGAGTTTCGCACGCTGGGCTTGGGCTACGCCAATATCGGCGGCCTGCTCATGTCCTCGGGCATCTCCTATGACTCGGAGGCCGGCCGTGCGCTGTGCGCGGCGCTGACCGCGATCATGACCGGCGTGTCGTATGCGACCTCGGCCGAGATGGCGGGGCTGCTCGGCGCCTTCCCGGGCTATGGCAAGAACCGCGACCACATGCTGCGCGTGATGCGCAACCATCGCCGCGCGGCCTATGGCGAGCGCACCGGCTACGAGCAGGTCGCGACCCCGCCGGTGCCGCTCGACGGCGCCGCCTGCCCAGACGCGCGTCTTGTCGAGCACGCAAAGCGCGCCTGGGACCGCGCGCTGACGCTCGGCGAGGAGCACGGCTACCGCAACGCGCAGGCGAGCGTGATCGCGCCGACCGGCACGATCGGCCTCGTCATGGATTGCGACACCACCGGCATCGAGCCCGATTTCGCGCTGGTGAAGTTCAAGAAGCTCGCCGGCGGCGGCTATTTCAAGATCATCAACCGCGCCGTGCCGGAGGCGCTGCGCGCGCTCGGCTACAGCGAAAGCGAGATCGCCGAGATCGAGGCCTATGCAGTGGGTCACGGCACGCTCTCCAACGCGCCGGGCATCAACCACACCACGCTCAAGGCCAAGGGCTTCACCGAGGAAGCGCTTGCGAAAGTGGAAAAGGCGCTGCCGACCGCCTTCGACATCAAGTTCGCCTTCAACAAATGGACGCTGGGCGAGGATTTCTGCCGCGCCGCGCTCGACATTCCGGCCGAGGCGCTGGCGTCGCCCACTTTCGACCTGCTGACGCATCTGGGCTTCACCAAACGCGAGATCGAGGCCGCCAACGTGCACGTCTGCGGCGCGATGACGGTGGAAGGCGCCCCGCACCTGAAGGCCGAGCATTATGCGGTGTTCGACTGCGCCAATCCGTGCGGGCGCACCGGCAAGCGCTATCTGTCGGTGGAAAGCCACATCCGCATGATGGCGGCGGCGCAGCCCTTCATCTCCGGCGCCATCTCCAAGACCATCAACATGCCCAACGAGGCGGGCGTGGAGGACTGCAAGGCCGCCTACATGCTCTCCTGGAAGCTGGCGCTGAAGGCCAACGCGCTCTATCGCGACGGCTCCAAGCTCTCCCAGCCGCTCAACGCGCAGCTCATCGCCGAGGAGGACGACGAGGACGACGCGGTCGAGGCCTTCATCGAGAAGCCGGCGGCTGCGCGCGCGACCGCGCTGACCGAGAAGATCGTCGAGAAGGTGGTCGAGCGCATGGTCGTGTTGCGCGAGCGCGAGCGCATGCCCGACCGCCGCAAGGGCTATACGCAGAAGGCGGTCGTCGGCGGCCACAAGGTCTATCTGCGCACCGGCGAATACGACGACGGGCGGCTCGGCGAAATCTTCATCGACATGCACAAGGAAGGCGCGGCCTTGCGCTCCTTCATCAACAATTTCGCGATCGCGGTCTCGCTCGGCCTGCAATACGGCGTGCCGCTCGAGGAATATGTCGACGCCTTCACCTTCACGCGCTTCGAGCCGAGCGGCCCCGTGCAGGGCAACGACTCGATCAAGTACGCGACCTCGATCCTCGATTACGTGTTCCGCGAGCTGGCGGTGAGCTATCTCGCGCGCTTCGACCTCGCCCATGTCGATCCGAGCGAAAGCGGGTTCGACGCGCTCGGCAAGGGCGTCGCCGAAGGCAAGGCACCGCCGGCCGTGCAATATGTGTCGAAGGGGCTGACGCGCTCGCGTACCGACCGGCTCGGCGTCGTGGCCGGCGGGCCCGCGGCGCCCGCGGCCGGCGGCAACGTCACCGCGCTGAAAGCGGCCGGCGCGACCGCGCTGAAAGCCGAGCCCGAAGGAAAGCTCTCCCCCACGCAGCAGGTGGAGGCGCGCACGATCGACAATCTCGAATGGCAGCAGGTGGAAGACCGTATGCGCAGCCTGATCGAGACATCCGAGCGCGGCACCGCCAAGGCGCAGGCCGCCGAGAAGCGCGCCGAAGCCCGCGCCAAGGGCTACGAAGGCGAAGCCTGCGGCGAATGCGGCAACTTCACCCTCGTGCGCAACGGCACCTGCATGAAGTGCGATACGTGCGGGTCAACGACGGGGTGTTCTTAAGCTTAGGCCCCTCAATTTCGTCATGGCGGGGCCTGACCCGGCCATCTACGAATTCAAAGGGCGGCCTTTTGGCCGCCCTTTCTATAGTAATTCAAGCTTATTCGGTATCGTCATGCGCGGGCTTGACCCGCGCATCCATCGAAAAGACGGATCGCATCAGGAGGATGGATTGCCGGGTCAGGCCCGGCAATGACAGGCCCTACTTCCATCGAAAGCTAAACAGATCCAATACCAGTACGTGGCAATAATTATCTTCAGTGTTCGGAGATTCTTCTCGAAGTTTAGCTGTGCCATATCAGTAACCGTAGCCCCTGCAGGCGGACAATCCGGTATTCGCCGCAACGATCGCTGGATGCACCGCTCTTGCGAAGTATGACATTGGAACGGCATTCCCGATTAGGGGTAGATGATGCCCATTGTCTTGCGCGATTCCGGTCTTCGCTATTTCTTCTATTCGAACGAAGGCTCGCCGCGCGAACTGCACATGTTCATGTCAAGGGACGCGGATGCGACGCCAAAATCTGGATTGAGCCCGATGTCTCGATCGCCGAAAGCTACGGCTTCAATTCCAGCGAGCTTGGCGATATATTGCGGATCGTTTTGGACAATCGGGAATTCATCCGAAAGGCATGGCATGACCATTTCGGCGCTTAAGGTCAGCTTCGACGAGCATACAATGTGGGTCGACCTGTCGGACGGCCGCACGCTCGGAGTGCCGCTGGCGTGGTTTCCGCGCCTCCTGAACGCCACGCCGCAACAGCGCGCCAAGGTCGAGATCAGCCGTACGGGCCTGCACTGGGAAGACATCGACGAGGACATTTCCGTCGCCGGACTAATTGCAGGCCGCGGCGACATGACGAAACGGGTCGATCACGCAGCGGAATAATCAATCATAGCATTCATTCCTCGACGCCCGTCCACGGCCTGCGCGCCGCGTGGCGAACGTGAACGATCTCGATGGTATCTTCGCCGACACTGTAGAAAATCTTGTAACGGTAGCGTCCCAGAATCTTCACGCGGATATCGGCCACAGACGTCTGCAATCCCGATTGCGGATACACGGCGATCTCCGCAACGGCGTCATGGATCGCCCGCAATACGTTGCGCGCCCCACCTGGGCTGCGTTCGTTGAGATAAGCGAAAATGCTCTCGATATCCGCCAGCGCCAGCGCGCGATAGCGGACCTTCATGCGAGCCCGTGCCGCTTCCAGAACGCCGCGGCCTCATCGTCCGAGGCAAAGGCCCCGCGCCGCGCCTCGGCGATCGCCGCGCGCTCGGCGTCGCTCAGCACATAAACGCCGGTGCGCCGCGCCTCGATTTCGCGCGCAAGCTCCGCGAGTTCCTGCTGGTCTTCTTCCGGCCAGTTCGCGACGTTCTTCAGAATGTCTTTCACGGCGGAGTTCATGGCTCAAATATATCCAAAATAGCTCTGTTCGTCATGCCTGCCGCGCAATGCACCGACCGGGTCTCGCGTCGCCGCCTGGCGAGAGCACGAATCCCGGCGCGCCAGATTGAAGTTGACATCCCCACAAAATGATTATATTCCTATCTCTGCCCGGTCGCGAGGGGACGCCGCTTAAGAGGCGTCTTGAGTAGCGGATCGGGTGCGGCGCCTGCGGGCGGGTTTCGCAAACCCGCACTCGGGCGGCGCCGGGGCTCCGCCCGGCGGTACTACGGCCGCCCGCAAGGAGCTTGCTGACGATCCGGGGAAGGGTCCCGGACGAAAGCGCGGCCCGGCGTCGGGACAAGAACGCCGCGATGGAGCGCCGAGAGGCGTGCGCGCTTTCGAAAGAAGGTGCGCGCCCGTCGCAAGGCGGGCTCTGGTTGGAAGCGCCTTCCGGCGCTCCATCTCCCCTCACCTTGCAGGTGCGGGGCACACGGTCCCGGCCCGCGCGACGCGCGTCCGGGACGACGGGACTGAAGACGCACCCCGCGTCTTTCAAAAAAACAGGGGCGCGTGAACGCGCCCACGGCAAACAACAGGGCAATCAGGCACGACCGCGGCAGACAGGACGAGGATGCGAAGCGATGCGCGACAACCCGGCCGCATCAATCGCCTTTGAACTGCACCATCAGCCGCTCCACCTTGATCCCGCCCCTGCGCCCGAGCATCCAGGCGAGGCCGGACGCGGAGCCGGCATTCGAAAGCGGCCTCACGACGATCGTGCCGCTGCCCGAAGACAGCTTCAGCCGCGCAACGATGTCCTTGCTCCCGGCCGAACCCAGATTGAACACAAGCTCGCGCGCATCCACCGGCACGGAAACCGCAATGCGCCGGCGCACGGTGACGTCGAGCGCGCCGACCTCGACCGGCCCCGCCGCGCGCGACATCGCGACAATGCGCACCGTGCCGGGCGCGAAATAGTCCTTCTCCGCGTCGAGCTCGACCGTGTAGGTCCTGGCCGGCGTCTGCGCCGCGGCGGACGCGAAGGCGACGGACACAAGCAGCGCGACGGCGGCCGCGCGCGCGACCGGCGACATGATCGGCGACATGGCGTCCTCCCTTTTCGCTTTCGACAACAGCATGCGCGCACGGCCTGCCGCAAGCGGTCGCGCCCGCCTTTCCCTTTGCCGGCCCACCCCCTAGACTGCCGCCATGCTTCTGAAAATCATCGCCGTCCTCTCCGCCCTCATCCCGGCCATCCTGTTCGTGCGTTCGATGCTCGGGCGGCGGCCAACGAAGCTCGGCGCGGCGATGCGCGAGGCCAAGAAGCAGATCGATCTTGCGGTCACGATCTTTCTCGTCGTGGTCGGCTGCGTGGTGGCGTTCGCGCTCGGCAAGATCGTCTGGACCTGGTGGGCGGCGACCTGACGCGCGCACGCGATCTGGGACCGTGACGCATTGGAGCGGCGGCAGCGAGACGCGAGACGGCGGCGATGCCAGCCGGCAACGATCCCGGCTCTCGCTGCGCTCGGCCGGGATGACGAAGGGAGAATGCTCGGCGGGGACGAAGATGAAATGCTCGGCCGGGGTAACGAAGAAAGAATGCTCGGCCGGGATGACAGAAGGAGGGGTCGGCTGGGACGACAAAGAGGGAGCACCCGGCCGGGACGACGAAGAATATGCGACGCCTGTCCTGTTCCTCGGGCCCGGCTGCAAATTCCGGCTGCGTAGGGTGACGGGTTACCGCCGGCCGGCAGGCCGTTGTCTTCTTTTCGCGCCGGGCGGATGCCGGCGCTGCTGCGTGCGTTTCGAATCTGACATAGTCGGCGAAACTAGAGGAGCGCCCCATGGCCTATTCGCGCATGTCTCACTCGCAAATGTCTCGTTCGCACCTGTCCCGCTGCACGACCTTCATCAGGCGTCTGGGCCTCGCCGCCGTCGCGGCCCTGCTCGTCGCCGGCCCGCTCTCCAGCGCGCGCGCCGACAGCGGCACGGTGCGCATCTCCTTCATCAAGGCCGGCTGGGTGATCGGCGGCACGATCGGCGAAGGCACGCTGAATTTCCGCGGCCGCGTCTATCGCCTGAGAATCGGCGGCCTGAGCTATGGCCTCACCTTCGGCGGCTCGAAGACCGACCTGCGCGGCCGCGTGAGCAATATCTTCCATCCGCGCGATGTCGAAGGCGTCTATGGCGCGGGTGCGGCGGGCGCAGCGGTGATCCGCGGACCGCAGGCGGTGATCCTCACCAACCAGAAGGGCGCGGTGATGGAACTTTCCGGCCGGCAGACCGGACTGATCGTCAATCTCGATCTGAACGGCATGGCGGTGACGCTGCGATAGGCGCGCTATTTGTGTCATCCCGGATGCGCGCCGGCGCGCGATCCGGGATAACGAAGCAGCAGGACATGACCGGGATGATGAACGGGTCGGGGGTCTCGCAATTCCGGGTTGCCGTACCTATCTATGTTTTTTGCGGAGACCCGAGCATGACCAACAAGATTGCCGCCGCCGATGCCCAGGCCCGCCTGAAAGCCCGGCGCGAACGCGAAGAAGACGCCCCGCGCGCCCGCGCCGAATACGACGCGCAGATGCAAGCCGTGCTCAAACGGACCGCGGAACTGCGCGCCGAACGTCTTGCCCGCGAAGCCGCACCGAAGCCGCCCGCCCCCCGCCGGCGCGCGGCGCGCTGAACCGCCCGGGCGCTGCCCGGCATTTGCGGATCATTCCTCCGGCTCGGTCGTAAATTGCAGCGGATAGCCGTTGCGGCGGCCGAGCTCGCTGCCTTCCTTCGCCTTGGTCTCGGCGACGTCGCGGGTATAGACCGCGATCACGCACGCGCCCTTGCGATGCGCCGTCATCATCACCGCTTGCGCGCGCTCGGCCCCCATGCGGAACACGGCTTTCAGCACCTGCACGACGAATTCGCGCGGCGTGAAATCGTCGTTGAGCAGGATCACCTTGTAGAGCGGCGGCCGCGCAACCTTCGTGCGCGTCGCGGTGCGCGGCTTCACCAGCGTCTTGTCCGGCATCGGCGCCCTCCTGCTCTGGATGGCGCGCCATTCTAGCGCCGTGCAAGCAAATCCAGAAGGCCGCGCCGCCGCCGTGACAGAGGCCCCGCCGCGCGCGATAATGGCGCGCATGAAGGAGCTGCCCCTTTCCGAAGTCTATCAGATGATCGAGCCGGGGCCCGTGGTCCTGCTCGCGACCGCCGACCGCGGGCGCGCCAACGTCATGACCATGTCGTGGCACATGATGATGGAATTCACCCCGCCGCTCATGGCCTGCCTCGTCAGCGAGGCCAATCACAGCTTCGCGGCCCTGCGCCGCACGCGCGAATGCGTGATCGCGGTGCCGGCGCGCAGGCTCGCCGCGACCGTCGTGAAGATCGGCAATTGCTCGGGCGCCGACGTCGACAAGTTCGCGCGCTTTCGCCTGCGCACGGCCAGGGCTGACATGGTGAAGCCGCCGCTGCTCGCCGACTGCATCGCCAATCTGGAATGCCGGGTCGCCGACGCGCGCATGGTCCGGCGCTACAATCTGTTCGTGCTGGAAGTGGTGAAAGCCTGGCGCGACCCGAAGCAGAAAAACGCCAAGACCCTGCACCATCGCGGCTACGGCCGCTTCGCGGTCGACGGACCGGTGATCAGGCTGAAATCGGCGAAGCCGTAAAGGCGGAACCGGCGAACGGCCGCGGGCGTTGCTTCCCCTCAGGAGCATCCGCCATGCACAGCCATTATGGCCGGCTCGCCGCGATGGCGGCTTTATCGTTCGTCGCCATGTTCGTTCTCATGTATGCGATGGTGGACCGGCCGGCGCACGTCCATCCCAATCTCAACCAGGTCTATATGGCCGGCCTGATGACGGCACCCATGGTGGCGATTGAAGTGCTGCTTATGGGCGCCATGTACCGCAATCGCACGCTCAATGTCGTGCTTATCGCCGCCAGCGTGCTCGGGAGCGTGCTGCTGTTTGCCGCCATTCGTCAGCAGACCGCCATCGGCGACGTACAATTCCTCAAATCCATGATCCCGCACCATTCCGGCGCGGTGCTGATGTGCGCTCGCGCTTCATTGCGGGATACGGAACTGCGGTCGCTCTGCGCGGCCATCATCAAGAATCAGGAAGACGAGATCGCCCGGATGGAGTTAGTCCTGCGCCGGCTGGCGCCCTAGGACGTTCAGTCCCAGCCGAACAGGCCGAGGATGGAATTGCCGATGCCTTTCAGCGCCGCCCAGAGGAGGCCGAACGCGGCGGCGACCGCGTCCCACAGCGTCTCCAGGATATCCATGACGCTCATGCTGCGGATCTGCGCCACCAGGGCGACGACGAGCGCACCGGCCCCGACGACGATGACGCCATGCGGCGCGCCGACCTGCACCTCCTGCACGGGCGCGCGCATCATCCAGTAGGCCGCCGCCGCGATGGCGGCGAGCGCGATCAGCGCCAGCAGGCCGGCGGCGGGATTGACCCGGCGCGGCGCAGGCGTACGCGGCTCGGTATTCGGTTTGGGTTCGGTCACGGCGTCCTCGCTCATGGTTCGTGCAACGCTTCCTGCTTCTGTCGCGCGAAGCCGGTGGCCGGTTCATGGCGGACGCCGGTTCACCCGACCTCACGCGCATGTGCGTCGCGCCGACCCGCCCGATCTGCTAGGAGAGCCATGCAGGAGAACGCTTAATGATCGTCGACCGCCGCATCGCCCTTGCGCTCCTCGGTTCGGCCCTCGCGGCACCCGCTTTCGCACAGGGTGCCGGCATGAGCCGGGTGAAGGCCTACGCCTTTTCGTTCAAGGGCCTGCACGGCGAGGATATCCGCCTCGCCGATTTTTCCGGTCGGCCGATTCTGATCGTCAACACCGCCTCGCTGTGCGGCTACACACCGCAATATGCCGGGCTGCAGACGCTGTGGACGCGCTACCGCGACAAGGGTCTCATGATCGTCGGCGTGCCTTCCAACGATTTCGGAAGCCAGGAACCCGGCGGCGAAGCCGAGATCGACCATACGCTGCACCGCTACAATGTCGCCTTCCCGATCGCGACCAAGGTCGCGGTGCGCGGCAACGCCCCGCATCCCTTCTACCGCTGGGCCGCGATCGAGCGTCCGCTCGACACTCCGCGCTGGAACTTCCACAAATACCTCGTCGGCCGCGACGGCCAACTGGCAGCCGCGTTCCCCGCGGCAGTGGAGCCCACCGACGCGCGCCTGATATCGGCGATCGAACGCGAGCTCGGCGCCGCATAGCGTGCAAGGCGCGGGCGTCCCGTTTTGATCCAGCAGGCCGGATGGTCTGCCGCGCCTGCCTTTAGCATATTGATATCGCGGTAGTTTTCCCGGCCCGTCCCACGGCGGCTGCGCGTGGCCCCGCGACCACAGCTAACCTTAATCAGCCATGGCATCGCGCTACCGCCGCAGCTTGATTGACTCTGTGTGCCTCGCGCTGTTCCATCGAAACGATACTCGATTAGGATCCATCCGAGGTCCATCAGAGCATGCAGGGGGAGGTCATCATGCGTGCGTCGGTCGCGTGCGTTCTTTTTGTTTCTGCGTCCCTGACGGCGACGAGCGCCGCTTTTGCGCAAAGTCCTTCGCCGCAGGCCAAGGCGGCCTGTGCCAATCCGAATGCGGTCGGTCTGGCCCGCACCGTCGAAATCGACACCACCGGCGGCCCGGGCTTCGGCTTCGAGCATTTCCGCCAGCACGATTTCCTGCGCAACAAGGAAGTCGTCCTCACCTTCGACGACGGCCCGTGGCCGGAAAACACCCAGAAGGTGCTCGACGCGCTCGCCAATCACTGCACCAAGGCGACGTTCTTCCCGATCGGCAAGCATGCCACCTATTATCCGGAAATCCTGCGGCGCGTCGCCGAGGCCGGCCACTCGATCGGCAACCACACCTGGGGTCATATCGACCTGTCCAAGAAGGGCATCACCAAGGAAGCCGCCATCGAGGAAATCGAGAAGGGCATCAGCGCCGTGCGTATGGCGGTCAACGGACCGACGGCGCCGTTCTTCCGCTTCCCGGCGCTGCGCCATCCGCCGGAACTCGTGACCTATCTCGGCGAGCGCAATGTCGGCATCTTCTCCACCGACATGGACTCCTTCGACTTCACCATGCGCACGTCCGAGCGCATCATCAAGGCGGTGATGAGCAAGCTTGAGAAGCACGGTAAGGGCATCGTGCTGATGCACGACTTCCAGCGCCACACCGCGGACGCGGTGCCGGAACTGCTCAACCAGCTCAAGGCCGGCGGCTACAAGGTCGTGCACATGGTGCCGCGCGAACCGGTCAAGTCGCTGCCGAAATACGAAGAGATGCTCAAGAAGGAAGACAAGCTTCCGACGATCAGCCAGCGTCCGACCTCCTCGGTCGTGCGCACGGTCGAGTAAAAACCGACGCCCGGCATTGTCGGGCCGCAATCGCCGCCGTCCGGGTTGCCCCGGGCGGCGGCTTGTTTTTAAGTGCAGCCTCGCAACGGCGCCTCTCCGCTCCCGCCGGCATCCGGGTCCCGCATGGCTTCGCGCTATCAGATCGTCGGCTACGTCATCGTCACGCGCGACGGCATGATCGCCAATGCCGACGGCGTCATGCCGCCGGAGATGATCGTGGAGGCGGACCAGCGGCACTTCGAGCAGGAACTCGATACCGTCGCCGCCGTCGTCCACGGCCGTCATTCACAGGAACATTTCGCGCGCTCGGCGCAGCGCCGCCGCCTCGTCGCCACCCGCCGCGTGGCCGGCCTCGCGCCGCATCCCGACAATCCGAATGCGCTGCTCTGGAACCCGGCGGCGGTTGCGCACGAAACCGCGCTGCAGGCGCTCGGCGTCACCGGCGGCCGCATCGGCATCATCGGCGGAACCGGGATTTTCGGGCTTTTCCTGCCCTGGTACGACGCGTTCTACCTGACGCGCGCCGACGACGTAACGCTGCCGGGCGGACGACCGGTCTTTCCGGATGTGCCGCGCGAAACGCCGGAACAGATCCTGCAACGACACGGACTGTACCCCGATGCCTCCCACGTACTCGATCCTGTACGCGGTACATCGCTTGTCGTCTGGTCGCGCCGATAGATCGCACGGCAGATAGTGCGTGACGCGGGCGACGAATCGTCTGACATTCGTGCAACCGATTCGGTCACGCGGGCCGGCGGCGTTGAGGCCGACCCGTCAAGGTTCCTCCCGCGTGGCGTACCAAACTTGAGGGCGGCCGCGTGGGCCGCCCCCCTTTATCGGCAACAAGACATCCAATGACGCGAGATCAATGACGGCGACGGCGGATTATCGCCGTGGGCGCTTGCGATGTTTGCGCACCGGATATTCTTCCGGGATGCGCGAGAGGAAGGGATTGATCACGCAGTCGCCACCCACACCCGACACCGTCGCAAGGCATTGCCGCAGGTTCATGTAGGCGCATTCGAGCGCGCCGCCATAGTCTTCGATGCGCGCGCACCACGGATAGCCTTCCCTGGCGTCGCGCGCCTGCGCCGGCGTTGCGGCCAACACTGTCAGCGCGCCCGCCGCGGCCAGAACAAGCCGGCGCATGGTATCGATCGAGGTGTATTTCGACATATTACAGACTCCGCAAACGACCCGCTACAGCCGCTGGTCCGGACCGCTCGAGAAATAGCCCGGCGTCCAGGGCCCGATCACGCAGAACACCAGAAGCGCTCCCATGATCGACAGGTTCTTCATGGCGTGGATCATGTTGTTGAGACGGTCGGGCCCGGTCATGTTCCAGAAATCGTGGAACCAGAACGTCGCCGCCACGGTGAACACGAGCAGAAGCACCGCCGCGATGCGCGTGCCGATATTGGCCGCGATCATCAGCCCGCCCGCGAGCTCCACCACACCGGCGGCGATCGCCACAAGGTTCGGCAGGGCCATGCCCGAGAGAGCTTCGAGCTGCGCAGCCACATCGGCCAGCGCCGGCGGGATCACGAGCTTGGGTGCGATCATCGCCGCCGTTCCACCGATATCGGTCAGCTTCTGGGCGCCCGAGAGAATGAAAATGATTACGAAAGCAATGCGTCCGACAATCAGCAATACATTCATGGATACTGCTCCGGTTGGCAACCGAGTCGCCATGCTACGATCATTTGTTTAAGCCAGAGTCCGGCCAATTGAAATGGCGGCGCGGTCCTATTTTATGTCGTGCGCGCAATAATTTTTCTGGATGGCGCGAAATAAAGTTCCGCCGCCGGTTGCAGCGGCAAGCCTGTCGTCGAACACTTCCGCTCAGGCGGCGCGCGGTCCGAGCGGCGGCGCGAGCGGCAGGGCAAGCGGACGGCGCGCGGGCAACGTCGCTTCCTGCACGCTTGCGACCGGATCGGTCGCCTCGATCAGTTGCAGGAAGGCGGAGCCCGGCAGCGGCGGCGCGAAGACGTAACCCTGGGCGGCGCGGATGCCGCGTTCGCGCAGCGCGACGACCTGCTCGAAATTCTCGACGCCCTCGGCGATGACGTCCATGCGCAGGTTGCGCGCGAGATCCATCAGGGTCTCGATGATGGTCGTCGAGTTGCTGTCGTGGCCGAGCGCATCGATGAATATCTTGTCGATCTTGATGATGTCGACGCCGAGCTTGAGGATGTAGGACAGGCCGGAATGCCCCGCCCCCACGTCGTCGATCGCGACCTTGACGCCCAGCCCCTGCAGCGCGGCAATCACGCGCCGGGCCGAGGTCAGGTTGTCGAGCGGATGTCGCTCGGTCAGCTCCAGGACGAGTTGCGCCAGGCGGATCGTCGAGCCTTCGAAGATTTCGCGCACATCCGCCACGATGCTGTCGTCGCGGAAGTGGCAGGCGGAGAGATTGAAGCCGAAGCGCAGGAATGGCCGGTCGATCACCGCATCGCCCATCTCGTCGCGCACGGCGCGCATCAGATGGCGCATCATCTCGGCGATCAGCCCGCTCGACTCGGCCAGCGGAATGAAATGGCCGGGCGGAATGATCGTGCCGTCCGGCTTTCGCCAGCGCATCAGCACTTCGGCACCGCGGATGCGCGCCGTGGTGATGTCGATCACCGGCTGATAATAGGGGACGAACTCGCCGGCCTTCAACGCCTTCTCGATCTCGACGACGGGGTTGTCGCGGGTGCGCCGGGGGCGCAGCGCCGCGAAGCCGAACAGCAACAGCGCCATCGCACCGGCGATCATGTAGCCGATCGATTCCAGATCTTGGTGCTGGCGGAATTTCACCGAGCGCGGCAAGAGCACCATGACCGACAGTCCGAAACGCTCCGAACGCGCGGAGGCGACGAAGCTTTCGGTCGGCAGCGCCGCCGGGCCGGCCTCGCCGACGATTGCCCCGCCCGCAAGCCGCATCTGCGTCTGCGACAGGACCGGCCCGCCGGCCGCCGAAATCGGCGTCAGCAGAAGATCGGGCGGCAATAGCGCGGCGAGCACGTTGGCGCCGGTGATCGTCGGCCGCCGCAGACGCAGGAAGCGTTCTTGGCGCGAGCCCACCTGCACGAGTTCGAGCGCCGCGTCCGCGCGTCCGGCGATCGGGCCCGAGGCGACCACCGCGCGTTCGCCCGGCGCCGCGCCGAGGTCGCTGCACAGGGTGCGGCCGTCGGGACCGATGATCGAGAATTCCTTGACCGGGCTTGCGGAGAAGTTGGCGCTGCGCAGCACTTCGAGGTGATCGTTGCGGCAGGATGCGACGCCGCGCGCGGCCACCTTGTCGAGCTCGTCGATGGTCATGCCGAGCCGCCGCTCGGCGAGGCCCACGGCATGATTGGCCGCCGCCTGGACCTCGAAGGCGCCCTCGCGCCGGACATAGTCGTCGAGCCAGAGCTTGAAGACAGCCAGGGGCGCGGCAGCCATCAAAACGCCAACTGCGACGGCGGCCAGTTTGTAAACGCGCGAAGACAAGCCCGGATCCCCTGTTCCCGCCAAGCCTGGACGGAGGCCTGTAAAAATCGCTTAAATTTGCGGGGGGTCCGAGGCGCCGGGCAGTACCTGTGGACGGCCCAGCCGATGCTATGGTTAGCGCGGGGTAAACGGGGCGGCCGTCGCCGACCCCCGCGACGCGCCGCCGCTTGCGAATTGCCCGCGTCCGCCCAAAACAATGCTAACCTGAATATGGCCGCACCGTCCCGGGAACCCACGCGAATGCCGCGTTACGCACTCACGCTCGTCCTCCTCGCCGCAGCGCTTGCAGCCACGCCGGCCGCGACTGCGCGCGCCCAGGAGCGCCTCGAACTGTTCGACGCCCACCTGCATTACAACCAGGAGCCGACGCCGCTCTATCCGCTCGAAATGGTGCTCGACATCTTCCGCCGCAACGGCGTCACCGGCATCCTCGCCACCAGCCGCCCCAACAAGGGCACGCACCAGCTCGTGGAGGCAAAGGCCCCCGGCTTGTGGGTGGTGCCGTTCATCCGCCCCTATCGCACGCGCGCCGACATCCAGACCTGGTTCAACGACGACGGCATCTACGACCTGATCCTCGACGAGTATCGCCGCGGCTATTATCGCGGGATCGGCGAATTCCACATCTATGGCCACTCGGCGGCCACCCCGCTGGTCAAGAAGATCGTCAATTTCGCGGTCGAGCGAAATCTCTTCCTGCACGCCCATTGCGACGAGGAAGCGCTGCTGCTCCTGCTGTCGCACAATCCGAAAGCGCGCATCATCTGGGCGCACACCGGATTCTCGACGCCGCCGGCGCGGCTGAAGGAATTGTTCAGGACCTATCCGGAATTGCGCGGCGAGTTGTCCTATCGCAGCGGCATCACCGACAGCACGGGCCAGGTGACGGCGGAATGGCGCGACCTGTTTGCGCAATATTCGGACCGCTTCCTGATCGGATCGGATACCTGGATCAACGAACGCTGGTTTTCCTACGACGGCCTGATGAAGGGCTATCGCGCATGGCTTGCACAATTGCCGCCCGAGCAGGCCAGACGCATCGCGTCCGGCAACGCCGTCGCCCTGTTCGGACCGCGCAAGACCGAATGAGGCCGCTCAGTCCGGCAGCGGAATGAACTCAGTTTCGTCGCCCGGCACGGTGTCGAAGCGCCGCTGCTTCCAGTCGGCCTTGGCCTGCTCGATGCGTTCCCTGCGCGAGGAAACGAAATTCCACCAGATGTGGCGCGGCCCGTCCATCGCCGCTCCGCCCAGCACCACGAAATGCGACGCGCTCAGCGCGCGGATGGTGATCGCGTCGCCCGGCCTGAACACGAGCAGGCGATCGGGGCCGAAGCGGTCGCCGGCAATGTCGAGTTCGCCGGAAAGGATGTAGAGCGCGCGCTCTTCATAGTCGGCATCGAGCGGCAGGCTGGCGCCGGCTTCGAGTACGACATCGGCGAAGATCGTCTCGGACGCCGCCGCGACCGGCGACGCGTGACCGAACATCCGCCCGGCGACGATGCGCACGGTCTTGCCGTCGCCCGCGACAACCGGCAGCGCATCCGCGCCGTGATGGGCGAACGCCGGCATCGTCTCCTCCCTCACGGCGGGCAGCGCGACCCAGCATTGCAGGCCGTGCAGCGCGCCGCCGCTTGCACGCCGTTCGCCATCGGTGCGTTCGGAATGCGCGATGCCGCGCCCGGCGGTCATCCAGTTGACCTCGCCCGGCCGAATGGCGACCTGCGTGCCAAGGCTGTCGCGGTGCATGATTTCGCCGTCGAACAGGAACGTCACCGTCGCGAGCCCAATATGCGGATGCGGGCGCACGTCGAGCCCCTCTCCCGAGCGGAACACCGCCGGCCCCATATGGTCGAGGAAGATGAAAGGCCCGACCATGCGCCGCCGCGCCGACGGCAGCGCGCGCCGGATTTCGAAGCCACCGATATCGCTCGTGCGCGGCACGATCACGCGCTCGATGGCATCGCACTGGAAGCCGTTGCCGGGCTCGGGGTCCGGACCGGGAAAGAAGCTCATCGGGCTTCCTCGATCTGCACGCCATAGACCTCGCGGAATCTCTTTCGTCCAAGCGGGGTGACGTCGACCGTGCGCTCGCGCGGCCGGCGGCGGACCCAGCCGTGCTCGAAGCAGCTTGCGGCAATGCGCGCGCCGAGCACGCCGGCCAGATGATAGCGCCGCTCGCTCCAGTCGAGACAGGGCCGGCAGGCCGGGCGCCCGCCGCGATGGGTTTCCAGATCGATGCCGGTGCGCGCAAAGAAGGCGCGGCCGCCCGCAGTCACGGTGCCGCCGTCGTCGGACAGGACGACATGGCCGGCGGCAACCAGGCTGTCGGCGATCGAGACCCCGAGCCGGCCGGCGAAATGATCGTAGCAGGTGCGGGCAAGCCGCATCGCGGCGGTGCGCGGCCCGAACTTCTCGGGCGGCAAGCCCTCGCTCGCCACCACCAGCATGCCTTCGAGCATCTGCGCCACATGCGGCGAGGCGAGCCGGTAATAGCGGTGCCGTCCCTGCCGCGCGACGCTGAGCAGGCCGGCTTCCGTCATCCGCGCGAGATGGCCGCTGGCGGTCTGCGGCGTCACGCCGGCCGCGCCCGACAATTCGCCGGCGGTGAAAGCACGCCCGTCCATCAGCGTCGCGAGGATGTTGGCGCGCGCGGGATCGCCGGCACAGGCCGCGACCGCCGCAAGCTGGTTTGCCGTGGAGCTCATGCGTCGAATCTGGCCCGCGCGGGTCCGCAGCGCAAGCGGCGACATTTCGGCCGTTTCCGAAACGTCATAAGCCGGCGCGGGCTAGACCCGTGCAGATCAGAACTCGCCGCGGAAAGGCTATGATGCGACCGACCGGACCGACCCCTCTTGCCGCCGCCCCGCTCTTTAAAGAGCAAGGCGCCCGCACGCCCGCTCTACCTGCACCGGCGCGGATCGTCGCCAGTCTCTGGCGATGGATCGCATCCTGTCGCGCGCGGGCGCGCCAGCGGGAGGCGCTCGCGCGCCTCGACAACCGCCTGCTCGCCGACATCGGCCTCACGCGCCGCGAGGCCACCCGCGAGATATCAAAGCCGTTCTGGATGAGATGACGGCATGCGGAGGCGGGCGGCGGCGTCAACACCTGCGCGCGCGTGACGCTGTTGTTTTACGATGACGTGACGCATAATTGTTCGATGCCCCCGTCACGCCCTCCATCCGAGCCGCCCCGCGCATGAAAATCTCGATTGCCGATTCCCGATCCGACGCCAAGAGCCTCGCCCGCCTGTTTCAGAACAGCATTTCCGCCGCCTATATCTCGCATTCCGAGCTGCAGGGGCCGCGCGCCGTGCGCGCGGACGAATGGGTCGCCAACGTCAAGGACGTCTTTTTCCACGAAATCTCCGAACGGCTGAAGGAGCCGCGCCAGAGCTTTCCGTCCGGGCAGAACTGGAAAGGGATCATCGAGGTCCATGACGGCGACGCGCTCGTCGGCCTTGCATTCGTGACGCTGTCACACGACGCCGCCGTGCCCTACGGGATTATCGAGGACATTGTCGTAGACAAGAGCCGGCGCAGCGGTGGGCTCGGCGAGCAGATCATGCGCTGGATTTTTGCCCAGATGGAAGCCGCCGGCATCCGTCGCCAGTTTCTGGAAAGCGGCATCGGCAATGAATCCGCTCATCACCTGTTCGAGCGGCTCGGCTTCAAGACCGTTTCTGTCGTCATGATGCGCGACGGCTGAGCATACGCGGCGCGGTGAATGAACCGGGGCAGGATATCCCGCCCCGTTTTGACTTTTGAAACTGACTGTTTCGCTGCTAGTCTTTTAAAGATTGGAGCCGTTTCCGTCTTTTCTTATGTGATTTCATCCGATGCCCCCCGCAGTCAGTGTCCACGAAATCGACCCCCGCCTGATCGCGGAAGGATTGATCTACGCGCTCGAAGCCGCGTCCGTCGTGGCAACGCTGTTCATCGCCTATGTCCTTCACCTGCGCCGCGACCGGCCCAGGAAGAACATCTGGGCCACGCTCGGGTTCTTCGCGCTGATCTGGTCGGGCCTGATCGGCGCACACGCGCTGGCGGAGACATCCGACCCCTATGGCCCAAGCGGCGGCCTGGTGGTGGCGCTGGCGCTCGGCGTCGCGCTCTATTTTTCGGTCGTGCGCGACGTCTGGAACGACGACCGCATCCGTTACGCTGTCCTGCTATGGGCGGCGTGCTGGCTGCTTACCGCCTTGCTGCTGCTGATCCTTTGGCGCGGAAGCAGCCTCGTGCAGTTCAAGATCGCCGAATTGCGGCACGAGAGCTTCGCGCAATATGTCAGCACCTTCGCACAGATGATCGGTATCATCATCGCGGCGACGATGGTCATCGTCACCAACCGGCACAATGCCAGCGAGGCGGAAAAAACCTCCCGGCAGCAAATCTATCAGACGCTGGAGCTGGAATCGGTTCAATTGTTCAGGTTCGAGTGCGAGCACCCCGAGCTTGTCGAGCCGCTCTGGATCAGCAGTCTGGACGAGGCCGGGCGGCGCAGAAACCTGTCGGATACAGAACTGGATTTGCTCGAATACCGGCTGACCCAGCACATCTGCCAGACACTGAATCTGTTCGAAATTGCCTGCCGCTTCCGCAAGCAGAAGATCATGGAACCCGAGGTGTTCGGAAGCTGGATGATCTGGATGCTGGAATTGTGCACGCGGCTGGAATTCCGAAACCACTGGAAAGGCGAGCAACGAAGCGGAACGCGCGTCGAGCTCAACTACGTCGCCGAGCTTCGCGACATCATCAATGCCGGAATCCATTTTTCGGCCGAATGCGAAGGCGAATACGACGACGACGACCGCCGCCGCTCATTCTTCAAGTACGTTGCCAACCTCATGTATGACGACGACGAGTCGCACTGGCGCGAGATCATCGAGAAGTGGCCGCACCACAAGCACGCCGCCGGGGCGGAGATTTTCGACCGGTTCTGGACGCACGCCGGGAAACCTGACGCCCTCACCCGGCCGATTGCGCCTCCACCACCGCAACCGCCGTCAGGTTGATCACCCCGCGCGCCGTCGCCGACGGCGTGAGGATGTGCGCGGGGCGCGCGGCGCCGATCAGGATCGGCCCGACCGGCAGCGCGTCCGCCAGCACCTTGATCATCTGGTAGGAGATGTTGGCGGCATCGAGATTGGGCATGATTAGGACGTTCGCTTCCCCGCGCAGGCGCGCATGCGGAAAGATGCGCTCGCGCTCGCCCGGCGACACCGCCGCGTCGCCGTGCATCTCGCCGTCGACCTCGAGCGAGGGATGCAGTGCGCTCAGCCGCTCGACCGCCTCGCGCATCTTGCGCGCGGACGCGGTATCGAACGAGCCGAAGTTGGAATGCGACAGCATGGCGATCTTCGGCGTCAGCCCGAAACGGCGCACATGGGCGGCCGCCAGCACCGCCATCTCGGCGATCTCCTCCGCGTTCGGCTCGGGCGTAACCTGGGTATCGGCGAGGAAATAGGCACCCTTGGCGGTGATCAGGAGCGAGAGCGCTGCGAACTCGCGCACGCCGGGCGCAAGCCCGATGATGTCGCGGATATTGTTCAGGTGCGCCATGTAGCGGCCTTCGAGCCCGCAGATCATGGCGTCGGCGATGCCGAGCCGCACCGCGAGCGCGGCGATCACGGTCGCGCTGGTACGCACGATCGTGCGCGCGGCATGCGGGGTGATGCCGCGCCGTCCGGCGGCCTCGACATAGGCGTTGACAAAATCGCGGTAGCGCGGATCGTCGTCCGGATTGATCAGCGAGAAGTCGCGGCCCGGCCGGATCGACAGGCCGTAGCGTTCCAGCCGCGACTCGATCACCGCCGGCCGTCCGATCAGCACCGGCAGCGCCAGCCCCTCCTCGACCACGACCTGCGTCGCGCGCAGCACGCGTTCGTCCTCGCCCTCGGCATAGATCACGCGCCTGGGGTCGGCCTTCGCGCTGGTGAAGACCGGCTTCATGATGAAGCCGGAGCGGAAGACGAAACGGTCGAGCCGCTCCAGATAGGCGTCGAAATCGATGATCGGACGGGTGGCGACGCCCGCCTTGATCGCCGCGCGGGCGACTGCGGGCGCGATGCGCAGGATCAGGCGCGGATCGAACGGATTGGGGATGAGCGAGCCGGGACCGAAGGTGCGCGCTTCCCCGCCATAGGCGCGCGCGGCAACGTCGGAGGGCGCCTCGCGCGCGAGCGCTGCGATCGCCTCCACCGCCGCGCGCTTCATGTCCTCGTTGATCGTGGTCGCCGCCACGTCGAGCGCGCCGCGAAAAATATAAGGAAAGCACAGGACATTGTTGACCTGGTTGGGATAGTCCGAGCGTCCGGTGCAGATCAGCGCGTCGGGGCGCGCGGCGATCGCCTCCTCGGGCATGATCTCGGGCACCGGGTTGGCAAGCGCCATGATCAGCGGCCGGTCCGCCATGCGCTTGACCATCTCGCCTTTGAGCACACCGCCAGCCGACACGCCGAGGAAAATGTCGGCGCCGTCGATGATCTCGCCGAGCGTGCGCGAGGGCGTGTCCTGCGCATAAATCTCCTTCCAGCGGTCCATCAGCTTCTCGCGGCCCCTGTAGACGACGCCTTCGAGATCGCTGACCCAGATGTTCTCGCGCCGCGCGCCGAGCGTCACCAAGAGATTGAGGCAAGCGAGCGCGGCCGCGCCCGCGCCCGAGGTGACGATCTTGACCTTGTCGATCGACTTGCCGGTGAGGAACAGCGCGTTCTGCACCGCCGCCGCCACGATGATCGCAGTGCCGTGCTGGTCGTCATGGAACACCGGAATGTTCATGCGCTCTTTCAGGCGCGCCTCGACCTCGAAGCATTCCGGGGCCTTTATGTCCTCCAGATTGATGCCGCCGAAGGTCGGCTCGAGCGCGGAGATGACCTCGACCATGCGGTCCACCGTCATCGCGTCGATCTCGACGTCGAACACGTCGATGCCGGCGAACTTCTTGAACAGCACCGCCTTGCCTTCCATGACCGGCTTGGAGGCGAGCGGGCCGATATTGCCGAGGCCGAGCACCGCCGTCCCGTTCGACACCACGGCGACGAGATTCTGCCGGGCGGTCAGTTCCGCGGCTTCGGAGGGCTCCGCCGCGATCGCCTCGCAGGCCGCCGCCACGCCCGGCGAATAGGCGAGCGCAAGATCGTGCTGGTTGCCGAGCGGCTTGGTGGCCTGGATCTCGATCTTGCCGGGCTTGGGGCTGCGGTGGAACGCCAGCGCCGAGGCGCGCAGATCGTCGGACAGATTCGACATGACCGATGGCATCGCTCTCTTCCTCCCGGTCGTCGGCCCTGCGCCGCGTCCGTTCAGTTCTTCTCGAAAAGAAAATCGATATCGAGCTGGTCGGCAAGCCGCCAGCCATATTCCTGCATGCGCGGGATGACCTGCTCGTCGCGCCCGTCATAAGCCTCGATCTGGGCATAGCCGCGGTTGCGGCGAAACAGCCGCTCCCCGCCCGCGAGCGCCTCCATCTCGAAGCCTTCGACGTCCATCTTGATCGCGAGCACGGCGTCCTCGACCGCGACCCGATCGTCGATGGCGACCACCGGCACCGTGTAGGCCTGCGGATGGCCCGGCTCGATGCGCGACTGGCCGCGATTGTCGTCGCCACCCTGCACGAACTCGGCCGTACCCGGCGCCGCCCCGACCGCGGCCTCGTGCAGGTCCACGTCCGCGAGCAGGTCATTGATCAGGAGATTGGCCTTCAGGTGCACGAGCGTGCGACGGTCTGGCTCGAAGGCGATCAGGCGCGGGGCGAGCGCGCGGCGGCCGATAACACAGGTATAGAGGCCGGAATGGGCGCCGATATCGAGGAAAGCGTCGGGCCGGATGCGCTCGCAGGTCTTCACCAGCCGGTCGAGTTGCACCCACTCGAAAATACCGATCGCCATCTCGTAGCCGATATGGTCGTCGAGGCGTACGATGAAATCAGCGCCGAAAAAACGGCAGCGGTCGAAGATTTCGCGGCCGTCGCGGGCAAGACGCAAGCGATGCCGGAAGTCCACCCAGGGCTTGCGCAGCCGGCTGGCGAGACGCGGCAGAAACGGCGGCGGGACGTAGGTCATGACACGGCCGCCGGTGATAATATCAACTCTGCGGCAGATTGAGCCGGATGTGCAGCTCGCGCAACTGCTTTGGCGTCACCTCCGAGGGCGCGCCCATGAGCAGATCCTCGGCGCGCTGGTTCATCGGGAACAGCACGACTTCGCGCAGGTTCTCCTCTCCGCACAGCAGCATGACGATGCGGTCGATGCCCGGCGCGATGCCGCCGTGCGGCGGGGCGCCAAGCGAGAGCGCGCGCAACATGCCGCCGAACTTTTTCTCCAGCACGTCTTCGCCGTAGCCGGCGATGGCGAACGCCTTCTTCATCACCTCGGGGCGATGGTTGCGGATCGCCCCCGACGACAGCTCGATGCCGTTGCACACGATGTCGTACTGGATCGCCTTCAGTGCCAGCAGGGTATCGTGGTCGTTCGCATCGAGCCTGAGGAAATCTTCGACCGGCATGTTCGGCATCGAGAACGGGTTGTGCGAGAAGTCGATCTTCTTGTCTTCCTCGTTCCATTCGTACATCGGGAAATCGACGATCCAGCAGAACTCAAAGCGGTCCTTCGCGACGATGCCGAGCTCTTCGCCGACCTTGTTGCGGGCGGGACCCGCGAACTTGACGAAGTCCTTCGGCTTGCCGGCAACGAAGAAGACGGCGTCGCCGACGCCAAGGCCGAGCTGGTCGGCGATCTGTCTGGTGCGTTCGGGGCCGATATTCTTGGCGAGCGGGCCCGCGCCGCCCTCCTCGCCCTCGCGCCAGAAGATGTAGCCGAGCCCCGGCTGGCCCTCGCCCTGCGCCCAGGAATTCATGCGGTCGCAGAAGGCGCGGTTGCCGCCCTTGGGCGCGGGGATCGCCCACACCTCGACCGCCGGGTCGCCCGCGATCATGTTGGCAAAAATCTTGAAGCCGGAGCCTTTGAACGCCTCGGTGACGTTCTGCATCCGGATCGGGTTGCGCAGGTCGGGCTTGTCGGTGCCGAATTCGCGCAGCGCCTGCGCGTAGGGGATCATCGGGAATTTCGGCGTCACCGTCTTGCCGTCGGCGAACTCCTCGAACACCCCGCGCAGCACCGGCTCGACCGCGTCGAACACGTCCTGCTGGGTGACGAAGCTCATCTCAACGTCGAGCTGATAGAACTCGCCGGGCGAGCGGTCGGCGCGCGCGTCCTCGTCGCGGAAGCAGGGCGCGATCTGGAAATAGCGGTCGAAGCCAGACACCATGATGAGCTGCTTGAACTGCTGCGGCGCCTGCGGCAGCGCGTAGAACTTGCCGGGATGGATGCGCGAGGGGACGAGATAGTCGCGCGCGCCTTCCGGCGAGGAGGCGGTCAGGATCGGGGTCTGGAATTCGAAGAAGCCGCCCTCCTTCATGCGGCGGCGGATCGAGTCGATGATCGCACCGCGCTTCATGATGTTGGCGTGGATGCGCTCGCGCCGCAGGTCGAGGAAGCGGTAGCGCAGCCGCGTTTCCTCCGGATAGTCCTGCTCGCCGAACACCGGCATCGGCAGTTCGCCCGCCGGCCCCAGCACCTCGATCTCGGAGATGAACACCTCGATCTGGCCGGTTGGCAGGTCGGGATTTTCGGTACCGGCCGGGCGCTGCCGCACCTTGCCGTCGATGCGCACCACCCATTCCGCGCGCAGTGTCTCGGCGATCTTGAAGGCCGGGCTGTCGGGGTCGGCCACCACCTGGGCCAGGCCGTAATGGTCGCGCAGGTCGATGAACAGCACGCCGCCATGGTCGCGCACGCGATGGACCCAGCCGGAAAGGCGGACGGTCTGGCCGATATGGGCTTCGCGGAGCGCGCCGCACGTGTGACTGCGATACCGGTGCATGATCGTTGGCCGGGACAATGAAGGCGTTCGGGGTGATCCGGAGCGCGCGAAAAGCGCACGGGGGGTATGGTTTGTCAAGGCAGCCCGCTGGTGCGCGACCGGCGGGTGGCGGCCTTTGAACCTGCCGCCTCCGCCGAAAGACCAATAGCCGATTCGACACCCTGTTCGCGTCAGCGCCCCCGGATCGACGCCCGATGACGCTCGCTTTGCCGACCCTGTGCACCCTGATCGCGGCGGTCTTTTTCCTCGTGCTGGAACGGCGACGGCCGGGCCGCGAACTGCCGAACGCGCCGGGCTGGTACGCCCGCGCCGTCCTGATCAATCTGTGCCAGGCCGGCATCACCTTCTCGACCAACACGCTCTGGATGAAGACGCTGTCGGGGGCGTCCCTGTTCTCGCTCGCCCGCCTCGACATGCCGCTCGCCGAGGGTTTCGTCGGCTGGCTCGTCGGCTCGTTCTTCTTCTATTGGTGGCACCGGGTCCGCCACCTGCCGGGCTTCTGGCAGGTCTTCCACCAGCTTCATCATTCGCCGGCGCGCATCGAGGCGCTGACCTCGTTCTACAAGCACCCGCTCGAAATCCTGGCCGATTCCACCCTCGCCGCCCTCGTCCTCTACCCGCTGCTCGGCTGCTCGCTGGAGGGCGCGCTCTGGTTCAATTTCTTCGCGGCGACCGGGGAGTTCTTCTATCACTCGAATTTCCGCTCGCCGCCCTGGGTCCGCTATTTCATCCAGACGCCGGAACTGCACTCGATCCATCACGAGCGCGACGTGCACCGTTACAATTTTTCCGATCTGCCGGCCTGGGACCGCCTGTTCGGGACCTACCGCGACACCCGGACTTTCGCCGCCGAATGCGGCTTCCCGCGCCATAACGAGCGCAAACTCGGCGCCATGCTGGCATTTCGGGACGTGTACGACGATTGAGCCTCGACATCGGCGCTGTGATCTGCACACTCGGGCGCCGTACGCGTTCGAGACTGTGCATGCCGCCTAAAGAAACTGCCAAGAAGACCCGTCCCGCCTCTGCTGCAAGTGCGAAAGGGCGGATGACCACGGGCGAAGCCACCGTCGCCGCGCTTATCGCCAACGGCGTCAGCACCCTGTACGCCCTGCCGGGCGTCCATAACGACCACCTGCTCGACGCGCTCTACAAGGCCTCGAATCGCATCCGCACCGTCCATAGCCGCCATGAACAGGGCGCCGCCTACATGGCGCTCGGCGCGGCATTGGCCACGGGGAAGCCGCAGGCCTATGCCGTGGTGCCCGGTCCCGGCCTGCTCAATACCGGAGCGGCCCTGCTCACCGCCTACGGCATGAACGCCCCGGTGCTGGCGCTGATCGGACAAATCCCGCAGGCTGCGATCGGCCGCGATCTCGGCCACCTACACGAAATCCGCGACCAGGCCGGCATCATCGCCCGCCTCGTCGATTATTCGGCGCGGATCGGCCGCCCGGCGGACGCGCCACGCCTTGTCAACGAGGCCATGCGCGCCATGCGGCGCGGCCGCCAGGGTCCGGCCGCGCTCGAATGCGCGATGGACATCTGGGGCCGCAGCGAACCGGTCGGCAAGATCGGGGCCGCCACGCCCGATCCGCAGCCCCCGCTCGACGAGGACGCATTGCGCGCGGCCGCGAAGCTGATCGGCAGCGCACGCAATCCGCTGATCGTGGTCGGCGGCGGCGCGATCGAAGCGGCCAGGGAGGTCACCCGCCTCTCGGCCATGCTGCAGGCGCCGGTGCTCGCCTATCGGCGCGGCCGCGGCATCCTCGACAGCCGCGATCCGCTCAGCGTCACGCTGCCGCTCGGGCACGAATTGTGGAAGGAGACTGATGCCGTTGTCGCCATCGGCACGCGCCTGCTCATCGCCATGCGCGAATGGGGTGTCGATGACAAGCTGAAGATCGTGCGCATCGATTCCGATCCCGACGAGCCCGAGCGCCTGCACAAGCCAGCCGCCGCGCTGACCGGCGACGCAAAGCGCATCGTCGCGCGCCTGCTCGAGCTTGTCCCCGCGCACAATGCCAAGCGCAAGTCGCGCAAGGCGGAGATGCAGGAGCGGCAGGCGCGGCTGAAGAAGCGGCTCGCCGTGCTCGCTCCACAAATGGCCTATCTCGACGCGATCCGCGCCGAACTGCCCGAAGACGGCATCTATGTGGACGAGGTCACCCAGATCGGCTTCGCCGCGCGGCTGTCGATGCCGGTCTACAAGCCGCGCACGTTTCTCTCGCCCGGCTTCCAGGACAATCTCGGCTGGGGCTTCGCCACCGCGCTCGGCGCCCAGGATGCGCGGCCGGACGTGCCGGTGCTCTCGATTTCCGGCGACGGCGGCTTCATGTATACGGCGAACGAATTATCGACCGCCGTCCGGCACCGCATCCCGCTTGTCGCGCTCGTGTTCAACAACAACACGTTCGGAAACGTCAAACTGATCCAGCAGGTGAGCTATGGCAGCCGGCACATCGCCGTCGATCTGGCCAATCCGGATTTCGTGAAATTCGCCGAGTCCTTCGGCGCGGCGGCGGAGCGTGCGCGCACGCCCGACGATCTGCGCAAGGCGATCCGGCGCGGCTTCAAGCGGCGCAATGGGCCGACCCTGATCGAGATTCCGGTCGGCGCCATGCCCTCGCCCTGGGAATTCATCCACATGCCGAAGGTACGCGGCGGCTGACCGGTCCGCTCTTATCATTCGGCGAAGGTTCCGATACGACGGTTCATGAACATCATCACGACCACACAGCAACTGGCGCAAGCGTGCGAGCGGCTCGCGCGCCATCCCTTCGTCACGGTGGATACCGAGTTCCTGCGTGAATCGACCTATTATCCGCAGCTCTGCGTGCTGCAGATGGCCGGCCCCGACGAGGCCGTGGTGGTTGACGCGCTCGCCGAGGGGCTCGATCTCGCCGCCTTCTTCGCGCTGATGGCGAACGAGACGATCGTCAAGGTCTTCCACGCCGCCCGCCAGGATATCGAAATCGTCTGGCACCGCGCCGGCCTGATTCCGCATCCGATTTTCGACACCCAGGTCGCCGCCATGGTGCTCGGCTACGGCGACTCGGTCTCCTACGACCAGCTCGTCCAGCGCATCACCGGAGATGCGATCGACAAGTCGCACCGCTTCACCGACTGGACGCGCCGCCCGCTCTCCAAGGCGCAGCTCGATTATGCGGTGTCGGACGTCACGCATCTGCGCGACATCTACCATAAGCTGATGTCCGATCTCGGCCGGCGCGGCCGCACCGAATGGGTCAGCGAAGAGATGGACGTCCTCACCTCGCCCGACACCTACCGGCTCGATCCCGAGAATGCCTGGCAGCGGCTGCGCGCGCGCGTGCGCAAGCCGAAGGAGCTGGCGGTGCTGATCGAGGTCGCCGCCTGGCGCGAGCGCGAGGCCAAGACGCGCGACGTGCCGCGCGGCCGCGTGCTGAAAGACGATCTCGTGGTCGACATCGCCATGCAGGCCCCGATCAGCGTCGAGAAGCTCGCCGCGCTGCGCGCCCTGCCCAAAGGCTTCGAGCGATCGAGATGGGGGCAGGAAATCCCCGAACTGGTCAAGCGTGCGCTCGGGCGCGATCCCAGGACGCTGCCCTCGATCGAGCGGCCCAAGCCCGCGCCGAACGGCTCGGCGATCGTCGAGCTTCTCAAGGTGCTACTGCGCATGACCGCCGAGCAGCACGGCGTCGCCGCCAAGGTCATCGCCACGGTCGACGACCTCGACCGCATTGCCGCCGACGACAAGGCCGACGTGCCGGCACTCAAGGGCTGGCGGCGCGATCTGTTCGGCGAGAAGGCGCTCTCGCTCAAGCGCGGCGAGCTCGCGCTCGCCATCGACCGCGGCCGCGTCACGACCGTCGCGCGCGACTGACGCGCCCCTGCTCAGTCCGTCGCGATATGGGTCGGCCGCCCGATCAGGCGGCCGATCTGGCGCAACCGGCCGGCCACGCGTTCGCTGGCAAGCGCTGCGAATTCCCCCGGCAGCCGCAATACCAGCCGCCCGCGCACGACCCGCAACGGCGCATGCGGCAACACACCGGGCATCGAGGCGGAAACGATATAGGCCACGCGCATGAGCGCGCCGAGCAGACGCGCGCCTTCCAGGTGATGGCGCGAGGCGATCTCGCGGATGCGCGGCGACGGCTGCTCGTTCGCGATCCCGGCGTGCCGGAAATAGACCGACAGCGCAAGGAACGCCCGACCCGGATGATCGATGCCGATGAAGTCGGCGTTGGAAATGATGTTGAGCGACTGCTCGCCGCGATAGTCGGGATGCGCGCGCCAGCCGATGTCGGCGAGCAGGCAGGCGGCATGGCGCAGGCGCCTGTCCTCGGCGCTTTCCCTCAGTCCCGACGACTCCATGAAACCGTCGGTCCAGCGGATCAACTCCTCGCCGTGGGCGGGTGCGCGCGAGCGCAGGATATTGAGGCTGCGCGCGGCCGTGATCAGCGGATCCCTGGCGCGCTCGGCGGGATCGAGCAGCGAATAGAGCAGTCCCTCGCGTACGCCGAGCGCGGAGACGACGATGTCCTTGGGGCGCACGGTGCGGATGATGTGCTCCATCACGAGCGCCGCATAGCCGAGCAGCGGGCGGCGCGCGCTCGATATGACCTCGATCTGCGCGATCTTGTCCGGACGCGTGCGCCGCACGAGCCGGCAGAATTTGAGCGCCTCCTGCGTGCTCATGCGGTAACCGTGCATGACGCGCAGTGGATAGCCGGTGCGCGCGATATGCAGATGCGCGAGCGCGCGCCAAGCGCCGCCGACCGCATAGAAGGTACGTCCGCGCCCGGCTTTGAGAAAATCCACCCGCCCGAGCGCGCCGGCAACGAAGGCTTGCGCTTTATGCATCGACCTGCGGGAAATGTCCTGCAGCGCCAGTCCGCCGAGCGGCAGCGTCACCCCGCTGCGGATGCGCCGGCCCTTCAGGTCGATGAGTTCGAGCGAACCGCCGCCGAGATCGCCGACAAGGCCGTCCGGATTGTGCATCCCGGACACGACGCCAAGCGCCGACAATTGCGCCTCGCGCCGGCCGGAGGCGACTTCGATGCGGGTACGGCAGATGCGCTCGGCTTGCGCGATGAAGGCCGCCCCGTTTCTGGCGTCGCGGCAGGCGGCGGTGGCGATTCCGAGCACCGTCTTGACCTTGAGCGTGTCGCAGAGTGCGCGATAGCGCCGCAGCGTATCGATCGCTTTTTCCACAGCATCCGCGGCCAGGAGGCCGGTGGATTGCACCTCGCGGCCAAGCCCGGCCAGGACCTTCTCGTTGAAGATCGGCGCCGGGCTGCGCGTCAGGCCCTCGTAGACGACGAGGCGGATCGAGTTCGAGCCGATATCGATGACGGCGACCGGCGGACCGTGATCGAGGCGGCCTTGCGCCACCCCCGCGGTCAGCAGCTTTCTTGCAGTCCTGTCAGGTAGTTGGCGGCGGCGCGCGCGGGGCGCGTGGCTACGCGCGCTCTGCGCGGCGCGGGAGACGGCGTGGCGAGGATTCTTTGGAGGATGTTCCACGTCCCGACAGGCTCGGATTGGTCATGAAGTACTTCTGAGCGTTGACCGACTCGTCCCCCTTCCCGGGCTTTATGCGGATCGAGGTGCCGTCAGGCAAGACCTTCCAGCTCTGCTCGGTATCCGCGAAATTGACGACCATAATCTGGTCGAGCACCTGCTCGTGCACCGTGGGATTGAGGATCGGGCACAGCGCCTCGACCCGGCGGTCAAGATTGCGCGGCATCATGTCGGCGGAGGAGATGTAGACCGCCGCCTTCGGCGAGGGAAGTCCGTGACCCGCGCCGAAGCAGAAGATACGCCCGTGCTCGAGGAAGCGCCCGACGATCGATTTAACGCGGATATTGTCGGACAGTCCCTTCACGCCCGGCCGCAGGCAGCAGATACCGCGGATGACGAGATCGATGCCGACGCCGGCATTGGAGGCGCGATAGAGCGCGTCGATGATGTCGGGATCGACGAGCGCATTCATCTTCATCCAGATCGCCGCCGGCCGGCCGGCCTGCGCGTGCGCGATCTCGGCCTCGATGTGATCCATGATGCGCCGGCGCAGCGTCACCGGCGACACCGCCATGGCCTCAAGCTCCGCCGGCTCGGCATAACCGGTGACGAAATTGAAGATCCGCGCCACGTCGCGCGCGATCACCGGATCGGCGGTGAAGAACGACAGGTCGGTATAGATGCGCGCGGTAATCGGGTGATAGTTGCCGGTGCCGACATGGACATAGGACGCCAGCGCCCCGCGCTCGCGCCGCACCACAAGCGACAGCTTGGCGTGCGTCTTCAGCTCGATCAGTCCGTAGACCACCTGCGCGCCGGCGCGTTCGAGGTCGCGCGCCCAGCGGATATTGGCCTCCTCGTCGAAGCGCGCCTTGAGCTCAACCAGCGCGGTCACCGACTTGCCGGCCTCGGCGGCTTCGGCGAGCGTGCGCACGATCGGCGATTCCGACGAGGTCCGGTATAGGGTCTGCTTGATCGCGATCACGTCGGGATCGCGCGCGGCTTGCTGCAGGAACTGCACCACGACGTCGAACGATTCGTAGGGGTGATGGACGATCAGGTCCTTCTGGCGGATGGCCGCGAAACAGTCGCCGCCATGGTCGCGGATGCGCTCGGGGAAGCGCGGGTTATAGGGGGTGAACAGGAGATCCGGCCGGTCGAGCGCGACCAGCTCCTTGAGCTCGTTGAGCGCGAGCATGCCGTTGACGACAAACACCTCGTCGTCGGCGACCGCCAGCACGCGCTGCACGAACTTGCGCAGTTCGGGCGGCATGCTTTCCTCGATCTCGAGCCGGATCACCGACCCGCGCCGGCGGCGCTTGAGCGCGGTCTCGAATTGCCGCACGAGGTCTTCCGACTCTTCCTCGATTTCGATTTCGGAATCGCGGATGATGCGGAAGGCGCCCTGCCCCTTCACCGCATAGCCCGGGAACAGTCGGCCGATGAACAGGCCGGTGACCTGTTCGAGCGTGATGACGCGCTGGGCGCCGTCGGCGCCCTTCGGCAGCAGCACGAAGCGCTCGATCTTGTGCGGGACGCGGATCAGCGCGTTCATCGCCTTGCCGTCGCTCGCGCGCGACAATTGCAGCGCCAGCGAAAAGCCGAGATTGGGGATGAACGGGAACGGATGCGCCGGATCGATCGCCAGCGGCGTCAGCACCGGGAAGACATGGTGCAGGAAATGCTCCTCGAGCCAGGAGCGTTCCTGTTTGCTCACCTCGTGTCCGTCGACCAGCACGATGCCGGCGGCGGCCAGTTCACCGCGCAACTCGCGCCAGCGCGTCTGCTGGTCGCTCGCCAGCACCGAGGCCATCTCGGCGATGCGCACGAGCTGCTCGGCGGCGGTCAGGCCGTCGGGGCTGCGTTCGGAAATGCCTTCGCGCACCTGGCCCTTGAGGGCGGCGACACGCACCATGAAGAACTCGTCCAGATTGTTGGCCGAGATCGACAGAAAGCGCAGCCGCTCGAGCAGCGGATGGTTGGGGTTGCTGGCCTCTTCCCAGACCCGGCGATTGAAATGCAGCCAGGACAGTTCGCGGTTGATGAAGCGTTCCGGGCTTGCGGCAAGCCGCGCGCCGTCCGGCCGCGCGGCCTCGGCCGACGGTATCGGGGCGGCGGACGCAGCATTTTCGTCCGCGATTACAACGGATTCGCTTGAATATAACATAATGTTGCGATGGAACGTATGGGCCCAGTTTACGGAACCATATCGTAAAATAGTGACATCCAGATGACCGACCGGCACCGCCCGCGGCGTCGTTACCGGATTATTCGTCGCGATAGAGTTCGGCCGCAAGCGCCCGGCTCACCGGCCGCCGGCGCTGCATGGCCTCGCGGTCGAGCCGTTCGACCGCCCCGCGCACCGCCGCGATCGAGCGTTCCACCCGTGCCAGCAGGTAACGGATCAATGCGTCGTCCACGACCAGTTGCCGGTCGGCAAAAAGCTTGGCGATGACCCCGGCCAGAAGCCCGTCGTCGGGGGCTTCAAGCGTCACGACCGGGATGGCCCGCAGCCGCGAGGCGAGATCGGGCAGCCCGACCGGCCAGCGCGTCGGGCTCTCGCGCGCGGTCAGGAGCACGTAGGCGCCGTCCTGGCGCGCCAGATTGATCAGGTGGAACAGGGCCTGCTCGTCGAGCCGGCCAGCGGCAAGGTCTTCGAGCACCAGCGCCCCGGTGGCCAGGGCAGCCGTCGGCAGATCGCGGTCAAGCGAACGGCCGGCCAGGAAACGCGCGCCCGCGCGCTCGCCCCAGATCGCGGCCAGGTGGCTCTTGCCGGCCCCCTGCGGGCCGCAGATCGCCATGATGCGGCTCGGCCAGTCCGGCCAGTCGTCGACCAGCGCGAGCGCGGCCGCGTTCGAGGCGCCGCGCAGGAAATCGTCGCGCGCGAAGCTCTCGCTATGGCCGAGCGCGAGCGTGAGCTGCCGCGGGGCGGAAACGGCCGGCATCTCAGCCACCGGTATAATAAGGGCTCGCGAGATACTGGCGGATCAGGAAACGGACCAGCACGCCGATCGAGGCCGCCACCGGGACTGCGACCAGCAGGCCGACAAATCCGAACAGATATCCGAACGCAAGCAGCGAGAACATCAGCCATACCGGATGCAGGCCGATCTTGGTGCCGACGAAATAGGGCTGCAGCACGTTGCCTTCGATCGCCTGACCGACCACGAAAACGCCGACCGCCATCAGGATCGGTAGCCATTCCGGCCAGAATTGCGCGATCGCGACGCCGCCGGCCAGCAGGAAGCCAACCACCGTTCCGACATAGGGCACGAAGCTGAGCACGCCCGACACGATGCCGATCATCAATCCGAAATTGAGTCCGAGCAGCACGAGGCTAACGGCATAGAATGCGCCGAGGATGACGCAGCACAGGGCCTGCCCGCGCATGAACCCGGAGATCGCGCCATCCACCTCGCCCAGCAATTGCCGCACGGTCGTCTTGTGCGGCAGCGGAATCCACTCGTCGACTTTCGCAACCAGGCGGTCCCAGTCGAGCAGAAGATAGAAGGTCACTACCGGGGCGATGATTAGAAGCGAAAGCACCGACACGAGCGCCTTGCCGCCCGACCAGAGCGAGGCGAGGAAACCGCCGAGCCAGCCCGCCGCCTGCGAGGCGAACCCGCTCAGCGATTTCTGGATTTCCGGCAGGCGCTCCCCGATCAACTGACCGAACCAGGTGCCCTGCGAGCGCGCGACATAGTCCTGCAATTGCTGGAAATAATGCGGCAGGCGCTGCGCGAACTGCGCGATCTCCTGGGTCAGGAGCGGGATCAGCAGCCCAAGCGCGGCGACGATCACGAGCACGGTGCCGACGACGATGATGAGCGTGGCCAGCGTGCGGTTGATCCCGATGCCGCGCATGCGCTCGACCACCGGATCGAGCAGATAGGCAAGCCCCATCGCCACGATGAACGGCAGCAGGACGTCCCGGAACACCCACAGGAACAGCGCGAACAGCAACAGCGCCAAGCTCCAGAAGATAAGCTGGCGCTTGAGCGACAGCTTGCGCTGCATCCCGCTCGCCGGCGCTGGCTGCTCCTCGTTGCTCATCGCCGCTAGCGCCCCTCTTCGGTCGAGCCGACGTGACGGATCCACTCGGCGAGATAGAAGGCGATCGACAGGAAGGTCAAGACGGCAACCGCCGTTATGGCCAGCGGATAAAGGATGCCGAGCCCGAACTTGAACGCCAGCGAGCCAAGAACGAGGCAGGCGAACACGATCTGGGCAACGGTATTGAGCTTGGAGACCCGCAGCGGCTTCATTTCCATGGGCCGGCCGATCAGCCAGGTCAGGATCACTGCGCCCACGATCATGATGTCGCGGGATACCACGAAGATCACGAGCCAGCGGGGAATCTCGCCCGCGATCCCGAGCGAGACATAGATCGACACGATCAGCGCCTTGTCGGCGATCGGATCGAGATAGGCTCCAATCTCGCTCGCCATATCGAAGCGCTTGGCAAGAAAACCGTCGATGGCGTCGCTGATCCCCGCCGCCACGAACAGGATGAACGCGATCAGCATCTCCCCAGAACTGATCGCCCACACCACCAGCGGCACCGCAAGGATGCGCGCGAGTGTGATGAGATTCGGAATACTCAAAGCAAATTCGCCCCGGCACGCTGCGGCAACCGGCGCCGCACGACACAAACTATAGTATAAAAGCCTTCAAGCCATTGCGTACAATGCAATTTCCACGTAATCCCCGGCTGGCAGCCGGGGATCACCATGAGTCAGAAGGGGCGCGGCCTCACCTATGCCGAAGCCGGGGTCGATATCGACGCCGGCAACCGCATGGTGGAACTGATCAAACCGCTGGTGCGTGCAACGCGCCGCCGCGGCGCCGACGCCGAAATCGGCGGCTTCGGCGGACTCTTCGACCTCAAGGGGGCCGGCTTTTCCGATCCCGTCCTGGTTGCGGCTACCGACGGCGTCGGCACCAAGGTCAAGATCGCGATTGAAACTGGCCGCCACGACACGATCGGCATCGATCTTGTCGCCATGTCGGTCAACGACCTCGTGGTGCAGGGCGCCGAGCCGCTGTTCTTCCTCGACTATTTTGCCTGCTCGCAGCTCGATCCGCAGGTCGGCGCCGCCGTCGTGGCGGGCATCGCGCAGGGTTGCCGGCAATCGGGCTGCGCATTGATCGGCGGGGAGACCGCCGAGATGCCCGGGCTCTATCAGCCCGGCGACTACGATCTCGCCGGCTTTGCCGTCGGCGCCGCCGAGCGCGGCACGCTGCTGCCGCGCTCCGATATCGGGCCGGGCGACATGGTGCTCGGGCTCGCCTCATCGGGCGTGCATTCGAACGGTTTCTCGCTCGTGCGCCGGGTCGCAGGCCATGCCGGGCTTGCCTGGAGCGCGCCCGCTCCGTTCGCGCGCGGCGAAACGCTCGGCGAAGCGGTGCTGACGCCGACGCGCCTCTACGTGAAATCCTGCCTCGCCGCGATCCGCGAGACCGGCGCGGTCAAGGCGCTCGCCCACATCACCGGCGGCGGATTCCCCGATAACATCCCGCGCGTCCTGCCCAGGGGCCTCGCCGCCGAGATCGATCTCGCAAGCGTGCCGGTGCTGCCGGTCTTCCGCTGGCTCGCCGCCGCCGGCAACATCGCGCAGGAGGAAATGCTGCGCACCTTCAATTGCGGGATCGGCATGATCGCCGTCGTCGCCGCCGACCGCGCCGACGCCGTAGCTGGCGTGCTCGAACGCGAGGGCGACGGCGTGCACCGGCTCGGCCGCATCGCCGCCGCGACCGACGGCGTGCAGGTCCGATTGACGGGCCGGCTCGACCTTGCCGGATGAGCCCATGGCCGAAGAGCAAACATCGAGGAAGCGCGTCGCCGTCCTGATTTCCGGCCGCGGCTCCAACATGGCCGCGCTCGCCGCCGCGGCCGACGATCCCGCCTATCCGGCCGCGATCGCGCTCGTGGTCTCCAACCGGCCCAATGCGGCGGGCCTCGCGATCGCGCGCGCGCGCGGCATCGAAACCGCGGTCGTCGACCACACCACACACGGCAAGGACCGCGCAGCGTTCGAGCGCGTGCTGCAGGAGGTGCTCGAACGGCACCGCATCGATCTCGTCTGCCTCGGCGGCTTCATGCGCCTGTTCACGCCCCAATTTGTCGCGCTGTGGGAAGGACGGATGCTCAACATCCATCCCGCGCTGCTGCCCTCCTTCAAGGGCCTCGACACCCATGCGCACGCACTCGAAGCCGGCGTGCGCATCCATGGGGCGACCGTGCATTTCGTCGTGCCGGAGATGGATGCCGGCCCTATCGTGATCCAGGCCGCGGTGCCGGTGCTCGATGACGACACGCCCGACAGCCTCGCCGCGCGCGTCGTCGGGGTCGAGCACCGCATCTATCCGCTGGCGCTGCGATGGCTTGCCGAGGGACGGCTACGTCGTGTCGGCGGACGTTGTCGCGTCGACGGCGTACCGGGCGCGGGGGCGGTGTTGATTCATCCACAAGCCAGCCCTAGCTCAAGATAAAATGATGGCGCAGCCAAAGCCCGACCGACCTTCTTGTAACTGGCCCGAAAGGGCAGCCAAGAGAAGCCTTCGGCCATCGCCTGCCGCGGTGCTGACGTTGACAAGTTGCGATCTGTAGCGATGCCAAATGAACGTGCGGACAGAGCGATAACGGAATGCGCAGCATAAGGGCCATGCTGTTGCTGGCAGTGATGTGGGGCTTGTCGATTCCAGCCACAAAGCTCGGGCTTCAGACGCTGCCCCCTCTGACATTGACAGCACTGCGCTTCGCGGTTGCCTTACCGCTCCTGTTGCCCTTCGTTTTCGGTCGGCATCGGCTGCCATGGCATAAATTGCCGCGCCTTGCCGCGCTTGGATTGATCGGCGTGGGCGTTGGCCAGGTTGCGCAGGCCTATGGAGTCGCTGCGACGTCCGCATCAGTTGGCACGATCATCTCGGCTACCATTCCCGTGTTTGTCGTCGTCTTTGCCGCGATCCACCTCAAGCAGCCGGTGTCGGGCTGGCAGAAACTCGGATTGCTGGCCGCCTTTGTCGGCATTGCGCTTGTTGCATTGGACGGAGACACGACGGCAGCTTTTCAGTCGAGCGCGATCGGCGCGGCCTGGATGCTGCTATCGGCCATCGCGATCGCTTTCTATTATGTCTGGAGCGTCGAACTGGCCCGCGAGTACGGCACTGGAGCGCTGGCAGCCTGGAGTACGTCCTCCGGTTTCCTCTCGCTGCTGCCATGGGCGATTTGGGAGATGTGGAACGTACCGTTTCAGCTCACGGCTGAAGGTATCGCAGCTACTGTTTATCTCGGCGTCGTGGTTACGGTTGCGGGTCTGTTCCTGTGGCTGCATCTCTTGAGTACAGTGCAAGTCAGCACGGCGGCCAGCGTCCAGTACCTACAGCCCGTAATCGGAGTCATAACTTCGGCGATGATCTTTGGAGACAAATTGGGATTGCTTTTTGCAGCCGGTGTGGTGCTCGTTCTGGGCGGTCTTGCACTCACTATAACGCCCCGCACAGGAACTCAGGCCCTGCCGAAGTCCGACTGAGACTTGGATTCTCCAAATACAATATCACAAAAATAAAAACCCCCGGCTGTGGGGCCGGGGGTTACGGGTCGTGAAATCTGTCAGCCGAAGATTGGATGTCCGGCTCGTTCCGGTATGTCAGGCGACCTTCAGGTTTTCCGCGGAGGTCTTGCCGCGGTTGGTCACCAGTTCATATTCGACCGTCTGGCCTTCGTTCAAGGTGTTCAGGCCCGCACGCTCGACGGCCGAGATGTGAACGAACACATCCTTGTCTCCGCCGGTGGGACGAATAAACCCGTAACCCTTGGTCGGGTTGAACCATTTGACGGTGCCCTTCTGCATCGTCGATCTCCTGGTCTCAGTCTGAAAGGACGCTTCGCGCGTGTCGCTCATGCGCCGCGTGCCGATTCTGCGCCGACGATTCCGGACGGCCGCATGGGATGCGAATGTCGGAAGCGCAGCCGGAACCGGCCTGCCCCGTTACGACACAGCAAGATTGCGGCTGAAGCAAGACATTCGCCGTCGTCACGATGTCGTGCGGCGATCAAATTGCGTGCAAACGTCGCGTCCGCGCGCAGTTTGAAACTGTTCTGTTTCGATGCGGTATCGCAATCCTGCCGTACCGCATCGCGCGTTGCATTCTCAACCGCGCCGGCAGGAAGCCATGACCTCCGTCGTCTTCACCGACAGCGGCACCGCCCCGCTTGCGACAAAGGCGGAGGCTTCGGAAGGCGACATCTGTTTTGCGACCGTGCGCGCGTAGCACTGGCAGCGCGGGCCGCGCGTGCGGTCCTTCGGATCGGCGCCCGAGGAGCGGTCGAACATGCATTGATCGACGAGCTTCAGCCGCGCCTGCTCGTTGGCGTCGCCGACGGCGGATGAAAAATCCCCGCCGCCGCAGCCGGCGACGGCAAGACACAACATAATCACGGCAGGCCAGAAACGGACGGCGGTCATCGGAACTCCCGAAGGCGTTGGCAGATCAGGACGCGGGCCTGATCCAGACTCGGTTGTCGTGGAAGGCGGCGCCGCCGAACGGCGCGATCGCGTCGGCGCCGGTCAGCGTATTGATTCCCCGGCCGTCGTCATAGGCATGATTGGGCCAGATGGATTCGGCGATCACGACGCCGCGCCGCACGCCGGCGAACAACTTGACATGAAGCCGCACCCTACCGCGGCGATTACCGACCAAAGCGGGCGCGCCGTCGGACAGTCCGGTTCCGGCGGCGTCGTCGGGATGCATCAGGAGCGTCGGGCGACCTTCGCGCATGCGCGAGGCCGGCGTTTCGTTGAACGTCGAATTGAGGAAGTTGCGCGCCGGCGAGGTCGCCAGCCGGAACGGATGCTCGTCGTCCGCTTCCTCGATCACCTCCCAATGGTCGGGAAATTCCGGAATGGCGGCGAACGGACCGCACGGGCCCGGGCTGCGGAACGGCACGTTCGGCCAGTCGGGGCTGAAGCGGAACTTGCGGTCGGGCCAGTTGAACCCGTCCCGATAATGCGCGCGCGCGAAATCCGGCTGGCAGTCGATCCAGCGCTCGCGCTCGAGCCGCTCCAGCGTGCCCCATCCCGATTGCCGCAGCGTCCAGTCGATGAGTTCGCGCGGCGTCATCGCAAAGCCCGGATGCGCGGCGCCCAGCCGCTTTGCGAGCGCGCAGACCACGTCATGGTTGGAGCGGCATTCGCCCGGCGCCTCCACGATCTTCGGGCCGAGCAGGATGTATTGGCTGCCGCCGGCCTGGTAGACGTCGTCGTGCTCCATGAACATGGTCGCCGGCAGGACGATGTCGGCCATGCGCGCGGTCTCGGTCATGAAGTGCCCGTGCACGCACACGAACAGATCATCGCGCGCAAAGCCGCGCTTCACCGCCGACTGATCGGGGGCAACCGACACCGGATTGGTGTTCTGGATCAGCATCGCGGTCACCGGCGGACCGTCGCAGAGCGCGGCGCGGTCGCCGGTGAGGATCGGACCGATCCGCGACTGGTCGAGTTCGCGCACCGAGGGATCGCACACGTCGAGGCCCTCGATCATGGTCTTGTTCCAATGATAGATCGCCCCGTTATTGTGGAAGGCGCCGCCGCCCTCGTATTGCCAGGCGCCGGTCACCGCCGCGATACAGCTTGCCGCATGCATGTTGATCGCGCCGTTGCGCGAGCGCGAAAATCCGTAGCCGAGCCGGAAATAGGTCCGCCTGCGTTCGCCGATCAGGCGCGCGAACGCCTCGATCGTCTCCGCCGGGCAACCGGTGATGGCCGCGGCCCAGGCCGGATCGCGCGTCGCGACATGAGCCTGCATCTCGCGCGGCCGGTCGGTGAACCGGTTGAGGAAATCCCAGTCGGCATGGCCGTCACGGAACAGGCAATGCATCACGGCGCAGGCGAGCGCGCCGTCGGTGCCGGGACGGATCAGCACCGGCAGATCGGCCTGCTCCATCGTCGCGTTCATGTAGACGTCGACGACGGCGATCTTCGCCTGCCGCTCCTTGCGCGCGCGCACCGCATGCGTCATTACGTTGATCTGGGTGTTGACCGGATTGGTGCCCCAGATCACCAGGAGGTCGGTGAGCGCCATTTCGCGCGGATCGGGCCCGGCCAGCCGCCCGGTGCCGGCGATGAAGCCGGTCCAGGCCGGATTGACGCAGATCGTCGAGAAGAAGCCGGAATAGGATTTGGCGTGACGCAGGCGGTTGATGCCGTCGCGCATCACGAGCCCCATCGTCCCCGCGTAATAATAGGGCCAGACCGCCTGCGGGTCATGCCGCGCTTCCGCGCGCACGAAGTTTTCCGCCACGATATCGAGCGCGTCGTCCCAGGATATCGGGACAAAATCGTCGCCGCCCTTGGGCCCAACCCGGCGCAGCGGCTGCGTCAGGCGCTGCGGATGATGGACGCGCTCGGCATAGCGGGCGACCTTCGCGCAGATCACGCCGGCGGTGTAGCGGTTATCCTCCGCGCCGCGCACGCGCCCGACGCGGTGCGCGTCGAACACCTCAACTTCGAGCGCGCAGGTGGACGGACAATCGTGCGGGCAGGCGGAGGCCCGAAGCATTGGGGAGGCGGCTGTCCGGACAATCTCGTTCATCCCGCCTCGCCCGCAATGTCACCCGCGCCTCACCGCTTGTGCGGGAATTCCTCCGGCCCGGGCGGATCCACGATCAGCGGATGCGCCAGAGCACGCCTGTGCTGGTATTGCCGGAGCCACCAGCCCATTGCAACCACGAACACCGCGCCGGCCGCGGCCGCCCAGTAATGGAGCACGTGCAAGCTCGCAGGATCGAGGAACCCTTCGAGCGCCGCATCCTTGGCCATGATGTCGCCGGCGACCCAGCCGAGCAAGGCAGCGCCCGCCCAGACCAGGATCGGAAAGCGGTCGAGCAGCGCCATCAGCAGCGCGCTGCCGGCCACGATCAGCGGGATCGAGGTCGCAAGACCGAAGATGATCAGCGCGGTCTTGATGGTCGCGGCATGCGCGAGGTCGACGCGCACGGCCGCCGTCTCGGCCGCCGCCGCGATCGCGATCACGTTGTCGAGGCTCATGACGATGTCGGCGATCGCGACGATGCGCACCGCCCGCCACAGGTTCTCGGCGGCGGCGATCTTGCCTTCGCCCTCGTCGTCCTCCGGAACCACGAGCTTGACCGCCACCCAGATCAGCAGAACGCCGCCGACCAGCTTCAGGAAGGGATAGGCCATGGCCTGCGCCACGACGAGCGTGAACAGCACGCGCAGCAGCACGGCGACGCCGGCGCCCAGGACCATGCCCCAGAAGCGCTGCTTCGGCGGCAGCATCCGGCAGGCCAACGCGATCACCACCGCGTTGTCGCCGGACAGGATGATGTTGATACCGATGATCTGTCCCGCCGCGACCCAAAAGGCCGGCGAGAACAAGTCTGCCCAAAGCGCTTCCACCCTAAACCCCTGTTGAGCTGGTATTATGTATTTTCGATACCGTAGCTCTACAGGGGCATTTGTACAGGTGCAAATAGTGCGGCGTCACGCCTCAGATCAAGTCCGTCTCCGACAGGTTTTTCCTCTCCCGGTTCAGCCGACAATCTCGTTTCCGGAGAAAAACTGGGCGATTTCCTTGACTGCGGTGTCCGGCGCGTCGGAGCCGTGCACGGAATTCTCGCCGACCGAGCGGGCATGCACCTTGCGGACGGTGCCGTCGGCGGCCTTGGCCGGATCGGTCGCGCCCATCACCTCGCGATAGCGGGCGATCGCGTTCTCGCCCTCGAGCACCTGCACCACGACCGGGCCGGAGATCATGAACGACACCAGCTCGCCGAAAAAGGGGCGCTCCCTGTGCACGGCATAGAAGGTCTCGGCCTGCTCGCGGGTCATGCGGATGCGCTTCTGCGCGACGATGCGCAGGCCCGCTTTCTCGATCATGGCGTTGATCGCGCCGGTGATGTTACGCACCGTCGCGTCGGGCTTCAGGATGGAAAACGTACGCTCGATCGCCATGAAAAAATCCTCGGGCTGAAGGGGAAACCTGCGGGTGCGGGCTTATAGCGACCGCGATCCGCGCCCGCAAGCGGCCGGCCGGACGCCCTTTTCCGACATTCATTGAGAAAATCTGCCGGCTGTTGAACCTGTGCCGGAGCCCGCGCGACAGACGTTCAGGATGTGGGCGACACATCCGTCACAAGGAGATGACCATGTTTCGCAAAGTCACGTTCGCACTCGCCGCGTTGACCGCTCTCGGTGCCGCGGCCCTCGCCCCCACTTCCGCCGACGCCGGCTGGAAGGGCAAGCACTGGCACAAGCACCACTGGGGTCACGGCAAGATCTATTTCGGCGGCCCGGCCTATGTCGCTTACGGCCATGGCTGCTGGGTGAAGCGCTGGGTCGATACCCCGTACGGTCCGCGCCTGCGCCGGATCTATGTCTGCTACTGATCCCGGCGGACGGCCGCGCCCACGGCGCGGTTGACGAAAGCCCCGGCCCCGTGCGCGAGGCCGGGGCCTTTCTTTTTGCGGACGCATCTCAGGACGCGCGTGCGGCGCGCGTCAGCTTCGCATGATCGCATTGCCCCACAGATTGAGCGTGCGCTCGGCATGCGGCCAGTGCCGCACCGGGCGGTCGCGCATGAGTTCGAGCTCGGCGGAGACCTCGATCCAGTTGCCGTCCGGGTCGGCGATGAAGACGAACAGATTGTTGCCCGGCCCATGGCGACCGGGTCCCCACATCAGGCGGATGTTGCGGGCAGCGAAACGGTCGGCCCAGTCGCGGATCGTGTTCCACTCGCCGGCTTCGTAGCTGTGATGGTCGACGCCGCGCCGCGACGACAGGAAACAGGCGAGCGTATGGTGTTCGTGGTTGGAGCGCATGAAGCTCGTCGCGAGTCCGCCCTTGTCGTTGATGACGCGGTCGGAGACGAGAAAGCCGAGCTTGCCGGCATAGAAATCCTCGATCGCCCCGACATCGAAGGTCGCAAGTGTGACGTGCTGCAGCGGCCCGCGCAGGCCCGGCCGGTCGTGATCGTCGGGATTGGCGATCCCGAACACGACGCCGTTGCCGTCGGGATCGCGCACCGAAAAGGCACGCGACAGAAGCGGCGACGACACGTCCACGGGATCGAGCCCCTCACGGGAAGCGCGCGCATAGAGCTCGCCGAGCCCCTCGGCGTCGCGGCAGGCGAAGGCGGCGTAATCGAGCTTCCCCGCCGCGCCTTGCGCGAACAGCACGCGCCGCTGCGGACCGTAGCAGAGCCAGCGTCCGTCCGGGAGCTGCTCCGCATTCATGTCCATGGCGCCGCCATAGAAGGCGGCGAGCCGATCCGGCGCCGGGCTCTGCATCTGGAGATGATGAAGGAAAGCACCGGCACGAACCGCTGTCGCCGACATGGCGTCGTCCCTCTCGCCCACTTGTGCTGCGCTTGCGTGAATCGCGGGTTCCGGGCGTCCGCCCCGGTCGGTTATTGCGATATCAACTATTGTGATTGTAACAATCCGCGCCGACACCGTAAAGCGACGCACGGCCGCGTCCGCGCACGGCAGCGCGCCGCACCATGCCGCTGGCGTGTTCCCCACACCGGCACGAACGGACTCGGCAGCCGCGCAAAATCCGTCTAGAGAGCGACCATGCTCACCATCGACAACCTTTCGGTCCGGGTGGCCGGACGCCTGCTCATCGATCACGCCTCCGTGCAGATCCCGGCCGGCGCGCGCGTGGGGCTCGTCGGCCGCAACGGATGCGGAAAGACGACGCTGTTCAACGTCATCACCGGCGAACGCGGCGCGGAGGCCGGCGACATCACCCGCCCGGCGCGCAGCAGCGTCGGACGGCTGCTGCAGGAGGCGCCTTCGGGTCCGCAGCCGCTGATCGAGGTCGTGCTGGCCGGCGACCAGGAGCGCGCCCGCCTCATGGCCGAAGCCGAGACCGCCACCGATCCACACCGGATCGCCGACATCCAGACGCGGCTTGCCGACATCGACGCCTATGCCGCGCCCGCGCGCGCCGCCGCGATCCTATCCGGCCTCGGTTTTCCCGAAGCCGCGCAGCAGCGGCCGTGTTCGGAGTTTTCCGGCGGCTGGCGCATGCGCGTCGCGCTCGCCGCCGTCCTGTTCGCGCAACCCGACATCCTGCTGCTCGACGAGCCGACCAACTATCTGGACCTCGAAGGCACGCTCTGGCTGCAGGACCATCTCGCCCGCTACCGGCGCACCGTGATCGTGATCAGCCACGACCGCGACCTGCTCGACAACGCGGTCGATTCCATCCTGCATCTGGAAAACGGCAAGCTGACCTTCTATCGCGGAACCTATTCGTCGTTCGAGCGCCAGCGCCGCGAGCGCCTCATGCTCGACGCCAAGCACGCCAGGAAGCAGGAAGCGCAGCGCAAGCACCTGCAGGCGTTCGTCGACCGTTTCCGCGCCAAGGCGAGCAAGGCGCGTCAGGCGCAGTCGCGCCTCAAGCTGCTGGCGAAGATGGAGCCGGTTGCCGCAGCCGTCATCGACGAGGCACGGCCGATCCATTTCCCCCCGCCCAAGAAGACGCTGTCGCCGCCGATCCTTGCGCTCGACGGCGTGACGGTCGGCTACGAGCCGGACAGGCCGATCCTGCGCAATATCGACATGCGCATCGACAACGACGACCGCATCGCGCTGCTCGGCCAGAACGGCAACGGCAAGTCGACGCTGGTGAAGCTCCTGTCCGGCCGCCTGCAGCCGTTCTCGGGCACGCTCACGCGCGCCAACGGCATGGCCATCGCCTATTTCGCGCAGCATCAGCTCGACGAGCTCAACCCCGACGGCTCGGCTTACGAAGCGGTGCGGCTGCTCATGCCCGACGCGCCGGAATCGAAAGTACGCGCCCGCGCCGGCAGCATCGGCTTCCCCGAAGCCAAGGCCGACACCCGGATCGCGAGCCTCTCCGGCGGCGAGAAGGCGCGCCTACTGCTCGGCCTTGCAACCTTCTCGGGACCGCATCTTGTCGTGCTCGACGAGCCGACCAACCATCTCGATATCGACAGCCGCGCCGCGCTGATCGAGGCGATCAACGACTTTCCGGGCGCGGTCATCCTCGTCTCGCACGACCGCTATCTGCTCGACGCCTGCGCCGACCGTCTCTTCCTGGTCGCCGACGGCACGGTGCGCGCCTTCGATGGCGACCTCGACGATTACCGCCGCTACGTGCTCAGCGAGGGACGCATGGCGCCGCCGGCTATGGGCCCCGCGAACGCCTCGCCTGCTTCCGCGCAGAACCGCGAGGCGGCACGGCGTACGACCGCCAACAAACGCGCCGCGCTCGCTCCCTTGCGCAAGCGCATCGCCGACGCCGAAGCGCAGATGAAGCGCCTCGCCACCGATATCGCAGCGCTCGACGTCAAGCTCGCGCAGCCCGATCTGTTCGCGCGCGATCCGGCGAAAGCCGCGGGCCTCGCCAAGGAGCGCAGCGAGCGCACCGAAGCACTCGCGCGCGCCGAAGAGGAATGGCTCGCCGCCAGCGGCGAATATGAATCGGCGATGGCTTGATAGCTTTCCTCAGGATCCGGTCCGCGAAGACTGGACCAGATCCATCCCATGCGTCAGCGCGGTGCGACGCGCACCGCCGTCGGCTTGCGCTTGGAGCGTTCCGGCTTCTTCGGCTTGGGGGGCTCGGGGATGACGACGCGCTCGATGGACACAAGGCGTCCGGCGCGGAACCGGTAGAGGCCCGGCCAGGGTCCCTGCATGTAGGTGAGCGTGACGCTGCGCTCGCCGGAGGGGTCGGCGCCGATCTCGATATTGGTCGGAAAGCCCGCGCGCTGCGCGACGTCGCACTCGGTCATGGCGAGCGCGATGCCGCCCATGACCGTCGGCCCCTGCCAGGGCTGCGGCTGCGTCGAATCGGGGGTGAGCGAGGCGGGTTCGGACGGCGGATTGGTGCCGTCGGTCTCCGGCAGCGGTTGCGGCGGCGGCTCGGGCATGGCGACGCGTGTGGCCGCGCAGCTTCCGTCGGCGCCGATCAGGTCGTCGGGCGTAATGGTGCGGTCGGTGAGCATCTTCTTGGTTGTGGTGGAACCGCGCACCCAGTCGGGCGTCGCAAACAGGTCGTTCTTTTTCGTCGCGGCGGTCGCGGCCGGTTCGTTGGTCGGCGACGCGCATCCGCCGAGCGCGACGGCGAGCGCCACAGCACCCAGCAGGACAATCAGATTCCGGTCGGACAATTTCACTGACAAAGAAGAGATCCCGGACCACGCCCCACCAAGCTTAGGGCAAAATTTCTAGTCGTCATCATGACCGCGATCAACTGCGCGCATATTCCTTCGCCCGCCTTCGTTAACGCGGGGCACGATGGCAAACTATTGCCATATCATGATTTTTTGACCCAGCGTCCGCGTTCGTCGGGCTGCCAATAGGTCGTCTCGAAGCCTTTCGCCTTCACCTCGCTCCAGCACAGGCGGGCATGCGCGACCGCCTCCTCGTCCTCGCCGTCGAACAGAAGCACGATGCGCTCGTAGGCCGCCGCGTCCTCAGGCAAGGCCGCGCCGTCGATCAGGAAGCGCACGCTGGCGCCGTTGGGATTGTCGGGTTGCACGGTGAGCAGCACCGGCTGTTCGTCCGGATCGGGCTGCAGGTGCGTTCCGTGCGGCAGAAAGCCGTCGTCGCGGCACGTCCACAGATGCGCATCGAGTGCCTCGACACGCTCCTCGCTCGACGACTGCACCACCACCCGCCAGCCGCGTTCGATCGAACGCTCCAGCAGGGCCGGCAGCGTGTCTTCGACGCGCTTGCGCTGCAAATGATAGAACAGCACCTCGGTCATCGTGGCGTCCGCCTTCGCCGTCATGCCTCGTAATTGTCGGCCACCAGGCGGTCGAGCAGGCGCACGCCGAAGCCCGAGCCCCACGAGCGGTTGATGTCGGTCGAGGGTGAACCCATGCCGGTGCCGGCGATGTCGAGATGCGCCCATGGCGTCTTGCCGACGAAGCGCTGCAGGAATTGCGCGGCGGTGATCGCGCCGCCATAGCGCCCACCGGTATTCTTCATGTCGGCGAACTTGGAATCGATCAGCTTGTCGTATTCGGGCGCGAGCGGCATGCGCCACACCTTCTCGCCGGTCGTCTCGCCCGCGGCCGACAGGCGGGCGGCGAGTTCGTCGTCATTGGCGAACAGGCCGGCATATTCCTGGCCGAGCGCGACGATGATCGCGCCGGTGAGCGTCGCCAGATCGATCATCGCGCGCGGCTTGAATTTCTTCGCCACGTGCCAGAGCACGTCGGCGAGCACCAGCCGCCCCTCGGCGTCGGTGTTGATGATCTCGACGGTCTGGCCCGACATCGAGGTCACGATGTCGCCCGGCCGCTGCGCGTTGCCGTCGGGCATGTTCTCCACGAGACCGATGGCGCCGACGGCGTTGACCTTCGCCTTGCGACCGGCGAGCGCATGCATCAGGCCGACCACGCAGGCCGCGCCCGCCATGTCGCCTTTCATATCCTCCATGCCGGCGGCCGGCTTGATCGAGATGCCGCCGGCGTCGAAACAGACGCCCTTGCCGATGAAGGCGATCGGCGGCTGGCTGCGGCGCCCGCCGTTCCAGCGCATGATGACGATGCGGCTTTCCCGCTCCGATCCCTGTCCGACGCCGAGCAGCGCATGCATGCCGAGGCGCTTCATCGCGCGCTCGTCGAGAATCTCGATGCCGACGCCTGCCTTGCGCAGCGCCGAGGCGCGGCGGGCGAACTCCACCGGCGAAAGCACGTTCGGCGGCTCGTTGACGAGATCGCGCGCGATGACGACGCCATCGGCGACCGGCTGGCGCGTGCGCCAGGCCTTGCGCGCATCCGCCGGGCGGGCGGTGCCGACGGTGAGCGCAACGCTCTTGGCGCGCTCCTCGCCTTCCTTGGTCTTGGTCTTGTAACGCTCGAACGCGTAGGCACGCAGCATCGCGCCCAGCGCAAGATCGGCGGCCTCGTCCGGCGTCATCGGTCCGCTTCCGGTTTCGGCGACAATGGCGACCTCGCTTTCGCGCCCGGGCACCCGGCCCATCGCCACTCCGCCGAGACGCACGAAATCGCGCGGCTTCGCATTGGTCTTGGTGTCGGTCTTGGCTTCGGTCTTGGCGTCCTCGGGCTTGCCGACCCCCAGCACGATCAGCCGGGAGACTTTCAGGCCGGCGGGCGCGACGATGTCGAGCGCGGACCCCGACTTTCCCGCAAACCGGTCCGCGGCGGCCGCGCGGCGGATGAGATCGAGCGTCGGACGCAGCAGCCGGACGGTGGCGGGGCCAAATTTCAGGTCAGGATTGCAAAAAACGATCAACACACCCTTCGCGGGCAAGCCGATAGGCGCGAAATCGGACGTCAGGGCTCGAGCCATAAGATCAAATTCCCAAAATGACGGAATCGGCCAAGAAGCGGGGCCACCTCCATATGGACCGTGCCGTTTCGAGCTGCCAAGCCCCCAGGAAGCCCCTGCCCCGCAATTCCCCCGGCCGGGCGCGCGATTAACCATAGGCGCAGCGATAAGTGCCGTCCGGCCACAGGGGATGTAAAAGTTGCCCGGCCCTTAACGTTTTCCATCGCATTTTCAACAGCTTTGCCACGGCAAGGCCATTTTGTGAATCGATCCATGGGGTTAGGCCTCGGCGGGGGATTCTGAAGGGGTCTGGGCCATTCGACCGCGCGCGCCTCATGGCGCGTGCAGCGGTCATGCTGTGTGGAGGGAGGGGACGTCCGGAGCGATGGGGTCGATCGGCCACTATATTTTCCGTTCAACGCTGGGCGCGTTCCTGATCGTCCTCATCAGCCTGACGGCGACGATCTGGATCACGCAGGCGTTGCGCGACGTCGATCTGATGACCAATCGCGGCCAGACCGTCCTGGTCTTTCTCGGCATCACGAGCCTCGTGATCCCCATCCTCGTTCTCATCATCGCCCCGATCGCGATGGTGATCTCGGTCGGGCACGTGCTGACCAAGCTGTCCACCGATTCCGAGCTCATCGTCATGAACGCCGCCGGCATGTCGCCATGGCGCCTGTTCAAGCCGTTCCTGGCCATGGCCTGCGTCGTGTCGGTGACGGTGGCGATCATCGCCGCCTGGCTTGGGCCGAAGAGCGTGCGCATGGTGCGCGACTGGGCGACGGAAGTGCGCGCCGACCTTGTCACCAACATTGTCCAGCCCGGCCGCTTCATTAGCCTCGACCGCGGCATGACGTTCCATATCCGCGAGCGGCTGCCGAACGGGCAGTTGCGCGGCATCTTCGTCGACGACCGCACCAACCCGAAGGAAACGGCGACCTTCCTCGCCGAGGAAGGCGAAATCCTCAAGAACGACCAAGGCACGTTCCTCGTGCTCAAGGCCGGCAGCGTGCAGCGCCAGGACAAGCCCGGCAGCGATCCGGCGATCGTGATATACGACCGCTATGCCTTCGATCTCTCGCGGCTGTCCACCGGCGGCCAGAGCCGCAACATCTCCACACGCGAGCGCTATATCTGGGAATTGCTGTTCCCCGCCCCCGGCGATCCGCTCGCGACCACGCAGTCGGCGCAGCGCTGGGTCGAGCTCAACGACCGGCTGCTGGCGCCGCTTTACCCCTTCGCCTTCGTCGTGATCGCCTATGCCTATCTCGGCGCGCCGCGCACCACGCGTCAGAGCCGCGGGGCGGCGCTCGGCGGCACCATTTTCGCGGTCGCGGGCCTGCGCATCGTCGGCTTCGCCTCGATCGTCGCCAGCTTCAACAATCCGTGGGCGGTGGTGATCCCCTACACCGCCATTGCCGCCACCGTTGGGTTCGGCCTCTACGCGATATCGAAAGGCGTCATCATCGAGACGCCGACGGCGCTGACCGACGCCATGAACGCGCTCGGCGAACGCATCGCGCGCCGTTTCGCGCCCAAGACGAGCGGCCACGCATGATCCCTGCGCCCACCCTCTCAATCTATTTCGCCAAGCGTTTCCTACTGGCGGTGGTCGGCGTCTTTGCCGGCGTGTTTTTCCTGGTCGGCGTCATCGACTTCATCGAGATGACGCGCCGCACCGGCGATCTCAACGTCTCCTCGCTGACGGTCGCGAAAATCTCCTTCTTCCGGCTGCCGATCATGCTCGAGCGGCTGATGCCGTTCTGCGTGCTGGTCGGTGCCATGACCTGCTACCTGACGCTCTCGCGCCGGCTCGAGCTTGTGGTCGCGCGCGCGGCGGGCATGTCGGCCTGGCAGTTCGTGGCCCCCGCTTTGATCTCGGCGCTGCTGCTCGGGGTGTTCGGCACCACAATCTACAATCCGGTGTCCTCGGCGCTGCAGGAACAGTCGCGCAAGCTCGAAGTCGAACTGTTCGGGACCGCGCAATCAGCGATGCAGCAGACCGCGAGCGGCTTCTGGGTGCGCCAGCGCAGTTCCGTCGGCGAAGCGGTGGTGTTCGCCACCGCGGCGACGGAAAAAGGCATCCGCCTGAGCGGGGTCAGCGTCTTCACCTTCGAGCATAACGGCCGCTACAAGGAACGCATCGAGGCCAAGACCGGCGTCCTGCAGCCGGGCGAATGGCTGCTCACCGACGCGCGCGTGTTCACGCAGGGCGTCCCTCCGGTCAATCACGCCCGCTATTCGCTGCCCACCAACCTCACCCCGGAACAGGTGCAGGAAACCTTCGCCAATCCCGAGACTGTTTCATTCTGGGAACTGCCAAGCCACATCCGCGACTCGGAGAATGCCGGGCTGAAGGCGGCCGGCTACCGCCTGCAATACCAGAAGCTCCTCGCCCGCCCGTTCTTCCTCGTGGCGATGGTATTCCTTGCAGCCTCGGTGAGCCTGCGGCTGTTCCGTTTCGGCGGCGTCCAGCAGATGGTTTTGGGTGGTGTCGCAGCCGGCTTTCTGCTTTACGTTCTGGCCAAAATTGCCGAAGACATGAGCAAGGCCGAGCTGATGCATCCCATTGTGGCTGCTTGGCTTCCGGCCCTGGCCGGGGGACTGACCGGGTTCTTGATGTTGTTGTACCAGGAGGATGGGTGATGGCCGGTTCGACCACCGCTCATCGCCGGATATGTCGGGGGATGGATCTTACCCCCCTGCGTGTTGCGTCGCTTGCCGGCGCGATCGCGCTTGCGCTCGTCGTCATGGTCGAGCCCGTCCTCGCGCAGACGAACTTCCTCACCTTTCCCTCGCGCCCGCCGCGCGCCAAGCCCACGACTATTCCGAAAAAGGGCGAGCCGCAGCCGCCGATGCTCGTGCAGGCCGACCAGATCCACTACGACTATGCCAACGAGCGCGTCTCGGCGGTCGGCCACGTGCAGATGTATTTCAACGGCTCGACGATCGAAGCCGACAAGGTGACCTACAACCAGCGCACCAAGCGCCTGCGCGCGGAAGGCAACATCCGCTTCACCGAGGCCGACGGCAAGATCACCTACGGCGAAATCCTCGATCTGAGCGACGACTATCGCGACGGCTTCGTCGACTCGCTGCGGCTCGACGCGCCGGAGAACACGCGCTTCGCCGCGAGCCGCGCCGACCGCACCGACGGCAACCTCACCGTCCTGCAGAGCGGCGTCTATACCGCCTGCGCGCCGTGCAAGGACGATCCCAGGAAGCCTCCGCTCTGGCAGGTCAAGGCGGCACGCATCACCCACAATGAAGGCGAGCGCACGCTGTATTTCGAGAATGCCAGCATCGAGTTCTTCGGCGTCCCGCTCGCCTATGTGCCGTATTTCTCGACGCCGGATCCGACGGTGAAGAAGAAGAGCGGCTGGCTGATGCCGATCTTCTCCTCCACCGGCCATTACGGCGTCGCCGCACATGCCCCCTATTACTGGGTGCTGGCGCCGGATCGCGACGTCACCATCACGCCCACGATCACGACCAAGCAGGGACCGATGCTGCAGGCCGAATACCGCCAGCGGCTGGTCAACGGCGCGTTCATGATCCGCGGCAGCGGCATCTTCCAGCAGGACAAGGACGAGTTTCGCCGCTCCGACGGCTCGACCACGCCCGGCTATCGCAACTTCCGCGGCGCCGTCGAATCCACCGGCCAGTTCGCGCTCAACGACAAATGGGTCTGGGGCTGGGACGCGGTGGCGCTGACCGACAAGAACTTCTTCAACGATTACGGCGCCTCGTTCCGGCAGACGCCGAAGGACCCGTTCCAGACCGGCATGACGCAGGGCACCTCGCAAGTCTACCTGACCGGCAAGGGCAACCGCAGCTATTTCGATCTGCGCGCCATGCACTTCTACGGTTTCTCGATCTCCGACAACCAGAAGGAATTGCCGGTCATCCATCCGGTGATGGATTACAGCTACATTTTCGGCCAGCCGGTGATGGGCGGCGAGCTCGGCTTCAAGATCAACCTGACCAGCCTTTCGCGCGACAACGCCTCGTTCGACCCGATCACGCCGACCGCCCTGCACAGCAATCTGTGCGGCCCGCTGGTCGCCGACCCGGCGGTGAAGAATGTCGGCAATTGTCTGCTGCGCGGCGTGCCGGGCACCTATTCGCGCTTCTCGACCGAGGTGAACTGGAAGCGCAGCTATACCGACTCGTTCGGACAGATTTTCACCCCCTTCGCCTATCTGCGCGCCGACGTCGCCGCGATGTCGATCTCCCCGCAGCCCGGCGTCGCCAACTACATCGATACCGGCGACAGCTCGTTCGTGCGCGGCATGCCGACGGTGGGCATTGAATACCGCTATCCGTTCGTGAGCGTGCAGTCCTGGGGCACGCAGACGATCGAGCCAATCGCCCAGGTCATCGCGCGCCCGAACGAGAAACTGATCGGCAAGCTGCCGAACGAGGATGCCCAGAGCCTGACCTTCGACGACGGCAACCTGTTCCGCGTCGACAAGTTCAGCGGCTGGGACCGCGTCGAGGGCGGCGGCCGCGCCAATGTCGGCGTGCAATACACCGCCCAGCTCAATCGCGGCGGCTTTTTCAACGTCCTGTTCGGCCAGTCCTATCACCTGTTCGGCACGAACTCGTTCGCCGTCGGCGACACCACCAATACCGGCCTCAATACCGGCCTGGAGACCACCCGCTCCGACTATGTCGCGCGCGTCTCCTACCAGCCCGACCGCATCCTGACGCTCTCGACCCGCTTCCGCTTCGACGAGGAAACCTTCGCGGTGCGCCGCTTCGAGATCGAGGGCCGCGCCAATTTCGACCGCTGGTCGCTGCAGGCGCTCTACGGCAACTACGACAAGCAGCCCGAACTCGGCTTCCTGACGCGGCGCGAGGGCATCCTCGGCGGCGCCTCGGTCAAGCTCAACCAGAACTGGGTCATGCAGGCCGCCGCGCGCTACGACCTCGACGCCGACCGGTTCGACCAGACCCGCATCGGCGTCGGCTATGTCGACGACTGCTTCATTCTCGCGCTCAACTACATCACGAGCTACGACTACACGGTCGACGTCAAGAAAGACCACCGCATCATGCTGCAGTTGAATCTGCGCACGATCGCGGGCACGTCGTTCTCGCGCGGCGTGAGCGGGTTGCCCGGCGGACTCTAGAATGGGACACTGGTTCTAGAACGGGGTCGCCGGCTGCGGGCCGGATCCCGATCCGCCGCAGAACGACTTTCAGGCACGGCTTGTCGCGCAGGGGCCGCGAACATGAAAGGGGATGCAATGTCCGGAAGCTCCAGTTGCATCGGTCGCCTCACCCTCGGCGCGGCGCTCGGCGCGGCGCTGTTGTGCACGACGCCCGCGGCCGCACAGGTCGCAGTCATCGTCAACGGCGATCCGATCACCGTCTACGACATCGAGCAGCGCGGGCGGCTGATGCGCCTGACCGGCGACAGGAATGTCGGCCGGCAGCAGATCGTCGAGGAACTGATCAACGACCGCCTCAAGCTGTCCGACGCCAAGCGTTACAAACTCGAGGTCGGCGACAAGGAAGTCGACAACGCCTTCGCCTCGCTGGCGCGCAACGCGCGCACCACGCCGGAAAATTTCGCCCGCTCGCTGTCCGGCCAGGGCGTCGACCCCAATACCCTGAAGGCGCGCCTGCGGGCCGACATCGCCTGGGGCCAGATCATCCGCGGCAAGTTCCAGTCCTCGCTGCAGATCAACGAAAAGGAATTGTTCAACGCGCTGGAGACCCGCAACCCGGAAGGCAAGGATGTGGGCTACGAATACACGCTCGTGCCGATCCTGTTCGTGGCCACGCGCGGCGCCTCCCAGTCGGTGATCGAAGAGCGCAAGCGCGAAGCCGAGCTGCTGCGTACACGCTTCCAGAACTGCGAAACCGGCATCCCGTTCGCGCGCGCGCTGCGCGACGTGGCGGTGCGCGATACCATCCGCCGGAATTCGGCCGACCTCTCCCCGCAACTGCGCGCCATCCTCGACCGCGTCGAGATCGGGCGGCTGACCGCGCCGGAAGTGACGCCGGGCGGCGTCGAGGTATTCGCGCTCTGCAACAGGAAAGAGACGACCGCCGATACGCCCGCCAAGCGCGCGCTGCGCGAGCAGATTTTTTCGGAACGCTTCAAGACCCATGCCGAGCGCTACCTGAAGGAATTGCGCAAGGCGGCCATGATCGAATTCCGCGAGTGACACCGCCGTGTCCGCGCCCGTCCCGTCTGCATCCGGGCGCGCCCTTGCGCTGACCGTCGGCGAGCCCGCCGGCATCGGCCCCGACATTGCGCTCGCGGCCTGGTGCGCGCGGCAGGCGCGGCAGGTGCCGCCCTTCTATCTGATCGCCGATCCGCAATTCATCGCGCGCCGCGCCGCCCTGCTCGATTGCACGGTACCGCTTGCGCGCGTCCGCCCGCAGGAGGCCGCCGCCGCTTTCGCCGACGCCCTGCCAGTCGTGCCGCTTGAGGCCGCGATCACCGCCGAGCCGGGCCGCCCCGACGCGTCGAGCGCGCCCGCCGCCATCGGCGCGATCGTGCGCGCGGTGGCCGACGTGATGGACGGCGCAGCGCTCGCCGTCGTGACCAATCCGATCGCCAAGGCCGTCCTCTATCGTGCAGGCTTTGCCGATCCCGGTCACACCGAATATCTGGCGCGGCTCGCCGCGGAGCGCACCGGCCGCCGCCTGCGTCCGGTGATGATGCTGTGGTGCGCCGAGCTCGCAGTCGTGCCGGTCACCATCCACATTCCGCTGAAGGAAGTGCCGCTGCGGCTGAGCGCGGAGCTGATCGTGGAGACCGCGACCATCACCGCGCGCGCGCTCGCCGAGCGCTTCGGCATCGCCCGGCCGCGCCTTGCGCTTGCCGGCCTCAATCCGCATGCCGGCGAAGACGGCGCGCTCGGGCGCGAAGACGCGGAGATGATCGCGCCCGCCGTTGCGCGCCTGCGCGCCGAAGGCATCGATGCGCGCGGCCCGCTGCCCGCCGATACCCTGTTCCATGCCGTCGCGCGCGCGACCTATGACGCGGTCCTGTGCATGTATCACGACCAGGCGCTCATTCCGGTCAAGACGCTGGCGTTCGACCGCGCGGTCAATGTGACACTCGGCCTGCCGTTCGTGCGCACTTCACCCGATCATGGCACCGCCTTCGACATTGCCGGCACCGGCAAGGCCGATCCGTCGAGCCTGATCGCCGCGCTCCAGCTTGCGGCAAGGCTCGCCGCACCCGCCGCCTCCACGTCCATGCCTCGATGACCGCGCTGGACGACCTGCCGCCGCTGCGCGATGTCATCCGCCGCTACGACCTCGCCGCCAAAAAATCCCTCGGCCAGAATTTCCTGCTCGACCTCAATCTGACCGCGCGGATCGCGCGCGCGGCTGCCCCGCTTGCGAACACGACCGTCGTGGAGATCGGGCCGGGACCTGGCGGCCTGACGCGCGCCCTGCTCGCGCTCGGCGCAAAGCGCGTCATCGCCGTCGAGCGCGACGCACGCGCGGTCGCGGCGCTGGCCGACATCGCCGCGCATTATCCCGGGCGGCTCACGATCGTGGAGGGCGACGCGCTCGCCTTCGATCCGCGCCCGCACCTGACGGCGGGGCCGGTACGCATCGTCGCCAACCTGCCCTACAACATCGCGACGCCGCTTCTGACCGGCTGGCTCGCCACCGAACCCTGGCCGCCCTGGTTCGACCGCATGGTGCTGATGTTCCAGCGCGAGGTCGCCGAGCGCCTGGTGGCGACGCCCGGCAGCAAGGCGTACGGCCGGCTGTCGATCCTCACGCAATGGCGCACGCATCCCGACATCCTGTTCGACGTCTCGCCGAAGGCCTTCGTGCCGCCGCCCAAGGTCGTCTCCTCGGTCGTCTCGTTCGTGCCGCGCCCCGCGCCGCTCGCCTGCGACCGCCGCACGCTCGAACGCGTCACCGAGGCCGCCTTCGGCCAGCGCCGGAAAATGCTGCGCCAGAGCCTGAAGACGCTCGGCGCCGATCCGGCCGGCCTGCTCGAACAGGCGTGGATCGCGCCGACCGCGCGCGCCGAGGAGATTGCGGTGGAAGGGTTCGTGCGGCTCGCCAATGCGTTCGCCGCGCGGACGGCGGCGTAAGGCGCGCCGTTCAGGACGCGATCTTCCGCAAATCCGACAACAGGCCGTCGATGAACTTTTCGATGTCCTGCAGCCGCACGCGCTTGAGGCGTTCGGCGGTGAGGATCGCGCGCAGCCGGTTGAGGCTCTCGTTGAGGTCCTGGTTGACGAGCACGTAATCGTACTCGGCCCAGTGCGGGATTTCCTCGAGCGCGTTGCGCAGGCGGCGGGAGACGATGTCGGGCGTGTCCTCCGCGCGCCGCACCAGCCGTCCCTTAAGTTCCTCGGCGGTCGGCGGCAGCACGAACACGCTGACCACGTCCGTACGCACCTTGTCGTAAAGCTGCAGCGTCCCCTGCCAGTCGATGTCGAAGAGCACGTCGCGCCCCTCGTTGAGCGCTTGCTCCACCGGCGCGCGCGGCGTACCGTAGAAATTGCCGTGCACCTCCGCCCATTCCAGCAATTCGCCGGCGTCGCGCAGGATTTCGAACTCGCGCCGGGTGATGAACTTGTAATGCACGCCCTCGATCTCGCTCGGCCGGCGCGCGCGCGTGGTCACCGAAACCGACAGGCTGACTTTCTGTTCCTTGTTGAGCAGTTCGCGCGTCAGCGTGGTCTTGCCGGCTCCCGAGGGCGAGGACACGACCAGCATGATACCGCGCCGAGATATTTCGGGTGCCGCAGTCATTCGAGATTCTGGACCTGTTCGCGGAACTGTTCGACCGTCGTCTTCAGCGCAAGACCGATATTGGTCAGTTCCACGTCGTTGGACTTGGCGCACAGGGTGTTGCTCTCGCGGTTGAGCTCCTGCGCCAGGAAATCGAGTCGGCGGCCGACCGCGCCGCCGTCGGCGAGCAGCTTGCGCGCCTGCGCGACGTGGGCGGCGAGGCGGTCGAGTTCCTCGCGCACGTCCGCCTTGGCTGCGAGCAGGAGCGCTTCCTGATGCAGCCGGTCGGGATCGAAACGGTTCGCCTGGTCGAGCAGGAGCGCGATCTGCTCCTTGAGCCTCTTCTTGATCGCCTCCGGCTGCCGGCCGGGCACCGCTTCGGCCCGCTGCGAGAGGTCGTCGATTTCCGCAAGCCGCGCCGCCAGCAATTCGCCGAGCGCCTTGCCCTCGTGGCGGCGCATCTCGCTCAGCTCGCCGACCGCCGCCGCGAAGCTCGTGACGATCGCGGCCTCGGCGGCGCGCCGGGCCTCCTCACTTTCCTCCTCGTCGACGACGTCGATGACGCCACGCAGGCCGAGCACGCCGTCAAGCCGCGGCGGTTGGGCCTCGATGCGGCCGGCAAGGCCCTTCATCGCGGCGAGCACCGCCGCAAGCACCGGCTCGTTGATGCGCACGACGGGAGCCGCGCCCTCGCGCGTCACGCTGAGATTGGCGTAGATGTTGCCGCGCGCGAGCGTCTCGGCCGCCTTGTTGCGCACCGGCACCTCGATTGCGTCCCAACCCGGCGGAATCCGCAGCCGCAGATCGAGACCCTTGCCGTTGACGGATTTGATCTCCCACGACCACGCATAGCCGCCGCTTGCGCCATGGCGGCGAGCGAAACCGGTCATGCTCGACAACGCCATCCTGATCCGCGCCGATTGCTGGTGAGGGTGAATCGATTTTGCGCCAGACCTTAACGGCCGCGCCCCGCCCTCACAAGCGCGAGGCGGCCGTTATCGACGTTCCGCCCCGCGGTCAGGGCCGCGCCGGCGCGCCGCCATTGCGGGTGGCGGACGGTTGCGGATTGGCAGCAGGATTGGCTTGCGTACGCCGCTGCGGCGGGCGCGCGGCGGGCTGCGGCGCGGCCGGCTCGGGTGCGGCCGCGGGTGGCGCAGAATCCGGCGTCTCCTTCTGCTCGCGTTCGAGCGCGCGCAGCCGCGCGACGTTGCGCAGGTGCTGGTCGTAATTCTCCGCGAACGCGTGCCCGCCGGTGCCGTCGGCGACGAAATAGAGTTCCTTGGTACGCGCCGGATTCACCGCGGCTTCGAGCGAGGCGCGGCCGGGATTAGCGATCGGTCCAGGCGGCAGCCCGGCGATGACGTAGGTGTTGTAGGGCGTGGGCTGCTCGATCTCGCTCTTGAGGATCGGGCGGCCGAGCGATCCCTTGCCGCCGACCAGTCCGTAGATGATCGTCGGGTCGGACTGCAACTTCATGTTCTGCTTGAGGCGGTTGAGGAACACGGCAGCCACGCGCGTGCGCTCTTCCGGCTTGCCGGTTTCCTTCTCGACGATGGAGGCGAGCGTGATGAGGTCTTCCGGCCGGCGCAGCGGCAGGTCGGGCATGCGGCGGTCCCAGACTTCCTTGATCACGCGCGCCTGCGCCTGCTGCATGCGCTGGATCATCTGCTCGCGCGTCGTGCCGCGCGTGAAACGATAGCTTTCCGGCAGCAGGCTGCCCTCGCGCGGGATTTCGCGGATGTTGCCGGTGAGCACCTCGTTTTCCAGAAGCCGCGCGACGATCTGCTCGGAGGTCAGTCCTTCCGGCAGCGTCAACATGTGCTGGACGACCTTGCCCTCGATGATGGTTTCGGCAACGTCGCGCATGCTGGAGCGGCTGGCGAACTGGTATTCGCCGAATTTGAGGTCTTCGCCGCGCGCCTTGAGCGCGAGCGCCCCGCCGATGAACACCCAGGGCTCGCTGATCACGCCTTCGCGCGCGAGCAATTCGGCGATGTCGCGCACGCCGCCGCGCGGGATGTTGACGATCTTGTTGTCGGCGAGCGGCCCGGGCGCCTCGAAACGCTGCTTGCCCCAGAATACGAGGCCGCCGAGGCCGAGGGCGATCAGAAGGATCAGGGTGAAGATCGCATTGCCGATGATCACCAGCGGGTGGCGCGCGCGCTTGGAGCGCCGTGTCGGCACGGCGACGCGCTCGGGTTCAAGGGCGGCACGCGGGCTTCGTGGCGTCATCCGGTTCGGATCCAGCAAGGGGACGTTCGGCGCACCATAATCGGCGCGCATCGGCGCGGGAGTGCCCGCGGCCGGCGGCGCCGGTTCGTGGCGACCGGCGGCAGGATAATCGGCTCGCGGCGCTGATTCATACAGACGCTCCAAATCCTCCAGCCGCGTTCCGCTGTCGGCGGCCCGCGTCGCCTGCCCGGAAAAGCGCGTCCCTGCGGCATGAGCGGCCGGTCCGCCGCCCGGCTGGCTTGCGCCTGCCGAAGAACCTGGCAGATGACTTGGGGGATTTTGCGATGACGGGGAATGTGGCGCGGCGTAGCGGTGCTGCGGCGGCATCGGCGGCGCGCTTTGGTCGGGCGGAACCTGCGGACGCGTGACGGGCGCGGCCGGCGGATAAGGCGGCCGCTGGACCGGCGACGGTTGCGGGGCCGCCGGCCGCTGGAGCGGCGGCTGTTGCGGCTGAAGCGGACGGACGCCTGCGCCACCGGCCGGCGGCGTGCCCGGCGTACTGGCGGGCGCAGTCCGCGGCGGAT
>JABARS010000035.1 GCA_019187085.1 Pseudorhodoplanes sp. | reverse complement strand
GCCATCGCGCCGCCGCCGCCCGCGCCGCCGTCCGCCTCCGCGCCGTCGGGGCAGGCGGTGACGCGGCCCTCGGGCCTGCAGGTGATCGACACCCGGGTCGGCAGCGGCCGCGCCGCCGCGCCCGGCTATATCGCGGTGGTGCATTATACCGGCTGGCTCTATCATGGCGGCCAGAAGGGTAAGAAATTCGATTCCTCCGTCGACCGCGGCCAGCCGTTCGAGTTCACGCTCGCCGAAGGGCGCGTCATCAAGGGCTGGGACGAGGGCGTCGCCGGCATGAAGGTCGGCGGCAGGCGCACGCTGATCGTGCCGCCGCAGCTCGGCTACGGCGCGCGCGGGGCGGGCCGTGATATTCCGCCGAATGCAACGCTGATATTCGACGTCGAGCTGGTCGGCGTGAAGGGGTGAGGCGACGCATTGCGCGCGCCCCCGTGCGGGTGCGCCTGTGGCATCCGCGCTGCGGCGCGATCGCGCGGCCCGGCTTTGCGGCTTGGCGCGTCCGTCCAATCCGATTATCGTGCCGGACCGGGGAGGAAACGGTGCCGCGATATTCCGATCTGATCAAGCTCGTCTGCTGCGTCGCCGTTGCGGCGGCGATATTCCCGGTCGGCAGCGCCCTCTATCCGCACGTCGCCTGGGCGGTCGGCGGGTTCGCGTTCGAGACGATCGAGGCGATGGTGAGCGCGACGCTCGGTTTCGGCCTCTATCTGGTTCTGTTCGGCTGAAGTCGCTCGCCATCCTGCACGGATAATCGCAGCATGACCACTCTCATGATCTTCTTTCATCACCTCGTGGCCTTTACGCTGGCCGGAGCGCTCGTGGTCGAGCTGACCTTGCTGCATCAGCCGCTGACGCTCGGCAACGCCCGCCGCATCATCGCGGCCGATGCGGTGCTGTCGATCTCCATCGCCCTCCTGCTCGTGATCGGGCTTCTGCGCGTGTTCTATTTTGAGAAGACGCTCGATTATTATTTTTCGAGCTATGCTTTCATCACCAAGTTTTCGGTGTTCGTCGCGATCGCCGTGCTGTCGTCGATGCCGACCGCGACGTTCCTGTCCTGGCGCAAGGCGGTGCGGGCCGGAAATGTTCCGCAGGTGGAGGAAAAGCGCCTGCGCACGATCCAAGCCACGATCCACGGCGAATTGTTCGGTATTGTCGTCATTCTGTTCTGCGCCGCCATGATGGCCAAAGGCGGAATTGTCTGAGTGCTGCGGGGGGCGTCCTTCGCGCGGCATTCATCTGGGGTTCACGCAGGCTGCGTCACGCTGCCTTGCGACAACCCGAAGGCGACAGGGGAGAACCATGGAACGACGCAAATTTCTCAAAGCCGTGTTCGGCCTTGCGACCGGCGTTGTCGGTGCGGCGGCGCTTGCCGCCACCGCGCAGGCGAGCCCGCTGATGCAGCCGGTCCAGCCCGGCGACGATGCCCGCACGCCGCAGCCGCCGGCGCAGCCGGCCGTCGGCACCCAGGAGGATCTCGATGCCGCCGTGCCCGAACAGGTGCGCTGGCGCTATCGCCGCCGCCGCGTCTATTTCTATCGCCGCCCGCGTTATTACATCGTTCGCCGCCGTCGCCGCCGGATCTATTACTGGTAGGCGGAGCGCGTGTCCTGCACGCCTTGGGCAGGGACTTGACAAGGCCGGCATGATAGGAATATAGTCAGATCACTTCACTCCGGGCGGGGGGCGTTCTGCAGAACGCTGCACACGCGGAGTGGGGGCGGCGCCCGCGCGCACGGCTCGTGACCGTGCTCCCGGGCTGCATCGGGGCTCCGCCCGGGACCACTATGGGTCCCCGCCAGGAGCTGGCTGACGGCCAACCGGCGGCGAAAGCTGCGGCCGGTTCTGCCGAAAGCGCGGCCCGATGCAGAGGTGAAGACGCCGCGATGGAGCGCCGGAAGGCGACACGGCCCTGCGCAAGGCCGTGGCTACAGGATGACTGCGCCTTTCGGCGCTCCGTCACCCTCGCTTGGCCTACTTGGCCCGCGCGCTGCGGGCCGCATGATGCACGACACCCCCCGCGGCCGCCGCGGGAACGCATGCGCACGCCGAGCGGCACCCGCGCTATCTTCACTCCGGGCGTTGCCGCGCGGGCGACGCCGCTTGTGCCAGATCAATGCCGCCGGACTCATATTCAGAAAAATGATAATGATGTTTCTTTGATCCATTCTCTCTCTGCGAGACAGGTGTCCTCATGATGCTTCGCATGTCCGTTCTCGCCGCGGCCGCGATCGCCGCTTTCGCCGTTTCGGCGCCCACCTCGTCCGCGCGCGCGCAGGAGGGGACCGTTGCGTTCAAGTCGCTCAACCCCGATGTCGCCTTTGCGCTTGCGCGCGCGGCGCTGGAGGATTGCCGCAAGCGCGGCTACCAGGTCGCGGTGGCGGTGGTGGACCGGTTCGGCCAGACGCAGGTCATGCTGCGCGACCGCTTTGCCGGGCCGCATACGCCGGCGACCGCCTCCGGCAAGGGATGGACCGCCGTTTCCTTCCGCACCAATACGAGCGAGCTTGTGGTGCTGACGAAGGAAGGCAGCCCGCAGGCCGGCGTGCGCAATCTGCCGGGGGTGGTCGTGCTCGGCGGCGGCCTCATGATCGAGAGCGGCGGTTCCATCGTCGGCGGGGTCGGGGTGTCGGGCGCGCCGGGCGGAGAGGCGGACGACGCCTGCGCCAGAGCCGGCATCGAGGCGGTGCGCGACAAGCTCGATTTCTGAGCGCGGCGTTGGGGTCGTTTGCGGTATGCCGCCGCGCCGTCTTCTGGAGCGGTTCCAGAACCGACGGCGGCGGTGCGCCGATTTCAGCCCCGCCCGCCGTGTACCTCGCGTCGATCATGGCCCGCGCCTGCGAATTCTGCCCGCCGACACAGTCCTCTGTGCAACACCGGCGGCAAATTCCGTTCAGTTTGACCTAGATCAATTCCTCGACGCTGTAATAACGCGATTTTTCTCGTGTGCGGGAGGCAGGACTCGGCGCTTCGTCTGTCGGGGCGGCAGGCGGTGCGCGTCGCCACGGCTCCTGCCTCTCGCCGCGGCATTACCCGTGCTTGAACAGCGGCGAATGAGCAGTGATCTCAGCAGGTGTCCTGCATGTGGATTATGCGGCCGCCCGATGGCGATCGTTCATATCCGCATGCCGCTGCTGCATCCGCACGACATGATCTCGTTCGAGTGCCGGCCCTGCGGCGTGATCGAGCCCGGACCCCGCCGCTTCGAAGGCGATGCCGTGCCGCGCGCCGACGATAAATGACAAGACGCCTCAGGTCGCGCCGTACATCACCGGATAGAGGCGCAGGTTGTCGTTGACCGCCTTCACCCCCGGCGCCGCCTCGGCCGCCACCCGGATCGCATCCTTCTCGGCCGCGCTGTCGACGAAGCCCCACAGATCCACCACCCCGTGATGGACGACGATGTTGATCGGCCGTTTCGCCCAGGGCTGGTCCCGCAGGCTCGCCACGATCGCCTCGCGCAACGCCTCGTCGCTGTGCGCGCGCGGCAGTTCCTCGCTGGCACGGCTCGCCAGCGCCTGGATCAGGTTCGCGCGGCTGACGATGCCCACCAGCCGCCCGCCGATCACGACCGGCACGCGCTTGATACGGCGCTTCTCGAACAGCGTCGCGATCTCGGCAAGCGGGGTGTCGGGCGAGACGGTGACCGGATTGGGGGTCATCACGTCCTTCGCCTTGCGAGCATGGGTGCGGGCGAAGTCGCGGGCGAGTGTGCTGCTGTCGCGGAAGAAGTCGAGCCACCACGAGCGCGGGCGTTCGGCGTCGGTACCGGTATGGCGCATCAGGTCGCCCTCCGACACGATGCCGAGCAGCTTGCCGTCCATCGCGACCACGGGTACCGCGCTGATCTGGTTGCCGACGAGCGTGTTGGCGACGGCGCCGATATCGAGATCGGGGCTGATCGTGATCACGTTCAGTGTCATCACGTCGCATGCATTCATGACGCGCTCCTCGAAATGCGTGCCGCCGCACCGGCAATGGACGATGTAAAATCATCTTGATGATTTCGGGTCGTGTCTTGTTGATCTTGATCAAAACGGACGGTCGCGCTTCTCTTGCTGTCCGGAAAGGAATCCGCCAATGACATCACCCGCCGCAACGCCCAAACCGGTCAATTACGCCGACGCGACACCCGAGGTCCGCGCGGTCTTCGACGACATCAAGGCGTCCCGCAACGTGCCCGACGTCAACAATTTCTGGAAATATCTCGCGCGTGATCCGGCTTTGCTGCGCCGGACCTGGGAGAGCGTCAGGGCGGTCATGGCGCCGGGCGCGCTCGATCCGCTTACCAAGGAGATGGTCTATCTCGCCGTCAGCGTGACCAATGGCTGCGCCTATTGCATCGCAAGCCATACCGCGGCTGCCCGCAAGGCGGGGATGACGGAGGCCATGTTCGGCGAACTGATGGCCGTCACCGGCATGGCCAACGAGACCAACCGGCTTGCCAACGGCTATCGGGTGCCGGTCGATCCGCAGTTCGAGCCATAGTCTCAGAGCACGAGCGCGCCGGCCGCGCAGGTTGCGGCGATCACGGAACCGACTTTCGCGAAAGTCAGCGTCAGCACCGACGCACGGCACCCGGTCCATGGAATGGCCATGCGGGGCTGCGCTTGCGCGACGGCGCGCGGCAGGCTCATGCGCGCCAGTTCGGCGGCGTTGCGGATCATCAGGATCGTGAAGAAGAGGGCGACATGAGCGACGATCATCAGCGCCGAACCGACGCTGGTGCTCAGGCACAGGATCAGGATGACGGCCGCTACGATGGACGCGATCGAGCGCCAGATTCCTTCATAATACGCGACGTTCAACAGGTGATCCACGGCGCGGTCTCCATCACAGGCGATCCGGCTTGCGAGGCCCGTTTCTTCGAGGCGATCCGTGCCGGCCGCAGGTGAAGTCGGGAACATCCATGCCATGTTTTTAAGGCAAGACGGCGGCAGCCGGAACCGGTCGATGCGCACAAAACTTTAGGATTATTGCGGCGCGACAACCGGTCGGCATGCAAAGCGAAAGGCGGTCCGCCGTCAGAATGTCACGACGCTGCGGATGCTTTTTCCGGCGTGCATCAGGTCGAAGGCCTTGTTGATGTCGGCGAGCGGCAGGACGTGGGTGATCATCGGGTCGATCTCGATCTTGCCGTCCATGTACCAGTCGACGATCCTGGGCACGTCGCTGCGTCCCCTGGCGCCGCCGAAGGCGCTGCCCTTCCAGACCCGGCCGGTGACGAGCTGGAACGGACGCGTGGCGATTTCCTGGCCCGCGCCTGCGACCCCGATGATGACGCTCGTGCCCCAGCCGCGATGGCAGCATTCGAGCGCCTGGCGCATCACCTGCACGTTGCCGGTGCAGTCGAACGTATAGTCGGCGCCGCCGATCTGGTCGGCCGGCGTCTTGGTCATGTCGACGAGATAGGGGACGAGATCCTTGCCGATTTCCTTCGGATTGACGAAATGAGTCATTCCGAAGCGTTCGCCCCAGGCCTTCTTGTCATTGTTGATGTCGACCCCGACGATCATGTCGGCGCCGACCAGACGCAGGCCCTGGATGACATTGAGCCCGATGCCGCCGAGGCCGAACACGATCGCCTTGGCGCCCGGATGCACATTGGCGGTGTTGATCACCGCGCCGATGCCGGTCGTCACGCCGCAGCCGATGTAACAGACCTTGTCGAACGGCGCGTCCGCGCGGATTTTCGCCACCGCGATCTCCGGCAGGACCGTGAAGTTCGCGAACGTCGAGGTGCCCATATAGTGATGCAGCTTTTTGCCGCCCATGGAGAAGCGGGAGGTGCCGTCCGGCATCACGCCCTGACCCTGCGTCGCGCGGATCGCCGTGCACAGATTGGTCTTGCGCGAAAGACAGGAGGGGCATTGCCGGCATTCGGGCGTGTAGAGCGGGATGACGTGGTTGCCTTTCTTCACCGAGGTGACGCCGGCTCCGGTCTCGACCACGATGCCCGCGCCCTCGTGCCCGAGAATGGCAGGGAAGAGGCCTTCCGGATCGGCGCCCGAAAGCGTGAATTCGTCGGTGTGGCAGATCCCGGTGGCCTTGATCTCGACCAGGACCTCGCCCGCCTTTGGCCCCTCGAGCTGGACGGTCGTCACTTCGAGCGGCTTGCCCGCTGCGATCGCCACTGCTGCCCGCACGTCCATCCGCTTCGCTCCCGTCGCATTCGCAAGGACGCACAGCTTGAAACCGGATCGGATACGGTTCAAGACATAATTGTCTCGCCGCCGGAAATGCCATGCCGACATCGTCCGAATCGCTTGTGGTGCGGATCGCGCCGCCCCTGTTCGTTTTCCTGTGGAGCACGGGTTTCATCGGCGCGAAATACGGCCTGCCGTACGCGGAGCCGATGACTTATCTCACTTGGCGTATGGCGCTCGTGAGCGCGATCTTCGTTGCGGTTATCGCGATCGTTCGTCCGCGCCGGCTGAGCGCGGCGGAAACCGCACACAGCATGGTCGCGGGCACGCTGGTGCACGGGCTCTATCTCGGCGGTGTCTTCAGCGCGATTAGCCTCGGGGTGCCGGCTGGCATATCGGCGCTGATCGCAGGCCTGCAGCCGCTCCTGACCGCGACGCTGGCGAGCCGCTTCCTGGGCGAGCGCGTGACCGCGCTGCAATGGATCGGGCTCGTGGCCGGGCTCGTCGGCGTAATGCTCGTGCTGCACGATCGCGATGTGACCGAGGGAGCCGCGCTCGCGGGATGGATTGCGACCGTCATTTCGCTGTTGGGCATCACGCTTGGCTCGCTTTATCAGAAGCGCTTCTGCACGACGATAGACTGGCGGGCGGGAAATCTCGTGCAATTTGTCACCTGCACGGTCCTGTTCGGAGCCGCCGCGTTCGCGTTCGAGACCCGCGTGGTGCAATGGACCTTCGAGTTCGTTTTCGCGCTCGGCTGGATGGTTGTTGTGATGTCGGGCGGCGCGATCGCGCTGATGTACTGGTTGATCCGCCGCGCGCCGGCAACGCAGGTGGCGAGCTTGTTCTACCTCGTGCCGACCGTGACCGCGCTGCTGGCCTATCTCGTGTTCGACGAGAGGCTCAGCCCGCTGGCGCTTGTCGGTATGGCGATCTGCGCGGTAGCAGTGTTCCTAGTCAATGTCCGCCCGGGGCGGTGGTGATCAGGCCTTGATGGCGGCGAAGGCCGCGAGCGCCCGACGGCGGGCGGCATCATGCTCGACAATCGGGGCGGGGTAGTTTTCACCGAGCGCGACATTGGCTTGCGCAAGGATCGCAGACGGCGCGAGCCACGGTTTGTGAATGAAGGTATCCGGCAGGTCGGCAAGTTCCGGCACGAAGGTACGGACATAGTCGCCCTTGGGATCGAACTTTTCGCCCTGCAGGACTGGGTTGAATATCCGGAAATAGGGCGCGGCATCGGCGCCGCAGCCGGCAACCCATTGCCAGCTTGCGGGATTGTTGGCGGCATCGGCATCGACCAGGGTGTCCCAGAACCATTGCTCGCCGGCCCGCCAGTCGATCAGAAGATGCTTCACCAAGAACGAGGCGGCGACCATACGCACGCGGTTATGCATCCACCCGGTCTGCCAGAGTTGCCGCATGCCGGCATCGACCAGGGGATAGCCGGTGCGGCCGCGCTGCCATGCTTTCAGGGCGGGCGGGTCGTTCCGCCACGGAAAGGCATCGAAGCGCGACTGCAAATTTCTTGTCGCCATATCTGGCCAATGATGCAGCAGGTGACCGGAAAACTCGCGCCAGCCGATTTCACTCAGAAACTTGTCGATATCGCGCACGGGTGCGCGACGAGTGTCGGCGGCCAGGCGCGCGGCATGAAAGACCTCGACCGGACTGATTTCGCCGAACCGCAGATGTGCCGAAAGAAACGAAGTCGCCTTGATGTCCGGCCGGTCGCGATTGGCCGCGTAGCCGCGGACGCAGCCGTCGAGAAAACTCGCAAGCCGCGCGCGGGCCGTTCGTTCGCCGGGCGTCCAGGCGGCGCGCAATCCGCCGCTCCAGTCGGGTGTTGTTGGCTCGAGGTTGAGATCGCGAACCTCTTCACCCGCGATCGGTAGCGGAGGAGGCAGGCGGACAGGCTTTGCGAGCGGGTGGCGCGGATCGCCCGCGGCGAGCACTCGTCTCCAGAAGGGCGTGAAAACGCGTATCGGACCGGTCGCCTTCGCAGTAAGCCGGTCCGGCTCGATCAGCAGATTGCCGGGGAATGTGCCCCCGGCGACGCCGCGCGCCTTGAGGGCATCGATCGCGCGTTGGTCGACCGCGTTTCCGGCGGCGTCGTAGCGCCGGTTCCAGTAGACGAGAGCGGCGCCGGTTTCGGCCACCAGCGCGGCGAGTGTTTCCGGCGCGGATCCACGGCGCAGGATGAGGCGTTGGCCGAATGAGCTCAATTCGCCATCGAGCGCGCGCAGCGATTGCGCAAGCCACCAGCGCGCGGCTGCACCCAGCCTGCGCAGCCCGGCGCTCTCCTCGTCGACGATATAGAGGCAGATCAGGGGCCGGTTTGCCTCCATGCCGGCTCTCGCGCCCGCATGGAGCGCGGGGTGGTCGCAAAGCCGCAAGTCGTCGCGGAACCAGACGATAACCGGTGCCGACCCGTTCATGTCATTTTTCGGAGAGGATAAGCTGTGTCTGCGTGACAATGGCGGCGAGCTTGCCGTCGCGGCGGGTGATACGCGTCTGCCAGACCATGGTCGTGCGTCCCCGATGCAGCGGGATCGCCTCGGCGATTGCAACGTCGCCGATCGGAATGGACGCGAAAAAATTAGTCTTGCTTTCGATGGTTGCGGTGGATTGACCTTCGCGCAGATTGGCGGTTGCGCCGGTGCCGCCGAGATTGTCGGCGAGCGCCATGATCGCGCCGCCATGCATCACGCCGGTGCGATTGCGGAACTCCTCGCGCACCGGCATCTCGGCGCGCACGAGGTCGGGCGTCACGGTCGTGAAGATCATGCCCATGAAATGGGCGAAAGGGGGTTGCAGATCGGAGGGAAGGATCGACATCGACGGCTCCGGAAAGATGTGCGCCGTCCGATTGCCACAAGTCCGCGCGGCGGGAAAGCGCGGGGGGCTACCTCGGGGCTCTCTGTGTACGCGCAGGCTAGCCGTGGCGGACAAGCCAGCTTGCGGCGAGCGACAGGTCGTCTCCCGTCAGCCCGTGGCCGCCGGACACGACTTCATAGGTCACCTGTGCGCCGGCTTCGCCGAGAAGAGCGGCAAGCAGGGCGGCCTGATCGACCGGCACCAGCGGGTCGTCGACTCCCGCCAGGATGAGGATCGGGATGGCGGTGAGATCGGGCAGCGGCCGCGGATCGAACGGCATCATCGCGCGCATCAGGATCGCGCCGGACAGCAGCGAGGGATCGTTCGCAAGCAGCGACCAGGCGATGTTGGCGCCATTGGAAAAGCCAATCGCGACCGGGACGCTGATGTCGTAGGTGGCGCGCGCCCGCCGCACGAACGCGGCGAGCTCGACCGTGCGCTTGCCGAAATCGGCCAGATCCCAGACGCCTTCGCCCTCGCGGCGGAAAAAGCGCGGCATGCCGTTCTCCAGCACCTTGCCGCGGGGAGACAGCAGCGCCGCGCCGGGCGACAGGCGCTGACCGAGCGGGATCAGGTCGCTCTCGTCGCCGCCGGTCCCGTGCAGCAGCAGGAGCGGAGCGCGGGCAGGGTCGCGACCCGGCACGAAACGATGGATGAAGCCGAGATCGTCGCTGCCGGTCGACATGCGAGTGCCGTTGCCGGTCCGCCCGGCAACCCATGCTGAGACATCCTCCCGCAGCGTTTCGGAGTTGATCCCCCGGGTCAAGCCCGGGAGACGATCCGTTCGGAGCGCGGCGTCAGGGGTGCGGCGCTGGTACGATGCGGATATAGGGCTTGGGTGCTTTCCAGCCCTGCGGGTAGGTCTTGCGCGCCTCGTCGTCGGTCACCGAGCCGGCGATGATGACGTCGTCGCCCCGCTTCCACTGCGCGGGCGTTGCGACCTTGTGCGTCGCGGTGAGCTGCAGAGAGTCGATCACGCGCAGCACTTCGTCGAAGTTGCGGCCGGTGGTCATCGGATAGACCAGGATCAGCTTGACCTTCTTGTCGGGGCCGATGACGAACACGTTGCGGACCGTCTGGTTGTCGGCGGGCGTGCGCTTGGTCGGGTCGCCGGACACGGCCGCCGGCAGCATGCCGTAGAGCTTCGATACGTTGAAATCGGTATCGGCGATCATCGGATAATTCGGTGCAAAGCCCTGGGTCTCCTTGATGTCGGCGGCCCAATCGACGTGACGGTCGAGGGGGTCGACCGACAGGCCGATGATCTTCACGCCGCGCTTGTCGAATTCCGGTTTGATGCGCGCCATGTAGCCGAGTTCGGTCGTGCAGACCGGCGTGAAATCCTTGGGATGCGAGAACAGCACGGCCCAGGAGTCGCCGATCCATTCGTGGAACCTGATGCGGCCCTGCGTGGTCTCGGCGTCGAAATCGGGAGCGGTATCGTTGATGGCAAGCGCCATGACGGTCTCCTTTTCGGCTTTGCGCCCGCGGAAGGCCATTGCCGTTACGGCGGAATGCGTCCGCGGTCTGCACTGGTCAGCGGGCAAGATATAAGCCGCAACACCAGCCTTGGTAAGCTGGTCTTGTTCCAATGATGCGACGGATCATGAAACGAATATAATGCATTCGCCCGTTTGCATGGAAGAATCGTTTCCGGCGGCATGCGAGCCATGGATAGAGGCCGATGGATCTGGTCACGCAATTCTCTCACTTCGCCGCGGCGCTCGGGATAGGCCTGCTGATCGGGCTTGAGCGCGGATGGAAAAAGCGGGCGGAACAGCCCGGCCGCCGTGCGGCGGGGATCCGCACGTTCGCGATCACCGGCCTGCTCGGCGGCCTCGCCGGAGCCACCGCGCAGTCGCTGGGCGGAGCGGGTTCGGTTGCCGGCGGCCTCGTGCTGGGCCTGACCTTTCTCGGCTATGCGGTGATCATTACGCTTTTCTGCATTGAGGAGAACAGGGCCGCTCGGACCTTCTCGGCGACCACCGCGATCGCCGGCCTTCTGACATTCGCGCTCGGGGCTTATGCGCTGATCGGCTCGCCGACGGTGGCCGGTGCGGTTGCCGTAACCGCCGCCGGTCTGCTGGCGCTGCGCCAGCCGATGCATGGATGGCTGCGCAAGATCAATGAGAACGAGCTGCGCTCGGTCATCGTGCTGCTTGCGATGACGTTCATCGCGCTGCCGGTGGTGCCGGGCGATCCGGTCGGTCCTTTCGGCGGCGTCAATCCGCGCGAAATCTGGATCATCGCGATCGTTCTCGCCGGCGTCTCGTTCCTGGGCTATGCGGCCGTCCGTTATTTCGGATTCCATCGCGGCGTGCTGATCGCGGCGGCCGCCGGCGCGCTCGTCTCCTCGACGGCAGTGACCATCGCGAATGCCCGGCGTGCCGCCAAGGGGGAAGGCGAGACCGGCATATTGGCGGCCGGCGTCGCCGTTGCGACGGCGGTATCGTTCGTGCGGGTGAGCGCGATCGTTGCCGCACTCAATCCCTCGATGCTGGTCTTCGTGCTGCCGCCGCTTGTTGCGGCCACCGCCGCTGCTGCCGCTTTTGCCGTCATCTGCGCCTACGGGCGCCGCAGCCAGGATGCGCGGGGCCGGGCGACGAGGTTTCACAATCCATTCGGGTTCTGGTCCGTGGTCGGGCTTGCCGCGCTGCTCGCACTGATCGTTTTTGCGGGGCGGGCGGCGAACGAATGGTTCGGTGCGGCCGGCGTCCTGCTCGGTTCGCTCGTACTCGGCCTCGCGGAGGTCGATTCGATCGTGGTTTCGGTCGCGCGACTGGCTCCGCAGCCGTTGAGCCTCATGGTGGCGGCCGACGCGGTCCTCGCCGCGGTGCTGAGCAATACGGTATCGAAGGTCGCACTCGGTGTGGCGGTCGGCGGGAGCGATTTTGCCCGCAGAATGGCCATCCTGGCAGCGGCCTGTATCGGGTCGGCGGCCGGCGCCTACTGGCTTTACACGGCATTGTATTCGGCCTGATTGACTTTTGTGCCGCAGCGCCGCAAAGGCATACGAACTTGGGTTTGGGGCGCATGTTCAAGCGTATTCTGATCGCCAATCGCGGCGAGATCGCCTGCAGGATCATCAAGACGGCGCGGCGCATGGGCATTGCGACGGTCGCGGTCTGTTCCGAAGCCGACCGCGACGCGCTGCATGTCGAAATGGCCGACGAGGCGGTGCTGATCGGCCCGCCGCCGGCCGCCGAGAGCTATCTCGTCGTCGAGAAGATCATCGACGCCTGCAAGAAGACCGGCGCCGAGGCGGTGCATCCGGGCTACGGCTTCCTGTCGGAGCGCGAGGCGTTCCCCAAGGCGCTCGCCGCCGAAGGCATCGTGTTCATCGGCCCCAATCCCGGGGCCATCGCGGCCATGGGCGACAAGATCGAATCCAAGAAAGCCGCGGCCGCGGCCAGGGTATCGACCGTGCCGGGCTATCTCGGCGAGATCGCGAGCCCCGAGGAGGCCGCCCAGATTGCCGACGAGATCGGCTACCCGGTCATGATCAAGGCCTCGGCCGGCGGCGGCGGCAAGGGCATGCGGATTGCGTATTCGCATGCGGAGGTGGCGGAAGGGTTCGCGCGCGCGCGTTCGGAGGCGAAGTCCTCGTTCGGCGACGATCGCGTGTTCGTGGAAAAGTTCATCGTCGACCCGAGGCACATCGAAATTCAGGTGCTCGGCGACAAGCACGGCAACGTCATCTATCTCGGCGAGCGCGAATGCTCGATCCAGCGCCGCAACCAGAAAGTGGTCGAGGAGGCGCCATCGCCGCTGCTCGACGAGGCCACCCGCCGCAAGATGGGCGAGCAGGCGGTCGCGCTCGCCAAGGCGGTCGGCTACGACAGCGCCGGCACCGTCGAATTCGTCGCCGGCCAGGACAAGAGCTTCTACTTCCTGGAAATGAACACCCGCCTGCAGGTCGAGCATCCGGTGACCGAACTCGTCACCGGGCTCGACCTCGTCGAACAGATGATCCGCGTCGCGGCGGGCGAGCCGCTGAAAATCAAGCAGGCGGACGTCAAGCTGACCGGCTGGGCGATCGAGAGCCGTATTTATGCGGAGGATCCCTATCGCGGCTTCCTGCCTTCGACCGGGCGGCTCGTGACCTATCGCCCGCCCGCCGAGGCGAACGCGGACGGCGTCACCGTGCGCAACGATACCGGCGTCTATGAGGGCGGCGAGATTTCGCTGTTCTACGATCCGATGATCGCCAAGCTCGTCACCCACGCAGCCACGCGCGAGGCGGCGATCGACGCGCAGGCCGACGCGCTCGACGCCTTCGCGATCCGCGGCATCCGCCACAACATCCCGTTCCTTTCCGCGCTGATGGCGCATCCGCGCTGGCGCGCCGGAAAGCTCTCCACCGGCTTCATCGCTGAAGAATATCCGGACGGTTTCCACGGCCAGATGGTCGAAGGCGAGGGCGCCCATGTGCTTGCCGCCGTCGCCGCCGCCATCGACCACGTGCAGGGCGAGCGCCGCCGCCGCATTTCCGGCCAGATGGACGGACGCGAGGTCACCCGCGAGCGGCAGCGCGCGGTCATGCTCGGCGAGCGCGCCTATTCGCTCGACGTCGCGCGCAGCAACGGCGCGATCGCGGTCCGCTTCGCCGACGGGGACGGTAAGAAGGGACATACCCATCTTCTGCAGTCGCACTGGAAGCCCGGCGACCCGGTCTGGACCGGCACGGTGGACGGGAAGACCGTGCATATGCAGGTTGGGCCGTTCGCCAACGGCTTCGAGCTTTCCTGGCGGGGCGTACAGGTAAAGGCTTACGTCTATACCGAGAGCGAAGCGGGTTATGCTCGGCTGATGCCGGTGAAGAAGGCGGCTGACACCGGCAAGCGCCTGCTGTGCCCGATGCCCGGACTTGTCGTTTCGATTGCGGTCAAGGAAGGCCAGGAGGTCAAAGCCGGCGAGACGCTCGCGGTGGTCGAGGCCATGAAGATGGAAAACGTGCTGCGCGCGGAACGCGACGCGACCGTCAAGTCGATCAAGGCCAAGCCCGGCGACAGTCTGGCGGTCGATGCCGTCATCATGGAGTTTGCGTGACGGTGGAATGACGTTGCATTTTGCGTATGGCTCGAACATGGGCCGACGCGCGATGGAAGCGCGTTGCCCGGGCGCCGAAGCGGTCGGCCCGGCCCTCCTGCAGGATTACCGGTTCATCATCATGACGGACGGCTATGCCTCCGTGGAGCCGGCGCACGGCCACGAGGTGCATGGCGTCATGTGGCGGCTGACGGCGCGCGATCTCGCCTCGCTCAACGCCTATGAAAGCCTGCAATCGGGACTCTACCGGCGTGCGATGCTGCCGGTCCTTTACGATCGCGTGCATCTGAATGCGCTGGTCTATCTCGGCCATACCCCGAACGAGGGTCGGCCGCGACCGGGCTATATGGAACAGGTGCTCGACGCGGCACGTGAATGGGAGCTGCCGCCGGATTATATTGAAAGCCTGCGCCGCTGGGCGCCGAGCCGGTGGCGCAGCCCGCGCCGCCGCGAATTCGGAGACGGGTGATTGTCGGCGACCGTGATCCGTCACGTCGTTTTCAGCGGACGCGTACAGGGCGTCGGTTTTCGCGCGTTCGTCCACAGCAAGGCCGAACGCCGCGCGGTCGGCGGCTGGGTCCGCAACCGCCGCGACGGCACGGTCGAGGCGCTGTTCGAAGGCCCCGAACTTGTGGTCCGCGAACTGATCGCGGTCTGCCGCCGAGGTCCGCCCGGCGCGCGGGTGGACGGCGTCGAGGAGCGCGAGGCGGACGCCGGCGAGCTCGCGCTTTACGAGTCGCGGCGTTTCGCCATGCTGCCAACAATCTAGGCTCGCGCGGCCGAAGGCCGGCGGCGCAGTTTCCGTCGCGCCCACAGCAGCAGGCCGGTCGAGATCAGGATCACGAGGCCGGCCGACGTCACGACATTGACGAAGACCGAAAGATAGCCATGCCAGTTGCCTTCATGGATCAGGCGCGGCCAGTTGCGCGGCGTCGCCTGCAGGCCCGAGGCGGTCACGGTGAACAGGCGCATCTCGCCGCCATCATCCACCCGCGCGCGCAACGCCCCGCGCATCGGCCTGATCCAGGTCACGCGCGACAGATCGTATTGTCCGCCGACGACACGGATCGCCTCGCGCAAAGGCAGCGCGGGAGCGCCGCTGCCGGCCGCAGGCGGCGTTGCGAAAGTCACGCCGAAGGCTAGCAGCAGCCCGGTCAACGGGCTGAGAATGAGGAGCGGCAGCAGGATCCAGCCGGTCCCCTTGTGCCAGCCGGCAAGCGAATGGCGCAGCCGCGGCCAACCCATCGTCACGCCGAGTGCGATCAGGACGAGCATGGCGACGGTCGATGCGGTGACCAGCCAGCCAAGATCGAGAAGCAGGGTTTCGTGCAGGCGCCGCGATGTGGTGATGATCTGCGCAAGAATGCCGGGGGAGGCGACAGCCTCGTTGGTGGCGAGATCGACATGCGCGAACTCGCCCGGCCGCAGGCCGATCGACAGCACGCCCGTATAGCCGCGCACGACGACGGAGCGGGCGGCGCCGGCGGGATCGTGCTTCGTGAGCGCAGCCTCGACCGACTGCAGCGTCACCGCCTTGCTGACTTCACCGCTTGTCAGCGCGGGTTCGAACGAAAGGACAAGACCGGTCACGATCAGGATCGCGAGCGGAATGGAAAATATGAGTGTGATCCAGCGATGGATTTTCAGAAGCCAGGCTTTCAGCACGGCAAACTTCCTTTGATGGCGCACGCGCTTGCTACGCGGAGCCTGCAGGGTCTGCAAATTACATTTATTTAATTTTGCATATTTGATTTTCAGCAATGAATGCGGGCATGATCCTGACGGCTCGCAGCGTCGCGACGGCCGCTATATCGCCGGCTGGCGCACAGCGGTCGCGGCGCTCGCCTGATCCGCCCGCACGTCCGGTCCGGCCGGCCCGAACAGCATTTCGAACTCGCGTTTGAGCGCACAATCGAGGTCCGCCATCGTCACCGGCAGACCGAGATCGACGAGGCTCGTCACGCCGAAACGGCGATCGGCGACGCCGCACGGCACGATGCCGGCAAAATGGGTGAGGTCGGGATCGACATTGATCGCAATCCCGTGCAGCGAGACCCAGCGTTTCACGCGGATGCCGATGGCGGCAATCTTATCCTCATGGCCGTCGGCGCGCTCGGGCCGGCGCACCCAGACGCCGACGCGATCCTCGCGCCGCTCGCCACGCACGTTGAAGGCAGCGAGCGTGCGGACGATCCATTCCTCCAGCGTGGCGACATAGGCGCGCACGTCCGGGCCGCGGCGGCGCAGGTCGAGCATGAGATAGGCCACGCGCTGTCCGGGACCATGATAGGTAAGCTGGCCGCCGCGCCCGGCCTGATGGACCGGAAAGCGTGCCTCGATCAGGTCCTGCGGCCGGGCGCTGGTGCCGGCGGTGTAAAGCGGAGGATGTTCGAGCAACCAGACGCATTCGTGCGCCCGTCCGTCCGCGATCGCGGCAGCCCGGCTTTCCATTTCGGCAAGCGCCGCCTCGTAGGCGACCGGGGCGTCGCTGATGCGCCATTCCACCAGATTGCCGCCCGCGCGGGGCAGAAGCGCGATCGAATCGCGTGCGGCGGTCATGGCTGTCGCGGCTCCGGTGTCCGGGACGGTTCGTGCCCTGTCAGGCCGGCCCCGTCGCCGTTCCGGTCCGCGCGCGGGGCATTAACCACTCGTTCACCATACCATGGTGACCTTGGCATTCCGGAATCGCGGACAGGGACGTCATCCATTGAGCACGCTCGACAAGGTTTCGCTGGATATATCGGTGGTGCTGGGCACCTCCACCATGCCCATCCACCAGGTTCTGCGGCTAGGCCGCGGCGCCATAATCGAACTCGATTCGGGCGAGGACGACGACGTACGCATCCTGGCCAATAATTTCCCGGTCGCCCGCGGGACGGTGGTGGTCAACGGCAACCGGATCGCGGTGGAAGTCCGCGAAATGCTGCCGCGTTCCCCCGACAGCCGTTAAAGGAGCGGGGCCTCGCAGCGGCCTTGTACCCCCATATCCGATTTGTTACACCCTCGCCGTCCGGGCGCCTGGAAAGGCGCCAAACCCCACATTTTTGCGGCCGTGGCGGAATTGGTAGACGCGCTAGCTTGAGGTGCTAGTGGGGCAACTCGTGGAGGTTCGAGTCCTCTCGGCCGCACCATCTTCGGTCCATCGCCTGCGATGGCTGTTTCCGGCTAAAGGGCCCTACCGCCAGCGGCGGGGGTGGCTCTGCCGGTCCGGGCGAGCCAGCCGCTTCGTCCATGCACGGCCCTTGCCGGCGCCATGCCAGCGTTCAAGGGGCGGGTGAGACGGCGGGGATCGCGACTGCCGCACTTCTTCTGACCATGTGAGCCCGCTTGCGGGCGGCAGCCTGCCGGATGCGGGTGGGCCTGCGCGCGGCCGACCATGCCTCCCCGCACGAATCGACACGGCTCAGCCTGCGGTAGTCGGCCATCGCCTGGTCGAGGCGGGCGATGTCGGCCAGCAGCAGCGTCGATAGCGGGCGCTGGTCCTGCGGTCGGAACACCCATTGCTCCGGCTGCGTTGAAGTCGCCGGGCGGTCGGGTCCGGCGGGGACGACATGGACGATGCGATAGCCGCGCGCCTTCAGTTCGCGCAGCAGTTCGGGCAGGGCGGCCGCCGTCTTTTCCTTGATGTCGTGCAGCAGCAGGATGCCGCGATGGCCCTTTTCGGCGAGCCGGTCGAGGGAGCGGCGGATGATGCCTGCTTCGGTGATGCGGCGGGCCCAGTCGTGCGCCATCACGTCGGTGCTCCACACCATCATCCCGGTGGCGTTGATGTGGCGGTCCACTGCGTCCGAGCGCAAGAGGCCCGGGATGCGGAAGAAGGGCGCGACCGCCTGCTCGTCGCCGAGGACGCCGGCAATGGTCGCCATGCTGCCCTCAACCTCGCGCCGCAGCCGGTCGGGCGACAGGCGCGGAAAGCTCAGCGGATGGTTCTCAGAATGCACGGCGACGGTGTGGCCCTCGGCCCGGATCCGGCGTAGCAGGTCGGGAAATTCGCGGGCGTGGCGGCCGATGACGAAATAAGTTGCCTTGACGCATTCCCGGGCGAGGATGTCGAGCACCTGCGCGGTGAAAGGCGGACGCGGTGCGTCGTCGAGCGTGAGCACGATCTCCTTTTCGGCGAGCGGCAGGGTTTCCGGGTACTGGAAGCTGCCGATCCGCGCATGATCCTGCGGATCGACCACCAGCGTGCGGCTCGTGCCGATGGCTTCCGGATTGCCCGGGCAATCGGAGGCGCCCGCGGGCGTCGCCGGCAGCATACAACATGCAAGGATGATCGCCGTCCGTCGCATCCGCGCCCCCCTTGGTGCCAATCTACCCGATGGCGGTGCGGCGTCCACAGTCGGGCGGCGATCCGCGCGCGAGTGTGGCGCGGGTGTGGATTGTTCGGTCGTCTTGCGCGTTGCCGCGAAAGTGCGCCCAGCGTACAAGCGGCGCATGACCCGAAACGCTGCGTCCCGTTAGCGAGACCGCCATGCGCGAGCAGGAGACGATGACGGCTTCACCGGATGCGGACGCCATGCGCGACGACAGCGGAGCGATCCGTCCGGATTTCATCGACGCCGTGAGCGCGGCCATTGCCGGGCGCGACGGCGGGCGCCTGCGCGCCCTGATTGGCCATTTGCATGAAGCCGATACCGGCGACCTGCTGGAAGCGCTCGATCCGGACTATCGCCCGAAACTGATCGAATTGATGGGTGCGGATTTCGATTTCTCCGCGCTGACTGAGGTCGACGACACCGTCCGTGAGGAAATCCTCGAGGAACTGCCTTCGCAGGCCGTGGCGGAAGGCGTGCGCGAGCTTGAGTCCGACGACGCGGTCTACATTCTCGAAGACCTGCCCGAGCAGGATCAGTCGGAAATCCTCGCGCAACTGCCGTTCCGTGAGCGTGCCACGCTCGAAAAGAGCCTGAAATATCCCGAAGGCTCGGCCGGGCGGTTGATGCAGGTCGACTACATCGCCATTCCCCCGTCCTGGACGGTGGGCGAGACCATCGATTTCATGCGCGAAACCGCCGACCTGCCGGAGCGGTTCTACGAGATTTTCGTCGTCGATTCGGAGAACCGGTTTCTTGGCGCCGTGCCGCTCGACCGGCTGTTGCGGACCAAGCGCCCGGTCGGCATTCCCTCGCTCATGGAGCCCGACCGCCGGCGCGTGCATGCGGTCGATGACCAGGAAGAGGTGGCGCGCCGGTTCGAGCGCTACAACCTTGTGTCTGCGCCGGTGCTCGACAAGGACGAGCGGCTGGTCGGCGTCATCACCGTCGACGATATCGTCGACGTGATCGAGGAGGAGGCGGAAGAGGACATCAAGGCGCTCGGCGGCGTCAATGCCGACGAAGAATTGTCGGACTCGGTATCCAAGATCGTGCGCAGCCGCTTTCCCTGGCTGCTGGTCAATCTTGGCTGCGCCCTGATCGCGGCCTGGGTGATCCGGCAGTTTGCCGGCTCGATCGAGAAGATGGTTGCGCTCGCGGTGCTGATGCCGATCGTGGCGTCGATGGGCGGCAACGCGGCGACGCAGACCATGACGGTCGCCGTGCGCGCGCTCGCCACCCGCGAACTGTCCGACGCCAATGCTTGGCGGGTGACGCGGCGCGAGTTGATGGTCGGGGCGGTCAACGGGCTCGGCTTCGCGCTGATCCTGGGCGCGGTGGCGGCATTCTGGTTCAACGTCGCCGATCTTGGCCTCGTGATCGGCTTGGCCATGGTGTTCGTGCTTGCCATGGGAGCACTAGGCGGCATCGTCATCCCGCTGCTGCTCACGCGGTTCGGCGTCGATCCGGCCGTCTCGTCCGGCCCGTTCGTGACCACGATCACCGACGTGGTAGGCTTTTTTTCCTTTCTGAGCATCGCCACGCTCTGGTTCGGTCTCACCTGAAAGCACTGAGAAGCCGTTAACCGCTGTCGGCTACCGTGCGGTCAATGGAGGCCGCCGGAATCCGGTTCATGTGGTTTTTCAAAGGTTTGCTTTCGGGCCGTCCGGTTTCCGGCCGGCTGATCGAAGGACTGCTCCTGCTGGCTGCGGCGGCCGGCGTCGGATTTGCGTGCTTCGTCTACACGCTGGGGCTGCAAGGCGACGACGCGCGCGAAGCGTCTCAGCGTCAGACCCTGCGCCAGGCGGTCGAAACCGCACGCGACGTCATCGGCGAATTCCCTAGTCTCGAGCACCAGGGGCTACGGATGCTTGAGCGCGAAAGCGGCATCCGCGGGTTGCGCCTTGCGCCGGCAGACGAGAAACCGGCCGGCCCGCTGCAGCCGGTCGTGGACCGCAAGGGACGTATCATCGCCTGGCTCGGCTTCGATCCCGACCGGCCGATCTCGGCCTTTCTTATCCGTCTCGCGCCGGCGGTGATCGTCTTCTTTCTGGTTCTCGGGGGCATCGCCGCTGCGCTCATCTGGCAATTGCGGCTCCTGAACAACTCGCTCGGCGAAAGCCAGGACCGAGTCCGGCGGATGAACCAGCTCGATCAGGTCACCGGGCTGCCCAATCACCGCCGCATGCTCGAACTGGCAGAAGCCGTCCTCGTCGCGCGCAAACCGGGGCAGGCGACGGTGGTCGCCAATTTCGATCTCGACCGTTTCAAGGACATCAACGAGGCCATCGGCCATGACGGCGGCGATCAGGTGCTTGCCATGTTCGCCGAACGGCTGCACGACCGGCTGCCGCAGGGGACGGTATGCGGACGGTTTGCCGCCGACGAATTCGTGGCCGTGCTCAACATCTCCGATGCCGAAGCGGCGGACGATATCCTGGCTGCGATCCATGCGGACCTCAACCGGCCGGTCTGGGTGCATAACCGCGCGGTGCCGCTCTCGGTCAGCATCGGGCTTAGCCTCGCGCCCGGGCACGGCGAGAGCCCTGATGAACTGATGCGGTGCGCGAACGCGGCATTGCGCGTCGCCAAGAGCCGCGGAGCGGGCGCGCTTGCGACGTTCGATCCGTCGATGGATGCCGGTGCGCGCGACCGCCGGGCCATCGAGCGCGACCTCAAGCGCGCGATTTCGGAAGGCGCGCTCGATCTCCATTACCAGCCGATCGTCGCCGCCGACGGCACGCGGATCGTGGGCGTCGAAGGGTTGCTGCGCTGGGATCATCCGAACCGCGGGATGATCGCGCCGCTCGACTTCGTTCCGGTCGCCGAACAGGCCGGATTGATGGAGCCGCTCGGCGAATATGTGCTGCGTCGGGCCCTGTCGGATGCGCGGCGCTGGCCTGACCTGTATGTGTCCGTCAACGTCTCGCCCCTGCAGGTACGCGACCGCAAATTCGTCGAACTGGTCGCCCGGCTGCTGCAGGAGCAGAAGATTTCGCCGAGCCGGCTGGTACTGGAAATCACCGAGAGCGTCCTGATCGACAATCCGGAGGAGGCCAAAGCGCGGCTCGACGCGTTGCGTGGGCTCGGCATCAAGATCGCGCTCGACGATTTCGGCACCGGCTTCTCCTCGCTCAGCTATCTGCAGCGCTTCTCCTTCGACAAGCTCAAGATCGACAAGGCGTTCGTCGCCCCGCTCGGCCGCGGGTCGAATGCCGGCGCCATGATCCAGGCGATCGTCGCGCTCGGCAATGCGCTCGGCCTGAGCATTCTGGCCGAAGGCGTGGAGAGCGACGAGCAGCGCGTGCTGCTGCGCCTTGCCGGCTGTCATGAGATGCAGGGTTATCTGTTCGCGATGCCATGCAGGGCCGCCGACCTCGATGCGGTGTTGCGCGAGGCCAAGGCCCGCGCTGGCGGCCGCACGTCCGCGGCCTGACGATCAGGCCGGCGGGGCGATCAGCGCGCGCACGGCATTGTCGCGCGCGGGCGCGGTGACCGTCCGCGCATCGAGCAGGCTTTCACCGAACAGGAAGCTGTAGAAGAGGATGGCGCGCGCCTGCGCGTCGGTTGCCGGCCAGCCGAGGCCGGCAAACAGCGTGCCGACCAGCTTGAGACGTTCGAGATCGACGGCGCGCACGGCGCGCGCGGCGGCCGCATCGGTGCGGGCGAGCGCGCGGATGGCAAGCTCGATCGACAGCCCGCGCAGGTTGGCGCGGCGGGTATAAAGCTCGGCGAGGTGGCGAAGCGTCGCCTCAGGCTCGCGCCCGGTGGCCACCTGCTGGCGGATCGCCGCAATGCGGCCCTGTGCCCAGGTGTCGAGTACCGCGTCAAGCAGCGCGCGGCGGTCGGCGAAGTGCCAGTAGAAGCTGCCCTTGGTGACGGCGAGCGCCTTGGCCAGCGGCTCCACGCGCACGGCTTCGACGCCGCCCGTGGCAAGCGCGTCCTGCGCGGCCTCGATCCAGTCGGCGGCTTCGAGCCGCTGCGGCCGCGTCGCGGCCGCGGTCTTGCGTGGGGCCATGGCGATCCTTGATGGGTCCCGGTTGTGATTGACAAGGTTTCTTTTCCACCATACGGTTCCGTATGTCAAACATACGGTGACGTATGGAGCGAGCGTCATGGACCAGCCGGCGACGCAATCGAGCTTTTCCCCGCGCGATCCCGAGTGGGAGCGCCGTTGCCGCGAGAGCTTCGCACGGCAGCATTATATGCGCTTCATCGGCGGGGCGCTCACGGCGCTGGCGCCCGGCCGCTGCAGCGTGGAAGTGGCGCTCAAACCTGAACTGACCCAGCAGCGCGGATTCCTGCATGGCGGGGTGACCGCGGCGCTCGCCGATACCGCGGCGGGATTTGCGGCGTATTCGCTGATGCCGGCCGGCTCCTCGCCGCTGACGGTGGAGTTCAAGATCAATCTGATGGCCCCGGCGGTCGGCGAGCGCTTCGTGGCGACCGGGCAGGTGGTGCGGGGCGGCCGTCTGCTGAGCATCGTGGACACCGAGGTCTTCGCGGTCTCCGGCGGCCGCAGCAAGCCGATCGCGAAAATGCTGGCGACGCTGATCTGCATGGAAGGAACGCCGGACCGCGCGGCGGATTGAGCACGCGACAACAGCGCCGCAGGGCGGCCGGAGGATACGCCATGATTGCCAATGCCTGGTCCGGCTTCGATTTCGGCCTCGGCTCCGACCTCGACATGTTGCGGACGACGGTCAGCGCGTTCGCGCAGGAGAAGATCGCGCCGCGCGCCGACGAGATCGATCGCAGCAACGCGTTCCCGCGCGATCTGTGGCCGGCGATGGGGGAACTCGGTCTCCTCGGCCTCACGGTCGAAGAGGAATTGGGCGGCAGCGGGCTCGGCTATCTCGCGCATTGCGTGGCGATGGAGGAGGTCTCGCGCGCGTCGGGAGCGGTCGGCCTGTCCTATGGCGCGCACTCGAACCTGTGCGTGAACCAGATCCGGCGCAATGGCACCGCTGACCAGAAGAAGCGCTACCTGCCCAAGCTGATTTCCGGCGCCCATGTCGGTGCGCTCGCCATGTCGGAGCCGGGCGCGGGATCCGACGTCGTTTCGATGCGCACGCGTGCCGACAAGAAAGGCGACCGCTACATCCTCAACGGTTCCAAGATGTGGATCACGAACGGCCCGCTGGCCGAGACCATCGTGGTCTATGCCAAGACCGATCCGACCGCCGGCGCGCGCGGGATCACGGCCTTCATCGTCGAGAAGACGTTCAAGGGATTTTCCACCGCCCAGAAGCTCGACAAGCTCGGCATGCGCGGGTCCGACACCGGCGAACTGGTCTTTTCCGATTGCGAAGTATCCGAAGAGAACGTGCTGGGCGCGGTCGGCAACGGCGTCAACGTGCTGATGTCGGGCCTCGATTACGAGCGCGTCGTGCTCTCGGCCGGCCCGCTCGGCCTGATGCAGGCCTGTCTCGATCTCGTCATCCCCTATGTCCACGACCGCAAGCAGTTCGGCCAGCCGATCGGGCGCTTCCAGCTCATCCAGGCCAAGCTCGCCGACATGTATGTCGGCATGAATGCCGCGAAGTCTTATGTCTATGCCGTCGCGCGCGCTTGCGACGAGGGGCGCACCACGCGCGAGGATGCCGCCGGCGCGATCCTGTTCGCATCGGAGAAGGCGACGATGATCGCGCTCGACGCCATCCAGTGCCTGGGCGGCAATGGTTACATCAATGAGTTTCCGGCCGGACGCCTGCTGCGCGACGCCAAGCTTTACGAGATCGGGGCGGGGACGAGCGAAATCCGCCGCATGCTGATCGGACGCGAACTGTTCGAGAAGACGCGATAGGAGGGGGCGACGTGACAGAGCCGCTGTTGACGTATCGCGGCACTATCTATCCCTGGCAGTGCGATCATATGGGGCACATGAATGTCATGTGGTACGTCGGCAAGTTCGACGAGGCCACCTGGCAATTGTTCGCCGCGCTCGGTCTGACGCCGGCCTGGCTGCGCGCCAACGGACGCGGCATGGCCGCGGTCGAACAGAGCATTGCCTACAAGAAAGAGCTCATGGCGGGGGACACCGTCAGCATCGTGTCCTGCGTGCTTGAAATCCGGGACAAGGCGCTGCGCTTCAGCCATGAGATGCGCCTGCAAGACGGCGGCACGGTCGCGGCCACGACGACGCTGACAGCCTTGCATCTCGACACTGCAATCCGCCGGGCTTGCACGCTTCCGACAGAAGTTCGCGATAAAGCATTGAAGTATCTATTGAATAGTTAGTAGTTCACTGAACTACTCAGTCAATGACCTTGTAGGTCATCGGCTTATAAAGCCGAATCGGCTATACTGGCTAAATGAACAAGCAAATGCCCGTCCCGCGCCGCGTTCGGCTCAAGGCCGACGGCCGTCTGGTCGAGGTCATGGCCGACGGGCGCGAACGCGATCTGTCGGAGCCGGTCGCGGCGTCGCGTGCGGCTGAAACGATCCCGACGCCGGAGCCGAAGCGTCCCGCAAGCCGTCTGGCCGGACGGCTGGCTGCGCTTGCCCCGCCGCCGCCCCGCGGACGCAGGCCGGATGGCGACGCCTCCTATGCGCGCAACGTGCGCGCTGCGACCAAGCTCACGCAGGCGGAGTTCGCCGCGCGCATCGGCGTGCCGATCGAGACCGTGCGCAATTGGGAGCAGGGCAAGCGCCGCCCGCGCGGCCCGGCCCGCGCGCTACTCAAGCTGATCGAGCGGGCGCCCGATCTTGCCTTCTCGGTGCTTGCGCCGTCACAGGAGCGCCAATGATGGCCGTGCCCGCAGTCGCCGTGAAGGACGCGCAGATCCCGCTGGTCGGGCTCGGCACCTGGGAACTGCGCGGCCGCGAATGCACGCGACTGGTCGATCAGGCGATCCGCCTCGGCTACCGGCATTTCGACACAGCGCAGTTGTATGGCAACGAGCGCGAGGTGGGCGAGGGTGTGCGCGCTTCCGGCATCCGGCGCGAGGAGGTTTTCGTCGTCACCAAGGTCGCGCCCGACAATCTCGCGCCCGGACCGCTGATGCGGTCGGTGCGCGACAGCATCGGCAATCTGCGCCTCGGCGAGATCGACCTGCTGCTGCTGCATTGGCCGAACAAGGGCGTGCCGCTCAGGGAAACCGTCGCGGCCCTGTGCGAGGTCAAGCGCGAAGGACTTGCCCGCCATATCGGCGTGTCGAATTACACGGTCGCGCTGCTTGAGGAAGCGACGCGGCTGTCCGGCGAACGTCTGGTCTGCAACCAGATCGAATGCCATCCCTATCTCGACCAGACCAAGGTGATCGCGGCCACCCGCAAGCACGGGATGGCCGTCGTTGCTTATTCGCCGATCGCGCGCGGAAACGCCAAGGGCGATGCCACGCTCGCGCGCATCGGCCGTGCGCACGGCAAGTCCGCTGCACAGGTGTCGCTCCGCTGGCTCGTGCAGCAGGAGGTCGCCATCATTCCGCGCACCAGCAAGGTCGAACGGCTGGCGGAGAATATCGCGCTGTTCGATTTCACGTTGTCGGAGGCCGAGATGCGCGAGATCGTCGGTCTTGCGCATCCCGGCGGGCGCATCGTCGATTGGGCGTGGTCGCCGAAATGGGATTGACCGGCGCGTGACGCTCGCATCCGAGAATGCGCTGGTGCTGTTTTCCGGCGGACAGGATTCCACCGTCTGTCTCGCCTGGGCGCTCGACCGTTTCGCGCAGGTGGAGACGATCGGCTTCGATTACGGGCAGCGTCACGCGGTGGAACTCGACGGGCGGCCGCGCATCCGCGAGCGCATCGCGACCTTGCGGCCGCGTTGGGGGCAGCGCCTCGGCCCCGACCATGTGCTGCCGTTGCAGACGCTCGGCGCGATCTCCGACACCGCACTGACGCGCGAGGTGGCGATCGAAATGGCGGACGACGGCGTGCCGACCACCTTCGTGCCGGGACGCAACCTGATTTTCTTCGCCTTTGCAGGCGCGCTCGCCTACCGGCGCGGTGCCCGCCATCTCGTGGCCGGCATGTGCGAAACCGACTATTCCGGCTATCCCGATTGCCGCGACAACACGGTCAAGGCCATGCAGGTTGCCCTCACGCTGGGCATGGACCGCCGCTTTGTGCTGCACACCCCGCTGATGTGGATCGACAAGGCCGCGACCTTCGCGCTCGCATACGAGATTGGCGGAAAAAACCTGCTCGACCTTGTGGTCGAGGAGACCCATAGCTGCTATCTCGGCGACCGCTCGCGGCGGCACGACTGGGGCTATGGCTGCGGCGAGTGCCCGGCCTGTCGCCTGCGCGCGTCCGGGTGGGCGGCGTGGATGGAACGGCGGATCGATGGAAACGATGACGGGTCTTGAGTTGCGACGCTGGATCGAAGGCGCGGTGTTTTTCTTTCTGTTCTGCCTCACCGTGCCGATGGCCAACTGGATGATCGGGCATGTCGGCACCGAATGCGTGCCGCAGGGTCCGTGCCTCATTCCGGTCGCGCCGCGTTTGATGGCGCCGTCGGGCGTGCTGATGATCGGGGCGGCGCTCGTCCTGCGCGACCTCGTGCAGCGCAGGCTCGGCGTCTGGGCCTCAGTGGGGGCGATCCTGATCGGGGCGGGGCTTTCGAGTCTCGTGGCGCCGATGCCGCTGATCGTGGCGTCGGCAACCGCGTTCCTTTTGTCGGAACTGGCCGATCTTGCAGTCTATACGCCGCTGGCGCGCCGCCGGCTGATCGCAGCGGTGATCGCCTCCAGCATGGTCGGCCTCGTGGTCGACTCGATCGTGTTTCTGTGGCTTGCCTTCGGCTCCCTGCAATTCCTCTGGGGCCAGGTGGTTGGCAAGGCGTGGATGGTCGTGCTCTCGATTCCGTTCGTCATGCTGCTGCGACGGCGCGACGAGCGCATCGGCCTGAAGGCGGCCTGATTTTACAGCGAACGGGGCTTATTCATGAGCGCGCTCGACATTCTTCAGAACGTGACCACCGGCACGATCACGACCATGCTGCTGAAGAAGGGCATCCGGCGCACCTGGATGCAGGGTGCGATGCCGCTCGTGCCGGGCGGGCGCCGCGTGGTTGGTCCGGCCTTTACGCTGCGTTTCGTGCCGGTGCGCGAGGACCTTGCCACGCCAGAAAGCTGGAGCAAACCGATCTCCACCCGCTCGGCGATCGAGGCGATGCCCGAGGGCTGCATCGCGGTCGCCGACGCGATGGGCGTGCCGAATGCGGGCATCTTCGGGGACATTCTGTGCATGCGTATGGTCAGGCGCGGCGTCAAAGCGCTCATCACCGACGGCGTCATGCGCGACAAGGCCGGCGTTATGGCTACCGGCCTGCCGCTCTGGTGTTCGGGGATCGCGGCACCGGCATCGGTCAATGGCCTCACCTTTGTCGGCTGGCAGGAGCCGATCGGCTGTGGTGGATGCGCGATCTTCCCTGACGACGTGATTGTCGCCGACGACGATGGCGCAGTCGTCATCCCTAAGGACCTCGTCGAGCAGGTTGCGCAGGAGGGGGCCGAGCACGAACGCTACGAATCCTGGGTGGTCAAGGAGGTCGAGCGCGGCGTGCCGCTGCCGGGCCTTTATCCGCCCAATGAGGATGCCAAGAAGCGCTACGAGGACTGGAAGAAAAACAACTGACGGCGGTGCGAGCGTTCTTCGCACGCGCCCTTCGCCGGAGCGGGTCGCCGGCGATCTCTGCCGCGCGTGCCGCGGGCGTGCCTGAGACACGGGAGCGGAACGGATGTTTTTCTACACATCGAAGCTTCTGGTGTACTTCACCCGCCCGTCCAACATCCTGTTTGCGCTGGCCCTTATCGGCATCGTGCTCCTGTTCACGCGTTATGTGAAATTCGGGCGGCGCCTTCTTGCCGGCAGCGTGATCGTCATGACGATTGCGGGCCTGTTGCCGCTCGGCAGTCTCATGATGGTGCCGCTCGAGAACCGCTTTCCGGCCTGGGATCCGGCGCGCGGCGCGCCCCACGGCATCATCGTGCTGGGCGGGGCGATCGAGCCGGAGATTTCGGCGGCGCGCCACGTGGTGGCGCTCGGCGGCTCGGCCGAGCGCATGACCGAGATCGCCGCGCTCGCCAGGCGTTATCCGGATGCGCGGATCGTGTTCAGCGGTGGCAACGCATCGATATTCGGCGGGCCGCGCGAAGCCGATTTCGTGACGCCGCTGTGGGAGAATTTCGGCGTTGCGCGCGGGCGCATTCTGCTCGAGCGCGATTCCCGCACCACCGCCGAGAATGCGTGGATGACCAAAGCGCTGGTGCAGCCCAGGCCAGGCGAACGCTGGCTGCTCGTCACATCGAGCTATCATATGCCGCGTGCGGTCGGCGCGTTTCGCCGCGCCGGATTTGAGGTCGAGCCTTATCCCGTCGACTGGATATCGACCGGCGAGCCGCATCTGCCGGGCATGCCGCGTTCGATCGCAGGCGGCCTGAACGCGATCGACACCGCCTCGCACGAATGGGTCGGGTTGCTGGCGTACTGGCTGGCGGGGCGGACCTCCGAGCTGTTCCCGGACCCGGTTCGCAACTGAGTTGCGATTTGGCGTCCGAAGCCTGTCGGCGTCGACAGGTCAGTCGACGCGCGGCAGGCCGAGCCGATATACGCCACGAAAATTCCGCGGATCGACCGGCTTTCCTTTGCGGTAAATGACGAGGTGTCCGCTTTCCGCCAGTGCAACGGCAGCGGCGCGCACCGCGCCCATCAGCGGCGCCCATTGGTCGGGATGCCGGTCGCTTAGAGCGCGCGCCGCCTCGCTCGGGCAGATGGTGCCGCCCGGGCCGCGCTCGGAGGCGAGGGCGAGAATGGCCGCCTGGATGTCAGCGGACGTGCGCGACATGAATGCAACAGACCAACGCAAAAGGACGAAGACGATTCGCAGGCGAACCATCGTCGAACGACGTTAACCGGATATTACCCTTGTTCGCACCACACTCGTACCCGCGGCTCCCGAAGAAGGCCGTTGTGGGGAAGGGGTACGGATGATGTCTGTAGATTCGCGGATGCCGGCTGCCGGCATGGATGCGTTGATGGACGTTGCGGCCGATGAGGTCGCGGAAGCACGGCTGCAGTGGATCGAAACGGCGCTGCTGGCGAGCGGAACCGTCATCGCGGTCTTTCTTGTGGTCGTCGTATCGGTCCTGATCCACCTCGCCTAAAGCATGATCCCGAAAAGTGCGAAGCGGGTTTCGGAAAAGATCATGTTTAAACAAAGCGCTAAAGCGGAATGACGATTCAAGGAAAACTCATCCCGCTTTAGGACGGCTATTCGGTCCTCGCGACGGCATCGAGCGAGTCGGACGCGAACTGTCGCCGCCACATCACGATCACGACCGCAGCGGTGGCCGCCATGAACAGCCACGGACTGATGAACCAGCCGAGATAGCCGAGCGCAAAAAAGAAGGCGCGCTGGCCGTGGTTGAAATGGCGGCCGGCGACCGTGCACAGGCGCGCCGCCCGCATAGCGCTGGCCTTGGCGGAAGACTTCTTGCGGTCGCGGGCATGCGGCATCGCGCCGATCAGGATCGCGACATAGTTGAACAGCCGGTACGACCAGCTGAACTTGAAGAACGCATAGACGAATATCACCGCCAGCCCGGTCGCCTTCAACTCCCACAACGCGCGCGGCATTTCGACACCCAAGGGCAAGGACGCGGCGAGCGCCAGGAGATCATCGGGCGAACGCAGCAGCGTGAGTGAGCCGCCGACCGCGATCAGCGACGTGGAGGCGAAGAAGGCCGTGCCGTTCTGCAGCGACGCCATGATCTGTGTGTCGACGATACGCACGTCGCGCTCGAGCATGCGCATCATCCAGATATCCCGATAGCCGTCCATGCGCGAATTGAGGCCGGGCTTGTGGTGGCGCGTCCATTCGAGGGCGACGTGGTAGCAGATCCACGCGCCGATAAAGAGCGAGAGCGCGACGAGGTCGAGCGGGGACAGGAGCGCCATGGTGATCTCCGGAGGAGCGGTGGAACGCCATCTTGCGGATCAATTGGTCGCAGCAAATACAACCTTAGATTGTGTTAACTAGAACCAAAGTCGATTATACTAAAGTAGTAAACTCAAGCGGCGGCGGACCCGGGTCAAAGCAGCCGGTATTCCGCAGCCAACTCAGGAGATGGCCATGTCGATCGAAAAAGCCCCCTCGGAATCCACCCTTTCGACCGTGCTGTGGACGGGCGGTGCGTTGCTCATCGTCGCAGTGGTTGCGGTGTATGCCGCCATGTAAGCGTCTCGTCCCCACTTCCGGCGGCATCGGGCGGTGCGGTCAGGTTGGACCGCGCCGCCCTTCTTGTCTGCGCACTTGACCGCGCCGCTGCCGCTTTCCAAGAGTGCGGCTGGACCGGAGACCGCCATGCCGCAAACCATCACCACCAGCGTCCGCTCGCTCGTCGAAGCCGCGGAAAAGGAAATCGAGAACCTGTCGGTCGAGGAGGCGCGAACCCTATACGGGCGCGATGACGTTGTGTTCGTCGACCTGCGCGACATCCGCGAATTGCAGCGCGAGGGCCGCGTGCCCGGGGCCTTCCATTGTCCGCGCGGCATGTTGGAATTCTGGATCGATCCGGAAAGCCCCTATCACAAGGACGTCTTCGCGCAGGACAAGAAGTTCGTATTCTTCTGCGGTGGCGGCTGGCGTTCGGCGCTTGCCGCGCAGATCGCCCAGCGCATGGGCCTCAAACCGGTCGCGCATATGCGCGGCGGTTTCGGCGCCTGGAAGAAGGCGGATGCGCCGGTCGAGCAGCCGGAGCCAGCGGCGCCCAAGGCCGGGTAGCGCGGCCGGGTAGCGGACGGTGAGTCATTCGCGGCGCAGATAATCCAGATCAGCATAATTGACTTGTGCGGGAGCGGCCGCTCCCGGAATGATTGGCGTCCGCACGGAGACAAAAATGGCGCCGACGCTCATTATCGGAAACAAAAATTATTCGTCCTGGTCGCTGCGGCCCTGGATCGCGATGAAGGTTGCGGGCATCGATTTTGACGAACAGGTCGTCCCGCTTTACGAGCCGGGCAGCCGCGAGAAAGTGCTCAAGCATTCCCCGACGGGGAAAGTCCCGTGCCTGCTCGACGGCGAGGTGACGGTGTGGGAGTCGCTTGCGATCCTCGACTATCTTGCCGATAAACATCCCGACAAGCATCTGTGGCCGCCTGATCCCAAAGCACGGGCGCAGGCGCGGGCCATCGCGGCGGAAATGCATGCGGGCTTTGGCGTGCTGCGTAGGCATTGCCCCATGAACGTGCGGCGCGATCCGCGCAAGGTCCGCGAGCTTACGCCCGAGGTGCAACAGGATGTCTCGCGCATCGAGGCGATCTGGACCGACTGCCGCGCGCGGTTCGGGCAAAACGGGCCTTTCCTGTTCGGCGCCTTTGGTAATGCCGACGCCATGTATGCGCCGGTGGTGTCGCGCTTTGCGAGCTATGCAATCTCGGTCGGAAAGACCGCGCGCGCCTATATGGACGCGGTGATGGCGCTGCCGGCCTGGAAGGACTGGGAAAAGGCGGGGCGGGCGGAAAGCTGGGTAATGGCCGGGAACGAGGTCTGAGGTCCCCACGGCGCCAGACAACAGAAAACCCGGCACGCGGGCCGGGCTTTCGTTTCACAAACTGCGCCGGAGTACATCCGTCCGTTCACAGCCGTGAGGTATCGTCGCCTGAAAGAGTCGCGCCGTGGGGCGCTCCTGCCTATATGGTGGCCGCATCTCCGGGTTCAAGACCCTCGGAAAACGCTCTTACCGGCAAATCGTTCCCGAACACTATCGCCACCTTTCATGAATCTTTTATGACGGCCGGCCGGCGTGGAAGCCTGTCCGGTTACGCCTCGATGATCGCCACGATGCGGAACGTTGCCGGATCGATCACCACGATCTCGTCACCGGCCAGCACGAAATGGTAGCCGCGCCAGGCTGGATAAAGCTCGATCACCGATACCGGAAGCGGGTGAAGGTCGATGTCGCGCGGCACGTTCGCCCCGATCGCGAGCGTGAAATTCACGTTGGTGACCGGCCGGACATTCTGCTGGCGGATCGCAGTGCCAATGGTCGTGCGCTGCTCGCTCGTCAGGTTGGCCGAGGTACCGGCCGCGCCCTGACCGGTGGTGCCTGGTGTGGAGCCTTGCCCGGTGGTCGCGGAAGGCGCGTCGCGGGTCTGGCCGAGGCTCGGGTTGGACGAACGTGGCCCCTCATTCGGCTGCACCGGCGGAGCGATTTTCTCGGCCGGCGCGCGTCCGGGAGCCGGGGCGGGAGTGGGGGTTGCAGACCCCTTCAGGTCCTGCGCCGAAACGAAAGCCGGGGATGCAACAAGCACGACGGCCGCGGCGCATGACATCAACGACGATGCTCGCATGGTGGCGTCCTCACGATGTCCCCCTTGGCCCCTTGCGCCCGCGGGAGCGGACGCCCCGGTTCAACGCGCGGCGACCGGTGTCGTTCCCGGGGGACCGGATCTCCAGGTTCCCACAGGCGTTTCGCCCGGTTGAAGCGACATTTGCATTGGCCGGAAGGCGCGCCATAGTTCCCGCCGTACTGAATCGTTGGGGAGGACCGGGGTGGCGCATATCGAATCCAACATTGACCTGAGCGCCCGGGATGTTCAGGCCAATGCCGCGCAGTGGCATACGTTGCGCGACGAGCTTCTGGGCCGGCGCGCGGAGGCCGCGCTCGGCGGCAACCAGCGTTCGCGCGAGCGCCATACTGCACGCGGCAAACTGCTGCCGCGCGACCGCGTCATGCGGCTGATCGACCCGGGCTCGCCGTTTCTCGAACTCTCCCCGCTTGCCGCCTACGGGATGTACGACGACGGTATCCATGCCGGCGGCGTGATCACCGGCATCGGCCGGATCGAGGGGCACGAATGCGTGATCGTCGCCAACGATTCCACGATTAAAGGCGGCACCTATTATCCGATGACGGTGAAGAAGCACGTGCGCGCGCAGGAGATTGCGCGCGAGAACCGCCTGCCGTGCATCTATTTGGTCGATTCCGGCGGGGCCAACCTGCCGCAATGGCCGGAGGTGTTCCCCGACCGCGATCATTTCGGCCGCATCTTCTACAACCAGGCGACGCTGTCGGCGCAGGGCATTCCCCAGATCGCGGTGGTGATGGGCTCCTGCACCGCAGGCGGTGCCTATGTCCCGGCGATGGCCGACGAAACCGTCATCGTGCGCAAGCAGGGCACGATCTTTCTCGGCGGCCCGCCGCTCGTGAAGGCGGCGACCGGGGAGGTGGTTTCGGCGGAAGATCTCGGCGGAGCGGATGTGCATGCGCGCCGCTCTGGTGTCGCCGACCATTATGCCGGTGACGACAACCATGCGCTGGCGATCGCCCGCCGGATCGTCGGCAATCTCAACCTGAAGAAGACGGTCGATATCCCGCTGCGGGAAGCGCGGCCGCCGCGCTACGACGCGGCCGAGCTCGAAGCCTTCGTGCCGGTCGACCTGAAGAAGCAATACGACGTGCGTGAGGTCATCGCGCGGCTGGTCGACGATTCGGAGTTTGACGAATTCAAGAAGCTCTACGGCACGACGATCGTGACCGGCTTTGCCCACCTGCACGGCATGCCGGTCGGCATCGTCGCCAACCAGGGCATCCTTTATTCGGAGAGTGCGCTCAAGGCGGCGCATTTCGTGGAATTGTGCTGCCAGCGCCGTATTCCGCTGCTGTTCGTGCAGAACATCGTCGGCTTCATGGTCGGGCGCGAATACGAGGCCGGCGGCATCGCCAAGAACGGGGCCAAGCTCGTGACGGCGGTTGCGTGCGCGGCGGTGCCGAAAATTACGCTCGTGATCGGCGGCTCCTATGGCGCCGGCAATTACGGTATGTGCGGGCGCGCTTACTCGCCGCGTTTCCTGTTCACTTGGCCGATCGGGCGAGTGCAGCTCATGGGCTCGGACCAGGCCGCCAACGTGCTGGCAACGGTCAAGCGCGACAATATCGAGGCCTCGGGCGGCAAGTGGAGCGAAGTGGAGGAGGAGGAATTCAAGGCGCCGATCCGCGACCAGTTCGAGCGCGAGGGCGATCCTTATTTCGCAACGGCGCGGCTGTGGGACGACGGCATCATCCTGCCCTCTGAAACGCGGCGCGTGCTGGCGCTTGCGTTCGCAGCCACGCTCAATGCGCCTGTTCCGCAGACGCGGTTCGGCGTGTTCAGGATGTGAGGGCGGCGCAACCATCGTTCGGCCCGATTGTTGTTTATCCTTCGATTGGGGACGGGGGCTTCGAACCAGGGAGACCGCCATGTTTCGTGTCTATAGCGGCCCGCAGGGGTCGAAACTTGGTCCGCTCGACAAGAGCCGGCATCTTTTCAAGTCGTTCGCCACGCTCGACGAAGCGATCGGCTGGGCGCACAAGGTCAGCCGCAATGGCCAGAGCGCCATGCTGATCGAGGGTGACGATGGCACGCACCTGGACCACGCGGATCTGGCAAAAGCGCTCAAGCACAGGTCCGGCGAGCACTCCGCGCGGCTATAGCGCATTGTGCGCGAATGCCTATTCCGGCTTGATGACGACCGCTGCCGCCGCGATCCGCCGATAGAGCTGGACCCGGCGGCGGAGCGGCCACCAGTCGTAAAGATAGATTTCGATCGGCCGCCAGTTCGCGACCCAGCCGACAATGATGAAGCTTTCCTCGATGATACGCGCGGCCGTCGGATTGGGCGCCAGCGGCGCGACGAGCTGGCTCGCGGTCAGGCAGAGCACGAGCGCCAGAATGCCAATCGCAAGCGCGCTGCGGCCGATGCGGAACAGTTCGCGCAGATCGCGCTCGATCATGCGCGCCCGATAATTGAAATAGTGCGCAAGGACCTCGCCGAGACGCGCCGTCTCGGGCAGGGCCGCGATCTCGGGCGGCAGATAGATGGCGATACGGACGGCCGCGGTGCGCGGCAATTCGCGGGCCCAGCCGACGATGAATTCTTCTGCGTCGCTGTCGAGGTCCTTCTCGAAAAAGGGCGATGGATCGAGCAGGTTGAAGAGTTGACCGAGGCTGCGTATGCGGATCGCAATCTCGCTGACCTCGGTGGGCGTTGTCTGCATGTCGGCTGTTTGAAGACGTCGGGCTCTGGAGCCGCCGGATTGATGTCTCGTCGGGGTCATATTGATCGCTCCCGGCGTTTAATTCAAATCTGGCGAGATCGGTGGGTTTGCGAGCAAGCTTGCGAATTGGCGCTGGATCGGAATCACGCCGCAGGCTAGGCGGGAATGCGATGCGATCGCTCAGCCTGGTTTGGCTTGCCCTGATGCTGCCGCTCGCCGACGCGCCTGCGTTCGGCGAGACGCCGCGCGCGGTCACCGAAATGACGATCGTGCTTGCCGGCGATGCCGGTTTCGGTGCCGACCCGCGCGGATCGGCCAAGGCTAATATTTTTTACGCCTATCCGGAGCCGGCCGCGCTGATTAAGGGTGAGATCGACGGCGACCTGAATTTCGTCAACGTCGAGACGGTGGTGAGCGAACGCACCGGTCTCGTGGCCGACGACAAGGGCCAGGCGCGGCCGTTCAGTTTCCGCATGCATCCGGCCGGGCTGCGCCATCTGGTGGACAGCGGGTTCAATCTGCTGTCGCTCGCCAATAATCACTCGATGGATTTCGGCGTCGAGGGGCTGAAAGACACGCTCAAGCATGTCGATGCGCTGCGCGGCAAGGGCGTGCTGGCGGCCGCCGGCATCGGGCTCAATCGCAACGAGGCGGTGCGAGCGCATCTCGTTAAGGTGAAGGGCCGCACGGTCGCGTTTTCCGCCCTCGGCATCGTGACCAACAATCTCGAGCGTCATCGCGCGGGGCCGGACCGCCCGGGCCAGATCGCTTATCGGTTTGATGAGGATTTCAGAGAGGTGCTCGAACGGCTGCGCGCGGCGCCGGCCGCGTTCCGCGTCCTGTCGATCCATTATGGTTATGAAAGCAAGGTGCGCGCCGATGCGTTGCAGCTTGCGCAGTGGCGCGGCGATGCGGCGCAGCGAGGCGGCATCGACCTGATCGTCGGCCATCACGCCCATGTCGTGCGCGGTGTGGAGATGGCAGGCAAGTCGCTGATCTTCTACGGCCTCGGCAATTTCCTGCATCACGGCACCGCCAACATGACCGCCAATCCGGTCTGCAAGGATTACGGGCTGATGGCGCGCGTGCATGTAAGATTCGCGCCTGGTGGGGCGGCCGCCATTCGCGCGGTTGAGGTCCTGCCGCTGACCGATACCCATTCGCGCGTACGCCGGCTGCCGCCGGAGCAGGGCGCTTTGCGGGTCCATGTGCTGAACCACCTCGCGTCGACACTTGACGACGGCGCGGCCGGCGCGCGCGGCTTGCGGTTCACGCCGCAGAAGGACGGCAGCGGGCTTTATTGTGTGCGAGGTGCTGCCAAAGATGGCGGGCGCATCGGCCAGCTTTGCAAGGATTATAATGCGCCGTCGCCGATCCCTGAGACGCGTCGCAGGGACATCGAAGCCGCCTGCGCGCAATAGCGGTTCAGAACTCGACGATCATGCCGTCCTGCGCACACGCCTCGGACACGTCGGAGGTATGGGCAAGCATGTCGTCGCTCATGTGCGTGAGTACGACGCGCTTCGCCGCGATCGCCGGCAGGTTCTGCCTCAACGCACGAAGCGACATGTGGGCACGCAATTCCTTCTCGTACACATAGCATTCGCAGACAAACAGGTCGGCCCCGCGTGCGGCGTCGATCAGTGTCTCGGTCCATGTGGTATCGCCGGAATAACAGAACACGCGGCCTTCGGCCTCGATGCGGTAGGCAAGGCACGGCCCGGCCTTCTCGTCGTGCCGCACGGGAAAGGGCATGACCTGTACGCCGGCCACGCTGTTGGGGTTGCTGATCTCCACCTCGATCAGGGTGAGCGGAAAGGGTAGGGTCCGCTCGCCCGGAAAGGTGGCGGCGAATATCCGCTCATACCAGCCGCGCAGGCCCGGGGGGCCCGCGAGCACCAACGGCCTCTGGCGCTTGGCGATGAGTTGGGCGTCGAGCACGAAAAACGGAACGCCGGCAAAGTGATCGCCGTGAAAATGCGTGACGACGATGGCGTCGATCGCGTTGCGGTCGATGCCCAGGCGTTTCATCGCCACGAGCGAGGAGGCGCCGCAATCGATCAGCACATTGGTTTGCGTACCGGTCAGGTGCAGGCAGGTATTGAACCGGCCACCCGAACCGAAGGCATCGCCGCAACCGACGAATTGCAATCGCATTATTTTATCCCGTCACCCGCGCGAGGCGAATCTGTTTTATTGTGCAACGAAGGCCCGGCGCGCTACAATTTGTTTTAGCGCGCGTGGACGCGAGATTCGCAAAGGAGGCGTTCGTATGGGCGACATGCAGAGCATTCTCGGCAATCCGGGCGTCGGTCTGATTTCGATGCTGATCATCGGCGCCATTGCGGGCTGGGTGGCGGAAAAAGTCACCGAATCGGACCACGGCATTTTCACCAATATCCTGGTCGGCATCGCCGGCGCGTTCGTCGGCGGCAAACTTGCCGAGGTGTTGCAGATTGCGGTGTTCGGATTCTTCCGCACGCTGATTGCCGCAATGATCGGCGCGATCATTATTCTCTTCCTGTGGCGCCGTTTCCGTCAGTCCTGAACCTTGCTGGAACGTTTCTCGTCTTCGATGCGTTCTGTCCTTCACTGAATGAGAGGAGGACACGATGCGCAAATTATTGACGACGAGTATCGCCGTGGCGGCGATCGTGGTGATGGCGCAGCACGCGGATGCGCAGGATGCGGCTGCGGGCGCCGCCACCGGGGCGGCCGTCGGCGCAGGCGTCGGTGCTGCCGTTGGCGGTCCGGTGGGCGCGGCGGTTGGTGCCGGCGTGGGCGGGACCGTTGGCGCGGGCGCTGGCGATACCAATCGCGTTCGTCCCGAGGGGCGGGTAATTATCGAGCAGTCCGGCCCTGCCGTGCGCGAACGCAACTGCGTGACGACCAGCGACGGCACCACCGTTTGCGAGGAAATCCGCCGCTGACCGCTGGATCGTCCATGAATGCATCGGCCCCGGGCAATGCCCGGGGCCGTCATTTGCCGCGCTTGCACGGAAACTTAAAGTCAATTCACGAAAGGAAATATAAGCTATTGATAATAAAGTGATATTCTCTTTTAGAATGAGTTCTGCTTTTTCCCCCATCTTTTGGCCGCTGGTGCTATAAATAACACCAAACAACAGGTCAGCTGGGACGGCCGTCGCTGCGGCGCGGCGAACCCGATGCGTCAGTGGAGAGCGTTGTGTTGAAATCTCACAAGTACGCCGTAGGTCAGACCGTGAAATTCATCGCCGGTCCGATCACGCGGGTGAACGGTACCGGGACCTTCAAGGTCGTCAAGCTCCTGCCGCCGGACGGCGACGAGCACCAGTACCGCATCAAGAGCACAGGCGAGGCGTTTGAACGGGTGGCGAAGGAAAGCCAGCTCGATCGCGATCGCTAAATCGTTGAATCAGGAGCGGGAAATGCGCGCACGCAATTCAGACCAGCCGTGCTGCGCCCGCTGCATGAAGATATCCCAGTTAGTCTGGACCACGTCCCAATTGACCATCGGACGATTGTCCGTTGCCGCGGGCCCGGACGCGACCGATGACGTGCGCATGGAGTCGGAATAATAGGCAAGGCCGACAGTCAGGGCGGCGCCCAAAATCATGCCAATCAGGATTCGCATGTCGTCCTCCAGCGATAAGGCTCGGAACCAGAAACGCCGCAACGCAGGCGTTGTTCCCGTCAATTGCGGCGCTGTTGTGATGACGTTCGAAACGGTCTGACCGGCCGGGACCGCGCGTCAGGAGAATAACGATGCCGATATTCATCACGCAGGGCCGCTACACCCGCGAAGCGATCAAGGGCATGGTGGTCAAGCCCGAGGATCGCGCCGACGCGGTTTCACGACTTTTGTCAAAGGCCGGCGGTCGGCTGATCGCCTATTATTTGACCTTCGGCGAATACGATTTCCTGGCCATTGCCGAGGCGCCGAGCGAGACGCAGATGGCGGCGGTGCTGCTGGCCGCCGGAAGCGGGGGTGGGGTAACAGATTTGCGCACGACGCTGGCGATGACCTCGATCGAGGCGAAGGGGGCATTCGCGGCGGCGAGCGACCTCGCGCCTCATTTCCGTCCGGCGGGCGGGACCTGACAACGTGACGCAAGCCGGGTCCGCGATGAACCTCTTCGACCCCGAAACCGGAATGCTGGCATTGCCCTGGTGGTCCGCGATGGCGGTCGCGCTGCTGGTCGTGCTGCTCGGCCTGGCCGCGGCGTCGCGCGCCGGATGGCGTTCGATCGCGTCCGTTGTATTCCAGCTTAGCGCGCTTCTGGTCATCGGACTCCTCGGGTTCAATTATTTCGACCGCATGACCTCCCAGGAGGCGGCGGCGGAATGGAGGGCGTTCGAGCAGCGTCTCGTCGATCTCGACGCGCGGGCGATGCACGCGGATTCCGCGCTCGCCTGTCTCGACAATCTGTCCGGTCCGGTCGTGGGCGACGCCTGCGAGAAGACGCTTTTCGGCAAAGCCGAGACGGTTGCAGGCGCCGCCGCCTACGTGGCCGCGCGGATCGCGCTGTACAACGAGGCGACGTCGCTCTATGCGCGCGGGCATCTGCAGGCGGAGACGCGTGTACGCCAGCTACGGCAATTCCTCGAGCGGGACCGCTTCGGCTTTGTCGCACAGGTTCTCGCGGTGCGGTACGGCTGTACGGTGGTTTCCTGCATGATGCTGTCGTCGTTCGACTCGCCGGCGCGCATTGTCGACAACCTGCGCGAGCGCACGTTTGAAGTGAATGTCGGCCGGTATGTCGGCGCCTGGCTTGCGGGTCCGCAACCGGCCGTTGCCGCGCCGGGCGCGGCGCCTGCGCCGCAGGCGAATGCGGCAACGCCGGCAACGTCGGCGGTCAATATCGACTTTCCTTCAGCCGCGTCCATTCCGCCGGTCAGCATCATGAATAACGAGCCGGGCATGACCGGTCAGACCGGCACAGATGCTCCGCCGAAGGCTGCCGAGCGCGACGGCAAGCCGGCTCCGGCCCAGCGGGCCGTCGCTCCCGCAGCGACGCCGTCGCCCCGACCCGTTCCCCGCACCGCCGCCTCGCCGGGCGCCGCTGCGCGCAACACGCCCGCGCCGCAAACCCAATAAGGCGCCTTGCTGATTTCAGCGAGGATAGTGTCATCGCAAGGATGGAAATCGCAGTATCGGGCGCTACAATCTGTGCGCACATGTTCACGTCCGTCCTCATCGCCAATCGCGGAGAAATCGCCTGCCGGATCGCGCGCACTGCAAGGCGCCTCGGTTTGCGAACGATTGCGGTGTTTTCGGACGCCGATGCGAATGCCCTGCATGTCCGTCTTTGCGACGAGGCGCACCGGATCGGGCCCGCGCCCGTGCGGGAAAGCTATCTTGTCGCCGAAGCACTGATCGAGGCGGCGCGCAAGAGCGGGGCGGACTGCATCCATCCCGGATACGGCTTCCTGTCCGAAAAGCCGGACTTCGCCGAGGCGTGCGAGAGAGCCGGTATCGTCTTTGTCGGGCCGCCGGCCGACGCCATCCGCGCCATGGGTCTTAAGGATCGCGCCAAGGCGCTGATGGAGAAAGCCGGCGTTCCTGTTGTGCCCGGCTATCATGGCGAGAACCAGGATCCCAACCTGCTCAAGCGAAAGGCCTACGAGATCGGTTACCCGGTCCTGATCAAGGCGGTCGCGGGCGGCGGCGGCAAAGGCATGCGGCGCGTGGATCGGCATGCGGATTTTGACGTGGCGCTCGAAGGTGCCATGCGCGAGGCCGCCTCGGCCTTCGGCGACGACCGCGTGCTCATCGAGAAATACATTGCCTCGCCGCGTCATATCGAGATCCAGGTGTTCGCCGACCGCCACGGCAACGTCATTCACCTCAATGAGCGGGACTGCTCGCTGCAGCGACGCCACCAGAAGGTGATCGAGGAGGCTCCGGCACCCGGCATGACGGCGCCGATGCGCGCCAGGATGGGCGAGGCGGCGGTCGCGGCCGCCCGCGCGGTCGGCTATTGCGGTGCGGGGACGGTGGAATTCATTGCCGACGGTGCTGACGGCCTCAAGGTCGACGCGTTCTGGTTCATGGAAATGAACACGCGGCTGCAGGTCGAGCACCCGGTCACGGAGGCGGTTACCGGCCTCGATCTCGTCGAATGGCAATTCCGCGTGGCGGCGGGCGAACGGCTGGCACTGCAGCAGGATCAGGTCGCGCTCGAGGGTCATGCGGTCGAAGCGCGGCTTTACGCCGAAGACCCGGAGCGCGGCTTCCTGCCTTCGACCGGACGGCTTGCGGAGGTGTCCTTTCCGGACCGCGAGGGCGTGCGTGTCGATGCCGGCGTCGATATCGGCGGCGAGGTTCTACCCTACTACGATCCGATGATCGCGAAGGTGATCGCCCACGCGCCGACGCGCGAGAAGGCGCTCGATCGGCTTGCCGAAGCGCTCGACCAGACGATCGTTGCCGGCCCGCGCACCAATCTCGCCTTCCTCTCGAACCTGTGCCGGGCCTGGGATTTCCGCGCCGGCAATTTCGACACCGGCTTCATAGACCGCAATCTCGCGGCGCTCGGCGCCGTGCCGCAAGAGATCGACAAGGGCGCGGCCGCCGCGGGCATCGCGCACATTCTGACGCGTGAGAGCGTACGGCTGGCGCAGCAGCGCAAGACCGACGGGCCAAACTCGCCATGGGACGCCAGCGACGGTTTCCAGCTTTCCGGGAAACGGCAGGTCGGCGTTCCCTTCACGGTCGATGGAAAAAAGGCGCTGGCTACGGTTGTCTATGACGGCGGGCGCGCGCAGGTCTCGGTCGATGGCGTCGCGCCTGATCCCCAGGCGAAGATTGTCGCCGGCGGCGCGGCCGTCTACGTCCTGCGCAAGGGGCGCCAGGTGAGCGTTGCGCTGACCGATTTCGAGGCGATCGATGTCGAACACCAGGATGGCGACGGCGTCGTGAGTGCGCCGATGCATGGCAAGGTTCTCGCCATTCTGGTGGAGAAAGGGGCGAATGTCGCCAAGGGACAGCGTCTGGTGGTCCTTGAAGCGATGAAGATGGAGCATGCTCTGACCGCCCCGGTCGCGGGCGTCGTCATCGACATCGCCGTCAGCCCCGGCGCCCAGGTGGCCGACGGTGCGCGGCTGATCGTGCTTAAAGCCGCCGATGTGAACGAAAACTGATCCGATGCCGCTGCACCTTCTCAAGCTCAGTGTGGGAACGGAGTCCGTTGACGAACTCCAGAAATGGATTCGCGCGAAAATGAAGGAGCGCAAGAAGAAGGGCCAGAAAGCCGAGCGCATCCACACCACGCGCATGGTCCCGAAACGCATCGACGAATTGCTCGACGGCGGCTCGATCTATTGGGTGATCCGCGGCCAGATCATGTGTCGCGAGCGCCTCATCGATATCCGCCCGTTCGTCGACAAGGACGGGATCGGGCGCTGCCATCTCGTGCTCGATCCGAAATGCGTTCCGGTCGAGCCACGGCCGTTCCGGGCCTTCCAGGGCTGGCGCTACCTAGCAGAGAAGGACGCGCCGCGCGATCTCGACCGTTCCGCACCGGGACTGGCGGCGATGCCGGAGCCGATGCGGCGCGAGCTGCGCGAGCTCGGACTGATTTGACTGTCGCGTCCGCGCCCTGAACGACTGACTCGGGAAGGGAGGCAGCCATGATCATTCGTCGCCAGGAAGACGTCACGGCCGCCGTCCTTGCGGCATTTGAGAAAGCGCCCGATCCGCGCCTGCGCGAAATCCTGCAATCGCTCGTGCGTCATCTGCACGGTTTTGCGCGCGAGGTGCGGCTGACGGAGGAGGAATTCCAGCAGGCGTGCAATTTCGTCATGCGCACCGGCCAGCAATGTACGCCTGCGCACAACGAGGTCGTGCTGATGGCGGGTTCGCTCGGCCTGTCGGCGCTCGTGTGCCTGCTCAATAACGGCAACAAGGGCCAAACCGAGACCGCCGCCAACATGCTGGGGCCTTTCTGGCGGCTGAATGCGCCACGGACGGAGAATGGCGGCTCGCTCGTGCGCTCGCCGACGCCGGGCCCTGCGCTGTTCGTGCACGCGCGTATTCTCGACGCCGAGGGACAGCCGGTCGCCGGCGCGGAAGTCGATGTCTGGCATTCCTCGCCGGAAGGATTCTACGAGAACCAGGACGAGAGCCAGGCCGACATGAACCTGCGCGGCAAGCTCACGAGCGACGGCGATGGCCGCTTCTGGTTCCGTACCGTCAAGCCGGCCGGTTATCCGATCCCGGTCGACGGACCGGTCGGCGAGCTCGTGCGCGCGGTGCGCCGACCGCACAATATGCGGCCCGCGCACCTGCATTTCCTGATCTTCAAACCCGGCTTCAAGACGCTGATCTCGCAAGTCTACAGCAACGACGATTCGTATCTGGAGACCGACGTGCAGTTCGGCGTGACACAGACGCTGATCGGAAATTTCATCCGCCATGATGAGGGCGGTGCGCCGGCGGGCGACGTCACGGGGCCGTGGTATTCACTCGATTATGCGTTCGTGATGGAGGCGGGCGAAGCCAGGCTCCCGCGCGCCCCGATCCAGTAACGCCGGCTCTCCGCCTCAGACCGCGATATTGTCGATCAGCCGCGTGCGACCGAGCCGCGCGGCGACCAGCAGCCGCACCGGCCCTTCGTCGAGGCTCGCGATCGGGGCGAGGCTCTGGGCATGCCGAGCCTCGACATAATCGATGGCAAAGCCCGCTTGCTCGATCGTTGCGCGCGCGCCGGACAGTGCCCGCTCGAGCGGCTGGCCGGACCTGAGATTGGTGGCGCATTCCTTCAGCGTGCGATAAAGCGTCGGCGCGGTCGCGCGCTCGGGCGGTGACAGATAGACGTTGCGCGACGACATCGCGAGCCCGTCTTTTTCCCGTACGGTCGGTATGCCGACCACCTTCAGCGGCAGGTCGAGGTCGCGCGCCATGCGGGTGACGACCATGAGCTGCTGATAGTCCTTCTGCCCGAACACCGCGATATCGGGCGCGACCTGGATGAAAAGTTTGCTGACCACCGTCGTCACGCCGCCGAAGAAATGCGGCCGGAACCGGTCCTCGAGCCCGACCTTGGCCGGCCCGCCCGGCTCGAGGCGCGTCGAGAAACCCTCCGGGTACATGACCGCGGCGGAGGGCGCCCAGACGAGGTCGACGCCGAGCGCGGCAAGTGCCGCAATATCCGCAGACCATGTCCGTGGATAGGTCGAAAAGTCCTCGGTCGGCGCAAATTGCGCCGGGTTGACGAAGATCGAAACCACCACGCGCTTGGCTTTTTTCCTGGCGGCGCGCACCAGTGACAAATGGCCGTCATGGAGCGCCCCCATGGTCGGGACGAGCGCGACGGTTACGCCTTTTTTCCGGTATCCCGCGACAGAGTTCCTCAAAGCGGCAATGTTTCGCGCGACGGACGGACGTCGAGCCATGACCAGTTCCCCGGCAGCGAGGTCAAAATGACGGCGCGGCCCCTATATCAAACCCGTTGCCGCGGCGCCACGCGGTTAATGATGAATGAATGCGATCGCTGCAATGGCTTGACCGGAGCATAGCCGAAATTAAGCTTGGTCTTGGCAGGGGACGCTTCATCATGCTGGTGCACGCGAGTTTGGAGCCGCGTAAGTCCGCTTATGTGGTCGTCGTCGGCAATGAAAAAGGGGGGTCGGGGAAATCGACCACGGCCGTCCACGTCGCCATCGCGTTGATGAAGAGCGGACAGCGCGTCGCCACCATCGATCTGGATTCGCGGCAGAAAAGCCTGACCCATTATATCGAGAACCGCCGCATCTGGTCGGCGCGCAACCGGCTCGATCTCGAAATTCCGAACAATTATTACGTCGAACGGCACGAGGGCATCCGCGCCGACGAGAATGAACATGCCGAATTCTCCGCCTTCGCGGAAACGATTTCGGGCGTCGAGCATACCCACGATTTCGTCGTCGTCGATACGCCCGGCAACGACAGCTATCTGATGCGGCTCGCGCATGCGATGGCCGACACCCTGATCACGCCGCTCAACGATAGTTTTGTCGATTTCGACGTCCTTGGCACGGTCGATCCCGCCAATTATGCGCTGACCGGCACGAGCCATTACGCGGAAATGGTGCGCGAGGCGCGCCGGCATCGCCGCCGCGTCGATCAGGAAAGCACCGACTGGATCGTGGTGCGAAACCGCCTGTCGCCGCTCGGTTCCCGCAGCAAGCGCCTGCTTGCGGAGGGCCTCAAGGACCTCGGCCTGCAGCTTGGATTCCGGTGCGCAGAAGGCTTTGCCGAACGCGTCATCTACCGCGAATTCTTCCCGCGCGGGCTGACGGCGCTCGACGATATCGATGAATCGACGCTCGGCACGCGGCCGAACGTCTCGCACGTCACCGCCCGCCAGGAGGTGCAGAACCTGCTCGCCGCCCTGCGGCTGCCGATCGACGAGCGGGGACGCCGCCGCGCCGCCGCCCGGTCGGAATGGTTCGCCGCCGCCGACCGCCCGATCGAGCTTCACGACGTTCTGGACGGGCTGTGACCGCAGGTCGCAGCCATTGCGCGCTTTTGCCATGATGACAATCTATTGACCGTCGGCCCCCGCCGGCGCGTCGTGGATTTCATCTGGGCCGGGTCATGACCAAGGATCGCACCGACAAGCCGGCTTCCGCTGCGAAGCCGCCCGCGGCCACCGCGTCGCGCAGCGAAATCGACGCTTTCTTGTCCAAGGTGCAGACGCTGGCGCCGCCGGTTGTGGCCGGTCAGCGCGGCCGGCTGATCTTCGCGCTCGACGCCACGATGAGCCGGCAGCCGACCTGGGACAGCGCCTGCCGCCTGCAGGCGGAGATGTTTCAGGAAGCGGCCTCGATCGGTGGGCTCGACGTCCAGCTTGTCTATTTCCGTGGCCTGCGGGAATGTCGTGCCTCGGCCTGGGTGTCGGCTCCGGCGCGTCTGTCCGGGCTCATGGAGACGATCGCCTGCCGCGGCGGCCATACCCAGATCGGCCGCGTGCTTGCACACGCGCGCGGGGAGACCCAGCGTGCGAGGGTCCATGCCCTCGTCTATGTCGGCGACGCGATGGAGGAGGCGATCGACGATCTGTGCGCGACCGCCGGCGAGCTCGGGCTGCTCGGCGTGCCGGCTTTCATGTTCCAGGAAGGCGGCGACGCGATTGCCGAGCACGCCTTCCGCGAGATTGCGCGTCTTTCGCACGGCGCCTATTGCCGTTTCGCGCCGGGCGCGGCGCATGAGCTTGCGGAATTGCTGCGTGCGGCGGCGGCCTATGCGGCCGGCGGCATGAAGGCGCTTTCCAACCTTTCGGCGCAGCGCCATGGCGGAGCAGTCCGCCTGCTGAAACAGATGAGCTGACAATGGGATTTGTTTTTCTCGGCGCCATCGTGCTCGTCCTGCTGATCTGGGCGCTGCACGGCTTCGCCAAGGCCGATCCGCGAAAGCTCGTGCCGATCGTGCGCACCAGCGGGGGCATAGGCGCGCTTGCGGGGGCGGCCTTTCTGGTCGTGCGCGGTCAGGTCGGGCTTGCGCTGCCGCTTGGCGTCGCGGGCCTGAGCCTGCTCGGCTGGTTGCCCGGCGCGGCGAGCTTCGGGCGGCGCACGCAACGCACGACCGGGCAGGTTTCACGCGTGCGCACGCAATTCGTGGAGATGGAGCTCGATCACGATAGCGGCGCCATGCGCGGGCGCATCGTTGCGGGCCGCCACGAAGGCGTGCCGCTGGAGGCCCTCGATATCGCGACGCTCGCCGCGTTCGCCGCCGAGATCGACGACGAAAGCCGCGCGTTACTGGCAGCGTATCTTGACCGCCGGGAGCCCGGCTGGCGTGAACACGCGCAGGCCGATGCGGCAACGGGGCGGGGATCGGCGCGCAGCGCCAAAATGACGGAACAGGAGGCCTACGAGATCCTTGGCCTGCAGCCGGGAGCCAGCGTCCAGGACATCGGGCGTGCGCATCGGGCGCTCATGAAGAAACTGCATCCCGACCAGGGGGGCTCGACGTACCTCGCGGCGCGCGTCAATGAAGCCAAGGATGTCCTTCTTCGCGGCCATCGCTGATTACTCCTGGAACAACACCATCGTCGCAGCTCAGTTGCGCAAGGCCATGCAGGCAATATCGCTGCGTTTGAGAATGCGGCAGGCCGCTTCGGCCTGATCGGGTTTCAGTCCGGCGAAACGGGCCCGGTAGAGCGTCTTGTCGCCCTTGCTCACCGGCTCGGTGAACGGCTCGCTGCCGGCAAGAAGCTTTGACGCCTTTTCCTGCACCGACGACAGGCGTTCGCGTGCCTCGCTTTCGGCCTCGAAGGCGCCGACCTGGATGATCCATCCGGTGCGAGGCTTGGCGCGCGTAGACGGTGCGGCGGCTGACGGCGCGGGCGCCGTGGCCGGTGCGGTGGCGACCGCATAGGTCTGAGGTTGCGGGCGCTGGGTTTCGGCGGCCGGCGCGGGTTGCGGCATCGGCACGGTGAGGACGCCGAGCTGGCCCGGGCGGGGAGCGGGAGGCGGCAGGTCGACCGTGCGCACGGCAAGCGTCGTGTGGGCGGGCGCGGCCATCGACGGCGTCAAGGCAAGCGGCGCGGCCGAGGCGACCTGCGTGCTCGGCCTTACCGACAGGGTCTTCACGAGGCGCGGTTTGATCGGCTCGATCGAGCCGGGTGCTGGGCGGGGCACCGGAATGGCGGCGGTTGCGCCGATGTCGGTTTTGCTGGCTTCGGCTTTGGCGGGCGTCGTATCGACCGCTGCGACAGGGGCTGCGGCGGCAACGCGCGCACGTTTGGTCGGAACCGCGGCGTCCGGCGCTTCCGCGACTTTCGGGCTCGTACGGTTGAGCGCCGCCTGCATGATGTTTGCGGAGATCAGTTCGCGCATGCGCGCATCGCGCGCGCCGCCGCTCTGGCCGCCGAGCACGACGGCGACGATGTGACGTTTGCCGCGCCGTACCGATGTCACGAGATTGAACCCGGAGGCGCGCGTATAACCGGTCTTGATGCCGTCGACTCCCTCCACGCGGCCGAGCAGCCGGTTGTGGTTGCGCATCGTGCGGCCGTTCCAGCGGAAAGCGGGGGTCGAGAAATACGGATAGTATTTCGGGAACCGGTCCTGGATCGCCATCGCGAGCCAGGCCTGGTCGCGGGCGGTGGTGACCTGGTCGTCGTCGGGCAGTCCGGATGCGTTCCTGTAGGTGGTGCGGCTCATGCCAAGCGCGCGCGCCTTGCGCGTCATCAGCCGGGCAAACTCGTCCTCGGTGCCGGCGAGCGCTTCGGCGACCACGACGGCCACGTCGTTGGCCGACTTGGTGACCAGCGCACGAATGGAGTCCTCGACCGCAATGCGTCCACCCGGTTTCAGGCCGAGCTTCGAGGGGGCCTGGCTCGCGGCTTCGGGAGAGATTTCAAGCTGGCTCGATAGCTTGAGCTTGCCGGCCTCTATCTGCTCGAAGAGCAGATAGAGCGTCATGATTTTGGTGAGCGATGCCGGATGGCGTGTCGCGTCGGGATTGGTGCCGCGCAGTACGTCGCCGGAATTCACGTCGACGACGATGTCGGCATAGCGCTGGTCGGTGGTAACCGGCTTCCACTTGCTGCGGCGCGCGCGCGCCTCGGACGGATCGGCACAGATGGACAGCAGGACAAGTCCGGACAAAAGGGCGCAAACGACGCCGTGCAGCCCGAACCAGGGCCCGACCGATACGCGATACATGGTCTTCCCCGTCTAACGTCCGCGGGCATTTTGCAGATGCCCAACGCCTTCCTTGATTTCGGACCCACCCGCCGGCCGCTTCGGTTGACCGACAATCTGCCCGAAACTGCGGCAATGACGGTTCGAAGTGCGCCTGCGGTCTGGAGCCGCGTCCGTGGGGCCGTCGCCTGAACGGCCGATCGTTAAAATGTTAAGCGAATGCAGTTGCTGAAACGTTAATGATCGGAAAGGGTTAGCTGAGTGATTTTGCAACGCAAAAATTACCCTTGTGTTTTTGTGCGATGCAACATAGATTGATTTTGCAGCGGTCAGGTTGACCGGCTCAGAGGCAATGCGACAGGCCGATCAGGCCGGGAAAGGACACGACGATGATCAAGAATTTCGAGGAAATTCAGCAGCTTGGAAAAGAGAATGTCGACGCGACCGTGAAGGCTCTGGGTGCCGTCTCCAGGGGCACGCAGGCGATTGCGCTCGAAGTCGCCGACTATTCCAAGAAGAGCTTCGAGGACGGCACGCAGGCGTTCGAGAAGCTGGTCGGCTCCAAGTCGGTTGAGAAGGCGATCGAAGTGCAGCAGGCCTATCTGAAGGACGCCTACGAAGGCTTCGTGGCGAAGGCGACCAAGATCGGCGAGCTCTACACCGACCTTGCCAAGGAAGCCTACAAGCCGTTCGAAGGCTATATCGCGAAAGTGACGCCGGTGAAGTAAGTGCGTCCGCGCTCACCCGCGAAAACGAATAAGCCCGGCTGTTCGGCCGGGCTTTTTGTTTGACGGGTAGAGGGTCCCGTTCTATTTCGCGAGACGCAGATTTGCGAGGTTCTGCGCGATAGCGCCGAACACGTTGGTGAGCTGGCTCGCGTTCTGGACGTCGTAATACATCGTCGGATTGCTCGCGCACTGCTGCAGCAGATTGGCGTTACCGTCGATGACGCGGATTGCATAGATTTTGATGTTCGCGGCCTTGATATTGTTGCATACGAGCTTGGTGCGCTCATCTATAGCGCTTGAGCTTGTTACCTTGGTGTTGTTGGAATTCTTCCACGCTTCGGTGTTCTCACCGTCGGTCAGGATGATGATGACCTTGTCGAGATCGGTGGCGGGCGCCGACGCTTCCGAGAGCGGGGCGCCTGGCGTAAGCGAATGCCACGCCCAGACGAGCCCGATCGTCACGTTGGTGTTGCCGTTCGGGTTCATGGCGTCGATCTTGTTGTTGAGCGCCGTCCAGTTGTAGGTCAGCGGCATCAGCGTGGCCAGCGATCCGCAATCGTATACCGGGAAATAAGTCGCGCTGCCGGTGGGCGGATCGTCCTGCACGTCATAGGGATAGGTCCGGTCGCGGACGCAACCCTCCCAGTAGTTCTTCCAGTTGCTGCTGGTGCAACCGCCGGAGCCCCACCACCAGCCGCTGCAATTGAGGCTGCCGTACTCGAACCAGTTGTTGTCCTTGTAGGACGTGCCGAGATTGACGGTTGTGTCAAAGGGAATAATCGAAACCTTGACGTCGCCGTCCTTCTTGGCAGCGGTTTTCAGCGTCGACAGCAGGTTCTTCGCGGCCGTCTTCAGATTGCTCATCTTGTTGCTCGAGGACATCGAGCCGGTATTGTCGAGCGCGAGCGCCAGCTCGAGCTTCTTGATGCCCCACAGCGCCTGCGACTTGGCGCCGATCGTGATATTCGGCTGCCAGATGCCGGTGAAGGTCGTGTCGATCGTGGCCGCGCTCGTCAGGTTGAGCGAGAAGCTGCCGGCCTGCGGCGCGTTGAATACCGGCGTCACGACGATATTGTTGACTTCCGGGCGGTTGAAATTGGCCTTGAAATAGTCGAGCGCCTTCTGGTTGAGCTGCGCGGCCGACAGGTATTGCGCTTCCTTCGACAGGATCAGGGCGGTGGAATCCAGCGCCGCCTGCATCGCGGTGCGCGCGGAATTGGCGCGGCTGTAATCGACCGCGGCGCCGGTGAGACCGACGATCGGAATTGTGGCGAGCGCAAACGTGATCGTGACGTTGCCCGACTGCGCGCTCATGAATTTGCGGGCGCGCGCGCAAAGGTGGGAGATCAGTTTCGGGATAGGCATGCTTGAAACGGCCATGGCGGCACCTCACCGTACGCTCGCTGAATTCGTAAACGGCAGGTGTGAAAGTGCCGTAAAGCTCGATACAAAAAGACGGTTATTACCGGTCAACCATGGCGTTGCCGCGCCATTTGGCGAACGGATCGCTAAAGTTCCCTTCAAATTCGCGTCTTTTGTGAAACGATCCCGTAACCATGCGGCGGCCTGCCGGACGGCTATTTCGCGATCCGCAGGTTGGCGAGGTTCTGCGCGATCGAGCTGAACACGCCGTTGAGTTCGTCGGCCTGATCGACGTCGTAATACATGTTGGGATTGGTCGCGCAATTTCTCAGAAGCGTGGCATTGCCGTTGATCACCCGCACCGTGTAGATGCGGATACTGGCGGCCTTGATATTGTCGCAGACCTTCTGCGTGCGCGCATTGATCGACGAGGTGCTGGTGGTCCAGCGGTTCTCGGTATTGTCGCCGTCCGTGAGCAGGATGATGACCTTGTCGAGATCCGGCGCCGGCGAGGGCGCATCGAACGGCGCATTGTCGGCCAGCGTCTGCCACGCCATCTGCAGGCCGATCGTGACGTTGGTGTTGCCCGCCGGTGTCATCTCGTCGATCTTGCCATGCAGCGTGCTCCAGTTTGTCGAGAGCGGCATCATCGCCACCGGACAATGCGTGGCCTGATCGGCCGGGAACCTTGTCGCCGAGCCGCTCGGCGCGGTCGCGAGAACGTCATAGTTCTGATCGCGGTCATTGACGCATCCGTTCCACAGGCTGTGGCTCTTCGGCGTCCAGACCTTGCCGTTGCTCACGCAGCTGCTGTAGGTCGTGTAGCTCGATTTGCTGCAGGTGCCGTTGTCCTTGTCCCATTGATCCCAGCGGATCCAGGTCGCATTGACCTTCTCGGTTCCGACATTGACGGCGACCGCGAACGGCACGATCGACACCTTGATGTCGCCCGGAGTTTTTTCGGCGTCCTTGAGCGTATTCAGCAGATTATGGGCGGCGGTCTTCAGGGCCGACATTTTTCCGCTCGATGACATCGAACCGGTATTGTCGAGCGCGAGCGCCAGGTTGAGCTTTTTGATGCCCCAGAGCACCTCCGATTTGGCCGTAAACGAGATCTGCGACTGGCCGATCAACTGCGAGAAGACCGTATTGACCTTGCCCGAGCCGGTCAGCTTGAGGATGAAGCTGCCGTCCTGCGGCGAGAGGAATTCCGTGGTGACCGCGGCGTCGAGAACTTCGGGGCGATTGAATAGCGCGGCGAACAGCTCGTTCGTCTTGCCCGACAGATCGCCGGCGGCCATGCCCTGGGCGGTCTTGGAAAGCGCGAGCGCGGTTGCGTCGAGCGCGGTCTGCATGGCTGTGCGCGCGGAATTGGCGCGGCTGTAATCCACAGCCGCACCCATGAAACCCATGAGGGGGAGCATTGCGAGCGCCAGAAAGGGCGCTGCGCCGCCGTCGCGATTCCTGATGAAACGCGCGAAGAGCATATTGCGGACTCCGGCTCCGGTCCTGTTTGTCACATTCAAAGAAATACTGGCAGCAAAGCCTTGCTATCCGGTGAGTCCGGACATTCAAATTTCAGGCAAATTTGTCGCGCAACGTCCGCAATTGCGTTTACCATGCCGCCCGCGGCGGCTGGCCGGGCGGTTCCGGGGGACAAGGGTCTCTATGGATCCTGATGGATCCTGCGGCCTGCGCCGCCCAGCCGAAGTCGTCAAAAATGCCGCACAAATGGTACGGCGTTTGCAGCGAATGTCGGCTATGGAGGAGAGGGACGGGGTTGAGTTCCCCGTTTTGGGTATTATTTTTGCTGGTCCGGCACGCTGATGATTCTGCAGACGACCCGAAATACCGTAGTGGAGCGGCAGGATTTACCGCTATCGATGGCCGACGACGACCGGAAGCGCCGGGACGCCGGGTCGGGGACGGCGGTCATTGCCAAGACCAAGCCGCAGACCAAGCGGCCGAGCCTTTATCGCGTCCTCCTGCTCAACGACGATTACACGCCCATGGAGTTCGTGGTGCATGTGCTGGAACGGTTCTTCAACAAGGACCGCGAGGCGGCCACGCGCATTATGCTGCATGTTCATCATAACGGGATCGGCGAGTGTGGAATATTCACCTACGAGGTGGCCGAAACAAAAGTGACGCAGGTGATGGACTTTGCGCGCAAACATCACCATCCTCTCCAGTGTGTCATGGAGAAGAAGTGAACGGCGGGGGCCGATAAGGGACGTCAATGCCAAGTTTTTCCCGCAGTCTGGAACAGTCGCTTCACCGCGCGCTTGCGCTCGCCAATGAGCGGCACCACGAATATGCTACCCTTGAGCATCTGCTGCTCGCGCTGATCGACGATTCCGACGCGGCGGCGGTCATGCGCGCCTGCAACGTCGATCTCGACAAGCTGCGGCGCAGCCTGCTGACCTATCTCGAATCCGAGCTTGAGAACCTCGTTACCGAGGGCGGCGAGGATTCCAAGCCGACCGCCGGCTTCCAGCGCGTGATCCAGCGCGCCGTCATCCATGTCCAGTCGTCGGGGCGCGAGGAGGTCACCGGCGCGAACGTCCTGGTCGCGATTTTTGCCGAGCGCGAGAGCCATGCCGCATATTTCCTGCAGGAGCAGGATATGACGCGCTACGACGCCGTGAACTATATCAGCCACGGTATCGCCAAGCGCGCGGGCCTGTCGGAATCGCGCCCGGTGCGCGGCGTCGACGAGGAGACCGACACCAAGAGCGGCGAGGAGACGAAGAAGAAGGGCGACGCGCTTGAGGCCTACTGCATCAACCTCAACAAGAAGGCCAGGGACGGCAAGATCGATCCGCTGATCGGGCGCGAGCCCGAGATCAACCGGACGATCCAGGTGCTGTGCCGTCGCCAGAAGAACAACCCGCTGTTCGTCGGTGACGCCGGCGTCGGCAAGACCGCGATTGCCGAAGGGCTGGCGCGACGCATCGTTCATAGCGAAGTGCCGGACGTGCTCAAGAACGCCACGGTCTTCGCGCTCGACATGGGCACGCTGCTCGCCGGCACGCGCTACCGCGGCGATTTCGAGGAGCGCCTCAAGCAGGTGATCAAGGAGATCGAGGCGACGCCGGGCGCGATCATGTTCATCGACGAAATCCACACCGTGATCGGGGCGGGGGCCACCTCGGGCGGGGCGATGGACGCGTCCAACCTGCTCAAGCCGGCGCTTGCCGGCGGCACGCTGCGCTGCATCGGCTCGACCACCTACAAGGAATACCGGCAGTATTTCGAGAAGGATCGCGCGCTGGTCCGCCGTTTCCAGAAGATCGACGTCAATGAGCCGTCGGTATCCGACACGATCGAAATTCTGAAAGGACTGAAGCCGTATTTCGAGGACTATCACAAGCTCAAATACACCAACGATGCGATCAAGGCGGCAGTCGAACTGTCGGCGCGCTACATTCACGACCGCAAGCTGCCCGACAAGGCGATCGACGTGATCGATGAATCGGGCGCGGCGCAGATGCTGCTGCCCGAAAACAAGCGCAAGCGCACGATCGGCGCCAAGGAGATCGAAACCACCGTCTCGACTATGGCGCGTATCCCGCCCAAGACCGTCTCCAAGGACGATGCCGAGGTGTTGCAGCATCTCGAAAGCACGCTGAAGACGACGGTCTACGGACAGGACAAGCCGATCGAGGCGCTGGCCGCATCGATCAAGCTCGCCCGCGCCGGGCTGCGCGAGCCGGAAAAGCCGATCGGCTGCTATCTGTTCTCCGGCCCGACCGGCGTCGGCAAGACCGAGGTCGCCAAGCAGCTTGCCGCGACGCTCGGCGTCGAGCTGGTGCGCTTCGACATGTCCGAATACATGGAGCGCCACACGGTTTCGCGCCTGATCGGCGCGCCGCCCGGCTATGTTGGCTTCGACCAGGGCGGCCTTCTGACCGACAGCGTCGACCAGCATCCGCATTGCGTGCTGCTGCTCGACGAGATCGAGAAGGCGCATCCCGACCTCTACAACGTGCTGTTGCAGGTCATGGATCACGGCAAGCTGACCGACCATAACGGCAAGCAGGTCGATTTCCGCAACGTCATTCTGATCATGACGACGAACGCGGGCGCCGCCGATCTTGCCAAGGGCACCTACGGCTTCACCCGCAACAAGCGCGAGGGCGACGACATCGAGGCGATCAATCGCCTGTTCGCGCCGGAATTCCGCAACCGTCTCGACTCGATCATCACCTTCCACCACCTGTCGGAAGAGGTGATCTCGAAGGTGGTCGAGAAGTTCGTGCTCCAGCTTGAGGCGCAGCTCGCCGACCGCAACGTGACGATCGAATTGTCGGACGAAGCGTCGCGCTGGCTGATCGCGAACGGCTACGACGAGCTGATGGGTGCGCGGCCGATGGCGCGCGTGATCCAGGAGAGCATCAAGAAGCCGCTCGCCGACGAAGTGCTGTTCGGACGCCTCAAGGGCGGCGGCCATGTCCGCGTGGTCGTGCTCAAGAACGAGCAGGGCCGCGACGTGCTCGGCTTCGAATATCTCGATGGCCCGGTGACCCCGAAGCCGGAGAAAATTCCCGAGCGTAAACCGCGTCGCAAGCGTAGCGGCCCGCGCAAGCCGAAGCCGCCCTCAAGCGGTCCCAAGGGCGGCGACGGCCCCTCCGGCCGCGGCTCGGTGCCGAAGGTGCCGCTCGTCAAAGCCTGAGTGAGAATGTCTCTGGCAGATTGCCGACAGGGGCCGCGTTGCGGCCCCTGTCTTTTTGTGCGGAGAGCCCGGCCTATTCGCGGTCGGCGTCGATGCGCCGGCGCAGGGCGGCGAGCTCACGTTCGAGCTTGCTGACGCGTTCCTCGAGCGCGCCGGCTGCCGGCACCAGTTGCGGGCTGTCGACCTGCCGCTGGTTGGTTTCGAACTCGACGCCGACATCCTCGCCACGATGCCACTTGATGTGGGCGCGCAGCGTTTCCTGCTTGTTGGGGATGTAAAGTTCGAACACTTCCGGCACCGTGACCGAGCCCGAGAAGCGCAGGCGCGCACCGGATTCGGTGATGTCGCGGATCAGGCAGTCGGCAGACGAACGCCGCCCGTTATAATAGATGCGGCCCTGCAGGAAGCTTTTCTGGCGCGGCGCGCCGCGGCGGTCTTTGGTCGTGGTGGTCATGGCTTAACCTAGCTCAACCTGTTTGCGAGAACCGGTGGCATGCGCCCGGCGGCGGTCGGACGCAAATTGCCGGGAGCGCGGGGCCGCACCCTGCAGTCGTCAGTGTCCGACAGGAACTTTAAGCGAAGGTGAAGAGGCCGCGGGCGCTCAACCCGCCTTCATCGCCGCCATGTCGGCGTCGTCGAGGGCGCTCGCGCGCCGGTGCGCCTCGCGATCGCTGACCCGCGTCCAGTAATCGGCAAAGGCAGGACGTTTTTCGATCGTTCCGAATTGCAGGCCCCAGCCGACATGCGAGCCAACATAGACGTCGGCCGCGCTGAAGCGCTCGCCGGCGACAAACGGCGTCGCCGACACGGCGTGCTCGAGCGCGTCCATGACTTTCGCATAGGTTCCGTAGCCGATCATGGCCTGCTTGTCGGCAGGGACGGTCACGCCGAGCACGCGGTCGGCAATAGCGGCTTCCAGCGGACCCGCGGCAAAGAACATCCAGCGGAAATAGGCGGCGCGCGCGGCGCCTTCGGGCGTCAGGCCCGCAGCCGGAAACGCGTCGGCAAGATAGGCGCAGATCGCCGCGCATTCGGTGACTACCGCGTCGCCGTGCCGGATCGCCGGCACCTTGCCCATCGGATTGATGGCGAGATAGGCGGGCGCCTTCATGGTCGTGGCGAAGTCGAGGCTCTCTACGCGATAGGGCACGCCGGTCTCTTCCAGCATCCAGCGGGCGATCCGGCCGCGCGACATCGGGTTGGTGTAGAGGATGATGTTTTCGGCCACGATGGCCTCCTTGTTTTCCAAGATCGTCTGCCTGCGATCGCAAGAACATATCAGGAACATGTTGCCATGTCAGTGGATAGACCTGAGGTATGCCGGGAGTGCGGCAGCGCCGGCCGACGCACGGCCGCAAGCCCTCTAGGAGGGTGTCCGCATGCGCTCCATCATGCGTCCCATGTCTGTAGCACGCGTTGCTTTGAATGCGGTCGCAACGCATGGTGGCGCAATGCCGGGCGGCGCAACGAATTTCGAAACTTCGGGAGCGGCCTTTCTGGGTGGCGTACGCGCGGCCTGGCTGTCCGTTTTCGCCTATGTGCTGTTCGGCACCTATATCGGCATCGGGGCGCTCGCCCACGATTTCAATTTCAGCCTTCTCTGGGCCACGCTTTCAACGGTGCTGGTCTGGGCGGGACCGGCGCAGGTCATCCTGATCTCAGCGCTCGGCGCGGGCTCCTCGCTGATCGAGGTTGCGGTCGCGGTCGGCCTCAGCGGCGTGCGGCTGTTGCCGATGGTAGTGTCGCTGTTACCGCGCCTGAAGGCGCCGCAGACGCGTGCGCGCGACCTTGTGCTGCCCGCGCATTTCACCGCCGTCAGCATGTGGGTGGAGTCGATGCGGCTGATCCCCGGCATCGCGGTCGAGCGGCGCGTCGCGTTCGTCAACGGGATCGCCTCCGGTTACATGATGTCGGCGCTGCTCGCGACCGTCATCGGCTACTACCTCGCGGCCAGATTGCCGAACCTTCTGACCGCAGGACTTCTGTTCCTGACGCCGATGTCGTTCCTGGTCTCGATCACCCGCAACAGCGTGTTGCTGGTCGACCGGCTGGCGCTGGTGCTGGGCCTCGTCATCGGGCCCGCACTCGCCTATGCGGCGGTCGATCTCGACATCCTCTGGGCCGGGATCGCGGGCGGCACGCTCGCCTATGTCGGGCACCGGATCCGCGAGGCGCTGCGATGAACGCGCTTGCGGGCGAGTTGTGGCCTTATCTCCTGCTCGTCCTGGTCGGATACTTGCCGAACGAAATCTGGCGTGCGCTCGGCTTCTTCGCCGCGCGCGGCCTTGACGAGGGGTCGGAATGGCTGGTGTGGGTGAGGGCGGTCGCGACCGCCGTGCTCGCCGCGGTCATTGCCAAGCTCACGATCTTTGCGCCGGGCGCGCTTGCCGGCGTGCCGCTTGCGCTGCGGCTCGTCGCGGTCGGCTGCGGCGTCGCCGGCTTCTATGCCACCCGGCGCTCGGTTTTTGTCGGCGTGCTGACCGGCGAGATCGTGCTGATCGGGGGGGCCTATCTGCTGTCGCTTTGACGCGTCCTAGCCGGCGGCGAGGGCGGCGGCGAGTTTGCGCGCATGTTCGGCGAGGACTTCCGGCTTTTCCTTCTCGCTCGCCGGCGGCTTCATCGCCACACCTTCCTTGCGCGGGATGATATGGAAGTGCAGGTGGAACACCACCTGGCCGCCCGCGCTCTCGTTGAATTGCTGAAGCGTCACGCCGTCCGCCTCGAAGGCGGTGTGGGCGGCTCTGGCGACCTTCTGCACGATCATTGCGACATGGGCGAGATCGTCCGCTGCCACGTCGAGCAGGTTGCGGGCCGGGCTTTTCGGGATCACCAGCGTGTGTCCCGGCGCACGCGGCATGATGTCGAGGAACGCGAACGCACGGTCGTCCTCATAGACCTTGTGGCACGGCAATTCGCCGCGCAGGATTTTCGCAAAGATGTTGTTTGGATCGTAGGCCGGCATGCTGTTCACTCCTCCGTGTCATATTTACGGAAAGGAGCGGCAGCGGCAAGCTCTTCGGTCGCGGCCGCGATATAGTCCCGCTCGCGTGTCAGATAATCGGCCACCGCCCGCCGCAGGCCGGGATCGGCGATGTAATGCGCCGAATAAGTCATGGTCGGGCGATAGCCGCGGGCGATCTTGTGCTCGCCCTGTGCGCCGGCCTCCACGCGCGCGAGCCCGTGCGCGATCGCGTAATCGATCGCCTGGTAGTAGCAGAGCTCGAAATGCAGAAAGGGATGGTGCTCGAGCGCTCCCCAGTTGCGGCCGAAGAGCGTGTCGCCGCCGATGAAATTGATCGCGCCGGCGATCCAGCGTCCATTGCGCTTCGCCATGACGAGCAGGATGCGCTCCGCCATGCTCTGCCCGATCAGCGAGAAGAAGCTGCGCGTCAGATAGGGATTGCCCCATTTGCGCGATCCGGTCTCCATGTAGAAGGCGAAGAAGGCGTCCCAGACGTCTTCGGTCAGGTCGCTGCCGGTCAGCCAGTGCACGGTGATGCCGCCGGCGAGCGCGTCGCGGCGTTCGCGCTTGAGCGTCTTGCGCTTGCGCGAGGCGAGGGCGGCGGTGAAATTGTCGAAGGAGGAATAGCCCTCGTTGATCCAATGGAATTGCTGGTCGGTCCGGCGCATGAAGCCGTGCGCGGCGAGGAGGTCCCACTGCCCCTTCGGCAGAAAGGTGGCGTGGACGGACGATGCTTCGCGTTGCCGGCACAGGGCAATGAGGCCATCGGCGAGCGTATGCAGGATCGCGGCAGCGTCTTTGCCGGGCCGTGCGAGCAGACGGGGGCCGGTCGCCGGCGTGAAGGGCACCGAGACCTGGAGCTTGGGGTAATAGGCGCCGCCGGCCCGCATATAGGCCTCGGCCCAGCCCTGGTCGAAAACGTATTCGCCCCTGGAGTGGGACTTCAGATAGCAGGGGACGACCCCGACGAGTTGGCCGCCGGCATCCTCCGCGACGAGATGCTGGGGGAGCCAGCCGGTCCGCGGGCCAACAGAACGAGAGACTTCAAGCGCAGATAAAAAATCATGAGTTATAAATGGATTAAAAGGATATCCTCGTAGCTCAAGGTTATCCTCATGTATTTTATAAGTATGATTATATTTTACATTAGAGGCGGCGTTTTTAATAGCTGATGGATCAGCATAATCTGTTTTCAGGTGCAGCGCGGAGGTGACTGGAGCGCTGGCCGGATTGGCGCAGGCATCCCAGGCCGCCGCGGGAATGGCGCTGAGTGCGGAAAGCACGCGCAAACGGATGCCGCCGGTCGCGGGACTTGCGGCGGTTTGGAGCTCTTCGGGGCGTTTCGGTGGGGCGCGGTCGGACACGCCGATAATCTAGCCGCGTTTTATGGCCGAAATCCCTCGAAAATCATCTGGCTCGCCCAGCGGCCGGCGCGTTTGCGGTCGGCCTCGGTGCGCACCGTCCAGGTCAGCAGCGGCACTCCGAAGACGTGCCGCGCGAGCAGCGGAGCGATCGAAGGCAGGTCGGCGACCCGGTAGGCCAGGAAATGCGGTCGCGTGCGCAAGCCATGCAGCAGGAACGCCATGCTTCGCTTGCGGCCGGGCGGCAGCGCCGCCCATTCGGGATGATCGTAGCGGCGTTCGGCGACGATGCCGCGCGGCAGGCCGGGTGCCACTGCGCGCAGGGCGACGATCTGCTCCGGATCGAACGACATCACGGCGACCGGCCCGGCATAGCGCTCCAGCGTTTGCGCCACGCGCGCGGGCAGGCGCATGTCGCCGTCGAAGCGGCTTTTCATCTCGATGATTAGCGTGACACGGGCGGCAACCAGCTCACACAATTCCGCAAGCGTCAGCATGCGGTCGACGGTGGCGCGGAACGGCACGGCCTTGAGCACTGCAGCCGAAAGGGTGCGCAGCGGCTCGTTTCCCTGCGTGAGACGACCAAGCGCATCGTCGTGATGGACGATTGCCTCGCCGTCGGCGCTGATCTGCACGTCGCACTCGATCCCGTAATCGCCCGCGATCGCGGCGCGGAACGCCGACGACGTGTTCTCGATCACGCCGGCTGCAGCGTCGTGCAGCCCGCGATGGGCGATCGGTCTTGCGGTCAGCCAGGACAGGCCGGCCATCGATGTCCTTCCTGTAGTGTTTCGGGCGACAAGATTTTCGAACGAATTGGACGGTGCTCCGGAAACTCTGCGAGCCTTATGCGACCTCGAACAGACCCTCGACCTCGACCGCCGCGTCCATCGGCAAGACGGCGACGCCGATCGTGGTACGCGCATGGCGGCCGTGCTCGCCGAACACCGCGACCATGAGGTCGGAGGCGCCGTTCATGACTTTCGGCGTATCGAGAAAAGCCGGATCGGCATTGATGAAACCGCCGAGGCGGACGACGTGCCGGACCCGGTCAAGACTGCCGAGCGCGGTCTTGATCTGCGCCAGCAGATTGACGGCGCAGGCGCGTGCGGCGGCCTGACCCTGTTCGAGCGATACTCCGGCGCCGAGCTTCCCCCGGGCGACCAGCGTGCCGTCCGGCGCGAAACATACTTGCCCGGAGACGACCAGCAGATTGCCGGTGCGCACGGCGCCGACATAGTTCGCAACCGGTGCTGCCGCCGGCGGAATGACGAGGCCCAGATCGGCAAGTCGTTGTTCGTGCGCCCCCATGTGTGTACCTCCGTGCAACCTCTGTGGCGGCGCGCGGCTCTCCGCGCGACCCTGTTCACTCTTGTCCGATCGATAAGCGGCACGCAAGCCGGCTCTCGGGCGCAGGCCGCTCGGTTGCGGGCCGGGGGGACGGCGCTTATCTTAACGCAGGAATTGAGGGAATCGGCGATGATCTGTTTTCGTGTTCCGGCCGGATGTATGCGCGTGCTGTCGCTTGCGGCTTTCGGCCTGCTTCTCGGGGCCGGCGTGCCGCAGGCCCAGATCGCCAAACAGCCCAATCCGGCGCGCGGCGAACGGATCGAGCTTGCGCCGCACCGGGCCGTCTACGATCTCAAGCTGAAGGTGGCGCGCGGCAAGCGCCCGGTCGAGGCGGTGCGCGGACGCATCCTGTACGACTTCTCGGGTAATGCCTGCGAGGGTTACGCACTGCAATTCCGGCACGTTTCCGAACTCAGCATCGGGGAAGGCGGCAATCTCTTCACCGATCTGCGCGCCGCCACCTGGGAGGACGGCGAGGCGAAAACATTCCGGTTCAATTCGCAGAATTACATGAACCAGCGACTGGTCGATTCCGTCGACGGGCGGGCGGAGCGGCGTGCCGCCGGGCTCAATGTGAAGCTGAGCAAGCCGTCCGGGAAGACGGTGACGCTCGATGCTGCGCTCATCTTTCCGACCGAACATATGCGCCAGATCATTGCCGCCGCGCGCGCAGAAAAGACGATCCTCTCGGTGCCGATTTTCGACGGCTCGGAAACCGGCGAGAAGACCTACAATACGCTTGCGGTGATCGGAAAGGCGATCGCACCCGGCAGCGCTCCCCCCGATGACGCGGCCGGCAAGGACCCCGGCCTTGCCGGGCTGACGCGCTGGCCCGTCCATATCAGCTATTTCGACAAGGCCAAGGCCGGCGGTGAACAGACCCCGGTCTATGCGATTTCGTTCGAACTGTACGAGAATGGCGTCTCGCGCGCGCTCGCGCTTGATTACAATGATTTCGTGATCTCCGCCGACATGACCTCGCTCGAATTCAAGAAGCGCGCGCCCTGCCGCTGAGGGCAGACTAAAGCGTTTTCGAGCGAAGTGGACACCGGTTCGCGTGAAGAAAACGCATCAAAACAAAAAGCTGGAGCCCCTGCTTTGATTCCATCAAAGCAGGAAAGGCTCTAGTCGCCCTCCTTGTGCCGGAAGGCGATCCCTTTCACCGCGGCGTCGCGCCCGAAGCGTTCACGCACGCGGTCGAGCGCACGCTCGGCTTCGGCGCTGCGGGCGCTGACGGGATCGAGCAGGTTCGCCGGATCGGCTGCGCTTGCGGCGGTAAGCGAGGAGATCCCGATGCCGATCAGGCGATAGGGCGTGCCGTCGACTTCGCGTGCGAGCAGATCGCGGCCGGCCTCGAACAGACGCGCAGCCAGTTGGGTCGGATCGGCGAGGGAGCGTGCACGCGTCCTGATCCTGAAATCCGCCGATTTGAGCTTGAGGTTGACGACGCTGCCGGCGAGACCCTGCGCCTTGAGCCGGCCGGAGACCTTTTCGCTGAGCAGCCACAATTGCTTCTCGAGCGGCCGATAGGAGGCGATGTCGCTGTTGAACGTCGTTTCCGCCGAGATGCTTTTCGTTTCACGGTCGGCCGAGACAGGCCGCATGTCGCGGCCATACGCGAGTCGGAACAGACGCGAGCCCTCGCTGCCCAATTGCCGCAACAGCTCGGTTTCGTCGGCCTTCTGTACGTCGGCGATGATGCGCAGGCCCGCTTTCGCGAGCTTCCCCTGCGTCACGCGCCCGACGCCGGGCAAGTACGACAGCGGCTTGGGTGCAAGGAAGGCTGCGGCGTCCGCAGGCAGGAGCACCGCAAAGCCGCGCGGCTTGTCGAGATCGGAGGCGAGCTTGGCGAGGAATTTGTTGGACGAAAGCCCGATCGAGACCGTGATGCCGATGGCGCGCTCGACGTCGCGGGCGAGCCGCGCCAGCGACTTTGCAGGGCTCATGCCGTGCAGTCGCTCGGTGCCCGACAGATCCAGATAGGCCTCGTCGATCGAGACCGGCTCGACCAGCGGGGTGAGGGCGTACATGAGCTTGCGCACCTCGCGCGCGACGGCGGCGTATTTCGGGATGTCGGGCGGCACGATGACCGCGGACGGGCAGAGCCTGCGCGCCTCGAACATCGGCATGGCCGAACGCACGCCGAAGGTGCGCGCGATATAGCAGGCGGTGGTGACGACGCCGCGCGTGCCGCCGCCCACGATCAGCGGCCGGTCGGCGAGCTCCGGGTTGTCGCGTTTCTCCACGGTGGCGTAGAAGGCGTCACAATCGACATGGGCGATGGCAAGCGTGTCCAGGCCGGTGTGACGGACGAGCCGCGGCGAGCCGCAGGTGCGGCAGCGCGCCGCCTCCGGTGGCGTGTCGGCAAGGCAATCCCTGCACAGGCTGACGATCACGGCGTATCGCGTTCCCAGCTCCGCCCGTTGAGGACCGCCACCGCGCGCGCGATGGTATGCGGATCGGTTGCCGCTTCGGCCGCGAACGCGACCAGCAAACGCTCGTCGCCGGCGATATGGTCGAGCACGCCGGCGAGGAAATTCGGCTCGCGCGCGGCGGCCCTGATCCGTTCGGGCCCGATTCCGGTTACCGCCAGGAAGCGCCCGAGCCGTTCCGGGTCTCCGGCGATAAAGCTAAGAGCTTGAATCGCAAGCGATTCCGCCTCCTCGTGCTGCGCCTTCGCCATGGCCTTAACCATCGCTTTCCGTTTGCCTTTCCGTAACAAATCAGAACTACCTTGTAGCGGTCATTGTGCCCGAGCGCGCGCCGCGTGGCGATGCGAACAGCGACGCCGTAAACAGGAACGGCGCGGGGCAGGGTGGCGCTGGAGGGGCGGGGATGGCCAAAAAAGTCCTGATCGTGGAGGACAATGAGCTAAACATGAAGCTCTTCCACGATCTTCTTGAGGCCCACGGTTACCAGACCGTCGGTACGCGCAACGGTATCGACGCCATGGACCTTGCGCGCCAGCATCGTCCCGACCTCATCCTGATGGATATCCAGTTGCCGGAAGTCTCCGGCCTCGAAGTCACGAAGTGGCTCAAGGACGACTCCGAACTGAAGTCGATCCCGGTCGTGGCCGTGACCGCATTTGCGATGAAGGGCGACGAGGAGCGCATTCGCGAGGGCGGATGCGAGGCCTATCTGTCCAAGCCGATTTCGGTCGGAAAGTTCATCGAAACGATCCGCCATTTTCTCGGCAATGCCTGAACGGGCCGCAGATGACCGCTCGCGTCCTTGTTGTCGATGATGTCCCGGCCAACGTCAAGCTGCTCGAGGCCCGGCTGTCGGCCGAGTATTTCGATGTGACGACCGCTTACAGCGGTGCCGAGGCGCTCGCGATCTGCGAGCGTGCCGAATGCGACATCGTCCTGCTCGATGTCATGATGCCCGACATGGATGGGTTTGAGGTCTGTCGCCGCCTGAAAACCAATCCGCTTACCCACCACATTCCGGTGGTGATGGTGACCGCCCTCGACCAGTCCTCCGACCGCGTCACCGGCCTCGATGCCGGCGCCGACGATTTCCTGACCAAGCCGGTATCCGACGTGGCGCTGATCGCGCGCGTGCGCTCGCTGACGCGGCTGAAGATGATGACCGACGAACTGCGCATGCGGGCGGTGACCTCGCGCGAGATCGGCATCCAGAACCCCGAACTCGAAGCGATTGCGGAGATCGGCCGGGGCGGGCGCATCCTGCTGGTCGACGACCGCCGCGCGTCCTACGAGCGCCTCGCCGCCATGATCGCGAGCGACAACACGGTCGATATCGAATCCGACCCGAACGGCGCGCTGTTTCGCGCGGCCGAAGGCAATTACGAACTCCTTATCGTCTCGCTCGGCCTGCAGAACTTCGACGGTCTGCGATTGTGCAGCCAGCTTCGCTCGCTCGACCGTACGCGCAATCTGCCGATCCTGGCGATCGCCGACGGCGACGACCAGGCGCGCCTGACCCGTGGCCTCGAAATCGGCATCAACGACTACCTGGTGCGGCCGGTCGACAAGAACGAGTTGCAGGCGCGCGTGCGCACGCAGATCCGCAAGAAGCGCTATACCGAGCGCCTGCGCGACAACGTGCAATTGTCGATCGAGGCGGCGATCACCGATGCGCTGACCGGACTGCACAATCGCCGCTACATGGAAACGCATCTGGCCGCGCTTGTCGATCAGGCCGCCGCGCGCGGCAAGCCGCTGTCGGTGCTGGTGCTCGACATCGACTTCTTCAAGGCGATCAACGACACCCACGGGCACGATGCGGGCGACGACGTGCTGCGCGAGTTCGCGATCCGTGTGCGCAAGTCGATCCGCGGCATCGATCTGGCCTGCCGTTACGGTGGGGAGGAGTTTGTCATCGTCATGCCGGAAACCGACATGGCGGTGGCGGGGACGGTCGCCGAGCGGCTGCGCCGGCGCATCGCCACCGAGCCGTTCCCGATCGACCGCGGCCAGCGTCAGATCGACGTCACGATTTCGATCGGGCTGGCCGGTCTTGAGGGCGCCGACGATACTGCGGCCAACATCCTCAAGCGCGCCGACCAGGCGCTTTACCGGGCCAAGCGCGACGGGCGCAATCGCGTCGTCGCCGACGCCGCCTGACGGCGCGGTATTCGGCATATTCTTCGCGTAACGCCTTTTCCGCATCCACGCGGCGAAGCGCCGCCGGTGGTGCGTCCGGGGTCCTGCGATGCGGTACAGGGTTTACCCTGTCCAATAACCTCAATCGTTTCAGGATGTTATACTTGACAAACCCAGCCGCTATCCCTAGATTGAATTCCATAAGGGGAACCGGCCATGGCCAGCGTCTTAACGGAAGCGTATTTTCACGATGAAACGGCGGCTTTTGCTGCCTTG
>JABARS010000009.1 GCA_019187085.1 Pseudorhodoplanes sp. | reverse complement strand
TATGTCGTGCCGTCCGACGTCGCGATCGTGCTCTGGGACAGCGCCTACGCGGTCACCGCCGGACCGGACGACACGACCGAGCAGATCGCCGCCGCGCACGGCGTGCCGGCCTGGGCGGTGGCGCAGATCAACGGGCTCAATGTTGACCGTCCGCCGCAGCCGGGCCAGCGGCTCCTGATCCCGCGGGTTGCATTCTCCGCGCAGCGGGTGACCGGGTTCCCGGCGCGCTGACGCGGTTCCGGCAAATTTTGCGGGAACGAAGGGGGTCTCCAGCCGTTTGTTTCCGGAGTTACTCGGGAACGACCGCAAGGAGGCGACGATGTCCAATCTCGATCCAAATCGTGATTTCCGCGAGCCCGGCGAACTGCCGACGCGCTACGACTCCGATTTCTCCGACCGCGGCGCGAATACGACCTGGGGCTGGATTTTCGGCGGTGTCGCCGCCGTTGTCCTTGTCCTGATCGCGCTGTCGATCGCGAACCGGGACACCGAAACCGCGTCGAACCTGCCGCCGGCGCCGCCGGCCGCGACCGAATCCGCAAATCCGCCTGCGCCGCCGGAGACCACTGGCCAGGGCAGCGGAGCGATGGACCGGACGCCACCGGCACCGCCGGCACCGCCTGCTCAGCCCCCGCAGCAATAAGCGCAACCGGATCGCACGTCTCAAAGCCCCGGCTCTGGCCGGGGCTTTTTGCATGCGCGTCCGGCAGGGCGTCCCCTGCGCGCTGCCGCCATCTTGCCTTGCCGGGAACCTTGTCCGATCCTTGCCGTCCCGGAGAGGTCCGATGCTTGGCGTGCTGGCTCTCTATGGATTTGAGGGATTGTTCGTGGCGCTTGCTTTCGTGAGCGTCGGCGCATCGCGCCTGTTGCCGCAACCCGCACCGGTCTCGCTTGGCGCGCGCATCCTGCTGCTGCCCGGCGCTTTCCTTCTGTGGCCCTGGATCGCGCTGCGCTGGTTTCGCCATTGGCAGGAACCGCAACGGCGCTCGTCATGACCCGGACACATCGCCGCATGCATCGTCTGGTCTGGACCGTGCTCGGCATCGCGGTTGCGCTCGGCCTTGCGATGGCGCTCGCGCTGCGTCCGGCACCGGCCGCGCCCTTGGTATCTGCATCCTTGCCGCCCGCGCCGGCCGAGGCGCGCTCATGAGCGTCGGCTTCCGCGCCGTTCAATGGAACCGCGACAAGCTGATCTACGACGCCGTCCTGCTCGCCGTCGTTGCGGCCTTCATCGTCTCGTTCATCGCCATTGAGGCGCACCTGCATCCGCCCAAAGACGGTCCGGCCTGGATCGATCTTCGCATCCGCGCCTTCGGCCTGTGCGCGTTCCTGATGCTGACCGCGATCCTCTCGATCGGGCCGCTGGCGCGGCTGAGCCCGCGCTTCCTGCCGCTGCTCTACAACCGGCGGCATTTCGGCGTCCTGACATTCGTCATCGCGGCGCTGCATGCGTCCTTTATGGTCGAATGGTATGCGGTGCAGAACACGCTGCCCAATATCGTCACCGAGCTGACGACCTGGACGGACTATGGCCGCTTCATCGGCTTTCCGTTCAAGGCGCTCGGCCTCGGCGCGCTTCTCATTCTCCTGCTGCTCGCCTCGACCAGCCACGATTACTGGCTGCAGTTTCTTTCGCCGCCGGTCTGGAAGGCGCTGCACATGCTGGTCTACGGCGCCTACGGTCTCGCGGTGATGCATGTCGCGCTCGGCGCCATGCAGAGCAACCGCCATCCCGCGATTCCGGTCCTGCTCGCGGCCAGTCTTTGTCTCGTCGCCGGGCTGCATCTGGTTGCCGGCTGGCGCGAGCGCGGCTGCCACAGGCGGAGGGCGGGCGCCGACGGCTGGATCGCGGTCGGCCCGCCGGATTCGATCCCCGACAAATGCGCGCGCATCGTCAATGCGCCGGGCGGCGAGCGCATCGCCGTCTTCCGCGACGGCGACCGCGTCGGCGCCGTCACCAATCTCTGTGCGCACCAGAACGGACCGCTCGGTGAAGGCCGCATCATCGACGGCTGCATCACCTGTCCCTGGCACGGCTATCAATACCGCCTCGATGACGGCTGCGCGCCGCCGCCGTTCACCGAAAGGCTCGCGACCTATCGCGTGCGGATTGCGCGCGGCATCGTCGAGGTCGATCCGCGCGCGCTCGCGCCGGGGACGCCGGCGGCGATCTCGATCTCATCCTGACGACGGCAAACCGGAGCGTGCAGCATGGCGGACGGCGGGGAGTGGCTCGATCTGGGCGCGGCGGAAGACCTGGCGAAGACGCCGCTGCAGCAGGTGAGCGTGGGCGGGCGCGACTTCGCGGTGTCCTATCGGGACGAGACGTTCGGCGTGATCGCCAATGCCTGCAACCATGTCGGCGGGCCGCTCGGCTGCGGCCATCTCGACGGCGACTACATCACCTGTCCGTGGCACGCCTGGAAATTCCACCGCAGCACCGGGGAGGGCGAGCCGGGCTTCGAGGAGGACCGCGTGCCGTCCTATCCGGTGAAAGTGGAGGGCGGCCGGCTGCTGATCGATCTCGCGCGTGCGACGAGGCGCAATCGCAAGCCGCACGATCCGCATCCGCTCGCGCGCACGCCGAAGCGCGAACCCGGTCCGCTGCGCCTTGCCGGCCTGTCGACCACGGCCATGGACGACAAGCATCCGCGCTTCTCCGGCTCCGACCATCTGCTCGGCCATGCGCTCGCGGCGGCACAGGCGGCCGGCGCGGAGACGAAACTCCTGCGGCTCAACGAGCTGAAATTCCGCGCCTGCGAGGGCTATTATTCGAAGGCCGCGCGCGCCTGCACCTGGCCGTGCTCGATCACGCTGATGGACCCGGCCGACCAGATGGAGCGCGTCTACGACGCCTTCGTGCACTGGGCGGACGCCATCATCGTCGCCACGCCGATCCGCTGGGGCGCGGCCTCCTCGCTCTATTTCAGGATGGCGGAGCGGCTCAATTGCGTGCAGAACGCCATCACCACCCACAACCGGGTGCTGATCCGCAACAAGGTCGCCGGCTTCATCATCGTCGGCGGTCAGGACAATATCCAGGGCGTCGCCGGCCAGATGCTCGGCTTCTTTGCCGAGCTCGGCTTCATCTTTCCGCAATTCCCCTACATCGCCCATTCGCGCGGCTGGTCGCGCGAGGACATGGAGCGCAATGTCGAGGTGGTGCGCACCTCGACCGAGCTTGCCGACGGCGCGGGTAAGCTTGCGGTGCGCTGTCTCGACCTCGCAGCCCACCTGATCGCGCGCGACGAGGCGCCGGCCGCGATCGAGCGCGGCGGCCGCAAGGCTCATGCGCTCGGGCCGACGCCGTGACGGGATGCGGGGCCGTCCGGCCGTGTCGGTTCAGGCCTTGTGGATGCCGCGCGAGCGGACATCGGCCCAGGCCAGGACGACGCCGAACACCACGAAGGCGATCACGACGGCGGACACGATGATGGCGGTTTCGGTGGGCATGCGCGGCTCCTCGAAAAAAGATTCGAGGCCATCACATCCCAATGGGCTGTCCGGACACTGATCCGGATCAGGATCGGGGAAGCGGTGCGCTGCGGCAATTGGCGTCCCCACGGGGAATCGAACCCCGGTCTTCACCGTGAAAGGGTGATGTCCTGACCGCTAGACGATGGGGACGCGTGGAGGCGAGGTATAGTCACGCGCGGCCCCCCAGGCAAGCCGCGCCCCGGCTTTTCCGCCGGCCTCACCAACGGCCGGTATTGGGCATCGAGCTCCAGGGTTCGCGCGGGGGCAGCGCCTCGCCCTTTTGCAATAGCTCGATCGACTGGCGGTCGGGCGAGCGCACGAACGCCATGCGGCCGTCGCGCGGCGGCCGGTTGATGGTGACGCCCGCCTTCATCAGCCGCTCGCAGGTGGCGTAGATGTCGTCCACCTCGTAGGCGAGGTGGCCGAAATAGCGCGCCTCGCCGTAATCCTCCCGGTCCCAGTTGTAGGTGAGTTCCAGGAGCGGCGCGGGAAAGCGGCTGGTCTTGCCGCTGTGCGCCACCAGCGCGTCGTCGCCGGGCGCGTCGAGGAAGACATTGGTGTAGCGGCTCTTCTCGTCGTCGTAGCGGCGGACCTCCTGCAGCCCGAGCTTGTTGCAGAAGAAATCGAGCGCGGCGTCGAGGTCGCTCACGCGCAGCATCGTGTGGAGATAGCGCACGGGACGGAACTCCTTCGGTCGGGCAATCGTCTGAGGGATATAGGGACGCTCCGGCCGCCGGCACAAGCGCCGCGATGCCCCGGGTCGGCGTACGCCCCGCGGCGTACCGGTTCTGCCGCCGGATGCCCTTCACCTTCGCCGAGGGCACATTAATATCGCGTCCGATGATATCTCGCACCACGACCCCTTCCGATCTTTCGGCCTCCGTGGCGCGGCTGCGGGATCTGGTCGCCGAAGCCGCGTCCATCCTGCCGTTCACCGGCGCCGGCATTTCGACCGAGTGCGGCATCCCGGATTTCCGCTCGCCCGGCGGGCTGTGGACGAAAACCCAGCCGATCCCGTTTGACGCCTTCATGGCGAGCGCGCGGACGCGGGCCGAATCCTGGCGGCGGCGCTTCGCCATGCAGGCGCATTTCGGCGACGCGCGGCCGGGGCGGGGACACCGGGCGCTGGCGAGCCTCTATCGCGCCGGCAAGGTGCCGGCGGTGGTCACCCAGAACATCGACAATCTGCATCAGATGTCCGGTATCGCCGCCGCCGACGTGGTGGAACTGCACGGCAACACCACCTACGCCACCTGCCTCGCGTGCGAGCGGCGCTACGAGCTCGACTGGGTGAAGGCTCGCTTCGAGGAATCGGGCGAACAGGCGCCCGAATGCGCATGCGGCGGCTACATCAAATCGGCGACCGTGTCGTTCGGACAGGCGATGCCGGTCGCGGCCATGGCGCGCGCCGAAGAGCTTGTCGACCGCTGCGACCTGTTCGTCGCCATCGGCTCCTCGCTCGTGGTGTGGCCGGCGGCGGGATTTCCGCTGCGCGCGAAGAAGCGGGGCGCCAGACTCGTCATCGTCAATCGCGAAGCGACCGATTTCGACGAAATCGCCGACCTGGTGATCCGCCAGGACATCGGGGACGCGCTTGCCCCGTTCATCGCCGACTGATTCGCAACGCCTGAACTTTTGCACAGGCTCATTCACATCGCGTGCGCAAGCACATTTTCTACTTTTCCGTCAGCGGGCGAGTGTTAAGCTTTATTGCGATAGATTCGTTCAAACGCCCGACAAGAGGCGACAAAGCGGCGGCTCGCGACGTCATGGCGTCCGACGGGATCGGTCCGAAAGGACCCGGGGCAGATTTTGATCTGGAGCTGGATCGCAACGCCGGCGCCGCGCCTGATGCGGCCGCGAACCTTGTCGAAATCTCCGGTGTGATCAAATGGTTCGACGTGTCGAAGGGATTCGGCTTCGTCATCCCCGATAACGGGATGCCGGACGTTCTTCTGCACGTGACCTGCCTGCGCCGCGACGGTTTCCAGACTGCCTATGAGGGCGCGCGGGTGATCTGCGAGGTGCTGCAGCGGCCGAAGGGGCTGCAGGCGTTCCGCGTCCTGTCGATGGACGAGTCGACGGCGATCCATCCGGCGCAGATGCCGCCGCCGCGCACCCATGTCACCGTCACCCCCACGAGCGGGCTCGAGCGCGCGATCGTGAAATGGTTCAACCGCTTGCGCGGCTTCGGCTTCCTGACGCGCGGCGACGGCACGCCCGACATTTTCGTCCACATGGAAACGCTGCGCCGCTACGGCATGACCGAGCTGCGGCCGGGCCAGACCGTGCTGGTCCGCTTCGGACCGGGGCCCAAGGGCCTGATGGCGGCCGAGGTGCAGCCCGACGGCGGCGGACACGGCCCCGCATCACACTGATCGCGTCCGCGCATCGGCCGCTTTGGCGGCAGCCGCCGTCCGATACCTGCCGTCCGATACCTGCCGTTCGACTTCCATTGACCGGTCGTCATTGATCAACGCCCTGGACCAACGCCATCGGCCGGCCGCCTTGACCGGTACCGGTCGGGCGCCCGCCGATTGACCGTCGGCAGCCGACCTGCTTCACATGTCGCCTTCAATGCCGCCCGTTTCACAGGTTATCGGCTTCGCATGGGTGCGCGCGGCACGCATCCAGCACGGCGCAATCAATGTCCTTTCTCATGCTCTGGCCCCCTTTTCTCCGGCGTGGAACGCTCGCGGCCTTGCTCGTGCTCGCCATGGGCTGCGGCAGTGCCGCGGCCTCCGACCAGCAGGCCCCGCTGCAGACCGTGGAAATCGTCAGTCGCACCGGTGTGCATGTCTTTTCGGTCGAGTTCGTCGCCAATGACGCCGACCGCGCCAAGGGCCTGATGTTCCGCCGCGAATTGCCGGAAGGCCGCGGCATGCTGTTCGACTTCGAGCGCGAGCAGGAGGTCGCGATGTGGATGCAGAACACCTACATCCCGCTCGACATGATCTTCATCACCAGAGACGGCCGCATCCGCCGGATCGCGGAGAATACCGAGCCGCTGTCCACTGCGGTCATCGCCTCGGGCGGGCCGGTGCGTGGCGTTCTGGAAGTGATCGCGGGAACCGCGCGCAGGCTCGGCATCCGGCCGGGCGACCGGGTCGCGAACCGCATCTTCGGCCAGCGCTGATTCCGGTTGCCGGCCTCGCCGGCCGCATCGTCGAAATCTCGCGCATGAACCCCCCCCCCGTCACGGGCGGGGTCGCGTCTGCTGTTCCCTGGAAAGCTACTTTGCCATCGCGTTCTTGATTGCGCCGATCACCGCAAGCGCGATGGCGCCGGCAGCACCGCCGCCGACCGCCTGGCTCACGATCGCCCCGATATCGAAGTTGGCCGCGTTCCCGAGCAGGGTGGGAACCAGCGCGGCCAGAATCTGTCCACCGACGCCGCCGCCGATCGCGCCGATGATGGTGTTGGCCAGCGCGCCGAGGGTGATCGACTTCACCGCCGCGCCCGCCGCATTGCCGCCGATCGCCCCGGCAATCGCCTGAATGATGAGATTCACAAGCATTCCCGACATATTGCACCTCGCTGTTGGAGGCGGCACGGCTCTGCCGCCCTGGCCCGTCAGCATGGCATGTTTGCACATTCCGGTGGAGTGGCGGGCGCGAACGGGGTATGTCAGCCCGGCCGCCGGGATTGGCCCGGCGGGCGACAAAAGCCGCCGCCCCGGACACGGGGCATAGCGCAGCCTGGTAGCGCATCTGCTTTGGGAGCAGAGGGTCGCAGGTTCAAATCCTGCTGCCCCGACCATCCGGACAAGGCGGCGGACGGCAGAGACGGACGACAGGTCATGGTGGCCCGCATCTACAAACCCGCAAGAACCGCAATGCAATCCGGTGCCGCCCGCACCAAGGAATGGGTGCTCGATTACGAGCCGGCGGCCGCGCGCTCGGTCGAACCGCTGATGGGCTGGACGTCGTCCACCGACATGACGAGCCAGGTGCGGCTGCGCTTTACCACGCGCGAGGAGGCGGTCGCCTATTGCGAGCGCCACGGCATCGCCTACCAGGTCGCCGAGCCGAAGGATCCGGCGCGCCGTCCGATGGCCTATTCCGACAATTTCGCGTTCCAGCGCCGGGGTCAGTGGACGCACTGAGGCGTTGCTGACCCGTGCGGTCAGGCCGACAGGGCCGCGGGCTGGGCCGGCGCGGGATGGGCCTGCCGCCGCTCGGCGGCGCGCTGGCGCAGCAGCGAGACGAGGCGCACTTCCGGCATCGGCTGGCCGAGCAGATAGCCCTGGCCGAAGTCGCATTTCAGTCCGACGAGCGTGGAGACTTCGCTCGCCTTCTCGAATCCGACGCCCGCGGCCATCGCGCCGTTCTGGTGCGCCAGATCGATGACGTTCCTGCAGATCGTGCGCCTGTCGCCCTTGTTTGCGCAGTCCTTCACGATCGAGGGATCGATCTTCAGTTCGAAGAAGGGCAGGCTCTCCGCCCGCGACAGCACGTTGTAGCCGTTGCCGCAATCGTCGATCGCCAGCCGCACATTGAACGCCTCGTACTGCTTGGCGAGCGCGGCCGCCGCCGGCACGTCGCGCAGCACGGACTTTTCCTTCAGGTCGACCGTCAGGCCCGGCCAGGCGGCGGGGTCGGGCCGCCTGCCGGCGAGCAGGTCCTGCAGCGGCAATTGCGCGAGCGTCTCCAGCGCCATGTTGACGGAAACGCGAACTTTCACGCCGAGCTTGACGAGCACCGCGCTCATGCGCACCGCGTCGAGCACCGCGCGTTCGGCGAGCGACAGAATGCTGGAATCGGGGGCGCCCGGCATGAAGGCGTTGGGCAGCAGGATGCCGTACTGGGGATGGCGCACGCGCGCGAACGCCTCGATGCCGATCAGCCATTTGCGCTTGAGATCGATGCGCGGCTGATACCAGAACTCCACCCAGTTGTTGGCCAGCGCGTCGTCGAGGAAGATGCGCGCGGCGACCGGCGCCGGCATGCCGAGACCGAGTTCCTGTACGATCTTCTGGATGGTCGCGGTCTCGAACGGTTTCTTGAGCGGGTTGAGCATGCGCAGCCGCGGCGAGCCGCCGGAAGTCTTGACGTTGTCGATCACCGCGGCGCCGCGACCGCTCATCAGTTGCACGGCGCCGGTGAAATTCGCCCGCCCGAGCGCGCGCACGCTTTCCACCGCGTCCGAAATGTCGAACGGCACGTTGATGAAGACGAGATCGGCCTTGCGCCGGCCCATCGCCTCGCGCAGCGACGCGCCGTCGGCGAATTCCTCGCTGTCGATGCCCGAGCCCTGCATGATCAGCGACAGGAAATGGCGGATGCTGGAATCCTCGTCGACGATGAAGCAGCACGGCGTGTGATCGCCGGCCGGCCGCGGCACCGCCACCACCTCGGGGGCGGCACCGGCTTCGGAAGGGGGGATGTTCTGCGGTCTCGTCATGCGCAAAAAGGAAGATCCGGGTCCGCGGCTCGTCGACCCCTCAATGTCCCGGACAAGGCTTAAGGTTGCGTTTCGGCCCCGGCAAACCCGGTCGCGCGCGCCGGCGGTGCGACATTTCAGCGGGAAAATGGTCCGCCCGGCGGCCTGGCCGGCAACGGGTAAATCGTAGATTAACGCCGCCGGCCGCTCCGCTAGAGCGTTTTCGAGCGAAGCGGGTACCGGTTCGCGTGAAGAAAACGTGTCAAAACAAAAAGCTAGAGCCCCTGCTTTGATTCCATCAAAGCAGGGAAGGCTCTAAAGCATGATCCCGAAAAGTGCGAAGCGGTTTTCGGAAAAGATCATGCTCAAACAAAGCGCTAAAGCGGGATGACGATTCAAGGAAAACTCATCTCGCTTTAGAGTTTCAGGCGCACCCGGTACAAGCCCTCATCCTCGGGGTCGGGAGCGAGCGTAAACCCGATCTCCCGGCACATTTCGAGCATCGTGCGGTTCCCGGCCAGCACCTGGCCTTCGATCTGCTCCAGCCGCTCGCTGCGCGCATAATCGATCAGCACCTGCATCAGCGCCCAGCCGAGCCCGCGGCCCTGCAGGTCGGAGCGCACCAGGATGGCGTATTCGGCGCTGCGATAGTCGGCGTCCGAATGCGCGCGCACCACGGCGAGAAGCTCGCCCGTGCTTTCGTCGATGGCCACGAACGCCATCGCGCGCGCGTAATCGATCTGGGTCAGGTGGGCGATGAAGGAATGGCTGAAATCCTTCACCGGAGCGAAGAAGCGCATGCGCATGTCGCTTGCGCTGACGCGCGTGAAGAAAGCGGGAAACAGCGGCTCGTCCTCGGGACGGACCGGCCGCACGAAAGCGCGCGCGCCGTCGAAGGCGATATGGCGCTCCCATTCTTTCGGGTACGGGCGGATCGCCAGATGCGGGTGGCCGCGGCCCTTGCGTGCCGGGTCGGCGGGCGCGACCGCGACGCGCATGTCGATCGCCATGACGCCGTTCTCGTCGGCAAGCAGCGGGTTTATGTCGATCTCGCGGATTTCCGGAAAATCGGCCGCGAGCTGGCCGAGCTTGACGAGCGTGGCGGCGACCGCAGTCTCGTCGACGGCCGGCACGTTGCGATAGGCCTTGAGTAGGCGGGCGATACGCGTGCGCGCGATCAGGTCCTGCGCGCTTGTCAGATCGAGCGGGGCGAGCGCCAGCGCCTTGTCGTCGACGACCTCGACGGCGGTGCCGCCATGGCCGAACAGCACGACCGGCCCGAAGGTCGGATCGGTGGCGATGCCGGCGATCAGCTCGCGCGCCCGCGGCCGCACGATCATCGGATGCACGGTCACGCCGGCGATCCGCGCCTGCGGGCGCAGCGCGCGGGCGCGCGCGAGAATGTCGTCGGCCGCCGCGCGCACTTCCTCGGCGCTGCGCAGGTTGAGGCGCACGCCGTCGACATCGGACTTGTGGACGATGTCGCGCGAATGGATTTTCACCGCGACGCTCTGGCCGGCGGCGAGCAGGGGGACTGCCGCCGCGACTGCGGCCGCGCTGTCGGTGGCCGGCGTCGCCGACGCCACCGGAATGGCATAGGCGCGGCACAGGTCGGAGACCTCGACTGGGTCGAGCCAGGTGCGGTCCTCGGCCAGAGCGCGCGCGACGATGTCGCGGGCCGGCGCGGAATCCACGCAGTGGTCGTCGGGCAGGGCGGGCGGCGTGCGCATCAGGTCGCGCTGGGCCTGCGAATAGCGCGTCAGGTGCATGAAGCCGCGGATGGCGTCGCTCTCGGTATCGTAGTTCGGAATGCGCGCGTCGATGAAGGTCGCCGCCGCGGCCGGATCGCCGCCGATCCAGGCCGCGAGCACCGGCTTCGGCGGCACGTGCTGCGCGCGCTCGGCGGCCACGACCTGCGCCACGCGCTGCGCGATCGCCGGCGGGGAGGCCAGCATGGTCGGCACGTTGAGCACGAGCACCGCGTCGTTGGCCGGATCGGCGAGCAGCGCCTCGAGCGCCGCGCCATAGCGGTCGGCGCCGGCATCGCCGATGATGTCGACCGGATTGGCGTGCGACCAGGTCGGCGGCAGCGCGGCATTGAGCCGGTCCATGGTCTGCGGCGAGACGTCCGCGAGCGTGCCGCCGAAATCGACCAGCCGGTCCACCGCCAGCACGCCGACGCCGCCGCCATTGGTGAGGATGGCGAGCCGCTCGCCCGCCATCGGGGGGCGCAGCAGGCCGAGCGTTTCGGCCGCGTCGAACAGTTCGTCGAGATCGAAGACGCGCACGAAACCGGCGCGCCGGAACGCCGCATCGTAGACGGCGTCGGCGCCCGCGAGCGCGCCGGTATGGGTCTGCGCGGCCTGCGCGCCGAGCGCGTGGCGGCCGGCCTTGATCACGACCACCGGCTTGGCGCGGGCGGCTGCGCGCGCCGCCGACATGAATTTGCGCGCGTTCCTGATCGCCTCGATATAGAGCAGGATCGCGCGCGTGCCGCGGTCGGCGGCGAAGAAGTCGAGCAGGTCGGCGAAGTCGACATCGACCTTGTCGCCGAGCGAGACGACGGCGGAGAAGCCGAGCGCGCGGTTGGCGGCCCATTCGACGACGCCGGCGACGATCGCGCCCGATTGCGAGACGAGGGCGAGGTCGCCGGTGCGCGGCATCCGCGTGGCGAAGCTGGCGTTGAGCTTGCAGCGCGGGACGATGAGGCCGAGGCAGTTCGGCCCGACCAGCCGCAGGCCGTGCGCGCGCGCGGCCTGCTCGGCGGCCTGCGCAAGCGAGCCCGGTCCGCGCCCGAGCCCCGCGGTGATGATGACGGCGCCGGCAACTCCGGAGGCGCCGGCTTCGGCGACGAGCGCGGGGATGGTCGGCGGCGGCGTGGTGAGGACGACGAGGTCCGGCGGCGCGGCGAGATCGGCGATGCGGGCGACGGTTGCGATGCCGTCGATCTGCGGATGGCGCGGATTGACGACGTCGATGCGTCCGGCGAAGCCGCCCGCGACCAGGTTGCGCAGGATGCTCAGGCCGAGCGAATCCGGGCGCGGACTCGCGCCGACGACGGCGACCGAGCGCGGGGCGAACAGCTTGTCCAGGCGGTAGCTCGACATCGGATCAGGCCGTCATGTTCAGGCGTGTTGCGAATGCTCGCGTCATCTCATCGCATCCTCGCACACGGACGATGTGAGCCAGATCAAACCCGGGCAGGTCAAATGCGCGTGGCCCGTGCCCTCAGCCGGCGTCTCTGTGTCGCAGATAGACGAACCAGTAGACCGCGCCCACCAGCACCGAGCCGCCGATGATATTGCCGATCGTGACCGGAACGAGGCTGAACAGGAAAGCGGGCCAGGTGAGTTCGGCGAGCGCGGAGGGCGGCAACGCAAGCTGCGCCATGAGCGCCTGCGGCCCGGCATCCTTGATGAAGAGCGCGAGCGGGATGAAGTACATGTTGGCGACCGAATGCTCGAAGCCGGCGACGACGAACGCCGACACCGGAAACAGCATCGCCAGCACCTTGTCGGCGGAGGTGCGCGCGCCGAGCGACAGCCAGACCGCAAGACAGACCAGCACGTTGCACAGGATGCCGAGGAACAGGGCCTGCGCGAACGGCAGCGTGACCTTGGCGATGCCGATCTGCATGGCGACCGCCGCCACGCTGCCGTCTCCGAAGCGGTACTGGCCGGACAGGAAAACGAGCGCGGCAATGCCGAGCGCGCCCGCGAAGTTGCCGATATAGACGATGGTCCAGGCGCGCAGCATCTCGCGCAGGCGCACCTTGCCCGACGCCAGCGCCATCACCATCAGCGTGTTGCCGGTGAACAATTCGGCTCCGCCGAGCACGACGAGGATCAGGCCGAGGCAGAATACGAAGCCCGCGAGTAGCCGCGAGACGCCGAAGGGCAGGACGCCGTCGGCACCCGCGAGCACGGTGGTTGCGAACATGCCGCCGAGCGCGATGAAGGCGCCCGCCAGGACCGACAGCACCAGGAGGCTCCAGACGTCGAGTCGGGTCTTCTGCGCGCCGACATGCTCGGCCTTGATCGCGATCTCGGCCGGCACCAGCGCGTCGATGCGGTTCGCCGGGTCGGTGCTCTGCGGCGGGGTGTCCTTGCGTCGGCGTGGCGGCATGGTTCGTCTCGACTTGGCGTGTCCCGGCATGGCTTCGCACGGCCGGCGTGAAATTCCGGTGAGAGGGCGGCCTGCAAGCCGGCCAATGATGGCTGCGCGAATCGATAGCCCGAATCGAAAGCCATTGTGCATTGGCGGCGACACTGTAACATCGCTCCGCCGTCTGGCCGCTGCATTCGCGCGCATCGCCCGCGGCGTTGCAGGCGGACGCGCCGTCGCTTGCCGGCGTCCCGCCGTCACTCCTGTGCCGTTCCCGTAACGTCATGACCGTCGCTGCCACTTTCCTGATTGCGGTTGCGATGGTCGGCTTCGGGCTCGCCATGGCCCGCGCGGCCGGTGGACGGACGAAGGAGGACCCGCTGGCGGCGGCCTATGCGCTCGTTGCCGGCTGGGCGCTCGTCTCGCTTGTCGGCGCGGTCTGCGCCCTTGCCGGGCTGTCGCTGACGGTTCCGATGGCGGTCGCGGGCCTCGCCGGGCTCGTGCTGTTTGCGCGTCACGCAGCCGCTGCCGGACGGGCGCTGCGCGCTCTCGCCTTGGCGTGGCTGTTGCTCGCGCCGCTTCTTGTATTCGCGAGCCTCATCCCGCCGACGGCTTACGACGAGTTCTCGCACTGGATTCCGAACGCGCGCTATCTCATCGCGCACGATGCCTTTCCGACCGCGGCTTTGCCCAATATCGAGAGCGCGGTTCCCGGCTATCCGCCGGCGTCCCCGCTCGTCGGCTATCTCGCCGGGCGCCTCGTCGCGGGCGCGGAGGAATATGCGCCGAAAATCTTCACCGTCCTTCTCGCCGGCGCGTTCGCGCTCACGCTTGCCGAACGGCTTTCCCTGCGCGGGGCGGGTGTGCTTTCGGTCGCGGCCGGCGTGCTGCTGGCGACGCTGTTCAATCCCTTCTTTGATCCGCGCATCGCGCTCACGAGCTACACCGACACGCCGACCGCTTTCGTACTCGCTTTGTGTATGTTCGCGGCCTGGAAATGCGTCGAGGAGGGGAGCGCGCCGTGGGCCATGCGCATGGCGGGCGCGGCGCTTGCGCTGGTGCTGATGCGCGAGAGCAATGTCGCGCTGGTCGGAGCGGTCGGGCTTGCGCTCGTCCTGTTGCGCGGCCGGCTGCGCGACCTGCTCGCGCTCGCATTGCCCGCGTTCGTCGGGGCCGCGGTCTGGCGAAGCTATCTGATGCTGCAGGCGATCGGCACGCCGCTCGCCCCGCGGCCGCTCGCGGAATGGGACTTCAACGCCCCGCTCACGGTCGCGCGCGTGCTTCTCACCGAGCGGCTCGCCGCCCGCCCGGTGCTGGGCATCGCGGGCGGCGCGGTGCTCGTCGCGCTCGTCGTGCTCGTCTATGTCGCGCGTGCGCGCATCACGGCGCCGGTGCGCCGGCTTCTCCTGATCGCGGGCCTGCTGGCGCTGCTGTGGACGCTGTTCCTGGCCTGGAATTATGCGGCGGTGTTCGCGCCGGGCGGGGCCTCGATCGCATTGTCGGCCTGGCGCTATTGGGGGCAGGTGGGGCCGACCCTGATGCTTGCCACGGTCGCGCTCCTTGCGGGCTTGGGCCGCGCGCCGCTTGCCGCGCTCGCGCAACGGCTTGCGCGCAGCGCGCCCCGGACGCGCATCGCCATGGGCGCGCTCGCCTGCGCGCTCCCGCTCGTCCTTCTGGCGGCGACGCAGCGGCACTGGCGCCACGACTGCCAGTTCCCCGATGTTGCGTTCGCGCGCCAGACCGGCCTTGCCCTGCGCGCGGTCGATCTTGCCGGCGCGCGGCTCACGCTCGTCCATCCGGCCGAGCCCGCCTGGTACGCCAATGTCGTCGGCTACGAACTGCGCAAGCCGTTCGGCTGGGTGCTCTATGCCGCAACGCGCGAGGAGACCGACCGCGCGAGCCTGCTGCTCGACATGAGCGCGGCCGACCGCTCAGGACTTCTCGCTGGACGTCCCACGCCCGTCTTGCAACTCGAGCGCTGGAGCGGCTCTGGCTGGCAGGCCGTGCGCGCGCTTGCCGCCCCGGGCCGCCTGTGCGTGCCGCTCTGGCGCTGACCGGTCGAAAAACACGGCGGGACTGGCGACCCCGGGAGGACTCGAACCTCCGACCAACAGCTTAGAAGGCTGCTGCTCTAATCCACTGAGCTACGGGGCCGGTCTGCCGTCACAAGCCGCGGCGGACCATAGCATCCGTCGGGCGGCGGTGACCTTCGATATCGTCGGAGGAGCCGCCATTGTCCAGATGCTTCTCAGGCACTTAAAGAAATACTCCTAAAGCGCCAGATGAAGCGCCCGCGCCAATATCGCAGACCGACGCTGTAAATATCGCGGCCCGGCCCCGGCTAAAGCTGTCCGTGCCCTGCCGCTTGCCCCCAGGTTGCCGGCCGCGATGTCCTGCCGTTTCCGTCACGACCTCGACACCTTTGCGGAATGATCTGATCATGCCTGTTCGTCTCCGGGGAGGAGGTTCATTTCCATGGTTGCGCTCGTCCGTGCCGGCATCGTGGCCGCGCTCGTTGCCCTGTCGTGCGTCTCGCCGTTCGTTTCGTCCGCCTTCGCCGCCAAGACTTTCGAGCGCGACGACCTTGCCGAGGCCGCGATCCGGCTGGAGGCGCAGATCAAGAACGATGCCGGTCCGCTGGTGAAGCCCGCCGCCGTCCTGCGCCGCGAGGCCGAGGCCGCCTTCCAGAAGAGCGACTTCCGCAACGGCCTGCAACTGCTCGGGCAGGCGATCGCCGCCGCCCCGCAGGATGCCGGCCACTGGCTGAGGCTCGCGCGCGCGGTGCTGCTCATCCGCGCCGGCAGCGAGGGCGAGCGCACGCTCCTGCTCGAGCGCGCCGGCACCGCCGCCTACATCGCCTATCGCCGCACCGCCGATCCCGCCGAGGAGGCTGACGCGCTCGTTGTGATCGGTCGCACCTTCGCCGACCGCAAAATCTGGCGACCGGCGCTCGATGCGCTGCGCCAGTCGCTCGAACTGCGCGAAACCGCCGAGGTGCGCATGCATTACGAGCGGCTGCGCGACGAGCACGGCTTCCGGCTGGTCGATTACTCGGTGGATTCGGACGCCGCCTCGCCGCGCGCCTGTTTCCAGTTCTCCGAGCCGCTCGCCGGCAAGCGCACCGACTTCTCGCCGTTCGTCGCCGTCGCCGGCCAGGAGCGGCCGGCGGTCACCGCCGACGATCGCCAGTTGTGCGTGGAGGGCCTCAGGCACGGCGAGCGCTACAACATGACCGTGCGCGCCGGCCTGCCCTCGGGCGTCAAGGAGACGCTCGCCAAGTCGGCCGAGCTCAATATCTATGTGCGCGACCGCAAGCCGTTCGTGCGCTTCACCAGCCGCGCCTATGTGCTGCCGCGCACCGGCCAGCAGGGGATCCCGGTCGTCAGCGTCAATACCAAGGCGGTCGCCATCGAGATCTATCGCGTCGGCGACCGCAACCTGATCGGCACCGTGCTCGGCAGCGACTTCCAGCGCAGCCTCTATCGCTACGACGTCGAGCGGCTGGCCGAGGACAATGGCATCCGCGTCTGGGCCGGCGAGCTTGCCGTCGAGCAGACGCTCAATGCCGACGTGACGACGGCCTTCCCGATCGACCAGGCGCTGCCGGCGCTCGCGCCCGGCGTCTATGCCATGGTCGCGCAGCCCAAGAACGCGGCCGCCGCCAGCGACGATTACGGCGCGCTGGCGACGCAATGGTTCATCGTCTCCGATCTCGGCCTGTCGGCCTATTCCGGCAACGACGGCATCCATGCCTTCGTGCATTCGCTCGCCGCCGCCGAGCCCAAGGGGCAGACCGAGGTGCGGCTGCTCTCGCGCGCCAACGAGGTGCTCGCGGTCAAGCGCACCGACGGCGAGGGCCGCGTCTCGTTCGAGGCCAACCTGTCGCGCGGCGAGGGCGGGGCGGCGCCCGCGCTCCTGATCGCAAGCGACGCGCGCGGCGACTACGCCTTCCTCAGCCTGAAGGCGCCGGCCTTCGACCTGAGCGATCGCGGCGTCGCCGGCCGGCGGGTGCCGGAAGGGCTCGATGCCTTCGTCTATCCCGAGCGCGGCGTCTATCGCTCGGGCGAGACCGTGCATCTGACCGCGCTCGTGCGCGATCCGCAGGGCGCGGCGGCGAGCGGTGCGCCGCTGACGCTCGTGGTCGCGCGTCCCGACGGCGTCGAATATCGCCGCGCGGTGCTGCAGGACCAGGGTGTCGGCGGCTATACGCTCAGCCTGCCGCTCACGCCGTCGGTCGCAACCGGCACCTGGCGGGTGAAGGCATTCGCCGATCCCAGGCGTCCGGCCATCGGCGAGGCGACCTTCCTCGTCGAAGACTATGTCCCCGACCGCCTGGAATTCGACCTGACCGCAACGGCAAAGAGCCTCTCGCGCACCGCGCCGACCGAGATCGCGCTCGACGGCCGCTTCCTCTACGGCGCCCCGGCCGCAAGCCTCGACATCGAAGGCGAGATCGCCGTTGCCCCCGCCAGGGAGCGCGCCGGCTATCCCGGCTACGGCTTCGGCATTACCGACGAGGAGGTCATCGCCTCGCGCGAGCCGCTCGAAGACCTGCCGCAGACCGACGGAGAGGGGCGCGCCAAATTCCAGGTCTCGCTCAACAAGCTGCCGGCGACCACGCGCCTGCTCGACGCCGACATCATCGTGCGCCTGGCCGAGAATGGCGGGCGCGCGGTCGAGCGCAAGCTCACGCTGCCGGTCGCGCCGGCCTCCACGATGATCGGCGTCAAGCCGCTGTTCAGCGGACGTTCGCTCAACGACAACGACAGCGCGACCTTCGACGTCGTTCTCGTGCGGCCGGACGGCACCGCGATTGCGCGCGAGGGCCTGCGTTACGAGCTTCTGAAGATCGAGACGCGCTACCAGTGGTACCGCGAGAGCGGCAACTGGGAATACGAGCCGATCAAGACCACCAAACGCGTTGCCGACGGGCAGGTCTCGGTCGCCGCCGACAAGCCGGGGCGGATCTCGCTGCCGGTGACCTGGGGCCGCTACCGGCTGGAAGTGTCCACCGGCGAGAATGGTGGCCCGCTCACCGCGATCACGTTCGATGCCGGCTTCTATGCGGAAGCGAGCGCCGACACCCCCGACGCGCTCGAGATCGCGCTCGACAAGCCTGAATACGCCGCCGGCGACACGATCAATGTCGCGGTCACCGCGCGCACTGCCGGCCGGCTGACGCTCGACGTGGTCGGCGACCGGCTGCTCGGCTCGACCTCGGCCAGCGTGCAGCCGGGCGTCAACCGGCTGCGGCTTTCGATTGGCAAGGACTGGGGCAACGGTGCCTATATCGTGGCCACTTTGCGCCGCCCGCTCGACGCCAAGGCGCAGCGTATGCCCGGCCGCGCCATCGGCGTGCAATGGTTCTCCATCGACCGCAAGGCGCGCACGCTCGCGCTCGATCTCAACGCTCCGGCGGCGATGCGGCCGCAGACCGCGCTGCGCGTGCCGCTGCGCATCGGCGGCCTGGCGTCGGGCGAGGAGGCGCGCGTCGTGGTCGCGGCCGTCGATGTCGGCATCCTCAACCTGACGAAATACAAGGCGCCCGCGCCCGACGATTATTTCCTCGGCCAGCGCCGGCTGACGGCGGAAATTCGCGATCTCTATGGCCAACTCATCGACGGCATGGCCGGCACGCGCGGCCAGATCCGCACCGGCGGCGACGGCGGCGGGGAGGGCGGGATCGAAGGCAGTCCGCCGGCGCAGAAGCCGGTCGCACTTTATTCCCGCATCGTGACGGTGAAGCCGGACGGCACCGCCGAAGTCAGTTTCGACATTCCCGCCTTCAACGGCACCGTGCGCGTCATGGCGGCGGCCTGGAGCCGCACCAAGGTCGGCAAGGCGTCGGCCGACGTCGTGGTGCGCGATCCCGTGGTGATGTCGGCGACGCTGCCGCGCTTTCTGCGCAACGGCGATACCGCGACGCTGCATCTTGAGGTCGACAATGTCGAGGGCGCGGCCGGCGATTACGTCATCGCGGTGAGCGCGGAGGGGGCGCTGTCGCTTTCGGGAGACGCGACGCGCACGCTGGCGCTGCGCGCACGCCAGCGCGGTTCGACCGCGGTCGCGATCGCAGGCAAGGCCGCGGGCGCCGGCACGCTGAAGGTGCGCATGAGCGGGCCGTCGGGCTTTGCGCTCGAACGCAGCTTCGCGCTCGACGTCAGGCCCGCCACCAACATCCTGACGCGGCGCACGGTGAAGCCGCTCGCCAAGGGCGAGACGCTCGTGCTTTCGGCCGACGTGTTCACCGATCTCGTGCCGGGCTCCGGCTCGGTGGCGCTGTCGGTCGGCCCCTCGCAGGCACTCGACGCCGCGGCGCTCCTCAAGGCGCTCGATCGCTATCCGTTCGGCTGCACCGAGCAGATCACGAGCCGCGCGCTGCCGCTGCTCTATGTCAACGATCTGGCGTCGGCCGCCCAGCTCGCCTTCGACACTGCGATCGACCAGCGCCTGCGCGAGGCGATCGACCGCGTGCTGGCGCGGCAGGGCTCGGACGGCTCGTTCGGGCTGTGGTCGGTCGGCGGCGATGATGCCTGGCTCGACGCCTACGTCACCGACTTCCTGACGCGGGCGCGCGAGCGCGGCTTTGTCGTGCCCGATATCGCCTTCCGGCTCGCGCTCGACCGGCTGCGCAATTTCGTGGCGACGGCGCCCGAGCCCGGCAAGGACGGCGGACGCAATCTCGCCTATGCGCTCTATGTGCTTGCGCGCAACAGCGCCGCTCCGGTCGGCGACCTGCGCTACATCGCCGACACCAAGCTCAACGATCTCGCAACGCCCATCGCCAAGGCGCAGGTGGCGGCGGCGTTGGCGCTGGCCGGCGACCGCGCGCGCGCCGAGCGCGTCTATGCGGCGGCGCTGGCCGCGATCGCCCCGCAGCCGGTGCTGCAGGTCGGCCGCGTCGATTACGGCTCGATGCTGCGCGATGCGGCCGCGCTCGTCACGCTCGCCTCCGAAGGCAATGCGCCGCGTCCGACGATCACGGGCGCGGTGCAGCGCATCGAGGCCGCGCGCAGTCTCACGCCCTATACCTCGACGCAGGAGAATGCCTGGCTCGTGCTCGCCGCCCGCGCCATCGCCAAGGACAGCGGCACGATGGCGATCGCGGTCGACGGCGAGGCGCGCACAAGCCCGCTCTATCGCACCGTCGGTCCCGAGGCGCTGTCGCGCGCGCCCGTTCGCGTGACCAATAACGGCGACGCCGCCGTGCAGGCGGTGGTGTCGGTGACCGGCGCCCCGCTCGTGCCGGAGCCCGCGACCGAGCGCGGTTTTCGGATCGAGCGCCAGCATTTCACGCTCGCCGGCGAGCCGGTCGATATCGCGACGGTGCGGCAGAACCAGCGGCTGGTCGTGTTGCTCAAAGTCACCGAGGCGCAGCCGCAATACGGGCGCATCATTGTCGCCGACCATCTGCCGGCCGGCTTCGAGATCGACAACCCGCGGCTCGTCTCCTCGGGGGAGACCGGCACGCTCGACTGGATCGAGGACGCGCAGGACGCCGTGCATTCGGAGTTCCGCGACGACCGCTTCAGCGCGGCGTTCGAGCGCAAGAGCGACGACGCGGCCCTGTTCACGGTCGCCTATGTCGTGCGCGCGGTGTCGCCCGGCAAATATGTCCTGCCGCAGGCCTATGTGGAGGACATGTACCGCGCCGACCGGTTCGGCCGCACCGGCACCGGTATGCTGGAAGTGCGCGCCGTCCGATGAAGCGTATCCGGCTGATCGCCGCCGGCCTTGCCGCCGCACTCCTGCTCGCGGCGGCGGGCGTCGCGGGCTTTGTCGCCTCGCTCGGGCCGCCGCCGCTCGGGCAGGGGATCGCCTACGGCACGGTCGTCGTCGACCGCGAGGGGCGGCTGCTGCGTCCCTATGCGATCGCGGACGGGCGCTGGCGGCTGCCGGTGCGCGTCGAGGATGTCGATCCGCGTTTCGTGCGGCTCTTGATCGCCTACGAGGACAAGCGCTTCCACGAGCATGCCGGCGTCGATCCGCGCGCGCTCCTGCGCGCGGCCTATCTGTGGGCGGCCAACGGGCGCATCGTGTCCGGCGCCTCCACTTTGACCATGCAGGTTGCGCGCCTACTTGAGCCGCGCAGCGAACGCAGCCTCGTCGCCAAGCTGCGCCAGATGGTGCGCGCGATCCAGATCGAGCGCGCGTTGCGCAAGGAGGATATCCTTTCGCTTTATCTTGCGCTCGCCCCCTATGGCGGCAACCTCGAAGGCGTGCGCGCGGCCTCGCTCGCCTATTTCGGCAAGGAGCCGCGCCGTCTGGCGCTGCACGAAGCCGCGCTGCTGGTGGCGCTGCCGCAATCACCGGAGATGCGGCGGCCCGACCGCGCGCCCGCCATCGCCCGCCGCGCCCGCGACCGCGTGCTCGTGCGCGCAGGCGACATCATCCCCGCCGACGAGATCGCGCAGGCGCAGGCGCAAGCCGTGCCCGACGCGCGCCATCCGATGCCGATGCTCGCCCCGCAGGCCGCCGACCAGGCGCTGGCGGCGGCGCCGGATGCGGTATTGCATCGCCTGACGATCGACGCGCCGCTGCAGGCTGCGCTCGAGACGCTCGCGCGCGAGCGTGCGCAGGCGCTCGGCCCCGACATTTCGGTTGCGATCCTCGCCGTCGACCACGCTTCGGGAGAGGTGCGCGCGCGCGTCGCCTCGGCCGGCTATTTCGACGCCCGGCGCGCCGGGCAGGTGGACATGACGCAGGCCGTGCGCTCGCCCGGCTCGGCGCTCAAGCCGTTCATCTACGGCCTCGGCTTCGAGGACGGTCTCGTGCATCCAGAGACGCTGATCGAGGACCGGCCGGCGCGCTTCGGCCGCTATGCGCCGGAGAATTTCGATCTCACCTTCCAGGGCACGGTGACGGTGCGCCGCGCGCTGCAGATGTCGCTCAACGTGCCCGCGGTGGTGCTGCTCGAGAAGGTCGGCGCCAGCCGGCTGACGGCCCGTCTGGCGCAGGCCGGCGGCGCGCCCGCGCTGCCCAAGGGCGAAGTGCCGGGACTGGCGATGGGGCTTGGCGGCGTCGGCATCACGCTGACCGACCTGACCATGCTTTATGGCGGGATCGCCCGGCTTGGCACGACCGTGGCGCTGGTCGAGCGCGCGGCCGATCTCGCCGCCGCGCGTCCGCCGCGCCGGCTGCTCGATCCGGCGGCGGCCTGGTATACGGCGAATGTCCTGCAGGGCACGCCGCCGCCCGAGAACGCGCCGCATCACCGTGTCGCGTTCAAGACCGGCACCTCGTACGGCTTCCGCGATGCCTGGGCGGTCGGGTTCGACGGCCTGCGGACCGTCGGCGTCTGGGTCGGACGCCCGGACGGCATGCCGGTGCCGGGCATGACCGGACGCAATGCGGCGGCCCCGGTCCTGTTCGACGCCTTCGCCCGCAGCGGGGTGAGCCCGCAGCCGCTGCCGCCGGCGCCCCGGGGCGTCATCTTCGCCTCGACCGCGCGCCTGCCCAGGACCCTGCAGCGCTATGAGCCCGAAGCCTTTGCCGGCGGCAGCGCGAACGCCCCGCGCATCGTCTATCCCCCGCACGGCGCGCGCGTGGAGGCGGCCGCGGGTGGGGGCAAAACCGAGCCGCTGGCGCTGAAAATCGCAGGCGGCGCCGAGCCCTTGACCGTCATGGTTAACGGCCGTTCGGTCGCGGCCGAACCGGGGCGGCGGGTGGTCTTTTTCGATCCCGAGGGGCCGGGCTTCGTGCGCCTGACCGTGATGGACGCCAAAGGGCTGACTGACAGCATTGTCATCCGCGTGCAATAGAGCTGCGTCTTTGCTGGAAGGCTCGATTTCACTATGGTCCGGCGGATTTCGCCGCGGACCAGGACCGTCTCTCTCGATGCTTGCTGCCGACAACTCTTCCCCGCGCGCATTCTGGCGGCGTGGCCTGTCCGGGTTTGCGGATCTGGCGGCGGCCTCGCACGCGCGCGCGGCGGCCGTGCTGGTCGCCTTCTGCCTGCTGGCGTTCCTGCCGGGCGCGCTACGCATTCCGCCGATCGACCGCGACGAGGCGCGCTTCGCGCAGGCCACCAAGCAGATGGTCGAGACCGGCGACTATGTCGACATCCGCTACCAGGACGAGGTGCGCTACAAGAAGCCGGTCGGCATCTACTGGCTGCAGGCGGCGGTCGTGCAGACCGCCGACGCGCTCGGCGTCGACGATGCCGCGCACAGGATCGCGCTCTATCGCGTGCCCTCGCTGCTCGGTGCGACCGGCGGCGTGCTCCTGACCTACTGGACGGCGCTCGCCTTCATCTCGCGCCGCGCCGCCTTCCTGGCCGCAACCATGCTCGCGGCTTCGATCCTGCTCGGCATCGAGGCGCGTCTCGCCAAGACCGACGCGGTTCTGTTTATGACCGTGATCGCGGCGATGGGGGCGATGGCCCGTCTTTATCTCGGTGCCGCGACGAGCGCCGTGCAGCAACGCTGGGTCCTGCCCGCCATCCTTTGGACGGCGATCGCGGGCGGCGTCCTCGTCAAGGGGCCGCTCATCCTGATGATCGTCGGCGTTACCGCGCTCGCGCTTGCGGTCTGGGACCGTTCGTGGCGCTGGCTGCTGGCGCTGCGGCCGGTGCTCGGCCTGGTCTGGGTCACGCTGCTCGCCACGCCCTGGTTCGCCGCGATCGTGATGCGTTCGGGCGACGCGTTCCTTTCGCAATCGGTCGGCGGCGATCTGTTGTCCAAGATCACCAGCGGACAGGAATCGCACGGCGCGCCGCCCGGCTATTACCTGCTGCTGTTCTTCGCCACGTTCTGGCCGGCCTCGATCTTCTCCGGGCTTGCCGCGCCCGCAATCTGGCACGACCGCCATCAGGCGCCGACGCGCTTCCTGCTCGCCTGGCTGGTGCCGTGCTGGATCATCTTCGAGCTCGTCATGACCAAGCTGCCGCATTATGTGCTGCCACTCTATCCGGCGATCGCGATCCTGATCGCGGGGCGCATCCTGCCGCCGGATCTGTCGCGCAATGTCTGGCTCCAGCGCGGCACGCTGTGGTGGTTCGTCGTTCCGCTCGTGATCGGGATCGGCGGCATCGTCGGGCTGGCAGTCATTGGCGGCAAGCTCGGCGGGCTTGCGGGACTGCTCGCGGGCGCCGCAATCATATTCGGTTTCCGCGCCTGGTGGCTCTATGATGCGGACGGGCCGGAGCGGGCGCTGCTGCGCGCCTGCGTGGCGTCGGTCCTGCTGGGAGCGGCGGTCTATGCGCGGCTCGTGCCGTTCGTGCCCAACCTGTTCCCGAGCGCCGCGCTGGCGCAGGCCGTGCACGCGGCGCGCTGCGAGCATCCGGTGGCGGCGGCGGCCGGCTATCACGAGCCGAGCCTCGTTTTCCTGGTCGGCACCTCGACGCTGCTGACCGACGGCGCCGGCGCCGCCGATTTCCTGCTTCAGGGCGGCTGCCGCTTCGCGCTCGTGGAGACGCGCCACCAGCGCGCCTTCGCCCAGCGCGCGGAGGCGATCGGCCTGCGCTACCGGCCCGCCGGGCGGGTCGAGGGCGTCAATATCAGCGGCGGCAAGGCGATCGCGATCGCGATCTTCCAGACGGGGGAATGACGTGTCCGGCCTCGATCGACTGAAACAGACAGCGACCGAGACCGGCGCGGATTTCTCGCGGCGGTTCCAGGCGTCCTTCAATGCCGGCATCGCCTGGCTGAAGCGCCGGCGGCGGCCGTCGGCGCCGCCGCTGCTCAGCCGCACCGAGCGCGAGCAAGGATTGGCCTGCATGCTGTTTGCGCTCGCGCTCGCCTGTGCCAGCGCGCTTTTCGTCGATGTGCCGGCGGTCGGCTGGGCGAAGGCGCTGCCGGAATGGTTCGTGATCGCGATCAATCGCTGGACCGATTTCGGCCGCTCGAGCTACGTGCTCTGGCCGCTCGGCGTGCTGCTGCTGATCTGCATCGCGGTCGGCGCCATGCGCCTGCCTGCGATCCAGCACCGCGTCCTTGCCGCGGTTTCCGTGCGCGTGCAGTTTCTGTTCATGGCGGTGGCGCTGCCCGGCCTGTTCGCGACGCTCGTCAAGTATCTGGTCGGCCGCGCGCGGCCGCTCGCGCCGGCCGTGCCGGATGCCTTGCTGTTCTCGCCGTTCGGCGGCGGGCACGGATTTTCAAGCATGCCGTCGGGGCATGCGGTGACCGCGTTCTCCCTTCTGGCCGCCGCCGGGGCGATGTGGCCGCGCGCGATCCCGTTCTTGCTGGTTTACGCCTTCAGCATCGCGCTGAGCCGCGTCGTGGTGATCGCGCATTTCACGAGCGACGTGATCGTCGGCGCGCTGATCGGGGTGTGCGGCGCTTATCTCGTGCGCAACGCCTATGCCGCGCGCGGCCTCGTCTTCCATTACGACGGCCGCGGACGCGTGGTCCCGAAACCGGGACCGTCGCTGCGGCGGCTGGCGAGCCTCGATCGGCACATTTTCGAGAAGCACTGAGAGCCACGCATGCCCGACTTTTCCGTCGTCGTGCCGGTGCGCAACGAGGCCGGCAATATCGCCCCGCTGGTGGCGGAGATCGCCGCCGCGCTGGCCGGACGCGACTTCGAGATCGTCTATGTCGACGACGGCTCGAGCGACGCGACCTCTGCCGAGCTTGCGGCGCTGATGCGGGCACACGATTTCCTGCGCGCGCTGCGCCATGAGCGCTCCTGCGGGCAGTCGGCGGCGGTGACCTCGGGCGTCCTTGCCGCGCGCGCGCCGAACGTGGCGACGCTCGACGGCGACGGCCAGAACGACCCCGCCTTCATCCCGCGCCTGTTCGACGCGCTTTGCGCCGACGCGCGCATCGGGCTTGCCGCCGGCCAGCGGGTGGGACGCAAGGCGAGCGGCTTCAAGCGGCTGCAGTCGCGCATCGCCAACGGCGTGCGCGGCGCGCTCCTGCGCGACGGCACGCGCGACAGCGGCTGCGGGCTGAAGGCATTCCGCCGCGATCTCTTCCTGCGGCTGCCCTATTTCGACGGCCTGCACCGTTTCCTGCCGGCGCTGGTGCGGCGTGAGGGCTACGGCGTCGCCTATGTCGACGTGGTCGACCGCGCGCGCCGGCACGGGGTGTCGAATTACGGCCTCTGGGACCGCCTGTGGGTCGGCATTCTCGATTTGCTGGGCGTGTGGTGGCTCATTCGCCGCCGCCGCAACGTCCCGAACGTATCGGAGGTGAAGCGCGATGCTCGTTGATATTGCGCATGCGGTCGGCGACTATCTGCACGAAATCTTCGTGAAGAATCTCGACTGGTGGGTGCTGCTCGGCGTGGTCGCGCAGCTTTTGTTCACCGCGCGTTTCGTCGTCCAGTGGATCGCCTCCGAGCGCGTCGGGCGCAGCGTCGTGCCGCTCGCATTCTGGCTATTGTCGATCGGCGGCGGCCTGCTGCTTCTGGTCTATGCGCTCTACCGCAAGGACCCGGTCTTCGTGCTCGGGCAATCTTTCGGCGTCTTCGTCTATCTGCGCAACGTCTATTTCGTGCTCAACGAGCGCGCGCAAGCCGCTAGAGCGCCCGCGCGTAGGCGGCGAAGCCCCGCTCGAGGTCGGAAATAAGGTCGCCCAGGTCCTCGAGGCCGATATGCAGGCGCAGCGCCGGTCCGCCCGGCGCCCATGTCGTCGCGGTGCGGTAGGGCGCGCAGTCGAACGGGATCGCGAGGCTTTCGTAGCCGCCCCAGGAATAGCCGAGCCCGAACAATTGCAGCGTATCGAGCAGCGCGTGCACGGCCTTTTCGGGTGCGGGCCTGAGGATGACGCTGAACAGCCCCGACGCGCCCTTGAAGTCGCGCTTCCAGATCGCGTGGCCGGGATCGTCCTCGAGCGCGGGATGCAGCACCCGCAGCACCTGCGGCCGCTGCTGCAGCCAGCGCGCGACCGCGAGCCCCGCGCGCTGGTGCCGCTCGAGCCGCACCGCCATCGTGCGCAGGCCGCGCAGCGCGAGATAGATGTCGTCGGGCCCCGCGCACAGGCCGAGCGTGCCGACCGTCTCTTTCAGCTTCGGCCAGGTCGCGGCATTGGCGGAGACCGTGCCGAACATGATGTCGGAATGGCCGCCGATATACTTCGTTCCCGCCTGGATCGACAGGTCGACGCCGTGCGCGAACGCATTGAAGTACAGCGGCGTCGCCCAGGTATTGTCCATCAGCACGACCGCGCCGCGGGCATGGGCCGCCTGCGCGATCGCCGGCACGTCCTGCATCTCGAACGACTGCGATCCCGGCGCCTCGACAAAGACCGCGCGCGTGTTCCCCCGGATCAGGCCGGCGATGTCTCCGCCGACCAGCGGATCGTAATAGGTGGTCTCGACGCCGAGCCGGGCCAGGATGCTGTCGGCGAAAACCCGGGTCGGCCGGTAGACGCTGTCGGTGATCAGAATATGGTCGCCCGCTGCCACAACGGACAGCAACGCGGTCGAAATCGCGGCGGCGCCGGAGGGCAGGAGCGAAACGCCGGCGCAGAGCGGGCCTTCGATCGCCCGGATGGTGTTTTCGAGCGCTTCCGAGGTCGGGGTGCCGCGCCGTCCGTACTGGTAGCGGGCGCGGTGGGCGACCAGGTCGGCCGCGTTCGGATAAAGCACCGTCGATGCATGATATACTGGCGGATTGACGAAGCCGTGGAATTCGGCGCTGTCGCGCCCGGCCACCACCAGGCGCGTCTCGGGTTTCAGGTTGCCGCCGTCCGCGCCGTCTGTGGTCTTCGCCATTTGTCTTGTTCATCCGCCCGGTTTCGGTCGTCGGCCGGGTGCGGCCATTACCACGCTCTCGGCTGCGACCGTCAACCCCTTGACCTGTCTTCTCGATCGGTCTGAGATGCTCATCCGTTGCGGACGGAAGGGGATTGAGGCGGTGGCCGCAGGGCCAGGACGACCGGGCGCGGCCCGGGGCCGGACTGGTTTTGAAGCTGACGGCATCGCGGTCCGGCCGCATCCGAATTCAGGCAGAACAACCACGGGGGATTCCGTAGTCATGAAGCGCGTCTTCGCACTGACCATCGTTGCCGCGGCCGCGGCGTTCGCGGCGACAGCCGCGTCCGCGCAGACCTTGAACACGATCAAGAGCCGCGGCGTCTTGCATTGCGGCGCCAACGGAACCCTGGCCGGCTTCGGCCTGCCCGACGCCCAGGGTGCCTGGACCGGCCTCGACGTCGATTTCTGCCGCGCGCTCGCCGCGGCGATCTTCAACGATCCGACCAAGATCAAGTTCGTGCCGCTGACGGCGAAGGACCGCTTCACGGCGCTGCAATCGGGCGACGTCGACGTTCTCGCGCGCAACACGACCTGGACCAGCTCGCGCGACACCCAGCTCGGCCTGAACTTCACCGGCGTCAATTATTACGACGGCCAGGGCTTCATGGTGCGCAAGTCGCTCAAGGTCAATTCCGCGCTCGAGCTCAACGACGCGGCGATCTGCGTGCAGCAGGGCACGACCACGGAGCTGAACCTCGCGGACTATTTCCGCGCCAACAAGATGAAGCTCAAGACTGTCACCTTCGCCAGCGCCAACGAGGCGGTGAAGGCGTATGACGCCGGCCGCTGCGACGCCTACACGACCGACGCCTCGGGCCTCTATGCCGAGCGCCTGCGCACGGTGAAGCCCGACGACCATATCGTGCTGCCGGAAATCATCTCCAAGGAGCCGCTCGGCCCGTCGGTGCGCCACGGTGACGATCAGTGGTTCGACATCGTCAAGTGGACGCATTTTGCGATGGTGAACGCCGAGGAGCTCAACATCACCAAGGCCAATGTCGACGAGATGAGCAAGTCGGACAATCCCGACATCAAGCGTCTGCTGGGATCGGAAGGCAAGCACGGCGAGGCGCTCGGCCTGACCAATGACTGGGCCTATCGCATCATCAAGCAGGTCGGCAATTACGGCGAAATCTTCGAGAAGAATGTGGGCCAGGCTTCGCCGCTGAAGATCTCGCGCGGCCTCAACGCACTCTGGACCAAGGGCGGCCTGCAATACGCGCCGCCGGTCCGCTGACCGCAACGAGCCGGCCGGGCGCTTCGCACAGGCGCCCGGCCATGCTCGTGCCGCAACCGGCTGACGGCGACCGCAGGGGAGCCGCGAGGGAGGCGGAATGAGTGCCGTCGGCGACCACCGGCCGCCCAGGGTTTCACCGCTGAACGATCCGCGCGTGCGCAGCATCGCCTACCAGGTGCTGCTGTGCGTGGTCATCCTGTTCCTGGTCTGGGGCGCGGTCGACAACGCCATCGACAATCTGGCCAAGGCGCGCATCGCGTCCGGCTTCGGGTTCTGGAACGCGACCGCCGGCTTCGACATCAGCCAGACGCTGATCGAATATTCGACCGTGTCGACCTATGGCCGCGCCTTCTGGGTCGGCCTGCTCAACACGTTGCTGGTCGCGGCACTCGGCATCGTGTTCGCGACCGTGCTCGGCTTCCTGATCGGGATCATGCGGCTGTCGCGCAATCTCCTCGTGTCGCGGCTCGCCGCCGGCTATGTCGAGATCGTCCGCAACCTGCCGCTGCTGCTGCAATTGCTGTTCTGGTACAATGCCGTGCTCAAGGCGCTGCCGGAATTGCGCGACAGCATCCTCATTCCCGGCGGCGGCTTTCTGAACAATCGCGGTCTCTTCCTGCCGCAGCCGGTGGCCGAGCCCGGCTTCGGCGCCGTGCTCGCGGCGTTCGCGGTCGGGATTGCGGGCGCGCTCGCGTTCCGCATCTGGGCGCGCCGGCGGCAGGAGCGGACCGGCGAGCAGGCGCCGGTGCTCGCCGTCGCGCTCGCGCTCATTGTCGGTTTGCCGCTCGTTGTCTTTCTCGTGGCCGGAGCGCCGGTCGAGTTCGTCTATCCCGACCGCGGACGCTTCAACATCCGCGGCGGGATCGAGGTGCTGCCCGAATTCGTCGCGCTGCTGTTCGGGCTCGTCATCTACACCGCCGCCTTCATTGCCGAGGCGGTGCGCGCGGGCATCATGGCGGTGTCGCACGGGCAGACCGAGGCGGCCTATTCGCTCGGCTTGCGGCCGGGGCCGACGCTGCGGCTCGTCGTCATCCCGCAGGCGATGCGCGTGATCATCCCGCCGCTGACCAACCAGTATCTCAACCTCACCAAGAATTCGACGCTCGCGGTCGCGATCGGCTACCCGGATCTCGTCCAGGTCTTCACCGGCACCGTGCTCAACCAGACCGGACAGGCCGTCGAGGTCGTCGCCGTCACGATGGCGGTCTATCTGACCATCAGTCTCGTGACCTCGCTGTTCATGAACTGGTACAACGCGCGCATTGCGCTGGTGGAGCGCTGACCATGGATGCGACCGACACCATGGCCGTCGAGGCGCGCCGCGCGACGCAGATCGCCTTCGTGCGCTCGGCCACGCAGGATCCGCTGCCGCCGCCGCTGTCGCAGAGCGGGGCGATCGGCTGGGTCCGCGAGCACCTGTTCTCGACCCCGCTCAATATCGCGCTGACGCTCGTTTCGGTCGGGCTGATCGCCTGGCTGGTGCCGCCGCTGATCAATTACATGATCTTCGATGCGGTCTGGAGCGGCGAGGACCGCGAAGCCTGTCTGGTGACGGTGGAGCGGCCGGTGGTCGGGGCGTGCTGGGCGTTCGTGCGCGAGCGGCTCGCCTATTTCACCTACGGCTTCTACCCGATCGGCGAGCGCTGGCGGGTGGACATCTTCTTCGCGATGCTGGTGATCGGTATCGTCTGGCTGGCCTGGCTGCGCGCGCCGCGCCGCGACATCGGCGCGGTCTATTTCTTCGTCGTCATGCCGGTGGTGTCCTACATCCTGCTGCTCGGCTGGCCGGCGATCGGGCTCTACAAGGTCGAGACGAGCTTCTGGGGCGGGCTTCTCGTCACCGTCGTCGTGGCCGCCGTCGGCATCGTGGTGTCGCTGCCGATCGGCATCCTGCTGGCGCTCGGGCGGCGCTCGCAGATGCCGGCGGTGCGGCTGTTCTCGGTCATCGTCATCGAGTTCGTGCGCGGGGTGCCGCTGATCACCGTGCTGTTCATGGCGAGCGTGATGCTGCCGCTGTTCGTGCCCGACACCTGGTCGCCGGACAAGCTCTTGCGCGCGCTGGTCGGCGTGGCGCTGTTCACCTCCGCCTACATGGCCGAGGTGGTGCGCGCCGGCCTGCAGGCGATCCCGAAGGGACAATATGAAGGGGCGATGGCGGTCGGGCTCAGCTACTGGCAGATGATGCGCCTCATCATCCTGCCGCAGGCGCTGCGCATCACCATTCCCAACATCGTCAACAGCTATATCGCGCTGTTCAAGGATACCACGCTCGTCTTCATCGTCGGCATTTTCGATTTCCTGCGCACCATCGAGGCCGCGCGCATCGATCCGAAATGGGCGACGCCGACCACCAGCACGACCGGCTATGCCTTCGCCGCCGTGTTCTATTTCATCTGCTGCTATCTGATGTCGCGCTACGCCAGGAACATGGAAGCGCGGCTCGCCACCGGGCACAAGCGTTGAGGACCCCGTCATGAACCAGAGCCTGGACCAGAACGCGGCCTTGCAGGCGGGACTAAAGCCGTCGCGGCTGAAGACGGACATGGCGGTCGAAATCGTCGGCATGCACAAATGGTACGGCGAGTTCCATGTCCTGCGCGACATCAACCTGCAGGTGTCGGGCGGCGAGAAGATCGTAATCTGCGGGCCGTCCGGCTCCGGCAAGTCGACCATGATCCGCTGCATCAACCGCCTGGAGGAGCACCAGAAGGGCCGCATCGTCGTCGACGGGACCGAGCTGACCGCCGACTTCAAGCGCATCGACGAAATCCGCCGCGAGGTCGGCATGGTGTTCCAGCATTTCAACCTGTTCCCGCATCTGACCGCGCTGGAGAACCTGACGCTGGCGCCGATCTGGGTACGTAAGATGCCCAAGAAGGAAGCCGAGGAGATCGCGCACCATTATCTCAAGCGCGTGAAGATTCCCGAGCAGGCGCACAAGTTTCCCGGCCAGTTGTCCGGCGGCCAGCAGCAGCGCGTGGCGATCGCGCGCGCGCTGTGCATGAACCCGAAAATCATGCTGTTCGACGAGCCGACCTCCGCGCTCGATCCGGAAATGGTCAAGGAGGTGCTCGACACCATGGTGCAGCTCGCCAATGAAGGCATGACCATGCTGGTGGTGACGCATGAGATGGGCTTCGCCCGTCAGGTGGCCGACCGCGTGATCTTCATGGATGCGGGCCAGATCGTGGAGATGAACACGCCGGCGGAATTCTTCGCCAACCCGCAGCACGAGCGCACGAAACTGTTCCTCAGCCAGATTCTGCACTGACGCCGCGCCGGTCGCGCATGCCGGACGGCCGCTGTCGCCTTACAGCGCCCCGATCGGAATCCTGAAATAGCTGCGGCCGTTTGCTTCCGGCTCGGGCAGGCGGCCGCCGCGCATGTTGAACTGCAAAGCGTGCAGGATCAGCCGCGGCATCGGCAGCGTGCGGTCGCGCGCCTCGCGCAGGGCGACGTAGTCCTCGCGCGTCGGGCGGTTGCGGAAATGGATGTTGGCGCGCTTCTGCTCGGCGACGCTCGACTGCCATTGCGGCGCGCGGCCGTCCTGCTTGTAGTCGTGGCCGGTATAGAGCCGGGTGTCGTCGGGCAAGGCCAGGATCGCCATGATCGAGTCGTAGAGCACCGACGCGCTGCCGCCGGGAAAGTCGCAGCGCGCGCTGCCGGTGTCGGGCTGGAACAGCGTGTCGTGCACGAAGGCCGCGTCGCCGACGACATAGGTGACCGAGGCGAGGGTGTGGCCGGGCGAGTGCATCACGCGCGCCTCGAGCGCGCCGATGCGGAACGTGTCGCCGTGCGCGAACAGCCGGTCCCATTGCGAGCCGTCGGCGGGAAAGTCGGGCAGGTTATAGATCGCCTGCCACAGTTTCTGCACCGCGACCACCTGCGCGCCGATGGCGGTCGGCGCGCCGAGCTTGTCCTTGAGATAAGCGGCGGCCGAAAGGTGGTCGGCGTGCGGATGGGTGTCGAGGATGAAATCGACGCTCAGGCCGCGCGCGCGGACCGCCGCGACCAGGGCGTCGGCGGCCTCGCTCGTGATGCGTCCGGCCTTTTCGTCATAGTCGAGCACCGGATCGATGATCGCGCCGCGCTGCGTCGCCGGGTCTTCCACGAGATAGGCGATGCTGCCGGTCGGCTCGTGATAGAAACCGGTGACGACGGGCTGCTGGGCCATGGCGTGGCTCCGGTTATGGCGCGGGCCTATTTCGGCTTCGGCTCGATCGCGGCATCCGGATGCGAAGCCCATTCGGTCCATGAACCGTCATAGAGGCTTTTCGGCGGCTTGCCGAGTGCATCGAGCCCGAGCCAGAGCACGGCCGCGGTGACGCCCGAGCCGCAGGTGGTGATGACCGGTTTGTCGGGATCGACGCCGGCCTTGCGGAACGTCTCGGCGATGCGATGCGCCGGCACGAGCCGGCCGTCCTCGACAAGGTCGTTGAAGGGAACGTTGCGCGCGCCCGGCATGTGGCCGGAGGGCAGGCCGGGGCGCGGCTCCGGCGCGGTGCCGGCGAAGCGTTCGGCCGAGCGCGCATCCACCACCTGCGCGCCGCCGGCTGCGAGCGCCTTCTGCACGTCGGTGCGGCTTGCCACCGCGCCGTGATCGAAACGCGCCGTGAAGTGGCGCGGCGTGCGGCGGATTTCGCCGAACTCGATCGGCCGTCGTTCCGCCTTCCATTTCGGCAGGCCGCCGTCGAGCACATAGACGTCGCGCACGCCGAAAATCTTGAACGTCCACCACACCCGCGCCGCCGAGAACAGGCCGGCGCCGTCATAGACGACGATGGCCGCGCCGTCGCCGATGCCGCGCTCGCGCATGGCGAGCGAGAACGCCTCCGGCCGCGGCAGCATGTGCGGCAGGTCGCTCGCATGGTCGGCGACCTCGTCGACGTCGAAGAACACCGCGCCCGGGATATGGCCGGCGAGATATTCCTCGCGCGCGTTGCGCTTCTGCGTCGGCAGATAATAGGAGCCGTCGACGACGACGATATCGGGCGCGTCGAGGTGCTCGGCGAGCCATTGCGTAGAGACGAGCGAGCGGCTGGCGGGCTGGCTTGGGGACACTGTCATTGAACGCGAACTTTCCTCAGTCTCGGGATCAGACCAGCGCGAGCCGGACCCGGCGGTTCTGCTTGCCCTTCTTCTCGATCTGCGTGACCTGCACCGCGCCGATCTCGCCGGTGCGGCGCACATGCGTGCCGCCGCACGGCTGCAGGTCGTAGCCTTCGATCTCGATCAGGCGCACGCGCCCGGTTCCCATCGGCGGCTTCACCGACATCGTCTTCACGAGGCCGGGATTGGCCTGCAACTGCTCGTCGCTGATCCAGCGGCTGGTGACCGGCGCGTCGGCGGCGATCATCGCGGCAAGCCGTTCGGTGATCGCGGCCTTGTCGAGGCCGGCCTCGGGGATGTCGAAGTCGAGGCGGCTTTCGGTCTCGCCGACCGCGCCGCCGGTGACCGGATAGGGCAGCACGGCGGAGAGCAGGTGCAGCGCCGTGTGCATGCGCATGCGCGCGTGGCGCGGCTCCCAGTCGATCGCGGCGCGCACGGTGTCGCCGACGGTGGGCATCGCCGCGCCGGGCGCGGGCAGGTGAGCGATCTCGCTCTTTTGCGGATCGCAGAAGACCGCGCCGGTGATGCGCAGCGTTTCGCCGGAGGCAAGCGTCAGCGCGCCGGTGTCGGCGGGCTGGCCGCCGGAGGCGGCATAGAAGACGGTGCGGTCGAGCACGATGCCGCCGTCCGCCGTGACGGCCGTCACGCCCGCGTCGCACTCGCGCAGATAGGCGTCGTCGCGGAACAGGCAGTCGGTCGCCATGGTCAGGATTTCGCGAACGGCGGCTTGATCGCCGAGGTGCGTTCGAGCCATGCCGGCACCGGCAGCGACTTCGAACGCAGGAATTGCGGGTTGAACAGCTTCGACTGATAGCGGGTGCCGAAATCGCACAGCATGGTGACGATGGTCTTGCCCGGGCCGAGGTCGCGCGCAAGCCGCATCGCGCCGGCGACATTGATGCCCGAGGAGCCGCCGAGGCACAGGCCCTCGTGCGCGAGCAGGTCGAAAATCACCGGCACCGCTTCCTCGTCGGACACGAGATAGGCCTTGTCCACCGTCATGCCCTCGATGATCGGCGTCACGCGTCCGAGCCCGATGCCCTCGGCGATCGAGCCGCCGTCGCTCATCTTCGCCTCGCCGTGCGCGAACAGGTTGTACATCGCCGCCCCGCGCGGATCGGCGACGCCGATCACGATGTCCTTCTTCTTCTCGCGCAGGAACGCCGAGGTGCCGGCGATGGTGCCGCCGGTGCCGATCGAGCAGATGAAGGCATCGACCTTGCCGCCGGTCTCCTCCCAGATTTCGGGGCCGGTCGACACGTAATGCGCCTTGCTGTTGTCGAGATTGTTCCACTGGTCGGCGAACAGCACGCCGTTGCGCTCGCTCTTTCGCAGGCTGTCGGCGAGGCGGCGGCCGACATGCTGGTAATTGTCGGGATCGGAATAGGGCAGCGCCGGCACTTCCACGAGCTCGGCGCCGCACAGCCGCAGCATGTCCTTCTTTTCCTGACTCTGCGTGTCGGGAATGACGATGATCGTGCGGTAGCCGCGCGCATTGGCCACGAGCGCAAGTCCGATCCCGGTATTGCCGGCGGTGCTCTCGACCACGAGGCCGCCGGGCTTGAGCTCGCCGCGCTTCTCGGCTTCGAGGATCATCTGCCGGCCGGGGCGGTCCTTCACCGAGCCGCCGGGATTCATGAACTCGGCCTTGCCCAGGATGGTGCAGCCGGTCAGTTCGGAGGCGCGCCGCAATTTGATCAGCGGCGTATGACCGATGGCGTCTACGATTCCGTCGCGAACTGGCATGGTGTGGTTCCGGCCTAGGCGAAGGCCTGCGAACCTAAAGGAGCCGGCCCCCCGCGACAAGCCGCGGCCGCACACCGCAAACGCGGGATGCATCGCGCCCGCACGACCAGCCTATTCCGGCGCCCGGTCGGAGCATGATCTTTTCTATGCGTTGCCGCGCACAGCCGGAAATCGCGCGTCAGCCGGTTTTGGCGAAGATCATCTGCCGCACGTCGATGTTGTGCGACAGGAAGCCGGCCTCGCAATAGGCGAGATAATACTCCCACAGCCTACGGAAGCGCTCGTCGAAGCCGAGCGGCACGAGACCCGGCCAGGCGGCGCGGAAGCGCTCGCGCCAGGCCGCGAGCGTGCGCGCATAATCCTCGCCGAACACTTTCTCGGCCACGAGCGGGATGCCGAAATGCTCGCCGAGCCCGCGCAGCACGGTCGGCGAGGGCAGCATGCCGCCGGGGAAAATGTAACGGCGGATATAATCGATCTCGCACCGGTAATGGACGAAGAAGCGTTCCTGGATCGTGATCGCCTGGATGCCGGCGACGCCGCCGGGCGCGAGCCGGTCGCGGATCTGGCGGAAATAATCCGGCCAGAATTTCTCGCCGACCGCCTCGATCATCTCGATCGAGGCGATGCGGTCGTAGCGGCCGGTCTCGTCGCGATAGTCCTGCAGCTTGATCGTCACCTTCTCGGCGAGCCCGGCCTCGAACATGCGCCGGCGCGCATAGTCGAACTGCGCCGGGCTGATGGTGAGGCCGGTCACGCGCGCGCCCACGGTCTTGGCGGCATATTCGGCGAAGCCACCCCAGCCGCAACCGATCTCCAGCACATGATGCTCGGGCGCGAGCGCGATCTGCTGGGCGAGGCTTTCGTACTTGCGCATCTGCGCGGCGGTGAGGTCGTTGCTGCCCTGGTCGAACAGCGCCGATGAATAGGTCATGGTCGGGTCGAGCCAGGCGCGATAGAAATCGTTGCCGAGATCGTAATGGGCGTGGATATTGCGGCGCGCCTGCCGTCTGGTGTTGCGGTTGAGCCAGTGGCGCAGCCCCTGGAACAGGCGCATCATCGGGTTGGCGCGGATCGCCTGCATGGCATCGACATTGACGCAGAACAGATAGAGCAGCTGCGTCAGGTTCGGCGTCTCCCATTCGCCGCGCAGGTAGGACTCGGCGATGCCGATGTCGCCGCTGCGCAGGAGCCGCCAGGCGAGGCGCTCGCTATGGATGACGACGGCGGCGGCGGGCCCGTGATGTGGGCCGTGGAACGTGAAACGGCGGCTGTCCGGAAGCCGGATTTCGAGCGTGCCGCATTCGATGCGGGCGGCGAGGCCGAGCACGGCGCGCATGGTGCGCGGCAGCCCGGCGAGAACCTGGCGATGGTTGTTCGGCGTGACCAAAACTGTCCCTGTCATCGGAGACGTCTCTTCATGTCGGGGGCAGCTTGCGCGCCGGGCGCGGGCTGGTCGTCGGAGCCAGCGGCCGTGCCGCGGATTTTCGGGTGCGGACCAAGGAGAAGTGCCCCGAGCCGCAGCCGCGCCTGCCGCGGCCGGAATCCCCCCTCCATCTTCCCGGTCGCGAGCGGCTGGGTGAAGAATGCCGCAAACGGGTGGCGGGTCGTCAAGTCGGGTTTTGGCCTTCGGAGGGGGCCGCGCCGGCGCCGCCGGGCGGCGCAAGAGCGATGTTTTTGCGGCGCGGTTTCAAAAACCCGGTAACCGGTTGATGGATATCGCCCAGATTGTCCGCCCGCCGGCCGCGGTCGGGCGCGCGGAAGTCGCCGCCCGAACCGTTCGCGCGCCAAATCGTCGCGGAGCGGCCGTGCGCACCGATTCCGCAGTGCAAAGACGACGGCACGGCATGGCGGCAGCCCGCCGGCGGTCGTCATTAATCCTAAACGGTATCAATCCTAAACGGTATCGTAACGGTGGCCCGGCACCGGCGCTCCGTGTCCGCGCCTTGAACGCCACCCGCCGGCCGGCGCCGCGCGTCCCTGTGTTGGCGGCGGCAGGCGCGATGCTTAAAAAAACGCCGAACGGCGCAACCAAGTTGAAACCATAGGCCGCCAACCAGGAACAGTCTGCGATCGTGTTCACATATTCTTTGCGGCCGTGGCTGTACTCATGGTCCCCGCGGGGCGAACCATGTCTGGCTTCAGCATCGCGATCGTGTGGTGGGATTCGATGAGTCTCGACATCAATACCCTTTTCCTGGTGACGATCTATGTCGAGGCCATGCTCGGGCTCCTGCTGCTGTTCGCCTGGGTGCAGAATTCGGGAATCATGGCGGTCGCCTGGTGGGGCTGTGCGCATATCCTGCGCGCGGCGTCGGTCGTGCTGTTCGGTCTTTACGGCTCGGTGTCGAACCTCATCTCGATCGATCTGGCCAATGCGGTCCTGTTCACCGCCTTCGCGATGACCTGGACCGGCGCGCGCGTGTTCGACGGGCGCACGCCGCATCCGCTCGGCCTGTTCGCGGGCGCCGCGCTCTGGCTCCTGGCCTGCCGCCTGCCGATCGTCACCGAATCGCCCGAAGCGCGCATCCTGATCAGTTCGGGGATCATCACCGCCTATACCTGGCTCGCGGCGTACGAATTCTGGCAGGGGCGGAGCGAGCCGCTGGTGTCGCGCTGGCCGGCGATCTTCATGCTGTTCGCGCACGGCGCGCTGTTCCTGCTGCGCACGCCGCTGAGCGCCGTGCTGCCCTGGTCGGTGAACGCGCAGGTGTTCGAGAGCGTGTGGATGACGGTGCTCAGCTTCGAGGCGCTGCTGTTCACGATCGCGATCGCGTTCATCCTGCTCGCCATGGCCAAGGAGCGCACCGAGCTTCTGCACAAGACCGCCTCGCTGGTCGATCCGCTGACCGGCATCGCCAACCGCCGCGCTTTCCTCGAAGGCAGCGCTATGCTGGCGCGCCGCGCGGACACCGATTCCACGGGCGCGGCCGTGCTGCTCATCGACCTCGACCATTTCAAGCAGATCAACGACAATTACGGCCACGCCTTCGGCGACCGCGTGCTGCAGCTTTTCGCGCAGACCGCCTGCGCCAATATCGGGCCGTTCGATCTGGTTGGGCGCCTCGGCGGCGAGGAGTTCGCCGCGCTGTTGCACAATTCCGGCAAGGACAAGGCATTGGCGACCGCCGAGAAGCTGCGCGCGGCGTTCGCGGCGGCCGCCCTGGAAGTCGACGGCCATCCGGTCAATGCAACGCTCAGCGTCGGCGTCGCCGTCTCGCAGCACGGGCCGGTCGACATCTCGGCCATGCTGGCGCAGGCCGACCAGGCGCTCTACCACGCCAAGGAGCGCGGGCGGAACCGCGTGGAACTCGCCTCGCTCGATCTCGTCCTGCACCTGGATTCCACGACGCCGTCGCTGCGCATCCCCGCGCTCGCCAACAAGAGCGCGGCCTGACGGCGCGTATCTTAAGCCGCCGGCGCGCGCGGCCGACCGAGCTTCCGACAATCCATACGTCTTGTTGCCATATGTCTTGCCACACGCCTTGCAGCGGCCGTCCGGCTCGCCATTGACTATCTGCGGCGGCGCGCCGTACTGAAGCCGTCCGCCCCCGCCGGCCAGCCGCAAGCCTCGCCGGCAAGCTCCATCGGTCGAACGCCATGACTGTTCCGCATGCCGTCCGGCCCGCTGGCCGCTTTGCGCAGGTGATCCGCGACGGCGTCTTTGCGATCACCGCCGAGATTTCTCCGCCGGTCTCGGCCGACAAGGCCGATCTCCTCAACAAGGTCCTGCCGCTCAAGGGCCTTGCCGACGCGGTCAACGTCACCGACGGGGCGGGTGCGCGCGCCCATATGAGCGCTGCGAGCGCGGCCGCCTTCATGGTCGAATGCGGCGTCGAGCCGATCCTGCAATTCACCTGCCGCGACCGCAACCGCATCGCGCTGCAGAGCGACCTGCTCGGCGCGGCGGCGTCCGGCGTGCGCAACGTCATGATCCTGCGCGGCGACGATCCGGCCAAAGGCGACCAGCCCGACGCCAAGCCGGTGTTCGACTACGACACGCGCGAGCTGATCGGCCTTGCCGTGCGCATGCGCGATGCCGGCGAGCTTCCCTCCGGCCGCAGGATCGCGACGCCGCCCGGTTTCTTCATCGGCGCCGCCGACATGCCGCTCGATCCGCAGCCCGGCTGGTCGCCGCAGGCCTTGCGCGCCAAGTGCGAGGCCGGCGCACAGTTCGTGCAGACGCAGTTCTGCATGGATGCCGCGCTCGTTGCGCGCTACGTCGCGCGCCTGCGCGAGGAGGGGCTGGTGCCGCGGCTCGCCGTCCTGATCGGCGTTGCGCCGCTGCGTTCGGCGCGCTCGGCGCGCTGGATCAGGGACAACCTGTTCGGCTCGGTCATTCCCGAGGCCATCGTCGCGCGGCTCGACGCGGCGTCCGATCCGGCGGCCGAAGGCGCTGCGATCTGCGTCGATCTGATCGCGGAGCTTGCGGCGATCGACGGCGTCGCCGGCGTGCATGTCATGGCGCCCGGCCACGACGAGATCGTGCCGGCGGTGATCGAGACGGCGCGCGCGCGGCTGGGCTGAGCGGGTTCTCTGCTGCCCCCGGCGATGACTTGAAGGCGAAAGTTTCAATGGGCGCACGGCGCGGGCCGATCTCCGCGAGCCGGAGCGGACGGTTTGGAGTGTCTTCCCGTCGCTCGCATAAGTTGAATAATGAAGTAATGCGCAATATGATTGTAATTATTATTCAATTGAGGGCCGACCGATGTCGAAGCTCGATCCACGTGCAAGATTTAGAATGGCAATGTTGCTGCTTGTGGTGCTTCCGGTTTTGCTGGTCTGGCTGTTTGCGTCGATTGGCGAGACCCGCATTCCTGAATTTGTCCGGATGATCTTTGCCGCCGCCTATTATCATCTCGGTCTGCTGGACTGGGGGCCGCTCGCGCAGGGCGCGCTTCTTACGCTGATCGTCGGACTCGTGCTGTCGTTCGTCAGCGTGCTGCGCAAAGCATGGCTCTTCGGGGTTCTCGGGCTTCTCGCTCCGACGCTGCTCCTGCTCTGGAGTCTGGCCATGAATTGCCCCTCTTCGATGGGCACATGCGTGAGCCAGTCGTTCGTGCTCGAGATTCTGCCGATGCTGCTCGCGCCCGGAATCATTCTGGGGCTCGCAGCGTTCTTCTTTGCGCCGGTGCAGAAGACCTGACGCGCGTCGCGATGGCGGCGGTGACGACGATGTCGCGACGCGAACGGAGGGTCGCCGGAAATCCGTTCGCGGTCGTCTTCGACTTTATGATGCGAAAGACCCATCGGGAGAATGCCTGACGTGCGGCCGGATGATGCGGTGAAAAAGGTGGCTCCCCGGGCCGGATTCGAACCAGCGACCAACCGGTTAACAGCCGGTTGCTCTACCACTGAGCTACCGGGGAACACGTCCGCAAAGCGTGCAGCTTGGCGCCCCGCCTATAACAAGCCGCCGACGCCTTTGCAAAGGGCTTTCCCGGACGGCGGGGCCGGGCGGGCGGCAAGACGCCGGGCCGCGGGTCCGCACGCCATATTGGCAAGCCATGCCGCGAACCATGCCGCAAGCCGTTTCGCCGCCGATATCGCTGCAATGAAACTGGAGGCCACGACCGGAATTGAACCGGTGTACACGGTTTTGCAGACCGTTGCGTAACCACTCCGCCACGTGGCCCTCGACCCTCGCTATATAGGAGGTGCCGGGAGCCGGCAACCAGCCCCGATTCGCACAATGTCGGCTGACCGGTGCGCTTGCCTTTTGTCCGGGCTTGCCGCAAAACGCCGCCAATCCGCTCTACGCCGAGGTTCGCCGATGGCCGACTATACCGCCGCGCGCCGCATGATGGTGGACGGCCAGATCCGCACCGCCGACGTCACCGACCTGCGCATTATCGCCGCCTTCCAGGAAACGCCGCGCGAGCGTTTCGTCGCTCCCGCCGCTGCGGCGCTTGCCTATCTCGATCTCGACGCGCCGGTCGACGATCCGGCCGACCCGAATGTGCGCCGGCTGCTCAAGCCGATGGTGCTCGCAAAGCTGATCCAGACCGCGCAGGTGCGCGCCTCCGACCGCGTGCTCGTGGTCGGCGCGGCGACCGGCTATGCCGCGGCGATCCTCGGCAGGCTCGCCGCCTCGGTGGTGGCGCTCGAGGAGGACGATGCGCTGCTCGCGCGCGGCGTGCGGGTTTGTGCCGAGCTCGGCCTGTCCAATGTCGAGACGGTGCGCGGGCCGCTCACGGCCGGCTGGCCGGCGGGAGCGCCCTACGACGTCATCCTGATCGACGGTTGCGTCGAAGTGTCGCCCGAACCGCTGCTGCGGCAGCTCGCGGACGGCGGGCGCCTCGTCTGCGTGCATGGCCGCACGCCGGCCACCAAGGCCATGCTGTATGTCGCGAGCGCCGGCCATGTCAGCGGCCGGCCGGTCTTCGACGCCTCGGCGCCGGCGCTGCCCGGCTTTGCGCAGGCGCCCGCCTTCGTTTTCTGAGCGCGGTCCCGCCGCCATCGGCGTTCCACGATACCGCCTGCGGTGGGCGAGTGCCGCCTCGTGCCGGCGGACGCGAGAGTGCCCGGCAAGTGTGCCCGGAATGCCCCAAATCCCCGGCTTTTTCCGCGCCGGCCGCCGAAAGGGATGTTCGGGGCGGATAGCAGTCGCTATAGGTAGCACGAGTCTGAGGCGCGGCCGGCCCGTAAGCCGGCCGGCGTCTTTGCGGTTGGGTGCGTGGAGCAGCGTGAATGCTGAGGCTGAGGTGGGGTCTGCCGGTCGCGACTGTCGCGGGGCTTGCCGCGACGATGGTCTGCGCGTACGCCGACACGATCGAGACGGCGCTCGTCCAAGCCTATCAGAACAATCCGCAGGTCAACGCCCAGCGCGCGGCGGTGCGCGCCACTGACGAGAACGTGCCGCAGGCGCTGTCGGGCTATCGTCCGACCATCAGCGCCACCGGCTCGGTCGGTACGTTCTATTCCAACACCACGTCCGAGACGACGACCGGCGGGCGCACGCTGCGCTCGACCTCGGAGGGCTCGGTCAATCCGCGCAGCGTCGGCGCCACCATCACGCAGAACCTGTTCAACGGGTTCCAGACCACCAACCGCACCCGCCAGGCGGAGGCGCAGGTCTTCGCCGCGCGCGAGACGCTGCGCGTCATCGAGCAGACCGTGCTGCTCGACGCGGTGACCGCCTACATGAATGTGCTGCGCGACCGCGCCATTCTCGATCTGCAGCGCCGCAACGTCGAGGTGATCCAGGAGCAATTGCGCCAGACCCGCGACCGCTTCAATGTCGGGGAGGTGACGCGCACCGACGTCGCGCAGGCGGAATCGCGCGTCGCCGCCGCCCAGTCGCAGATGCTCGCCGCCCAGGCCAATTACACGACCTCGCGCGCGGTCTATCGCCGGGTGATCGGTGTCGATCCCGGCGCGCTCAAGCCCGGCACGCCGGTCGACCGGCTCTCGCCGCGCACGCTCGATCTGGCGATCGCGCAGGGGCAGACGGAAAATCCCGCGGTGGGCGCCGCCGAGCACGGCGTCGATGTCGCCGCGCTTCAGGTCAAGGTCTCCGAAGGCGCGCTGTATCCGTCGCTGTCGGTCAGCGGCAGCGTGCAGAAGGGCTACGACACCTCGCTGTCGACGGTGGAGTCGCTGCAGGCCTCGGTGACCGGTCAGCTCACCGTGCCGATCTATCAGGGCGGCTCCGAATATTCGACCATCCGCCAGTCCAAGGAAACGCTCGGCCAGCGCCGGCTCGAACTCGCGCTCAACCGCGACCAGGCGCGCGCCAATGTGGTGCAGGTCTGGGGCCAGCTCGAGGCCGCGAAGGCGCAGATCACCGCCACCCAGGCGCAGGTGACTGCCGCCGAGATCGCCCTCAACGGCGTACGCGAGGAGGCCCGCGTCGGCCAGCGCACCACGCTCGACGTGCTCAATGCCCAGCAGGAACTGGTGAATGCGCGCGTGGCGCTCGTGACCGCGCAGCGCGACCGGGTGGTGGCGTCCTATGCGCTCCTGTCGGCTGTCGGCCGGCTGTCGGTCGCCGTGCTCGGCCTGCAGGTGCCGATCTATGATCCGATCACGCACTATTATCAGATCCGGGACAGCTGGATCGGCGTGCGCACCCCCGACGGCCAGTAGCGCGCGAGGCTGCGGGCGAACGCGTATTGCGTTCGAGTACGGCCGTGCGATACTCACACCAATCGGGTTATGCAGGAACAACACTGCAACTGATTCGGTGTCCGGCCGGGGTTTCTTGGGGACGGACGCGTCGGGGATGCGGAAATGAACCAGGCGGCGAAGGCCACAGAACCGTCGATGGAGGAGATTCTCGCCTCCATCCGCAGAATCATTTCCGACGACGACGCCAATGCGAAGTCCGCGCCTGCGCCGAAGCCCGTGCCCGCCGCGACTTTACCCGAACCGCCGTCGCCTCCGCCGCCGCCCCTGCGCGAGCCGCAGGCGATCCAGAACGACATGAAGACGGTCCTCGCCGCGCCGCCGCCGGCAGTGGTCGCCGATGCCGATGTCCTTGATCTGACGGAAGACATGGCCGCGGTGCCGATGGCCCCGCCGCAGCCGCAGCGCGCCTCGAGCTTTCGCACCATCGACGCGCAGCCGGACGTCGTGTTCTCCGACACGCCGGCCGAGGAGCCTGCACCGTCCGAGGAGCCTGAACCCGTTGCTGCGGACGCGCCGGTCGCCTACGAGCCGCCGGTCTTCGACCGCACGCCGATCATGTCGATGGCCGCGTCGCAGGCGGTGGATCAGGCCTTCAGCCAGCTCACGCAGACCGTTTTCACCCAGAACGGCCGTACGATCGAGGATCTGGTGCGCGACATGCTGCGCCCGATGCTCAAGACCTGGCTCGACGACAATCTGCCCGGACTTGTCGAACGCCTCGTGCGCGCGGAGATCGAGCGCGTCTCGCGCGGCCGCCGTTAAACGCCGTCACGTCGGCGCCGCGCGGCTTTGCGCCTGCCGCCGCCGCAATTTCCGCACCAGCCACCAGCACAGGATCGGCCAGGCCAGCGCCGCGCTGACGAACACGGGCGCCGCGCCGAAACGGTCCACCACCGGCGCCGCCGCCGCCACGCCCGCGCTCTGGCCGAGATAGAGCGCGGAGGAGAAGACGCCGACGGCGGTCGCGCGCGCCTGCGGCGCCATCTGCGTTGCGTTCACCTGCAGCGTGTTGTGCACCATGTGGAAGCCGAGCCCGATCACGGCGACGGCGATGAAGGCGACCCACCAGATCGGCGCCACCGCGAGCGCGATGTTGGCCGCCGCCATCATCGCCCCGCCCACGGCGACGAGGCCGATCTGGCCGAGCCGGTCGACGAGCCGCTGCACGTTCATCACATAGGCGAGGCCGCCCGCCCCGAAGGCGGCGAGCACGCCGCCGACCGCGCTGAAGCTCAGGCCCGCGCGCGCATGCAGGTCGGCGCCGATATAGGCGAAGGCGCCGAACATGATCCCGAACTCGATGAACGCGCCGAACAGGATCACCAGCGCCCAGCGCTGCATGAAGACGGAGGCATAGTCCGACATGAGGCCGCGCCAGCCGGCGCCGCTGCGCGGGACGGCGCGCGTCACCGGGTTGCGCAGGAACTCGGTCAGGAGGCACGCGGCGGCGAAGACGAAAAGGCCGGCGACGACGAAGAACACCGTGCGCCAGCCGAAATGGTCGCCGACCACTCCGCCCACGATCTGGCCGCTGACGAGGCCGAGAATCTGGCCGGCAAGGAAGCGTCCGAGCACCGGCTGGCGGCGCTCGTAGGGAACCGCGTCGCCGATGAAGGCCATGGCGAGCGGGATGATCGCGCCCGCGGTCAGCCCGCAGGCGAGCCGCGCGAAGGCGAGCGTCTTGAGCGAATCGGAGAACCCGCACGCCGCGGTCGCCCCCGCGCACAACGTGCACAGCAGCATGACGAGGCCGTATTTCGGAAACCGGTCGCCGAGCGGGGCGCCGAAAAGCTGCATCGTGGCATGCGCCACCGCATAGCCGCTGGTGATGACCGAGGCGGTGCCGATCGTGGTGTCGAGATCGTGCGCGATCTGGGGCAAGAGCGGGTCGGCGACGCGCACCATGGTCTGGCTGGCGAAGCCGGCAAAGGCGAGGAACACGATGGCGCGGGTCGGCGTTGCGGCGCTGGCCGGGGCGGGGGATGGGGGCAAGTGTGGTTTCCTGAGACGTTGACAGGGCGAGCGCCCCGGGCTTCTTACCGCGCGTCACCTAACATCGAAGCCATCATGATCGACAAGACCTACCAGCCCGGCGACGTCGAAGGCCGCATTTCGGCCGCCTGGGAATCCGCACAGGCGTTCCGCGCCGGACGCCCCGACCGCGCCGCCGCGGCACCTTACTGCATTGTGATCCCGCCGCCCAACGTGACCGGCTCCCTGCATATGGGCCATGCGCTGAACAACACCCTGCAGGACGTCCTGTGCCGGTTCGAGCGCATGCGCGGGCGCGACGTGCTCTGGCAGCCGGGCACCGACCATGCCGGCATCGCGACGCAGATGGTGGTCGAGCGGCAATTGACGGAGCGCCAGCAGCCCGGCCGGCGCGAGATGGGCCGCGAGAAATTCCTTCAGCGCGTGTGGGAATGGAAGGCGGAGAGCGGGGGCACCATCGTCAACCAGCTCAAGCGGCTCGGCGCCTCGTGCGACTGGTCGCGCGAGCGCTTCACCATGGACGAGGGCCTGTCGAAGGCCGTGCTCAAGGTGTTCGTCGAGCTTTACCGCGCGGGCCTCATTTACAAGGACAAGCGCCTCGTCAACTGGGACCCTAAGTTGCTCACCGCCATTTCCGATCTCGAAGTGATGCAGGTCGAGGTGAAGGGGCATCTGTGGCACCTGCGCTATCCGCTCGAAGGCAGGACCTTCAACCCGGACGATCCCTCGACCTATATCGTCGTCGCCACGACGCGGCCCGAGACCATGCTCGGCGACACCGCGGTCGCGGTGCATCCCGACGACGAGCGCTACAAGGCGCTGGTCGGCAGGAACGTCGTGCTGCCGCTGGTCGGACGCAGAATCCCGATCGTCGCCGACGACTATTCCGATCCTGAGAAAGGCTCCGGCGCGGTGAAGATCACGCCCGCGCACGACTTCAACGACTTCGAGGTCGGCAAGCGGCACAACCTGCCGATGGTCAATGTGCTGACCGTCGAAGGCAGGATGACTTTTGCCGACGAGGCGTTCCAGCGCGCCGGCGAGACCGCGCCGGAATTTGCGGAGACGAAAACGCTTGAAGGCAAGGACCGCTCGGTCGCGCGCAAGGAGATCGTCGCGCGGCTGGAGGCGATGGGGCTTGTCGAGAAGATCGAGCCGCACACTCACATGGTGCCGCACGGCGACCGTTCGAACGTTGTGATCGAGCCCTATCTCACCGACCAGTGGTACGTGGACGCCAAGACCCTGGCCAAGCCCGCCATCGCGGCGGTGCGCTCCGGCAAGACCCAGTTCGTGCCGAAGAACTGGGAGAAGACCTATTACGACTGGATGGAGAACATCCAGCCCTGGTGCATCTCGCGCCAGCTCTGGTGGGGCCACCAGATTCCGGCGTGGTACGGGCCGGACGGAAAATATTTCGTGGCCGAGACCGAAGCCGAAGCGGCGGCGCAGGCGAGGAAGGAATACGGCAGGGACGAGACGCTGACCCGCGACGAGGACGTGCTCGACACCTGGTTCTCCTCGGCGCTGTGGCCGTTCTCCACGCTCGGCTGGCCTGACGCCACGCCCGAGCTGAAGCGCTTCTATCCGACCAACGTGCTGGTCACCGGCTTCGACATCATCTTCTTCTGGGTCGCGCGCATGATGATGATGGGTCTCCATTTTATGAAGAAGATCCCCTTCACGGACGTTTATATCCACGCCCTCGTGCGCGACGAGAAGGGCGAGAAGATGTCGAAGTCGAAGGGCAACGTCATGGACCCGCTCGACCTCATCGACAAGTTCGGCGCCGACGCGCTGCGCTTCACGCTTTCCGCGATGGCCGCGCAGGGCCGCGACATCAAGCTCTCGACGCAGCGCGTGGAGGGCTACCGCAATTTCGCGACCAAGCTGTGGAACGCCGCGCGCTTCGCCGAGATGAACGGCTGCAAGACGGTTGCGGGCTTCGATCCGAAATCGGCGAAGGAGACACTCAACCGCTGGATCGCGCACGAGACCGCCAAGGCCGCGGCCGAGGTGACCGCGGCGATCGAGGCCTACAGGTTCAACGAGGCAGCGGGCGCCGCCTATCGTTTCGTCTGGAACATCTATTGCGACTGGTATCTCGAGCTTGCCAAGCCCGTGCTGACCGGACCGGACGGTCCGGCGAAGACCGAAACCCAGGCCATGGTCGCCTGGGCGCGCGACGAGATCGTGAAGATCCTGCATCCGTTCATGCCGTTCATCACCGAGGAATTGTGGGCGGTGACGGCGACGGACGCACGCGCACAATTGCTCGCGCTCACCGCATGGCCCGATCACAAGAGCCTCGACGACGAAAAGGCGGAAGCCGAGATCGGCTGGCTCGTCGACCTCGTCACCGCCATCCGCTCGGTGCGCGCGGAGATGAACGTGCCGCCGGCCGCTCTGATCCCGCTCGTGCTTGCGGGCGGCTCGGCGCAGACCAAAGCGCGCGCGGAGCGCTGGGCGGATTTCCTCAAGCGGCTTGCGCGCCTGTCCGACATTGCCTTTGCCGACAGCGCGCCGGCGGGCGCGGTGCAGCTTGTGGTGCGCGGGGAGGTGGCGGCCCTGCCGCTCAAGGGCGTCATCGATCTTGCCGCCGAGAAGGCGCGGCTGGAGAAGGAGATCGCCAAGGCCGACGCCGACATCGCCCGCGTCGACGCTAAGCTCGCGAACGAGAAGTTCGTAGCCAATGCGCCCGAGGAGATCGTCGAGGAAGAGAAGCTAAAGCGCGAGGAGGCGCAGGCCCGTCGCGCCAAGATCGTCGAGGCGCTGGAGCGGCTGAAGGGCGCGGCCTGAAGTCATGGGTGCATACGACACCCGCACGGCCGTCGCGCTGTTGTGGCTTGCCGGCGTCGGCGCGCGCCTCACCGTGCTCGCGGTGCCGCCGGTCATCGTGTTCATCCAGCGCGACCTCGACCTGACCGGCACGCAGATCGGCATCCTGTCTGGCCTGCCGGTGATCCTGTTCGCGGTCGCCGCCTTGCCCGGCGCGCTCCTGATCTCGCGCGTCGGCGCGCTCAACACGCTCGTCATCGGCCTTGCGGTCGCGAGCGTCGCGTCCGCCTTGCGCGGGGCCGCGCCCGATATCTGGGTGCTTTATGCCGGCACCATGCTGATGGGCGCGGGCATCGCCATCATGCAGCCGGCGGCGCCCGCTCTGGTGCGTCAATGGCTGCCCGAACGCATCGGCATGGGCTCCGCGCTCTACACCAACGGACTGCTGGTCGGCGAGTCGCTGCCGGTCGCGCTCACCGTGCCGCTGGTCTTTCCGCTGGTGAACGATTCCTGGCGCGGCAGTCTCGCGCTGTGGGGCGTGCCGCTGCTCGTCTTCGCGTTCGTGATCTGGCGCAAGGCGCCGCGTCCGCAGTCGGCCGGCTTGCTCGGGCGCCAGCGCTGGTGGCCGGACTGGGCCGATCCGCTGACCTGGAAGCTCGGCCTGACGATCGGCAGCATCATGAGCGTCTATTTCTGCACCAATGCCTTCCTGCCCGGGCATCTGACGGCGGCCGGCCGTCCCGATCTGATCAGCATCACGCTCACCGCGTTCAATCTCTTCCAGATCCCGGCCTCGTTCGTGCTGATGGCGGTGGCGTCGCGGGTCGAGCGGCGCCTCTGGCCGTTCGTCGTGGTCGGCATCGCCTCGCTGCTCTTGCTCGCCGGGATCGTGTTCACCGCGAGCCTGTGGACGGCCGTGTTCGCCGCCATGCTCGGCTTCCTTCTCGCCTTTCCGTTCGCGCTCGGGCTTACGCTGCCGGCCTTCCTGCTGACGCCGGAGAATATCGGGCGCGCGGCGGCGGCGATGTTCGCGCTCGGCTATGCCTGGGCGATGCTGTTCTCGGTGCTGGGCGGGATGGCCTGGGACCTTGCCGGCGATCCGCGCTTTGCGTTCCTGCCGGTGGCGCTGAGCGCGCTGCCGCTCCTGACGCTGCTGCCGACCATCCGCATGCACCCGGTGCCGGCCTGACCGCAAGGCCGCAGGCCCGGATTGCCCGCGGACCGCCTTTCCTCTAATGCCTGAGACGCCGCGCCGTCACGGCCGCGGTATCGGCACGGCGAAGAGGCGCAACCGACCATGACCAATGCCGGCCAACCGCCGCGCGGCCTGTCCGAACGCATCGCGTTCGCGAGCCGCAACACGCTGCGCGGGCTCACCTTCGCGCTGCACAGCGAGCAGGCTTTCCGCCACGAAGTGGTGCTGCTCGCGCTCGCCTTGCCGTTCGGCATCGTGATCGCGCCGTCGCCGGCCTGGTATGTCGCGATGATCGGGGTGCTCGCGCTCGTGCTCGCCGTCGAGCTCCTCAATACCGCGGTCGAGAAGCTCGCCGACCATGTCACCGCCGATCCCCATCCGCAGATCGCGGTGGTGAAGGATTGCGGCTCGGCCGCGGTCGGCATCCTGCTCGCGCTCGCGGGCCTCGTCTGGCTTGCCGCACTGTTCGTGCGGCTGACGGGATAGGCCGCCATGCGCGTCTTCCTGGCCGGTGCGGCCGGCGCGGTCGGCCGCCGCCTCGTTCCGCTCCTTGTGCGCGACGGACATGTCGTGTCCGGCACGACGCGCAGCCGCGAGAAGGCGCAATGGCTGCGGCAGGCGGGGGCGGAGCCGGTTCTGCTCGACGTCTACGATGCGCAGGCCGTCAAGCGCTGCGTCGTTGCCGCGCGCCCCGACGTCGTGATCCATCAGCTCACCGACCTGCCGCAGGATTTCTCGCCCGAGCGGCTTGCGGCGTCGCTTGCCGCCAATGCGCGGCTGCGCATCGAAGGCACCGCCAATCTCATGGCCGCCGCCGCGGCGGCCGGCGTGCCCCGCGTCGTGGCGCAGAGCATCGCCTTCGTCTATGCGCCCGGCCGCGCGCCGCACGGCGAGGACGATCCGCTTGATGCAGGCGAAGGCGGCGACACCGTGCGCGCGGTGCTGTCGCTTGAGCACGCGGTGACGCACACGCCCGGCATCGCGGGGCTCGTGCTGCGCTACGGCCGTTTCTACGGTCCCGGCACCTGGGCGGCGCAGCCCTCGTCACCGCCCGCTCTGCATGTCGATGCCGCCGCGGATGCCGCGCGTCTTGCGCTCACGCACGGCGCGGCGGGCATCTACAACATCGCCGACGATGACGGCGGCGTGGCCATCGACAAGGCGCGGCGTGCGCTCGGCTTCGATCCTTCCTTCCGGATTGAGGCCGACGCGGCGGGATGAGGGCGTTTCAATCGCGGAACGGCTTGCTCAGATAAGGCGAGCCCCTGACGCCGTAGCGCCAGGGCAGGTCGGCGGCCTTGCTGATGCCGATGCGCACGCCGACGGCGATGTCCGGCGTCTGCGGACGTGCCCGCAATTCGAACGGCGCGCGGTCGAGCGGCAGGCCGTTATGGGCGCGCGTGATGCCGAGCGCCTGGCAGAGCCGGCCCGGCCCGGAGCAGAGCAGGCGCTCCTCGCTCACCCCGCGCCGCCGCCGCATGGCCGCAATCCCCTGCGTCGGTTCGATCGCGCGGATCAGGACGGCGCTGGCCGAGCCTTCGTGTTCGCACACGACGTTGACGCACCAGTGCATGCCGTAGGAGCGATAGACATAGGCATGGCCGGGCGGGCCGAACATCACGGCGTTGCGCTCGGTCATGCCGCGATGGCTGTGCGCGGCCGGCTCGGTATGGTGGTAGGCCTCGACTTCAACAACCCGCCCGCCCGCGCCGTTGAACAGGAACAGCGCCCCGATCAGGTCGGGAGCGACCTCATGCACCGAGCGGGCGAAGAAGGCGCGGTTCAGGCGTAGCGGTCTGGCCATCGGACGGGAAAATTCGGGACAGCGATCCTGTCCCGGGGCGGGACGAGAGTACAAAGCTGTGACTTTGACGCCACATGTTTACAACATTTCCACGACGTTCCCAGCATCAAGGCTTTTAGCCCCTATTTGGCCATACCCCTCTATGACAGAAGGTCCAAGCCGTTGGTGAAGCGCCGGTTTTCGGCGGAGCGGCGAGTGGGCCGGGGGGCCGTATGTCAATGGACGCCAAGACAAATCTGAAGGCTCGTCTGCCGAGCCGCCACGTCACCGAAGGGCCGGAACGGGCCCCGCACCGGTCGTATCTCTATGCCATGGGTCTGACCAGCGAGCAGATCCATCAGCCGCTCGTCGGCGTCGCCACCTGCTGGAACGAAGCGGCTCCCTGCAACATCTCCCTGATGCGCCAGGCGCAGGCGGTGAAGAAAGGCGTCGCCGCCGGCAATGGCACGCCGCGCGAATTCTGCACCATCACCGTGACCGACGGCATCGCCATGGGCCATGCCGGCATGCGCGCGTCCTTGCCCTCGCGCGAGGTGATCGCGGACTCCGTCGAGCTCACCATGCGCGGCCACGGCTATGACGCCCTTGTCGGGCTCGCCGGCTGCGACAAGTCGCTGCCCGGCATGATGATGGCGATGCTGCGCCTGAACGTGCCGTCCATCTTCATCTATGGCGGCTCGATCCTGCCCGGCACCTTCAAGGGCCGGCCGGTCACCGTGCAAGACGTGTTCGAGGCGGTCGGCAAGCATTCGGTCGGCGACATGTCGGACGAGGATCTCGACACGCTCGAACAGGCGGCCTGTCCGTCGGCGGGCGCCTGCGGCGCGCAGTTCACCGCCAACACCATGGCGACGGTGTCGGAGGCGATCGGTCTGGCGCTGCCCTATTCGGCGGGCGCGCCGGCGCCTTACGAAATCCGCGACGCCTTCTGCATGACCGCGGGCGAGACGATCATGGATCTCGTGCGCGCCAATATCCGTCCGCGCGACATCGTCACCCGCAAGGCACTGGAAAACGCCGCCGCGGTGGTCGCCGCCTCCGGCGGCTCGACCAATGCGGCGCTGCATCTGCCGGCGATGGCGCACGAGGTGGGGATCACCTTCACTCTGTTCGACGTTGCCGAAATCTTCAAAAAGACACCATATATCGCGGATTTGAAACCGGGCGGCCGTTATGTCGCCAAGGATTTGTTCGAGGTTGGCGGCATACCGCTGCTGATGAAGGCTCTGCTCGACGCCGGATTCCTCCACGGTGACTGTCTGACGGTCACCGGCCGCACCATGGCGGAGAATCTGAAGAGCGTGAAGTGGAACCCGGATCAGGACGTGGTGCTGCCGGCGAGCAAGCCGCTGTCGCCGACCGGCGGCGTCGTGGGACTGAAAGGCAATCTCGCCCCCGATGGCGCGATCGTCAAAGTCGCCGGCATGACGAACCTGAAATTCACCGGCCCGGCGCGCTGCTTCGACGGCGAGGAGGCGTGCTTCAAGGCGGTGAAGGAAAAGAAATACAAGGAAGGCGAGGTGCTCGTCATCCGTTACGAAGGTCCGCGCGGCGGACCCGGCATGCGCGAGATGCTCTCGACCACGGCCGCGCTCTACGGCCAGGGCATGGGCGACAAGGTCGCGCTGATCACCGACGGCCGCTTCTCCGGCGCCACGCGCGGGTTCTGCGTCGGCCATGTCGGACCGGAAGCCGCGGTCGGCGGCCCGATCGCGCTCATCCGCGACGGCGACATGATCGAGCTCGATGCCGAGAAGGGCATCCTGACCGTGAAACTGTCCGACGAGGAATTGCAGAAGCGCCGCGGTTCCTGGACGCCGCGCGAGAACGACTACACGTCGGGCTATCTGTGGAAATACGCCCAGCAGGTGGGGCCGGCCGTGGACGGCGCGGTGACCCATCCGGGCGGAGCGGCCGAGAAGATAAGTTATGCTGACCAGTAACGGAGCCCGCATGACGCTGGCCGGCGTGGTGTTCACGCTGGCGCCGGCCTTTGCGTTCGACGGGACCCGTACGCCTGCCGACGTGAAGCCCGCGCTCAGTGCGCGCGAGGCTTTCGTCAATGCCGCCCAGTCGCTGCGCGCGGGCGAGACCGAGAAGGGGCTGACCTCGCTGCAATACGCCGCCGAGCACGGCCATACCGCCGCGCAATGGAAGCTTGGACGCATGTACGCAGCGGGCGAGGGCGTGCCGCGCAACGACCGGCGCGCGTTCGACTATTTCAGCCGCATCGCCGACAGCCATGCCGAGGACTCGCCGGATACGCCGCACGCGCGTTTCGTGGCCAACGCCTTCGTGCAGCTCGGCCATTATTACCTCAAGGGCATTCCCAATTCGGAAGTGCGGGCGAATCGCGCGCGCGCGCGCGAAATGTTCGCCTATGCGGCGTCCTATTTCGGCGACGCCGACGCGCAATACAATCTCGCCCGGCTCTATCTCGACGGCATCGGCACGACGCGCGACTCGCGCCAGGCGCTGCGCTGGCTGTCGCTGTCCGCCGGCAAGGGCCAGCACCGCGCGCAGGCGCTGCTCGGCAGCGTGCTGTTCAAGGGCGAGATCGTGCCGCGTCAGGGCGCGCGCGGACTGATGTGGCTGATGCTGGCAAGCGACAATGCCGAGCCCGAGGATCAGTGGATCCGCGACATGCTCAAGGCGGCGAACGAGCAGGCGACCGACGACGAACGGCAGCTCGCGCTCGTCTATCTGGAAGGCTGGCTCAAGGGCCGGCGCGACTGAACTCCGAAAATCACGACTGAGCTTCGAAAAGCGCGATTGACGGTTCGGGCTTCGCGGCGGCGCGCCCGCCGGGACGGTCAGCCGATGGCGAGTTCGGCCACCACCGGCACGTGGTCCGAGGGCTTCTCCCAGCTTCGCACCTGGCGGTCGATGGCGGTCGCGGTCAGCCGGTCGGCGGCGCGCGGGGAGAGCAGGATATGGTCGATGCGCAGGCCGTTGTTCTTCGACCAGGCACCGGCCTGATAGTCCCAGAACGTGTAGAGGCCGGGCGCGTCGCTTGTCGCGCGCACCGCGTCGGTCAGCCCCAGATGGGTAAGGGCGTGGAATTTCTCCCGGCTCTGCGGACGGAACAGGGCGTCGTCGATCCAGCCCGCGGGATCGTAGACGTCGGCCGGGTTCGGGATGACATTATAATCGCCTGCCAGGATCAGATATTCTTCCAGTTTAAGCCGTTCGGCCGCGTAGTGATGAAGTCTCTCTAACCATTTGAGTTTATAGGGATACTTCTCGGTATTCACCGGGTTGCCGTTGGGCAGGTAGATGGAAGCGATGCGCAGCGCCCCCTGCGGGGTCGAGATCACCGCCTCGAGGAAGCGCGCCTGTTCGTCGGCGCCGTCTCCGGGCAGCCGCGCCGTCACCTCGTCGAAGCGGTATTTGGAGAGGATGGCGACGCCGTTGAACGTCTTCTGTCCATGAAAGGCAACATTGTAGCCGAGGCTCTCCAGCGGCTCGCGCGGAAAGGCCTCGTCGACGCATTTGGTTTCCTGCAGGCAGACGATGTCGGGGGCGCGCTCGGTGAGCCAGGCGGCCAGATTGTCGATGCGTTGCTTGATCGAGTTGATGTTCCAGGTGGCCACGCGCATGTCTGTTTCCGGTCGCTGCGATGGTAAACGGGCCGGTTCCCCGACGCGGGCGGCCCGGCCCGATCTTCGGGCATTTCGGCGGCCGGGCGGTGTTTACCGCCTAACCGACATTTAATGCTGCCTGAATCGGAATTATGATACCAGTTCCAGACTTTCGCCTTGGCGCCGGGCTGCGGGCGGCCGAAACATGAGGGAGCCCGGAACGCCGATAATCCGGGCCGAGCAGGACGGATGACGAAACGGACTTGGCTTTGGGTCGCGGGCGCGGCGGTGGCCGTCGTCGCCGCGGTCGTCCTGACGCGCATTTACTGGACGCCCAACAACGCCGCCGCGCAGAACGCGCAGGCTCCGCGCGCGGTGCCGGTGGAGGTCGCGATTGTGCAGCGCCAGCGCGTACCCGTGCGTATCGAGGCGCTCGGCAACGTGGTTCCGATCGCCAGCGTGGCGATCAAGCCGCGGCTTGAATCGGTCATTACCGGGGTTCACTTCTCCGACGGCGCGCGCGTCAAGGAAGGCGACCTGCTGTTCACGCTCGACAGCCGCCAGATCGAGGCCGAGATCAAGCGCGTGGAGGCGGTGATCGCCGGCGCGCTGGCGCAGCTCGAACAGGCCGAGCGCGACGTGCAGCGCTACACCGAGCTTGTCGCCAAGAACGCCACGACCGTCGTCACGCTCAACAACGCCCAGACCCAGGCCAATATCTCGCGCGCCACCGCCGAGTCCAACAAGGCCACGCTCGAGAACCTGAAGGTTCAGCTCGATTACGCGAAAATCCGCGCCCCGATATCCGGGCGCATCAGCGCGGCAAGCGTCAAGATTGGCAATTTCGTGCGCCCGGCCGATACCGGCGCGCTTGCGGTCATCAACCAGATGGCGCCGGTCTATGTCTCGTTCTCGGTGCCGCAGCGCCTGCTGCCCGACGTGCGCAAGGCGCTCGCCGCCGAGACCGCGACGGTGGACGCGATCGTGCCGGGCGAGACGCGGCGCGCCCCCGGCGTCGTGACCATGATCGACAATACCGTCGATGCCGCGACCGGCATGGTCGCGATCAGGGCCACCATGCCCAATGACGACGAGATCCTCTGGCCCGGCACGCTGGTGCGCGCCGAACTGACCACGCGCATCGACGAGGCGGTGACGGTGCCCTCGAACGCGGTGAATGTCAGCCAGAACGGAACCTTCGTGTTCGTGGTCAAGGATGGCGCCGCCGCCGTCCAGCGCATCAAGGTCGACCGCGTCATCGACGACGTGTCGGTCGTGACCGAGGGCCTGTCCGGCGGCGAGACGGTGGTGACGGACGGCCAGTTGCTGTTGTCGACCGGCACGCGCGTTGCTCCGCGCGGCAAATCGGCGGGATCGTGAAGCCGCAATCGTGAACGCAGGATCGTGAGCGCAGGATCGTAAATTCATGAGCGTGTCCGAAGTCTGTATCCGCCGCCCGGTCCTGACCACGCTGATGACGGCGTCGCTGATCGTGTTCGGCGCCTTCGCCTACCGGCTGCTGCCGGTCGCCGCCCTGCCGGCGGTGGACTTCCCGACCATCAGCATCAGCGCGAGCCTGCCGGGCGCCAGCCCCGAGACCATGGCGGCGTCGGTCGCGTCCCCGATCGAACGCCAATTGTCGACGATCTCGGGCATCGCCTCGATGAACTCCTCGTCATCGACCGGCTCGACGTCGATCACCATCCAGTTCGACCTCAACCGCGACATCGACGGCGCCTCGCTCGACGTGCAGACCGCGCTCGCGGTCGCCCAGCGCCGGCTGCCGGCGGAAATGACGACGCCGCCGAGCTTCCGCAAGGTCAATCCCGGCGACTTCCCGGTGCTCTATATCAGCCTGCGCTCGGAGACGATGCCGCTGTCGCGCGTCAACGACTATGCCGAGACCGTCATCGCGCCGACCATCTCGCAATTGCCGGGCGTCGCGCAGGTCTTGGTCTATGGCGCGCAGAAATACGCCGTGCGCGTGCAGGTCGATCCGGTGGCGCTCGCCGCGCGCAACATCTCGCTCGACGAGGTGCGCCAGGTCGTGGCCAGGGCGAACTCGTCGGCGCCGGTCGGTACGCTCACCGGCCCGCAGCAGAACGTCACCCTGACCGCTACCGGGGCGCTGGAGAAGGCCGCCGACTACCGCAAGGTGATCATCGCCTACCGCAACGGCGCCCCGATCATGCTCGACGAGGTCGCCCGCGTCATCGACAGCGTGGAGAACGACAAGGTCGCGACCTGGTTCAACGACGCGCGCGCCATCGTGCTCGCCATCCAGCGCCAGCCCGACGCCAACACCGTGGAAGTCGTCGATCTCGTGCGCAACAAGCTGCCGGTCTTGCGCGCGCAGGTGCCGCCGGCGATCGAGCTGGAGACGCTGTTCGACCGCTCGATCTCGGTCCGCCAGTCGGTGACCGACGTGCAGGGCCACCTGATGATCGCCATCGTGCTCGTGCTGATGGTGATCTTCCTGTTCCTGCGCAAATTTTCGGCGACCGTGATCCCGGCGCTGGCGGTGCCGATCTCGATCGTCGGCACCTTCGCGGTCATGTACATGCTGGGCTTCTCCATCAACAACATGACGCTGTTGGCGCTCACCTTGTGCGTGGGCTTCGTCGTCGACGACGCCATCGTCATGCTGGAAAACATCGTGCGCCACGTCGAGGGCGGCATGCGCCCGTTCGAGGCCGCGCTCAAGGGCGCGCGCGAGATCAGCTTCACCATCATCTCGATCACCATCTCGCTGATCGCGGTCTTCATCCCGGTGCTGCTGATGGGCGGCATCGTCGGCCGCGTGTTCCGCGAGTTCGCCGTCACCATCTCGGTCGCCATCATCATTTCCGGCTTCGTGTCGCTGACGCTGACGCCGATGCTATGCGCGCGCGTCCTGCGCGGCCATCGCGAGGGCGAGAAGGAGAACGTGGTCCTGCGCTTGTTCGAGCGCATGTTCCAGGCCATGCTCGACGCCTACGAATGGACGCTCGACAGGGTGCTCGCCTACAAGTTCGTCATGCTCATGGTCACGTTCGGGACCATCGCCGGCACGGTCTGGCTCTATGTCGTCGTGCCCAAGGGCTTCTTCCCGAGCGAGGACACCGGCTATGTCATCGGCATCACCGAGGGCAAGACCGACATCGCCTTCCCGGCGATGGTGGAGCGCCAGCGCAAGGTCGCCGAGATCGTGCGCGCCGATCCCGCCGTCGCCTATGTGAACTCGACGGTCGGCTCCGGCGGTCCCAATTCCACCGGCAATAGCGGGCGCATGCTGGTCGCGCTCAAGCCCAAGAAGGAGCGCGACAGCGCCACCGTCGTGATGCAGCGCCTGCGCCAGAACGCCAACGTGGTGCCGGGCATCCAGATCTTCTTCCAGAGCATCCAGAACATCAATATCGGCGGCCGCATTCTCAAGAGCCAGTACCAGTACACGATGCAGTCGAACGACACCGAGGCGCTCTACCGCATCGCGCCGGAGATGCGCGACAAGATTGCGCGGCTGTCCGGCATCAGCGACGTCGCCATCGACCTCTATGTCACCAACCCGCAGATGATGGTGGAGGTGGACCGCGAGAAGGCCGCCGTCTACGGCGTCACCATCGACCAGGTCCGGCAGGAATTGTTCAACGCCTTCGGCTCGCGCCAGGTGGCGACCATCTACACGCCGGCCAACGACTATCAGGTGATCATGGAGAGCCTGCCGGAATACCAGGCCAATCCGGCGGAGCTGTCGCGCATCTATCTGAAGACCGCGAGCGGGCGCAGCGTGCCGATCGAGGCGGTCACGCGCCTCGTGCCGACGGTCGGGCCGCTGCTCGTCAATCACCAGGGCCAGCAGCCGGCGGTGACGATCTCGTTCAACCTCGCGCCCGGCGTCTCGCTCGGCCATGCCGTCGACGCGATCCAGAAGCTCGAACGCGACGAGCGGCTGCCGGCGACGATCTCGACCGGCTTCCAGGGCACCGCGCAGGTATTCCAGGATTCGCTGCGTGGGCAGGGCGTCCTGATCCTGGCGGCGGTGTTCGCCGCCTATGTCGTGCTCGGCATCCTGTACGAGAGCTTCATCCATCCGATCACGATTATTTCCGGCCTGCCGTCCGCCGGCATCGGCGCGATCCTGACCCTCATGCTGTTCGGCATGGATTTGTCGGTCATCGCCATGATCGGCATCGTCATGCTGGTCGGCATCGTCAAGAAGAACGCGATCATGATGATCGACTTCGCGATCGAGCGCCGCCGCGTCGGCCTCTCGGCGGAGGCCGCGATCCGCGAGGCCGCGCTCCTGCGCTTCCGGCCGATCATGATGACGACGTTCGCCGCCATCTTCGGCGCGCTGCCGATCGCGCTCGGCAGCGGGGCGGGGGCGGAGCTGCGCCAGCCGCTCGGCGTGGCGGTGGTCGGCGGGCTTTGCGTCTCGCAGCTTCTCACGCTCTACATCACGCCGGTCATCTATCTCTATCTCGACACCATCGACCGCAGGCTCAAGCGTTCGCTCGAGCCGCAGCTTGAGGAAGTGCCGGATGAGGAACGCCGGCGCGCGGTCGCGGCCGAATAGGACGGGACGGCAGACGATGGGGGTGACGACGATCAGGCGCGGGCTGCGCGCCGCATGTCTTGCGGCGGCGCTGCTTGGCGGCGCCGCGGCGGCCCATGCGGCGGCCGCGCTCGCCGTCGGGGTCACCGACAGTCCGGCCGACGGCATCGCCTATGGCTGGGCGATCAATTTCAAGACCGTCGAGGAAGCGCGCAAGGTCGCGCTCGAAAAGTGCCAGGCGTTCGAGGGCGCGCCCAAGGCGGGCAAGGCCTGCAAGCTGATCGGGGCGGCCGAGAAGCATTGCCTGGCGATGGCGTTCGATCCCAAGGACGATTCGCCCGGCATGGGCTGGGCGGTGGAAGCAAGCCGCGACGGTGTCCGGGCGCGCGCGCTCGAACGTTGCCGCGCCGCGGCGCCGGCCGACCGGCGGGACTTTTGCGAGGTCGATCTGGTCAAGTGCGACGGCGATCAGTGACGCCGTCCGCGCGCGGCGGTCCGCTCAGAGCGAGAAGCTCGTGCCGCAGCCGCAGGACGACTTGGCGTTCGGATTGTTGATCTTGAACGCCGCTCCGATCAGGTCGTCGACATAGTCGATTTCCGAACCGCTCAGGAACCCGGCCGAGACCGGATCGATCAGGACGGGCGCCTCGTTGCTGCCCAGCACGATATCGTCCGTGGCGCGCTCGCGCTCGACGTCGAAGCGGTACTGGAAGCCCGAGCAGCCGCCGCCCTCGACGCTCACGCGCAGCATGGCGCCGGCCGGTTCGGCCTTCAGGATGCTTGCGATCTTGCGGACCGCGCGGTCGGTGACGGTTACGTTGCCAGAAGCCATGTCGGATAGTTAAGTGCGCCGACCCGTCGCGTCAATCGAGGCCGGCGGGCCGCGATAGCCCGGGCAGGCCGCAAGTCCGCCCGCATTTTGGGTCCGTCATGGCCGTCCAAGCCCGCCCGCGCGCGCCCTATGCTTCCGATCCCGGCCACAGCCGCGGCCGGCTGGTGGCCGAGCCGCCGAGCCCGACCCGCAACGATTTCCGGCGCGATTGCGACCGCATCATCCATTCCGCGGCCTTCCGGCGGCTCAAGTACAAGACCCAGGTCTTCGTCTTCCACGAGGGCGACCATTACCGCACGCGGCTCACCCACACGCTCGAGGTGCAGCAGATCGCCCGTTCCATCGCCCGCGCGCTCGGGCTCGACGAGGATCTCGCTGAGGCGCTGGCGCTGGCGCACGATCTCGGGCATCCGCCGTTCGGCCATGCCGGCGAGCGGGCGCTGGCGGCCTGTCTGGCGGCGGCCGGCGGCTTCGACCACAATGCGCAGAGCCTGCGGGTGGTGACGGCGCTCGAACGCCGCTATGCGAGTTTCGACGGTCTCAATCTCGTCTGGGAGACGCTCGAGGGGCTGGTCAAGCACAACGGGCCGCTGACCGACCGCGCCGGCAAGGCGGTCGGCCATTATGCGCAGGACAGCTTGCCGCTCGCCATCCGCGCCTACAATGACGGCCATGACCTGCAATTGTGGAGCCATGCCAGCGCCGAGGCGCAGGCCGCCGCGATCGCCGACGACATCGCCTATGACGCCCACGACATCGACGACGGCCTGCGCGCCGGCCTGTTCACGCTCGACGATCTCGCGCAGGTTTCGCTGACCGGCGGCCTCATCCGCGATATCCGCGCCCGCTATCCCGCGCTCGAACCCGCCCGCGCGACGCATGAGCTGGTGCGCCGGCTGATCACCTGGATGATCGAGGATGCCATCGCCGAGTCGGACCGCAGGCTTTCGGCGCTCGCGCCCGCCGACGTCAAGGCGGTGCGCCTTGCCGGCGCGCCGGTGGTCGGGTTTTCGGCGGCCATGGCGGAAGCGGAAAAAGGCATCAAGGACTTTCTCTATCCGCGCATGTACCGGCATCGGCGCGTCATGGACGTGATGGACCAGGCGCAGGAGGTGGTGCGCGACCTGTTCGCCCATTATACCGCGAGCCCCGGCGACCTTCCCGAGGAATGGCGTGCGGACCTTGCCTGCGGCGACGATGCGCGCACGGCGCGCCGCATCGGCGATTTCATCGCCGGCATGACCGATCGTTATGCGCTCGAGGATCACGCGCGCATTTTCGCCGACACGCCGCCGCTGCGCTGAAGGTGTGCGGCGGGGCGTGATCGCTTTCCGCCGGTCGCGACGGCAGGTCAGTCGGCGGTGCCCGTGCGCCGGCATTCGGTCGCAAACAGCGGCCACAGGTCGTTGAGCGGACGCGGGCGGCTGATCAGATAGCCCTGCATCTCGGTGCAGCCGAGCGCGCGCACGCGGTTCATCTGCTCGAGCGTCTCGACGCCTTCGGCGGTGGTGATCATGCCGAGGCTTTTCGCAAGGCCCGCGATCGCCTCGATGATGGCGACGGAATCGTCGCCGTCGACCAGGCTCTGCACGAAGCAGCGGTCGATCTTGATCTTGTTGAACGGAAAGCTGCGCAGCGACGACAGCGACGAATAGCCGGTGCCGAAATCGTCCATCGAGATGCCGACGCCGAGCGAGCGCAGCCGGTGCAGCGCGGCGAGCGTGGCGTCGGTATGGTGCAGCAGCGCCGATTCCGTGATCTCGATTTCGAGCCGCGTCGCCGGCAGGCCGGACACCGCGAGCGCGCGCACGATGACCGAGACGAGATTGGGGTTCATCACCTGGATCGGCGAAAGATTGACCGCGAGCTTGACGTCGTGCGGCCAGCGCACGGCGTCGGCGCAGGCCTTGCCGATCACCCATTCGCCGATCGCGGCGATGATGCCGATTTCCTCGGCGATCGGGATGAAGGTGTCAGGCGGAATCTGGCCGCGCACCGGATGGTTCCAGCGCAGCAGCGCCTCGCAGGCGGTCACGCGCTGGTCGGAAAGCGCGACCAGCGGCTGGTAATGCAGCTCGAACTGGCCCTCGGTGAGCGCGTGGCGCAAGGCGATCGCCAGTTCGTGCCGCGCCTTCATGCGTGTGTCCATGTCAGGTTCGAAGAAGCGGAAGGTGCTGCGGCCCTCGGCCTTGGCGCGATAGAGCGCGATGTCGGCATTCTTGAGCAGGTCGTTGGGGGCCTGGCCGTCGCCGGGGGCGAGCGAAATGCCGATGCTGACCTCGACCACCACGGTGTGGCCTTCGAGATCGAACGGCTGGCGCATCGCCTCACAGATGCGCTGCGCCAGCGCGGTCGTCTGCTGCATGCGGCGGATGCCGGTCTGCACCACGACGAACTCGTCGCCGCCCATGCGCGCGACGGTGTCGCACGCCTTGACGATGGAGCGCAGGCGCAGCGCCGCCGCCTTGAGCAGCTCGTCGCCGAAATGATGGCCGAGCGTGTCGTTGATGGTCTTGAAATGATCGAGATCGAGATAGAGCACGGCGAGCTGTTCGCCCTCGCAGAGCGCCGGCACGGCCTGTTCGAGCCGTTCGCGCAGCAGCACGCGGTTGGGCAGGTTGGTGAGGAAGTCGTGCTGCGCCATGTAGGCGATCTGCTGCTCGGCGCGTCGCCGCTCGGTGATGTCCTGGTGCGTGGAGATCCAGCCGCCGTCGGGCAGTGGCTGGATGAGGATGAACATCGTGCGCCCGTCCGGCAGTTCGGAAAAGCGGGTGATCACCTTGCGTTCCGCAAGCGCGGGTATCAGGTAGTCGGTGAACGACTTCGGGTCCCCGAAATAGGTTCCGGCCGCGCGCCGGCATTCGAGGATGTGTTCGAGCGTACTGCCCGGCGGGATCTGGTCGCGGGTCAGCTTGTACATGTCCAGATAGCGGTTGTTGGCGATTAGAAGCCGGTGCTCGGCGTCGAACATCAAGAGCGCCTGCGTCATGTTGTTGAGCGCGGCGTCGAAGCGCACGTTCTGCGCCTTCAGCTCGGCCTCGCGTGCGCGCAGCGCCGCCGTGCGTTCTTCCACCAGCCGTTCCAGATGGCGGTTGAGCTGGTCGAGCTCGTCGACCATCAGCGCGATCGAGCGGTCGGTACGCCGGCGGTCCTCGTCGGATTCGGCATAGGCCTGGCTGACGAGCGCGCCGAGCGCGTCGAGATCGATCGTCCCGTCCGCCGCGCGCGCCTGTGCCAGTTGCCGCCCGAACAGCTTGTGCACGGTGATCATCCGGCCGCTTCGGCGAGAGTCGTGACGGTCATGGTCTGGTTGTGTAGTTCGGAAAGGCCGGTCTGCCAGTGCGGCGAAATCTCGCCGTACGAATAGAAGCCGATCTGTGCGACGTCGGGGCCGAATTCGGTGCCCACCGCCTCGATCTCGTCGAGCGTGCGCTGGCCCATGAGCAGGCGGCGGCCGATGCAGGAGACGAGGACGGCGACCTTGTCGCCGCGGCTGCCGTTGAGCCCGTCGGCGGCCTGGCGCGCGGCGTCGCCGGCGCCCTGCGCCAGCCGGTCGAAGCTGCCGCGCATGAGCTGGGCGGTCCAGCCCTGCGGCAGGTCGCCGGCAAACGTCATCGTGCCGTTGTCGTGGTCCACCGACAGCACGGTGCGCACGATGTCGTGCTCGGGGCGGTCGGGGTCGAACACCTTGAGCGGGAAGAGGAGCGCGGTGCCGGGCAGGCCCTTGGCCGCCTCCTCGCCGAGATAGCGCATGTAGAGATCGAGCGCCGGGCGGCCGTCGAGCTCGTGCAGCACGTTGCCTTGCGAGCGTGTGATGCTGCGGCGCGGGCCGAACTCGTCCCAGCCGCCGGCGCTGCCGTGGCCGATGCGCACGGCGCGGCCGTAGAAGCCGACGGCGGCGACGGTGCCGGGGCCGGGCGCGCAGTCGGCGCCGACCAGCGTGCGTTCGAACTGCGCGCCGTCACCGGCGAGCCCGCCGCTCACCGGGATCGCGGCGCCGATCTCCTGCATGATGCCGGCGACCAGTTCGCTGCCATTGACCGTCAGTCCGTCGGAGAGGACGAAGACGCCGGCAAGCCCGTCATCGGCGAGCGCGCGGCCGATGGTGCGGCCGCATGTGCGTGAACAGTCGGACCCCTGTGCCGGCGCACAGGCCACGCGCAGGCGCGTGGCGTCGAAGGAGAGCGCGGTCGCCGCCACCGCGTCGTCGGTCAGGTCGCCGCCGCTGATCTGGCCGCCGGTGCTGCACCCGACCAGATGCGCGCGCGGAAACATCGCGCGCAGTTCGTCGTAGCGGCGGCCGTCGTCGAGCGCCTGCCGCGAACCGAAATAGAGCACGAGATCCGCGCGAAGATCGTCGGCGGATACGCGGTCCCAGGCACGGCCCTCGCGCCACGAAAACTGTGTCGCCCGCATCGCGTCGCCTCCCGGCGTGTCAAGACGGCACTTTCTCAGCCTCAGCCTAAGCGGGAGCGCTTAAATTTTCCGGCGTCGCGTACGGGCGCCTGCAAACATGATGGATAAACGGTAACCGCGCGCCGCGCGATTGCGCGCTTTCGGAAGGCGCGGACGCGCAAGGGGCGGGTTCCTCCGCTCTCGCGGCGGCGCATCGTTAACGGAGGGCAAACGGATCGGCGCGATTTTTGACTCCGGCGGCGAAACGCGTTAGGCCGCGCGCCTGCCAGCCCGCAAAGCAATTGCCCTCCGATGGCTCCGAACGACCGGCCCCAGAACCTGTTTGCCGTCATCCATGACCGCGTGCTGGCGGCGCTCGATGCGTTGATCGCCGAGGGCCTGCTGCCGGCCGCGATCGACCGGTCGCGCGTATTGGTCGAGCCTCCGCGCGACGCCGCGCACGGCGACATGGCGACCAACGCCGCCATGGTGCTGGCCAAGGACGCTGGCCGCAAGCCGCGCGAACTGGCCGAGGCGCTCGCCGGCCGGCTGCGCGCCGATCCGCTGGTGGCGGCGGCCGACATTGCGGGTCCCGGCTTCATCAATCTCACGCTCCGGCCGCAGGCTTGGACGCAGGCGCTGCGCGAGGCGATCGAAGCCGGCGGCGATTACGGCCGCGCGCGGCAGGGCGCCGGCGAGACGGTCAACATCGAATATGTCTCGGCCAATCCGACCGGCCCGATGCATGTCGGCCATTGTCGCGGCGCGGTGTTCGGCGACGCGCTCGCCAACCTGCTCGCGTTCGCCGGCTGCGACGTCACGCGCGAATACTACATCAACGATGCCGGCGCCCAGGTCGACGTGCTCGCGCGCTCGGCCTATCTGCGCTACCGCGAGGCGCTCGGCGAGGACATCGGCGCGATCCCCGAGGGGCTCTATCCGGGCGACTATCTCAAGCCCGTCGGTGCGGCGCTGGCGAAGGAGCACGGCGCGCGCCTGAAGGCGAAACCGGAGAGCGAATGGCTGCCGCTCGTGCGCGCAAAAGCGATCGCCATGATGATGGAGGCGATCCGCGCCGACCTCGTCGCGCTCAATGTCAGGCACGACGTCTTCTTCTCCGAGCGCTCGCTGGTAGAGGAGGGCGACGCCGTCGGCAAGACCATCGCCTGGCTGCGCGAACGCGGCGAGGTCTATGAAGGCCGCCTGCCGCCACCCAAGGGCGCGCCGGTGGAGGATTGGGAGGATCGCGAGCAGACGCTGTTCCGCGCCACCGATTTCGGCGACGACGTCGACCGGCCGCTGCTCAAGTCGGACGGCAGCTACACTTACTTCGCCTCCGACATCGCCTATCACAAGTCCAAGTTCGACCGCGGCTTCCGCAACCTGATCGACGTGTGGGGCGCCGACCATGGCGGCTACATCAAGCGCATGCAGGCGGCGGTGAAGGCGGTGACCGGCGGGAAGGCCGCGCTCGACGTCAAGATCGTGCAGCTCGTGAAGCTGCTGCGCGGCGGCGAGCCGGTGAAGATGTCGAAGCGGGCGGGCGAGTTCGTCACCCTGCGCGAGGTCGTCGACGAGGTCGGCCGCGACGCCGTGCGCTTCATGATGCTGTTCCGCAAGAACGACGCCGTGCTCGACTTCGATCTCGCCCGCGTCATCGAGCAGTCGCGCGACAATGCCGTGTTCTATGTCCAGTACGGCCACGCGCGCGCGCACTCGATCTTCCGCATGGCGCGCGAGCAGTTTCCCGATCTGCCACCCGGTAACGCCGCGCGCGCCGCACTCGTCGCCTCCGCCCCGCTCGAGTGGCTCGACGATCCGGCCGAACTTGCGCTCGTGCGCCGGATCGCGCTTTATCCGCGCCTGATCGAGGCCGCGGCCGCGGCCCATGAGCCGCACCGGATCGCCTTCTATCTCTATGAATTAGCTAGTGAATTTCACGCGCAATGGACGCGGGGCAAGGACCTGCCTCATTTACGCTTCATTATCCAGAATGATCGAGAACTGACTCTGGCGCGCATGGCTCTGGTCCAGGGCGTGATGACGGTGCTGGCGTCAGGGCTCGCCATTCTCGGTGTTTCGGCTCCGGAAGAGATGCGGTGACCCTGCGCGTTCGCCGCTGACGTGACGGATCGAATCGTGACCATCTCGCGGTCACACGCCAACGAACCGATTGTGAACGCAAGACAGGTCGCAGAACCGGACATGGCGGACGACAGTTACAAGAGAGCCCCGCGCGCAACCGATTTCCAGCGTCAGCCGCCCGCGCCGCGTTCCGGTGCCGCGGCATCGGTCAATGGCGGCGATCCGCTTGCCGAGCTTGCGCGCCTGATCGGGAACGATCCCTTCTCCGACTTTGCGCGCGAGAACGCGCAGTCGGCGCAGCCTCCGGCGCCGTCGTCCGCCGATCCGCGCGGACACGATCCGCGTCACGCCTCCCATCCGATGCAATGGGCCGAGCCGCCGGTCGATCCGCGCGTGCCGCCGTCCGCCGATCCGCGCGCGGTCTATCGCATGCAGGACGAGTTTCCCGATTACGGTTCGCCCGCGCCGGCTCCTGGCTTCGATCCGTATGGCCGCGGGCCCGGCGCCCGCGATGATGGCCTGCCGGACCGCGATCCGCGGCAGGGCGGCTATCACGACCGCTTCGCGCGGCGCGACGAGGGCGCGTCCTATGGCGGCGGCTACGGCGCGGTGGGCGAGGGCTACGGCCATGGCGGCCAGGATGGCTACGACAACGCCATGCCGCCGCGGGAAGACGCCGACGAATTCTATGAAGAAGACGAACCGCGCCGCCGGCGCGGCGGCATGCTGACGGTCATGGCGGTGATCGCGCTGGCGGTGCTCGGCACGGCCGGGGCGTTCGGCTATCGCGTGCTGTTCAGCGGCCCGAGCGTGCCTGCGACGCCGCCGGTCATCAAGGCCAGTACGGCTCCGACCAAGGTTGCGCCCGCGGCGCCCGCGGCCGAAGCCAATTCCGGCAAGCTCATTTACGACCGCGTCGGCGACCGCTCGCAGGCCGAGCGTCTGGTCCCGCGTGAAGAACAGCCGCTCGACGTAAAGGCCGCGCCGCCGCCGCCGCGCGTCGTCCTGTCGAATCCGGCCGCCGGTTCGGCGCCGGCCGCGCCTTCCGCCGCAGCCTTCGCGCCGGCCGCTCCCGCGGGCTCGACCCAGCCTCCCGCCGCAACGCCGCCCGCCTCCACCGAGCCGAAGAAGGTGCGCACCGTCGTCATCCGGCCGGACCAGCCCGCGGCCGCGCCGGCTGCGCCGCCTCCACCTTTGTCCGCGCCCGTCGTCCCGCAACAGCGGGCCGTCGAGCCCGAGCCCGTCGTCCATGCTGCGCCGCCGGCCGCGCCGCCGGCCGCGCCGACGCGCACCGCGATGCCGCGTGCGCAGGCCGTCCCCGGCGATCCCAACGCGCCGCTGTCCCTCATTCCGCAATCCGGTGCGCC
>JABARS010000030.1 GCA_019187085.1 Pseudorhodoplanes sp. | reverse complement strand
CGTCGCAGACCTCCATCCCGCTAAATCGCGAACGCCACTTGTAGAACGTCGCGTCACTGATCCCGTGCTTGCGGCACAGTTCGCCTGCCGATATTCCGGCAGCGTGTTCCTTCAGTACCTTGATGATCTGTTCTTCGGTGAATCTGCTCTTACGCATGTCCGTCTCCCGAAGGAACGGACTCTACCCGAAAAAGGGAGCATCTACGGGGAGCAGGTCAGGCGAGTATCCTTACGTGCAGGCATTTTGATTGGCTGTTACTCCGCGAGCAAGCTTGCAGAAGCACTCGACTGGAGCAGTCCAAAGTGCTACACAACAGTCAAGCCGGTGGTCGTAAATAGTCTTAATTTCAATAGTTTATGGTTGAAGTTAGCGATTTCCCTAGGGAGCGCCAGCCACCCCCGCCCCCAGACATTGCGCATCTGTCGGCCGCGGCTTCGGCAGCCGAACCGAAATCGTCCGCTCAATCGCACGCGCCGGCCGTGACCGGGACGATCCAGCCCTTGCGTTCGCCCGCGCGCGCATAGTCGGGCCACGCGAACGACGCGGGCGAGGGGCCGCCGGTGTCCATCAGCGGTGCGATCCACGATGCGCCGCCGATGCCCCCGCCCGTGCGGTGATTGAATTCCTCCCGGCTTCGCTTCAGCGACGCAGGATCGGCCGCCAGTTCGACGATCGTGGACGCGATGACCTTGGCGGCGGTGACGATGGTGGGATCGATCGCCTCCGGCAGTCCGCCGAGCGCGACATTGATCCATTCCAGCGAGGGGTTCGAGTCCGCAAGGCGCGCGCGGCCGACGAGGAATTTCACCGTCGGCGCATGCCAGGTGTATTCGACGTAATCGTCGGAGGTGTAATGCGTCTGCCAGGGCGGCAGCGTCGCGCGTAGGGCGCGCTCGGCGTCGCGCGGATCGGCAAGCGCCGACATTTCGCGCGCGAAAGGCTCGGCGGGTGCATCGCGGCCGGCGCTTGCAAGACAGGCATTGGCAAAGTCCGCGACACCGTCGTTCCAGCGCGGCGCGCCGACGGCCTGCATGTTCGCATAGACGATCTCGGCGAGTGCGTGGTTGGGCAGGCCGGGGCGCGTGCGGCTGATCCAGTCGCCGCGCACCGTCGTGTGTGTCAGCGCCGCGACATGGCGTGCATTGTTTTCGAGCACGGAGAGGATGCGCTCGGCCATGGCGATGTCGGGCGCGCGCCAGCTATATTGAATCTGCGCAAAGCGCGGCGCCTGGTTGTTGGCGGTGGTCGAGGCGTTGCTGAGGATCGCTTCGTTGACGCTCCAGGATCCGGCATGCGGCAGCATCGCTTCCTTGGAATATTTGGTCGTCGTGTACATGAGGCAGAGTGCGTCGAGCGCGCCGGGCGTGCGCGCGCGGACATGCGGATGGCTCGCCGCGTTGCCGTCGCCCGAAACGTCGCCCCACGAGCCGGGATCGTCGCAGGTGAAGGTGTAGACGCGCGACCAGTAGCAGCCGCAATGGGTGTCCCAGACGCAGGTATTGGCGAGCGTGCGCAGCGCGGCGGGACGCCAGCCGATCACCGCATCGAGGTCGTCGTAGAAACCGTGCGCCGCATGCATCGGCTTGCCGCCGCACATGTTCTCCGCCGGCTCGCCGTGAAGACGCAGTTCCGCGCGCAGGCCCGCGCGCGCGATCGCCTCCTTCGCGGCAAGGACGCCGTACAGGCTTCCGATCCCGAGCGCCGAGTGCGGATCGATGAAGCCGGGCGCCGTCTCGTGCAGGTCCGCGCGCGTCTTGCGGAACGGTACGCAATCCTGCGCGTTGCCTGGCACGGCGTCATACTCGGCATAGCTTGCAAGGATCGGCCCCGGTCCCGCCGGCGAAATCCACCGCGCGCGGAAGGCGGTCGGCATCCCCGCGGTTCCGCGCTCCACCGCAAAACCCTCGGCTGCAAGACGCTCGGCATACCAGCGGGAGGTTTCGTATTCGCGCCAGGCCGGCTCGCATAAATTCCAGACGATCTGATGATCGGCGGAGATGCGCGCGGCCTGCCGGTCGATCCATGCCAAAGCGTGCTGACGAGCCTCTTGCATTGCCCGATCCCTGAATTGACGCAGCCGCATTGCAGCGGCACGGCGGCGGCCCGATTTGGATCAGCTTTGTCCGCCGACCGGAAGGGCCAGGACGTATATTACCCTGCCGCACGGTACCGAACTTGTTGCGGCCTAAGCGCCGCGGCCAGACTGGCCTGCCGCGCTCTTTATTCCAGGCACGAATAGCAGGCGCGCCCCGGACCGACGTCTCGTGACGGCCATCGCTGGAGCATCGACATGACAACGAAAATCCGCCTTACTCGTCGTACCGCTGTCGCCGCCATCGCCGGCGCATTCGCGGCGCCGATGGTTGCGCGCGCGCAAGCGGGCACCATCCGCTTCGCCACGCAATGGGTCTGGCAGTGCGATCACGCGATCTGGACGCTGGCCGAGCAGCGCGGCTATTTCACGCAGGAGAATCTCAAGGTTAGCGTCGACCGCGGTTTTGGCTCGGCCGACAACATGACCAAGATCGCCGCCGGGTCGCTCGACATCGGCATCGTCGACGTCAACCTGCTGCCGAAATTCAATCAGGACAATCCCGGCAACCAGATGGTGTGCTTCACGCTGCTGTTCGACGCGGCGCCGAGCGCGCTGATGTTTCTGAAGTCCTCCGGCATCAAGGTACCCAAGGACGTGGAGGGCAAGCGCGTCGCAGTCACCGATGCCGACGCCACCACGATCCTGTTTCCGATCATCGCGCAGCGCAACAATATCGACCGCAGCAAGATCAAGTTCCAGTCAGTGACGTCGCAACTGCGCGACACGATGGTGCTGCAGGGCACCGCCGACGCCTCGCTCGGCTATATCAACACCGCGGTCATCAATTGGCAGACCAGCGGCATCCCGAAGGACCAGATCGGTTACTTCCAGTACAACAAGCTCGGCCTCGATCTTTATTCGCTCGGTCTCGTCTGCCGCAAGGACTATGCGGTGGCGAACAAGGACGCGCTGAAGGCGTTCGTGCGTGCAGCGATCAAGGGGACACGGGACATGTTCGCCGAGCCGAAGGCGGCGATCGAATCGCTGAAGAAGCGCGACGCGCTCATCAAAGACGCGGTGGAGCTGGAGCGGCTTGACCTCGTGCGCGACATCGCGATGATCACGCCGAATGTCCGCCAGAACGGCTTCAGCAGCGTCAACCAGGTGCGGTTCGAGGACACGACCGCGGAGGTGGCCAAGGCGCTCGGCGTCAAGCCGGTGAAGATGGAAACGATCTATACCGAGGAATTCCTGCCGCCGGCCGCCGCGCGCAAGGTCGTATAGACCTCCCAAACTGTGAAACGCGGCAGCACAGCCAATGGCGCGGGGGCATATCGCCGCGCCATTGCATTTTGGCGCGTGCGGCGCGGCCGGTCCGCCGCGCATGCAGGGTCAATGACTTCGGTCAAGGCTGCGGGTGTCCCGCTTCGATAGCTGTCCACGACTGGCGGCGTGAGCCGCAAACGCGCGCCCGGGGCGGCTTCGCAATGCAAGGCATTGTCGATAATTTCAATCTCGCCAACGAGTGGAATATCCTGCGCCTGATCTGCGGGCTGTTCTTCATCCCTCATATCTACGCGAAGTTCTATGTCCCCGAGGCGCTCGGCTTCTTCGTCGCGGCCAAATTCAAGCCGGCGGCGCTCTGGATGTATGTCGCGGGCGTCATCGAGATCGTGCTCGCGACTGGCCTGATTTTCGGGATCGCCACCACTTATGTCGCCGCGGTCGCGGCCTTTCATCTCGGCGTTGCCGCCGTGGCGGTCTATCGCGTCACCGGCAAGTGGCTCTGGAATATCGGCGGCTACGAATATTGCCTGTTCTGGGCGCTGTGCTGCGCGGTGGTCGCGATGCACGGATGATGCAGGATATTTTTGCCCACCGGTCCCGTGACAATGTGCGCCGTCCGGCCGTAGATGGGCCCGGACGCGGGCGCGAACGGGCTATCGTCGTGCCATCGATACGATAAGCTGCCCTCAGCAGGACGCCGCCCGGGCGGCCGGAACGGATCACGTCTGGATCAGGTTTAAAAAGGAATCCTCAGGAATGGCCAGCACCTTGTTTTCTCCGATTGCGATGCGCGGACTGACGCTGCCGAACCGCATCGTGGTCTCGCCGATGTGCCAGTATAATTCGAACGAGGGCTCGGCCAACGACTGGCATCTCATGCATCTGGGCAGCCTCTCGCTCGGCGCGGCCGGCCTGCTGATGTGCGAGATGACCAACGTCAATCCGCAGGGGCGTATCACGCCGAAATGCGCGGGGCTTTATTCCGACGCCAACGAAGCCGCGCTCAAGCGTGTTGTCGATTTCTGCCGCACCTACGGCGTCGCCAAACTCGGCGTGCAGCTCGCGCATGCCGGCCGCAAGTCGCCGACCACGCCGCCGGCCGCGGGCGGCAAGCCGCTCGGCAAGGAAGACGGCGGCTGGACGCCGGAGGCGCCCTCGGCGCTGCCTTACGATACCGGCTGGCCGGTGCCGCACGCGCTCACCAAGGACGACATCCGTCGTCTGCTCGGCGAGTTCGCGGCGGCGGCGCAGCGCGCCGACCGCATCGGCTTCGACGTGATCGAGCTGCATGGCGGCCACGGCTATCTGCTGCACCAGTTCATGTCGCCGCTGTCCAATCAGCGCACCGACGAATATGGCGGCTCGACCGCCAACCGCATCCGCTTTCCGCTCGAGGTTTTCTCTGCCGTCCGCGAGGTCTGGCCGGCCGACAAGCCGCTCGGCATGCGCGTATCGGCGACCGACTGGGTCGAGGGCGGCTGGACGCCGGAGGAAACGGTGGTGCTGGCGCGCGAATTGAAGGCGCTCGGCTGCGACTTCATGGACGTGTCGACCGGTGGGCTCGATCCGCGTCAGAAAATCCCGCTCGCGCCCGGCTATCAGGTGGAGTTCGGCGAAAAGGTGCGCAAGGAAACAGGCATCACGACGATGTCGGTCGGGCTGATCACATCCGCCCGGCAGGCCGAAGAGATCGTGGCGGCGGGGCGCGCCGATTTCGTCGTGCTGGGCCGCGGCATGATGTACGATCCGCGCTGGGCTTGGCATGCCGCCGAAGAGCTCGGCGCCGAGACCGCTTACGCGCCGAAGATGATGGCCTGCCATCCGAAGATGCGTCCGCAGGTTTTCCCGAACCGGTCGGTGGGCGGCTGATCGAAGGAAGCCGCGCTGTCTTTCGGTCGTCGCCGGTCGGTACCTGAGCAGTTTCCTCAGATCGGCGACGCCAATCCAACGCGAAATCGCGCCGGGGCGGACGGCATTTTGCCCCGTATCAACCAGGGCGCGGCCGTGGGAAGGCAAATTACATAAAGAAGACTTGGAGCTTCGTGCTTCTGTGCGACGATCCCGATGTGCCGGCAAGCCTTTGGCATCACTGGGCAGCGCATATGACATTCCCGTGACCTTGAAGGCATTCGCCGGCGGCGACGCGCAACAGGCCGGGTGATCCATAGGGCGGGTGGCTTTGGCCGCGACCGTTGCCGCGCTGCAAAATGGCCAGGAGCCGGGGTATGGTTACCCCCCACATTATAATCGGCATAATCAACATATCCGGCGCGATAAAAGGCACGCCGTCAGACCGGCTTTTGGGCGTCATGCGCAGGTCTGGATGCTTCAGGGTTGAGTTTTGGAACCCGGAGCACGCGGGCGGATCATTGACATCCAGGAGCCCAGGCGCCCGTAAGTTCGCTCTATCCCGCCGCGTAGGTTGGCAATTGCCGGACCGCTGCCGGGGTACTCTGGAATCCCAGGATACTCAGCAGGCGGTTAAGCGGGTCGGCCGCTGCAAAGGCTTGGCCGATACCGGTGGCCATATTGCAACGCGCTCGGAATGTGGGCTAGTTTTTAGCAACCAATATTGAGGGGTGAGCTGATGCCGTCCGATAATTTTTTCATCAGGCTGTCGGTCGTTTTGTTTGCCTTTCTTGGTCTCGGAAACGTCGCTCTGGCCTGTACCGCCGAGAAGATGAAGACGACCGAGAGCGGCTTCATTTACAAGGTTGTCGGCGGCTCCAACAACGTCGAAGCCAAGAAGACGCCCGGCTCGAAGGACGTCGCCTTCACGCTCGAGTTGCTGGCTCCTTATTTCGTCATCTGCGAGGTCGATCAGTTCTACAAGATCACCGATCTTCCGGCCGAAACGGTCGCCCAGGCCGAGACCGGCAAGGTCGGGTTCGTCCTCAAGGAACAGGTTCATCCCTGGCCGACGCGCGAAGCGCTGAATTTCAGCGTCGTCGCCTTCAGCGGTGACCGCCCGGAGATCGTGGCCTGGGACGATGAGGATGTGCTCGGCAAGTTTCTCGACACCGGCAACCAGAAAGTCGCGCCGCCGGCGTTCCGCGAGAATCTCGAAAGCACCCTGAAGCGCGAGCGCTCGACGCGTCCCTATCCGGTGCTCACCAGCAAGACCCGCCTGCTGCGCAAGAGCGTCGAGAAGCGGGTCTTCAACGTCCTGCTGCCGGCCGCGCTGCCGCCGGAAGCCAAGGTCGTGATCGCGCCGAAGGAAGGCGAGAACAAGACCGCCGTGACGGCCAAGCTCGACAAGACGATGACGAGCGCGACGTTCGTGATCGCCTTCGATGCCACGGCGTCGATGTCGGACTTCGCCAAGGAAATCGCGCGCGACATCAAGGTCGCCTTCGATTCGCTGCCGCCCGAGGTCACCAAGGGCTCGAGCATCGGCTTCGTCTTTTTCCGCGACGAGGACGACGACGAAAAGGTCGTGATCGTGAAGCCGCAAACGGTCGCAGACGCAACCAAGGCGCTGCAGGAAGCCGCGAGCAAGGGATACATGCAGGGTGGTGGTGACGCCGCCGAACCCGTGCTCGACGCCGTCTATCTCGCCCACAATATTTTCGACTGGAGTGCCGGCCATCAGGGGTCGGGACGCCGAGTCATCCTTGCGGTGCTCAACGACGACGCCAAACCGCAGACGACAGGCAAGATCGACAATCGCGTTCCGCCCGGGCTCGATCCCGCCCGTATTGCCGGCGATTTGCTCGCCAGCGGTATCCAGGTCATTACCGTCCAGGCTGGTCCGAATGCCGGCTCGAATCTGGTGCCGGTGCTGACCACGCTCGCCGAAACCACCGGCGGCACCTTCGTCGAGTGGGGCAAAGGTGGCGACGAGCGCACCAAGAAAGTGACGGCGGCCGTGGCCGCCCAGCTCGCCACCACCATGAAGAAAACTGCCGAGGAGGGACGCAAGGACCTCTCGAAGCTCGAATTCGACTATCGCGGTTATGCCACCATTCCGCTCGCCGTCCTCGACGGCGAGAAGCTCAACCGTCTGCGCACGGCCGGCATCAATTTCAATATCGATCCGGGCAAAGGCGGCGTCCTTATCCGTGAGGGCTATATCCTCGAGAACAACGATCTGCTCGAACCGCAGATCCAGATCGAGAAGCGCACGCTCGAAAATCTCGTGACGCTGTTCTCGGCGCTCGGCGTGGCCGGCGTCGACGTCAATGCGATGAAGGAGAGCGCTTCGCGCGCGCTCGCCGCCATTGCGGGCGAGGGATTCGATCCGAAAGAGAGCATCGAGGCGACCATCCGCAAACGTCTGGGCATCCAGTTCCGCACCAAGCTGCTCGATTTCAACCTCGAATATCTTGCAGGCATGAATCGCGAAGAGCGCCTTGCCATGACAAAGCGCATCCAGAACGCCGGCACCCTGCTCAGCCAGTACCTGGAGGCGAACCTCGAGGCTTTCGATAAGACCCCGGCGGTGTGGATGCCGGTCTCGCAATTGCCTTGAGTCTTGTCGTCCGCGCATCAGGCAGCGCATCGGCGTGTATTCATAAAACGTGTCTTGAAGCTCGTACCGGAGGCGATCTGCCTGCATGCTTGACAAGAGGGGAAACTGGCAGCAGCCCGGCGCGGGCCCGGACGCCAATTCTGACGGCGCGCCCGCGACGGTCGTGGCGCTGCGCAATGTCTACAAGTCCTATACCAGCGCGACCGGCGAAGTGGTGGAGGTGCTCAAGGGCCTCAATCTCGAGATCAGGGCCGGTTCGTTCAACGTGATCCGCGGCGAAAGCGGCTCGGGGAAAACCTCGCTGCTTCGCATTCTTGGCATGCTGGATAGCGATTTCGAGGGCGACTACATCTTTCTCGGCGCCGACGTGAAAGCGAAAGCCGACTGGCAGCGCGACGAATTGCGCGCGAACAATATCGGCTTCATTTTCCAGGAAGGGCGGCTGTTCGAGCATCTGTCGATCCGGGACAATGTGTCGTTGCCGGTCCGCCTGCAGGGGACCGAAAGCGAGCGTCGCGCGCTGCGTCAGACGGTCGACGCCATGGCGCCGCGCTTCTTCACCGTCGAGGAACTGAGCAATCACATCCTGTCGAACCGTCCGGCGCAGGTCTCGGGCGGCCAGAAGCAGCGCGCGGCGATCCTGCGTTCGGTGGTGACCAAGCCCGCGATCATCCTGGCCGATGAGCCGACCGCGAGTCTCGACGAGAGCCGCAAGCAGGAAATCCTCAAGCTGATGATGTCGCTTTGCGACGAAGGGCATACCGTCATCATCGTTTCCCACGACAAGGTCTTTTATCAGCACGGCCGGCAATTCGAATTGTCCGGCGGCGTCCTGAAGGAGCTGGCCGGCGACACACACAAGAGCAGCGTCGAAATTCCGCTTCGTGCGCCCGCCAACGAGCGGGCTATTTTTTACGGCTGGCGGCCGCGCGCGCCGCTTTCCATCCTGCTCAGGCAGGCGATGCGCGAAGCCTTCCTGCGTCCGATCTTCCTCTTCCTGGTGGTGGTGTCGTTGTGCGTCGGCGTCTGCCAGATCGGCGTCTTCACGTCGGTCATTCTCGGCGCGCAGGGATTCCTCGACGACGCCATGACGCGCGGTTCGCGTCTCAACCGGCTGGAGGTGAAGCCGCGGGTCAACGACCTCAATCTCGAGAACCGCTTCCCCGTCATTGACACGATCAAGTCCTGGCCGAACGTGCAGGCGATCGTCCCGCGGCGCGCGACGCTGGCACGCCTGATCGATCGTGGTGGCGAGAAGCTGGTGACGTCGGCGCTCGGGCTGCATCCGGACGATCCCGAATATCGCCTGCTCGATTTCGTCGCCGGCGGGCGCTTCAGCCCGAGCAACGAGGAGCTGGAAATCATCGCGACGGTCGGGCTGTTGCCCGACGTTTTTGCCGATGCGGACAAGCTCGCCGAGGGGCAACTGAAATACGCTGACTTCATCGGGCGGGCGATCACGATCGAATTGCCGCAATTCTCGCGAACCGGCCAGGAACTGACCGCGCGCGCGCGGCGTATTCAGCTCAAAGTCGTCGGACTCATCCTGCATGCGGAGGGCGGCCGGCGCATGTATTTGCCGAACCGCACGCAGCTCGTCTTCGACCGCTTCAAGATGGATCGTGACGGCTCCGTCAACCTGCCGGTCAATACGACGGGGGATTCCTGGGAAGGCGACCGCGCCGAGATCGCGCGCATCGCGGCGTTTCCGTGGGAAGACCAGCTTCAGGTCTACACCAAGGAAATACGCGACATCATTCCGGTGTTCCAGCAATTGTCGCAGCTCGGCTACAAGCCGGCTTCCGACATCTGGAACTACAAATGGGTGCTCGACCTGCGGGACCTGGCCTGGAATATTTTCGTGCCTCTGCTCGTTCTCATCGTGCTCGCGGTCAGCTTGACCGTGGCGACGAATTTGTTCTCCAGCGCCAAGCTGCGCGAGACCGAATTCGCGCTCTGGCGCGTCCTCGGAATGCGGCGCGGCGATCTGGTCGCGACCCAGGTGGTCTCGACCGCCCTGATGGTGCTGTGCGGCACATTGGTGGGACTTGCGATCGCGTCGACCCTGATCGACAGCGCGCGCGGCTTCCTGGCCGAACAGAATCCCGACGCCGGTTTCGAGGCGGTGTTCGCGCCCATCGGGCAGTTCTTCGTCGTGATTATCGTGTGTTCCGTGGTCGTCGGCGTGCTCGCTGCCATCTATCCGGCCGTGAAGACGGCCCATTCTGATCCGGCGAAGGTGCTGCAATCCTGACTTCAGGGATCAAAATGCGATGATCCGGCCTTGCCTGTTCGCCAGCGTTGCTCTGCTGATCGGCGCCGCTTCGGTTCGTGCCGAGCCCGTCGCCGGTTCGAGCTCAATCGAGGGGCCGGACACGTGCGAATACTGGAGCCCAATTCACGTAACGCGACCGGGGCAAAGGAAATTACATCTCGCGGAATTCAAACGCGGATATTATTTCCGGGGCCGCAATGCCGTTAAGGGAAGAACGGTGCCCGGCTGGTTTATCGCGCAGAGCACCATGCTGGCCGCGTTCTTCGTCGATCCATATCTCCGTCTGGGGTTCACCGTTCCAGCCGGCGATACGATCGATTTCGTGCCTGACGGCGAACAGACGTCGATAAAAGTAACCATGGGTTGGGCCGATCTGGATGCGCGCGCGATACAGGGGTATCGCTCCATCACGTGTCCGTCGGGTGAACCCGGCGCGCGGCCGATAAGCCCGCCCCTGAGCGTGTCGCGCGAGCCGGAAAAGCCGCTGTCCGATCTGGCGGACAAATACAACAAGGGTGTGACGAGTGAGCCGGCGAAGCCGAAGGCGGCAGAAGCACCGAAATCGCTGAAGAAATCGATGGGCGAAGCCGCCGTCGAGCCCGGCCCCATACGCAAGAATACGCCACCTGATACGCCGCCGACCGAGTCGATGGCCGAAGCCATCCGGCGCGCGGTGGCGCCGGATGCCGCAAAGCCAGCCCCCAGGAAGGCCCATGCGGTCTGCGACGCCGGTACGCTGCAGCCGCTGGAAGCGCTGGACGAGGGGGCGCTCGCCAATCTGCAGCTTGTCGGCCTGCGCAACCAGCGCACCGAAGTCGGCGGGTCCGACTATCTCAATGTCTCCGGCGATCTCATTCCGCTGGATTATGCATTCGACGTGACCGACAGCGTCGGCAAGCTGACAACCTATGAACCGGTGTCGAATGTCACCGGAGCCGTCAAGGGCTCGGACCTGACATGGGTGTCGTTACCGGGACAGCCCCGGCCCGTCGCAAACCCGAAAGCGCCGCGGCCCGCGCCGGTGACGCTCAAGATGATCGTGATCGGCGGCGCGCCGGAGGTCGTTTATTCCGGTTTCGACCGTGTCTCCGCGGAATTGCGAAAGATCAGCCGGGGTCCGGCACCGGTCGAGATCGCCTGGTATACGATCGAGAATTCCGGCGCCACGCGTCTGGTGGCGCAATACAATTCGTTCGAGGACCTGATCAAGGCGGCGTCCGAGCGGGTGGGGGACGGCCGGCCGGCAGCTCTGACTCAGGGGCAGATCGAGACCTTACTCGACGGCATCGAGCGCCTGCTGACGTCGCAGACGATGCCGATCGACAAGGTCTACTGGCTCAAGGGCGCCTATTCCTTGCCGAGCAGTTTCCCGGCCCGGTTCGAGCGTCTCCTCAATGCGGTCTCCGAAAGCAAGGCCGTCGTGCGCGCGCCCAACGGCAATGTCGGAAAATGGCTGGGGGTCATCACGGCGCGCATGCCGGGTTTCAGCATCGCCTACCTGAAGGAGCCGGTCTATTCGATGCAGATCGGCGACGTGATCGAGGAGATTGATTCCAAAACCGAGAGCAGGCGCTTCATCGACGATCCCAATATGGTGGCGGTGCGCCTGCGCGCTTCTGCGGCGATGCGGCTCGCGGCGCAACCCGCGCCCGCGCCGAGCTCCGATACGCCGAGTCTGACGGGCAGGCTCGTTCACTCCGCCAAGGACCTTTTCGATCAGCGCGGCTATCTCCTCGCGCCTGACGCGGCGAACACCCTGCGCGCCGGTCTGCGGGCCGTCCAGCAATTATGGACCGCGACCGAGGGGGCGGCTTCGGTGAAGGAAAGCGCCCTGAAGGAGACGGCGGGGCGATTGAAAAAGAGCGCGCCGAGCCTGAATGATGTTCTGCAGGATTTGCCGGGAGGTGTGAGCCTTAAACTGCCCCGGGGGCTGCCGGACTGGATCCGCAAGCCGCTCAAGGACCTCAACGCCACCGAGAGCCTGGCGGCTTATTCGTTCGTGTCCCGGTACGCAGCGGGCGTGGAAAAGCTCGTTCAGAGCAATGCGAAACTCGCCGAAGCCGGTACCGAGCAGAGCTGTGCGCTGACTTTCGTGACGGAGGAATCCCTTGGATTCCCGAAACTGTAACGGATGCAACGAATATCCCGGGGATCGGGGACAGGCCGGGCGCGATCTGCAGGAGCGGGATTGCGCCGGGATTGAAAGAGCCGGACAATAATACGCAGAGGCCGAACGGGGTCGGAAACCATGTCATGGAGCGAATGGCCGATGTTTACCTGGAGCAGGTGGCGCGGGTGCGGTGGTTGCGTGCGATCCATCGCCGCCGGTGTCGCCGTTGCAATCCTGCTGCTGGGTTTCAGCGTTCCATCTTCGGCGCAGACTGCGGTCGCCCAGGCTTTCGCCAAGGCAAGCCCGCTCATGGTCTTCGACGATGCCGCGCTCACCAGGGGGCGTTCGGAGAATTTCGATTTCGGCGTCGCTTATGAGGTTGTCGAGCAGAGCGCCGAATCTGCCAAGCTCAAGCTCAAGAGCGGAAAACTCGCTTATGTGCGGCTTGCCCATGTCACGGTCGTGAACGTCCCGAACTGGATCACCAGCTCCGACAATTTCATGCGCAGCGAGCGTGCCCGCATCCGGTTCTGGGAAAGCTCCACCAAGCTGAACGACTTCCTGTCCGGCATCAATACGGCGGCGGCGCGATGGGACTTCGAGGAATTTTTCGAGACCGCCCCCAATTTTTCGTTGCGCTTGCCGGTGGTCGGCCTTGACACGCTCGATTTGCTCGGCGGCGACCGCCAGGTGCGCATCGCTTCCGTGATGCTGCCGATCTCCAAGCAGATGTATGATGCGTTCGAGAACGCCAAGACCGGCGGCGACCGCAAGCTCGATCTGTATTTCGTGCTGGACGTCAGCAGCAGTGCGAAAGGATTCCTAGATGCCGCGCTGTCGGATTTCGCAAAGCTCGCGGTGCGCAACGATGCGCTGAAGGATCGAATCCGCTCCGTTTCCATCACGCATTTCGGAAGCGGTTTTGCGCAAAAGTCCTCCGCCGCCAGCAACGTCGCCTTGAAGGATCTGCAGACGGTCAACTGGCGGGCGCTTGGCGCCGACAAGCCGGAACGCGGCGATCGCGAGCCGCTGCTGGAGGGGATCGCGTCGGCGATGCAGAAAGCAAAACGCGACGGCGGCGCCATTCCGACTCTCGTGGTCTTGTCCGGCGCGGATGTGGACAGTTCCGGCCACGTTACCGCGCTCGGAAAATTGGTCTCCGCCGATAATCTCGACCTCAATCTGCCGGAGAACTCGGTTGCCGTTTTCGCGCAAGTCACGCCGGAGCCGGGCGAGTCGCTTCGCACGGTGAACCAGAAGCTGCGCAATGTGGCGATCGCGCGCTATGTCGAGTTCTCCGACACGCTCGGCGCGGATCTCGTGCAGGAGCTCGTGCGCGCGGCCGAAGGCCGGCGCGATGCCGATCTCGATCCGAAGCAGTTCGTGCCGGTGGCCACGGCGGCCCACCAGCAGAAAATGCTGGCGATCCTACCGCGGGTGCTGCGATCGACCTCGACCCTGCCGTCGCGACAGAATTATGCGCTGAACGCCGACTGGTACACGGTGCGTCTGTGGGTGACGCTCGACAACCTGATTATGAGCGAGATCAAGCGGTAGGCGCGATACGGTCGGCGGAGATCAGGTGCGTCGGAAGTCGGGTCGTCGCCATCGTGTCGGGTTTTTGTTCGGCGGCGTTTGCCGACGGATCGGCGAAATTGATCGGTTCCTGACCGTGTGACCCGGCTTTCCGGATGGTGGCCGTTCCGGTCCGTCAATTCAGCCGTTTGAGATCTTCGTCGGCGGCGCGAAACTCGACAAAATCCTCAGGGCAGTTCGCGACCGCGGCACGCAGTTCCTTGACGGCCTGATCCTTGAGGTCGCGCGTGAGCTGGAATGCGCCCAGATAAAAGTGCGCCTCGCAGCGCTCCGCCGGCTTGGTCGCCTCCTTCTGGAGCGTCTCGGCGTTCTTCTTCCCGAGGAAGACTTCGATAATGGGATAGGGCCAGTCGGCAGGCTTCAGGGCACTTATAGATTTGCTGAATTCCTCCGCAGCGACGGCTTTACCCGAGCGCGTGGCGGCGAGATAATGGAAAAGCACCGAATAGCCGTTGGGTTGCTGTTCGTTGACGTGCCGGAAATCGTCGACGGATTTCTCGAAATCGCCCATGTAATAGCGCAGCAGCGCGCGGTCGCCATAGGCGATGATGAAATCGGGCTGCAGCGCGATGGCCTGATCGTAATCAGCAAGCGCCTTGACGTAGTTGCGCTGCGCGCGGTGGAAGTCACCGCGCGCCTTGTAGAGCGTCGGTACGGCCGGATTACGGGCAATTGCGGCATCGAGGTCGGCCAGTGCGCCCGTGCGGTCGCCCTTTCGCGTGCGGAGCGCGGCGCGGCTCACATAGGCGGCGGCATGCGTGGGATCGGCATTGATCGCCTGGTCGTAGGCCGCGATCGCAGCGTCAAAACGTTCCTTGCGCGCATGCAGGGCGGCCTTGCCGCTCCAGGCGGCACTGGCATAGCGCTTGTCGCCAAGCTCGATCGTGCGGTCATAATCGGCAAGCGCGCGCTCCTCATTGCCCTGGCCGGCAAGTACGAGGGCGCGTTCGAGATAGAGATCGGCACGCTTCGGGTCGAGTTTGACCGCGGCCTCGAACGCCGCCAGCGCAGCCTCGATATTGCCGCCTGTGACGTTCAGGCGCGCTTTCATGCTCCATGCGAGCGCGGCAACGCCTTTGCCGTTGTCGGGATCGATCTTGATCGCCTCGTCCAGATCGGCAATCGCCTCCTTGATTTTCTTTTCTTCGGCATGGCACAGCGCGCGCCCGAACCGGGCGCCCGCGCGGTCCGGCGCCAGCTTGATGGCCTGATCGTAGTCCGGCCGCGCGCGGTCGCACTGGTCGCTCTCGCGCTGGATGTCGGCGCGTGCCTCATAGGCCGGCGCGAAGCCAGCATCGAGGCCGATCGCTTCGGTCAGGTCGGCCGTGGCACGCTTGACGTCGCCCTTGGCCTTCCAGCCGAGTGCGCGGAACGATAGCATGACGGCGCGCCGGTGGGCCGATTCGCGGATTTCGATGTTGAGAAGCCGCGTGCAGGCAAGGATGCTTGGGTCGGCGTTTCGACCGCGCGTCGCGTTCTTGCAGAGATCGAAGTCGGCCTGCGCGTTGCCCTGACCGAAGACGGTCGCCGGTCCGCACAGCGGTATCAGGCCGGCAGCGAGACAAAGAAAAAAGGTTCGTAAAGTCATGGTCGTGCAAGAGCCAGTGGGAGTTAATTTCTGACGTATTTATAATAGGATAGCACGCTGTGGGGGCGGAAGATACGCCCTTGACGACATCGAGAGGGGTCAATTAGGCTTTGCCTGATTTGATAATCTTTGAATTTCCAACGAGGCGGGGCGATGCGTTCAAGAACGCTTTTCTCTTTCGTTCCCGTATGCGTTGCGTCGCTTGTCGGCTTTGCGGCGACGTTGCATGCCCGTCCGGCCCTGATGCCCGACGGCGCCGGGCGTACCGTTCCTGCCCGTGAGTCCGCAGAGCTCGCTGCGCTTGATACCTTCAAGCCGGTCCGCGAGTATTTCAAGACCCCGGCGGGCAAGGAAGATCTCAAAATGCTGGGCGATGCGGTCGACCTTGCCATCGAGTATGGCTGGGACAAGGCACCCAAGCGGATCGGAGACGCCAAAACGGTGCTGGATTTCTATTCCAGCGATCCGTCTTCGCCCGAGCGCTGGCGTGAATTCGGATTGCTTGCCGCCGACACCCTGCTCGACAAATATTACCACGTGCCGTTTCCGGCACGCAAAGCGTTGCTCTGGGGCCTGACCCGGATGATCGATTCTGCATTCGAGCACGCCGAAGAGTTGCTCGATAAGAGCGACGAGCGGCTGATGGAGGAGGCGATCCGCAAACACTCCCGCCGCCGGCCGGTCATGAAAGCGGCTCCCGAGTTCGGATGCATCGAATTGTGTTTCGGCAAGGTGGTTTCGTATGCACCGGCGCCGCCCTATCGCTCGTCTACCGTATCGGGACGCACGACGCCGACTGTGCATTACGGTCCGGCAACGCGACCGGCACCGCATTACACCCCGCCGCGCTATACGCCGCCGCCGGTCAGCACGGCGCCTGGAACGCGGCCGCCTTCGTCGACCATCAGCGGCCCGACGCCGCTGCCGGATCGCCCCTCGACGATTACGTCACCTTCGCCGCCGCGGACACCGGGCGCGACGGTCAGTCCGTCCCCGCCGCCGCGTGTGCCATCCCCTCCGGTGACGGTCACGCCTCCGCGCACGCCGCCGATAGCCGCGATTCCGGCCCCGACCGCGCCCACAATGCGGGAGCCAAGCGTAACCGCACCGACCGCGCCGCCGGCCCGGGAGCCCTCGGTCAGCGCTCCGACCGCGCCGCCGACGCATGAGCCTTCCGTTTCTGCGCCGACTGCGCCTTCGGCCTCGGAGCCGTCAGCGCCGCCGCCGACTGCGGGGCTGTCCCCGGGACGCACCGCTCCCGGCTCCGACGTCAGCGCCGGTCCCGCGCCGGGCGGCATCCGCCTCAATCCGGCGCCGACCCGTTCGGAAACGAGCGAAGATCTCGTCAATCTGCGGCGCGATATCCTGCGCGGCCGCAATTCCGCTTACTAGTTTCAGGGTGAAGAATGACCGCAGGGATAGCTTGCATTCTACGCCATCGCATTGGCCGGCAAACGGCTCTTCGATCGTGAACTGCGGTTGCGTCGCGGTCGGTAATCGTTCCCCGGCTGGACGACCGATCCGGTTCGCATTTCTCGATCGTCATCATCTCGGACGTCACGCATGCGCTTTGAACTCAATCGCCGTCATATCGTCGCTGGCGGCCTCGCGGCCGGCCTGACGCCCTTCCTGAGCGGGCCGGCCAGTGCCGCGCTCGAGCTCGCCTGCGATCCCAGGCCGCGGCCGGCCACGGCGAAGCCCGAGCGCGCGGTCTCGTTGCGTCGGCTGTCGGAAGCAATGAAGGCCGGAAAGCCCGCGCGTCTCGAAGGACTGACTCGTCTCGACGGCTTCATCCTGGACAAGGAAAACCAGGACGTCATTCTGTGGGGTCTTTCGGAACGCAACCAGCCCGAGCTGCACCTTCCCGATCTCGTGGTCGCGCTACGGGCGGCCCATGGCCGTTATTACGAGAAGCGCGACGGCGTGACCTATATCGTGAATCCGCTGATTTCGATCGATCCCGATCTCAATGTCTATCGCGAGCTCGACAAGATTGCCGTCCGCGACCCCGCCCGCAAGGCAAAGCATGCAGCCATCTGCGCGCGCCCGCAGACGGTGCGCGTCGAAGGCATGCCGCATAATTCCCGTGTCGCCAAGGTACTGGTCGAAGCCGACTATCGCATGAAGATGGTGAGCCAGGGCGACGTGATACTGCCGATCGCTTCGCCATTCCCCGGCACCTATACCGTCCGGCTGCGTGAATGGCGCAATCGTATCGATCGCGGCGCCGATCTCGGGCCCGGCCATAAAACGCGTTACTGGTTTGAACCCGGTCGTTTCAGCTACCAGTATTCCGAAGAGGCCGACACCGTCTTCCTCGACACCGCGCAGGTGGTGCTGCGGGACGAGGACCAGCGGTCGAATACAAACATCGCATCCGGGAAGGTCGATCCCATATCGCGGGAATTCGCTTGCGCATGGACGGCCCGCATGGAGGACACCTATCGCGCCGAGCCGATCTGGCGCGACATGCACAACATTTTCCGCCTGTTCGCGGTCTCGCGGATCATCGCCGACCGCAAGGCGTTCCGGGAGGTCGCTTTCGCGCAGGATATGCTGCTGGACCGCTACGAACTTCCGGTTGTGCCGGTTCCGAAATCTTTGCCGGGTCTCGGCCGCTGGGAAGAATACAACAAGCGCGAGCGCAGGAGCTCCACCCTCTATACCAACTGGGTTTGCGGCGGCGTGACGGTGGGCTTTACGAAGCCGATCGACACGACCGAAGTCGCGACCGAGACCTCCTCGTCCGGTCGCACCGTGATCGCGGCCAAGCCGCCCGAGATGGCAGCGGTCAGTTGGCCGGTATCGCCGGCGGTGCTGAAGGGGATTTTCGACCGTTCGCGGCCGAAATCGCCGGCCACTGCCCCGGCGGCGCCGAGCACCCCCGATGTTGGCAAGCCCAAGCCGCCCGGCTCGCTGAAAGACCTGTTCAAAACCTGAAGCGACCGCTCAAACGTTCGCCTAGACAGCCACTTCAGTCCACGCCAGAATTTGCCGCCGGGGACAGGATACCGTCCAGAATTCGGTGAAGGGGAATAGCAAGTTCGCATGTCGCGCCTGATGCAATTGCGTTTCGTCGGAATGATTGCTTGTGCTGCGACGGCGATGTTTGCGAGCGGCGCCGGCGCGGAGGTTTTCTTGTCCGACGCCAAGCTGGAAATCTCCGGTAGCGGGCCGCGCAGTTCGCGCAGCTGCATGATCGCATTCGTTCCGACCCAGACACACGGCGGCAGCCAGGCCCCGCGGCTCACTTTTGTCACCGACGGCATGGATCGCCTCTCGTTCGGCGTGGAGAACGAGGCGCAGTTCGCAAATCCGGTCTTTGTCCAGAACAACGCCCGGGTCGCGTTCCGGACTGACAAGGCGAGCACGCGGCAATTCCTGACGTCGGAAATGGGGAAGATGTTCCGGTCGCAGCAATTGTTCTTTGTGACCGCGAAGCGAAGCGATTCCAGCAAGTATGTCAGCAGCCGTTACGACAATCTCGATTTCGACGCGCTGCTCGCGGCGATCGAGAAGCATTGTCCTTTCGATGCCGAATCGATGATGTCGGATGCGGCGATATCGGCGCGCGAGCGGGCCGAGCAGGCGCTCAGGCTGTCCGATTCCGATCTCAAGATGATCCGCTGGGCGCTCAGCAAACGCTATTCCGGCTCCTCCGCCGAGCCCGAATTGCGTTCGTCCCTGTCCGGGGTGGAGCGCAATTATCTCAAGCAGTATGCGGCGGCCAATGGCTTCCCGGCATCGCTCTACCTGACCGGCGATCTGGCCAACCGCCTGCGCTCGGAAGGCTCCACGCTTGCCGCGCTGGCCCCGCCGCCGAAGCCGGTCGAGCGCTGGAATTCGGTTGCCGGTGCGGTGTGGAAGGTCCGCGGCCGCGTGCGCGTCGCCATCGGCTATTCCGGCATTGTCTCGTCGGAGTCGGAAGCCAAGACGATCGCTTTGGCGCAGTGCCGGTCGGCGGGCGGCCCGAACTGCAAGGCGACCGGTGCCTGGAGTTCCGGGTGCGTCTACATCACGGTCGGAAGCAATACGCGCGGCGCCGGCTGGAACTCGTCGGCCGATTACGATGAGACGCTGCGGAAATGCCGCGCCAATGGCTATAACTGCAAACCGCCGATCGGCGGCTGCATCTATTAGCGCTAGCGCCTCAACTTTTCCTGTGAGCGTCCGTATAAGCCTGCGCACGCCATGCAGGCTCGATACCCTGCGCAGGCAGGGTCATTTGCGGCGCAGTCGTCCGGAAACGGTCAGCGATAGCGGAAACCGCGAAGCTCGTTATTGAGGGCGCGATTGACGCAGCCTGCCAGTCCGGTCGGCGATGCGCAATTGAGGTGATAGCTTTCGACCGGGGCAGCCGCTGCCGGGGCGGGTCTCCGCTTGGGTTTTGCGGCACGCGGCGCCGGATCGTCGGAGCCGACGCTGGCCGATCCGCCGCCATCGCGCGGAGCGACCTGCGAGCCGGACTGGACGAGAATGACGGGCGCGAACGTATCGCCGTCCGCCACGGTTATTCCGGCGGTCGTCACCGGGGAGCCCGACAGCAGCGTCGCCGTCAGGACGAATGAAGAAAACAATATCGGCATCGGGCAAGCCCCTCTGGTTTCCGGCCGCGGACCGGGGCTGAGGGCGACGCGTACTTATTATGTGCAACCGTCGATTCAGCCGCACTGAAATTACTATAACCGGTAAATCTGCGCCAGCGAGGGCGAGGCTGGCCAGTCCAAGCCCGGATGCATTGTCCGGTCGCCATCTCCGGCCCGCCAGCCCCGCTTTAAGGCGATTTATCGGCCGGACGGGTTGGGCGGCCAAAAGCCTGCACCGGGAGCCCGCAGCAAGGACCCGCGTTCAAGGGCCTACCCGGTGCCGTGGGGAAGAGCGGCGCGGGATCAGGCGTGGTTCGAGTCCCGCAGATCGTCGTCTTCGAGAATGCGCAGCGCGGCGCCGTCAAGATCGTCGTATTGGCCGGCGCGCAGCGACCACAGGAAGGCGAACAGCCCGGTCAGTCCGAGGCCAAGGGCGATGGGGACGAGATAAACGAGCACGCTCATGCCGTAACCTCCCTTGCGGGTGCGCTTTCGCGTTCGACGGGGCGCTGGCGCAAAGTGCGCGCGCGCAGGGCATTCAGGGTCACAAGAAGGGACGATCCCGACATTGCCGCGGCTGCGATCAGCGGCGTGACGAAGCCCGCCATGGCGATCGGAACGGCGAACGCATTATAGACCGCCGCGAGCCACAGGTTTTCGCGCATCAGGCGCCGCGCCTTGCGCGCCATGACCACGGCCTGCAGCACCGGTTCGAGACGGTCGCTGACGAACACGGCATCGGCCTGGGCCTGCGAAATATCGGCCGCCGTGATGGGCGACATCGAGACATCGGCAGAGGCAAGCGACGGCGCGTCGTTGATCCCGTCGCCGACCATCAGGACGTGACGCCCGCGTGCCTTCAGTCCGAACAGCATGGCGACCTTTTCGGCCGGGTTGAGCCCGGCGCGCCAATCGGTGATGCCGAGATCGCGCGCCACCGGCTCGACGGCGGCAGCCCGGTCGCCGGACAGGATCGAAAGCGTAATGCCCTGTGCAGCCAGTGCCCGCACCGTTTCGGCGGCGTCCGGCCGCAAGGCCTGGTGGATCGCAAGCACGGCTTCCCTGTTCCCATGGCGGAACGCGATGAGCGAGGCGCCCGGATAACGGTCCGTAAGCTCCTGCGGTACGCTCAGGCCGCAGAAGGCGGCGCTGCCCAGACGCATCTCCTTGCCTTCGAAGGTCGTGCGAATGCCCTGGCCGGGTTCTTCGGCGACGTCGGGGAAAGGTTCACGCTGGCCGCGATAGCGCGCGAGCGCACCCGCGAGCGGATGGCGGCTCGACAGCGCAAGCCGTGCCGCATGATCGAGCAGAAGCGTGTCGATCTCCCCCGCATTGACGACGCAGGGTTCGGGCAGGGTCAGAGTGCCTGTCTTGTCGAAGACGATCGTGTCGACCTCGGCGAGGCGTTCGATCGCGTTTCCGGCATTGAGGAAAATCCCGCTACGGAACAACGTGCCCGCCGCCACCACCTGCACGGCCGGGATGGCGAGCGCGAGCGCGCACGGGCAGGTAATGATCAGAACCGAGATCGCGGTGATGATCGCGAAGTGGGTCGATTGGCCGGCAAGCATCCAGCCGACGAAGGTGGCCGCCGCCGCCGTGTGCACGACCGGTGCATAATAGCGGGCCGCGCGGTCGGCGAGCTGGACATAGCGCGACTTGTCCTTGACCGCCTTGTCCAGCAGCCGGTCGATTTCGTCGAGCAGGGTGTTGTGTCCAGCGGCCGTGACGCGCAGCGTGATCGCGCCCGCGAGGTTGATGCTACCGGCATACAAGGTCGCGCCGGCTTCGGCCATGCGCGGCGCCGTCTCGCCGGTGACGAGGCTCTCGTCCACATGCGACTGGCCGCCGACGACCACGCCGTCGGCAGGGATACGTTCGCCCGGACGGATCAGCAGGCGGTCGTTGACATGGACAGCCGACGCCGGAATGCGGACCACTTCGCCGCTCTCTAGCAGGCGATGCGCAAACTCCGCTTTCAGCGCGGCCAGATTGCCGGCCACTGCACGCGTGCGCCGGCGCATGGCCTGGTCGAGATAGCGACCGCATAGCAGAAAGAAGATCAGCATCACCGCCGAGTCGAAATAGGCATGCTCGGTATGGTTGGCCGTCTCGACGAGGGACATTCCGAGCGCGAGCAGGATGCCGAGCGAGATCGGCACGTCCATATTGACCTGGCGTACACGCAGCGCCGAGAGCGCGCTGCGGAAGAATGGCTGGCCCGCATAGGCGGCCGCCGGCAGCGCGATCGCGGCCGACAGCCAGTGGAAGAGGTCGCGCGTCTCGGGCGTGATGTCGGTGACGTTGCCGGACCAGACGGAAACCGACAGCAGCATGATGTTCATCGCCGCGAAGCCGGCGACGGCGAGGTAGCGCAGCAGGCTTTGCGCTTCTTGCGCTTCGTATTCCTCGCTGGCCCGCTGGCGGAACGGATGGGCGCGATAGCCCATGCGGGCGAGCGTCTCGACCGCTTGCGATGGATCGAAATGCGGATCGGTCCAGGCGATGGTGAGGCGGCGGTTGGTGAAATTCAGGCGGGCGTCGTCGACGCCGCTCAACTGCTTCAGAGACTTTTCGATCCGCCCGATGCAGCCTCCGCAATTGATGCCCTCGACCGCGAACTCCATGCTGGCGGTGCCATCGCTGTGGCGATGGGTGAACGGCGAAAGATCGGTGGCTTCGGCGAGGCTCATTTCAGCACCACCCGGCTTCTGGAGCGGAATACGCGTTCGTCGCCGCGCATGATGTCGATCGCGAGCGTCCATTGTCCGGCGGCGAGCGGGGCGTTTCCGACGAACCGGCCGGGCTGTGCATGGCTTAGCACGACCGGTTGGTCGTAACGCGACATCAGTGGATGCAGCAGGCTTGCCCTAACGTCGAGAGACGATACCGGCATGCCGCGCTGGTCCCGCACGTCGACTGAAACGGTCGCCTCGCCGGCTGCGTTGCGTTCGACATGAGCATTCACTTGCCACTTCAGGCCATCCTGCGCGCGGACGGCGGCGAGTTCCTGCTTGAAGGCAAGACCGGCTTTATAGGCGCTCTCGGTTTCGAGGCCGCCGAAGGTGGAGGTCGCCGCGCGGAACATGACGAAATTGGCCGCGAACACAACTGCAAAAAAGGCGACAAAATAAACAAAGACCCGGCGGCCGGTCAACTCGCGCGAGGACCCGATGGCGTGCGTGTCGTCCTGCATCTAATCCCCCTGTGGGGCGCGGAAATTATCAGACGCCGAGGCGCGCTCCTCAGATTCGATATCCGTGAGATGGAAGGTGATCGCCGTGCTGGGCGCCGGCGAGAAGGTGTATTCGGAGACAAGGACGCGGAATTCGCGTGTCTGGTCCGGTCCCACTTCGAGAATGTTCGAGGACCCGAGCGGAAGACCCGCGACCTCGACCACGCTGCCGGCAAGACCGTCAAGCGACAGCGCGAACCGACGAGGCTCCAGCCGCTTGTTGAGCACCCGTAGGGTGTAGCCGTTGCGGATCGCGCCGTCGGTCAGGCGCACGAAGACGGGATTGCGGTCGTGGATCACTGCGACAGAAAAATCGTGTCGCGTGAGCAGGACATAGAGCATCAAGGAGCCGACGACAGCAATGATCGATGCATACAGGACCGTGCGCGGCCGAATAAGCTGAAAACGCCGCTCCTCGCCGAGGAGACGCTGCTCGATATTGATGTCGCTGTCATAGCCGATCAGGCGCGTCGGGCGTCCGATCCTGGTCATGACGCTGTCGCAGGCGTCGATGCACAGGCCGCACTGGATACATTCGAGCTGTGCGCCGTTGCGGATGTCGATTCCGGTCGGGCAAACGTTGACGCATTGCATGCAATCGACGCAGTCGCCGGCCGGCAATCCCTGCTGGCGCAATTGCTCGCTTTTCTTGATCGATCCGCGCGGCTCGCCGCGATCGTATCGATAGGTGACGTTGAGCGCATGCTCGTCGGTCAGCGCGGCCTGGATGCGCGGCCAGGGACACATATAGGTACAGACCTGCTCGCGCATATGGCCGGCGAGCAGATAGGTCGTGCAGGTCAGGATGCCGATCCACAGATAGGCGATAAACGGCGCGTATCCGGTTGCGAGATCCCAGACCAGCGTGGGGGCGTCGGCAAAGTAGAGGACCCAGGCGCCACCGGTCCACCAGGCCACCATCAGCCACAGAAAATGCTTCACCGCCGCGCGCGCCACCCGCTCGAATGTCCAGGGGCCGGCGTCGGCGATCATACGGGCGCGACGATCGCCTTCCACCAGCCGTTCGATCGCGAGGAACAGGTCGGTCCAGACCGTTTGCGGGCAGAGATAGCCGCACCACAGGCGGCCGGCGACCGCGTTCATCAGGAACAGCGCCATGGCCGCGACGATCAGTAGGCCGGTGAAGAAATAGACTTCCTGCGGCCAGATTTCGATGAAGAAGAAGTAGAAGCGGCGTCCCGGAAAATCGATCAGGACGGCCTGGTCGGGCGCATTCGGTCCGCGGTTCCAGCGTACGAACGGCAGCAGATAATAGATGCCGAGCGTGACGATGAGGACGGTCCACTTGATCCTGCGAAACGTTCCCGTGACGCTTTGCGGATAGACCTTCTTGCGTGCCGCATAGAGCGGCACGTTCCCATCGTCGTGCGGACCGGGATCGAAACCTTCCTTTTTGGGCGTAACGACCTCTTTCGGTTTGCGCTCGGCATACGCTGTGTCCATCGCCCTATTTTTCTCCGCCTCCGAGCGTATGGACATAGACCGTCAGCGCCTTGATCGTCGTATCGTCGAGGCGCTGGTTCCAGGCCGGCATCACCGCGCCGCGGCCGTTCATCAGACCCTCGATAATCGTATCCTTGCTCGACCCGTAGAGCCATATCTGGTCGGTCAGGTCAGGTGCGCCAAGCTCGCGGTTGCCCTTGCCGTTATCGCCATGGCAGGACACGCAATTCTCCGCAAAGAGCTTTTGGCCCTTGGCGAGGTCGGTATTGGCCGGAACCTGAAGCCGGGCGAGCGAACGGACATAGTCGGCAACCACCAGGATGTCGCCGCGCTCCATCATCTTGTCGCGGCCGAATGCCGGCATCGACCCTTGACGGGTGTCGTTGTCGGCAGCACGGATGCCGTGACGGATCGTCTGCACGATGTCTTCGAGCTTCCCGCCCCACAGCCAATCGTCATCGTTGAGGTTGGGGTAGCCCTTGACGCCGCCACCGCCGGCTCCGTGACAGGGAGCGCAATTATCCGCGAACGCGGCGCGTCCGTAGGCGCGCGCGAAGTCGAGCAGTGCCGAATCGGCCAGGATGCCCTCAAGCGGCGTCTGCGCGATGCGATCGGTCATCGTTGCACGCTTGGCTTTCAGCGCAGCAAGGTCCTCGACGATCGCCTGACGCGAATGCCAGTTAAAATAGCCAGTCGTATAGGAGCTGACCAGTGGCCAGGCCGGATAGACGATCCAGTAGCCGATCGACCAGACGATGGTGACGTAGAACAACCAGAGCCACCAGCGCGGCAGCGGGGTGTTCAGCTCACGAATCCCGTCCCAGACATGACCGGTGGTCTCGGTTCCGGTCAGTGCATCGATGTCGTTGCCCTGCTGACGTGCCATCTTAATCCTCCCTCAGCGGCATACGGCTGGCCTCGTCGAACTTCTGCTTGTTCGACGGCCACAGCGCATAGGCGACGACAATCATGAAAACGGTGACGAAGTAGACGAGCCCCCAGGATTGGGCGAACTCGGCGAGAAACCTGTAGGTTGCTGACATGTGCAGTTCTCACCGGATATTGGCTTTGTCATTGTAGAGCTTGAAATCAACGAGCGTGCCCAGGAGCTGCAGATACGCAATGAGCGCGTCCGCTTCGGTGATGCGCTTGGGATCGCCGTCGAAATCGCGTGACTGAACCTTCGGGTAACGCTTGCTCAACGCATCCGCGTCGGGATGGTCGGGCGTCGCCTGGATCCGGATGTCCGCGCCCGCATTTGCGATCATCTCGGGCGTGTAGGGTACGCCGAGCTGGGTCTGGACCTTGAGGTCGTTCGCAATATGCTCGAAATCAAGATCCGTTTTCGCGAGCCACGGATAGGCCGGCATGACCGTTCCCGGCACCACCGACCTGGGCTGGTTGAGGTGGTCGCGATGCCATTCGTCCGAATACTTTCCGCCGACGCGGGCAAGGTCCGGGCCGGTCCGCTTTGAGCCCCATTGGAACGGACGGTCGTACATGCTTTCGGCCGCAAGTGAATAATGACCGTAACGCTCGACCTCGTCGCGCAGCGGACGCACCATCTGCGAGTGGCAATTGTAGCAGCCCTCGCGGACATAGATGTTGCGGCCCGCGAGTTCGAGCGGCGTATAGGGCCGCATGCCTTCGACTTTCTCGATCGTGCTCTTGAGATAGAACAGAGGCACGATTTCGACGAGGCCGCCGATCGAGATCACAATCAGAACGCCGATCGACATGAAGATCGAGTTCTTTTCGAGAAGCTTATGCTTTGACCAGAGCGACATGGTTATTCTGCCGGAACGAGGGAAGGCTCAGACTGGGTGGTGATTTCCGTGTCGCCGGACCGGACGGTCATCCACAGATTGAAGACCATCAGGCACGAGCCGATCAGGAACAGTGCGCCGCCCAGTGCGCGGATGACGTAGAACGGATGCATGGCCTCGACGGTCTCGATGAAGGAGTATTCGAGGAAGCCGAGATTGGTGTAGGCGCGCCACATCAATCCCTGCAGGATGCCCGACACCCACATCGCGGAGATGTAGAGCACGATGCCGATCGTCGAGATCCAGAAGTGCCAGTTCACGAGCTTGAGCGAATAGAGGCCCTTGCGGTTCCACAGCCACGGAACAAGGCAGTAAACCGCGCCGAAGGAGACGAACGCGACCCAGCCGAGAGCGCCGGAATGCACGTGGCCGATGGTCCAGTCCGTGTAGTGCGACAGTGAGTTGACCGCCTTGATCGACATGAGCGGCCCCTCGAAGGTCGACATGCCGTAGAAGGCGACCGACACGACCATCATGCGAAGCACGGGGTCGGTCCGCAGCTTGTCCCACGCGCCCGACAGTGTCATCAGGCCGTTGATCATGCCGCCCCAGGACGGCATCCACAGCATCACCGAGAAGGTCATGCCGAGGGTCTGCGCCCAGTCAGGCAGCGCCGTATAATGCAGGTGATGCGGGCCGGCCCAGATATAGAGGAAGATCAGCGCCCAGAAATGGATGATCGACAGCCGGTACGAATAGACCGGCCGCTCCACCCGCTTCGGGATGAAGTAATACATGATGGCCAGGAAGCCGGCGGTCAGGAAGAAACCGACCGCGTTGTGGCCGTACCACCACTGGACCATAGCGTCCTGCACGCCCGACCAGACGATGTAGGATTTCGGCGAGAAGATCGAAACCGGAATCGCCGCGTTGTTGCCAAGATGCAGGACCGCGATCGTCAGAATGAAGGCGATATAGAACCAGTTGGCGACGTAGATATGCGGTTCGCTCCGGCGAATGATTGTGCCGAGGAAAACCAGGAAATAGACGACCCACACGACCGTCAGCCAAAGATCGGCGTACCATTCCGGTTCGGCATATTCCTTCGATTGGGTGATGCCCAGAAGATAGCCGGTGCCGGCGATCAAGATGAAGAAGTTGTAGCCGAGGACGACGAACCAGGGTGCGAGGTCGCCGGCAAGCCGCGCGCGGCAGGTGCGCTGCACAACATAGAAAGACGTTGCGATCAGAACATTGCCGCCGAACGCAAAAATGACGGCGGACGTGTGCAGCGGCCGGATGCGGCCGAATGACAGCCACGACAGATCGAAATTGAGCACCGGGAAGGCGAGCTGCAGCGCGGCCAACAGGCCGATTGTGAAACCGGCAATGCCCCAGAGCATCGCGGCAACGGTCGCGACTTTCACCGGTCCCATATTGTAGTTTGGCTTGCCGTCGATCGTCAGCGGCGCTTTTTCCGCCGGCCGGTTGTAATAGCGATCGATGATCGCAAAGACAGCGGCGATGCTGCCGGCGGCGAACAGATAGGCATGAAAGGCATACTCCGACGTATGCGCTTTCGCCGCGATCAGAAGCGACAGGAATGCCAGAAGTCCGAACGCAAGCGCTGCGCCGGCTTCGCCGAGAGTCATCGATTTGTGTGTCAGGCTTTCTGGACGGGTCATGAGGTTGCGCTGTTTATAAGAGGAAAGGAACGCGGCACGCGAAAAACCATGAAAAACATGCGTAGCCGATCGGTAAGAGGCATTGATACAGATCAATCTCGCTCTGCACCGTTGGGACGGTGGCGAAGGGCAAACGCAGAGCGGCGATGAATGAAGCGGCAGGCTTGTTTACGTGCCGGTGATTTTGGTCTGCATTCAGGAAAAGCGCCTGTTCGGAAATACGGCCCGCACGACGGCTCCGACGGAGTCGCGCGCTTTGTTGTTGGATAGACTTTGCTCGGAAGCGCCAGCGCCAGCGCCGTTCGTAGGCTCGGCGTCGGAACGCGGTCGCAGATCACCTGCCCGGATGAGCCGGCCGATCAGGCGTCTGGCAAAACCCAGAATGGCGTTCAGCACAGGCATTGCATTTTCCTTTTGTTTTTATTTGCGCGTCTGCGGATAAAGCGCATTGCGAAAGGTCAAAGGGCGCTTTGACCTAGCTCAATGCATTTTCGACCAGAGGCTGCAATTTTATGATTAAATAGAAGGGTATAACGCGCAAAGCGCGAACCAGGATGTGATGATCATGCAGGTCCAGGCAAAAACCGGCTTCTTCGAGGCCATACGCAGGAATTTTTCGAGATACTGGCAGCGCCGGGCCGGGCTCGACGAGCTTGGCGCCATCGATGTCGGCGAACTGAACCGGATCGCCCAGGATGCGGGTCTGAACGTGGCCGACCTGATCGCGGTCGCCAAATGCGGCGCCAATTCCGCCGACATGCTCGAGCGACGGCTGGCTGAATTGGGCATTGATCCTGACCGGATCGACGCCGTCGTTCTCAGGGACCTGCAGCGCTGCTGCTCGATCTGTGAGAGCAAAGCTCAATGCGAACATGAGCTGGAAGACAAGCCCAAAAACGCGGCATGGCCGAAGTATTGCCCGAATCGGGATACACTGGACGCATTGACAACAATGAAATGTCATTGATGGCCAGTCTGGGGCGGTTCAGTTTCATGATTGCGGCGGCAGCATCCCTGATGCTGCCGTCGGATTGTCTGGCACAGTCGTCGGGTACGTTGTCGCCCAGTGCCCAGCGTGGTGTCGTCCTCGCGCGCACCTATTGCGCGCGCTGTCATTCGATCGACAAGGTCAGCCCGAGCCCGATCACCATCGCGCCGGCTTTCCGCGATCTGCACAAGCTCTATCCGCTGGAGCGTCTAGAGGAAGCGCTGGCCGAGGGCCTTGTGACCGGCCATCCGACCATGCCCGAATTCCGGTTCGCGCCGGACCAGATTGGCGATTTCCTCAATTTCCTGAAATCGCTCGACTGAGGGGCAGCGCTCCTGCGGGGCGTGTGTGCGGTCGAGGACAATACACGGGTCCGGTCCGCTGTCGCGGATCGGGCCCCGTTGCTTCACTCACGCCAATTTTACTTTCACGCCACAGCGCAAATCACGTAACCGGGTTACGCAACCGCGGGTCTCGTGATTCTTACGAATTCAGGGTGTGCAGTGCACCACGATTGCGCAGCACCACTCGCCGCGACGTCGGCAGTTCGATTGCGGCATTGTCCTGAAACTGGGTCAGCGTCCGCGAGACGGTTTCGATCGTCAGGCCGAGATAATCGGCGATGTCCTGACGCGACATCGGCAACTCGACGGAATTGCCGGAGAAACGGTTCGCAAGATCAAGGAGGAATGCGGCCACGCGCTCCTGTGCCGTCTTGACAAGAAGCAGGGCATGATCGCGCGCGCGGGACAATTCGCAGGCCGTGCATGACCAGAGCTGGGTGGCGACATCGCTGTCCCGCTGGGCGGTATCAAGAATGGTGGAGCGGCGCACGACCAGAATAATCGAATCGGATACCGCTTCCGCGGACGAACCGTGTGCGTCGCCCGCCTCAAGGCCGAACACATCGCCGGGGAAATAGAAGCCCTCGATCTGGCGGCGGCCGTCGCTCAGAATGCGGTAGCTGCGGACCGCGCCCTTGACGATCTTGTAAACATAGTCGGACGGCTCATCCTCGCCGTAGATTTCCGCACCCTTGGTGAAAGACATCGGTGCGCCGGCAAGTTCAATCGAGCCGAACAGCGTCTGTTCCGGCACGAAGGTCCGCACAGCGGCGTTCGAGGATGACTGGGGGAACTGCGTCCGAATGGCGGTCTGTGTGCGCATGGCTCATGTCTCCCTATGCACCCCTCGATATGAGCCGGCCCGGAATCGGGAAATTCGGATATTGCACCTAAGGGAAATCCCGGAGGTCCCGCGGCATACGTGCGCGCCGCGCCGGGTACGCTTGAGAAACCCTTTCAAATCAATACTATAAGTTTGCTTTACGACCACCTCAGACCGGGTAGATTGCACCCGAGCAGGTACGAAGCGATCTGACCGAAGGAAGCGCCGACTTGGCCGTGGACACGACTCCCCTGTTGCCGTCCGGCTCCGCCGCGATGCGATTGCGCCATCATCTGATCATCTACGGCCTTGCCCTGAGCATGGTGGTGGCGGCGTTCCTGATCCTGCGCGTGCTCGAAACGCCGTTCGAGACCGGGCCGATCTATCTGTTTTTCATCCCGGCGATCCTGGCCGCGAGCGCACTGGGCGGGTTCTGGCCGGCATCTCTGGCGACGCTGTTGAGCATCCTGCTGGGGTTCGTCACGATCGGCTTTGTCCCCACCCAGCTCGAGCTGGTCAAAGCCGCTGCATTCGGGGCCATTGGCCTCGGGGTTGCGTGGCTCGGCGGACGTGTGCAGCGCTCGCGCCAGTATGCGGACGTCATGACCCAGGATCTCCTGTCCCGGGAAGCGCATCTGCGTTCGATCCTCGACACCATCCCGGAAGCGATGATCGTCATCGACGAGAAGGGGACGATCCAGTCGTTCAGTTCGGCCGCCGAACGCCTGTTCGGCTACGTCGCCCCCGAGGTCATCGGCAAGAACGTCAAGATGCTGATGCCGAGCCCCTATCGGGAGGGGCATGACAGCTATCTCGAGCGTTATCTGGGGACCGGGGAGCGCCGCATCATCGGCATCGGCCGCGTCGTCGTCGGCGAGCGCAAGGACGGCTCGACTTTTCCGATGGAGCTCGCGGTCGGCGAGATGAAGTCCAACCGGCGGCGGTTTTTCACCGGCTTCATCCGCGATCTGACGGAACGTCAGGAGACCGAAGCGCGCCTGCAGGAGCTTCAGTCCGAACTTGTCCATATCTCGCGGCTGACCGCGATGGGTGAGATGGCCTCGACCCTGGCGCACGAGCTCAACCAGCCATTGGCGGCGATCTCAAATTACCTGCGCGGTTCGCGGCGGCTGCTGGAGGCGAGTTCCGACTCGCAGGTCAATGTGGTGCGTGAGGCCCTCGACAAGGCGGCCGACCAAGCGCTGCGGGCTGGTCAGATCATCCGCAGACTGCGTGATTTCGTCGCCCGCGGCGAAAGCGACCGCAAGGTCGAAAGCCTGTCGAAACTCGTCGAGGAGGCGAGCGCGCTGGCGCTCGTCGGCGCCAAGGAGCAGGGAATTCGGGTCAAATTGCAGCTCGATCCCGAACGCGACCTTGTTCTGGTCGACAAGGTCCAGATACAGCAGGTGCTGCTGAATTTGATCCGCAATGCCGTCGACGCCATGACGGAATCGCAGCGCCGTGAACTCATCGTTTCGTCAAAGGCGGGCCATGACAACATGGTGCAGATCAACGTCGCAGATACCGGGCCGGGCATTGCGCCGGAAATTTCTGGCCAGTTGTTCCAACCGTTCGTCACCACCAAGCGGCAGGGGATGGGCGTCGGCCTCTCGATCTCCAAGACGATTGTGGACGCCCATGGGGGGCGCATCTGGGTCGGACCGAATCCCGGCGGGGGTACGATTTTCCGTTTCACCCTGCAGACCGTAAGCGGGGAGGAAGTGGGAAATGGCTGACAGCGGACTGGTCCATGTCATCGACGACGATGAGGCGATGCGCGACTCGCTGGCCTTCCTGCTGAAGGCGTCGTCGCTCGAGGTGCGGACCTATGAATCCGCGACGGCCTTCTTGTCCGGCCTGAAAGACCGGCCGCGCGGCTGTGTGGTGACGGATATCCGCATGCCCGGCATGAGCGGCATCGATCTGCTGCGCTCGCTGGCCGAGGTCAAGTACGACATCCCGGTGATCGTCATCACCGGCCACGGCGACATTCCGCTCGCCGTCGAGGCCATGAAGCTCGGGGCTTTCGAGTTTCTGGAGAAGCCGTTCGAAGACCGCCGCATCCTGACGGCGATCCGCTCGGCGCTCGAACGCAGCCGCGAAGTGGGCGAACGCGCGAACGAAATTTCCGCCATTGCCGAGCGTCTGGCGAGCCTTTCGCAGCGCGAGCGGCAGGTGCTCGACGGGCTCGTGGCCGGCCATCCCAACAAGACGATTGCATTCGATCTCGGGATCAGTCCGCGGACGGTTGAGGTTTATCGGGCCAATGTCATGGACAAGATGCAGGCGAACAGCCTGTCCGATCTCGTTCGCATGGTGCTTGTGTGCAAAGGGACTGAAACCGGCGCCTGAAGCGGCGCAAATCGGGCCGGCCAGCCGCGTATCGTCGAGCGATTACTTTTTCTTTTTGGCTTTCTTGGCCTTCGTGGTGGTCTTGCCGGCTTCCGCCTTGCTCTTGCGCTTGATGTCCTGGCTGTGCGCCCGCTTGTAGGTCTGAATGTCCTTGAAGCGGCCTTCCTTGTCGCGGACGGCGTAGAGTTTCTTGCCCTTCGTGCTGCGGTGGGTCGTGCGCTTGGCCATGGTCTGCCCCTTTTGGCCGGCGAAATGCCGACTCAGGATCGGTAAATTAAGGCGTTCGGGATTCGCAGCGTCAACGCCCGCTGCCTGCATTTCCCAGTTATCTGCGATCGTGCGGTCGCCGGCGGCGCAAGAGCGGATGACGGATGGGCTGGCCTCGCTCCGCAGCGCACTCGTTCCGCAGCGCAAAGGTTAACTTGTGTTTTGGGGACGAAGCGCTACGCATGACCGACCCTGGCGATTCGCAAGAGTTATCATGACGATGGCCTTGAGATTGTTCGCGTTGCTGGCGCTCTTTGCAGCGTCGGCCACGGACGTGCGGGCCCAGGCGCCGAGCCTGAAGGGATTCGGAATCGTGCTGCTGCACGGCAAGGGCGGATCGCCGACCTCGATGATCGAGGGCCTGGCCGAGTCGCTGCGCAAGGAGGACGCGCTTGTCGAGGCGCCCGAACTGCCCTGGTCACGGCGGCGCATGTATGATGCGACCTACGACCAGGCGATGGCCGAGATCGATCTCGCCGTTCAGAAACTGAAATGGGCCGGTGCAACGCGGATCGTCATCGCCGGCCACAGCCTCGGGGCTAATGCGGCGATCGGATACGCGGCGCGGCGTGAAGGTCTGTTCGCCGTCATAGCGCTCGCGCCGGGGCATCTGCCGGAAGCATGGGCGCTGCGCCTGCGCACCAAGAGTGCGCTTACGCGTGCCCGGAAGCTGGTCGCGGTCGGAAAGGGCGATGTGCCGGGCTCGTTTCCCGATCTCGCACAGGGCATTCCGTTCGTCGTGACGGCGACGCCGCTCGTCTATCTGAGCATGTTCGATCCCGAAGGGCCCGCGGTTATTCCGAGGAATGCCGCGGCGATGGGCGAGGTGCCGTTTCTGTGGGTGGTGGGCGTCGCCGATCCGATCTTCTTTCACGGTCGCGACTACGCCTTCGATCTCGCGGCCAAGCATCCCAAGAGCAAATATCTCGTGATCCCGGGCCTGCATCTGACGACGCCTTTCCAGGCGCGCGGTGCGATCATCGATTGGCTGAAATCACTGTAGACAAGCGCACCGTCATTCCCCGAGCTTGTTGATGCGCGCCACGAAAGCGCGGACCTCGGGCATGATGTCCGGCAGCAGCGCACGCACGTCCTCGCGCGTCATACCTGCGCGCACGCGCGGATGATAGATGACGTTGAGCAGATACTGATCGTAGACGTCGAAAAAACCCATCTGGACGTTGTCGTTGAACATGGTCCAGGGTACGCTCTCGTCGTCGTTGATGGGGCCGAGCGCCTGCAGCAATTCTTCATAGGCGCAGTCATAGAAGATGTAATCCCCGACGTCGGAGACGAGCAGGACATCGGATCGTACGATACGAAACATGTCGTCCTTGCGGAAACCGGACAGACATTGCGGCTCGAGCGAGGTCTGGATTTGGCGCGCGCGCTTGGCGCCGTAGCGCTTGCGGATTATGCGCTGCAGGTCGCGGTCGCGCACGAGCGTGACCACGACGTTTGCCTCTCCGGCATCCCGGGTGAGGGCGATGTCGATATGCTCGATACGGCGGCGGATATCCTCGACCACGGCGGCGACCTGCGCGCGCCGGTCGGGCTGGCCCTGATTGTCGATGAAGACCCGGATCGGCTTCTCGAAGCGGCGGATGCGGTCGACGCGGCCGGCGACACTGAATTCCGCCCCGAATGCGATCTTGAACAGGCCGTCGGCGATCTGCGCATCGGTGAAGGATTTGCGTTCGGTCGCCCGGTTGCGGGCAATATCGGCATTCTCCGCTCGTGCCGCCGCGGAGGCGGCGGCGACCGCGGCCACGAGCAGCGTGGCGGCGAGCAGGCGGCATCCCCGCTTGCCGACCTTTGTCAATGTCGTGCTCCGGCCACCCGTGCCGCCCCCTGTGTCCCTCGTGCCGTGCCGGGCGGCTTGCGGTACATTATGTCGTGGACGGCAGGCGCGAGGCTCGTGTCTGCAGGGCGCGCATCCGCTCGGCGAGATTGCTCTTGAGATCGCCGGCGTCGCCGGTCTTGGCCGCCTGTCCTCCGCCATTGGCCTGCACCTGCAGCGGCGCTTGGCCGGCGAGGATCGCATCGATCGGCGAATCCGGGCCATCCAGCACCGCGGTCATGCGGGCGACCTCGGCGGCGATGTCGTTGATGCGTTCCCGCAGCAGCGCGTTTTCCACGCGCTCCGATGCCCAGGACGCTTCCGCTTCCCGTCGCATGGCGCTGATCTCGCCGAGCAGGCGCACGCGCTCGGCTTTCGCCGCTTCTAGTTCCTGCGCCAGCAGCGATTTTTCGTTCATCAGGCTGCTGACTTCATCCTTGCTGAGATCGCTGCTGCGCGCGATTTCCGCGCGCAAGTCGGCCTCGGTGCGGCCCGCCTGGGCAAGCACGGCCTCCAGCCGGGTACATTCATCCTCGCGCTCGCGCAGCAGCCGACCCTGTTCGCCGACCCGGCTTTCAAGCTCCTGCGCGCGCCGTGCGAGCGCATCCGTCTCGGTGGTTTGCGTGGCGAGTTGCTGTTCGAGCTCGCTGACGCGCTTGCCGAGATTCTCGACCCGGCCGCGCTCCTGCATCAATTCGTGCGAAGCGTTCTCGGCCTCGATGCGTTCGCGGTCGAGCCGGTCGGACGTGATCTTGATCTCGCGCTCGTAGTCTCCAATGCGCTCCTTCAGGGCGTCGATCTGGGTCTTCAGGGCGACGATCTCGATGCGCTGGCTGTCGGCGGTGGCGGATTTCTCGTCGAGCGTATGCGACTGGCGGGTGAATTCGGAGACCTTATCGGCCAGCGTCGCTTCCGTTTCGCGCAAGGCCGCGGTCTTGGCGGCGTATTCCTCTTCCGTCGAACGCAATTGTTCCTTCAGCGCTTTTTCCCGCGCTTCGAGCGCGAAAATGGTCGCGCTCTTTTCGCCCAGTTCGACCTTGAGGCGGTTGATGGCGTCGGTCTTCTTGCCAAGCTCGGCCAACTGGCTCGTGGTCTTGCCCTTCATCTGCTCGACGCTCATTTCCAGCCGCCGCGTGGACATGGCGAATTCGGCGCGCAACTGGTCCTTGTCGGCCTGGATTTCGGCCATCGACAGCGGCGTCGAGGCCTCAAGGCGCCGGATGGTCAGGCGTACGGCACGATTGTGGACGAGAGGAACGAAGATGATGCCCAATAGACTTGCGATCAGGAACCCGATCGCAAAATACATCACCGGTTCGATCATGACGGCTACCCTGACGCGGACAATACAGATGGTATTCTAGAGTGGCATGATTGGGCCGGATTGTTCCAGCATCCCCGTCGGTTAACCTAAACTCCGCTGGTGCATTGCGAAAGCGGATTCGTGTCGACCGGGCCGCGGAAACGTCACGTGGCGGCCCGCCGGCGGGTCGCCATGGTCAAAAAGGATTCCAGGTCGGGCGCGGCGTAAATTTGAGGTAGCCGACATTCGCACCCAGACGGAAACCGACGCCGGAACGGATCGGGACGAGCACGACGCCGTTGGCGGTGAGCGCGGTCATGCCGAAGCCGCCGATAAAATAGGCGGAACCATCGATCCCCGCGAACCGATGATAGATCGCGTCGGTCGAAGGCAGATTATAGACGAGCATCATGGTGCGCGCGCCGTCGCCGCCGGCGTCGAATCCGATCGAGGGGCCCTGCCAGAATACCCGCAAATCGCCGGCATTCTTTGTAAACAGGGTTCCTTCGCCATACCGCAATCCGGCCACGAACGCGCCGCCGGCTTCCTCGCCGAGGATATAGCCGTTCGGCAGTCCCCATTGGCTCACCGCTTTCTCGACGACCTGGGCGAGGCCGCGCGAGACCGTGCCGAAAAACCGGTGCCCGGCCTCGATCACTTCGTTGGGCGAGAACTGGTTCTGCTGGGCGACCGCGGGCGGGGCGGAGAGGCAGGCGAGCACCGCCGCGAGGGACAGGATTCGGAGAATGGCGTGCATCGGGGGCTCCCCGGTTCGGCGGGTGGGCTCGTCGCTTAACGTGTTACTCACGCGGGCCTTGCTAGGCTCAATGGCGCTCCGGCATAGGCCCCGCACACGAATCGGAACACCCGAAGACCGAATCATGATCATTTTATTCCGTCAACAAAGGCTGCGCAGGCGGTCGATGGCGGCCGTCGCATTCGGCGCAACCCTCGCGGGTCTGACCGCGATCGTGGCCACGGTATCGTTTGAAGGGGCGCGCGCGGCCGCGACCACCGAACGGATTGTGGTCGACCGTCATACCGGGCTCGCCATCAGCGGTTTCGATCCGGTTGCCTATTTTACCGATGGGCAAGCCCGGATCGGCCAGCCGGAACACGAGCACCAGGCGGATGGCGTGACCTGGCGATTCCGCAACGAGGGCAATCTCGCTGCATTCGCTGCCGATCCCGAGGTCTATATGCCGCAATTCGGCGGTTACGATCCGACCGGTGTTGCGCGCGGGACGGCGACGCCGGGCCATCCGCGGCTCTGGCTGATCCACGACCGGCGCCTTTATCTTTTTTTCTCGGAAGCAGCCCGGAAGGAATTCGCCGCCGACCCCAATGCCATTGCCGACCGTGCCGAAGACCGCTGGGCGGAGGTATTGCGGACGCTCGTTCCCTGAGCCCGTCGTCTCAAGCCGCCTTGCCGGCGCGCGCGGCGTCGCCCCAGGCGATGAATCCCGGCACGCCGAAATCGCGCTCAGCCCCGCCGTAAAGCAGCGGTTCGCCTTGCGGATCGACGACGCACCCGCCGCCGGCGGCGACAATGGCGTCGCCCGCCGCGATGTCCCATTCCCGGGTCGGCGCAAGCCGCGGATAGATATCGGCTTCGCCCTGCGCGATCAGGGCGAACTTGAGCGCGGATCCGCAGGCGAGCACGCGCGCGGGCGTGCAGGTGGCGAGGAATCCTTCCGTGTTCGCATCCAGATGCGACCGGCTGACGAGCGCAACCGGCTGCGCCGGCCAGGCGCGGCAACGCACCGGCTCGACGGCGGTGGTCTTGCCGGGCGCTTCGCCGGCCGCGACATGGACGACGCTTGCCCCGCGGCCGGCGGCGGCGCGCCAGATTCGTCCGCGCAAAGGTGCGGCAAGCAGGCCGGCGACCGGCCGCCGCGCATGGATGAGCGCAATGTTGATGGTGAATTCGTCGCGTCCGGCAACGAATTCGCGGGTGCCGTCGAGCGGATCGACGAGTACGAAGGTCGTGTCCACATACACCGCGCCGCCACGCGCGGTGGCCTCCTCGGAGATGACCGGAACACCCGGCAGAATGCGGGCAAGACCGTCGAGCAGCAGCGCTTCCGACGCTTCGTCGGCGAGCGTCACCGGCGAGGCGTCGGCTTTCATGCGCGCGCCGATCGCGCCCTGCCGGACCCGCAGGATTTCGGCGGCAGCGCGCGACGCCAGCGCGGTCAGTTCGTCGAGCAGCGTGTCGGTTTTGAGGTCGGCAGCGGGATCGGTGGGCATGGACGGTTGCGTCCTTGGCCTTAGCCTATATTCAGGTGCGGTGTATCACAAAAACGATTCGCCAACGGTCGCGTTGCGTTCTGCCTGCAACTCCCGCCATCCTTTCCCGGAGCCAACCGATGTCCGGCACAGCCGATCTTGAAGCTCTCGACTTGGCCGCCCTGTTGTGTTCGCGCGTCTGCCACGACCTGATCAGCCCGGTCGGCGCCATCGTCAACGGCCTGGAGGTGATGGAGGACGGCAAGGACGAAGAGACCAACGCCTTCGCGCTCGACCTCATCAAGAAAAGCATCAAGACCGCGTCCGCCCGCCTGCAATTCTGCCGGATCGCCTTCGGCGCGGCGGGTTCCGCCACCACGCAGATCGATCTGGGCGATGCCGAGAAAGTGGGGCGCGGCTTTCTGGAGGACGACAAGACCAAGCTCGCCTGGAACTTGCCGCGCGTCCTGCTGGCGAAAAATCGCGTGAAGCTTCTGCTCAACATGCTGGTCATCGCGGGCCAGGTCATTCCGCGCGGCGGCGTCGTCACGGTCGATGCCGAAGGCAGCGGCGACACGATGGGATTCAAGATCACCGTCACCGGCACCAATCCCAAAATCCCGCAGGCGGTCCCACCCCTGCTGGCCGGCGGCGCGGGCAGCACCGTCGATGCTCATGCGATCCAGCCTTATTATACAGGCCTGCTCGCGCGCGCCTGCGGAATGACCGTCGGCATCGCGCCCGAGGGTGAGGCCGTCGCCCTGCTTGCGCATTGATCCGCGCCGCGTGCCCGGCTCGCCGGTTGCGCGCGCAACCCTGGCGCAGTGGCGACGGGCATTCATGAATTCTTTACACTCGTTAAGAATTGCTAAAGCGGTACGGGTAGTACCCTACAGCAACCAAAATTAAACGCTTACCAACCACAATCCCTGCATGTGTGTCGCCGGAGCTTTCCTTCGGCGCAGAAGGCATTTTGCATGGATGATCTGCTCCGGGAATTCCTGACCGAAACCAACGAAAGCCTCGATGTCGTCAATGTCGAGCTTGTGCGGTTCGAGCAGGATCCAAACAACGCCAAGATCCTCGACAACGTCTTCCGCCTCGTTCACACCATCAAGGGGACCTGCGGATTCCTCGGTCTGCCGCGCCTTGCCACGCTTGCGCATGCGGCCGAAACCCTGATGGGGAAATTCCGCGACGGCATGCCGGTGACCGGCGAAGCCGTCACCGTGATCCTGGCGACGATCGACCGCATCAAGGAAATCCTCGACGTCCTCGAACAGTTCCACCATGAGCCGGATGGCGCCGACGGCGACCTGATCCAGGCGCTCGACCGCATGGCGGTGCAGGGCGTCGTTCCCGCCGCCGCGCCGTCGCAGTCCGGCGTCCATACCGTCGGCACGCTCGTGGAGCAGACGCTTGAGCGCCCGCTGCAGCCCGGTGAAGTCTCGCTCGACGATCTCGAACGCGCCTTCCGCGAGGCGTCCGGCCCCGAGGTGGATCACAAGCCGTCGGCTGCCGCCTCGCCAGCCAAGGCGACCGCATCCGCCAAGGAAACGGTTAAGAAAGCGGCCAAGGACGACGAGAAGACGGAAGCCAAGATCGCCAGCCAGTCGATCCGCGTCAATCTCGACACGCTCGAGAAGCTGATGACGATGGTGTCGGAGCTGGTGCTCACGCGCAATCAGTTGCTTGAAATGGCGCGCCGGCAGGCCGATTCCGAATTCAAGGGCCCGCTGCAGCGCCTCTCCAACGTGACCGCCGAACTGCAGGAAAGCGTGATGAAGACGCGCATGCAGCCGGTCGGCAATGCCTGGCAGAAACTGCCGCGCGTCGTGCGCGATCTGTCGGCCGAGCTCGGCAAGCAGATCGAGCTTGAGATGCACGGGGCGGAGACCGAACTCGACCGCCAGGTGCTCGACAAGATCAAGGACCCGCTTACGCACATGGTCCGCAACTCCGCGGACCATGGACTGGAGACGCCGCACGAGCGGCTCGCGGCCGGCAAGCCGGAGAAGGGCACGATCCGCCTCTCCGCCTACCACGAGGGCGGCCATATCATCATCGAGATTGCCGACGATGGCCGCGGCCTCGACATCCAGAAGATCAAGGCCAACGCCATCGCCAAGGGTCTGACGACCCAGAGCGAGCTCGACAAGATGTCGGAGGCGCAGATCCACCGCTTCATCTTCGCGCCCGGCTTCTCGACGGCGACCAAGGTCACGAGCGTATCCGGCCGCGGCGTCGGCATGGACGTCGTGCTGAACAATATCGACCAGATCGGCGGCTCGGTCGACGTCAAGTCGATCGCCGGCGAAGGTTCGATCTTCACGATCAAGATCCCGCTCACGCTCGCCATCATCTCGGCGCTGATCATCGAGGCCGGCGGCGAGCGCTTCGCGGTGCCGCAGCTTGCCGTGATCGAGCTGGTGCGGGTGAAGAACGATACCGAGCACCGTATCGAATACATCAAGGACACGCCTGTCCTGCGTCTGCGCAATAAGCTGCTGCCGCTCATCCATCTCGGCCGCCTGCTCAACCTCGACAGCGACACCGAGAAGAATGTCGAGTCCGGGTTCATCGTGGTGACCCAGGTCGGCAGCCGCGTGTTCGGCATCGTGGTGGACGGCGTCTTCCACACCGAGGAAATCGTGGTCAAACCGATGGCCACCAAGCTGCGCCACATCGCGGCCTTCTCGGGCAACACGATTCTCGGCGACGGCTCGGTGATCATGATCCTCGACCCGAACGGGATCGCCGAAGCGGTCGGCTCGAATGCCACCTCCGCCTCGCTCGCCCACGAGCATGCCGCGGACACCGCCGATGCCGGGCAGACCGAGGCGCGCACCTCGCTGCTGTTGTTCCGCGCCGGCTCGCCGCAGCCCAAGGCGGTGCCGCTGTCGCTCGTGACGCGCCTCGAAGAGGTCGAGGCCCGCAAGATCGAGCTGTCGAACGGCCGTCATCTGCTGCAGTATCGCGGCCAGCTCATGCCGCTGATCCGCGTCAACGATGCCGTGCGCATCCGCGACGACGGCACCCAGTCGCTGCTCGTCTTCTCCGACGGCCTGCGCTGCATGGCGCTCGCCGTCGACGAGATCGTGGACATCGTCGAGGACAAGCTCAGCATCGAAATCCCGAGCGAGCAGCCGGGCATTCTCGGCTCGGCGGTGATCAAGAACGAGGCGACCGAGATCGTCGACGTCGGCTATTTCCTGCCGCAGGCGTTCGCGGACTGGTTCCGCGGCGAGGAGAAGGGCGCGGCCGGCGGCCGTCGCAGCCTGCTCTTCGTCGAGGACTCCGCGTTCTTCCGCAACATGCTGACGCCCGTCCTGCGCGCGGCCGGCTACGACGTCACCGCGCTCGGCGGCGGCGAAGAGGCGCTTGCCATGCTCAAGTCCGGCAAGCGCTTCGACATCGTGGTGACCGATCTCGAAATGCCGACGATGGACGGCTTTGCGCTGGCGCAGGCGATCCATGCGCACAAGAACGGCACCGATACGCCGATCATCGCCCTGTCGTCGATGACCTCGCCGGAGGTGATCGCCCGCGTCCGCAAGGCCGGTTTCCACGACTTCGTCGCCAAGTTCGACCGTCAGGGCCTCGTCGCCGCGCTCAAGGAACAGAGCGCCGAACTGATCCAGGCCGCCTGAGAATGCAAGCATGACCATGAACGACCACGCGCCCGAGAACGAAATCGAATATGTGACCGTGCTGATCGGCAAGCAGCTTTTCGGCCTGCCGATCGAGCGCGTGCACGACGTCTTCATGCCGGGCAATCTGACGCCCGTGCCGCTGTCGTCGCCGGAAATTGCCGGCGTGCTCAATCTGCGCGGGCGCATCGTCACGGCCATCGACATGCGCCGCCGGCTCGGATTGCCCGAGCGCGAGGAGAAGGACGAGCCGATGGCGGTCGGCATCGACTGCGACGGGGAGTCGTACGGCCTGATCATCGATTCGGTTGGCGAGGTGCTGCGGCTCGGCGAACAGACCCGCGAGCCGGTGCCGGTCAATCTCGATGAGCGCCTCGCGCGCGTGGCGAGCTGCGTGCATCGCCTCGAACAGGAATTGCTGGTCGTGCTCGATATCGGCCGGCTGCTCGACCTGCGTCCGAGCGCGAAGGCCGCCTGAGGTTGTGCGTTTTGAGATCGTTGGCGCGGCTTGGCACCGCGCTGTCTGAGTGAAGGTGAGGATGTGCGATGAAAACCTGTCTTGTTGTTGACGATTCCAGCGTCATCCGCAAAGTGGCGCGGCGCATTCTGGAAGGTTTCGACTTCCAGATCGTCGAAGCCGAGGATGGCCAGCAGGCCCTCGAGTCCTGCCAGAAGCTGCTGCCGGACGCGATCCTGCTCGACTGGAACATGCCGAAAATGGACGGCTATGACTTCCTGAAGGCGCTGCGGCGCCTGCCCGGCGGCGATCGCCCGAAAGTCGTGTTCTGCACGACCGAGAACGATGTCGCGCACATCGCGCGCGCGCTGCATGCCGGTGCGAACGAATACATCATGAAGCCGTTCGACAAGGATATCGTCGAGGCCAAGTTCCAGGAAGTCGGCCTGATCTGAAGCCATAGGCCGGCTTATCGTCATCCAGCCTCGAGTAGTGCGTATCGTGACAGTGTCAGCTCCCGCCAAAGCGGCCGAGATCGGTTCCGGATCGCCTCGCCCGGTCCGCATCATGATCGTCGACGACGCGCTGGTGGCGCGTGGTTTCGTCAAGCGCTGGGTCGATGCCGAGCCCGATCTCGAGCTTGTGGCATCGCTGCGCGACGGCCGCGAGGCCATCGATCGCATCGAAGCCGTCAATCCGGACGTGATTGTGCTCGACATCGAAATGCCCGATGTCGACGGTCTGACGGCGCTGCCGCTGCTGCTGCAGAAGAAGCCGAACGTCGCGATCATCATGGCGTCGACGCTCACGCGCCGCAACGCCGAGATCAGCATGAAGGCGCTCGCGCTCGGCGCGCTCGACTGCATCCCCAAGCCGGACGGCAACACCCGCGACGCCTCGCGTGAATACCGCCACGAGCTGATCAACAAGATCCGCGCGCTCGGCCGCCGCTCGCTTCGGCGCGGACGCGCCGTGCCGCGCACGCGGATGCCGGCCGCGCCGGCGACCCCGACGGCGCGGCTGCCGCATGTTGCGCACGCGCCCGGTCTCGCGCCGGGCCATATCCCGGCGGCCGCCCGTGCCGCGGCGGTGCATACGCGCCCGTTCCCGAAAACGCAGCCCAAGGTGGTCCTGATCGGCTCCTCGACCGGCGGTCCGCAGGCGCTGCACGTCGTCGTGCCGGGACTGGCGCCCGTGATCGACCGCGTTCCGGTACTGATCACCCAGCACATGCCGCCGACCTTCACCACCATTCTGGCCGAGCATCTTTCGCGTGCGAGCGGCAAGTCCGTGCACGAGGCGGTGCACGGCGAGCCGGTCCTGCCCGGCCGCGTGTATCTGGCGCCCGGCGGCCTGCACATGCGCGTCGTCCGCGGCGACGGGGCTCCCACGATTGCGCTCGACGAGGGGCCGCACGTGCATTTCTGCCGGCCGGCGGTGGACCCGCTGTTCGAGTCGGCCGCCGCCATCTGGGGGCGGCATGCCTTTGCGGTGATCCTGACCGGCATGGGCTCCGACGGCACCGACGGCGCGCAGCGCATCGTGGCGGCGGGCGGCGCGGTGATCGCGCAGGACGAGCCGACCAGCGTGGTCTGGGGCATGCCCGGTTCGGCCGCCGAAGCCGGCCTGTGTTCGGCGGTGCTGCCGCTCGAAGGCATGGCCGGGAAGATTGTCAGGTATTTTAGTGGAGAGCGGCCGTGACGCCGATCGAGTACGATTTCCTTCGCAAGCTTCTGAAGGAGCGGTCCGGCCTCGTGCTGTCGGCCGAGAAGCATTATCTGCTGGAAAGCCGCCTGCTGCCGGTTGCGCGCAAGCATGGCCTCGCGGGCCTGAGCGAACTGGTGCAGAAGCTGCGCAGCCCCGGCGCCGAGCCCCTGACCGTCGACGTGGTCGAGGCCATGACCACGAACGAGTCGTTCTTCTTCCGCGACAAGCTGCCGTTCGAGCATTTCCAGAACCTGATGATCCCGCACCTCGTGACCGCGCGTGCTGTGCAAAAGCGCATCCGCATCTGGTGCGCGGCGGCCGCCTCCGGCCAGGAGCCGTACTCGCTCGCCATGATCCTCAAGGAGATGGGTTCCAAGCTCGCGGGCTTCCGCATCGAGATCATCGCCACCGACCTGTCCAACGAAATCCTGGAGAAGGCGAAGTCCGGCCTCTACAGCCAGTTCGAGGTGCAGCGCGGGCTGCCGATCCAGATGCTGGTGAAGAACTTCACGCAGGTCGGCGAGATGTGGCAGGTGTCGCCCGACATTCGCGCCATGGTGCAGTTCCGCACGCTCAACCTGCTCAACGATTTCTCGCATCTGGGTACGCTCGACGTGGTGTTCTGCCGCAACGTGCTGATCTATTTCGACGAGAAGACCAAGATCGACGTGATCAACCGCATTGCCAAGATCACCGCGCCCGACGGCTTCCTCTCGCTCGGCGCGGCCGAGACGGTGGTCGGCCTTACCGACAGCTTCAAGTCGGTGTCCGGACGCCGCGGTGTCTATGAGCCCAACGAGGCTGCGCGCACTGCGACGCCGCTGCCGCGGCCGCTGGCGCAACCCGCCTTCGCCGCCGGCGGTTTGCGCTGAACGTAGGCGCGCGAAAGCGCCCGTATTGTTTGAAAGGCGCCGGGTCCGCCTGCCTTGCGATCCGTGACTTCCTTGAAAAGTGGGAGGATGGCGCGCCGCAAGGCGCGGGTATCCATCCGAAGCGCGCGCCCGGCGCGGGCCTGCCTGTGCAGGCCTTCGGGCGCACGCCGCCTTGCGGCGCGCCACCGCGGCGTTCTCACTCCGGCGTCGGGCCGCGCTTTCCCGGCGGGCATTTGCGCCCGGCGTGTCAGCCGGCTCCCGGCAGGGGCTCGTAGTGGCCCCGGGCGGTGCCCCGACGCCGCCCGGGTGCGGGGCCACGAACCCCGCCCGCAGGCGCCGCACCCATCCCGCCTTCACGACGTCTCATGAAAACGCCCCGCGGTGGATGGGATCGCGCAACTTTCATCAGAGAATAGGAATAAAGTCAAGAGGTCTATGAAGCCTCACCCGGCCTCATGGTTCGAGACGCGCCGCAAGCGGCGCTCCTCACCATGAGGATCGGGCAAACCGGTCTTGCCTTTTCATTATTCCTCATCCCGGACGCACGTCAGCGCGATCCGGGATCGTTCCCGTCTGCCCCACGGAAAGTGGTGAGGAGCCCGCCGAGCGAAGCGAGTGCGGGCGTCTCGAACCAGGGGCCGCCTCATCCTTCGAGACGCGCCCTTCAAGCGCTCCTCAGGATGAGGCGGGTCGCCTAAACAAAAACCCCGCCGTTTCCGGCGGGGCTGCAGTGCTGGGAGCGGGCTTCGAAGAAACTGGCGACGCTTGCGGCGCGCGGTCCCCGCTTTCGCGGGGACGGACTATTTCATTTTGCGCATGATCCGGTCCGAAAACCGGTTCCCGCTTTTCGGGATCATGCGCCTTACGCCGGAATGCGCTCGTCGGCGTCGGTCGGCTCGCGCAGCACATAGCCGCGGCCCCACACCGTCTCGATATAATTCTTGCCGCTGGAAGCGTTGGCAAGCTTCTTGCGCAGCTTGCAGATGAAGACGTCGATGATCTTCAGCTCGGGCTCGTCCATGCCGCCATAGAGATGGTTGAGGAACATCTCCTTGGTCAGCGTCGTGCCCTTGCGCAGCGAGAGCAGCTCGAGCATCTGATACTCCTTGCCGGTCAGATGCACGCGCGCGCCGTTCACCTCGACGGTCTTGGTGTCGAGATTGACGACGAGGTCGCCGGTATTGATCACCGACTGCGCATGGCCCTTGGAGCGGCGCACGATCGCGTGGATGCGCGCGATCAGCTCGTCCTTGTGGAAGGGCTTGGTCATGTAGTCGTCGGCGCCGAAGCCGAGACCCCTGACCTTGTCCTCGATGCCGGCGAGGCCGGACAGGATGAGGATCGGCGTCTTCACCTTGCTTACGCGCAGGGAGCGCAGAACCTCGAAGCCCGACATGTCGGGCAAGTTCAGATCCAGAAGGATGATGTCGTAATCGTAGAGCTTGCCGAGATCGACGCCTTCTTCACCGAGATCGGTGGTGTAGACGTTGAAGCTCTCGGACTTGAGCATCAACTCGATCGACTGCGCTGTCGCGCTGTCATCCTCAATCAGCAAAACGCGCATGCCCGTCCCCTTCTTCGCCGCTGCGGGGCTTTAAGGTCGGCACGCCAAGCGGCGGCCCTCGAAACGCCTTGCAACCACACGATTCGGGAACACTATTTCGACATGGTTAACAAAACCTGATTCTGCTTCGCAAGCATTCCCTGGCCAAAAAAGGTCGAATCGGCCTAAAATCTTGCTGGTCCTCAGGTTTTCTACCCAGTCCGCAACTCATGTTCCACTTTAAGAGTCGGGCCTAACCGACTCTCAAGACTCGGCCCGGAACTTCACCCGGGACGAGCCGTCCGCGTAAGCCGCAAGAACGGTGACGCAATGATTAACGACGCGGGTAAACACCGGGTTAAGGGCCGCCGCCGACGTGAACCTTTTCGATAGGGAATCATGAAGGCTCTTGCCGAGCAGATCGCCGAACTCGACGCCGCCGAGGTCTATGGCCGCGTGATGGGCGTGCGCGGGCTGATGGTGGAGGCGGCCGGTCCCGTCCATGCCATGTCGGTCGGCGCACGGGTGACGATCGAGACCGGGGGACGGCCGATCCCCTGCGAGGTGGTGGGCTTCGACGGCGACCACGCGCTGCTGATGCCCTTTGCCGCGCTCGAGGGCGTGCGGCGCGGCTGCCGGGCGGTGGTATCCTCGGTCGCCGGCCAGGTGCGGCCGTCCGAGGGCTGGCTCGGCCGCGTCGTCAACGCCATGGGCCAGCCGGTCGACGGCAAGGGCGACCTGCCGCCCGGCCTCTCGCCCTATCCCTTCCGCAACGCGCCCCCGTCCGCCCATGCCCGCAAGCGCGTCGGCGCCCCGCTCGATCTCGGGGTGCGCGCGCTCAATACCTTCACCACTTGCTGCCGCGGCCAGCGCATGGGCATTTTCGCGGGCTCCGGCGTCGGCAAGTCGGTGCTGCTGTCCATGCTGGCGCGCAACGTGCAGGCCGACGTCATCGTGATCGGGCTGGTCGGCGAGCGCGGCCGCGAGGTGCAGGAATTCCTGCAGGACGATCTCGGCGAGGCGGGGCTCGCCCGCTCGGTGGTCGTGGTCGCCACCTCCGACGAGCCGGCGCTGATGCGCCGCCAGGCCGCCTATCTGACGCTCGCCATCGCCGAGTACTTCCGCGACGAGGGCCGCGACGTGCTGGCGCTGATGGATTCGGTGACCCGTTTCGCCATGGCCCAGCGCGAGATCGGGCTTTCGGCCGGCGAGCCGCCGACCGCCAAGGGCTATACGCCGACCGTCTTCACCGAGCTGCCGCGGCTTCTGGAGCGCGCCGGCCCCGGCACCGAAGGGCAGGGGAGCATCACCGGCCTGTTCACGGTGCTGGTCGACGGCGACGACCATAATGAGCCGGTGGCGGACGCCGTGCGCGGCATCCTCGACGGCCATATCGTGATGGAACGCGCTATCGCCGAGCGCGGACGTTACCCGGCCATTAACATTCTCAAGTCGGTGTCGCGCACCATGCCGCGCGCGGCCGACCCCGCCTATCTGCCCGTCATCATGCGGGCCCGCCAGGTGATGGCGACCTATGCCGACATGGAAGAGCTGATCCGGCTCGGCGCCTACCGGCCCGGGTCCAGCCCGGAGGTGGACGAGGCCATCCGCCTGCACGGGCCGCTGGAGGCCTTCCTCGCCCAGGCCAAGGAAGACGCCACCGGGCTTGCCGAGGGATATCAGCGCCTTGAGAAAATTCTACCGCCGCCGGCAACAGAAAACTAACGTTATCCCGGCAGACTGCGCGCCGTCTGTTGTAGGACAGCCACGGCGTCGCGCCCGGCCTTGCGCCGGTCTCATTCCGTTCTGGAGGCGGATTTCAGGCGCGCACGATGCGGGGCTTCGGGGGAGTATGAGTCGATGAAGTCACGCGAGACATTGATCCGGCTGCGCAAGTTTCAGGTCGACGAGAAGCGTCGCCGCACGGCCCAGATCGAAAGCATGATCGCCGAGTTCGACCGCATGAGCGTCGAGCTCGAACGCGAGATCAAGACCGAGCAGGAACGCGCCGGCATCCACGATCCGTCGCACTTCGCCTATCCGACCTATGCCAAGGCGGCCGCCCAGCGCCGCGACAACCTCAAGCGCTCGATCGACGAACTGAGAGCGCAGCTCGACGACGCCAAGGCCGAGCTCGGCGAGGCGTTCGAGGAACTCAAGAAGGTCGAACTGCTCAACGAGCGCGATCTCGCCAGCGAGCGCGCCGCGGAAGACGCCGCCGAGCAGCGCGCGCTCGACTCGATCGGCATCATGCGCATCCGCAACGCCGCAAGGGCGTGACGCTTCCTCCCGGTCCTCATGGCGAGGAGCGCCGCCTGCGGCGCGTCTCGAACCATGGGATCGCAGCCCTGAGGCCGCAGCGTTGCCGTTGCGGGTGCGCATGCGGCCGCATCCTTCGAGACGCCGCGCGGAGTTTATCATCGGGCCGCGCTTCGCGCGGACCCGTTGGCGCGGCGCCTCAGGATGAGGGGCGAACTTCGACAGGATGAAGGTCGAACCTCAACGATGCGAGTGCCCGCCCTTTGCGTCGCCTGACGGTGCGCCGCCGCCGATCGGACCCACGCGGTATTCGATCTCGACGGTGCCGGCCTTCTCGAACACCAGCGTGCCCTTGACGGTCTCGCCTTCCTTCAGGCCGTCCCTGAGATCCATGAACATGGCGTGGTAGCCGCCGGGCTTCAGCTCGATCGTCGCGCCGGCCGGGATTTCGAGGCCCCTGGCGAGCGGCCGCATCTTCATGATGCCGCCTTCCATCGCCATTTCATGCACCTCGAAACGGCCCGCGCGCACGAAGCTGCCGCCGACCAGGCGGTCGGCCTGCTGGCCGGCATTGACGATCTTCATGTAGCCGCCGGCGACCCTGGCGCCGCCCGGCGTCGCGCGCGACCAGGGAGTTGCGATGACGAGATTGCCGGCCTTGTAGGTCTTGGTGTCGGAAGCGGGCTGCGTCGCCTGCGCGAGGATGAGAAGGGCGGGCGCCGGTGCCTTGAGCGCATGCGCGTCCTGGCCGGGCGCGGGGATCTCGGTCCAGGCGGTCTCGCCCTTTTCGCAGGTCTGGGTGACCGGGACATGGATCGGGCCCGGCTTCATGTCGCGGGCGATGAAGCCCGCGAACACGAACTCGTCGTAATTGTCGTCCGCCAGCCGGCCGCGCCACACGATCTCCTTCACGCCTTCGGTGATGTCGTCGTGATAATAGGGATAGCTCCTGCCGTACGCGCCACGGACGGTCTCGATTTGCCAGCCCGGCTTGGGCATCGGCTTGACGGCGATGACGCCCTGCGGAATGCGCACATGCAGCTTGACGGTCGGCGAGCCGTCGCAGCCGTGCGGCACCTTCAGCACCGCCCTGTAGGGTGTTCCGGCTTTCGCCTCGCGCACGTCGAGCGTGACATGGGCGACGGCGACGGTGGTGAACAGGAATGAGAACGCGACAGGAAACGCGCGCATGGCGCGGGAACGACGTGACATGATTTTCTCCTCAATCGGCATGGGATGAGCCGCCGTGTCCGGCGGCGTGCATTCACGCGCGGTGAGGAGGGCCTTGCGACAGACGTGGGGAGGGAATGCGGGCCAGGGCGAAAACCGCAGGCCGGCCTTCGCGCACCGCTTCCCTGACGGCGGCGGGCGCGACGATCGCACTTGCCGGGAGGACGGCTGTGCCTGCAAGCGCATGGGCGCAGGCGAGCGCACAGAGGTCGTGATCGATCCTTGCCGGTGCTGTCGGGCCGTCGTCCGATTGCGGCGTCAGGCCGTAGCAGATGACGAAGGAATTGCCGATCTGTGCATTGGCCTGCGCCCCGAGGACGGCGCCGAGCAGAATCTGCAAGGCAACCGCATAGGCAGCCGTGATTGCGGTCACGGCGCGGGCGAGGCGAAATCGGGCAGGCTTCGTGGGCACGGTGGGTGTGTACACCCGGTTCCCCGCCGGCGGAAGCCCCGCGGCTCAAATAAGAAGGGTGCGTCTCTTGCGAGACGCACCCCTGAAGTCAGGGAGGTTCAGACCCTGAAGAATGCTCAGCGGATCATGCGATGCTCGCCCGCGATCACGCGCGGCTCGCCAGCTCTGATGATGGGGCCCTGCGCCTCAAGGCGCGGCGTGCCCGAAACCATGACGTCGGTGCCGAGGTCGTGGCGCGCGGCCAGCCCCACGCCGACCACCAGGATGCCGGCGACCAGAGCCACCGCCACGATCTTGATATGGGTCGCGCTGTTGGCGCTCAGCAGCGAGGAATTGTTCATGACGCTCTCCCGCTCCCGGGCGTTCCCGGATTCGACTATCTGTCGCGAACGGCCGGCCGCCGGTTCAAATCCGTGCGCACGCGGGATTTCCTTGCGAAACCAGCATGCTTGCAGGTTTCGCCGTCAGGCCGAGGCGATCGTGACAGGCGTAAAACGTAGGAACCCGCCCCCGGGTTCCAGGGGCGGCTCACGTTTGCTTGAAGAGACGTGAACCAGGGACGCCGGTTTCGGAAAAGAAGAGATAGTTCAAAATGATGGATCGCCGGGGCAGGTTTGCGACCGGGATCGGCCGGCGATCGGACCCGATGGTCCGGCAATGGTGGTGCGAACAGGTCGCGATCAAGGGCTCGTCGTATGAGCCTCCGGCTCAGATGCTGCCGACGGTCTTCAGGCGCACGCGCGGATGGATCTCCGCCTGCGAGATCACGCTCGTCTGCTGGCGGAAGCGCTCGACGATGCTGCGCACGAACGGGCGAATCGTGCCCGAGGTCACGAGTACCGGCGCTTCGCCCTCGCGCGCGGCCTCCTCGAAGCGCTCGCGCACGAGCGTGATGAATTCCGACAGGCGCGAGGGCTGCATGGCGAGGCTGCGCTCGTCGCCCTGGCCGACGAGGGAGTCCTGGAACGCCTGCTCCCACTTGGCCGAGAGCGCGATGAGCGGCAGATAGCCGCTCGGCGTGGTGTATTGCGCGCAGATCTGGCGCGCGAGCCGGGTGCGCACATGCTCGACGACGATCGAGGGGTTGCGCGTGAACGACAGCGCGTCGGCGATGCCTTCGAGGATGGTCGAGAGGTCGCGGATCGAGATGCGTTCGGCCAGCAGGAGCTGCAGCACGCGCTGCACGCCGGAGACCGTGATCTGGCCCGGGATGATGTCCTTGACCAGTTCGCCCTGCTCCTTCGGCAGTTCCTTGATGAGCTTCTGCACCTCGCCGTAGGAGAGGAGCTCGGCGGTGTTGCTCTTGAGCAGTTCGGTGAGGTGCGTGGAGAGGACCGTGGCGGCGTCCACGACCGTATAGCCCTTGACCGCCGCTTCTTCCTTGGCCGCCATGTCGACCCAGGTCGCCGGCAGGCCGAAGGTCGGCTCCACGGTGTGCACGCCGGGCAGGTTCACCTGTCCGCCGGCCGGGTCCATGACCATGAACTGGCCCGGCCACAGCCGGCCGGTGCCGGCATCCACTTCCTTGATCTTGATGACGTAGGAATTGGCCTCGAGCTGGACATTGTCGAGGATGCGCACCGCCGGCATGACGAAGCCCATCTCGATCGCAAGCGCACGCCGCAGCGCCTTGATCTGCTCGGTCAGCCGGTCGCTGCCGTCCTGTGAATTGACGAGCGGCAGCAGCGCATAGCCGAGCTCGATCTTCAGGTCGTCGATCTTGAGCGCCGCCGAGATCGGCTCCTCGCCCTGCACCGGCGCGGCCGCGGCGGCGTCCTTGACCTTCTGGGCCGCGGCGTCTGCCTTGTTGCGCTTGTCGATGACATAGGCGAGCGTGCCGGCGCCGCCGCCCAGCACCAGGAACGGCAGTGCCGGAATGCCCGGCAGCACCGCCATGATGAGCATCACCGCCGCCGACATGCCGAGCGCCTTGGGATAGCCGGAGAGCTGCTTGATCAGCGCCTCGTCGGCGGCGCCGCTGATGCCGGCCTTGGAGACGAGCAGGCCCGCGGCGGTCGAGACGATGAGCGCGGGCACCTGCGTGACAAGGCCGTCGCCGACGGTGAGCAGCGTGTAGGTGCGGGCAGCTTCCATGAACGGCATGCCCTGCTGGGCGATGCCGATGACCATGCCGCCGATCACGTTGATGAACACGACCAGCAGGCCGGCAATGGCGTCGCCGCGCACGAACTTGGAGGCGCCGTCCATGGCGCCGAAGAAGCCGCTCTCGTCCTCGAGCGTCCTGCGGCGGCGGCGCGCGTCCTGCTCGTCGATCAGGCCGGCGGACAGGTCGGCGTCGATCGCCATCTGCTTGCCGGGCATGGCATCGAGGTGGAAGCGGGCCGCGACCTCGGCGATGCGGCCGGAGCCTTTGGTGATGACCACGAAATTCACGATGATCAGGATCGTGAACACGATGATGCCGATCACGAAATTGCCGGCCATGACGAAATTGCCGAACGCCTCGATCACGTGGCCGGCGGCGGCGGTGCCTTCGTGGCCATGCGAGAGGATCAGGCGGGTCGAGGCCAGGTTGAGCGCGAGCCGCAGCATGGTCGCGATCAGGAGCACGGTCGGGAAGGACGAGAATTCCAGCGGCGCACGGATGAACAGCGCAGTCATCAGGATCAGCACCGAGATGATGATCGAGAAGGCGAGGAAGATGTCGAGCAGGACCGGCGGCAGCGGCAGGATCAGGACCACCAGGATGGTCATGACCCCGATGGCGAGCGCGATGTCGCCGCGCCGCAGCGTGGCGACGATGTCGCCCAACTGGGGCAGCTTGAAACCGCCGCCGGAATTTGATGCTGCCGTGATGTCGGACATTGACCCCGGACCCTGTGGGCAAGATTTGCCGGGTATATGGTTAGCAGCCGGTTAACGCCGCGCTTGCCCGGGGCTCGATCCGGCGGCAAACCGGCTCAATCGGGTACGAAAAGGGATGGAAATGGCGGAGCGGGAAGGGATGACGGCCGGCGGCGGCGCGGCCGCGGGGGCGGCGGGCTTTGATCTTGCGGCGGCGCAGCGGCTCCTGGCGGAGGCCTTCGCGCCCTGGGTGTGCGACCTCGGGCTGAGCGTGGAGCGAATTGACGCAGGCGCGGGCGGGGAGCCAGGCGCGCTGCTGCGGATGAGGTTTTCGGACCGGCTCTGCCGCGAAGGCGGCGTCGTCTGCGGGCAGGCTTTGATGGCCTTTGCCGACACCGCCATGATGCTTGCGGTATCGACCGCCTCCGGCCGCTACCGGCCGATGACCACGGTCGACCAGACCACGCATTTCCTCAAACCGGTGTCGAGTGCCGACGTGCTGGCGGACGCCCGCATCGCGCGGCTCGGCAGGAGCATGGCGTTCGGGCGCGTGACCCTGACGAGTGCCGCCGACAACAAGCCGGTCGCCATCGTCTCGAGCGCCTATGCGCTACTGTAGGGCGCGCGGGCCTTGCGCCGAACACCGCTTCAGAGCGCGGCGGTGATCGTCGCGCCGACGGCGCACAAGGCGACGACAAGCCAGGGCGGCGTCTTCCACAGATAGAGCAGCAGGAAGGCGGCCGACGCCAGCGCGAAGTCGGCCGCGCGCGTGATGCCGGCGACAAAGACCGGATCGTAGAGTGCCGCGATCAGGAGGCCGACCACGGCAGCATTGACGCCCTTGAGCGCGGACTGGGCGAGCGGCTGCGTGCGCAGACCGTCCCAGAACGGCAGGGCGCCGATGACGAGCAGAAACGAGGGCGCGAAGATTGCGACGAGACAGAGTGCCGCACCGGCCAGGCCGCCCGGAGCGACATTCATGATTGCGCCGAGAAAGGCGGCAAAGGTGAAAAGCGGCCCGGGCACGGCCTGCGCCGCGCCATAGCCGGCGAGGAAGGCGTCGTTGCCCACCCATCCGGACGGCACCACTTCCGCCTGCAACAGCGGCAGCACCACATGCCCGCCGCCGAAAACCAGCGAGCCGGCGCGGTAGAACGCATCGACCAGATGCAACGGTTGACTGTCGGTTGCCGTCGCCACCAGCGGCAGCGCCACGAGCAGCCCGAAGAAGACGGCGAGCGAAACGAGCGCCACGCCGCGGCTGACGATGGCGGGGCGCGGCTTTCTTGGCCGCCCGTCCGCGTCGCGCAGCAACAGCAGCCCGGCTACCGCTCCGAAGATGAGCGCGGCCATCTGGCCCCAGATATTGGCGAAAACCAGAACGATCGCCGCGGCGGCGACCGCAAGCGTCGCGCGCGTGCGGTCGGGCGCGAGCGTGCGCAACATGCCGAGCACGGCGAGCGCGACGACGGCGACCGCGGCGACCTTCAGTCCGTGCAGCCAGAAGCCGCCGAGCGCGTCCCCGAACGCGCTCAGGCCGTAAGCGAACAGCACCAGCACGATCGCCGACGGCAACGTAAATCCCGCCCAGGCGGCGAGCGCGCCGGCATAGCCCGCGCGCGACAGCCCGATGGCGATACCGACCTGGCTGCTCGCCGGCCCGGGCAGGAACTGGCACAACGCGACAAGATCGGCATAGGTCTCGTCGTCGAGCCAGCGGCGGCGGACCACGAACTCCTCGCGAAAATAGCCCAGATGCGCGACCGGGCCGCCGAAGCTGGTCAGGCCGAGGCGCAGAAAGACCGTCAGCACTTCGAGCGGCGAACCGGCAGCCGCCGCGGGTCCATCATGGTTCATTGCGCACCCGGCGGGTTCGCGCGTCAGACCGGATCGTGTCCGAAGCGGTAGCGATGCAGGCGGCCGTTATAGAATTCGAACTCGGCATAATATTGCGGCATGTTGGTTGCCTTCAGAATGCCGCTCTGTGGTTTCTCTTCGGCGAGTTCGTAGCGCAGGATTTCGACGTCGCCCTTGCGCGTGCTTTTGAAGCACGAGCCCATGCGCGCGACGATGGTGCGCCGCCACTGGCCGAGCCTGGTGCCGTTGCCGGTGATGAATTCGTAGACCGGCAGCTTGAGCGGATTGCGGCTGTGGCGGCCGAACTTGATCTCGATTTCGCGGAAGGAGTGCTGCAGGTCGCCGGCATGATGGCGCAGCATCAGGAGCTGCTTGTTGTCGCGCGAGGCGAATACCTGCCACTGGAAATCGCCCGCCGGATCGTCGATGACGGTCCGGTAGTCGCGGCCGAGGACGCGGATCGTGCTCTGTGCGTCGCCGAGCCTGATACCGTGTACCACCGTGTCGGCCTTCGCAAGTTCGCAGCCGGAGCGCGCGCCGGCCGGCGTCGCAAACAGGGCGGCTGCCAAAAGTACACCCGTCGCAAGGCGCATCGTTCGTCCCTCTATTTGCGTTCGGCCCGGTATAGCACCGGCCAGTCGTCGAGCGGCACGCCCGGTATCCTGGCCTGGACCGCGGCAGCGACGCTCACATGTCGGGGGTCCGTCCGATCCAGATCAAGGACGGGCGGGCTGAATCGATGTTTCAAGTCTCCCCGAAAACGGCCTGTCCGTCGAGGCCGGCAAAAGCGAGGCTGCATGACACTTCCGACCTTGTCGCGCCGTCACATGCTCCTGAGCCTTGCCGTCTTGGTTGCGGCCGGCGACGTTGCCCATGCCGCAAGTCCGCCCGCGCTCATGGTCCACAAGGATCCCGATTGCGGCTGCTGTGACGGCTGGGTGGAGCACCTGCGCCGCGCCGGCTTCGACGTCACCGTCCGCGAGACGGCCGACCTTGCGCCGCTGAAGGTACGGCTCGGCGTGCCGGAGGCGCTCGCCTCCTGCCACACCGCCGAACTTGCCACCGAACTTGCCACCGAACCCGGACGTTATGTGATCGAAGGCCATGTCCCCGCGCGGGCGATCGCGCGTCTTCTCGCCGAACGGCCGGACGCGCGCGGCCTCGCCGTGCCCGGCATGCCGGCCGGATCGCCGGGCATGGGCGGCGCGCCGGAGATCTACGACGTGATCCTGTTCGGGGCGCCGGGCGCGACCTCCTACGGCCGCTTCCGGGGCGACCGCGAAGTCTGAGGCGCCGCTTGTGCCCGGCAGCGTCATGCCGGTGCCCCGGAGACGCGTCAGCGCAGCGGCGGGAAGGCGTGGCGGCCGTCGTCGCCAAGCGGCAGCGGCACGACGCTGACGGCCGCGCCGGGGTCCAGCGGCGCATGGAGATGCGGAAACAGCGCGCCGCCGCGCGAGGGCTCCCATCTCAGCGCGCCGCCGAGCCGCCCGGCCTCGACCGCGACGAGAACAAGATCGCGCTGTCCGGCAAAGTGCTTCGCGGCGGTCTCGACGACCTGCGCGGCGGTCGAGAAATGGATGAAGCCGTCGGCGAGATCGACCGGCGCGCCGCGAAAGACGCCCGCGGCTTCCGCCTCCCGCCAGAGCGCGGCGGGACAGATTTTATAGATCAGCAACGGCGCAGTTCGTTCCGCGTTCAACGCGGCGCCGTCGCGAGGCTCGCCAGCGCGATCAGCACCTCGCTCAGCTTCTGGTCGAGCTTGCCCATCCGATAGGCGATGTGCTCGAGTGCGTAGGCCGACCGCTTGTCGGGCGAAGGCATGTTGCCGGCGTCGTAGTCCGGCGCGAACAGTTCCTCCAGCTCGCGCAGGTGCCGTGTCCGGCGGATATCGTCAGCCATCGTAATACTCCAGTCTCCCCTATGCCGCCCCGCGCACCTCGCCGCCGCCATTCGGAGGCGGCACCGGCACGCCGTCGTTGGCGTACTCGTTGAGCTTGTTGCGCAGGGTGCGGATTGAAATGCCGAGAATGTTGGCCGCGTGGGTGCGGTTGCCGAGGCAGTGCCTGAGCGTCTCCAGGATCAGGTCGCGCTCGACATCGGCCACGGTGCGGCCGACGAGCGCGCGCGTGACCTGTTCGGCGGCGATGGCAGCGTGCTGCACGGCGGCCGGCGTCGCCTGATCGAGCCGGGTGCCGTCGGGCATCACCAGGCCCTCGACGCTGATCTCCTCGCCCGAGGTCAGAAGCACCGCGCGGTGGATGGTGTTCTCCAGCTCGCGCACGTTGCCCGGCCAGCGATTGAGCGAGAGCGCATGCTTGGCTTCGGCCGACAGCGGGCGTAGCGGCAGGCCGTTCGCCTGCGAGTATTTCTTCACGAAATATTCGGCGAGCTCGATCACGTCGGCCGGGCGCTCGCGCAGCGGCGGGATTTTCAGGTTCACGACATTGAGCCGGAACAGAAGATCCTCGCGGAAGCTGCCGGCGCGCGCGGCCTCGACCAGATTGCGGTTGGAGGTGGCGACGATGCGGATGTCGACCGGAACGGGCTTGGTGCCGCCGACGCGGTCGATCACCCGCTCCTGGATCGCGCGCAGCAGCTTGGCCTGCAGCCGCACGTCCATTTCCGAGATTTCGTCGAGCAGGAGCGTGCCGCCATTGGCTTCCTCGAACTTGCCGATGCGGCGGGCGACCGCGCCGGTGAACGAGCCTTTCTCGTGGCCGAACAATTCCGATTCCAGGAGCTGCTCGGGGATGGCGGCGCAGTTGACGCTGATGAACGGCTTCCTGGCGCGGCCGGAGCGCGAATGCACGTAGCGCGCCAGCACCTCCTTGCCGGTGCCGGATTCGCCGGTGATCAGCACGGACGCATCCGAGCTTGCGATCTGCTGGGCGAGCCTGATGACCGATTCCATCGCAACGTCGCGCCAGATCAGGTCGCGTTCGTCGTCGGCGACGGCTGCGAGAATGGCCGCGATCATGTCCGGGTCGGGCGGCAGCGGGATGTATTCCTTGGCGCCGGCATGGATGGCGGCGACCGCGGCGCGCGCGTTGTTGTCGGTGCCGCAGGCGACGATCGGGGCGTGGATATGCTCGCTCTGCAGCCGGGTGACGAGGTCGGCGATGTCCAGCGCCACGTCGACCATCAGCAGGTCGGCGCCGCGGCCGGAGCGCAGCACAGCGAGCGCCTGTTCGGTGTCGGTCGCGTGGGTGACGCTGGCACCCTTGTCCATCGCATATTTGGTCGCGAGCGTGAGCTGACCCTTCAGCGTTCCAACGATGAGCAGGCGCATGGTTTCAGCTCCGATCGGTCTTGATGATTTCGGTCATGGTCACGCCGAGTTTTTCCTCGACGAGCACCACCTCGCCGCGTGCGACGAGCCGGTTGTTGACGTAGATGTCGATGGCCTCGCCGACCTTGCGGTCGAGTTCGAGCACCGCGCCCGGCCCGAGCCGGAGAAGTTGCGAGACGTCCATGCGGGTGCGGCCGAGCACGGCCGAAACCTGCACCGGCACGTCGAACATGGCCTCGAGGTCGGCGGCGGTCTTGGTCCCGGTTTCGGCGTCGCCGGTGACCGGCGGCACCGGTTCAGGCACCATCGGCGCCTGGGCCGTCTCGAGATCGGGGAGGGGGACCTTGCTCTCGCTGTCACTCATGTCTCAGCACCTTTCAGAAAACCGTCCGCCACGTTGCGCCGGGCGGCGATGAATCGTCCGACCGTCTCGGCGATCGCGGCTTCCACCGCGGCGCGGTCGCGCGTGATGCCGCCGTCGGCCCATTCGATCCGGCAGTCGCCGTCGGCGATGTCGGGATCGGCGAGCAGCACGAGGCGGCCTTCGAATCCGGCCTGGCGCGCGATCGTGTCGAGCCTGGCGCGCGCGGGCTCGTAAAGGGGTTCGCTCAGGCGCACGGCGATGTGCGGGGCCTTGAGCAGATGGCGGATGTTGCCGGTGACGAGCGCCGACAGTTCGGCGAGCGGCTCGCGCGCGATCAGCGCCGGGGCGAGCTTGCCGGCGATCGCGCAGGCGACCTCGACGGCCTCCGCCTCGAGCCGTGCTTCGACCCCCTGCAGCCCCTGCGCCAGCCCGGCGAGCATGTGCTGCATCTGCTCGAGCGATGCGGCGAGCCGGCGCTCGGTGTCGGCGCGCATTTCCGCCTCGGCGGCCTGGAAGCCCGAGCGATAGCCGCGCGCTTCCGCTTCGGCGAGCGCGCTCCTGTGCTCGGATATCGGCACGGTCGTCGGCGCCTTCGGTGCGGGCGCGAAGTCCAGCTCGAAAAGATATTTGGCGGGTGCGTTCATCGGCCGTCTCAGTAAATCAGCTCTTCGTCGCCGCGCTGCTTGGTGATGACCAGCTCGCCCTTGGCCGCAAGGTCCTTGGCGAGATTGACCAGCAGCACCTGCGCCTCGTCGACGTCGCGCAGGCGGACCGGGCCCATGGCCTGCATGTCGTCGACCAGCATCTTGGCGGCACGCGTCGACATGTTGCTGAGGAAGAATTGCCGGACCGGCTCGGACGCGCCCTTGAGCGCGACGGCGAGCTTGTCCTTGTCGATGTGGCGCATCAGCGTCTGCGCGGAGCCGGCATCGAGCTTGATCAGGTCGTCGAAGGTGAACATCAACGTCTTGATGCGCTCGGCGCTTTCGCGGTTGGCCTCTTCGAGCGCGGTCAGGAAGCGGGTTTCGGTCTGGCGGTCGAAATTGTTGAAGATTTCCGCCATCACCTCGTGGGCGTCGCGGCGGCGGGTCTGCGACAGGTTCGACATGAATTCGGTGCGCAGCGTCTGCTCGACGCGCTCGATCACGTCCTTCTGCACCGCCTCCATGCGCAGCATGCGGCTGACGACGTCGAGCGCCAGCTCCTCCGGCAGGATCGAGAGCACGCGTGCGGCGTGCTCGGGGCGGATTTTCGACAGCACCACCGCGATCGTCTGCGGGTATTCGTTCTTCAGGTAGTTGGCGAGAACCTCTTCCTGGACGTTGGAGAGCTTCTCCCACATGTTGCGGCCGGCGGGGCCGCGGATTTCGTCCATGATGCCGCCGACGCGCTCGGGCGGCAGAAATTGCTGCAGCAGCCGCTCGGTCGCGTCATAGTTGCCCATCAGCGAACCCGACGCCGACAGCCGGCCGACGAATTCGAGCAGCAGCCCTTCCACCTGCGGCGCCTCGACGGTGCCGAGCGTCGACATGACGATGGAGAGCTGGCGCAGTTCGTCGTCGTCGAGCAGGCCCCAGATCTTCCCGCCATATTGCTCGCCGAGCGCGAGCATCAGCACGGCGGCGCGCTCCGGCCCGCTCAGGGGGCGGGTCGGTGGCGCATTGTTCTCGGCCTGGCGGCTGGCCAGCGTGGCGACCAGGCTTGCAATGTCGTTGGGGTTTTCTTTTTTTGCGGCTGCGGCCATGGCGATCGTCCGTTACGCGGCTTCGTGCAGCCAGGAACGCACGATGGCGACGGTCTCGTGCGGATTGCGCTCGGCGAGCTCGCCGACCTTCTGGACCGACTGCGCGTGCACCTGGCCCTGGACCTGGGCGATATCGATCATCTGCGAGGTGTGGGTGGAGATGGTGGCGGTGGTCTGATCGCCGCCGACGATGACGTTGGGGCCGCCGGCGCCGGTGGTCAACGTTCCCGCGCCGCCGGCGATCGTGGTCACGCCGTTGGGGCCCATCACGAGACCGGGCATGCCGGGCACCGCAACGAGGCCGTCGGCGCCGGCCTTTTCCGGGGTGATCATGCGCCGCACCAGCGGGCGCACGACGATCAGCAGCACGATCAGGCCGAGCAGCAGCATGACGCCGAGCTCGACGCCGCGCATGATGTCGTCCTTGGTGAAGGCGAAATAGTCGAGCCAGGTCTTGGGGCCGTCGATCTTGTTCTGCGGCGTTTCGGCAAGGCGCAGGTTGACGACCTCCACCTGGTCGCCGCGCCGCTGGTCGAAGCCGATGGCCGAGCGCACCAGGGCCGCGATGCGGTCGATCTCCTCGGGCGCGCGCGGGGCGTAGGTCATTTCGCCGCGATCGTTGCGGTTATAGATGCCGTCGACGACCACCGCGACCGAGATGCGGTTGACGCGGCCGCCCTCGATGACCTCGGTCTTGGTGGTGCGGGAAATCTCGTAATTGACGATTTCCTCGGTCTTGCGCGCCTGGTCGTTGCGGGTGGTGCCTTCGGCGGGCGGCTGGCCCGGCTGCGCTCGCGGCGCGGCGCCCGGCAATTCGTTGCCGACCGTGACCTGGCCTTCGCGATTGTCGGTATTGCTCGCTTCCTCGCGGATCTGGCTCGAGCGCACCACCCGGCCTTCGGGGTCGAACTTGTCGGAGGTCTGGGTGATGCGGTTGAAATCGAAATCGGCGGAGAGCTGGACGTGGGCGCGGCCTGGTCCCACCACCGAGGAGACGATGGCCTCGACCTGCTCGCGCATGCGCCGCTCGAAGGCGATCCGCCGTTCGTCGGCGCTGTTGCCGCCGGCGCCGTCGTCGGCGGTGCCGTCGGCGAGGAGGCGGCCGTTCTCGTCGACGACCGATACGCGCGCGGGCTTGAGGCCGTTGACCGCGGAGGCGACCAGATGGCGGACCGCGCGCACCTGCTGGGCTTCCAGCGCGCCGCGCACCCGCAGCACGATCGAGGCGGACGGCTCGACCTTGTCGCGCGAGAAAAGCGGGCGCTCCGGGATCACGAGATGGACGCGGGCGGCCTGCACGCGTTCGATGGCGCGGATGGTGCGCGACAGCTCGCCCTCGAGCGCGCGCAAGTGATTGATATTCTGGACGAAACTCGTTGTGCCGAGCGCGTCCGACTTGTCGAAGATTTCGTAGCCGATGCCGCCGCCCTTGGGCAGGCCGCTTTCGGCGAGCTTCATGCGCAGGCGCGTGACATTGGCTTTCGGAACGAGGATCGCCGCGCCGTCATTGCGCAGTTCGAAAGGGATGCCCTGGCGCTCGAGGTCCTTAATGATCGCCGAGGAATCCTCGAACGACAGGTCCGTGAACAGCGTCATCATGGCGGGCGAGGTCACCCGCAGCATGAGGAATACGAAAAACCCGATGAGCGCGGCGGTGACGGCGGCCATCGCGGCGATGCGCGTGACGCCCAGCGTCTTCAGAAACTCGGTAAGACCTTGCACGGGAATCCTCTGACATCGGACGCCACCTCGCGCCCCCCGGCAAAAATTGCCCGGTTTATGGTTTCCAACCGGTTAATGCCGGCAGCGTTCGTGCCGGATCGGGACAATAAAAAAGGCGGGCCCGTCGGCCCGCCTCGTCAGAGGGCGTATCAGCGCGCCGTCAGTCGCAGAAATCGATGCGGCCGTAGCCGAGATCGGTGACGCAGCGCGGGTTGGCGGTCCGGCGCGCCTTTTTCACAGAAGGCTTGCGCACAACAGGGCGCGCGACGGGATCGGGCAGGCGCACAAGCTGATAGCCGCGCACATGGCGATAGACATAGCCGGGCGGCGCTACATAGAGCGGCTCGCGGAAGGTTTTGCCGGAGCTGGTATCGGTCGGCGTCCAGCGGCTGTGCATCGCCGGCTCGGTATAGACCGCACGATAGGCCCAGCCCGGCGGCGGGGTCAGCGGGATGACTTCGCCGACCGCGAGCGGCTGGGCGGCAGCCGGCGTTGCGCCAATCGTCAGGCCGGCGGCAAGGATCAGGGCGAACGGCATGGAAAGCGGCATGGAAAGCGTTCTGGCAGGCGTCATGGCAGGCATCTCCGTCCCTGAGGCGGGATGAGCACGATCCTGTCCGGGATCATGCTCCAGGCGACTGCCCGAGACATAGCGCTGCGACAGCCGGAACTCCAGCCGGCCGGGGCGTCGGGAAGATGGCGAACGCGGAAAAAGCCGGTGCGCAGCGGCCGGCGATCGGTCGGAAGCGGGCGAGCGGGCGGCTTATTGGCGATATTGCTGGATGCGGGTCGTGCGCAGTCCGGCGAGGCCGTGCTGGTCGATGGAGAATTGCCAGGACAGGAATTCTTCAGTCGTCAGCGTATAGCGGTTGCAGGCTTCCTCAAGCGAGAGCAAGCCGCCGCGAACGGCTGCCACGACTTCCGCCTTGCGGCGGATGACCCAGCGCTTGGTCGTGGGCGGCGGCAGGTCCGCAATCGTAAGCGGACTGCCATCGGGCCCGATGACATACTTCACCCTCGGGCGGTGGGGCTCAGTCATAGGCAAACTCGCAAACTCACTGACACAACTGTGGCGGAGAGTAAGCGGCGGCGCTTAAGATTTGCCTAAGCAAAAGTTTTCAAATGGGAAATTCCTGCCGCGCCAGTCTGGCGCCGCGCTTAAGAGGTCGTTAAGGCGGCGCGCCATCCGGCGCGGCGTTATGGGCGCGTCAGCCCGACGTTGCCTGGCGCACCACGCGCTTGATCTTGTCGAGCGTGTAATCGGTGCCGCCGATATTGAGCTTCGGCGGCGTCTGCGTCATGTCGACGGAATCGACGACGCCGATGGTTTCGGTCGCAGCGCCGACCGTCTGGCCGCTCGCATCCTTGGCGGTGACCGAAAGCTTGTAGGCGCCGTCGGGCTGCAGCACGCCGGCATTGTTGCGGCCGTCCCAGACGAAATTCTGCGTGCCGGCATTGACCGAGAAGGTGCCGGTATAGACGAGCGCGCCCGCCGAATTGGTGATGTTGACCGTCGCCGATGCCGGCTTGCTGATCGAAAAGCCCCAGGCCGCGTTGCCGTTCGCGAGCTGCGCGGAGGAGCCGTCGACCGCGACCGTCATGCCGACGAAGCCGAGCGCCTGCGTCTGCTGCACCGCCTGCTGCAACGAGACGAGGGTGGCGAGCTGATCGTTCGACTTGAGCTGCTGTTCGACCTGCGCGAACTGCACGAGCTGCTGGGTGAACTGGTTGGTGTCGAGCGGATCGAGCGGGTTCTGGTTCTTGAGCTGTGTGGTGAGCAACTGCAGGAAGGTCGTGAAGTTGCTGGCGAGCGTGTTCGAATTGACCGCGCTCGACGTGGAGGACGTCCCGGTCGTGGCCGTGACGTTCGAGGTTACGCCTGCATTGATGGTCGCCATGGTCGTGTTCCTCAGATCCGGATGTCGAGGCCCTTGCCCTGTCCGAGCAGCAGGCCGTAGCCGCGCACGGGCGCGGCAAGCGTGCCTTCCTCGTCGCCGATCACGACGCGCTCGCCGCCCGCCGTTTCCTGACCATTCTGGTTCTGGCTGCCATTCTGGTCGCGCAGCGAGAATTGGAGCGCATTGTCCGACGTCTTCAGCCCGGCCTGGTTGAGCGCGCGCTCGAGCGCGTGGGCGTCGCGCCGCAACAGGTCGAGCGTTTCGGCACGCTCGACCACGAGCCGCGAGGTGACATTGCCTTCGCGGTCGACGTCGAGGCGTACATCGATGCGGCCGAGCTCCGGCGGATCGAGACGGATCTCGAAGCGGTTCTTGCCGGCGCGGGCCTGCGCGGCGATTTCGACGGCAAGGCCGGCAAGCGGCACGACCGGCGCGGCCTGTTGCGGCTGCGCATTGGCCTGCGCGCCTGTCGCGGCATGCGCGGACGAAGCGTGCGCCGTCGCGATGTTCGCCGACTGGGCCGGATCGGCGTGCGGCTTCGGATCGAGCGCCTGGTGGTCGCTGCGCCAGTCGTGACGCGGCGCCTCCGCCTCGGACTGCGGCCTGGCCGCGGCTTCCGGCTTCGCCGGGGCGGGCATATTCGTTTCGTCCTTGCCGGTTTCGGGCGCAGCTTCGGTCTTGACCGGCAACGGGTTTGTTTCGGGGGCTTCCGGCATGGCCGGGTCGGCCGGCGCGCCGGCTGCATGCTTGGCCGCGGCGGCGGTCGCGGCCTGAGCCGGGACGTTACCGGTGGCCTTCGCTTCCTGCGGCACGGCTTCGGCCGCAGGCGCCGCCGCCGGCATCGCCGCGGCGGCATCGGCTGCTGGGGCGACCGGGGCAGTGGCGTCGGTTGCGACGCTCGCCGCCGCGTCGGGCGCAAGCGCCACGACCGCCGTTACCGGCGCCGCAGTCGGCGTGACCGGAACGATCACGACGGCCGCCTCGGCATTGTCCGGCTGATCGCCTGCCTGGTCTGCAGATTTGACGGTCTCGCTTGGGGCGGCGTCCGTGCTTCCGGCGTCGGCGGTGTCCGGTGCCGCGTCGGATTTCGTCGCGGTGTCGCGGGGCGGGCTGCCGGCGGCGGGATCGGAACTCGCCGCCCCCTGCGGGGCGTCGGCAGCCGGGCGGTCCGGTCGTTCGGTGCGTGCGGGGTCGGGCCTGCGCGAGGGTGCCGGCGGCTCCGTCTTCAGGAACATGGAGAACGGGCTTGCCCCGTCCTGGCTTTCGGACTGGCTGCCGTTGGGCCGCAGGCCGGTCAGGGAACGCAAAGGAGAGACGGACGCTTCGGACGCGACGGTCGGCACGGTTAAACCTCGGCAGAAAATTTCGCTGCCGCTTCGACTTGCAAGCCTCGCGCCACTGTTTCTCTAGAATTTCTCCAATGGAAACAATGATTTGAATCAAGGGGCCGGATCGGCTAGGGGTGATATTGAACATGCCACTGCAGATTTTGCCGGGCCGAACGGGCGCGAGGTCCGGCGATCCGTGTCCGGGTGGCGGGTTTTCGCCTGCGCTGCCGCCCGGGTTTTGAAATGCGACGCAGGCTCTATACATAAAGCGCGGGCCGGCACTGCCGGATTGGACCGGATCGGAACAGGGGAGTGCGGCCGAAAGCCGTGACAGCGATGCTCAACAGTCTGGACATCGAGGGACGCCCGCAGGACACCCGGGTCGTCGTCGCCATGTCGGGCGGCGTCGATTCCTCGGTGACCGCGGCTCTGCTCGCGGCCGAAGGCTATGACGTCGTGGGCGTGACGCTGCAGCTCTACGACCATGGGGCCGCGACCCATCGCAAGGGTGCCTGCTGCGCCGGCCGCGACATCCACGATGCGCGCGCCGTCGCCGAGCGGATCGGGATTCCCCATTATGTCCTCAACTACGAAAGCCGCTTCCGCGAAGCGGTGATCGAGAATTTCGCCGACAGCTATGTCGCCGGCGAAACGCCGGTGCCCTGCGTCGCCTGCAACCAGTCGATCAAGTTTCACGACCTGCTCGACACTGCGCGCGAGCTTGGCGCCCGGGTGATGGCGACCGGCCATTATGTCGTTTCGCGTGCTGTACCGGGCGGGCGGGCGCTGTATCGCGCCCGCGAGGAAGAGCGCGACCAGAGCTATTTCCTGTTTACGACGACGCGCGCCCAGCTCGCCGATGTCCGCTTCCCGCTCGGCGACCTGACCAAGGCGCAGACGCGCGAACTGGCGCGCCGCTTCGGGCTGACCGTGGCCGACAAGCAGGACAGCCAGGATATCTGCTTCGTGCCGACCGGCCGCTACACCGACATCATCGAGCGGCTGAAGCCCGGGGTTGCGGCCCCCGGCGAGATCGTCGACCAGAGCGGCAAGGTGCTTGGCCGGCACAACGGCATCATCAATTTCACCATCGGCCAGCGCAAGGGGCTCGGCATTCCCGCGCGCGAACCGCTGTATGTGCTGCGGCTCGATGCGGCGACCAACCGCGTGATCGTCGGCCCGCGCGAACAGTTGCGCACCCATCGCATGGTGTTGCGCGAGGTCAACTGGATCGGCGAGGGCGCGATCGAGGAGGCGCTCGGCCATGGCCGGCTGCCCGCCTTCGTGAAGGTGCGCTCGACCCGCGCGCCGACGCCGGCCTGGATCGCCTGCGAGGATGGCGAGGTCGTCGTCGATCTCACCGAGGGCGAGGACGGGGTCTCGCCCGGACAGGCCTGCGTCTTCTATGATGCGCCCGAAGGCCAGGCGCGCGTGCTCGGCGGCGGCTTCATCGCGCGCACGGCGGCCGGCGAATATGTGAAGCCGGAGCAGACCGCGGCGGGAGCGGCCGTCGCCGCGATCGGCGGCTGAGGCGCGGACGGGTTTTCAGAACAGGGGCGACATTTGGGGGCCGAACTCGACAGGAATGCGGTCGCGAAGGCGTATGCGCGCTGGGCACCGGTCTACGATTTCGTATTCGGCGCGGTGTTCGAGCGCGGGCGCAAGGCTTCGATCGCGGCGGCCGAACGGATCGGCGGGCGGATCCTGGAGGTCGGCGTCGGCACCGGCATTTCGCTGCCCGATTATGCCCGTTCCAACCGGCTGGTCGGCATCGACATATCCGAGCCGATGCTGCGCAAGGCCATGGGGCGGGTGCGCGAGTTCGGCCTGACGTATGTCGAGGCGCTGTCGGTGATGGACGTCAACCATCTCGCCTTCCCCGACAATTCCTTCGACGTCGTGATCGCCCAATACGTCATCACCGCGGTGCCCGACCCGGAGGCCGCGCTCGACGAGTTCATGCGCGTCGTGCGCCCCGGCGGCGAGATCATCCTCGTGAACCATATCGGAGCCGAGCAGGGCCTGCGCCGGAGCTTCGAGCTTGCTTTCGCGCCGGTCGCGCGCCGGCTCGGCTGGCGGCCGGAATTCCCCTGGGCGCGCATCAAGGCCTGGGTCGACGTGCACCCGACCATGCGCGTGCTGGAGCGAAAGCCGATGCCGCCCCTCGGACATTTTTCGCTGATCCGGATCGGCAAGCTCGCCTCTTGAGGAAGACAGGCAGGCTACCGCAATTGCGACGATCGGGGATGTGCGGGCCGCAGACGGGCTTGCCGAACCTGCGGGGGAATTCGACCTCGCCGCGGGACGGGACGCACTGCCGGCAGCCGGAGCGACTTTTCGGCCGGATTGCTTGACACCATTTCCCCCGGCTTCCTATATCCGCGGCGGAAAAGGCTTGCCGAACCCCCATGCGCCTGCGGGCCCGTGGGATGCGACGGTCTGGCGGAGTAGCTCAGTTGGTTAGAGCAGAGGAATCATAATCCTTGTGTCGGCGGTTCGAATCCGTCCTCCGCTACCAAGCTTCCAAACTATTGAATTTATTTAGAATTTCTCGTTCGCCGCGACGTTTGCATGTGCGGCAACGCTTCTCCGCCAACGCGCATGAAAAAGTCCCGCGCACCATTGGCGGCGGGACTCCATCCGGCTGACCCCGCCAGTACATCCGTGGTCAGGGCGCCGTTGTCGGTTGTAACGCCGGTCAGGCGGCGCGCAGATTCTCTGCCGCGGACTTTCCGGTCCGGCGGTCGGCAACCAGATCGAACGTGACCTTCTGCCCTTCGTTAAGGGTCTGCAGGCCGGCGCGCTCAACCGCGCTGATGTGCACGAAAACGTCGCGGCTGCCGTCCTCCGGCTGGATGAAGCCGAAGCCCTTCTGGTTGTTGAACCACTTCACAATACCCGTATTCATGGATCGTCCTTTCACTGACGGTGCATATATGGAGACGGGCGCGCATGCGTGCGCGCCAGTCGTTCGTCGAATTTTGGAGAATGTTCTGAAACGGGTTCGCTCAGTGATCAGACAAAGTGATCAGGCGATACGGCCCAGTCGTTCGGCCCAAAGTCGATACTGCGTTTATATAGAAGATTATCCGCCGTTTATCAAGGCGCCGCATAAAATAAAAAGCCGCTCCGGCGGAACGTGTCTGTGACGGCCGTTCCGGATCGGTCCGCCAGCGAAAAAGCAGCTTCGATCATTTACCGAAGCCGCTCTTCGAGATGGTGCAGCCGTCACTCAGCGGCCGCCGCCACCGCCGCCGCCACCACCGCCGGAGCCGCCACCATCGCTGGTGTCGCGCATTCCGCGGGTCGACAGGGCGCGGGGATACGGCACCGACGGATCGCACGCATCCCAGAAGCCGAAGCCGCGGCTGGAATCCGTGACGGCCCAGCACATGCTGCCGGCCTTGATGGTCGCACCCCACTTGTATTTCATGGTTTCGGCATCGACCGGCGCGTGACGGGGCATGGCGTGAGCCAGCGCCGTCGAGGCGGCCAGCAGCGACATCGCGATAACAAGACGTTGCATGACGTGATCTCCCTTGCTTGCAGTTACGCCCATTGGTCGGAGCGCCGGGAGATCGGTTCACGATTGGCGCAAGGAACTTTCGTGGCAACATGATGGCAATTCGTGTGCGGGCGGCATCGACATGCCGGAACAGCCCGGGTTAGCCGCTAAAGCGGAATGAGTTTTTCTTGAATCGTCATCCCGCTTTAGCGCTTTGCTGGGGCATGATCTTTCCCGAAAACCGCTTCGCACTTTTCGGGATCATGCTTTAGCCCTGCAGCCGTTGCGCTTCGGCGCGGTAGAGTTCGTGGTCGGGTGCGAGCCGGCTCGCTTCCGCCATGAGCGTACGGGCGCGGTCGAGCGCACCCTTGCGTTCGGCAATGCGCGCGGCCTGGAAAAATCCCTCGCCGAATTCCGGCGTGTCCTTGATGAGTGCGTTGAAATACGCCTCCGCCACGTCGAGCGAGCGGCCGCCACGGCGCAGCGCCTCCATGCCGCGCCGGTACGCCTCGTCCTTGGGGATCGACTGGCCCTCGAACATCACATAGCCGGTGCGGCGCGTCTCCGCGAGATAGGCGCTGTAAAGCGGCCCAAGCACGGCCTCGGCTTCCTT
>JABARS010000017.1 GCA_019187085.1 Pseudorhodoplanes sp. | reverse complement strand
ACAACACCAACCGACCGCACACGAGCCTCAACGGGCTCACACCATCCGAGTTCGCAGCACGCCCCAGGCAGGGGCAAAACTGGAACAGACTCTCCTTATGAACGAGGGCATATCGGGGAGCAGGTCAGCGAGATTGCAACGAGCTTCCGGAACGATCGAACCGGCGAACTTTTTACCACCGATTTTGCCATGATGGCCCGCTCCATGGGCGCCAATGGTGTTGTGGTCGAAGAACCGCGTGATTTTGCCGAACAGTTGGAGCAGGCGATCCGTAGCGAGCGACCAACTGTGCTCGACGTGAGGATGGATCGCGAGGCCAAGGTCACGGTGACCGGGAGTTGGGAGTTACCTCCGCTCCCCCCATTCAAGCCGTCATTAGGATGGGAAGGCGATCGTTGATTTTCCGCGGCATCTGCGCCTGTGGGAAAACCTGATGGGTTTGTTCCATCAGAGGGCCGCAGGCGCAAGCACGGCGACTTCGATCAATTCGACGCCGGCCAATGTCCCCCGATGCTTTCCGTGAGCCGGCGACAGAGTGCCTGCAATTGCCCTGCGATTGCTGCGTCGTCGGCGGGATCGAAAGCGCGCGTCGCCATCGTGGTGGCGACCAAGGTAACCCGTCCCTGGATGTCGAGGATCGGTGCGGCTGTCGCCCGTAATCCGGCAATCAGAAGCTCATCGACCGATGCACACATTTCGGCGCGCACCCGTGCGCGGATCGCGTGAATGTCGAATGGCTCCTGCATGCGTGCTGTCGCAAGCTCGTTTGCGACTTCCTCTGCGGTTTCGTCTTCCGGCAGGAAAGATAGAAATACACGGCCGGTGGCCGAGCGCAGATAAGGCAGTACGGATCCGACGGCGATCGAGGTGATCACCGGTATGCGCCCGGCATGCAGACGCACGACCGTCGGACCGAGCGGCCCGCGCGCGGCCAGCAATGTGCTGCGACCGGTTGCGCGTGTAAATTCGGCGATTGCCGGATCGGCGAGCGCGAACACGTCCGTACGTGCCAAGGCAGCAAGGCCGATCTGGATGGCTTTTGAACCCAGGTCGTAATATCCCGAATCTGGATTCTGCCGCGCGAAGCCGGCACGGGTCAGGCTCGCCAGATAGCGATGTGCTTGCGAGGCCGAAAGGCCTGCGCGCCGCGCAACGGCGGTGAGGCTGACGGCTTCCGGCTCGGCCGCAAGCGCGGAGAGGACATCGAAGGCGATTCCCGCCGACCGGATACCGCGGCGGACCACGACCGCGCGGGTTCGCGGCGGCGCCGATTTCTCCGTCCGCCGCTGCCCGGTTCGAGGAGCTTTGGTCATGCTGGTAGTCCCATCCCGCGCCGATCTGGCGGTGGTCTTCGCGTAACTCCCTGAAACAACGTCATAACCTCAAGCTTGACCTTGGTCATGTTTAAACAGCCGTCATTTGGATATAGAGAAAACGGTTGCATATAAGACAACAAAAAGAAACGGAGAAGGGGAGGAACGATGCTGCCGGGATGTGCTCCATGGCCCGAAGAGTTCGGGCAGGAATATCGCCGCAAGGGCTATTGGCTCGACATTTCGATTCCGCACTTATTTGCGCGCCTCGCCAGCGCCGCACCCGAGCGTCTTGCGATCGTCGATGGCGACCGCCGCATCAGCCTCGGTGCGCTCTGGGAGCAGAGCGGGCAGTTGGCCGCGCATTTTCGCGGCCTTGGCCTGCAACCGCGTCAACGGGCCGTCTTCCAGTTGCCGAACGGAGGCGAATTTCTGATTGCCTTTCTTGCGCTGCTGCGCGTCGGCGTCATTCCGGTGATGGCACTGCCATCGCACCGGCAAACTGAAATCGCTCATTATGTCGGATCGGCAGAGGCCTCATGTCTTCTGATTCCCGATCGCATCAAGGATTTCGATTTCAGGCAGATGGCGGATGCGATCAGGGCCGAGGCGCCATCGCTGCAAAAGATTTTCGTTCTCGGCGAAACCCGCGAGCAGGAAATCTCGCTTCATGCATTGCTGGCAACGGGAGCAGACGCCGACAATCTGACCGCCATCGACCGGATCGAACACGATCCCGGCGACGTGGCTTTCATGCTGCTGTCCGGTGGGACCACCGCATTGCCCAAACTCATCCCGCGGACCCACAACGATTACATTTACAACTTTTCGCAAAGCGCGCGTATCGCCGGGTTCGGCCCGGAAACGGTGCTGCTGCTGACGCTGCCGCTGGCGCACAATTACAATCTCGGTTCGCCGGGAATCCTGGGTGCGCTTGCGCTGGGCGGGCACGTGATCATCGCCCCGCGCGGCGACTGCAACACTGTCTTCTCCCTGGTAGAGAAAGAGCGCGTCACCTTCATCCAGGCCGCGGTACCGCTTATCGTCAACTGGCTCAACGATCCGGCGCTCGATCGTTTCGATGTCTCGTCGCTGAAGGTGGTGCAGCAGGGCGGGGCGCGGCTGTCGTCCGAGCTGCGCGATCGTCTGCGCAAGCGGCTCGGTTGTCAGTTCCAGGAAGATTACGGAACGGCGGAAGGCCTGATCAATCTGACGCGACTCGATGATTCCGACGACATCATTCTGCGCAGTTCCGGCGCACCGATTTGCCCCGACGACGAGATCAAGGTTCTCAACGACGAAGGCAACGAAGTCGCCGATGGCGAGGTTGGCGAACTCGTGGCCCGCGGTCCCTATACGATCCGGGGTTATTATAATGCGCCGCAGATCAACGCACGCGCCTTCACGGCCGACGGCTTCTACCGGATGGGAGATTATGTCCGTAAGTCCGGACGCTATGTGACCGCCGAGGGTCGCAAGAACGACCTGATCAACCGCGGCGGCGAGAAGATCAGCGTCGACGAAGTCGAGAATCTCATTCTCAGGCATCCGGCCGTCCGCGGCGTCGCAATCGTGGCGATGCCCGATCCGGTCTTCGGCGAACGTGCCTGCGCCTTCGTTACCCTCAATCCGGATGCCGGGCTGACGCTCGAGGAACTGAGCGGATTTCTGCTCAAGCAGAGGATTGCAAAATTCAAGCTGCCGGAGCGTCTGGAAATTTTGCCTAAATTTCCGGTTTCCGGTGCCGGCAAGATCCTGCGCCGCACATTGCGTGACTTGATCGTAACGAAAATCCGAAACGAACAGACCCAATCGCAACAGGTGTGACTGATGACCAAGCCGGGCGAAGCCAAGCTTTCCTCTCTGTTTCAGAAAGCCAAGTGGGGTCGGTTCGAACTGAAGAACCGTGTCAAGTACGGAGCTTGCTGCGTCTCCAACTACAACACGCGCGATGGCCATATCACGCCGCGCGAACTCGCCCGCACCAGGGTCATCGCCGAGACCGGTTGCGGAATGATCACCAATCAAGGCGCCTATCCCGACCCGCGCGGCGAGGGCAAGGCCTATTTCCGCCAGATTGCGATTTTCGACGACAAGTTCCTTCCGCAGTTCGAGACCGTCGCGCGCATGATCCACGACAATGGCGGCGTTGCCATCCAGCAGATTCTGCACGCCGGGCGCTACGGAGGCATCGATCTCGGCTATTGTATCCAGCCGTCCATTGTGCCGCAGACGTTGCCGCATTTCCGGCCGCCGCGCGAAATCACCCGTGAGCAGATCCGGCAGACCGTCAAGGAACATGCCGAAGCGGCAGTCCGCGCCGTCAGGGCGGGGTTTGACGGCACGGAAATCACGAGCTTCATGGGCTATCTGCTGGCGACGTTCAATTCACGTTTCACCAACCAGCGCACCGACGAATATGGCGGTTCGATCGAGAATCGCGGCCGCTTCATGCGTGAATTGATCGACGCCATCAAGCAGGCAACGCCCGATCATCCGCTGATCGTACGCCTGAACGGCGCCGAATTGATGGACCGCTGGGGCGGCAATTCAGAAGATGAGTGCTTCGAGCTGATGGAGCAGGCAGCGGGCTGCGGGGTCGACATGATCAGTGTCACGGTCGGCTGGCAGGAAGCGCCCGATTCCTCGATCGGGCGCGACATCCCACCCGGCCACTGGAACAGGCTTGCCGCGCGCGCCAAGAAGCTCATGCCCGACATGCCGATCGCCTTCGGCGTGCGTCTGCCCGATGCGGTGATGGCCGACGAATGCATCAAGAGCGGTGAGTTCGATTTTTGGGAGGTCTGCCGCCCTTTGCTCGCAGACCCGCAAATGTTGCACAAAGTGGCCGAGGATCGCACGGACGAAATTCGCCGCTGTGTCGGATCGCTCAATTGTCTGTCGCGCCTGTTCCGCGATCTGCCGTATACTTGCACGATGAATCCGGCGCTCGGGCACGAGGTCGAGCCGGAATATGCGATCACGCCCGCCGCGGTGAAGAAGAAGATCATGGTGGTCGGAGCAGGCCCGGGGGGCATGGAATTTGCCGTCACCGCGGCGCAGCGCGGTCACGCGGTCACGGTGTTTGAGAAATCCGACCGGATCGGCGGCATGCTGAGCGGTTACGCAGCCAATGATCTCGCCAACCGCGCCGATCTGCAATCGGTCATTTCCTATTACGAGGCGATGGCCGGCAAGCTCGGTATCGAGCTTCGCCTCGGCACGACGGTCGATCCGCACCTGATGCGGGAAATGCTGCATACCTACGATGTCGCCGTGATTGCGACCGGAACGATGCTGCATCGCGCGGCCTTGCCGCCGGCGGAGGACGGCCGCAAGATTCTCGACGGCCTCGATGTTGTGCTCGGAAAAGAGAAGGTGACGGGCGCGGTCGCGGTGCTGGGCGGAGGCAAGGTCGGCCTGACGATTGCGGAATCGCTCGCGACCCAGGGGCATGCGGTGACCATCATCGAAACCGCGAAAAGGCTTGCGGGCGACGTCATCCCGACCTTCAAATGGCGCCACAGCGCCTGGGTCGAGGAGCTCAAGATCGCGTCCATCACCGGCGCGCGCGTGCGTAAGGTTGCGGCGGACGGGGTGCATGTCATCGACGGCAAAGGCGAAAGCCGCGTCGTTGCGGCCGATACGGTGATTGCTGCGTCTCCACGGATATCCAACCATGCACTGATGACCGACCTCGAATGGATGATCGACGAACTGCATGTTTGCGGCGACGCGGTGCTGCCGCGCGGTCTCGGTCCATCCATCCACGACGGCTATCGGCTGGGGTGCCGCGTATGAGTGATCTGCCGGATCCGGCCGCCTGGCAGAGCATGCTCGATCGCCACGGCGAGCTGTTCGGGAACCTGCGGAGCGGCTCGCGCATCGGAGTGGCTCGCCGCTCCGACCTTACCCGCGACGATCCCGGCATCGTGGTGTGGGAGGCGCGCCGCGGCCGCCTCTACGCGGAGCGCGAGCCGTTCCGTGGCTACGGTGACAGGAGCCTTGACATCATGCTAGTCGGCGACGACCCCGCGGTGAGCGAGATCGCCGGCCGCATCAACGGCGAGGGCTTGCCGGCGCTTAAAGAACAGATACGCCAAGGCGGCTTTGTCTGTTTTCTGCTGCGGACGCAATGCGATCTTGTCGAAGCCGGCTATGAGGACGTGCTCGGATCAATGGGTGTCGTCTTCATGGGCGCTTGCCGCTAGAGCGGCGCGAGGAGCGGAAGCGATGATCTTCCACAATCCCCAAGGGGGTCCGGAACTCGCATGTAACGAATGCGGTTGCCGCTGGTACGACCGCCAGACCAACTCATGCTACGAATGTGGAACGCCGGTACCGCAGGCCGAAATCAGTGACTATTTGCGCGTTTTGCGCGACTTTCACGTAGCACGCGGCATCGTCGTCAATCCGCCGAAGGCTTGATTGGCGGAGCAAGAACAAGCGGGTTTTTATCTTCGAAGCAGTAATTCTTAGGCTGTCATGAGGTCCCGGAATTCTGGAGGCCCAATACGCGCCCAATAATGTCTGCTGCGGCCTCATCGCTGTTGCCGCGCCAGGCGACGATCTGATCCGGCCTGATCAAGGCGAGGTCGGCCTGATAGAGGTCACGTGTGTCGTCGCGGACCAGATCGACTACTTTCAACCGCAGCCCGGCATCAGCGGCCGCCGCTGCAAGCCGTTGCCCTCCGGCATTGCGCGAGAGACGCAGGAGCGTCCATTCAAAGCCGAATGTGTCATAAAGCGATTGTTCGGCGGTGAGCCACAAATGCGGAGCTCGACCGCCAGGACAGGCCGAAGGAACATATGTATCGGCGGCGTCGGGCGGCGGCTCTGTGCCGTCTCCGGCAATGATCGGCGAGTTGTAGTAACGCACCCCGAAGGTAATTCCCGGAATATTGAACTCGGCTCTGCCGTGCGCGCCAAGGTACTCGCCGGCAATTCGACGTGCCTTTTCGCCTTCGGCCGATTCGTCCTCGATCTCGGGAACCGGCACGAACAGTCCCAATGAATCGGCGAATCGTCTGGCGTAACCTGTATTGCGCTCGGCATTGGGCCGGCGCTCCGCTTCATAGCTTGCAAGCAGATCCGGCTCGGCTTCGCCGCGCACCGCAGCCGCGAGCTTCCAGCCAAGATTAACGGCGTCCTCGATCGCCGTATTGTAACCGAGGCCTCCGGCTGGCGTGAAAAGATGTGCCGCGTCACCGGCGATAAAGACGCGTCCGCGCTGAAGCCGTTCGGCCACCAGTGCGTAACCGGCGATCCAGGTTCCGAACGACAGGATTTCAGCATCGATCGGAGTACCGACGGCGGCCTGAAACATCGCAAGCGCGCGGTCCGGTGTGATTTCGCTCTCGATTTCATGCGCGCGCAATTGCGTATGGAAGGCGAATTCGCCCTTGCCGTCGACAGCCGCCATGAAGGCCCGGCGCTCGGGATTGAATGTGACGTTCATCCAGGCTGGATCGTGCGGCACGACCCGATAGAATTCCGGTGCCCTCACATAGATCGCGAACATGCGCCCGCCGAAGAAGTCGCGCACCGCACCCTGTTCCCCGGCATAACCAAATCCGAGCGCCTGCCGGACCGTGCTGCGCGGACCGTCCGCACCAATCAGATAAGCGGCGCGGATGCGCTGGAGCTTCCCATCGCTGACGCGTTCGACGTCGGCCTCCATGCCGTGCGCTGTCTCGCTGAAGCCGGTTAGTCGCCAGCCATAATGCACTGAAATTCCGGGGAGAGCCTCAGCGTGTCGCCGGAGCACCTGCTCGACAAACTTCTGCGAGACGCGGTGAGGAAGCTCGGCGGCACTCCAGGATCCTGAAAGTTGCTTAATTCGCTCCCTCGCTTCCCGAGAGGATGGCAGCTTGAAACGGGCGAGCTCGTGACGCGCATAACGTGTGAAATAGGCAATATCCGTGGGGAAATCCGGCGGCAGGCCGAGCGCCCTGATTTCCTCAGCAAAGCCGAGGCGCCGGAAATGCTCCATGGTCCGGGCCTGCGTCGCATTTGCTTGCGGATTGAATGCGGTGGTGGGCTTCTGGTCGACCAGAATAGCCGTGATGCCGCGGCGCCCCAGCTCATTGGCGAGCATGAGACCGCAAGGACCGCCACCTACGATCAGGACGGAACAGTCGGTCGGGGGAACGAGCGTCACGACTACACTCCGGAAAAAATGCGCAGGCCGCGATCACTTGCAAGGATGGCGCGCAAATGACAGAGTAGTCCACATATGTAGACCAGTGCAGATATATGAAACGAGACGATAGTCCGACCGTCAAGTCCCTGGACCGGGGTCTCGATATCCTCGAGTATCTGGCCGTCGCGGAGCAGCCGCCCTCGTTTTCGCGGCTGTTGGCGGACATCGGAATCCCGCGCAGTAGTCTGTGCAATCTACTGAACAATCTGCAGGCGCGCGATTTCATTGCTCGCGATCGCGAGACCGATGGTTATCGTCTCGGATCGGGCCTCCGCAGGCTCGCGAGGACGGCGCCAAAGCCATCGCTGCGCGAACTGGTGTCGCCGTTTCTGCAGCAGCTCAGCAGGGATATCAATGAAACGTGCGGCTTCTATGTGCGCGTCAAGGATGCCGTCGAGGTCGTTGCGTCTGCTATCAGCACGCAAGCGCTTTCCTACACGATGAAAACAGGAGCGCGCGCGCCGCTTTACGCTGTCTCCGCCGGCAAGATAGTCCTTGCCGAACTCGAGCCGGCCGCCTTGAATGAATATCTTGGTCGTGTCGCTCTCGTTTCCGCCACGCCGCGCACGGTCCGCTCGAAGACGCGCCTGAGGCAGGAGATCCTGCAGATCAGGACGGTGGGATTCGCCTACTCGCATGAAGAGTTCACGCCAGGTATTACAGCCATGGCGACCGCAGTGAGGCGGGGGAGCACGTTCGTTGGCGTGATCAACGTTGCGGTACCCACCGTGCGCTTCACTTCCGCCCGTCAGAGCGAATTTCGGGACGCTTTGCGAGTTGCAGCTCGGGCCATCGGCGATGCCCTTCACTGAGTGAAGCGCGAGGGGCCGGTAGCGGGGGGCACGTTGTTGCTCCCGGAAAATCGTAAGTCGCGGCTTTTGACGCTGTGCGGCGACCTAGACGCTGTTCCGATGCAAATGATCGGGGCGCCCATCAATTAAGCAGCTAGCCGGCGAACGGGATCGCCCTGGTGTGGGAGCCTACTCTCCGTCTTCCAGACGACATGCCGGCGGTAAGCTATGTTCCGATAGATAGAATTATTGACTGACTAATAGAACAAACGCTATGGTTTCAATTGCAATGATGTGGCGGATTTTCGGCTGGCAGGACAAGGCAGCGCGCGAAAGTCCCCGGTAAATAGGACACGTTGAACAGGGGTATCTGGCCAGCGGGGAGGATGCCTGCGAAGCCGCTTATATCCCTGCCCGCAGTCGGCATAGGCAAGCCGGACTGCGTTGGTGACGATGGAGTGGAGCCGAAACATGCAAACTCAATCCGCCGCAATGTCCGGGATGCAGGAGCGGTGGGTCAAGAGCCATTGCCAGCAATGTTTCAATGCCTGCGGTATCGTTGTGCAGGTGAAGAACGACAAGCCGATAAGGGTGCGCGGCGACACGGATGATCCGAACACGCGCGGTCATCTGTGCGCCCGCGGCTTGGCCGGCATCGCGAAGTTCTACGATCCCAATCGGATCAAGAAACCGCTCATCCGCACCAATCCGCAGAAGGGCCGCAACATCGATCCGGGCTGGAGGGAAGCAAGCTGGGAGGAGGCGCTCGACATCATCGGCGCGAAGCTCAAGCGCATCAGGCAGGAAAACCCCCACAAGCTGATCTGCTCGCTATGGGCCTATGAAAAATATGTCCAGGCCTTCGCCTGGGGCGCGGCGTTCGGCACCGAAAACGGTGGGTTCAGCTTCAGCGGATCAAGCAATGGCTGCGCCAACCCGAACCATTTCATGGGCATGATCACCCATGGCGCGTTGGTCGAGTTTCCCGACCTGAAATATTGCAACTATCTGCTGCTGCTGGGGTCGGAATATGGATTCGGCTCCTATCAGTCGTTTGTGCGGATCGCGCGCGAACTGGCCGACGCCCGTGCGCGGGGCCTGAAGCTCGTCGTCGCCGATCCGCGTCTTTCGGTTTCGGCCGGCAAGGCCGACGAATGGTTGCCGATCAAGCCGGCGACCGATCTGGCGCTGCTGCTGGCGATGATCCATCTCATCGTGCATGAATATAAGACCTACGATGTCGCGTGGCTGAAGAAGGGGACGAATGCCCCTTATCTGCTCGACCCCGATCGGCATTTCGTGTTGGATCCGAAATCCGGGAAGCCACTAATCTGGGACCATGCGGATCAACGGGCGAAGCCGTTCGACGATCCCGGCATCAAGGATTTCGCCCTGGAAGGCACTTATGTCGTAAACGGTGTCGAATGCGTCCCCTGCTTTCAGCATCTGAAGGACGAGACCGCGACGTACACCCCGGAATGGGCCGAGACGATCTGCGATATTCCCGCCGCCACGACGCGCCGGATCACGCGAGAATTCTGCGAGGCGGCCTGCATCGGACAAACCATCACCATTGATGGCGTCAGCTATCCATTCCGGCCGGCGGCCATTCTCTCATATCGCGGCCTACAGGCGCATACCAACGGCACGCTGGCCATGATGGCGCAGGAGACCGTCATGATGCTGGTGGGCGTCCATGGCGTGCCGGGCGGTCTGCTGCCGAAGAGCATGGACCCCCGCCGTTTCGGCGGGAAGCCGCGGCCGGTGCCGATGGGGCCGGACGGGATGATCCAGCCGGCCGCCACCGGCTGGCATCTCTACACTCCTTTTTCGTATCCTCCGAAGAGCCTGGAGCTTCGGGAGTACGCGCCGCTCGCCACCGATCTGGGGCATCTTGTCCCGCTGGTGACGCTTGATCCGAAAAAATACGGCATCGATTACGAGCCGGAGGTGCTGATCATCTATCACGGCAATCCGTTCATCACCGGCGCCGACAACGAGATCATCGAGCAGGCTATGAAGAAGCTTGATCTCGTCGTCAATATCAACATTTACCTCGACGAGGTGACGGACTTCGCCGACATCGTTCTGCCCGAGCACAGCTATCTCGAGCGCTACAATCTCATCAACTGGACCCATGACATGCAGGGTCTGCAGGTGAGCCAGCCGGTCGTCGATCCCATCCACGATACGATGGAGGGCATGGATATCCTGATCGAGCTTGCGGAGCGGGCCGGCTTCCTGTTCGGTCCGGAAGGGTTCAATGCAAAGCTGAACAAGACGCTGGGACTGTCCGAACCCCATCAGCTCGACCTGCATCGCAAATATTACTACCACGAAATTCTCGATGTGCAGGCGAGATGCCACTCGGATGGCGAGCGGAATCTCGACTGGTATCGTGCGCACGGCAACGACCTGCGTTACATCAGACCCGACCAGAAATACCGCATCTATGGCGATGCGCGCCTGCCGCTCTTCTACAACTACATCCGGACGGCAGGAGATGAGCTCAAGGGCAACCTTGAGAAATATGAGGTCGAGGCGAAGCACGGTCTGAACATAAAAACCGACATATACAAGGGATTGCCTTATTGGGAGCCGAGCCCCGTCCACACCGCGGATGACGGGTTCGACTTCTATCTGATCTCGTACAAATCACCGATGACGACGGCGGACACGCCGGCCAACCCCATCCTGATGGACGTGGTCAAGCGCGATCCGAGCTTGCTGAACGTGGTGATCAATTCCGCGACCGGAAGGCAACGCGGTCTTCGCGATGGCGACATGGTTTGGATCGAGTCCCGGCACGCCAGGGCGCGCGGCTTCGTCACCCTGACCGAAGGCATCCATCCGCAGACGGCATCCGCCGCGGGCGGGTTCGGACGCTGGATGAAGCACCCCACGACGCACGGGGAAGGCATCAATCAGAACGCTCATCTGACAATCGACCTCTCGCACTCGGGCCTGCTGGGCGGCTCGCTGGAAACAATCGGAAAGGTGAAGATCTACAAGTATGCGAACTAGTCGGATCGTGGCTTGATTGGAGCGCCCCGGGCAGGCGGAAATACGCTGCCCAAATCTTCGATCGCTGCGGACGGCGTACCTGTCGGATTTCATTTTGTCCGCTTGCCGATCCTCATGGCCGGTGTCTACGGCCGGTATTGCGACCATGAACGGGGCTGTGACGCAAAAAACCAGGAATGCGGTTGAGCCGACAACCGCGCATTCCAGCCGAGCGGAACCAGCAACCGGAGGCGTTGATCCGGCTGGCCGCGGACTTGCGTTGCTTGGGGATTCAATTCTCGCCGCGTCTGTGCGGGTGCCATACCGTCTCTATCGTGGTCCAAACGTGTGCTCGCATGACGCAAGCGTTCCCGAGGAAACTCCCGTTGCCCTGTCTTTCAACGGAACGACCCATGCCGTCATGATGGCGACTCCTTCTCATCTTGCTGATTTTGCGGTCGGCTTCAGCCTGGCGGAAGGGATCATCGAGAGCCCGGCCGATATTGAAGATATCGGCATCGTGGTCCATGAGACGGGCATTGAGCTGCGCATGTGGCTGAGAGGCGCGCGGGCATCGGTATTCGGCGAGCGTCAGCGGCGGCTGGCAGGACCCACGGGTTGTGGCTTATGCGGTATCGAAAGCCTTGCCGATGCCGTACCGCCGATCAGACGCGTCCCCGACGGGATCACGATTACTCCGAAGTTGATTTCGGCAGCTCTGGCGTCGATTGAGCCCATGCAGCATCTGTATCAGGAAACGCGGGCGGTGCATGCCGCCGGCTTCTTTTTGCCCGACGGGGATCTGGTTTCCGTGCGCGAGGATATCGGACGGCATAATGCATTGGACAAGCTCATCGGCGACCTGGCCTGTCGCCGGATAAGCGGAGCGACCGGTTTTGTTGTGCTGACCAGCCGTATTTCGATTGAAATGGTTCATAAGACCGCGACGCTGGGAGCGTCCATCATTGTCGCGATGTCGGCGCCAAGCGCGCTCGCGCTGCGAGCGGCCAGGCAGGCAGGGATGACGCTGGTTGCCGTTGCCCGGCATGACGGCTTCGAGGTGTTTACCGGTGCGCATCGCATCGGCGCATGAAACCTATAGTTCTGTAAGATAGAATTATTGACTATCTAATAGAACATATTTTATAGCTTTAATAAAGACGACCGGGTAGATTTTCCGTTGCGTGGTCAAAGCATGCGCACCTGTGCACGCGCAAAGACCAACGAGGCGGCCGCGTGTATGAATTGTTCCGGCCGCGGCCGGGCGCCCCTGAGAAAAGGAAAAGCGAATAATCATGCCAAGATGGGGAATGGTGTTCGATCTGAAGCGCTGTATCGGATGCAACGCCTGCGTCGTCGCGTGCAAGACGGAGAATATGCTGCCCGAGGATGCGTTCTTTACGCGCACGTTCGTTGCCGAGCTCGGATCGTTCCCGAACGTCAGGCGCGTCTATATCCCAAGCTTATGCAACCATTGCGAGGACGCGCCCTGCGAGAAGGTGTGCCCCACCGGCGCCACCTATACCCGCAGCGACGGAATTGTGATGGTCGATCAGGAGAAATGCATCGGATGCACCGCCTGCGCGGTGGCGTGCCCCTACGACAACCGCACCCAATTCACAAAGGAAAAGCTGGAGCGCAGCTATTTCGGCGGGGGCGATCTGGCGAGCTTTGAAGAAGCCCGCGTGGAGCGCTGGTCGGTCGGCACGGTCAGCAAATGTGATTTTTGCAGCCGGCGCGTCGACCAAGGCTTTCAGCCGGCCTGCGTCGGCGCATGCCCCACCGAAGCGCGGATCTTCGGTGATCTCGATGATCCCGACAGCGCGCCAAACAAGGTGCTTCGTCATCGCAACGGCACGCCTCCGCTGCCTGAGAAGAATACGCGCCCGAAAGTCTTCTATGTCGATTAGCAGCCAGGTTTATGTCGAGGGTGATGGTGAAGCATCAAATGAGCGGTTTTGAGCTGGCTGGTGACAGCTTTCGCCTCGGCTATCGCTTTCAGCGGTACTGGGACGTGTCGATGGCAAGCGCTTTCTTCTGCGGCGAACTGGGAGCCGGGCTCTTCATCGTTGCAATGGTCTACGATTCAATCCCCGGGCTGGTTCTCGGATTGCTGGTTGCTGGCGTTGGCAAGTCGTTGTTTCATCTCACGCACATGGGCGTTCCCGGCAAGTCGTGGCGGGCCATCCTGCGTCCGGACCGCTCCTGGGTAAGCCGCGGTCTCATCGCCATCGTGGTATTCTGCGCCGCCGGTATCTTGCACACGATCAATGTGATGATGGGACGCGTGTTTCCATATGGAACCATATTGCCGGTGATTGCGGCCGCGAGCGGCCTCGTTGTTATGCTCTATCAGGGCTTTGCGATGGCGGACTCGCCAGCGATCGCGTTGTGGAATACTGCGATGATGCCGTTCGCAGGCCTGCTCTATGCTTTAACGAGCGGCCTTGTGCTGACTCTGGTTCTGCATTCGCCTCGCATGTCCCCGGAAGCGGCGGGCCGCCTCACTGAACTGGCTCTGATAGCCATCGTCGGCGTGCTGATCATGCTTCTCAGTGTCATGCACGCGGCATTTCGTGGTTCGCCGGGGAGCCGGCTATCGGCAAAGCTTCTCACACAATCGCGTTATGCTGCGTGGTTTTACGGCGTCACGATAGGCGTCGGTGTCGTGGTGCCGCTCGTTGCCCTTTGGCTCGGCAACGGGTCCTTGCTTGCCGGTATGATCGCGGCCGGCGGCGTGCTGGCCGGGTTCTATTCGTTCCGCGTGCTTGTGTTCAAAGCCGGTGTCTATGAGCCGATCCTGCCTCTGAAGATTGCATAAAGAGGCCCGGCCGGTTACGGCTGAACAGCATGGCACTTAATCGAGAACCAGGAGAGACGACAAGTAACGGCACTTCTCTTCGACGGCCTGCGACATCTTCCTGACGTTCGTCTTGGTGAATCGTCCGATGGGCCCCGAAACCGAAAGCGCGCCCACGATCCGATCGTGCGCGTACACAGGACCCGCGATGGCGGCCACTTCAGGGTCACGTTCGCCCAGCGAGATGATTGTGTCAAAGGCGCTCGGTGACGATCCGTTCGTTCCCTCGGCCAGCAGCACGCGTCCCGCAGCTCCGCGATCCAGCGGCAGCAGATCTCCTACTTTTATATGATCTCTGATCGTACGCGGGGAGTCGATACGAAAGAGCGCCAAGCGGAATTTGTCGCGGCGCACATAGTAGGTCGCACTCTCGCCCGTCGTTTCCATCAATTGATTGAGCGCGGCGTGGATTTCAGGATGCCTGCTGACGGAATTGCGTGCGATCGCTCCCAACCGAATGAGCTCGGTTCCCAGCCGGAACGTGCCATCTTCATCGCGCACCAGCATGCCATAGGCTTCGAGCGACTCCGTCAGACGCGAAATCGTGCTCTTGTATAGGCCGACGCGGCGCGCGATCTCGGCGAGGGCCAGCTTCTGATCGCCTTGCTGGAACGCACTCAGGATACATAACGCGCGGCTGACCGCGGCCACGCCCGGCAGCTCGGTAACAATTCCCTCTGATTTTGCTTTTCTTGGCATTTAAGTCTCCGGCCGATGGATAGGAAAGCCTGGCTGGGCTTTCATGGCGGCGTCGCGAGATCAGGTTATGTTCCGGGGCGGCCCTTTGCAAAGACCCCGGCCAGACGTCCGCAGCTTGTGGAAACAAGTCCCTCGAGTTTGAGCAGGTCCGCCAGGAACGATTTGAACCGGTGAAAGCGGTGCGGTACCCCCGTGATCCAGGGGTGAACGACCAGCGGAAGGACGATGGCGGGTTCTGTCTTCCGCCCGAGAATCCAGCGCGCCCCCTTTTCGATCGAATCAAAAAACATCTCAGTCGGCTGCTTCATTACGATCAGATTGTGCAGGTCGCTGGAAAAGTGATGCATTGGCATCGCGACCAGATTGGCCGTTTTCGCGGCCATGACGTATGGCCGGTCGTCATTGTTGTAGTCGCCGCAATAGGCGAAGCCTTCCTCGGCAAGGAGGTCGAGCGTGGCGGGCGACTGGGCGCAGGACGGTGAGCGCCAGCCCGTGACCGGCCGTCCGAGCGTTCGCGTGAGCGTGTCTCGGCAGTCTCGGATTATCTCGCGTTCCTCATCGACCGACATGGCTGCGGTATGCAGTCTGGCGGCATGCAGGCCGCCCGCGACAACGTCGTGGCGGCCATTGCGCAGAATATCCAGGTCGCCTTCTAGCAAAGCGAGTGCGTCACGTTCGACGACGAAGGTGGCGCTGATCCCGAGCTGCTCCACCGCATCCCGAATCCGCCAGAATCCACTCCGGAGACCGACTTCGCGTTGTGTCGTATTCCCGACGTCGGGATAAGGACGGTCGATCATGCCGGGCACCGGGAATGGCGGCTTCGCCTCGATATGGAAGCGTTGCAGTACCACGATCAGGTTGAATGCGATCCTGGCGTCGTCAGGCAGCCGAAAGGGGACGGCGTCACGGATCGTGCGGAAGGGAAACAGGTCATGGTCGAGCCCGCGGCGGCGGACAGTTGCTTGCTCTGGCATTTACGTATCTCCGCCAGGCGTTCTTTTGAGAACGCGGGTCACATAATAGTCGGCAATATCGGCTGCAGTGGCGATCCACACATCATCATACGCGCGCACATGCGCGAGAATCGCTTCCAGGACCCAGACATATTGCGGCATTCCGATCACGTAAGGGTGCAGCGGCAGACCGACGACCGTGCCGGATCCGGCACCTTCCTCATAGAGGCGATCGAACTGGTCCTTGAACCGCTGAAGATAGAGCTCGGCTGCCATGCCCAAGACGACGAGCGCATGAAAGTCGTTGAGCTCCACCTGATAGGGGACGCTGACCATGCCCTTGTATGCGCTATTGAGGGGCAGGGGCACATCCTCGTGAAAGAGATCGAGCGTGTAGCGCAGGCCGGTCCTGGCAAGGCTGTCGAACGTGCTTTCGTTATAGGTTAACGCGGGCGCCAGGAAACCGCGCACCTTCTGTCCGCAGAACGCTTCTATCTCCTGGCAGGATTCGCGCAAGACCGCGATCTCCTGTTCGAGGCTGAGGCCATAGAGATAGCGTGTGTTGTAGATGCCGTGGCTGAACAGCTCCCAGCCCCGGTCGCAGAAGGCGCCAACGACCTCGGGGAGATGCGTGCACATGGCCGAGTTCAGTGAGACGGAGCTGACGATGCCGTATTGGTCGAACAGCTCCAGGCAGCGCCAGACACCCACGCGGTTGCCGTAGTCGCGCCACGATGTATTCAATACGTCCGGCAGCGGTCGCGGCCAGGGCGGCCGGACCGGATTCGAAGGGGGATTGATCTCGTAGAACTCGATGTTCGGTGCGACCCAGAACGCGACGCGCGCGCCGTTGGGCCATTCGATTACCGGCAATTGTGATTTTTGTGGCCGAGGATAAGGCGGCCAAACGTCTTGCGCCCAGGTCATGACACCCTCACAGTCATTCGCAGATTGCTTTGTCGAGGCGGATCGCCGGCTGAACTCATCGATGGCCCAGTTCGGACTGAAGATTGGCGGCGAGGAGGCCGGTCGCGAGGTCCGCCCACGGCTTGCCCGCGATCATCACGGCGGTTGGCAGACCGTTGCCTGCCGTCCCGACCGGCAAAACCGCGAGCGGCCCGCCGAACACGGTCCAGGGCAGGATAAGACCGGCATCTCCGGTTGAGTGGAGGCCCTCCGGCGCGGTGGTGCGCGTCGGCGGTAACAGCAGAACATCCACCGGCCCGCACGCGGCGGCGAGCCTGACCCTAGCCTCCGCGAGACTGTCGCGGGCATCCCAATAGTCCGATTCCGACAAGGTTGCCCCGCGCTCCAGTGCCGCGCGCCAATTGGGTCCGAGCAATCCACGCTGTTCGAGCAGGTGGTCGTGTGCGAGAGCTGCCTCTCGGAACATCATGACGCGATGCTGCTCGCGCATCGCCTCGTAATCGATATGCGCCTTGATGTCGGTGAGCGTTGCGCCGAGGCGCTCCAGCGCATGTCGCCCTGTCTCCAGCGCCGCAGCAACGTCGGGGTCGCAATCGAGATAGAACGGGTCGGCGATCAGACCGACACGCAGCGTGGACCAGGGCGTCGGTGCGGCTTTGAGCTCCAAAGCTACGCCGTCCGCGCAACAGGCGAATGCCTCGACGGCGAGGCGCATGTCTCTGGCAAGAAAACCCACCGTGTCGAACGTACGCGACAGCGGCACCACGCCATGGCATGCCGTCGAGCCGGTCGAGGGCTTGAAGGCAGCGACACCGCAATAGGCCGCCGGGCGGCAGATTGAGCCGACTGTTTGCGTGCCGAGCGCCAGATCGGCCATTCCGGCAGCCACCGCTGCGGCCGAACCGCTGCTCGATCCACCGGGCGTATGACGCGGGTTGGCCGGATTGGCCGTATCGGTCGGATCGGTATAGGCGAATTCGGTCGTCTTGGTTTTGCCGAGAATGATCGCGCCTGCGTTCTTTAGTCGCGTCACCACCGTCGCGTCGATCTCAGCGGGCGCAATATTCGCGCGTGCGGCGCTGCCAGCTTTGGTTGGCATGCCGGCAACATCGATAACATCCTTGATGCCGACAGTCAGACCGTACAATCCCGGTGCAGCTTTGTGATCGGGGATTACAGGCAGTGCTGCCGCGCGCTGCAAAGCCCCATTTTCGTCGATCGTCTCCCACGCCTTGGTCGTGTGATCCATCTCGCGAATTCGGGACAGCGCCGTATGCAGGCGATGCAGCGGTTCACATGCCGTCTTCGATCCCATGGCGGCCGGACGCTCCAATGAAGGCGATTTCAAGCCAACTCCCTTGACAACTGCACCGTTCTAAAGAACAGTATATCATTCGATCTGATAGAACAAGGATCGCGGCCGCGCAACAGGGAGAATCGCAGATGAAACGGCGCAGCTTTATCAAGGGGTTGGCTGGAGCAGCGTATGTCGTTGCCATGCCCACAATCGTTCGGGCGCAATCGCAGAAAATTCCGTTCATTCACATAACACCGTTCTCTGGCGCGCTGGCGGAGCTTGGTCCAGATACGGAAATCGGTTGCAAGGTCGCTATCGAGCAGCTTCGCAAGCAGCGCAATCTGAATTTCGAATACATCCGCATCGATTCCGAAAGCAATCCGTCGGTCGCCGTCCGCAAAATGCAGGAAGCGGCATCAAGTTCGCGGGCAAGGCTGTTCGTCGGCGCCAATCTGTCGTCCGAAGCGCTGGCGCTCGGCAAGGAAGCCCGCAATATCGGTGCCATCTATGTCACGTCGGCCGGTGCTGACGAGATCACCGGCAAGGACTGCACCAAATCCATGTTCCGTTGGGCGGTTCCTACCGCCGGCGCTGTTGACGGAACCATCAAGCCGCTGATGAAGCTGCTGCCCAATGCCAAGCGCTGGTATGCGATCACGCCGAAATATGTCTTTGGTGATGCGCTGCTCCGCAACACCGAGCGCACGCTCAAGGCGGGTGGCGCCGAGCTGGTCGGCAACAGTTATCATTCGCTGACCGAAAAGGAATTCTCGGGTTATCTGGTGAACGCAGCCGCGGCCAACCCGGACGTGCTCGTGCTCCACAACTTCTCGGCACAGGGCGCCGCTTGTCTGCGTCAGGCCGTCAGCTTTGGCCTGAAGTCGAAGATGAAGATCGTCATGGTCTGGTCGGCGGGTCTCGATCAGCTGCTGAGCCTCGGACCGGACAATCTCGAAGGTGTCTATGTCGGCGCCCAGTACTGGCACACCCGCGACAATCCGACGAACCGCGCGTTCGTGGCGGCTTGCGCCCCGCACACCAAGGCTCCGCCGAACAACAACACCGCGGCCGGTTACGCGATGACCATGGCGATCGCTGCCGGCATGACGTCTGACAACGTCGACATTCCGCAGATCATCCAGCGTATGGAAGGAAAGACGATCGACGGCGTGACGGGGCCGGAGACCATCCGTCCCTTCGACCACGAGATCACCAAGTCGTACTTCCTGCTCAAGTGCAAGCCGAAGGCGAGCATGGCCAACGAGTACGATCTGGCGGATATTGTCGAGACCTCATCGAGCTATCCCGCGCAAAGCGAAAGCCTTTGCAAGTTCGCTTGAGATCGTGAAAGAACGGCGATGATTTACGCGTTCCAGATCGTGAACGGCCTGGGATTGGGGATGCTCTACTGCATCCTGGCGCTGGGGCTGAGTGTCATCTTCGGACTCCTGCGCTTCGTAAACTTCGCCCATGGCGAGATGTTTGCGTTGTCGGCCTATCTCGCCTTCGTTGTAGAGCGGTTCGGAGGTGATTTCTGGATCGCGATCATTCTGGTGCCTCTGATAGTTCTGGCTTTCGGATGGGCTCTGGAAAGATCGCTGATCCGTTTCACCTACGACCGCTCACACACCGTGCAGATTCTGGTCACCTTCGGCATTGCGCTCGTCATCCGCGAAGCTCTAATCTGGATATTCGGGCCGCAGCCGCATAATGTGTCCACGCCGTCGGCGCTTGCCGGGTTCATCAGCGTGGCGGGCTTCACGTTCCCGGTCTACCGTGCCTTCGTCATCGGCCTCGGCATCATGATCACGCTCACGTTCTGGTACGTACTCGAGCGTACGCGCGTCGGTGCGATTATCCGCGCAGGCAGTGAGCGGCCGGAAATGCTGATGCTGCTGGGCCGCAGTACCAGCACGGTATTCAGCGGCGCTTTCTGCACGGGCGTCGCGCTTGCCGGCTTCGCCGGCGTAATGTTTGCCCCCTTGCGCGGCGTCGATCCGAATATCGGCGTGGAGGCGCTCGGCATCGCCTTTATCGCCGTCACCATCGGCGGCCTCGGCAGTTATAGCGGCGTCGTCGTCGCCTCGCTGATCCTCGGTGTGATCCAGAGCGTGATGTCCACGGCCTGGCCGGAGGGCGCAAGCCTGATGCTCTATATTGCGATGGCTGCGGTCATTCTGATCCGTCCGCGCGGCCTGTTCGGAAAGGCTGTGTGATGCGCCCGCGGTCCTATCTCGAGCCGCTTGTCGCGGCGGCGCTGCTCGTCTGCCTGCCCTGGGTGCTGGGCTCCAACACCCTGGCCACCGAAGCCGTTACGCTGGCGCTGCCGGTGCTGGGCGGTACGTTGATTTTCGGCTATTCGGGCCTGCTGTCCTTCGGGCAGGCACTGTTCTTCGGCGCCGGGTCGTATATCGCCGCGCTGTTGATGAAGGAGGGCGGCTACACGGTCGTCCCCGCTGTCGCCAGCGCGACGGTTACGGCGCTGGCGATCGGGGTGGCGGTCGGCGCCGTCAGCATCCGCCGCAGCGGCATCTATTTCGTGATGCTGACGCTTGCATTCAGTAATCTCGGCTTTTTCCTCGCTTATTCTGCCTCCGACGTGACCGGAGGCGAGAACGGTCTGCTCGACGTGCCGCGGCGAACCGGATTCCTGCAGATTCTCGGCGTCAATCTCCGCGACAGCACGGTCTATTACGTGCTGTGCGCCGCGCTCACCTTCGCCGGCTATCTGGCCATGCGGTCGATCCAGCGTTCCGCTTTCGGCAGCGTTCTGCGGGCGGTGAGGCAAAATGAGCGGCGTGCGATCACCCTCGGATACAACGCGCGCATCTACAAGATCACGTCATTTGCGATCGCGGCCGCGCTCGCCGGGCTTGGCGGCGCACTCAATGTGGGACTCATGCATTTCGTTTCACTCTCGAACATTTCGGTCGGGATGAGCGAGCGCATCGTCATCGTCACCCTGCTCGGCGGCGGCCAGTCCTTCGTGGCAGCGCTGTTCTCCGCGAGCATCTTCACCGGGCTGTCGGACCTGCTGGCGAGCCTGTGGCCACGCTGGATGCTGGTGCTGGGACTCATCATTATTGTCATCGCCTTTGGTCTCGAACGGCGGGCGGGCCCCGCGCCTCGCGACATCCTTCGCCGTCTGGTGTCGTACATGAGGGTCGGCAAACCGCCGCAAAGCAGTGCGCGGGTCTGAGATGCTGACGCTTCGCACTGAGAACCTCAGCGTTCGCTTCGGCCGCTTCCATGCTGTCCAGGACGTGAGCCTGACCTGCACGGGCCCCGGCGTGCATTCCATTATCGGGCCGAACGGGGCGGGCAAGACGACATTCTTCAATGCGCTAAGCGGCATCCTGCCGGCATCCACCGGCCGCATCTTCGCCGGCGGCCGTGATATAACGCGGCTCGATCCGTCCTCGCGCCTGTCGCTCGGCATCGCGCGCTCGTTCCAGATCACGTCCCTTTTCGAGGAGGAGACGGTGATGGAAAACATCAGGATGGCCGTGCAGGCGAAGCGTGGAAAGCGCTCGCAGTTCTTTCGCCGCGCCGAACACAATCCGGACATCACCGACCGCACCCGCTATTTCATCGACCTGTTCGGGCTTGAGAAGGTCGCGGACACGCCGGTGTCACAGCTTTCGCACGGTCTCAAGCGGATCGTGGACATTTCCCTTTGCGTCGCGGGCGAGGCGGGCATCATCCTGCTCGACGAGCCCACGTCCGGCGTCGGCATCGACGACATTCCCCGCATTCGACGCCTGATCGAAAAGCTTGGCAAGGATCATCTCGTCGTCCTCATCGAACACAATATGAGCGTCGTCCTCGGGATATCGGAAACGGTTTCCGTCCTCGTGCGCGGCACGCTGCTCGTAACCGGCGCGCCCCAGGATATCCAGAGCAACGAGGCGGTGCAGGCCGCCTATCTCGGGAGCTCCCATGCTCCAGCTTAAGGACATGTGCTCCGGTTACGGCGGCGGTGAAATACTGCATCGTGTATCGATAGAGGTGCCGCCGAACTCTGCGGTGACGATTCTCGGCCGCAACGGCGCCGGCAAAACGACGGCTTTGCGCACGATCATGGGCCTATGCCGGTGCGCGAGCGGCTCGGTTACGCTTGGCGGCAAGCCGCTCGACGATCTGACCCCGGACGCCCGCGCGCGGATGGGTCTGGCTCTTGTGCCCGACGACCGTGGCGTCTTCGGCAGCCTGTCCGTGCGCGAGAATCTGGAGATCGCGCAGCGCAAGAAGTCCCGCTGGCAGATCGCCGACGTCTATGACCTGTTTCCGCGCCTTAAGGAACGTCAGAACAATGCCGGTAACGCGCTTTCCGGCGGCGAGCAGCAGATGCTCGCCATCGGCCGCGCCTTGCTGACCGATCCGCAGCTCGTGCTGCTCGACGAGCCCACGGAAGGCCTCGCACCCATCGTGGTCGAGCAGATCGTCGAGGTTATCAAGGATGTTCGCAAGGCGGGCATTTCGCTGCTGCTGGTCGAGCAGAATCTGAGCGTGTGTTTCGCTGTCGCTGATTTCCATTACATCATGGAGGATGGCCAGATCGTCCATTCGGCAGCGACGGCCGACTTTCATCATCGCAGGGATTTGCACGAGAAGTATCTCGGCGTCTAGGGCGCGTTGCCGCTGTCGACCGGCGTCGCGGCGGCGCGAAACGGATCGAAAAGGAGCTTCGGATGGTTGCAAGAGTGCGCAGAAAGGCCAGCTTGAACTGGATCGGTTCGATAAGGGACGGCGCCGGCAAGTTGATGCTCGCGTCGAATGCCGCGCCGGACATGCCGGTTTCGCTCGAGACGCGCAAGAACGAGAACGCGCCGGCCAGCACCTCGCCCGAGGAGATGCTCGCTGCCGCGCACGCTTCCTGCTTCGCCATGTCGGTGCGCTCGGTACTCGATTCGATGGTGGCGGGACTTCCCGCTGCAAAGGACGCTGTGGTCGATGTCGCGGCGACCTGCGTGCTGGCGATCGACGGCACAAGCTGGAAAATCGAGGAGATGGCCTTGTCCGTCGGCATCAGCGGGCTGGCTGCTGATCGGATCGAGAAGGTGCTGGAAATCGCCGATGCCCGATGCCCCATCTCCGGCGCGCTGCGGGGCAACGTGCGCATCACCAAGAGCATCGCTGGAACGGGTCAATGAACAGGAACGTCCTCTTGGTTGGCAGTTCCGGGGGAATCGGCAAGGCGTGCGCCGCGTGGTTCGGATCGCGCGGCGATACGCTCTTTACGCTTGACCGCGAGCGCGGCCAGGATGCCGCAAATCCGGACGACTACAAGAAGGTTCTGGCCGGCGTCACGCATCTCGACGTCGTCGTCAACGCGGCGGGTTCCGTTGGGGTTGGCGGAATCGAGGATTGTACGGTCGCGGAATGGCGCCGGGTGCTCGACGACAATCTGACGTCGGCCTTCGTTGCCTGCCAGGCGGCATTTTCGCTGCTGCATCGCGACTCCTGCGTCGTGTTGTTCAGCTCGGTCAATGGACGCCACGGTGGCAATCGCCTGTCCGGCCCTGCCTATGCGGCGGCGAAGGCGGCCATCATCGGGCTGGCCAAGCATCTCGCCAAGGATCTCGCGCCGCGCGGGGTGCGGGTGAACGCGATCGCGCCGGGCCCGGTCGCGACGCCGATGCTCGATCGGTTGTCGAGCGAGGAAATAGAGAAGCTGCGCGCGACCATGCCGCTCGGCAATATCGTTGCGGCGAGCGAGATCGCGGGCACGGTGGGATGGCTGTGTTCGCCGGACGCCAGGTCGATCACCGGCATGGTGGTCGATATCAACGGCGGCATGTGGATGGCGTAAGCGGGAAGAATGGAACGATGAACGATGAAATCCGCAGGCGCTACGGACACGTTTTTCGGTCATTTCGGATCGGAAAGATGGAGATTAAGAACCGGATCTTCGTGCCGGCGCACACGACCAATTTTGCGGAGGACTTCCTTCCGACCGAGACCCACGTCAACTATCACCGCGAGCGCGCGAAGGGTGGCGCCGGACTGATCATCATCGAATGCCTGCGTGTGCACCGGACCAGCCTTGGCCGTTCGGGCGGACTGAGCGGCAACGACCGCCGCGCGCTGCCGGGATTGCGGAAGATCGTCGACGTCATTCACGCCGAGAACATCCCGGCCTTCGTGCAGATCACGCATGCCGGCCGGCACAGCGAGAATTTCGTCGAACGGCTGCCGGCCTGGGGGCCGTCCTCGATTCCGTGGACCGGTTCCGGCGAGGTGCCGCACGCAATGACCCGGAGCGAAATCAGGGAAGTGATCGCCTGCTATCGCGATGCGGTCGAGCTGGCGCTTGAAGCCGGGTTCGATGGCATGGAGATCCATTTCGGCCACGGTCATCTGCTGCATCAGTTTCTTTCCCCGCTCTCGAACAACCGCACTGACGAGTATGGTGGCAGCGACGAGAACCGCATGCGCTTCCCGATGGACGTATTGCGCGCAGTGGTCGATCAGCTCCGGGACCGCACGCCACTGGGCGTGCGGTTGAGCGTGGACGAGTTGATGATGGGCGGCCTCGATGCCGATGCCAGCCGGCATATCGTCCATCGGGCGGCGACGGAGGCCGGCGTCAGTTTCATCAATGCATCGGTCGCGTCGTATAATTGGCCGAGCATCGGCTACCACGTCGCCGATATGAGCTATCCGCCTCATCCGTATCTCGATTTGACGGTGCGGCTGCGCGACGTCATAGGTGCGCTGCCGATGTTGACCGCCAATCGTTACGCCAGGCTGGCGGACGCAGAGGAGGCCCTGGCGACCGGTGCGATCGATATGGTCGGCATGATGCGTGCCCACATCGCCGATCCGGAGATCATCAAGAAGACGCTGGAAGGTCGCGAGGATCGCATACGACCCTGTGTCGCATCGAATTTCTGCATCGAACAATTGGCGCTGCACCGGCCGATCACGTGCATGATGAATCCACGCGTGGGCAAGGAGAAGGATTGGCCCGTCTCGCCGCCGCAGGCCGAGAGAAGCAAGAGCATCCTGGTAGTCGGCGGGGGGCCGGCCGGCATGGAATTCACGCGTGTTGCATCGTTGCGCGGACATCGCGTCACGCTGTGGGAGAAGGGTTCGTCGCTTGGCGGTCTGTTGACGATCGCGGCGACCGGCGTCGGGCGCGGCGACCTCGGCAAGATGAAGGCTTATCTGGAACGGGAGGTTCTGGAGTCGGACGCGATCGTCGAGTGCGGCAGGGAAGCAACGCCCGACGATGTCCGGGCGTTCGGCGGAGATCTTGTCGTCGTTGCAGCGGGCGCCGAGCCGGATGCCGTCCCGATTCCCGGGCTCGCGAAGGCGCTTACGGTCACGGAGGCGCTGGCCATGGATCGCGGTCTCTGGCGCGGCACGTCGATCCTGATCTACGACCTGTCTGGAAGCTGGAGCACGTTGACGGCGGCGGAGACGCTTGCGGCAAGCGGTGCGCAGGTGAGCATCGTCGGCAAGCCTGAGACGGCGCTCTGGGATATCAATCTTTATAGCCGCATGACCGCGCTCGAGCGGTTGCGCGAGCGCAAGGTCTTCATCCAGACCCGCGCCGCACCCGTGCATTATGACGGCGGTGCGGTCACCATCCGGGAGACATCGGTCGGCCGCGAGACGGTCCTCGGGCCTTTCACGCACGTTGTCGTCGCCACGCGCGGCGTTTCCCGCCTCAATATGCTGAACGCGTTCGAGCGAACCGGTGTCCCGGTTCACAGTATCGGCGACGCGAACGCTCCGCACGCACTGCTGCAGGCGACCTACGCGGCGAATGCGTTGGCGAGAACAGTCTGAGGTTGCCGGTATGACGTCCGATAGAAAAGACCGAGAGGGAATGCCGAGTGACTGGTGGCGCACCTCGATTATCGATATCGAGCCGGGGTCCATTCGTGTCCGCGGTTACCCGATCCAGGACCTGATCGGGAATTGCAGCTTCCCACAGATGATCTGGCTGATGCTCAGGGGAGAACTGCCCTCCATGGGGCAGGCCGGGCTTCTTGAGGCCGCGCTGGTTGCGGCCGTCGATCACGGACCACAGGCGCCCTCGATCGCGATCGCTCGCATGGCCATGACCTGTGGCGTCGGTATCAACAATGCAATGGCGTCCGGGGTTAACGCTCTCGGAGACATCCATGGCGGTGCCGGGCAGCAGGCCATGCAGCTTTATGCGGCCATCACATCGTCCATGAAGGGGGGCCTTTCGGTCAGCGAGGCAACCGAGCGTGAAGTTGGCAGCCGCCTGGATAAAAGACAGCACATCCCGGGCTTCGGTCACCGCTTCCACCCCGTCGATCCCCGGGCAACGCGGCTTCTCCAGTTGGTCGACGCGGCTGCATCGCGAAAAGAGATCGTCGGCACGTTCTCGGAAATCGGCCGCGCTTGCGAAAGCGCGCTCGAACGCCGGATAGGCCGGCGCCTGCCCATGAATATCGATGGGGCCACGGCGGTCATCTATTCCGAGCTGGGTTTCAGTCCGGAGCATGGGCGCGGCCTTTTCATTCTGTCGCGTTCGGTCGGAATTCTGGCCCACGCTTACGAACAGCATATGCAGGGCGGCCGCATCAAGGGCCCGATGCCTCCGGCAGCCGGATATCACTACGAGGGGCCGGCGCCGCGCGCGGTGCCCGCCCGCCAAAGGGTCGACAAATCGGAAAATAAATCGTGAATGCGAAACGAACCTTGCCGCTATCGGGCGTGACGGTGCTGGATTTTGGGCACACCGTGATGGGCCCGTCCTGCGCGATGATCCTTGCCGATTTTGGCGCGGACGTGCTCAAGATTGAGCCCGCGCCCCACGGCGATCCGACGCGCCACCTCAAGGGGTTCGGCACGGGCTATTTCGGGTATTTCAACCGCAACAAGCGCTCCATCGCCGTCAACCTGAAGACCGTCGAGGGTCAGGAGATCGCGCGCGACATCGTGCGCCGGGCGGATGTTCTTGTCGAAAACTTTGCGCCTGGAACGATGGATCGTCTCGGTCTTGGCGCCGAAGCGGCCATGGCGCTCAATCCGCGGCTTATCTACGCGAGTCTGAAAGGGTTCCTCGACGGTCCCTACAAGAACCGGCTCGCGCTCGATGAAGTCGTGCAGATGATGTCGGGCTTGGCCTATATGACCGGTCCGAGCGGACGGCCGCTGCGCGCGGGAACATCGGTCGTCGATATCACTGGTGGCATGTTTGCCGTGATCGCAATCCTTCTCGCGTTGCGCGATCGCGATCGCACGGGGGAAGGGCGCGTCATCGAATCCGCCCTGTTCGAGACGGCGGTGTTCCTCATGGGACAGCATCTCTGTTACGCTGCACAATCGACCGGCTCCATTCCGCCGATGCCGGAGCGCGTATCGGCATGGGCAATCTATGAGATATTCACCCTCAAGGATGGTCGGCAGATTTTCATCGGCATCACCACCGACAGCCACTGGCAGCGCTTCTGCGCTGTCACAGGTCGGCAGGATTTGCTCGACAATCCGGCCTTTGCAACGAACAATGCGCGCGTCGAGGCCCGTGCGGCTCTGCTCCCGATCATCACGGAGATACTTGGCAAGCTTACGCTGGACGAGGCGCTGAAGCTTGCGGAAAATGCGCGCATTCCGTTCGCGCCGATAGCGCGAGCGGAGGATCTGTTCACCGATCCGCATCTGCTGGCGACAGGCGGCCTGATGCCGACGATGCTCCCCAACGGCATCAAGACGGCGCTTCCCAAGTTGCCGATCAATTTTGCCGGTGCCGAATTGTCCGTCCGGCTCGATCCGCCGCAAACCGGTGCCGATACCCGCGATGTGTTGTCGGCTCTCGGCTTCAGCGATGCAAAAATCGAGAAGCTGGCGGCGGATGGTGTCGTGGTCGTTGCCGATCGGGAAGCGGCGTCGGGACCGTCGAGCGGCTAGTCGTCTTTGTTCGTGAGAACGACCAGCAATCGAGGCGCCGCAATGGCGACTGTACAGGTGACCGAGTGTTCTACGGCGTCGTTCGAGGCGTTTGGTACGCTGCGCTTCGTGTCGGTGCCGGAATTCGTCATCAAGCACGGACTGCGGCCCGAGACACTGCCGCGCTCGATCCGGATCATTCTTGAGGCGGCATTGAGGGCGAGCGCCACAGGCCTTGCCGCCAAGGAATTGCCGCTGAACATCCTGCACGGGCAGGCCAGCGACGGCACGCTTGCGTTTCCCGTTGGCCGCGTGCTGCTGCAGGATGCGGCCGGTCTGCCGCTCCTTGCCGATATGGCAGCATTCCGGGATGCCGTGGTCCGCGCCGGATTGCCGGCCGATACAGTTCGGCCGCGCGTCCCGGTTGCGATGGTCGTGGACCATTCGGTGCAGAGCCATTATTACGGGTCACCCACCGCACTCGAAAAGAACCTGGCTGCGGAGTTCGAGCAGAATGCCGAACGATATGCTTTCGTAAAATGGGCGCAGCAGGCATTTCCCGGCTTGACTGTAGTGCCGCCCGGAAATGGCATCGTCCATCAGGTGCATCTGGAGTCCCTGGCGGAGATCGTGTCCGTTCGTGACGGCTGGGTCTTCTGCGATACGGTCATCGGCACCGACAGTCATACGCCGATGGTCAATGGGTTGGGGGTGCTGGGCTGGGGTATCGGAGGCATCGAAGCCGAAGCTGCGCTGCTTGGTGATTTGCAGGAACTGTCCCGCCCCGAAGTGATCGGCGTCGAGCTTCACGGCTCGCCCGGCCCGGGAACGCTGGCGGCCGATGTCGCGCTGACGTTGACGCAACGGATGCGCTCGGAAAACGTGGTCGGGGCGTTCCTGGAGTTTTTCGGCGATGGTCTCGATCATCTTTCGGTCGCGGATCGCTGCACGATCGCCAATATGGCGCCGGAATACGGGGCGACACTGGCGCTCTTTCCCACCGACGATGATGTCCTGGACTGGCTTGCTGCGCACGGGCGGTCGCGCTCGGCGGTTGAACTCATACGATCCTATCTGTCCCGGCAGGGTTTGTTCGGCCGCGTTCAGCCCGGGCCCATCGAGTACGACCGCTATATCCGTATCGATCTGTCAGACGTCATTCCCTGCGTGGCCGGTCCGACACGGCCCGACGAGCGTGTATCGCTGCCGGCATTGGCGACTAGTGTCCCGAAGACGGGTGGCGTTTTTGATGCGAGGGTGGTGCTGGCGGCGATTACATCCTGCACGAACACGGCCAATCCGGAATCCATGATCACCGCCGGATTGCTCGCGCTCAACGCACGAAAACTTGGGCTTGAAGTTGACGGGCAGATCAAGACGGTGCTTGCGCCCGGCTCTCGTGCGGTCAGCGGCTATCTTGCCGATCTGGGATTGCTTGAACCGCTCGCTGAGTTGGGGTTTGCCGTGGCGGCATACGGATGCGCCGTGTGCGTCGGCAATTCCGGTGGGCTCGCTGCCGGACTCGAAGAGCGCCTCGCAAGGGACGGCGGCCAGGCGGTTGCCGTGCTTTCGGGAAACCGTAACTTCGAAGCGCGCATTCACCCGGCCATTCGGGTCGCCTACCTGATGAATCCGGCGTTGGTTGTCGCTTTCGCTTTGGCCGGACGAGTCGACATCGATCTGCTGACGGAGCCTCTGGTGCGCACTGCTCAAGGCATGGAGGTTCATCTCGCCGACCTGTGGCCTTCGCCGGAACAGGTGAGGGCTCTGGCGAAAAAGGCAGGCGGCCGTTGGGCAGAATTGGTTCGGCCGGTGGAATGGGAGAATTTGCCTGCCCGCGGCGGGGCGCAATTCCCATGGGATCCTGCGTCGACCTACTTCGTGCCGCCGCCGTTTTTCGAGACATTGGCCATGAGCGCGCTTGTCGATGTCGTTGCGGCGCGGCCGCTCCTCGTCCTCGGCGACGCCGTGACGACAGACCATATCAGTCCGGTCGGCAAGATCGGCAACAAGTCGGTTGCGGCGGACTATCTGCGCGCGCTCGGAGTTGCCGAGAAGGATTTCAACACCTATGCGGCGCGACGGGCGAACCATAACGTCATGGTGCGCGGCACGTTCGCCAATGAACGCCTGAAGAACCTACTGCTCGACGGGAAGGAGGGATCGTTCACGGTCCACATGCCTTCAGGCGAAACCGGCCGCGTTTTTACGGTTGCCGAACGCTATCGTGCCGAGTCCGTTCCGCTCGTGGTCGTCGCTGCCGACCGATATGGAACCGGAAGTGCACGTGACTGGGCGGCCAAGGGGACGGCGCTGCTCGGCGTGCGGGCCGTCGTCGCCGCAAGCTTCGAACGCATTCACCGGAGCAATCTGGTTCGGCTCGGCGTGCTGCCGGTCCAGTTATCGGCGGGGAGCGACGCGCGCAGGCTGGGAGAACGGCTTCGTGGCTGCACGGATGCTCAGATCGATATCGGGTTTGAGGATGAGCCCGTGCGGCCGCGCCCGCGCTGTCGTGTGCATTTGCGGATTGCCGGCGAGATCGAGAGCTATGACGCCGTCGTACGGATCGATACCGCGACGGAACTGGATTTGCTCAAGGCCGGCGACCTGTTCCGTCTCAGCCTTGCAAGGCGGATCGATGGCTTCTGACGTGCAGAAGGGAAGAGCCGGAGCGGTCGGGTCTCCGAACCTGCTAGCGTTGCGCAAGCGTGGGAAACAATGCGATCGCATTGCCGCGCGCGATCTTATCATAATCGGGATCGGATGCCGGCAGACCTTTTATGCCGTTCACCATGTCGGCCATCGTCTTTTCGCGCGCGTGCGGGTAATCGCTGCCGAACAGAAGCTGCCCGCAATCGGTGACCTGCATCAGGGTCGAGAACGCCAGCGGGTTGGACGCCAGCGCCAGGTCGAAATAAAGCCGCCGCAACACGGCGCGCACACCGTCGGGCACGTTCCGCTGGAATTGCGGCAGGATCGACAGGCGGGCGATCCGCTCGATCAGGAACGGCACGGTCCCGCCGGCATGGGAAAAGATGAAACGTGCCTTCGGGCAATGCGTGAATGTCCCACCGAGCAACATGCTGACCACCGCGCGTGTGGTATCGAATGGAAATTCGAGCGTCGGCATCGGAATGTCCGGCAACCATTCCCAGCCTGCCGATGCCGTCGGGTGGAAGAATATGACCGCCTTGCGTCGCTCCAGCTCCGCGAATATCGGGGCAAGACGGGTATCGCCGGGATAGACGCCGCCATAATTCGTCAGAAGTCCGACCCCGTCCGCTCCGAGAACGTCGAATGCATGCTCGATCTCGACGAGACTGGCGTCCACGTCCGGCAGCGGCAACACAGCGAAAAAGCCGAACCGCTTCGGATGGTCGCGTTTCAGCGATGCCGCATAGTCGTTGCAGGCGCGGGCGAGGCGCTTCGTTGCCGCCGGATCGCCGAGATGAATGCCGGGCGAGGAGATGGAGGTGACGGCCGCCGCGATGCCGTTGCGGTCCATGGCTTCCAGGGAGATCGACGGACTCCAGTCGGGCAGGGATCCGGTCAGGCCCTGCGTGCCGATCCGCTCGCCGAGTGCTGTCAGATAAAAGGGCGGCAGGATGTGGTGGTGAACGTCGATAATGCCGCCTTTTGCCACGTCCCGCCCCGTACCCTATGTGAGTGCCGCGATTTCACGCCGGATCAGTTCACCGTAGGAATCGACAAAGCGCAATATCGCCTCCGACAGCGCGGCCTTGTGCTGCGGGCCGACCGGCAGGCTCATGAAGATGTCTCCGCGCGACGCGACAAGAACGTTGCTGAGGATGCACTCGATATGGAAGAGCTGCGCGAGGCGGCGACTGATAGCGGGGATGTCCTTGGGGTGGGAGATCGGCCGGCTCGAAAAATGCACCGTAAACATCGAGCCAAGTCCGATGAACTGCACGGGCACATTGAGCGCGATCATTTTCTCGTTCAGCTCGACCCGGAAGGCCTCCTGCTCGCGCAGGAATTCATCGGCACGCGCCCGGGTGAATACTTTGGTCAGGCCGGCATAACCGGCCGCCATTGAGCAGACATTGTTGTTGAACGTCCCGGCATGGCGGAGCGCCTTCGCGCCCTTGGGGTCGAAGCAACCCATGATGTCGGCGCGCCCGCCGAACACGCCGGTCGGCAGTCCGCCGCCGATATACTTGCCGAGCGTGGTCATGTCCGGAACGACACCGTGCAGCGCCTGTACGCCGCCCGCACCGCAGCGCGATGTCTTTACCTCGTCGAAGATCAGCAGCGCGCCCGCGTCGTGCGTCGCCCTGCGCAATGTGCGCAGGAACTCCACACCACCCGGGATGTTACCCGCCGCTCCGAGAATAGGTTCGACGATGACAGCCGCGAGCGAACCGGCGTGGGCGCGGATCAGCCGTTCGGCGGCCGGGGCGTCGTTGTAATCGCCGAGCAGGAAATCGAACGGCACGTTCATCGGACTGCCGCCGCCCGAGAAAACGAGCACGCCGCCGTGATAGGCCTCGCGGAACACCATGATCTTGCGGCGCCCGGTGAAGGCGATCGCGGTGACGAGCGCGAGAATGTTGGCTTCGGTGCCCGAATTGCAGAAGCGCAATTGCTCCAGCGAAGGAAAACGATCCCTGATTGCGGTCGCAAGCCGCTCCTCGATGGTCGTGGGGGCGGCCATGACGATGCCGCCATCGAGCGCCTCGATGATGGCGGCGCGGATGACGGGATCGGTGTGCCCGTAGAGGCCGGCCGAGAATTCTCCGACGAAATCGCAGTAACGGTTGCCGTCGATGTCCCAGACCTCGGCGCCGGCCCCACGCGCCATGGTGAGCGGAAACGGATCGAAATAGAGGACCGAGCGCGTATTGCCGCCGGGCATGACGGCGCGCGCGGCCTGGTAAGCCGCGGCGCTTTTCGGATGACGCTTGATGTAGCGGTCATGCGCGGAGGCGAGCGCCGCGTCGATCGACAGATTCCCTACCGATATGCCCACGTTACGCTCCTTGCGCGCCCGCTAACGGCGGGACGCGGTCATGTCCGAGACGGTCGCCGTCAGGACTTTCAGTCCCACCGTGAAATCGTCCATCTCCATGTGCTCTGCGGGATTATGGCTGCCGTTGGCGTTGCGGATCAGGACGATGCCGGCCGGCGTGCCGCGCTTGACGAACATTGCGGCATCGTGACCGACCGTCGGCATACGGTGGGCCTCGATGCCGGCCTCGCGCGCGGTTCCGTCCAGCGCGGCTGCGATACCCGGATCGAGTCCGACGGCGCCAGTTCCGACGCGCGTGCCAAACTCGAAGCGCACATGATGTTCCTTCGCCAGCGCGTCCGCCTTCGCCATCGCCTCGCGGTGAAAGCGTTCCATGACCTCGTCATTGATGCCGCCGACATTGAACGTGAACGAGATCTCGCCCGGAACCTTTGTCATGGAATGTTCGGTGGAATTTGTCTGAAAAACTCCGCAGGTGAAGACGAGATCGTCGTGCCCCGCTTTGATTTCACGATGCCAGATCTCGTCACAGTACGCGATCAGCTTCGCGGTGGCCATGAGTGCGTCGGCGCGCAGATGTCGCGGCACCGCACCCGAATGCGCATAGCGGCCGAAGCATTTGGCGAATGGGTAACGGATATTGCCGCGCACGGCGGTTGCGATCCCGATCGGCTTGCCGAGGTCTTCGAGTAGAGGAGCCTGCTCAATGTGAAGTTCGAAATAGGCGCGGACTTTGTCGAGCGGTATTGCCGGACGCCCGAGATCGTCGAGATTGACGCCGAGCTGCCGGAGATGCTCGGCCAGTGTCTTCTTCGTATCGAAACGTCGGAGATTCTCGGCTTCGGCGCGCGACATCTGCCCGGTCAGAAGCTTGCTGCCGAGATAAGCTGTTCCAAACCAGGGGCTCTCCTCGCCGCGAAAGCCAAGGGTGTGCACGCCGTGCGCGGCCCCGTCACCGCATTTCTGGAGTGCCGCCAGCGCCCCGATACCGGCGACCACGCCGGCGAGCCCATCATAATTGCCCCCGCGCGGCACGGAATCGATATGCGAGCCGATCAGGATCGTCGCCGGTTCGGCGAGCCGGCCTTTGGCGGCGACATTGACGTTGCCCACCCGGTCGTAGCCCGCATCGAGCCCGACGTCATGTGCGAACCGGATCAGGATGTCGCCGGCGGCGGTCTCCACCTCTCCGTAAGCGTCGCGGGAAATCCCGACCCCGTCACTTGTGCGTTGTGCGATCGTCTTGAACAGGTCGGCAAGCGACGGCGCCAGGGAATCGATCGCGTCGAACAGTTTCTTTTTCATATGACAGAGGTGCGGCCCGCTGCGCGGGTGCGCATTCCACCCTTACACAATCTTTCGTTCGGCAACCGGCGGCAGGTATTTGTCCGTGTAGATGTCGCCCATTTTCGGCTTTGCTGCTCCGAGCAGCTCGGTGACCTGGCCGGTCGTGCGCTCGAAGCGTTCGCGATCGACGACGCTTATGCCGTGCTGGCGCACCCAGGGGGTAAGCAGACAGCCGTCGTTCATCAGTTCGTTGCGTTCCAGCTCGACATTTTCCTTCAGGAGCCCGTCGCGCTTGATGATGGAGGCGACGGCGGCCTTGGGGTCGGCCAGCATCGCGCGCGCACCCTTGATCGTGCCGCGCACGAAGGCAGAGACGATCTGCGGATTGGCGGCGCAATAATCCTTCTTGCACACGAGGCTGAGGGAATAGAGCGCAAGGCCATGCTTCGAATACTGGAAGTATCCGATATCGTCTTTCGGGATGCCGGCAGCGGCCATATTGATGATCGATGTCGTGAAGAAGCCGACGGCGACATCGGCGCGTCGCTGAATCACCATCGTATCGCGCAGGGCCGGCGACACCGAAAGAAACTCGATCTTGTTCGGATCGACCCCGTTGATCTGGCACAGCGCCTTGAACAGCGGCACGTTGGCGGAACCGTCAGTGACCGCGACCTTGCGACCTTCCAGGTCCTTCATCGTCTTGATACCGGACGATTTCAGGTAGACGGCGGCGCTCGGCGCGGCATCGTAGACGATACAGACGGCCGTCATCTGACTGTTCGGATTTTCCTGGTTGAACTTGCCGAGGAGATTGGGGTCGACCAGTCCGACATCGAGCGCGCCGGCGGCGAGCTTGGTCAGATTGTCCGCCGAGCCGTAGCCGCGATCGACCGTGACATCGACTTTCTCGGCGGTGAACAGGCCGTTGTCCTGCGCGAGGGTCCAGATCGAGTGATTTGACTGCCAGACGAAATCGACGGCAAAGCGAACGCGACCCAGATTGGCCTGCGAGCGCGCCATGCGCGGCGCGAAAGCTGCCGCTGCTGCACCGGCCAGAACGGATCGGCGGGATAGGGCCATGGCTAAATCTCCTTTGTGGGGGTTTCCCGGCCGATGCGATATTCTCGTTTCAGACAAGCTTGCGGTCTGCCTGCGGCGGCAGGAACTTGTCGGTGTAGATATCTTCCATCTTCGGCGTAATGCTGAGGCCGAATGCTTTGGCGACCTGTGCGCCCGTCCGCTCGAACCGCTCGCGATCCACGGTGCTCAGGCCGTGCTGACGCACCCAGGGGGTGAGGAGCGAGCCGTTGATGATGAGGTCGTTGCGGTCCGACTCGATGTCGACTTTCAGCAACGGATCGCGCTTGAGCAGAGTTTCCACCGCCGCCTTCTTGTTGGCGAGCATGGCGCGCGTGCCGGCGATCGTTCCGCGGATGAAACCGGAGACGGCGGCCGGATTCTTGGCTGCATAATCCTTCCGGCAGGTCAGGCTGAGCGAATAGAGCTGCAGTCCGGCATTGTTGTACTGGATGTAACCGATGTCGTCGCGCGGAATGCCCGCGGCGGCGATGTTGATCACGGACGTCACGAAAAATCCGAGCGAGGCGTCGACCCGCTTCTGGATGATCATGCTGTCGCGCAATTGCGGCGAGACGTTCACCACTTCGATTTTTCCGAGGTCAATCTTGTTGACCTCACAGACGACGCGGAACAGCGGCCAGCTCGCGTCGGTTTCGGTAACCGCGAGCTTCTTGCCTTCAAGATCCTTGACGGTCTTGATGCCGGACGATTTCAGGAAAGTCACCGCGCTCGGGGCTGCGTCGTACATGACGCAAACGGCGTTCATCTGCGCGTTCGGGTTTTCGTTGTTGAACTTCGCCAGAAGGTTCGGGTCGACGAGCGCGATGTCCAGGGCGCCTGCGGCCAGCTTGTTGAGGTTGTCCGCCGAGCCGTATCCGCGTTCAATCGACGCATCCACCTTTTCCTTGGCGAACAAACCTTGATCGGCGCCATAAGTCCAGATCGAATGATTGCCCTGCCAGACCCAATCGACGGCAAACCGCACTTTTGTGTTCGCCCCTTGTGCGAACGCGAGCCCGGGAAAACCGATGGCGCTGGCAGTGCCGGCGACGAATGTACGGCGAGTGAGGTTTCTCATGGTATGGCTCACATTCTAGATAAATGTGCGGCGAAATCGATCCGGGTCTGCCGGATGCAGACGGTGCATGGGCACCATGAAAAGGGTAGGAATCGCGCGCCGGCAAAGCCAGTTTGAAACGGTCCGGGTTATGAGTAGGATACCGTAGAAACCCGCGAGACCCAGAGGTAGTATTGCTCGTATGCCGACGACCAAGCGCGATATTTCCCCGTTGCGGCCGGACCATCCCGCCGGGGCGGTGCCGGAGCGCGGTTTCGCGCCCGCTCCGCCGCGCCCTTCGCCCGAGCAAATCCGGCGCCAGGTCGCGCAGATTGTCGAGGGGCAGCATTTTGCCGGCGGGCCCAAGACCAAGGCATTCCTCGAGTACATCGTGGAACAGGCATTGGAGGGCAATGCCCGCAACCTGAAGCAGTATACGATCGCGACGGAGGTCCTAGGGCGCGATTCCTCGTTCAACCCGGAAATCGATCCGATGGTGCGCCTTGAGGCCGGCAAGCTCCGCCGGGCGCTGGAAATGTATTATTTCCGCGCCGGTGCCTCAGCCGAAATCCGCATCGACGTGCCGAAGGGCAGCTATGTCCCGGTCTTCGAGCTTAACAGCCCGCCCTTGTCGAACCAGGTCGCTGCACCGCCGGCAGCGGGAACCACAGCGATCGGCGACGACATCCGCCAGCTCGATGCCCAGCGGCTCGGCATTGTTCCTTTCAGCTATCAGCCCGATCACGACGATTGCCGGGTCTATGCGGAAGGGCTGTTCGATCAATTGACGGTCGCGCTGGCCCGCTATCGCGATATCGCCGTGATTCCGATGCCCGCCGGCGCCGATCCGATCCCGCTTGCGTCCTCTGAAGGGGCGCACCTCAAAGCGCGCTTCGTGCTCTCGGGCAGCGTGCGGCAATCTGATTCCTGCCTGCGCATCACCGGCCGCCTGCACGATGCCGATACAAATTCGATCGTGTGGACAGAGTCGTTCGACATCGAGAAGCCGGTGGCGGCGCTCGAAAGCCAGGATCGGCTTGCGACCTATGTCGCGGGCGCCATTGCCGACTATTACGGCGTGATCTCCCATACGCTGAGCCTGCATGCGGTATATGGACCTTCCAACGGTTGGAATTTACGCGACTCGATCCACCGCCATCGCTATCTTGCCCGAACGCTGACTGAGCGCGTCTATCGTCTTGCGCGCGCCGACCTGCAATTGGGCATCGAACGGGCGCCCAATCATCCCATGATCTGGGCGGCGCTCGCGCATACGATCTTCTACGGCAACGTTCTCGGTTTCGATCGCGACGATGACTGGAAGGCGCTCGTGTTCCGCTATGCACAGCAATCCTTCGAGCTCGATCATCGCTGCGCATTCGCGCATGTGGTGATGGCGCTGCACCAGCTTTACGAAGGCCAGTTCAACGAGGTCCTTGAGACGAGCGAGCGCATCCTGGAGCATAATCCGCATGCCCCGAGCGGCAAGCTGAGTGCCGGATTTTTCCGCGCGCTCGCGGGTGACTGGGATCGCGGCGCGGAGATGCTCACAAGCGCGCTCGGCACGCTGCTGCATCCGCCCGGCTGGGCCTATCGCGTGACCTGCCTCAACCATTTCCGGCAGGAACAGTATGAGCTGGCGCTGCGCGAGGTGAACAAGTATCACGCGCCCGAGCATTTCACGCCGTCGTTGCTGCGTGCGGCGATCCTGAGCCGGCTCGGGCGCATCGACGATGCCAGGGCCGCGGCCGCCGATGTCCTCCGGATTTCGCCGAACTTCCGGGAGATCACGGACAGCTATTTCCGGTACCTCGTCCCGTTCGAGGAAATGCGCGCCGAGGTCATGCGCGCGCTGCGCCCGCTCGGGCTCGTCCGTTAGGCGACTGCGTTCGATCGCCGTACGTCAGGCTGAGAGTTCGCTGCCGCGGAACGCCCATTTCGTCATGCGCTGTTCGAACAAGACGCAGATGGCATACATCGCGATGCCCATGGCACCCACGACAAGAAGCCCGGCAAATACAAGCGGGACTTCAAAGCGCGACGACGCCGAAAGCATAAGATAGCCGATGCCCTGGTTCGAGGCGACGGTCTCGGAAATGACCGAACCGATGAACGACAGGGTGATGGCGATTTTCAGGGAGGCGAACAGATATGGCGTCGAGCGCGGGATGCCGACCTTGGTGAGGATCTCATAGCGGCTTGCGCCCAGCGACCGCAGCACGTCGCGCATTTCGGGCTCGATCGTTGCAAGCCCGGTCGCGACGTTCACCGCGATCGGAAAGAAGGCGATGCTGAAGGCAGTGATAATCGCCGGGATCGTGCCGATGCCGAACCAGATCACGATGACCGGAACCAGCGCAACTTTGGGAATGGAGTTGAAGCCGATCAGCAGCGGATAAAGGCTTGTATAGACAATCCGCGAGGCGCCGACCGCAAGCCCGATCAGGAGCCCGCCGCCGACGGCAAGACCGAACCCGATGATGGTCGTGAACAGCGTCTGGAGGCTGTGGAACCAGATCTGGCCCCGGAACTGGTACATGGTCGTGAAGATCAGGCTCGGCCGCGGCAGCACGAAAGGCGGCACCTTGAACAGCCAACAGGTCAGTTCCCAGAACAAGAACAGAGCGAGCGTCACGAGCCAGGGCACGAGCGACTGAAGTTGCTTTTTGCGCTTCATAATTCGTGCTCGTTGCTGATCTTTTCGCGCAGACTGTGCACGATATCGATGAATTGCGGCGTAAACGTTGTTTCAAGGGTGCGCGGTCGCGGAATATCGATCTTTTTTGAAAAGATAAACTGTCCCGGCCGCTTGCTCATGACATGAACGGTATCGGACAGATAAGCTGCCTCGCGCAGATCGTGGGTGACGAGCACCGCGGTGAATCGCTTCTCCAGCCACAGATTCTGCATCACCGACCATAATTCCTCGCGCGTAAACGCATCGAGCGCACCGAACGGTTCGTCGAGCATGAGGAGTTGCGGCTCGTGAATGAGCGCGCGGCAGAGGTTCGCGCGCTGCTGCATGCCGCCCGACAACTGCCACGGATATTTGTGCGTGAAGTTGCCGAGTCCGACCGACTGGAGAATCCGCTCGCCGGCGGCAACATACTCGCTCCGGTTGGTGCGCAGGCGGTGCTTATGCGGCTTCACGATCTCGAACGGCAGCATGATGTTGTCGAGCGTTGTGCGCCACGGCATGAGCGTCGAGGACTGGAACGCCATGCCGACCCCCTCGATGGGGCCGGTCACCTGCCGGCCATCGACGAAGATCGTGCCGCCGGTGGGCGGCAGCAGGCCGGTTACGAGCTTCATCAACGACGATTTTCCGCAGCCACTTGGCCCCACCACCGCGACGAAATCCCCTTTCTCGATCGCGAGATTGAGGTTCTCGACCGCCAGAATGCGCTCCTCGTCCTCACCGTAGGCGAGGCTGACGTTGTGCAAATCGACAAATGCGTTGTCTGCCATCACGAGACTATGGTTTGGGTCCACAGACAAGACAACGCTTACCACGTTCCCGGAGCAAGCTTTTCAACCATCTCGTCATAATTGTCCGACAGCGGCAGAAGGATCGGATAGCTGATGCCGGCATCCATCCATTCCTGCACGCGCTCCTTGATGTGGTTGACGTTGCCCGAGATCGTCAACGCATTGACGATGTCGTCGCTCACGAGCTTGGTGGCGTCTTCGACGCCGCCGGGGCGCGCCGGCCAGCCGCCCATGGTCTTGTTGATGCGCTCGAGCAGCTCGGGGTCGATCCCGGCCGCCTTGCCGATGTGCGGCTGCTGGCCGAGATATTTGGTGATGAGATAGCGGGTGCTCTCGAGCGCCTTCTTGGGATCGTCCGACATCGAGATGTTGATGAGCTGGGGTCGATCGAAATTATCGATCGTACGCCCGGCGCGCGCAGCACCGGCCTTGAGATTCTCGACCATGCCGCGCGTATAGGGAGCCGACAATAAGCCGTTGAGGATCGCTCCGTCCGCAATCTCGCCGGCAAGCTCGGTCATCGCCGGGCCGGTGGGGCCGATATAGAGTTTGACCGGGCGCGGCTCGCGCGCGACGCCGTGACCGAGATCGAGGCTGATGTCGCGCAGGTGCACGAACTCGCCTTCATGGGTCACCGTCTCCATATTGAGCAGACGGCGAACGCTGGTCAGATATTCGCGCATCTGGGACAGCGGCTTGCGGCGCTCGATTCCCTGCTTCCAAGCGAGCGGATCCCAGTAGGCGCCGAGCCCGCAAATGACGCGCCCGGGCGCCATTTCATCGAGCGTCGCCAGCGTCATCGCCATGAGCGCAGGCCCGCGCGTCCATGAATTGACGATGCCGGTGCAAAGCTTGATGCGTTTTGTGACTGCGGCGAAAGAGCCAAGGACCGAGAAGGCGTCTCGCGCGAGCCGCGTTTCGGTTACCCAGGCGGATTCGAAGCCCAGCTTCTCGATCTTCTGAACAAGCTCGATCTGTTTGGAGGAGGATGGCCGGTCAAGAAAGCAGAACCCAATCCGTTCCATTTTCATCGTATGTCTCTTTCCGTCACACTATGCGCAGCAGGTCGCTTCGCGGCGGCTTGCCGCGTCATGCGGGCCTGATACGTGCCGAGAGCGGGATTATTCAGGTCTTCTACCGTGCATGGCAGGTTTTTACGGTTAGATACTGTCCGCTGGGTATCTTATTGTTAGGTCTGCGTATGTTCAGCACCTTCTGGCGCCGATGCGCCGGCCGTGAGGCGCGTTAAATGTCCAGGGCGGACGGCGTGGACCACCGTTCATTTTATCCCTCAGCCGGCGAAACCGCCCGCCTTATGGCGGAGTTCGACGCCGTCCCGCTGGCGGACTTGAAGGCGAGGGCGCGCGCCGAGCGCGACCGGCTCTTCGGCAGCCGGGTTTCCTATTCGCCGAAGGTGTTCATTCCGCTGACCCGGCTCTGCATGGATTCGTGCGGTTATTGCACGTTCTCCAAGACGCCGCGTTCAGCCGGCAAGCTCTATCTGACGCCCGAAGACGTGCTCGATATCGCGCGCGCCGGAGCGGAATCAGGCTGCAGCGAAGCGCTTTTCACGCTCGGGGAACGTCCGGAACTGCGCTATCGCGCCGCACAGGATGCGCTCAAGCAACTCGGTTACGATACCACGCTCTCCTATCTCGCCGCGATGGCCGACCTCGTCCAGCGCGAAACCGGCCTGCTGGCGCATCTGAACCCGGGAACGCTCAATGCCGACGAAGTGTCCGCCCTGCGCCGTGTGAGCGCGTCCCAGGGGCTGATGTTGGAAACGGTCTCTGAGTGGCTTTGCGCCAAGGGCGGTCCGCATCACGGTGCCGTGACCAAGCGTCCGGAGCGGCGGATCGAAACCATTGCGCTGGCGGGGCAGGCGCGCGTTCCGTTCACCTCGGGTATCCTGATCGGCATCGGGGAAAGCCGGGCCGAGCGCATCGAGTCGCTGCTTGTCCTGCGAAATCTCAACGGCGCCTTCGGTCATATCCAGGAAGTTATCATCCAGAATTTCCGAGCCAAGCCTGATACGCGGATGGCCGAAAGCGCGGAACCGGACTTTGAAGAGCTCTTATGGACCACGGCCGTGGCCCGTCTCGTGCTCGGTGCGGGTGTGCATCTGCAGGTGCCGCCGAACCTGAGCTTTGAGCGTTTCCCCGAATTGCTCGATGCCGGGATCGATGATTGGGGTGGTGTATCGCCGGTCACGCCCGACCATGTGAACCCCGAGGCGCCATGGCCGGCCCGCGAGCGCCTCGCGGCCGCTACGCGCTTACGCGGCATGCATCTCGTTGCGCGCCTGCCGCTGTATCCTGAATTTGTCGCGCGGCTGGAGACCTGGGTGGACGATGCGGTGCGGCCGAAAGTCCGTCAGGCGGCGGACGCGGACGGCCTTGCACGCGATGATCGCTGGTCGCCGGGGGTCACCGGCATTGCGATAGATCTGCGGATTCCGAAATCGCGCCCGAACACGCTCGATGCGATCCTGGCGCGCGCGGAGGCCGGACAGCGGCTGGATCACGGCGAAATCCGGCGTCTCTTTATGGCACGCGGCGACGAGATCGGCGCGGTTATTGCTGCAGCCGACATCGTGCGCCGCAAGGTCAACGGTGATGTCGTTTCGTACACCGTCAACCGCAATATCAACTATACGAATATCTGCGAATACAGATGCGCATTCTGTGCTTTCTCGAAAGGCAAAACGTCGGACGCCCTGCGCGGGAAGCCTTACAATATCTCGGAAGGCGAGGTCGCACGCCGCGCCGTCGAAGCCTGGGCGCGCGGGGCGACCGAAGTCTGCATGCAGGGCGGCATTCACCCGAATTTCACGGGCGACACCTATCTGCGGCTGCTCGCGGCCGTGAAGCGCGCCGTACCGGAGATGCACGTGCACGCTTTCTCTCCGCTTGAAGTCTGGCACGGGGCGTCGACGCTCGACATTGCACTCGATCGTTTCATTGCCATGCTGCGCGACGCCGGTCTTGGCTCATTGCCGGGAACCGCTGCCGAAATTCTTGATGACGGGATTCGCGCAACATTGTGCCCGGACAAGATCAGCACGGAACAATGGCTTGCGGTGGTGCGCGCCGCGCACCGGGTGGGCGTCCCCACGACTGCGACCGTGATGTTCGGTCACATGGAGGGGCCGCAGCATTGGGCGACGCACCTGCTCCACATTCGCGACTTGCAGGAAGAGATGGGCGGCTTCACCGAATTCGTGCCGCTGCCTTTCGTCCATATGGAAGCGCCGTTGTTTTATCGCGGCTGGGCCCGTAAGGGGCCGACCTCGCGGGAAACCATCCTGATGCACGCCGTCGCGCGGCTCGCGCTGCATCCGCTCATCCCCAATATCCAGACCTCATGGGTCAAGCTCGGTCGCGAAGGGGTCGCGGCCTGTCTGTCCGGCGGCGCCAACGATCTCGGCGGTACACTGATGAATGAGAGCATTTCGCGGGCTGCCGGGACCGAGCACGGACAGGAATTTCCGCCGCAGGCGATGGAGGAATTGATCGTATCGCTTGGGCGGACGCCGTTCCAGCGGACGACGCTTTACGCCGGTGCCCCGCGCGCCCAGCAGCTTTCGTCCTACGAGGCGGCGCCACTCCAGCCGGTCGCGCTGGAACTCACCGGGATTGAAAAACGTCCGCGCAGCGTGGCGCAACATTAACGGCAAATATCATGCATAAAAAACCGACGATCGCGATCCTCGGCGGCACCGGCAACGAAGGCAGCGGGCTTGCGTTTCGTTTCGCTCATGCCGGTTTTCGCGTGATCGTCGGATCGCGCGACGCCGTTAAGGCTAAGACGACCGCCGATGAATTGAATGGCGCCCTGACCGACGCGAAGGTCGAAGGCGCGGACAACGGCGCCGCTGCGGCGGCCTGCGATATCGCCATCCTCACGGTGCCCTTTGCCGCGCAGGGGGCAACCGTCATGCCGCTGAAGGATGCTCTGACCGGCAAGATCCTCGTCGACGCCACGGTTCCGCTCGTGCCTCCCAAGGTGTCTCGCGTGCAGCTTCCCGCGTCCGGGTCGGCGGTGGCCGCGCTTCAGCAATTGCTGGGGGAGGCGATCCGGGTGGTGTCGGCATTTCAGAACGTCTCCGCCCATCACCTGAAGGATGTTTCGCACGAGGTCGATTGCGACGTGATCGTTTGCGGCGATGATCAGGACGCCTGCGAGACTGTGATCGGGCTCATCGCGGCCATCGGCATGCGCGGGCTGTATGGTGGAGCGATCTGCAATTCGGCGGCGGCGGAAGCACTGACGTCGGTTCTTATCGCGATCAATCGCCGCTATAAGAGTCCTGGAGCCGGAATCCGCATCACGGGCGTCCCCTGCCGCGCCAGCCGGCCGCACGAGGATGCATGCGCCGACCGCCGCTCGTACTGACGCCGCTTCCGGGGATCCCGACTGTTCGCCGGGGCAATGACCTTGCCGCGCTGGTGCTCGCGGCGATACCGCAGGCTGGCTTGAAAATGGAGGACGGCGATATTGTCGTCATGGCCCAGAAGGTCATCTCCAAGGCGGAAGGGCGCACAGTCGCTCTGTCCGGCATCGTGCCCTCGCAGCGCGCCGAGGACCTTGCACGCAAAGCACAGAAGGACCCGCGGGTCGTGGAGCTGATCCTGCGCGAATCCGCCGAAGTGCTGCGCTGCCGGCCGGGTGCCGTCATCGTTGTGCATCGTCTCGGTTTTGTTTCAGCCAATGCGGGAATCGACGCTTCCAATGTCGAGGGCGACGATACGGTGCTGCTTCTGCCGGAAAACCCCGACCGCTCGGCGGCAGCGATCCGGGCGAATCTGGCGAAGAGGAGCGGAAAAAAGGTCGCCGTCGTGATCAATGACAGCTTTGGCCGCGCCTGGCGCTTGGGCACGCTCGGAACCGCCATCGGCAGTGCGGGTATCGATACGCTGATCGATATGCGCGGGCGGCCCGACCGCAACGGAAGGGCTCTTCGCGCGACCGATGTCGGGGTCGGCGACGAGCTTGCCGCAGCCGCCTCGTTGGTGATGGGGCAGGCTGATGAAGGATTCCCCATCATCCATGTGCGCGGATTTCCCTATGGGGTGGGGGAGGGGGCGGCCGCCGATCTCATTCGCCCCTCCCATCTTGATCTGTTTCGTTAGGTCCGCCCATGCTTGCTCTCGCCGGAGGTGTCGGTGGATCGAAGCTTGCGAGCGGCCTGGCCGATATCGCGGGCGACGGACTTGCGGTGATCGTCAATACGGCGGACGATTTTGATCATCTGGGTCTGCGCATTTGCCCGGACCTCGACACCGTGACCTATGCGCTTGCAGGGATCGCAAATCCGCAGACGGGCTGGGGTATCGTGGACGAGACCTGGTCTTGTCTTGATAGACTGGCGGCGCTCGGCGGCGATGACTGGTTTCGGCTCGGCGACAAGGACCTCGCGACGCACATTCTGCGCACGCATTATCTGCGGCAAGGCGAGACGCTTACGGCCGTGACCGAACGGTTCCGGCAGAGGCTTAGGATTGCCCCTGCGATATTTCCCATGACCGATCAGCCCGTCCGCACGCTGGTGCGGACCGCGCAGGGCGAACTCGGCTTCCAGCACTATTTCGTGAAATTGCGCTGCGAGGTTCCGGTGCTTGGCTTTTTGTTTCAGGGCATCGAGGCGGCGACAATCCCCGCACCGCTCGAGGCGCAGCTCTCGCCCGTGCTGCATGATCTGATCGTGATCTGTCCTTCCAACCCGTTCGTGAGCGTCGACCCGATCCTTTCGGTACCGCACCTGCGCGAGCGGCTTTTGGCGATGCGGCGGCCGGTCGTTGCCGTGTCGCCTATCATCGGTGGCGCGGCGGTGAAAGGCCCCGCGGCCAAGATGATAAGGGAACTGGCCATGCCGGTGTCCCCGGTTTCGATTGCGCGGCACTATCGCGGCCTGATCCATGGCATTGTAATCGACGAAGTGGATGCGGCTCACGCCACCGAGGTCGAGAAACTTGGCATCCATGTGCGGACTGCCGAAACGCTGATGACCGGGAAGGAGCGGCAGCGCAAGCTTGCCGAGACCTGTATCCGCTTCGGCGAAGCAATTGCGTGTACGCTGCAATGATGGACGCGCTCTTTCTCATTCCCTGCAAGCCGCTGGCCGCCGGCAAGTCGCGTCTTTCGGCCGTCATGACCGCTTCGCAGCGGCGCGATTTCTGCCAGTCGCTGCTTGATGCGACGCTCACGGTCGCGCGCGGTCTCGTGGCGGCGGACCGAATCCGGGTCGTCACGGCGGACCCCGCGGCGGTCGCGGTCGGGCGGCGGTTCGGAGCCGAAATTCTGCACGATCACTTTCAGGACTTGAACCGTGCCCTTGACGCAGCGCGCAACGCGGTGGCTGGCGAGCCTCACACATCGCTCGTCGTTCTTCCCATCGACCTGCCGTTTGCGACGCCCGAGGCAATCCGCGCATGCGTGGAGGTGCCTGCGGACGTTGCGCTGGCGACCGACCTGGCCGATGCAGGAACCAACCTGCTCGCGCTCAAGCGCCGTGCGGCGGTGGCCTTTCCGTTCTTGTTCGGCCCCAGCAGCCTAGCCGCGCACAGCGCGTCTGCCCGGCGGCTGAAATTCTCGCTGCATGTCAGCCGCGATCCCCGGCTGACCTTCGATATCGACGAGCCGGTAGACCTGCCGGTTCTGAACGGCAATCTCCGAGATCGGACCATGAGGAGACAGGCGTGACGCAGACAGCCGCTGTTCTCGAGTGCGACCTGCAGGCGGCCGGCGCCGACCTGCAGCGCGCCGTGCTGGCAAATCTGACCGGACGCCGCTCGATCCGGCGCTATCTGCCGCGTCCTCTTGCCGAAGCCGAGGTCGAGGAAATCCTGCACGCCATCGTTTGGGCGCCCTCGGCGCACAATCGCCAGCCGGTACGCGTCATCCGGCTCGAGGCCATGCCATGGAAGACCAGGCTTGCGCAGGCGATGGGCGAGCGTCTGCGGGCAGACCGGTTGCGCGACGGCGACTGTGCCGAGCTTGTCGAGCAGGACGTGCGGCGATCGTTCGCGCGGATCACCGGTGCGCCGCTGGTATTGGTTTTGTGTATGGATATGTCGCCGACGGACCATTATCCCGATGCGCGCCGCCAGAATGCGGAACGGACGATGGCGGCCCAAAGCGTCGCGGCCGCGGCCCAGAACGGCCTATTGGCCGCGCATGCCCTCGGGCTTGGCGCCTGCTGGATGTGCGGACCGCTGTTTTGTCCGCAGGCAGTTGTCGAGGCGCTGAACGCGCCGCGGCATTGGGAGCCGCAACTGTTGCTCACTATCGGGCATCCGGCCAATGGCGGCAAGCCGCCATCTCGTCACGCCGCCGAAACCATGGTCTGGCGACCCGATTGATGACGGGTCACTCCAGCCGCAACAGATATCCGGACGTAAGAGAATGAGCACGCTGCTGATACGCAATACCGCTGTCCTTGTTACGATGGACGAGGACAGGCACGAGATCGCCAATGGCGGCCTGTTCATCCGCGACGGCTGGATCGAGCATGTGGGTGACAGTCGCGCTCTTCCTGCGCATGCCGACGAGGTCGTCGATCTTTCCGGGCACATGATCATTCCCGGGATGGTCAATACGCACCACCATCTGTTCCAGACACTCGACCGTGCCTGTCCCGCGTGCCAGTCGCCGACCTTGGTAGAATGGCTCAAAGCGCTCTATCCCCGCTGGGAAAAACTGACGCCCGCCGATGTGAAGCTTGCGACCGAGATCGGGCTCGCCGAACTGGCCTTGTCGGGCTGTACGACCGTCGCGGATCATCATTATCTATGGCCGAACGGCAACCGTGCGGAAGATCAGTTCGAAGTCGCGGACCGGACCGGGTTGCGCTTTCATCTCGGGCGGGGTTTCCAGACGGTCGGCATCGATCAGGGCGGCTTCGCGCCCCGCTCCCTGACCGAAGACGGCGATGCCGCGCTTCACGATTGCGAGCGCGTCGTTCAGAAATTCCACGACCGGTCACGCGGCGCGATGCGCCGTGTGTTCATCGCGCCAAGCTCGGTGCGGACCGTATCCCCCGAATACCTTCGCCAATCGGCCGATCTGGCTCGCCGCCTCGAGGTCGGGTTCCACATGCACCTCGGCGAAACGCTCGCCGAGATCGATTTTACCCGGCAGAAATTCCAGTGCCGGCCCGCCGAACTGGCCGAGCAGCTCGGATGCGTCGGCGACAATACCTGGTACGCCCATGGCGTGCATCTCGATGACGCCGATATGGCGATCCTGCGCCGCCACCGCAGCGGCATCTGCCATTGCCCTTGCTCGAACCTGATACTGGCTTCCGGCATCGCCCCGATCCAGCGCTACCGGAACGCGGGCCTCACCATCGGGCTTGGCGTTGACGGTGCGGCGTCGAACGATTCCTCCAACATCATGGCCGAGCTGCGGCAGGCTTTTCTTTTGTCGCGTGTCAGCACGACGGCACCGCTGCTCGCGATGACTGCGCGCGAGGCCCTCGAAATCGCGACAATCGGTGGCGCGAAACTGCTCGGGCGCGACGATATCGGGCGTCTCGCACCCGGCTATGCGGCTGATTTCGCGGCCGTGCGTCTCGACCGGCTCCCGCTTCTGGGTGCGGAGGATCCGGTAGCCTCGCTCGTCTGCTGCGCCATCGGCAATGTGGATCATTCCTGGGTGCACGGGCGGCGGATCGTGTGCGACGGCACGGCGCTCAACTGCGATACTGGTGCGCTCGTCGCGCAACTGAAAGCGCGCGCCGGTCGGCTGCTCCCGGCGTGATACCTTATTGAATGGATATCAGATTGTACGCGCGCGGTCCCGCTTCGGTTGTCCACGAGCTGTAGAAGCCGCGCACGGCGATTTCCAGTTGCTCGACCAGCTTGCGCCGATCCTTGATATCTGCGGAATCGGCACTGCGCGCATAGGCATCGACCCGATCCAGAAGGTCGGCGTCGTCGATCGTCGTGCTGCGCCTATCCTTCATGACAATCCTGCCGCCGACCGACACGGCATGCACCATCGCAGGGCTTCCTTCGCGCAGCACGCGTCGAAGGATATTTGTCTGCTGCTCGATCGGTTCGACGAGGCGATCATCCGACAGCTTGACGACCACGGCATCGCCCCAGCTTCCTTTCTCGAGGCGCCCGATGGCGTCGCCCCAGAACGTGGCTTTGCCGCCGTTGCGATACACCATGTGCCAGATATCGTCGGATGCAATCGAGCCCGCACGGTCGAAATGCAGGCCCTCGCACAGCCGCAGGTCCTGGAAGAAGTCGGCCTGGTCGGACATGCTTGTGCCGTCCATGCCGACAGCGACTGGGATATTCCGCCGCAACATCTCGAGCACCGGCGCAATGCCGCTCTTGAGGCGAAGATTGGATGCCGGGTTGTGGACGATGACCGTGCCGCTGTCGCGGATGCGGTCGAGATCGTCCGGTGATGGCCAGACCATATGAGCAAGGCTTGTCTGCTCGCCGAGCAGTCCAAGGCGTTCGAGGCGGGTGATGGGCGAGACGCCGTGATGGCGTATCGAGGACTCGCGCTGCAGTCTCGTTTCCAGAACATGCGTATGCAGCGGCAGGTTGTTGCTATGTGCAAATTCCGAAATCTGCTTGAGCGCGCCGTCGGAACTCCATTCCGGTCCCTGCGGGCCGAGGGCGAATTTCGTCCGCGTACCGCCCCAATCGCGTTCAAGGACCGGCAGCAGCGCCATGACGCGGTCCGGGTCGGACGCGGTGCGCGGCGGAAGCTTTTCACGAATGCGTGCAAAAAGATCAAGCGGCAAGGTCGCGAGAAACTCATCGTCATCGGCATAGACGTAGCTGAAGCGGTCGCGGAAATCTAAGGTGAAGGTCACGCGGATCCCGAGGTCGCGGTAAGCCTGCAGCGAGGCCATCAGTTCGTCCTCGAAAGGGACGACCCCGGTTGAGGCAAAATGATGCATGGCCGTCGTCACGCCGCTGCGAAGCAGCCGCAGCGCTGCGACGGCGGTCGTGAGGTAGGTGTCCATCGGCCACAGGCCGCGCAGGCGGACCAGCCATTCCTCAAGCGGACCGTCCGCCACCCCGCGCTGGATATTGGAAACGCCCCGGCCATGCTGGTGGGCATCGATCAGACCGGGAATGACGATATGGCCCGGTCCCCCGACGATCTCGTCGCCCGGAAAGACGCGGCGTGCGTCCTCGATCGGGATAATGTCTGCGACGCGCTCATTTTCGATGACGACGGCCGCGTTGCTTCTGCTGCGCCCACTATAGTCCTCGACCACATGGTCGCCGGCAAGAATAAGTCGCTGCATCGCCCTGCCATACAATGTTGTGCCGTCGCTCGTCTCTTCCGGCGAAAGGACGTCGCGCCGGAAAGATCAATTTGGTCGCACGAAACGCCCGACACCCGGGTCCGCCTGGAGCTGACTATTTTCGAAAACCTTGCGTCCCCGAACGTAGGTCGCGCGCACGTACCCCGCCATGTCCATCCCGTCGAACGGCGACCACTTCACCCACGACGTCATGGACTTCGCCTCGAACCGCCGCGCTTGCGGACAGAAGACGGCGACATCGGCATCCGCGCCGGCCGTGAGGCGTCCCTTGCGGGGATAGAGTCCGAAATGCCTGGCCGGATTCTCCGCGGTCAGGGCCGCAACAAGTCCCGGTGCGTGTCCATGGTCGCGCACCGCGCCCGTGTAGAATGCCGGCAGCAGGGTCTCCAGCCCCGGAACGCCGGAGCCGTTTTTGGCCATGTCGGGGTCGCTCTTGCGACTGATCGGCCAGGCGACATGATCCGTCGAGACGAGATCGATCTCGCCGGCGGCGAGGCTCTTCCACATCTCGAGGCGCTCGTGCTCGGCGCGGATCGGCGGATTGAGCTTCAGGAAGGCACCCTGCCGGATGGCATCCTGATCGTTGAAGATGAAGTAGTGCACACAGGTCTCCACACTGATCTTGGCGCCTCGCTCGCGATAATGGCGTGCGATCCGGTTGCCGGCGGCGATGGTGCTGTGCACGATGTGGCAGCGTACATTGGTGCTCGCGGCCAGCTCCAGGATTTGGGCGTCGGCGACAAGCTCGGCCAGCGGGGCGCGCCCGGCGCCGTGAATCTCCATGCCCTTTTTACCCGCCGCGGCAGCGCGCGCGATCAGATGGCTGACGAGTTCCTGATCTTCGTTGTGGAAAGCGACCGGAATGCCGAGCTCCGCCGCTTCCAGGAATATCTCGTACATCTCTCCTGTGCTGAAGCGCGGGAAGCGCACCGGGTGATACTCGTAGGTCGAGAGCTTGATGGAAACGGCGCCTTCGCGAACGAGGTCGCGAAGCACCTTGTAGTTCCCGTCCTTGCGCGCGGTGATGTAGAGGCCGACATCGACCGTGGAAATCCTGTTGGCAATGTCGACCTTCTGCTTGAACAGGTCGACATTGTTGACCGGATCGGGGTCATCGAATGGCATGTCGATGATGGTCGTGACGCCGCCGGCCGCCGCCGCCTTGGTGGCATCCTCAAGTCCCTTGACGCCTTCATGGCTGCCGGCATGGACCTGCGCGTCGATCAGCCCGGGAAACAGCAGGCAGCCGGAATAGTCTTCGGTGCGCTTGGCGAGCGGCCGCTCTGCCTCGCCGACGCTCAAGATGGTTTCGCCGGAGATTGCGACATGCCCGTTCCGGATGATGCGATCGGGCAGCACCACGTCGCCGATGAGAAGGAGGTCGCACTGGGTTTGGGTCATTCTTCTTTACCGTCTTTGTTAAACCGAGATGATGTCGCGCACGCCGCAATAATTGCGACCGGCGATACGCCCGAGCGGCCCGTAATCGACTGGATTGATCTTGCCGTCACGCACGAGGCCTGCGCGCGCGTGCATCAGGACGATTTCCCCGACCACGGTGTGACTTTCGCCGAAGCGCATGATCGAATGCAGCCGGCATTCGAACTGGATCTTGCATTCGGCGACGCGCGGCGCCCTCACGCGTTCGGAAGGCAGGGTGGTCAGGCCGGATAGACCAAACTTGCTGGCTTGCGGCGTGTATTTCTCGCCGCAAAGTTGCACCTGGGACGCGAGCGCTTCCGGCACTGTGTTGATGACGTATTCGCGGTCGCGTCGGATGTTGACCAGCGTGCGTTTGGGATGTTCGCTCGGCCCAACCGAGAAGGCGAGATAGCCTTCCTCCACAGAGGCGATCATGAAGGCGCTGAACGGTGCCGCATTTGGACTGCCGTCCTCGTTCAGTGTTGAAACGAATGCAATGGGACGTGGAATGACCGACCCATTGAGCAGCCGGTAGCGTTCCTTGAAGCTTCGGCCGGCCAGATCGAGGCGCTCAAATTCACTATGCAGTTTGGTTACTCCCGATCCTGGCCTCACGCTGGCGGTGAATCTGACGCGGCCCGCAACCAGCTCCCTGCGTGTGACTGGGCCCAACCAGGCCCAAGGGCGAACCAGGTCGGCAGATGACGCGCTGCAACATATTCCAGCAATTCGCACAGGCTGTCGCTGCCATTTTGGGCGAGATAGACAGACGAAATTGCTGTAGTATTTTAACTTATTCTGTCACGCGGGCAGTCACTTGCAGCAAGTTTGAAACGGTGATCGCGCACGGGTAAAATACGGTAACGAACGCGGGAAGTCAGAGGCGAACGCGTGGAACTGACGAGACTGAAGGACAAGAACCCGGCCAACGTTTCCAGCCATGCGGTCGCATCGCTGGCCGGTGGTTTTGACCGATCGGCGTCACGCGCGCCCTCAACGGAAGAAATCCGCAGCCAGCTTGAGCGTATCTTTCAGACCGGGCCACTGGCGCGGGCGAACCGCACCCGGAAGCTCCTCGAATACATCGTGAACCAGTCGCTCGCCGGCAATGCACGGCGGCTTAAGCAATATTCGATCGCGACCGAAGCCCTCGGGCGCGGCTCCGATTTCGATCCCGATACGGACCCTATCGTACGCCTGGAAGCGAGCAAGCTGCGCCGTGCGCTCGAGGATTATTATCTGCGCTCCAAAGCAAACGATACCGTACGCATCTCGGTTCCCAAAGGCAGCTATGTCCCGGCTTTCGAACTGATCGAGTGGGACAGCGAAACCGGCAGCGGCGAGAGCGGGGTTGCAACGCTGGGCGCGAGCGCGCTGAGTGTCCAGCGGCTGCTCATCCTGCCGCTGCACGCCAACCACAGAAGCGACATCGATCCCTCGATCACCGACGGATTGTTCGAGCAACTCGACGTCGAGCTTGCGCGCTACAGCGAGATTTTCCTCGTCAAGCCGCCGCATATGCAGGACAGCGCGATTCTCGACCCGGTCGGTGCCGGGCTGATGGCGCAGGCCCGGTTCGTCCTGTCCGGCAGTGTGCGCCAGAGTGGTGACGACGTGCGCATCACCGTACGTCTGCATGACGTGCAGGCCGGCTCGGTGATCTGGGTCGAGTGCTTCGATCTGAATGCCGCCGGCGGTCTCGATCTGAAGACCGAAGACACGATCGCGCGCCATATCGCAGGCGCCATTGCGGACTATTACGGGGTGATCTCCCACACGCTCAGCCTGCAGTCGGTGCACAGCACCAATACGCGGTGGAATTTGCAGGATACCATCCTGCGCCATCGCTATCTCGCGCGCAGCCTGACCGAGCGGGTATACCGGCGCGCGCGCGCTGATCTGGATCGGGGTACGCAATACGCACCTTTCCATCCCATCATGTGGGCGGCGCTGGGCCACACGATTTTCTACGGCAACGTGCTTGGCTTTGACGACGACGAGAACTGGCTTGCTGTCGCCAATCATTGCGTCGAACGCGCGTTCGAGCTTGATCACAAGTGCGCTCTCGGCCACGTCGTGATGGCACTGCAGGGGCTTTATCGCCGCGAGTATGCCGACGTGATCGAGACCTGCAAGCGCATCATGCAGCATAATTCGCATGCGCCGAGCACCAAGCTCAGCGCCGGATTTTTCCGTGCGCTTGCCGGAGACTGGGAGACGGGAACGGCGATGATGAATTCAGCCAATGCGGTGCTGCTGCATCCGCCGGGCTGGACCTATCGCGTCACCTTCCTCAACTATTTCCGGAAAAAACACTATTCCGAAGCGTTGAGTGAAATCGGAAAATACCATGCGCCCGGCAGTATCACGCCGCTGCTGTTGCGGGCGGCGGCTCTGGCCGAGCTCGGGCGGATGGAGGAGGCGGCAGCCTCGGTCGCCGAAGTGCTGCGGATTTCGCCCGATTTCCCGCGCAAGGCGCCACGTTATTTCCGGTATCTGAGCGCGTTTGATGAGATTTCCGATCCGCTGATGAATGCACTGCGCCGTGCGGGGTTGCAGTTTGAATCGTGCGAGCGGCACGCCGTCTGATTGGTCGTTAAAGCGGGATGAGTTTTCCCTGAATCATCATCCTACTTTAGCGCTTTGTCTAAGCACGATCTTTTCTGAAAACCGCTTCGCACTTTTCGGGATCATGCTTTAGCCGGCGGGCGGCTTTCGTGCCCGGTCGATCACATCGAGAAGCCGCTCCGGCGTACAGGGGATTTGCGCGATCGAGGCGCCAAGCGGATAGATCGCATCGTTGATGGCGTTGAGGATTGCGGCCGAAGCGCCGGCGACGCCGGCCTCGCCCACGCCCTTCGGCTTCGGTGCGCCGGTCGGCTGCCATGGGGTCGCGACATCATAAATCTCGATGTCGGGAATCTCCGCCGCCATCGGCACGAGATAGTCCGCAAGCGTCCCGTTCAGAAGCTGGCCGTCCTCGTCGTACAGGCACTCCTCATAGAGGGCGCTGCCGATGCCCTGGACCGCCCCGCCGCGTAACTGCTCGGCGAGCAGAAGCGGATTGATGACGTTTCCGGAGTCGTGCGAGACGCCGTGTCGCAGGAGGCGGACAAAGCCGGTTTCGGCGTCAACCTCGACATAGGATGATTGCACGCCCGCACTCGAGACATAATCGAGATCGCGAGGTGAATAATGGCTCGTCGCGGTCAGTTCGGGCTGGCAATCCTTGGGCAACAGCCCCTGGCGATAATGCGCGATATTGGCAAGCTCGGCGACGGACATCCGCGCGCGCCCGGAGACCTCCACGATCTCGCCGGCGCGGATGTCGAGCGATTCGGCCGGACATTGCAACAATTGTCCGGCAGTCTTGAGGATGCTTTCGCGGAGCGTACGCGCGGCGCGCCATCCGGCCTCGCTGCCCATCATGATGCCGCGTGAGGCCCAGGAGCCGCCGCCAAAAGGCGCCGTCCAGCTGTCGCCGCACTCGACCTCGACCGCCGATGCCGTGATGCCGAGCGTCGCCGCCACAACCTGACCGATCGAGAAATCGGTGCCCTGTCCGAATTCCGAAAGGCTGACGCGGCAGCGGACCGTGCCGCCGGGCTCAAGGCGAAGCGTGCAGGCATCCTGTGCCGACACCGCAAGGCCGGCATTGGTGTAGTAATTCGGGCCCGGATTCACGAGTTCGACGAAGGTGGCGATCCCGATGCCGCGCAGGATACCACGTTCGCGAAGCGCGGCCTGTTCCTTTCGCAACGCCCGGATTTGCATGCCGTCCACGACCGCATCATGGCATTGCAACAGCGCCATTTTCGTGAGCGCAACGTTGCTCGGCGACTTGCACGGAAATTCCGCCTCGCGGCGATAATGCTCCCGCCGGAAGTCGATTGGATCGCGGCCGGCGTGGCGTGCGGCCATATCGATCATCCGCTCGGTGAGGGCACACGAGATCGGCTGGCCGACGGCGCGATAAAGTCCGGCATTCACCTTGTTCTGGAATACGACCTGCAGGACACCGCGATAATCTCGGAAACGGTAAGGCGCGCCTGTGAGCTGGATGACGTGAAAGCCTTCCTGCAGGCTCGATCGCGGAAATTGCGGGTAAGGGCCGATGGCGAAGATGTCCTCGACGGCGAAGGCGAGGATGTCGTTATTGGCGTCGAGCGCGATTTTCGCCTTCACATGATGGTCGCGCGCCTGCACGTCGGAAATGAACGCCTCGAGTCGATCCACCTGGTATTTGACCGGCCGCTGCAGGATCACCGCGGCTGCGCAGATCGCGATCTCGTCGTTATAGGCCTGCAGCTTGATGCCGAACGCACCGCCAACGTCTGGGCAAATGACATGAACCTTGCTTTCCGCAAGGCCGAGTTGCCGCGCATAGATACCCTGCAGTTCGTGCGGTACCTGATGCGACTGGGTCACCGTCAGGATGCCGTCGCTGGCATCGTAGTTTGCCAGAATCGTTCGCATCTCGAGCGGCACGCCGGTGTGCCGGCCGAATATGAAAGACTCCTCGATGATTGCAGCGGCTTCCTGCAGGCATTTGTCGATATCCGGGGTCTCGATTTTTGTCTGGAAACACAGATTGGTGTCGAATCCCTCATGGATCACCGGAGTTTTTGAGGAAGCCGCCGCCTCCGCATCGGTGACCGCCGGCAGCGGTTCCCAGTCGATCTGCACATGCTCGGCCGCGTCTTCTGCCTGCGCACGCGTATCGGCAATGACGATGGCGACCGGCTCGCCCTGATAATGCACTTTCTCGATCGCGACCGCGTGCTGCAGGGGCGAATTCATGGTCGGAAAGATATTGTTCACGGCGCGATAGGGCTTGCACACCGCGGCAATGTCCTTGGCGGTCAGCACGCGGCGCGCACCCGGTCGTTCCATGGCCGCCGATGCATCGATGTGAAGAATGCGGGCGTGGGCGTACGGACTGCGGATGAACGCCGCAAACAGCATGCGCGGCGCCGTGAAGTCATCGGTATACCGTCCCTTGCCGGTGACGAAGCGTGCCGCGCGGCTTCGCGGCAGGCTCGCGCCGATCGGACTTTCTGCGGACGATGTCATGGCGTATCCTGCCCGGCGCGGGCCCGGGCAACGTCTTCGATCGCGTCGACGATCGCCTGATAGCCGGTGCAGCGACAATAGTTGCCCGACATGAACTCCCGGATCGCGTCGCGGCTGCGGGGCCTCTCGCTTGCGAGAAAGTCTGCGGCGGTCGCCAGCATGCCGGGCGTGCAATACCCACATTGCAGGGCATTGCGTTGCACGAACGCCGTTTGGAGATCGGCGATCTCTCCGCTTGCGGTCAGACCTTCCACGGTGACCACCTCGCACCCATCGGCCTGCACCGCCAGCATGAGGCAAGAACGCACCGAACGTCCATCGACGCGGATGGTGCAGGCGCCGCATACGCCGTGCTCGCAACCGACATGCGTTCCGGTCAATCCGAGATCGTCACGCAGGAAATCGACAAGATTCTTGCGGACAGGCGTTTCTCGTTCGATCAATTCGCCGTTGACGCGCAGCGAGATCGTCAGACGTACATTGTCTGCCGGCCCCGTCATGATGCAAGCGCCCTTGTAATGACGCGCGACAGGAGCACCTTGGCAAGTCTGCGACGATAGTTGGCGCTTGCATGAATGGAGTCCATGGGATCCAAGTCGTCGTCGAGGCTTTCGCTGGCGGCTTGGCGCACCGCATCGGACCAGGGTCTGCCGTCGATCGCTGCGGCCGCGGCATGCGCCAGAATTGGCCGGTTGTCGCTGCCGAAAAACACAAGCCTCGGATCGTTCACGGTCGACCCCTTGTCGCGGATGCTGCCGGCCAGCCCGACGATCGCAAAATCCCCCTTGCGGCGTGAGAATTCATCGACAAAGAAAATCCGTCCGCTGACGGCCTTCGGAAACAGCACCTCGACCAGAATTTCATCGGGTTGCCGCTCGGTTTCGTAGAGACCAATGGCGAAGTCCTCGGCCGCCACAGTTCGGCAGCCGGAGGGACCCGCAAGCACGATCTGCGCTTGCGCGGCCACGCAGCAGGCCGGCGTTTCGGCCGCGGGGTCGGAAAGACAGAGGCTGCCGCCAATCGTTCCGCGGTTGCGGATCGCAACATGGGCTACCAGCGGCAGCGCCATCGCGAGCAGCGGCACATGCGCGCGGATGACGGCCGATTCCTGCAATTCGACATAGCGCGTCATGGCGCCGACCCGCACGCAATCCGGTCGATCCTCGATACCGCGCAGTGTCTCGATGCGGTTGATGTCGATCAGGGCCGCGGGGCTGCTGACGCGCATGTTCAGCATCGGCATCAGCGACTGCCCGCCGGCGAGTATCTGAGCTTCGTCGCCATAGCGCTCAAGCAGCGCCAGCGCGTCCTCGAGACGCTCGGGACGATGATATACGAATGCTGGAGCTTTCAGGGCCGGCCTCCCGGAACGCCTATTCAGTCCACGTGCCGCATCAATCTTGCAAGCACGTCCTTCTGGGTCTCGAACTGGGCAGGATCTTCGTACGAGCGAGGCCGCGGAAGGTGGTTAAGCGAGATTTCGTCGCGCACGCGGCTGCTCGGACCCCTGTTCATGATCAGGATCCGGTCCGACAGGAACACCGCTTCAAGCGAGTTGTGCGTGACGAATACGACCGAATGGCGGTTCGCTTCCCAGAGGTCGAGTAATTCCTGCCGCATCCGGCGCGCGGTCAGTTCGTCGAGGGCGCTGAATGGCTCGTCCATCAGCAGAATATCAGGCTCGATTGAGAAAGCGCGCGCGATCGCGGCCCGCTGCTGCATGCCGCCGGAAAGTTGTAGTGGATAGAATTCGGCGAAGCCACCCAGTCCGACCAGTTCGAGCCATTTGTTGCAGCGGCCCTTCCATTCGCTTCTTGAAAAGCCCGCGGCATCGAGGGCGAATTCCACGTTTCCCCGCACCGTGCGCCACGGCAGCAGGCGCGGCTCCTGGAACAGATAGGCAATGCGCGGCTTGCCGCGCGCCGTGCCCCCGCTGTCGCCCTGTGTGAACGAGATGCTGCCGGTGAAGTGGGTGTCGAGGCCACTCAGGATGTTGAGCAATGTGGACTTGCCGCATCCCGACGGTCCGAGGATGGTGACGAACTCCCCTGAGGCCACCTCGAGATTGACGCCGTCGAGCGCCTTCCATGCGGCGCCGGTGCCATGCGCCGCGAATTCCTTACTGAGGTTCTTGACTGCGATATTGACGGACATGCCTAGCCCAACCGTGCCGCCGGCCGCCACCGGAACAACCGGTGTTCGATTCCGCCCAATATTACGACTTCGATGATCAGCATGATTCCGACGAAGAAGACCGTGTATTCAAGCACGCGGCCCATATTGAAGAGCTGATAGTAATATTCGATCTGGTAACCGATCCCGTTGCTGCGTCCGAGCAACTCGACGAACAGCACCATTTTCCAGACAAGGCCGAGACCGAAGCGTGCTGACGCCAGCAAAGGCGGCGCCAGTTGCGGCAGGACGATCTGGCGAACGATCTTGAGCGTGCTCAGATTGAACACGCGCGCCATCTGTACGAGCTTGGAATCGACGGCCTTGGCGTTTTCCCAGATATTGACGACGAGCACCGGGATTACGGTCATCGCCGCCGCAACCACCGCCGCAATGTCGTTCAGTCCCATCGACGTATAGACGAGGATGATGAACACCAGGCTCGGCGTCATCAGCCCGATCAGAACCCAGGTACCGAACAGACGTTGGGCAAGGCCCGAAAAACCCAGCAGAATCCCGGCCGGCACCGCAACCGCCATCGCAAGCGAGAAGCCGAAGAAGATACGACTTAGCGTTGCGAGTAGATGGGACCAGATCGCCCACGATTGCACATCCTCGATCAGGTAGAGGAGGACAACGTGTGGAGGCGGGAAAACCGATTTTGCCGGCAGCAGCGCGACTGCGTACCAGAGACCGACGAGCAGGCTGAGTGAAATCAGCTTAACCCATCGGTCTCCACGTGCGACTTCCTTCACCGCGACCTCTGATTATTTCACGAAGTCGGGATGGATGACCCCGTCAGGAATCTTGTCGATGCCAAGCGCTTCTTTGCCGCCGATCGAGTAGAGGACCTGGAAGATCTTCTGCGTCTCCTCGCTCACTTTCGGCGAGAATTTCTCGAGCGTTACGGCGCGACTCCAGTCGCGCATCAGCTTGATGACTTTCGGGTCCTTGATGTCCTGCCGCGCCAGCATTTCGACCCAGATGTCGTCATTGGTGGCGAGATGCTTCACTGCCTCCTGATAGGCGAGGACGAACGCCCGCACGTTTTTCGGGTTGGACTTGACGTATTCCTCCCGGAACGCAACCGTGGAGAGCAGGATATCCTTTGGCAGACCGACGTCGGGCAGGAGATCGCGGCTCGCGGTGACGAGGCGGTATTCCCCGGTCGCGATCATCGGCATTGCGAGATTGTAGAAGATGAACGCGGCCTGCAGTTGCTTCTGGTCGAGGAGGCCACGCAGCAGCCCCGGACCTGCTTCCTGCACGGTGCCGTCGGTGCGCGGATCAAAGCCGGCTTTCGCCTTCGCCGACGCGACGAACAGCAGCCATTCGGGCGCGAAGCGGAAATAGGTGCCGACCACCTTGCCCTTGAAGTCCGCCACGGCCTTGATCGGCGAATCCTTCGGCACGATGAACATGTTCGGCATTTGCAGGAAGGGCGTGACGGCGGCAACCTGATCGCCCGCGGTGCGCATGCGCGCGATCTCGAGCCAGTTCAGAAGACCGCCATCGGTCGCTGACGAACGGAACGCGGTCGCAACCGCGCCGCCGGGCTGCCCCGGAACGTTCACAAGCTCGAAACCGTACTTCTTGTCGAGGCCGAGCTTCGATATCGCCCAGAACGGATAGTCGTTCCCGCTCGGGAACGAGTAGACGCGGACCTTGCCGCCTTCGCCCTTGAATTGGCCCTGCGCATGGACGGCCGGGATGAGTGCGAAAATCCCGACCAGGAAAGCGAATATGTGAAAGAGCCGTCTCGACATTCGTATCCCCTGCTATGGTGGTGGAGAAAATAGAAAACGCCCAGTTTCTCTCCGTTGTGCTTTACCTGCAGGATGAGACGCGCATTTTCGAACAACGATGCAGGCAAATTGCGTGCCACCGGGGCCTCTGCAATTCCTGACCTCTCGCAATGTCAAATCCGGTCCGTCTCATTCGCTCCGTTTCAGTCCCGTGCACCTGAACGCTGCAGTGCATCGAGTTAGTAATGGGAGCGACGCCGACAACAAGTTCATTACCGTGCGGCAGGGTAATTTACGTCCATCCTGTTCCACGCTAACCGAAAAACCGGCCTGATCTGGCGTGCGTCAGCGTTTCCGCTGCGTGAAGTGGCTCACGGGTACTGGATATCGGGCGATGCGGACGCAGCTTTATGTGCATCGGAATGGAGTGGATGCGCGATGGAAATGTTCCCAGTGCCTACGGGAAGGAAGACTGCGCTGCCACACCCTGCGGTTCGCGACCTGTCGCCTTACTACCGATAAAAGTTGGGGTTTCTACGATGGTCTTGACTGCAGATTTTGGCCACAGATTTTGCGGATGCCGTCGGATCAGGGCGGCGCACGCACGCCAGGTGGCAAGTTTGAATTACGTATTATATCAGTAATTTAGCCGAGCGTCGGTTCGCCCGAGCATTGGTTCGCCATTGTGGGGTCGAGTGGCTGGCCTGTCCAGGTGCTGTCCCAAGTGCCGTCCCTGGATCACGTAGTGCGGCCGGCCGATTTGCGGGCTTTGGCCATGTCGGCCAGGAAGCGCCGCAACCGCTCGCGGACTTCGTCCGCCTGCTGCGGCGTCCAGCGGCGAAAGCCTTCGCCGCTCTTCATGCCGAGTTTGCCTTGCGCGACCCGCTCGCGCAGGTACGGATGCGGTCCGGCGGTGCGGTCAAGGTGCTCGATAAGCACATCATGGATGTTAAGGGTGAGATCGAGCCCGACAAGATCGGATTGTTCCAGCGGCCCCAATACCGCCAGTCGCGCGCCGAAGCCGCTTTTCACCACGTCATCGACGGTCTCCGCATCGCATATGCCGTCGGCGACCAATGCAATCGCCTCGCGTTTCAACGCATGCTGGAGACGGTTGCCGATGAAACCGGGGATATCCTTGCGTACATGCACCGGCTTCATGCCGGCCTCGCGCAGGAGGTTCATGGTGCGCGTGACGATCTCCAGGCTGGTCAATGCCGTCTGGATGACTTCGACCAGAGGAACGAGATGGGGTGGATTCCAGAAATGAGCGCCGACCACGCGCTCGCGATGCTTCAGGTGACGTCCGATATCGGTCGACGGAATGGCCGAGCTGTTGCTGGCAAGGATCGTGTCTGCCGCCACATTGGCTTCGAGATCAGCGAAGATACTTTGCTTGAGCGCGAGTTTTTCCGGCGCCGCTTCGACGACGAAACCGGCATCGCGCACCGCAGGCGCGAGCTGGTCATGAACGCGGACACGATCGAGACAGGCTGGATCGTCGCCGAGCAGGTCGGCGATCGTGCGCAGGCGTTGCGGAAGCGACGCGCGCAGGTCGGCGGAAAGTTCGAACACGCCGACCTCGTGGCCCGCCGCTGCGAACAAATAGGCGATGCCGTGCCCCATGAGCCCGGCGCCGATAACGCCGATCTTTTCTTTCGACACAGGCGTCCCTCCGCTGACGTTCAGCCGGCCGTGTAGCCGCCGTCGACGTACATCACCTGCCCGGTGCAGAAATCGGACGCAGGCGACAGCAGATAGATCGCCATGCCCACCAGATCCTCGACTTCGCCAAGCCGGCCGAGCGGGATGCGCGACAGCGAGCGGGCCTTGGTGGCCTGACCGACCTCGTCGTCGCCGTACATCCATGCGGTGAGCTTGGAGCGGAAGACGGTCGGCGCGATCGCGTTGACCGTGATGCCGTATTTCGCCCATTCGGTCGCGAGCACGCGGGTCAGTGCGTCCGTAGCACCTTTGGACGTGCAATAGCTCGTATAGCCGGAATAATTGCCATGCCGGCCGCGCACGGACGACATCAGGAGCATCTTTCCGTGCACCTTGTTCTCGATCCAATAGGTGCCGACCGCCTTCGCCAGCAGCCAGGAGCCGCGCACGTTGGCGTCCATTACCTTTTGCCAATCTTCATAGGAAAGATCCTGGATGAAGCCCGGCTTATTCATGCCGGAGGCGACCACGAGCTGATCGACACGACCATAGGCGTCGAGCGCGGCCTTCAGCATGGCTTGTGTTTCGGCAAGGCTGTCGGGCCGGGCGATCATGGTGCGCGTCTCGGCCCCGATCTCCTTCGCTTCGGCCGCGACCTCGGCAAGTTCGTCCTTGCTGCCGGACACCAGCAACAGCTTTGCGCCGAGCGCGCCTAGCGCCAGCGCACAGCCTCGGCCGAATGCCCCCGACGCCCCGGTAATGAGCGCGACCTTACCCTTGACGTCGAACAGCGACAGGGGGTTGCGCAATGGTTCTGAGATCATTCGTCGATGTCCGTATGCTGACCAGAGTGTCTGGCTGAATGGCGCTCCGCAGCGGGCTGCAATGCGCGGTCCGGGCGAAGGCTCCGACTGTGCGCAGCACGGAGCCGTTCGTCCAATTCCTTGTCCGGTCGGCGATATGAAAATAGGTGATGGCGCCCGCGCCGCGGCTGTCAGGTCTGTACGTTGTCGGCGATACGGCGCTGGCTTTGTCTGGCCCCGGCGAAGTTGGCCCGCATCAGTGCGCAGAATGCGTTGACGGCCGGCGTCGGCGACTTGGTCGCCCGGTAGGCAATCCCGGCCGGCGCATCCCACAGCGTGCCGCGGACGGTCAATTTCTGCACGCCGAACAGCTCCGCATAAGGCAGCATCATCGTGGGAATATTGAGAATGAAATCGTCTTCGCGGAGCAGGTTGAGCGCTGCCGAAATCGAGGACGTCTCGACCACGATACGCGGCGGCTGCAGCTCATTGGCGGCGAAGAAGGAGTTGACGCGACTCGACCCGATATAATCGTTGGTCAGCGCCAGCCAGGGGTAATCGAGAAGGAGCTTTGCCGCGATTTCACGGCGGCCAGCCAAAGGATGCTCGGCGCGCGCGATCAGGACGTGCTGCAGTTCGACGAGCTGTTCCTTGATGAATTCGGGATGCGCCGGGAAATCGAGCGAGCTGCAGATCACGTCGAGCTCGCCGCCCAGCAATGCGGGTACGAGCGTATCGATCACGCCGGTACGCAGCTTGATCTTTACCTTCGGCTGCTGCCGGCGGAAGGCAGCGATGACGGGGGGAAGGATGCGCACGGCCCATACCGGTCCCGCGCCGACGGTGATGGTGCCGCCGGTGCCCCCTTTGATTGCCTGAATTTCCGCGACGGCGTGACGGTATTCGAGGTCCATCAGCCGCGCGCGGCGCGCCAGGATTTCTCCGAAACGGGTGGCAACCACGCCGGTCGGCAGCCGCTCGAACAGCTCGACGCCGAGAATATCCTCAAGCTGGCGGATGCTTTTGGTCAGCGCAGGCTGGCTGATATTCAGCTCGGCTGCCGCCGCGCTCATGCCCTTGTGATCGACAACCGCGAGAAAGTGGCGCAAAAGACGCGAATGCATGACAAAGCCTCAGCTTGTGACGTTTCCATGCGGCTGGTTTTTTGCCGCTCGTTATTGCGCGGGACAGGGGCGACCGGATTTACTTCAGCGCTCCGTATCGTTTGCGACCGCAGGTCGGCCAGCAGATTAAAACTATCCAAAAAAGCCAGGTCTGAACCTTGATGTTGGACAAGAATCTTGCCGCCGGTACTGCGCCCGGCGGGCGGTTGGCGGGCCGACTGACGTGTACGAAACCCTTGTGGCGTCGAGCAGTTCGCGCTCGGGGCATATCTGCTTTTTATGTCTATCCCGATCTTTGGAATTGGACGCCCCAGGCCGTCGTTTCCTAGTTTGCCGTGGATGACGGGCTGATGATCGCGGCTCGTCGATCGCGCAACGGAGCATTGCATGCGTGCGGCCATCGAACCGGGAACCGGCTTGACGTTCGTCGAGCTTAGCCATCCGTGGGGGCACGGAATTCCGACCTGGCCGGGTGACGCCGACGTGCGCATCGAGCGCGCGGTAACCCATGCCAAGGACGGCGTGATGGCGCAGCGGGTCACCACGACGATGCATTGCTCGACCCATCTCAATGCGCCGATCCATCTCATTCAGCGCGGTGCCGATATCGCGTCGCTACCGATCGACCTGTTCTTCGGCAACGGCGTGGTGCTCGATATTCCGAAGAAGCGCTGGGAGCTGGTCACCGCGGCCGACATCAAGGCGGCCAAACCCGCCGTCCAGCCGGGCGATATCGTTCTGATCAATACCGGCTGGCACAAGAAGTATTCCGACAGCCAGGAATACTTTGGCCAGGCTCCGGGCCTCGGCGTGGATGCGGCACAATGGCTGATCGATAAGGGCGCACGCATCGTCGGCATGGATACGGCGGCCATCGATCATCCGCTGGCGACGTCTCTCGGGGCGCAGCGCAACGGCCCGCTCATGAAGCGCCTACCGAAGCTTTATGCATCCGAGACCGGACGCGACCCCAGGGCCGATTTCCCCGAGTGGAATCCGGCGCACCGGTTGCTTCTGTTGAACGGAATCCCGACCGTCGAGAATGTCGGCGGCGATCTCGCCGAAGTCAGCGGCCGACGCTGCACGTTCCATGCCTATCCCTGGCGCTGGAAAGATGGCGATGGCTGCATCATCCGGCTGATGGCGATACTCGACCCCGGCGGCGCCTATCGCATCGAACCGGGAGTGTCCCGATGAGCACCCATAACGACAGGCGCAGCATGACCGAGGCTCTTCCACGCGTCGAAATCATCGGCAAGAACGGGCTGCGCTATTACGACCTGACGAACTATTGGGGGCATGGCGTTCCCCAATGGCCGTCGAGCCCCAATCTGAATTTCCGTACGCTGAAATTTCACGCCAAGGACGGCATTTTCGTCCAGCAGATCGAAGCGATCATGCATCGCAGCACGCACATGGATGCGCCGCTGCACGTTACCGAAAACGGCGGAACGCTGACCGACTATGATACCTGGCGCTTCTTCGGCACCGGTGTCGTTGTGTCGATCCCGAAAGGGAAATGGGGTGTCATCACGCCGGCCGACCTTGAAAAGGCGACCCCGCGCATCGAGCGCGGTGACATCCTGATCATCAATACCGGCAGCCATCACAAGCTCGGCGACAACGACGATTACTATGCGTATTCGCCCGGCCTCTACAAGGAAGCGGCCGAGTGGATCGTTGAGCGCGGCGTCAAGCTGGTCGGCGTCGACGTCCAGGCACTCGATCACCCGCTTGGCACCAAGCTCGCCGATCACGGACCGGGCCCTTCGCACCCGCACCTGAACGATGAATACAAAGCGCTCACGGGACGCGACATTCTCGACGATTTTCCGCACTGGGAGCCGGCGCACAAGATCATGATGGGAGCGGGGATTCCCGGCATCGAGAATATCGGCGGCGACGTCGATCTCGTGACCGGCAAGCGCTGCACCATCATGGCTTTCCCGTGGCGCTGGCCGCAGGGCGAAGGCTGCGGTGTGCGTGTGATCGCCGTCATCGACCCCGACCAGAAGTTCCGTATCGAGACCGGGCGCTGACATGCAGATCACCCGTTATGCGGAGGCCAGGCCCTACCAGACGAACCGACACTACAACATGGTGGGACTGCAATTGCATGGCAACGCCGCCAGCACGACCGAGGCATTTACCTGCGGGCTATCGCTGTTCCTGCCCGGTGGCGGCGCGGAAATGTCCAGTTCACCTGCGGAAAAAATCTATTTCGTTCTGGAAGGTGAGATCGTCGTTCGCACTGACGCCGGCGAGTTTGTACTCGGGCCGCTCGATTCATGCCATCTCGCACCCAACGAGACGCGGGCGATCGAGAACCGGACCAATACGGTGGCGAGCGTTCTCGTCATTCTCTCCAAGCCGAAAGACAAGGCCTGACGGATACGCGCCGAATCACCGGCCGGTGCTCGCTGCGTGCCGGGATGCTGTGGCAGGAGCCATGCGCCTCTGGCCGGAGGCAGACGTAAAGCCGCTGACGTGCGGCGTGATTTTGTCATGCATCATCAATGTGTTCGCCGGCGTTCCCGGCCTGTCCGGACCGGAATGGCTTTTTACGGTCTGCGGCGGGGCCGGAAGTTGATGGACGCGGCGAAGTCCTTTAGGAGCAACTGATCGGCTCACGGATGGCTTCGCCGCCGTTTTCGCTCGTGATGAGCCGATGAAGGCTGTTCGGGCATTATGAAGCGGGCACGAGCTCATCCTATTCCGACTGAGTGCAAGACACCGTCGTCCGGGGACGCGGAGCGGTTGTCGCTGCAGGCGTTCATTCCCTATCGCCTCAATGCGCTGGCCCAGATTGTCTCCGATGGTTTCGCGGTTGCGTATTCGGAAATATTCGGCATATCGCCGCCCGAATGGCGCGTACTGGCGACCTTGGGCGAATTCTGGCAGATGAGCGCGAAGGACATCGGTCAGCATAGCCGTATGCACAAAACGCGCGTGTCGCGCGCCGTGCTTTCCCTGGAAAAGCGAAGGCTGCTCGTTCGCTCGCCGAGCACGGTGGACCGGCGCGAGGAAATTCTGTCGTTAACTCAAACGGGCCGCGACATCTACGATGCCGTCGCGCCGATGGCCATCCAATATCAGAATCGCTTGCTGGACGGCCTCTCCGATGCCGATCGTGCAACTCTCGACCGTCTGATCCGCCATTTGATGGAACGCGCCGGTATGCCCTGGCGGCCGGCGCCGCTTCCGGATCGCCACAAACGCTGAACGCCCTATTTGCGTTGCCCCCGTGGGTCGCTCCCGCGCGCTTAGTGCGGCACAGGAACGCTTTGACAAATTAGTTTTAATCGATACTGTTGCGATCGCAACTTATTGGCTGGCCGTTCCGAGGGCGCACCCAATAACGATCGTCGCGGTTTCGCAGGTGACGCATGGCGACACTGTTTTCCTTCATCCTTTTCGGCATTTCCGTGTTCATGCGTTTGTGTGCCTGGCGCTATCCGGCCTATCGGGCGCAACTGGCCGAGCACGACTTCGTCGCCCAGGTGCGCCTGCGCGATTGTGATATTGGGCGCTGGTTTGCCTTCAAGGACGGCACGATCCGTTCGTGCGCGGGCCTGCATCACAGGCCGGACGTCACAATCAGCTACGAAACGGCGCGGCTGGGGGTACGGCTGCTCACGCCGCCGGTCAATTGGCAGGCGCAGATCGATGCCGCCAAGGGCTTCATGCTGCGGGCCGAGGGTCCGGACGAACTCGTCCATCGCTTCACCCAGGCATTGCTCGCCACCCAGCGCATCGGCTGGCGCTACGGGACGAAACTCGACGACGGCACCACGCGCTTTACCAGCATGACCAATGGCGGGCCATGTTTCGTCCATGTGCGCGACGACAAGATTGTTCGCATCACGCCGATCGACTTCGACGACAAGGATGCGGGGCCGTGGACGATCGAGGCGCGCGGCAGGAAGTTCACGCCGCCGCGCAAGGCAACGCTGGCGCCGCACGGGCTCGCCTGGAAATCGCTCGTCTATTCGCCCGACCGTATCCTTTATCCGATGCGTCGCGTCGATTTCGATCCGCAAGGCGAGCGGCGGCCGGAAAACCGCGGCAAGTCTGGCTACGTGCGGATCTCTTGGGACGAGGCGCTCGATCTCGTGGCCAATGAAATCCGACGAGCCAAGCGTGAGCACGGCACGGGTGCGATTCTCTTCCACCACCCTTCGCACCAGACCTGGGGGAATATCGGTTATTGGGACTCCGCACTGTACCGCTTTGCGAACGCGATCGGCCATACGCGGCTGCAGCACAATCCCGACAGCTGGGAAGGCTGGTTCTGGGGCGCGGCACATCATTGGGGTTACACGATGCGCCTCGGCCTCCCGGAGGCTTATGGCACGGTCGAGGATTTGCTCAAGGACGCCGAACTCGTCGTTTTCTGGTCAAGCGACCCGGAATCCACCAACGGTCTTTATGCCGGACACGAGGGTTCGATTCGCCGCGGCTGGCTGAAGGATCTCGGCATTCCGACGGTGCATATCGATCCGCATTTTAATGCAACGGCGGCCTTTATCGGCGGCAAATGGATCGCGCCGCGACCGGGAACGGACACGGCGCTCGCGCTCGCCATCGCCTATGTCTGGATCACCGAAGGCCTGTACGACCGGCGCTTTGTAGCGGGCCGCACGGTCGGTTTCACTGACTGGGCACGTTATGTGACCGGCGAAGACGATGGCGTGCCGAAGACGCCGGAATGGCAGCAGGCCGAGACCGGCGTGCCGGCGCGCGAAGTGCGCGCTCTGGCGCGCGAATGGGGGCGCAAGCGCACTTATCTCGCAGCCGGAGGCTGGGGCGGGGGCTTTGGCGGTGCCTGCCGCGGTCCGACAGGGCACCAATGGGCGCGCGCCATGGTGTGCCTTGCGGCGATGCAGGGGTTCGGTCGCGCCGGCGTCAATTTCGGCAATCTGCAAACCGGAACACCGGTCGATACGACGTTCTATTTCCCGGGCTATGGCGACGGCGGAATTTCGGGCGACCTCGTCAACACCGCGTCAGCGGTCACGCTCTATCAGCGCATGCCACATCTGCTCAGCATGAACACGCCGATGCAGCAGATTCCGCGCATGGAGCTGCCGCGGGCGATCATCGAGGGACGCGCCGAAGGCTATCCGCGCGACGGCCGTCTGATCGAAGGCCAATTCCTGCCGGTACGCTATCCCGCGCCGGGGCATTCGCCGGTGCGCATGCTCTACCGCTATGGCGGTTCCAATTTCGGCACGATGCCGGACAGCAACCGCTATGTGGAGATGTACCAGTCGCCGAATCTCGAATTCGTGGTCAATCAATCGATTTGGTTCGAGGGCGAAGCGAAATTCGCCGACGTCATTCTGCCAGCTTGCACCAATTTCGAACGCTGGGACATCAGCGAGTGGAGCGGGGTGTCCGGGTTCGCCCATCACCTGCAAAGCCAGCTCAACCATCGGGTCGTGGTCCTGCAGCATCGCTGCATCGCGCCGCTCGGCGAATCGAAATCGGACTACCAGATTTTCGTCGACCTCGCGCAGCGGCTCGGCCTCGGCCCGTACTATACCGAAGGCATGAGCGACCTCGACTGGGTGAAACGCATGTTCGACGCGTCCGACTTGCCGCGGCACATTTCCTGGTCAAAGTTCCTGCGCAAAGGCTATTTCGTTGTTCCGCCGCCGCCGGAGCGTTTGCGCCCGCCGGTGGCTTTCCGCTGGTTCTATGAGGGCCGCAAGAAGGACGTTCCCGAGCCCCATCCGCTGCCCTCCGAATACAGCGGAAACTATCTCGACGGTCTGCAGACGCGGTCGGGAAGGTTCGAGTTCGATTGCTCATCGCTCAAGCGGCTGGATCCGCAGGACGCGGAGCGGCCGTCCATCCTGAAATATCAGCGGGCGCGCGAGGCCGCAGGTACGACGCGCGCCGTCGAGTTTCCGCTGCAGCTTGTCACGCCGCACGCGCGCTTCAGCTTCCATACCCATTGCGACGGAAAAGGCAGCTTCATCAACGATATCGATGACCATCGCGTGATGATCGAAGGGCATTTCTACTGGATTTTGCGGATCAATCCGCTCGACGCCGAGGCGCGCGGCATCCGCGAAGGCATGCTTGTGAAAGTATTCAACGATCGCGGCGCAGTGGTGTGCGCGGCGCGCGTGACCGGGCGCGTGCGGCCCGGTGTCGTGCATGGCTACGAATCATCGGCGCGCTACGAACCGATCGGCGAACCGGGGCGTTCGCCGGATCGCGGCGGAGCACTCAACGTGCTGACCCCGAAGGAGAGCCAGTTCGCCCGTGGCCATTCGCTCGGCAACAGCAATTGCCTCGTTGAGATCGTGCCATGGACTGAGACCGCGGCGGTGCGACAGGCGGCAACGGAACGTCCGGAAGCGGTGCCGGCGTAGCGTGAACGGGGCCACCTGATGCAAAAATGGAATCTTGTCTTCGATATCGCTTCCTGCACAGGATGTCACAACTGCACGATCGCCGTGCAGGACGAATATGTCGGAAACGACTTTCCCGGCTATGCGGCCGAGATGCCGCGTCATGGGCACCGCTGGGTCGAGATCGAGCGCTGCGAGCGCGGTCGCCATCCCGCCGTCGACCTCGCCTATATGTTCCGTGCCTGCCAGCATTGCGACGACCCGCCATGCCTGCGTGCGGCTCACACGGACGCGGTGCGCAAACGACCCGATGGAATTGTCGTGATCGATCCACAGCGTGCGCGCGGACAGAAGCAGATCGTCGATGCCTGTCCCTATCATGCGGTGGTCTGGAACGAGGGGCTGCAGTTGCCGCAACACTGGAATTTCGACGCCCACCTCATTGATGCCGGCTGGAATGCACCGCGTCCCGTCCAGGCCTGCCCGACCGGCGCGCTCCGCGCGCTGAAGGTGACCGATGATGAAATGGGTCGTGTCGCGGCCGCCGAAGGGCTGGAGCGGCTGGAGATGAATCGTATCTGTCGGCCGCGCGTGTATTACCGAAATCTTTATCGCGTTACGCGCGTGTTTGCCGGGGGGACGCTGCTGACAAATCGTGACGGCATGGAGACGTGCGTCGCCGGCGCGCGTGTTCGGCTTCTGCGTCGCGGCGACGTCGTCGGTGAAGCCCGAAGCGACTCATTCGGCGACTTCCGCTTCGATGCACTCGACCCGTTCAGCGGCGAGTATCGCATCGAAGTGACTGCCGACGGCTGCCATGACTATGTCGCGACGTTCGAACTGGGTGAAAGTCATTGGCTCGGAGAAATCCGCCTCGACGCCGCCTGACCGGATTTGGTCAAGGCGATATCGGGCCATGTCCGTAGTGTGGCGCGGGGACATTCAAGGAGACGGCCATGGACTTGCTCGAAGCGATCGATACCCGGTTCAGCTGCAGGTCGTTCAGCGCCAAGCCCGTCGATGCGGATGTGGTGCGTACCCTGATCGAGGGCGCAGCGCGCGCAGCTTCCGGCGGGAATCTGCAGCCCTGGCGGATTTATGCGCTCACCGGCCAGCCGCTCGCCGAACTGAAACGCCGGGTCGCGGCCGCGATCGGCGATAACGACCCGCGGGAGAGCGCAAGCACCGAATACGCTATTTATCCCAAGGAGTTATGGGGGCCATACAAATCCCGCCGGGAAGAGCACGGCGTGCAGCTTTACGCGGCGCTCGGTATTCCGCGCGAAGACAAGGCGGGGCGTCTCATCCAATACAAACGCAACTTTGAATTCTTCGGCGCTCCGGTCGGGCTGTTCATTGCAATCGACCGGCGTTTCGGCCCCGGTCAATGGGCCGATCTTGGAAGCTATCTGCACACGCTGATGTATCTCGCGCGTGCCCGCGGTCTTGATACGTGCCCGCAGCAATCCTGGGGGCGTGTACACGGCATCGTGCGTGACTTCGTGCAAATGCCGCCGGAACAGATGCTCTATTGCGGCGTAGCGCTCGGTTATAGCGATCCGAGCCAGGCTGTGAACCATATCCGTTCGCCACGCGCGCCGGTTGATGAGTTCTGCGCGTTCTTTGGCTTTGACGACATGCAGAATGACGGGAAGACCGTCTCCGCCTCAACGCAGAATCGATAACGAGTCGATTCGAAAGTCGCGTCGAAGCGACGGCAATGACGAACGGTTATGGCGTTCTGATCCGATTTCATCGGACGTTTCGCACATAGTTGTTATAATTCGAATCATCTTCGAACGCTGCGTCGGCGATTGATCGCAGATGCGTACGGCGTTTCGAAAGTGTGAAAAAGGAATGACGTAATGTCGACGACAAGAATTTTTCCGAGCGTGACATGGTCGGCCGGTCCCGGTTGTCATGGCGGCTGCGGACAGAAACTTTACGTCGAGGACGGCAAACTGGTTCGCGTCGAAGGCGACGAGAACAATCCCTGGAATCAGGGCCGGTCGTGTCCGCGCGTGCTCGCGCTCAAGCAATACATGTATCACCCCGACCGGATCACGACGCCGCTCAAGCGTGTCGGCGCGCGCGGCGAAGGCAAGTTCGAGCCCATCAGCTGGGAAGAAGCGTT
>JABARS010000019.1 GCA_019187085.1 Pseudorhodoplanes sp. | reverse complement strand
GTCCTGGTCGGGCCGGTATTGAAGTTCGGGCCGCGCGGGCCGATCGCCCCGATGCTGGGACCGCTGATGCGCGGGCCGACGCTCGTGGAGAAACCGGGCCGGTAGCTCTGCGCCGCCACGTCGGCGGCGCTCCAGCACAGCATGGCGGCGCCCGCCACCAGCATGAGGCCGAGGCTCGGAATGCGACCCGTCTCGCGCATGACGCTCTCCTTCACGCGTTCACAAAGTCTTCGCCGGCAAGGCGCCCGATTTAAGGCGCGGCGCGGTCCTCACGGCGCGGGCGCAACGAAGCCGACCGCCTTGTTGTCCTGCAACTGCCTGATAACCCGCCCGAGTTCGTCCTTGGACAGGCCGGTCACGGCAACGCGGACGCGATAGAGCCCGGCCTTCGGGCCGTCCACCAGCGCGGCCTTGTTGTCTTCCAGGAGCCGCGTGATGTCGGCAGCGGTCGCCTCCGGCGCAAAGCGCACCAGCACGAAGGTGCCGGCCTCGGCCTTCTGCCCGGGCTCGACCGACACCGTGCGATAGCCGGTCTCGCCGCGCTCCTGCATCAGCACGCCGGTGATGATGCCGGCCTGCAGCAGGAGCGCCAAGACCGCCACCGCCCCGGCATAGGCGAGCGTGCGCGGGGAGAAGCCGGCGACGAATTCCGACAGCCGCCCGAACAGATTGAACGACGATGCGCGCGCGGCCGGCGCTTCGGCGTCGATCTTCTCGAACAGGGTCTTGAGCGCGCGCGCGGACGGCGCGCCGAGCGACTCGTTGAGCCGGATCGCCTCGCCCAGTTCCTCGCGCACCAGTTCGAAGCGGCGCGCCAGCTCGGCGTCGGCGGCGAGCGCCTGCTCGACGCGGGCGGCCTCCCTGCGGCTGAGCGTGCCGGCCGCGAACCACGGCAGCAGCGCCTCGATGTCGCCGGTCTCCTCGCGTTCCTTGGTATTCGCGTTCATGGCCAACCTCTTTCGATTCCCGCCGTCTTGAGTTCCTCAGCCAGCTTCTTGCGCGCATAGAACATGCGCGTCTTCACGGTGTTCTCGGGAATGCCGACGATCTGCGCCACCTCCTCCACGGACTTCTCGTGGTAGTAGACGAGATCGATGATCTCCCGATGGTCTGCGGACAGTTTGGTCATGCACTTCCGCAGAATTTCCCCCGTGTCCTTCTTCTGCATCGCGGTCTCCGGATCGTCGGACGTGTCCTCGATCCCTTCCGCGACCTCATCGGCCAGTTCCGCCTCCTTGCGGCCGCGCAGCGCCGAGAGCGCCTTGAACCGCGCGATGGCGAGCAGCCAGGTCGTCACCGCCGAGCGGCCCTCGAAGCGCCCGGCTTGCCGCCAGACGTCGAGAAAGACCTCGCTGATCAGGTCCTCGGCCATGGACTCGTTACGCACCAGGCGAAGGACGAACCGGTAGACCCGTACATGGTGCCGCGCATACAGCACCTGCATGGCGAGCCGGTCGCCGCCCGCGATCCGCTGGATCAGCACCTCGTCTGATGTCTGTTGCATCGGGACGGCTGGCTCGATGAGTTGGTCGTGACGGACGTCGAAAAGGTTCAAGCGGCTGCGAAACCGCCGGAACCGGCTAAAAAGGCCATGAAAAGCGACCCGCCGCAAGCCGGAGGCTTTCCGAAGCGTCGGAAATTCGTTTTGATCTTCAAGGCTTTTTCGCCCCGCCCGTTAGGAAGGCACCAAGCATGACCGCCCTCACCCTCGATACGCTCAACCGCCTGCCGGACGCCGGTTTCGCGGCCGCGCTCGGCGAGGTGTTCGAGCACGCTCCCTGGGTGGCGGAGGCCGCCGCGGCCGGGCGGCCCTATCCGAGCGTCGCCGCCCTGCACGCGGCCATGGTCGGCGCGGTAGCGGCCGCCCCGGCGGAGCGCCAGCTCGCCTTCATCCGCGCCCATCCCGAGCTCGGCTCGCGCGTGCGCCGCGCCGACATCACCGCCGACTCGCAGGCCGAACAGGGCAGCCTCGGTCTCGACCGGCTGAGCGCCGACGAGTTCGAGCGTTTCGCGCATCTCAACGCCGCCTATCGCGAGAAATTCGGCTTCCCCTTCATCGTCTGCGTGCGCCGGCACACCCGCGATTCCATCCTGCGCCAGTTCGAACTCAGGCTCGCCAACGATCCGGCCGCCGAGCGCGCCACGGCGCTTGCCGAGATCGGCCTGATTACGCGGCTGCGCCTCGTCGCCAAGGTGGACGGCCCCGGCAAGCCGAAGACCGACGGCCGGCTCTCCACGCACGTGCTCGACACGCAGGCCGGCCGCCCCGCCGCCGGCATCGCAGTCGCGCTCTACGAAGTGGGCGCCAGCGCCCGCGGCCTGCTCGCGCAGGCGCGCACCAATGCCGACGGGCGCACCGACGCGCCGCTTCTCGCCGGCGCGCCGCTACGCATCGGCACCTACGAACTGCAATTCGCCGTCGGCGATTATTTCGCCGCGCGCGGAATCGCTCTCGCCGACCCGCCCTTCCTCGACATCGTGCCGCTGCGCTTCTCCATCGCCGAGCCGGAAGGCCATTATCACGTGCCGCTGCTCGTCACGCCGTGGAGCTACGCGACGTATCGTGGTAGCTAGGCAGCGCACATGAATGTCGTCATGCCCGGGCTTGACCCGGGCATCCATCATTTCTTGCAGATGGGTCGCCGGGTCGGGCCCGGCGATGACAAATCGGAGGAATATCCGTGATCGATCTCTACACCTGGACGACGCCGAACGGCCGCAAGGTTTCCATCGCGCTCGAAGAGCTCGGCCTGCCCTATACGGCGCACCCGATCGACATCGGCAAGGACGAGCAGTTCGCGCCCGACTTCCTGAAGATTTCTCCCAACAACCGCATCCCCGCCATCGTCGACCGCGACAACAACATGTCGCTGTTCGAGTCGGGCGCGATCCTGATCTATCTCGCCGACAAGACCGGCAGGCTGATGCCGGCATCCGGCGAGAAGCGCTATCGCGTGATCGAATGGCTGATGTGGCAGATGGGCGGCCCCGGCCCGATGCTCGGCCAGGTGCATCATTTCGTGAAATACAATCCCGGCAAGGCGCCCTATGCCGAGGAACGCTACCTGAAGGAAGCGCACCGGCTCTATGGCGTGCTCGACAGGCGGCTCGACGGACGCGAATTCATCGCCGACGATTATTCCATCGCCGACATCGCGCTGTGGCCGTGGATTTCGCGCTTCGAGTGGCAGACGATCGATCTCAACCGGTATCCGAACGTCAAGCGCTGGTATCTCGCCATCGCCAGGCGGCCGGCCGTGCAGAAGGGCTACAAGGTGCCCAAGGATGTCGGCGACGTCCCGATGCCCGCGTGACGGTTGCGAAAAGGCGACAAGCAGGAAAAACAACGGAACCGTTTCTATGCCTCTCTCCATGTACCAGGCCAGCGTGCCCGTCTTCGCGCAACGCCTTGCCGCGCTCGCGGACGTGCTCGATAAGGCCGCGGCGCACGTGGCGGAGAAGAAGATCGCGCCCGAGGCGCTGCTTTCCGCGCGCCTGTTTCCCGACATGTTTGCCTTCACCAGACAGGTGCAGATCGCCGGCGACTTCGCCAAGGCTACCGTCGCGCGCCTCGCCGGCGTCGAGATTCCGAAATACGAGGACACTGAGAAAAGCTTCGAGGAGCTGAAGGCCCGCCTGCTGCGCACGCGCGATTATGTGCGCGCGTTCGGCCCCGACCGGATCAACGGCAGCGAGGAGAGGGACATCACCTTTCCGGTGGCCGGCGACAGGATGACGCTCAAAGGCGCGGAGTATCTGTTCGGCTTCGCGATGCCGCACTTCTATTTCCACGCCGTCACCGCCTACGACATCCTGCGCCACAACGGCGTCGCGCTCGGCAAGCGCGACTATATGGGCGGAGCGTAAAAACGCCGTCCGTCCCCCTTGACAATCTTTCCGTTATATGATTATATTCCTATCACCCTGTCCCAATCGAGGGGCGCATCGCGAGCGTTTCGAGCGCGGGGCGGGGTGCGGTGGCCGCAGGCGCGCGAGGTAACGCATCGCGCACCGGCGGAGGCCCAAGCTGCGATAATCCGGCCCACCGGCCGTGGGTCACCAGCGGAGGATACCAAGTTGGCCGCCCTCGCCAGGGCGTCTGTCCTCCGGGGTTGTCGCAGAGCAAGCCTCACACACCGCGCGCGGAACGCCGAAGCGAACGGCTTTCCGTGGTGACTGCAATCTCGTGTGGCCAGTTTCGCATGCCGCACGGGGCCGCGGGCAGGCTGAGAGCCCGGCGTTCCGCGCGCCCTCGCAGGGTTCGTTTCGCGAGGCTCGCCACACCTCAAACCTCGGGCGCGCCGGCGCCGCGAGAATAATGGTTCGCGCGCGGGAACCCGGCATGACGGCGGCGCGTTCCCCGGTTCCGTTACAAATTTCCTTTCAGTCGATGACCGTCATGGATTGCCATGCGTGAAATGCCTTTGATTTCAATGCTGCCGATATGCGTTCGTGGCGCCCCTGCCTCGCCTGCCGCACAATCATCACAAAAGCGGCCCGTTTCGCCGCCACAAGCGCGCCCGCACACGAGGGGACCTGCATCCGATTCCGATTCCCTGCGACGCACCGGCGCGGCTTGAGAGAACCGCGATTCGTCCGACGCGTCCGCATGCCCAGAAAAGGCAACCGAACCGTATCATGCGACTGAAGACGATCCTGACCTGTACCGCGATCGCGGTCGCGCTGGTGGCGACCGGCAAGATCATGCGCGACGCCGGCCTGCTGTCGGGCTGGCATTTCGCCTGGCACCGGCTCGCCTCGCTGACGCCGCCCTCCATGGGCGATCGCGGCATCCCGTCCCGCCCGCAGGACTATAACGGCCTGAGCGAAGAGGACGTCACCCGCCTCATCCTCTCGCAGCTTCCTCCGGTCGATGTGCCGATCACCGAAGTCTGTTTTGCGATGGCCTATGCGGCCGAAGAGACGGGCCTGCCGGTGCCCTTCTTCGCGCGGCTGATCTGGCAGGAGAGCGGATTCCGCCAGCGCGTGGTGAGCCATGCCGGCGCACAGGGCGTCGCCCAGTTCATGCCCAAGACCGCCGAGTTCGTCGGCCTCGCCGATCCCTTCGATCCGACCACCGCCCTGCCCGCCTCCGCGCGCTATCTGCGCGCGCAGATCCAGACCTTCGGCAATCTCGGGCTTGCCGCCGCCGCCTACAATGCCGGCGCCCGGCGGGTGACCGACTGGCTCACGCGCAAGGGCAAGCTGCCGGACGAGACGCGCAACTACGTCAAGGTCATCACCGGCCACGAGCCGGAAAAGTGGCTGGAGGAAAACCAGACGCTCGATCTCGCCTTCCATCTGCCGCAGCGCGCGCCGTGCGAGGGCGTCGCGGGTCTCTCGCGCACCTTGTTGACCGATCCAGTCACCGTGCGGCTCGAGCCGCCGATCGCCAAGATGGTGGCCGAGGCCCGCGAAGCCGAGGCGCGTGCGCTCGCCCGTCTTGCCAAGGCCAAGCGCGCCCAGGCCAAGTTCGCCGCGCGCAAGCACAGCACCTACAAGATCATAGCAACCAAGGGCGGTGCGAAGAAGGCCGTGCGCGTCGCCGACGCCGCCGGACGTCCGGCCGGAAAAGGACGCCTTGCGAAGAACGAGTGACTGTTAAACGCCGTTGAAAAATGGAATACAGGAGGCCGGTTGAGAAAACACATGGCCTTCGACACCATCATCCGCGGCGGCACGGTCGCGACCGCGTCCGACACCTTCTCCTGCGACATCGGCATTCGTGACGGACGCATCGCCGCCCTCGGCGCCGCGCTTGGCGAGGCGAAGGAGACCGTCGATGCGAGCGGACTTCTGGTTCTGCCCGGCGGCATCGACAGCCACGTCCATATCGCCCAGCCCTCCGGCCCCGGCATCGTGATGGCCGACGATTTCGCCTCCGCCACCCGCTCGGCGGCGTTCGGCGGCAACACCATGGTGCTGCCCTTCGCCATGCAGCAGAAAGGCGAGTCGCTGCGCGAGGTGGTGGCCGACTATCATCGGAAAGCCGACGGCCGTTGCTATGTCGACGTCTCCTTCCATCTCATCATCGCCGACGCCAGCGACGCCGTGCTCGGCCAGGAACTGCCGGCGCTGGTGCATGACGGCTATACCTCGTTCAAGGTGTTCATGACCTACGAGGGGCTCGCGCTCTCCGACATGGAGATGCTCAACGTGATGAGCGTCGCGCGCGACACCGGCGCGCTCGTCATGGTCCATGCCGAGAATTACGACGCCATCCGCTTCCTCACCGACCGGCTGGAGCGCGCCGGCAGGACCGCCCCGCGCTATCACGCCACCTCGCGCCCGGTGCCGGTCGAACGCGAGGCGACGCATCGGGCGATCTCGCTCGCCGAGCTGATCGACGTGCCGGTGATGATCGTGCATGTGTCGAACGGCGAGGCGATGGAGGAAATCCGCCGCGCCCAGAGCCGCGGCCTGAGAGTCTATGGCGAGACCTGTCCGCAATATCTCGTGCTGACCGAGAAGGACCTCGAAGGCCTCAACATGGAAGGCACGAAATACGTCTGCTCGCCGCCGCCGCGCGACGCGGCAAGCCAGCGCGCCTGCTGGCAGGGGCTGCAACAGGGCGTATTCTCGGTCTTCTCGTCCGATCATTGCCCATTCCGCTACGACGACCCGCAGGGCAAGCTGGCGCCGAAGGGACGCACCTCGTTCCGCTGGGTGCCGAACGGCATTCCCGGCGTCGAGACGCGGCTGCCGATCCTGTTCTCGGAAGGCGTGGTCAAGGGCCGCATCACGCTCAACCGGTTCGTCGCGCTCAGCGCAACCAATCATGCGCGCATGTACGGGCTCTATCCGAAGAAGGGCACGATCGCGGTCGGCAGCGACGCCGACCTCGCGATCTGGGACCCGCAGCGCAAGGTGACGATCACGCAGTCGCTGATGCATGGCGGCTCCGACTACACGCCGTATGAAGGCATCGCGGTCACCGGCTGGCCGGTCTCCACCATGGTGCGCGGGCGTTTCGTCGTGCGCGACGGCGCGCTGGTGGGCAAGAAAGGCGCCGGCGCCTATGTCCCGCGCGCCCTGTCGGAGATGGCGCGGCCGGCGCATGCGGGCGGCGTGCCCGGCTGAGGCGGCTTGCCGCACCCTGTCCATCGGGCGGCAGGAGAAAATGCGGCGAAATTTTCAAGATTTGGTCTTGAGCGCGCCACGACGCGGCCTCGCACTTGCCACCGCGCCACGCGTGAATACGTGCGCGAACAGGCGTCGGGGATCAGCAATGACCATGATGGGAACGATACGGTCGGGTGCGGTCGCGCTGACCGCCATGCTTGCGCTTTCGTCGCAGGCGGCGTCCGCCTGCCGCGACGATTCCTGCGACAGGCGCACGGGCAGCATCAGCGCCTCGGCGCCGATATCGCTCCTGCCCTCCTGGCTCCGCCCGCCGGCAGAAAACGCGCGACCGAAACGGGTGAAAGCGGACGCGGCAGTTCGCAAACGCACCGCCATCACGCCTCCGGCGCTTGCGCTCGAGGCCTATCTTGCGGCGAGCCATTTCATGGTGGTGCCGCCTTCCTATCTCGACGTCGCGACGGCACCGGTCGCAATCGTCTCGGAAACCGAGCTCAGCGATCTCGACCTGGCGGCGGACGACATCCGCATCGTCGATCCGCACGAGATCAACGAGGTGGATCTTGCAGTCGACCAGAGCGCGCGTGTCGCGGCGCGCGACATCGGCAACGCCGACCGCAAGGGCGACGACGGCGACGACGACTTGTTCAACCGCATCCTGATGACGTTTGCCGGCGCGCTCGCGGTCGCCTCGGCGATGCGAATTTTCGTCGCCTGACGCAGCCGGCGCGTCAGAGCCGCTCGAGTTCCGGGAACGGCTGATAGGTCATGCCGGAGCAATCGTCGCGTCTGGCATCGATCATGGTGTCGAGCTTGCCGGCGAGAAATACGATCAGCCGCTCCTTGCTGCCCTCGTAGCCGCCGGTGGTCTTGCGGGCGTTGAAGCGCACGCACAGGGCGTAGCGCTTGGCGCGTCCGACATCGCGCAGGACGGGCTCCGTTATGGCGGCATCGCGTATGCCGCGCGGATCGTTGAGATAGGTGCGCAGGAACGCGACGGTATCGGCCCGATAGTTCGCGGGCGGGACGTTGGCCTCGCCCTGAACGGTGCCTTGCGGATAGTGACCCTCGATATAGCGATTGCAGGCGCCCGCAATGATCAGCGGACAAAGCACGACCATGAGCCGGACGGTTCGGAATACCATCAAGACCGTTTCCGCCTGACTGAACACCTGGACACTAAAGCTTTCCGGCGCGACATATGCCGCGTTTCGAATTTACATTGGATCGCCGGTGCGGTTCAGGTCAAGCGGCGCGGCCGGCCGGCCATCAGGGCTCCGTGCAGCTGATCCGGTCGCGAACGAGAGCGGCCTTGGCGGGCGCGGCAGCGGCCCGGCGCGCGGCCGGTTGCCCACGGCGGCGCTCGATCAGCAGATAGAGCCCGAAGCGCGCGCCGGCCACGATCGCAACCGTCGCGATCGCGGAGCCGATCGACAGGGTGGACAATCCGGTGACGCCCTGCCCGATCGAGCAGCCCAAAGCCGTCACCCCCCCGAAACCCATCAGACCCGCGCCGAGGATACGACGCTTGAGATCGGTGGCATCCGCGGACACCTGCCACTTGAAGCTGCCGTCCGTCCAAGCGGCAATGAAGGCGCCTATCACGACGCCGACCACCGCTCCGACCGGAAAATCGGGCTGCAGCGCCGTCGACAGCATGGCGTAGTAAAGCGTCTCGCCGAGCGGGCCGACGAAAGTGAACGATTCGATGCGCCGGGTATCGAACGAGTCGAAACCGGCAACGCCCGTCGCCCACCAGCCGCCAACGATCAGGATACCGACCAGTGCGCCGGTCAGGGCAAACCGGTAATGCGTGCGCAGTCCGGCCGGACCAAAGGCCGCAAACGCGACCGCGAGGCCGAGTGCGATCGCCAGAACCGACGCCGTTGCGCCACCGAAGCCCGCGATCTCCGGCAGGCGTTGCGAGAAGCCTTGCGGCAGTTGCAGCGTCAGCGGCTCGGTGACCGCGACGCGCACCACGCCGGTCAATCCCCGCATGGTCATCATCGCGGTGATGCCGATAACGAGAAAAGTGACAAACGCGCGCAGATCGCCGCCGCCGAGCTGGCGCAGCGAGCCCAGGCCGCAGGTGCCGTTCAGCGCCATGCCGAGGCCGAACAGAAAACCGCCGAGGATCAGCGCGCCCCATTCGAGGCGTGCGCCGAGATAGATCGAGCGGGTGAGATCGAGCCCGGCGGTCAGTTCCAGCGCATGCACGCCGGCGATCGCAATTCCGATGGCGACGATCCAGCTCCGCAGCCGACGCGTGTCGCCGGCATAGACCGCGTCCTCGACCGCCCCGAGCGTGCAGAAGCGCCCGCGCCGCGACACAAACCCGACGGCGATGCCGAGGCCGAAGCCCAGCAGCAGGCGCACGAGGAAGAGAGGAATATCGTCGAACATGGTCAGCATCCGGTTTGGCCCGCACGCTCAGCGCCGGCGGCGGGACCCGCAAAAGGCATCGTGGAGCGCCTCGATCACCTGCCGGATTTCCGGGCGGGCCAGCGAGTAATAGATGTTCTTTCCGTCCCGCCGGGTCTCGACGAGATCGTCCGCGCGCAGGCGCGCAAGCTGTTGCGATACGGCGGGCTGGCGCAGGCCGAGAATCTGCTCGATCTCGGTCACCGATTTCTCACCTTCGGCAAGCAGGCACAGGATGACGAGCCGCGCCTCATGCGACAACGCCTTGAGGAATTCGCTCGCCTCATGGGCATTGTCGAGGAACTCGTCGATATCAGAACTGGCCTTATCAGAACTGGCCTTTTTCGGACGCCGCAGCGCGGTTGCTCCGGAGCTCATGCGAGCCGCTCCAAATCATTCAGGACGACGAATATTTAGCGCACGGAGCCCAAAATGTTGTTCCAAGTTTAAATGCCGTGATGGAGCAATAATCTCTCCAGCAATCCCCAGAAGAAATCTTCTCCTGCATAGCCTTCGATGCGGCCCAGTTCACGGCCTTTGTCGACCAGCACGAACGTCGGCGTGAAGCGCACCGGGCTTTTCAGCGCAACCGAGGCGTCGCCGGGACGGCCGACATCGACCTGCCGCAGCGGCAATTTTCGTCCGATATCGGTCTTCGGATAGATCGGCGCGATCGCGCGATCCCAGGCCCGGCAATAGGGACAGCCGGGGCTACGGTACATGACGAGCTCGGCGGCTGCCGCAGCGGTCGATGTCAGGCAGGCGGCAAGCAGGAGAACGACGAGGCGGATCATGATACGCGGCCGGTTTGCGGTGCCTATGGCAGTCTAATATATCAATCCACGAATATGTGAGCGAGACGCGGACATGCTGGAGATCGGACTTTTCGCGAGCTTCGGGGCCGGCCTGCTCTCGTTCCTCTCGCCCTGCATTCTGCCGCTGGTCCCCGCATATCTGTGTTTTCTGACCGGCAGTTCGATCGAGACCCTGACCGCGGGACCGCCTGCGAGGCTGTGGACGCGGACGCTGCCGCGAGCCTGTGTCTTCGTGATCGGATTCGCAACCGTCTTCGTCGCCCTCGGCGCCAGCGCGTCCTGGCTCGGCCGGCTCGTGTCCGAGCATCTGACGCTGCTGTCGCGTATTTCGGGCGGGCTGATCGTCCTATTCGGCCTTCACCTCTCGGGCGTCCTGCGCCTGCCCGTGCTGATGCGCGAAGCCCGCGCGGACGCTGCCACGCGGCCGGCCGGATTGCTGAGCGCCTTCGTCGTCGGCCTAGCATTCGGATTTGGATGGACGCCGTGCGTCGGCCCGGTCCTCGCCTCGATCCTGCTGATTGCCGGCACCGGCGACAGCGTCGGCGAAGGCGTGGCCCTCCTGTCCGCCTATGCCGCCGGGATCGGCATTCCCTTCCTGGTCGCGGCTGCGTTCACCGGCGCGTTCGTGCGATGGCTCAGCCGGTTCCGTCACCTGATTCCGGCCATCGAAAAAGTGACCGGCCCTGCCTTGATCGCGACCGGGATCGTCATTTTCTTCGGCCTCATGCCTGCGGTCGGGAACTGGCTGCTCGATACGTTTCCGATCCTCGGCCGTATCGGCTGATCAGCCGAAGCGCATCGACAACAGCCGCTCGAACGAGCGCTGCTCGATGAGGAGCCGGTGCAGATGGGCTCCATCCCTGCGCTGCAACGCTTCGGGAACCTGACGAAGGCTTCCAGTCATGCCGTCGATCAGCCGGCGGAACTCTTCGTTCGCCCGCGTCGCCGCATCCGCCTCCTCGTTGCAGCGAAGGAATGCCTGCGCCGCCGCCTCGGCCTGCGCGCCAACAGACGTACGGACATCCTCGCGCGCAAGGTCCGGCGCAGACGTGCGATGCACGTCGAGACGCTCATAAACGTCGCCGGCTTCGGCAATGCAGTCCGACAGCGAGCGGATGCCCTGCCGGCGGCGCCATTGTCTGATCGGCTTGTCGACGTCGTCCATCAGGGATCGCGCGGCGGCGAAATCTCCCCGTTCGCCCGCGGCGCGCGCGTTGCGGATGGTGCGCTGCGTTTCGATAACAGCCGCGGCAAGCGCCGCATCCTGCCCGATCGCGCTGCCGGCGCGCTGCACGTCGGCGGTCCAGGTCAATTCAAGACGTTCCAGCTCGATCAGCGCAAGATCGGCATTCTCCGTACGCAGATAGGCCAGCACCGTGCGGCGGTACTTCTGGAGATTTTGCACGAGATCGGCCGCCGACGGTGGCAATTGAGCGGCGGCGACGCCTACCAGCATCGCTCCGAGCACACCCGCCACGATCAGACCTCGAAGTTTCAATTTTCCCTGCCCCGTATTGCTTGCCGGTTTCGGTGACCGACGTTATATGTTCGCACGTCCGACACTTGCAATATTTGGCATTTGAGGAGCCCGCGATGGTCTCGCGCCGCACGATTCTTGCCGGACTGGGCGCCGCCTTTGCCATCGGGATTGCGCGCCCCGGCAAGACCGATGCCATCATGACGGAAGACGGGCTCTACCGGCAGCCCTGGTTTCTCGAGAGCCTGCTCGAACTGCCCGACGACCTTGCCGCCGCGACAAGCGCCAAAAAGCGATTTGCCGTGATGTGGGAATTGCGCGGATGCCCCTATTGCAAGGAAACCCATCTGGTCAATTTCGCCCAGCCGGAAATCGAAAATTACATCAAGACGCGCTTCGACGTGTTGCAGCTCAACATTATCGGCGACCGCGAGGTGACCGATTTCGACGGCGAAAGACTCCCGGAGAAACGGCTGGCCGAGAAATACGGTGTGCGCTTCACCCCGACCTTCCAGTTCTTCCCGGAAACCGCCGACGGGCTGGCCGGACGCAAGCCGCGCGACCGCGAAGTGACCCGCGCCCAGGGCTATCTCGAGCCCAGGCACTTCCTGGCAATGTTCCGGTTCGTCGCCGAACGCGCCTACGAAAAAGGAAGCTTGCGCGACTTCCTGCGCGCGAATAGCTGACCGCAATCAGCCGACCTTGATATAGGCAAAACCTTTGCCCTGCAGCTCGGCGACCGTCGCGACGCCGGACGGCACCAGCCGGATGAACTTGTTCTGCCGCGCCCGCGCCGGGTCGATCTTCTGGCGCGTGAAGGTGATCCGGCACAGATAGGCCTCGACCTCGAACTTGGTCAGCCCGACAAAGCGCTTGAACAGATCTTCGTCGAGCTTCTCCTTGTCCCAGACCGTGCCCCCGAGATCGTCGAGGAAGAATTTCAGACCGGCGCCATGCGCAACGATGACGATCTTGATGCGCAAGGGATCGAATTCGTAGACCGACAGATGGTTGTTGATGTTGGTCAGCATCTGCGAGAAGCGCGCCGGATCGCCGAAATCGCAGTGATAGACGCAGGCGATGTCCGTTTCTTTCCTGACCGACGTCACATCGAGAACGTCGGGCCCCGCGGCCCGGGCCGCCGCCAGCGAGGCGCCAGAAAGCGCCATCGCACCGATGAAAGCGCGCCGCGTGGTCCTGCTCATGACAAAGCTCTCCGGCTCCGCCTCTCGCTTCGACACCGCGCCCGCTATTGTCCCTTGTTGACCGGACTGTCGGGACTCATCAGCAATGCGACGGCGTCCTTGATCTGGTCGATGGTCAGGATCTTGTTCGCGCCGAAACGCGGCATGTTGGAGCACGCAAGCGCGGCGTGCGAATTGTAGATTTTCTCGTACGCCGCCTTGACCGCTGCCGGCTTGTAGTCGCGCAGCTTGCCATATTCCAAGAGGCTCGGTCCGAGCGTTCCGTAGCTGACCTCCTTCTTGGTCAATTGATGGCAGGCATAGCAATTACCGCCGGTCGTGCGCCTCGGAGGATAGTCCGAGAAGCGCAATCCGTAGCCGTTCTGCGCCAGCGCCTCGCCCTTTTTCCAGTCGCCGATGAAATTGCCGTCGGCCGGATACTCGATTGCCGCCTTTTCCCGCTTTTCGATCGCGTCGGCGGTTTTCTTGTCCGGCTTGTTGCGGGTCTGCGAGCATTGCCGCATTGTTTCGTCCGGTGTGAGCCGCGGCGCCCAGTCGGACGGCGCGGCCGGAAACGCGGCATTCACGGTCGCATCGACCTTTGCCGGATCGACGGCCGCTTTCTGCTGGGCATAGGCGGCGGCGACCACGCTGAGGAGCGCCGCCCCGGACAGTGCAAGAAGCTTCTTCATGGCAGCCCTCTCCTCAGCGCTTGAGCGCGGGGGCGGAAATCTCGCCGCCCTCGGCGTTCTTGGTGAGATAGGCGATCAGCGCAACGCTAGCATCCGAGCCGAACTGAAGCTCCGGCATGCGCATCTGCCAGTAACAGTCGTAAAGCCGGTGCTGCATGGTCATCACGTGGGTCGACGACACGCGGTAGGCCGGCCATTCGCCGATGACCTTCTTGGCCTCCGACGGGCTTTCAAGATACGGCAGACCCTGCAGGCGGATGCGCAGACCTTCGGCGGCATGGCAGGTCGCGCAGGAAAAATCGAACGGCCCGGAACGGCGATGGAAGAGCTCATCGCCGAGCGCGACCATCGCCTTTTCCTGCGGCTTGTCGAGCCTGGCTGCGTACTTCATCCCGCTCGACTTGCTGGCGACATAGGTCGCCATCGCGCCGAGTTCCTTCACCGGCTGACCGCCGCCGGGATGCGGGCGCTTGATCAGGTCGGCGCGATTGAACCCCTGGATTTTCTCCATGCACCACAGAATCCGCGTCTCCAGATCCATGACTTGGTTCGCACCGGCGAAGAAACGCGGCAGTTCCGCAAAGACGCCGTCGACCTTGCCGGCGCCCTTGCCGAGATCACAGGTTTCCAATGAAACGTTCTTCGGGCCGCGTGTGGTTTTCCACAATGCCTCGCCGCGATCGGCATCAAGCAGGCCCGGATTGCTCCAGGGATCCTCTTTCAGCATCTGCCGATAGCGTTCGATCCCTTTCTCAGTGTCGGCGTCCTGCGCAGGCGCGGCCGTCACTGCGGCGACGGCACAGAGCGCTGCAAAGGCAGTTTGAAGGAAATTCTTCACCGGCCCGTCCTCCCCTGAACAAAATTATTCTTCTTGCTCGCCGCTTCTTGGAAGCATCTGCGGCGTGACGCTCAATCATGCGATGCATACAGAAGCAGGAAACATTTGAGCGCGACAAAACAATACATGCCCGCGGGCGGATGGGAAGACCAAATTCGGGCCAGCGATATGCGTTGCGCGTAACGGGAATATCGACTAAACAAATACAAAGATACGAATATGTCTCGCGGTCCACGCGGGCGGGGAAGCGCAGCAACAATCGGTTGCGACAAGACGGCAATGGGGCGAGGGCTGGTCAAACCACCGTGTCCTCACCTATTTTTATTGCGCTTTCCGCTGCAAACGGGTTGGATCGCCGTCGTACGGCTTCAGGAGGTTTTAACATGAAGCGAAGCTTCGATCGCCGCCAGGTGCTGACGTGGGGAGCAGGTGTCGCCGCCATCGCGGCGCTCGGCATTCCGGGCGGCCCGGCCCACGCCAAGAACGACGTCGAGGAAGTCATTGCCAAATTCACCGGCGGCAAGACGCCGACGACCGGCAAGGTGAAGCTCGACCTGCCCGAGATCGCGGAAAACGGAAATACGGTTCCCATGACCGTGGCCGTCGAAAGCCCGATGACGACGGAGTCCTACGTCTCCGACGTGCTGGTCGTGACCGACGGCAATCCGCGCGCCGGCGTCGCAGTCTTCCATTTCTCGCCGGCTAGCGGCGTTGCCGAGGCGAACACGCGCATTCGGCTCGCCACCTCCCAGAACATCATTGCCGTCGCCAAGATGAACGATGGCAGCTTCTTTACGGCGACGAAGGCCGTGAAGGTCACGATCGGCGGCTGCGGCGGCTGACCAGATTTCAGGAGAGCATTCAATGTCGGTGAAACCCCGGATCAAGCTGGACAAGAAAGAAGCCAAGAAAGGCGAGCTCGTCGAGGTGAAGGCGCTGGTCCAGCACATCATGGAAAGCGGCCAGCGCAAGGATCGCGACGGCAAGACCATCCCGCGCAAGATACTGAACAAGTTCACCTGCACGGTGAACGGCAAGGAAGTGTTTTCGGCGGATTTCGAACCGGCGGTCTCGGCCAATCCCTATATCCAGTTCAAGTTCAAGGCGCAGGAATCGGGGCCGGTCGTGCTCACCTGGGTCGACGACGACGGCACGAAAATCGTCGGCGAGGACAACATCACGGTCATCTGAGTGCACCGCGCCGGCCGACGCCCACGCTTTGCAAAGATAAGGATCAATTCCGCAAGTCCGCATGGATTTTGTGGAGGGGCTGAATGTTATCCAGACGTGACTTCCTGCAGGTTGCCGCCGCGACCGCGGCATTTGTGCCGGGCGGCTGGTCGCAGGCCTTCGCGCAACAGCGGCTGACGCAGGCCGAACTCCTGCGCTTCGAGGCGACCGGCAACGTCACGCTCCTGCACATCGCCGACCTGCACGGCCAGCTCCGGCCGCTCCTGTTCCGCGAGCCCGCGATCAATATCGGCGTCGGCGACGCCAAAGGGCTGGTGCCGCATATTTCCGGGCGTGTGCTGCTCGATCATTACAGGATCGCTCCAGGTTCCCCGTCCGCCTATGCCCTGTCGTCGGAGGACTTCGCCGCCCTGGCGAAGAGCTATGGCCGCCTGGGCGGCCTCGACCGGATCGCGACCATCGTCAAGGCGGTGCGGGCGGAACGCGGCGACCGGGTGCTGCTCCTTGACGGCGGCGACACCTGGCAGAACAGCTACACGTCCTTGATCACCAAGGGTCAGGACATGGTCGATTGCCTGGCCTTGCTGAAACCGGACGCCATGACCGGCCATTGGGAATTCACGCTCGGCGCCGAGCGGGTCAAGGAACTGATCGAGAAGCTCGGTTTCAAGTTCCTCGCCCAGAATATTCGCGACACGGAATGGAACGAGCCGGCGTTCGAGGCGATGAGCACCTTCGATCGCGGCGGCGTGCGGATCGCGGTCATCGGCCAGGCGTTCCCCTACACACCGATCGCCAATCCGCGATGGATGATCCCGAACTGGTCGTTCGGCATTCGCGAGGACGAATTGCGCGCCAACGTGACGAAGGCACGCAACGGCGGCGCGGACCTCGTGGTGCTGCTGTCGCATAACGGCTTCGACGTCGACCGCAAGCTCGCATCGCGCGTTTCGGGGATCGACGTGATCCTGACCGCGCATACCCACGACGCGCTGCCGGAGGCGGTCAAGGTCGGCAAGACCCTGCTGATCGCCTCCGGGTGTCACGGCAAGTTCGTGTCGCGCCTCGATCTCGATATCCGCGACAGACAGGTCAAAGGTTATCGTTTCAAGCTTATTCCGGTTTTCTCGGACATAATCCCCGCCGACGCGGAGATGGCGGCCACGGTCAGCAGGATACGCGCGCCCCACGAAGCGATGCTCGGCGAGACAATCGGGAAGACCGAATCGCTTCTCTATCGGCGCGGCAATTTCAACGGCACGCTCGACGACATCATCTGCGACGCCCTATTGTCGGAACGCGATGCCGAGATTGCATTGTCGCCGGGGTTCCGCTGGGGAACCTCGCTCCTGCCCGGGCAGGGCATCACGCGCGAGGATATCTACAACGCCACCGCCATTACCTACCCGGCCACCTACCGCATGACCATGAGCGGCGCGCGCCTGAAGGAAATCCTGGAAGACGTCGCCGACAACCTCTTCAACCCCGACCCCTATTATCAACAGGGGGGCGACATGGTCCGGGTCGGCGGCATGTCGTACACGATCGATGTCGACAAGCCGATCGGCAGCCGGCTTTCCGACCTGATGGTGACGCGCACCGGCAAGCCGCTCGAGCCGGCGCGCGATTATCTCGTGACCGGCTGGGCCAGCGTCAACGAAGGCACGGAAGGACCTCCGGTCTGGGATGTTGTGATGCGGCATATCGAGAAAAAGCGCGTCGTGACGGCCTCGCCGACGTCCCGCATCCGCGTTCTGCAGAAGTAAAAAAATTTTTGCCAACACATGCAATTTTTTGCATAATTTTCCCGCCGGAACCAAAGACAGTTTCAGGGAGCGGACGACATGGCCGGGACGGATCGTCACAAGGACAAACCCGCCGCATCGCGCCGCACCGTGCTGCGCGCCGCTCTCGCGGCCGGTGGCGCTGCCGCGCTCGGCCGGTCCGCCCTTGCCGACGCCGGTAATCCGGCGAACCAGCCGCCCAACGTTCCGGACTGGACGCGCAACCTCGGAGACGGCGTCGCCGTGCGCGCCTACGGCAAGCCGTCGAAGCACGAAGCCCATGTGATCCGGCGCGACGTGGAGTGGCTGACGGCCTCGCGCGAGAGCTCCGTCAGCTTCACGCCCCTGCACGAGCTGGATGGCGTCATTACGCCCAACGGTCTTGGCTTCGAGCGCCATCATTCCGGCATCGCCGAGATCGACCCCGCCGATTACCGGCTGATCATCCATGGACTGGTCGACAAGCCGCTGATCTTCACGCTCGACGACCTCAAGCGCTTCCCGCGGGTCAACCGCATCCACTTCTGCGAATGTGCTGCAAATTCGGGAATGGAATGGCGCGGCGCACAGCTCAACGGCTGCCAGTATACGCACGGCATGGTTCATTGCGTCATGTATACCGGCGTCACACTCAAGACTCTGCTCGACGAAGCCGGCCTCAAGCCGAAAGCGAAGTGGCTGCTGCTCGAAGGCGGCGACGCCGCCGCCATGACGCGCTCCCTGCCGCTGCAGAAAGCGCTTGACGATGCGCTGATCGCCTATCGCATGAACGGGGAAATGCTCTACCCCGAGCACGGCTATCCGGCGCGCGTCGTGCTGCCGGGTTGGGAAGCCAATATGTGGGTCAAATGGCTGCGCCGCATCGAGGTCGGCGATCAGCCCTGGCATCACCGCGAGGAAACCTCGAAATATACCGACCTCCTGGAGAATGGGATTGCGCGGCGTTTCACGTTCGTGATGGACGCCAAATCGGTCATCACCAATCCGAGCCCGCAGGCACCGCTGCGGCACAAGTCCGGCTTCACAATCCTGTCCGGGATCGCCTGGTCCGGCCGCGGCAAGATATCCCGCGTCGACGTCTCGCTCGACGGCGGGCGCAACTGGCGGCCCGCGCGTATCGACGGTCCGGCCTGGGACAAGGCGCTGACGCGGTTCTATTACGAGTTCGACTGGGACGGCCGCGAATTGCTGCTGCAATCGCGCGCGATCGACGAGACCGGATACGTGCAGCCGACAAAGAACGAACTGCGCAAGCTTCGCGGCGTCAACTCAGTTTACCACAATAACGGCGTGCAGACCTGGCACGTGCACAAGAACGGCGAGGTCGAGAATGTCGAAGTGTCTTAAGGCGCTTGCTCTCTCGTTCGCAGCCTTGCTTGTGCTGACGACGGAACACGGATTTTCCGCTCCGCGGCAGGACGGGAAAAAGGCTGCGCCGCCGGCCGCAAAGAAAACCGGCATCGGCCGGGAGGCCACGGCGAAGGAGATCGAAGGTTGGAACATCAGCGTCCGCCCGGACGGGCGCGGTCTCCCGGTCGGCAAGGGCACGGTCAAGCAGGGCGAGCCGCTTTATGTGGAGCGCTGCGCGTCCTGCCACGGCGAGTTCGGCGAAAGCGCCGGTCGCTGGCCGATCCTGAGCGGCGGCAACGGCACTCTCAAGGGTCACGATCCGGTCAGGTCGGTGGGGTCCTACTGGCCCTACGCGTCAACGCTCATCGATTATATCCGGCGCGCCATGCCTTTCGGGGCAGCCCAGTCGCTGACCAACAACGAGCTTTACGCCATCACCGCCTATGTCCTTTACCTGAACGACGTAATCAGGGACGAGCGCTTTGAACTGAACGAACGCAATTTCATGTCGATCAGGCTTCCCAACCAGCCCAATTTCATCGACGACGACCGCGAGAGCACGGAAAAGGAATTCTGGCGCAAGACACCCTGCATGACGAATTGCGTGCCCGATGAGGCGAAGATCACCGGACGGGCGCAGATCATCGACGTCACGCCGGAGACCGGGAAAAGCCCTAAAGTGGAATGATGCGCGTGGTCCGCTGCGTCAAAGTCGGCGGACGACAGATCGATCTGACATAACCGCATAAAAGAAGAACGGCGGGTCCGATGCCCGCCGTTCCAAAATCGCATGCAAGAGCAGAAAAGGCTTACGCAGGCTTCGAACCCCACGTGTCTTGCGTGATCGCATTGTACCAGCCGACGCCATATTCGGCCTCTAGCTTGCGGAACTCGTCGGAGGCTTCGCGCGGGCTGACACCGCCGCCTTTGATCTCGACGATCTTGCCGTCCGCCACCTCGTAGACGCCTGCGACCGAGATGCCGTAATTGGGCGCGATCAGGCTGTAGCAGGTGTTGGCCCAGGACGCCCGCGGCGCTTCGCGGCCTGCCAGAGAGGCGACAATCGCGGCCGCAGCAACCTTGCCCTGCGCATTGGCGCAGAAGCCGGACTTCGGCATCGGCGCCGCAATCGTGGCGTCGCCGACCACATAGACATCGGCGACCTGCGCAGATTCGAACGTTTGCGGCTTCACCGGCACCCAGCCGCCTGCGTTGGTCACGCCGGCACGCTCGGCGATGAAGCCGGCTTTCTGCGGCGGCACGACGTTGAGCACCGCAGCCTTGTGCTTCTTGCCGAACTCCGTCTCAACCTCGCGCGCCTTCGCATCGACCTTCGCCACCTTGCCGTCCTTGGAGCGCGGCACCCATTCGATGATGTCGGCGTAGAACTTCTTCCAACCGTCCTGAAACAGGCCCTGCTTGGAGAAATTATCCTTGGCGTCGAGAATCAGGAGCTTCGATTTCGGCTTCCGCGTCTTGAGATAGTGCGCGACCATGCTGGCACGTTCATACGGTCCGGGCGGACAACGGAAGGGATTGTCCGGCGCGACCAGGATGAACAGGCCGCCGTCCTCCATCGCTTCAAGCTGCTTCTTGAGCAGCACCGTCTGAGGTCCGGCCTGCCAGGCGTGCGGGGCGAGCTCCGCTGCAGCCTGGTCGTAACCTTCGAGCGCACCCCAACGGAAGTCGATGCCGGGCGACAGAACCAGCCGGTCATAAGGAAGCTTCCTGCCGCCGGAGAGCGTCACTGTCTTGCCCTTGGCGTCCACGTCGTTCGCCCGCTCATGTACGATCTGGACGCCGATGCGGCGCAGATCGTCGAAGCCGTGGCCCTGCTGCTCGAAGGTGCGTAGCCCGCCGAAATGCAGGTTGGTGAACGGACAGGTATAGAAACGCCGCGCCGGATCGAGCAGCGTCACGTTGAGATTTGGATTGCCGCGCTTGAGATAACGGGCAGCGGTCGCACCGCCGAAGCCGCCGCCGACCACGACGACGCGGCCCGCGGATCGCTGCGCGATCGCCGGCGTGGAAAACGAGAATGCAGTCGCGCCCACCCCGCCGAGCATCGCAAGGGCTTGCCGCCGCGAAAACTTTGTCTCTGCGCTGGTCACTTGCGCCTCTTCTTCGTCGGTTCGTTTGCACTGATCGCCGCGAAATGCTTGGCGAGCGCACCAATCTGCTCGTCCGTATAGCCTTTCGCAATCCGGTTCATGATCGTAGTCCCCGGAGGCGGCGTATCGGATTTAAACGCCTTGAGCTGCGAAAGGAGCAACGTCTCGGGCCGGCCGGCGATCGAGACGATCGGGCCGGGCGAGCGGCCGTCGGTGCCGTGACAATTGGCACAGGAACCGGCGAGCGTCGTGATATCGGAGGGTGATTGTGCGGCGACGGGCTGCACTGCGATCAAAGTCAGGGCGAAACCCAGCATCGTCGCAATCGACGGGCTGAGACCACACGGAACTCTGTTTTGGGTGTTGAATTTTGACATGAAGCCTCTCGGCCTAGGAAAGGGCACCAGACTTCTGTAGAGATCATTTCTACAGATGAAGTTTATTATATCGCGACATTGAAGTCACGCGGAGTTGGAATTGCGCGTGCGCTTCGCGACACTTTGGCATTGCAGCGCAACCTGCTCGCCAAATCCCGCGGCATCGTCGGCATCGGGTTGGACGACTTCGCCAGACTTATCCGCGGCGGTCAATGCCGATGGAGAAATAAGAAGCGGCTTTTACGTTGCGCCTTTTCGTTGAAACGGCGATCACGCGCCGTCCGCCGATGAGAAAAGATTATTGCGCTCCGATTGCTGCACTGCCGGATAACCGCCGATCAAACATGCGCATGCGCTGCAATATGCCGCCACCCATCCTGCCACTATCCGAAAACGGCCAGAATAGAGCCGATGGGCAAGGGAAGCCGAATAGCCGACCGGGCTTGACCGGCACCCCGGCTTGGGGCCAAACCCCGGCTCTGATAGCGATGCGGCTGACGATATCGCCGGGCGACCGATGACCGACTGTGACCTTTTGACCAATATCCCGACCCTGCCGGCGCACCGGGCACGACAGCCCGCCAGCGATCGATATTGCGGCCGGGCCATCGCCCCCCGCAGATCGTCGCCCAAGCGGCTCCCCTCCCGCCGGGCAGCCCGGCATCGCTCCTGCGATACACGGCCGCGCCGTGACGGCATGGAACGCCGCGGCACCACCGACCGTTACATTCCCCTTTAACCCCACCACGTCCCGAGGAAGCTATGAAGACACTGCTGATCGCCGCCATTGCCGTCACTGCATTCGCCGCCCAGGCACAGGCGCAAGATGCCGCCGCCGGAGAAAAGGTCTTTGCCGTCTGCCGCCCCTGCCATCAGGTGGGCGAGACCGCAAAGAACGTCGTGGGTCCGGTCCTCAACGGTTTGTTCGGCCGCAAATCGGGGACGGTGGGAGGCTACAATTACAGCGAGGCAAACAAGAATTCCGGCATCACCTGGGACGAGGCCGTGTTCGCCGAATATATCCGCGACCCCCGCGCCAAGATCCCCGGAACGAAGATGGTCTATGCGGGCCTCAAAGACGAGAAGCGCACACAGGATCTCATCGCGTACCTCAAGCAGTTCGACGCTTCCGGCAAGAAGAAGTAACAGACGCCGCCGCCTGCCGACCGGTGGCCCGGAGGCAGGCGGCCGGCAATCATCGACCATCCTCGCTTGAGCCGGCTGGAGTTCGCCTCCAGCCGGGGGCCTCTTGTGCCGTCATTCACTATGGGGTTAGGAGGAAGGGCCTGGAGCCACGTCGATGGATGCCCGACCGAGCAAATCCGCCCCGCCCCGTCGCGCATCCGCCCCGCGCAATCCCGAGCGGACGCGCGCGGCGATCCTCAATGCTGCGATTGCCGAATTTACCTCGAAAGGCCTGAGCGGCGCCCGGATCGACCGGATCGCCAAGCGTGCGCGCGTGAACAAGCGCATGATCTACTATTATTTCGGCGACAAGGAGCGCCTCTATATCTCCGTTCTCGAGGAAATCTATACCGCGATCCGCACCGCCGAAATCGGCCTGAACCTGACCGACCGCAACCCGACCGACGGCATGCGTGAGCTGATCGAATTCACCTGGCATTATTTCATCGACCATCCGGAATTTCTCAGCCTGCTGGCGACCGAGAATTTCAATCGTGCCCGCTATCTGAAGAATTCCCGTCGCATTCGCGAATTGCATTCACCGCTGATCGGAATGATTTCCGATCTTCTTAAACGTGGCGCCAACCAGAAGATTTTCCGTCCCGGCGTCGACCCGGTCGAGCTCTATATCTCGATCGCCGCACTTGGATTTTTCTATCTTTCAAACCGCTACACCCTCTCCATCATTTTCAGTCGCGATCTCACCGACCCGGAGCAGCTTTCCGCGCGCGGCCAGCATATCGTCGAGGTGATTCTGGATTTCCTGGCGCCGCGACCGGAGGGAAACCCCCGACCGGCCTCCATACAGCCTTGATGATTTGAGAGCGGTTTTCTGCGTGGGGCTGCTGCGCTATCATTCAATCATGCGCTGGCCCCGCCCCGGACTGCCCCTGGCGATTGTGCTCGCCACCGCGTTCGCGGCGATGCCACTTGCGCAATTGCCGGCCAGCGACCGCGACACGCTCCCCAAACCGAAGCCGCGCTGCGAGCGGGCAGCCTTTCGGGTGTTGCTGGACGTCGGACACAGCGCCGAGGATCCGGGCGCGCGGAGCGCGCGCGGCGTCACCGAATACGAATTCAATCTGCGGCTGACCCGCGAGATCGAACGAAGCCTGAAGGACGCGGGCTTTACGCAGACGGTCGTTCTGGTTTCCGAAGGCGTCGCCATCCCGTCCCTGATCTCGCGCATGCGGCGCGCCAACGCCGTCCCCGCCGATCTGCTTGTGTCGATCCATCACGATTCGGTGCCGGAGCGCTTTCTGGAGCCCTGGTTCAGCGGCGGCAATCCAACGCGCTTCAGCGACCGGTTTCGCGGACACTCGATTTTCGTTTCATTCGAGAACAGCCGCGCGAAAGACAGCCTGCAGTTTGCGAGCCTGCTGGGCGCGGAATTGAAGGCGCGCGACCTGAGCTACACGCCTCATTATACGGAGCGCTTCATGGGAGGCCGCCAGCGCGAGCTCCTGGACAAGCAGGCAGGCGTCTATCGCTTCGACAAGATCTTCGTCCTGCGTACGGCGCAGATGCCCGCCGTACTGTTCGAAGCCGGCATGATCGTCAATCGCGACGAGGAGTTGGTGCTGACGACCCAGGAACGACAGAACACGATGGCGCTTGCGGCGACGGACGCCATCGACAGCTTTTGCGCGCAACGGCAAGCCACGATCAGGGCTGCCACCGAGCGCCGCCACCGCAAAATACCCCGGCTCGGCCGCACGCATACTGAGAACGCGCCGACCGGCGCCCGTCCGGCAGAAGAGCCGGCAACCGCGCGCCTGCTGCGATAAGGCCACCGCATCCGGATTGCGGCAAACCCGCACGTCATGTTGCAGGTTTTCCGGTTCCCGGCAGCAACGATACCATGCAATTGTTGTTATCCAATGGGCCGTTTCCGAACGCCCCCGCACTTGCCGTGTATTATCTCGCCCGTGGCGAGCTATGAGCATCATGTCCGCGACAGACAAAAATCCGGCCTCCCGACCGCATGACGATACGAGCGAAGCACCCGCCGCCGCCGTTCTTGATCCCGCCGGATTTTTCCGCCGCATCCCGCTGCTGCCGCATCAACTGGCGAGCCGCCGGACCGCGACGTCGGACGTCATCGTGCTCTGCCATCTTGGCGTCCCACGCATCACGACGGATGCATGGCGCCTGACAATCGACGGCCTCGTCGAACGTCCGACGATCATCGACTACGGCCGTCTGTTGTCGTTTCCGAAAGTCTTCGTCGAGACCGTGCATCAATGCGCGGGCAGCCCGCTCCAGCCGGAGGTCGCCGCGCGCCGGATTTCGAATGTCGTCTGGACCGGCGCGCGCCTCGCCGACGTGCTTGCGCTTGCACAGCCGCAATCGGCTGCGCGCCTTGTCTGGGGCTACGGCGCCGACTACGGCGCTTTCGATAACGTACCCTGCGACACCTACCTGAAGGACTTCCCGTTATCCCGCCTGAACGAAGACGTGCTGATTGCCTACGAGCTCAACGGCGCAGACCTGCCTCCGGAGCACGGCTATCCGGCGCGCCTGGTCATCCCCGGCTTCTACGGTACCAACAGCGTCAAATGGCTGACGCGACTCACGCTCGCGACGGAGCGCGCCGACAGCCCGTTCACCACGCGCTGGTACAACGATCCGGAACTCGATGAGACGGGCCGGCCGACGGGTGCGCGACGTCCCGTCTGGTCGATCGCACCTGAATCCGTAATCGTCTCCCCAGCCCCGGATGCGCAGGTCACCGCCGGCACCATTTGTGCCGTAACCGGATGGGCCTGGGCCGACGGCGGGGTGGACCGTCTCGACATCAGTTGCGACGCCGGCGTGCGCTGGCATGCGGCGACGCTGGAAAAGCCAACGGGACGCGCTTGGCAAGGCTTCCGGTACGACTGGACGCCGACAGCCGCGGGACCGGTAACGCTGATGGCACGCGCACACGGGCGTCGCGGTGGCGTGCAACCGCAGAACAGTCGCCGCAACGCCATCCACTGCGTCCCGATTACGGTCGTGTGAGCCCTGCATACCTTTGTGCAACGCGCTGTGCAGTTTTTCAGCGTTCGCACGAAGCCGCCGGCGCGGCACATCTAGGCAACCTGCGAAACCGGAATCGGACCCGCGCGATGCCCGCACGACATTACCCGAGCTTCAAGGCTGCCGCCTGTCACACCTCATCCGTATTCCTCAATACCGCCGGCACGATCGACAAGGCCTGCGATCTCATCGCCGAAGCCGCGCGCGCCGGTGCTTCGCTGGTCGCGTTCCCTGAATCCTACGTGCCCGGCTTTCCGGTCTGGGCGGCGTTGCAGGCCCCCATTCATTCGCATGACTTCTTCAAGCAGCTTGCCGCACAAGCGGTCAAGATCGACAGCCCCGAACTGGCCAAGGTGCGCATGGCGGCGCGCCGGCACGGCGTCGTCGTCTCCCTCGGAATCACGGAAGCAACCGACGCCAGCGTCGGATGCCTGTGGAATTCAAATCTCATCATCGGCTCGGACGGCTCCATTCTTACCCATCATCGCAAACTGGTACCGACATTCTACGAAAAGCTGATCTGGGCCAATGGCGACGGACGCGGCCTGCGCGTAGCAGCGACGGAGATCGGCCGGCTCGGCATGCTGATCTGCGGCGAAAACACCAATCCGCTCGCCCGCTACAGCCTCATGGCGCAGGGCGAGCAGGTGCATGTATCGTCCTATCCGCCGGTCTGGCCAACGCGCCCATCCTCGCAATCCGGCGGCTACAACCTGCGCCGGGCCATCGAAATCCGCGCGGGCAGCCACGCCTTCGAGGCGAAAGTGTTCAACGTCGTCGCCTCTGGTTTCATGGACAATGCGATGCGCGACGCGCTAGCGCGCGGCGACCGCCAGATGCTCGAGACCCTCGACCAGACACCGCGCGCCGTGTCGATGGTGCTCGACCCGACCGGCGAAGTGATCAGCGAGGTTCTCAGCGACCACGAGGGCATCGTTTACGCCAACATCGATATCGCGCAATGCGTCGAGCCGAAGCAGTTTCATGACGTGGTCGGCTATTACAACCGCTTCGACGTTTTCAAGCTCAGCGTCGATCAGTCGCCGCGCGACCCGGCCGTCTTTATCGGCACCGCGGGTGACGCTCTGGGACCGCTCGCCGAGCCGGTGCTCACGCCGATCGACGGCAGGCGGTCACAGGACGACACGGCCGCCGACGAGCCGCCGGCGAGCCGCCATCACGGCCGCTGACGCGCGGCCGGAGCCGATACGCGCTCGAGCAGCGCAAGCAATCCGGTCAGAAGATCGATCGGCCGTGGCGGACACCCCGAGATCCGCAGATCGATCGGAACGACATCCGCCACCGAGCCCACGGTGGCATAGGACTGCGCGAAGACGCCATGTCCGCACGCGCAGTCGCCGACCGCAACCACCCATTTCGGATCGGGCGTCGCTGCATATGTTCGCTCGAGCGCAACCTTCATGTTTTTCGTGACCGGCCCGGTCACCAGCAGCACGTCGGCATGGCGCGGCGAGGCCGCAAAGCGGATGCCGAAGCGTTCGACGTCATAGACCGCATTGTTGAGTGCGTGAATCTCCAGCTCGCAGGCATTGCAGGAACCCGCATCGACTGCGCGGATCGTGATCGCGCGACCGTAAAGACGTCGCGCCTGCGCTTCGAGCGCCGCGCCGGTCTTTGCAAGCGCAACGTCTTCCGGCGACGGCGCACCGATCGTCACCGGCCTTGCGAACAGCGAACGTAGCAGCAGCGTGCGCATCAGCCGTCATGCCCCGAATACGAACAGTTGAACGATTTGTTGCAGAGCGGAAAATCGGCGACGATATTTCCTTCGATCGCTGCTTCCAGCAGCTGCCACTGGAAGTGCGAAGCGTCGCGAGCATGCGCGCAGACGATCTTGCCGTCGGCGATCCGAAGCCAGACGAGCAGGTCGCCACGGAATGCCTCAATCATCGCAATGCCCTCGGCCGCCTGCGAACGCTCCGGCAGGTCGGCGAAAACCGGGCCCTGCGGCAAGGCGCCAAGCCATGCCTTCAGCAGCGTCATGCTCGCCTCGACCTCGCGAATGCGTACCCATACGCGCGCGTCGACGTCGCCGCGCTCGAAGACCGGAACCGTCAACGGCACCGAGTCATAGGGCGGATAGGAACAATCGCGCCGCGTATCGAAATCGCGTCCGGATGCGCGCCCGACATGACCGCCGGCGGCCCATCGATCCACCAGTGCCTTGCTGACAATTCCGGTCGTGCAGGTACGATCCTGCAGCGACGGCGTCTGGTCGTAGAGCCGCACGATCTCGGCAAAACGCGGGGTGATCTCATCGAGCGTCGCCACCATGTCGGCGGCGGTAGCGGGCGCGATGTCGGTCGTGACGCCGCCGGGCACGATGCGATCCATCATCAGGCGATGACCGAAAGTGCGATCACATACGGCAAGAATGCGCTCGCGGAAAATGCCGCAATGGGCGTGGGCGATCGCGAATGCCGCGTCGTTGCAGATCGCGCCGATGTCGCCGAAATGATTGGCAATGCGCTCCAGCTCGGCCATTACGCCGCGCAGAATTTGCGCGCGCGGCGGCACGGAAACGCCGAGCGCCGCCTCAAGCGCGCGGGCATAAGCGAAGCTGTAGGCGACCGTGGAATCGCCCGAAAGCCGGGCGATTATCCGGGCGGCGCGATCAAATCCGGCGCCGGCGAGCAAGCGCCCGATCCCCTTGTGAACGTAGCCGAACCGCTCCTCCAGCCGCACCACGGTTTCGCCGTTGGCGGTGAAGCGGAAATGTCCGGGCTCGATGATGCCGGCATGAACCGGCCCGACGGGCACCTGATGCAGCCCGCGTCCCCTGACCGGAAGGAATTCATAGGCTGCGGGATCGCGCAGGGGGGCTTCCTGCGACGCTCCGAGCGGGGCCGAAACACCCCACGATCCGTGATCGAGCCACGGCCGCGAGTCGGGGCAATCCTCGGGGGTAAAGCCATGGAGATCCCGGATCGCACGCTCCAGCCGGATCGCCGGCGCATGCAGGCGCCCAATGGACGGGAATGTTCCGTCGGTCACCGGAAGTGAAACAACGCACGGAGTTTCGAAATCCGACGATCGCAGCGCCAGATGCACGCTGTCGGGGCTGGCCCAGAGACCGATGAGGTCGCCGCCACCGCCAGCGATCGTCTGGCCGATTGCGAGCCACTGCGTAGAATCCACCTCGTAACGCGGCCATGGCTGCTGGACCGGAAGCCGGTGCGCCGTCCGCAGGATCGTTCCGAGTGACTCGCCAGCCATCGTCGTCACCCGAGCTGCGCGGCAACCGCGCGAAACCAGTTGACCATCGGCTCCGGCAACCAGAGGCCGGCCATGAGCGCCAGCGCCAGATGGACGAACAGCGGAATGTAGGAGGCTTTCACGCCGCCTGCCGGTCCGTTCGGCTCTCCGAACAGGACATCCTGCATGCGCAGGACCAAGGCGCCGAATGCGATCAACAGCCCCGCCACCAGCACCAGCGCAAGCAGGGGCTGGCGCGCAAAGCTCGACGTCACGAGCATGAACTCGCTCAGAAACATGCCGAACGGCGGCAACCCGGCAATCGCGATCACGCCGAGCGCAAGCCCGACGGCAAGCACCGGGTGAGTCACCGACAGGCCGCGGATCTGCGAAATGCGCTGCGTGCCCTTTACCTGCGCGATATGGCCGACCGCGAAAAAAATCGCCGACTTGATAAGCGAATGCAGGGTCATGTGCAGCAGGCCCGCGAAATTGGCGAGCGGCCCGCCCATGCCGAATGCAAACGTCATGATCCCCATATGCTCGATCGACGAATAGGCGAACAGACGTTTGATGTCCCGCCGACGATAGAGCATGAAGCCCGAGAAGATCAGGCTGATAAGGCCGAGCGCGATCATGATCGCCCCGACATTGAGGGTATCGGGATGAGCCGCGAGCAGCATCTTGAAACGCAGCAATGCGTAGAGCGCGACGTTGAGCAAAAGCCCCGACAGGACGGCCGAGATCGGGGTCGGGCCCTCGGCATGCGCGTCAGGCAGCCAGGCATGAAACGGAGCAAGACCGATCTTCGTCCCGTAGCCGACCAGCAGAAACACGAAGGCGAGCGAGAGCAGCTTGGCATCGAACGCCGCCCCGTTTCGCAGCAGCAGGTCCCAGGCCATGGCCGGCAACCCCTCCCCGATCACCGGCTGTGCCACGAGATAGATCAGAATCGTACCGAAGAAGGCGAGCGCAATGCCGACCGAACCAAGAATGAAATATTTCCACGCCGCCTCGATTGCTTCCGGTGTGCGATAGATGCCGACCATCATCACCGTCGACAGTGTCGCGACTTCCACGCCCACCCAGAGCAGGCCGACATTGTTCGACACCAGCGCGAGATTCATCGCCGCCATCATCGCCTGATAAAGCGCATGATAGAAACGCAGAAATACCGGTGTCAGCTTGCCGATCTCCAGCTCATGGCCGATATAGGTCGCGCTGAAAATGCTGGTCGTGAAACCGACGAACGCAGTGAGGATGACAAGATAGATATTGAAATCGTCGATGATGAAGATATCGGTCCGCACGCGGTCGGCGAACAAAAGTGCAACCGCGGCGACGAGTGTTGCGCCGGACGCCAGCACGTTGAGCAGCGCCCCGATCCGGTAATGCGCGATCAGCCCGAGCAGCAGCGTCGCCGCCGCCGGGATGGCCAGAAGATATGTCAGCGGCGAGGTCATTGCAGCGTGCTTCGCTCGCTCCGGAAGCGGTCAAGGGCAGCAAGGTCGACGGTGTCGAAGCGCTCGCGGATGCGAAAAACAAAGATGCCGAAGACCGAAAAGGCGATCAGGATCGAGAAGGCGACCGAAATCTCGACGACAAGCGGCATGCCCCTTGCGCCGGTGGCGGCGAGAATCAGGCCATTTTCGAGCGACATGAACCCGACGATCTGGGTCACGGCATTGCGGCGCGTGATCATCATCAGCAGGCCGAGCAGGATCACGGCCAGGGCAAAAGCAAGGTCTTCGCGTGCCAGCGCCGTCACGCCGACATTGACCGGCATGACGAGGAGGATTGACAGCGCGATCAGGCCGAGGCCGGTCAGCATCGTCGGCCCGGCGCCGATCACCTGCTCGATCTCGCGGTGAATGCCGAGCCGGTAGACGATCCTGTTCAGAGCCGCGGGGATGACGAAGCCCTTGACCACGAGCGCGATGAGCGCGGTGACCATCAGGTGCATGGCCCCCTGGACATAAGCCTGCCAAGCGACCGCCAGCGAAAGCACGATGGCCTGCAACGCGAACACATTGAGCGTCGCCAGGATGCGATCCTGATAGAGCAGCAGCAGGCTCAGCACCAGCATACCGCCGGCCAGAAGATGCGCGATATCGAATTGCAGCGACGTCATCAGAAGCCTTGCGATACGAACAGGAGAAACACGGCGAGTGCCGCCGTGGCAAAAGCCCCGCCGAGAAAGACCGGATAGCGGAACACGCGCATCTTAGCGACCGCGGTCTCCGCGATCGGAAGCAGGACCGCCAGCAGCATGATCTTCGAAAGGTAAAACGCCAGGCCGATGGCGAAGGCCAGCGGGCTCTTGTCGCCGGTCGCCATGCCGAACGGCAGGAACAGACACACCAGCAGCGAGAAATACAGCGTCAACTTCAGAGCGGCGGCCGCCTCGATCATGGCGAGATGGCGGCCGGAATATTCCAGCACCATGGCCTCATGGACCATCGTCAGTTCGAGATGGGTCGCGGGATTATCGATGGGGATACGGGCATTTTCGGCGATGGCCACAAAGATGAAGGAGAACAGGACCAGCCCGAGCGAGACCCGCAGACCGACCGATCCGTGGATCATGTGTTCGGCGATCGCCGACAGCTGGGTGGTCCCCGCCACCAGCGACACGGTGAACACCACGAGCAGCATCGCCGGCTCCGCGAGCGAAGCGATCAGCATCTCGCGCGACGAGCCGATGCCGCCGAACGCTGTCCCCACGTCCATGCCGGCAAGCGCAAGCGCGAAACGCCCGGTCGCAAGCAGAGCCACGATCGCGATCAGGTCGGCGGACCACGAAAACAGCAATCCGGTCGAATAGGTCGGGATTAGCGCGGCCGCGACCCAGGTCGTGGCAAAAAGCAGATAGGGAGTGCCGCGGTACAGCCATGACGCATCATGCGCCATTACCGCTTCCTTGTGCATCAGCTTCCAGATATCGCGGTAAGGCTGCAGCAGCGGCGGCCCGATCCGCCGCAACAGTCGCGCCTTGACCTTGCGTGTCACGCCGAGAATGAACGGCGCCACCGCGAGCACCAGTATCATTTGCAGGCCTTGCGCCACGAGATCGTAGATCATCGCCATGCGGCCACCACGATCAAGAGCACGATCAATGCCGCAAAGACGAGCATGAGGTAACGGCGGATCGTCAGGAATTGCAGGCGATTGAGTTTGCCTGCGGCAGTCCAGATCGCGCGTGTGCCCGGTCCGTAAGCGAAGCGCCAGGCGGGATCGAAAACCTTGAGGGAGAAGCGCGCCGGCTTTGCCGAGCCCGGCGGCGGCATCTCGACCGTCTCGCGGATATCGAACAGAGCCGCGCCGAACACGCGGCGGATCGGCATCACGAAGCTCGATCCGGAATATTGCGTGACAAGCGATGGATCCGGATAGCCGCAATCCCAGATCGCACTCCGCCGCGTTGCGCGCGTTGCGAAGCGATGGATCACGGTTGCGGTCAGAACGCCCGAACAGATCAGGAAGGAAAGGATGATGAGGCCGTTATAGGAGCTGCGGCTCGCGGCGATCGGCACGATCGACAGCCAGGCAATGCCGCTTTGCTCCGGCATCCGGGCGCGGACAAGCGCATGCGCGACCGGAGCCAGCATGTCGATCAGGGGCCCCGGCACGACCCCCGACAGAAAGCAGAGCGCGGCCAGTGCGTACATGGCAGCCAGCGAGAAGCGGTCGACATCATGGGCATTGCGCGCTGCCGCCGTGCGGGCCCGCCCAAGAAAGACCGTACCGAAGAGCTTCACAAAGCATGCCGCAGCGAACGCGGCTGCCAGCGCCAGCAGCGCACCGACTGTCGGCACGATCAGCTTCAATCCCCAATGCGGCAGTTGCGGTCCGACCAGGATTGCCTGGAAGGTCATCCATTCGGATACGAATCCATTCAGCGGCGGCAGGGCCGAAATCGCTGCGCACCCGATCAGGAATACAATGGCGGTATGCGGCATGCGGCGAATGAGGCCGCCGAGGCGCTCCATGTCACGCTCGCCACTCGCATGCACGACGGCGCCGGCGCCGAAGAAGAGCAGACTCTTGAAGAAGGAGTGATTAAGCACATGCAGGAGCGCAGCGGTCATCGCCAGCGCCGCCGGTACGGCCATGTCGTGGGCGCGGAATGCCATGGCAAGCCCAAGACCGACAAAAATGATGCCGACATTCTCCACGGTGCTGTAGGCGAGCAGACGCTTGATGTCCTGCTGCAGCAGCGCATAGAGCACGCCGAGAACCGCGGTGACCCCGCCGAACGCGATGACGATCAGGCTCATCCAGGAGGCCGGCTCGTTTACGAGATCGAAAACGATACGGATGAAGCCGTAGATCGCCACCTTGGTCATGACGCCGCTCATCAGGGCCGAGACGTGGCTCGGGGCGGCGGGATGAGCAAGCGGCAGCCAGATATGCAGCGGCACGAGTCCGGCCTTTGATCCCGCGCCGACAAGCGCCAGAAGGAAAACGAGCCCCGCGATCAGCGGCGGCTGGGCGGCCTCGCGCATCGCCGTGAACGCATACCCGCCATGCGGCCCGGCCAGCAGACCGAAGGCAAGCAACAGGCACAGCGTGCCGGCACTGGCCATCACAATATAGATGTAGGCCGCGCGGGCATTCTCCTCACGCCGATGATCCGCGAGAACCAGGATCCACGAGGCCAGCGACATGAACTCCCACGCCACGAGGAACGTGAAGGCGTCGTCGGCCATCAGCACGAAGTTCATGCCCGCGAGATAGGCCGGAATGTAAGGCAGGACACGCAGCGGCGAGCGTTCATGACGCCCGTAACCGATCCCGTAGACCCCGGCGGCAAGGCCGCCCAGATTGACCACCAGCAGAAAAAAGGCCGACAGGGCATCGATGCGAAGCGCGCCCCCGGTGAGCGGCAGCCCGAGCGGCAGCGCCAATCGCGTATTCAGGTCGTCGGATACGAGAGCAAAAAACGCCGATCCCAGCCCTGCTGCCGAAATTGCGACAATCGCGCCGTAAACGACAGCCGGCGCGGCCCGCCAGCGACCTATGACGACAGCCAGCACCGCGGCCACGAGATAAGCGACCACGCATGCCAGTCCGATGCGAAGAGGCATCGCTTGCTCTCAAAATCCCGTCGATTCCCGGAACGGGCCGGACTCAGTGAAGATGCAGAATGAGCATATATCGTGCGTCGATTCCAGATGAACTTGCGAGCGGGCAGCAGCCATTTCCGGCTGCGGCGGCCGCGCTACGCAGCCTGGAATAAGGCCTTGACCCGCTTCAAGCATTCGAACATCGTCAGCCCGCGATGCACGCCCGCGCAGACGGATGCTCCGGCGCGGGCGCATTGTCGCGTGCCGGCAATTCACGCCTCCAGACGGATAATCGATCAATGACCGCACTGCGTATCAAGGCCGGCCCCTACGAATTCGAGGCCACCATGCTGGAGGCAATGGCACCGAAAACGTGCGCCAGATTCGCGAGCCTCCTGCCCTACAAGCAGCAGATCATTCACGTTCGCTGGAGCGGCGAAGGATGCTGGATTCCGCTCGGCGAATTCGATTTCGGCCTGCCGTATGAAAATCCAACCAGCCATCCGGCCCCGGGCGACATCATCCTGCATCCGGGCGGTATCAGCGAGACCGAGATCCTTCTCGCTTATGGGGCGGTGGCGTTTTCGAGCAAGGTCGGCCAGCTCGCGGGCAATCACTTTCTGACGATCACCAAGGGCTACGAAAACCTGCTTCCGCTCGGAAAGATGACGCTCTGGAAGGGCGCACAGGATATCGTCTTCGAGCGCATCTAATCGATTATCGGCTACCGCCGGACCGCCCGCGCGGCAGCTGCTTCCGGCAGCAGAAGCATGGCGAGGCTCGCAGCAACCAGCATCGCCAGCATGATACCGCTCAGAATCATGATCACGAAGACCTGACCCCAGAGCGTGCGCGCGCGATCATCGGCGATCTGGCGTTCGATCGCGCGGATTTCCATTTCGCTGATCTTCTCGATTCCCGCCCGCACTTCTCCGATGACCGCCTCGTAACGCTCGGTCCGGCGTTGCCGCTTCTCGGTTTCCATCTTCTGCAACTCCGCCGCGCTGGCCGACTTGTCGGTCTCCAGTTCGTCAACCTGCGCCATCTTCGCGCGCAGCGTCGACATGAGATCGAGCAGTTGCCCTCTCGGCACGGTCGATCCCGTCAACGCCTTTTCGATCTTGCCAAGCTCCAGGCCGGCGGCGCGGATCGCTTCCTGGAGCCGTTCCGGCCGAAAGTTTTCTTCGCGGAAATCGCCGGTGCCCTTGATCAGGTTCGCCTGCTCCAGCAATGCCATGATGCTCTGACTCTGGAAACGGATCTCATAAGAACGATTTAGTCCCTCTCGCAGGGAAGCGCTGTCGGCAAGATACCGGACGAGCAGAACTGTCGACACAATTGCAAGCGCGAAGAAAAGCGCGGCGGAAGCGGCGACGAGACGGGTTGTCCGCGGATGCAGGAACAAGGTGCGCTGCTGCGTGGGCAAATGAATGGTCATCGCGCTCCACCCGGCGCCACTGCCGTAATGCCGGCTCCTCGCAGCAGACCGGCATGCGCCATCTGCGCCGATTCCTGCCGCACGACCTCTCCTGCGCCCGTGAACCGAACATATTGGGAGGCCGGCGCGGCCATCCCGATCAAATGCCCCTGAATGGCATCGCACTGCTCGCGCCACAGAAACAAACGCTGGGCTTCGGTTTCGACGCCTTCCGCCAACACGGTAACGCCGAGACCGCGTCCCAGACCGATGACGGCACGAACAATGGCCGCCGAATGCGGGTTGCGATCCAGATTCGCGATGAACGAGCGATCAATCTTTATTTTTCCGAATGGAAACGCCTGCAGATACGACAATGACGAATATCCGGTGCCAAAATCGTCCATCGCGATCCGAACACCCAGCGACTTGATCTGGCGGAGCAGTGTCGTCACTCCCGAGAGATCATCGATCAGGGTACCCTCGGTCACTTCGAGCTCGAGACGTTCAGGATCCAGTCCCGTTTCCTGAAGAACGTTGCGGGTGAACTGCGCGAGGTTACCGCTGCGGAACTGGATCGGCGACAGATTGACGCTGATCTGAAGCGCGTGCGGCCATGACGCCGCTTCGCGACACGCCTCGCATAGGACCCATTCGCCGAGACGCGCGATCATTTCGCTTTCCTCGGCAAGGTCGATGAATGCGGCCGGCAGCAGCAGGCCGCGCTCCGGGTGCTGCCAGCGGATCAGCGCCTCGAACCCCGTGATCGTGCCGTCGATGCGCGCCTGCGGCTGATAATGCAGACGGAACTCATTGCGGCGGATGGCGAACTGCAAATCATGGCGCAGCGCCTTCTGTTCATGAACGACCCGATCCATTTTCGGCTTGAAGAAGCGTATCGAACCGTTCGGATCGGCTTTCGCGCGTCGCAGTGCAGCTTCAGCGTTGGCCAGCAGCGCCTCGGCATCCGCTCCGTCCTCTGGATAGACGGCTATGCCGATGCTGGCGCCGATCCTGATCGGGCAGCCATCGACCGGAATCTCCTCCGCCGAAGCCTCCAACAGCGCAGCGGCCAGCCGCTCGGCATCGCCAGGCAGGTTGGCCTGCGTCTGGATAAGCACGAACGTATCGCTGCCGTAGCGCGCAAGAAAAGCGTCGTCGGCAGCCCGCTTCAATCGAAGGGCGAGTTCGGCCAGCAGTTTGTCGCCCGTCGAATATCCGAACAGATCGTTGCACCGCTCGAAGCGATTCAGATCGATATAGAACAGAGCGAACCGTTCTGCATTTTTCTCAGCTTCCACAATCGCGCTCGACAGCGTTTCCCTCAGAGCGGCGCGGTTCGGAAGATTTGTCATCATATCGTGCCGCAGCAGATGAGCGATCCGCGTCTCCGATTGCTTGCGTTCCGTCACATCTTCAACGACGCCCAAAATATGTTCCGGCTTGCCGTCCTGCCCGAACAGCAACACCCGGACGCTGTTGGCGATGCGCCTGCGATCGCCGGTCAATTCGATTTCCGTTTCGCGTTCTTCGATCGGTTTATCGCTTCCCAGTTCCAAAAGACGGCGATCCTGCTCGGCAATCAGACCCGCCGTCTGCGAAGTGAAAATTTCCTGCGTCGTTTTTCCGATCATCTGGTGGCGCGGGATGCCATAAAACTGTTCACCGGCGCGGTTCACGATCAGATAGCGTCCGTCGCTCACCCGCTTCACGAAGATGGTCGCAGGCACATTCTCGATGATGGCGTCGAGCAGCGCCCTGTTTCTGCCGTACTCGCGCGCGGCAAGATGCTTTTCGGTGACATCCTCATGCGTCGCCACCCAACAATCGGTATCGACCGGCTGACTGACGGTATTGATGATGCGCCCGTCATTCAGCTCGATGATGCCGTCCGTGCGGCGGCCATCGCGGATCGCGGCAAGCATCCATTCAACATAACGCACAGTAATGCCCGGGCGGGCTCCGCTCTCCGTGCGCAATCGTACCAGTTCCCTGATCGAGGATCCGGCACGCACCTCACCGGCCGCAAGCCCTAACATGCGGACATAGGACTCGTTGAAAAGGATCAGCCGACCCGACCCATCAATAAGACAGAATGCCTGCCCCAGATTGTTTAGCGCCGCCGAAATGTCCCGGTTCTGTTTTTCCAGCCTGCTGTGAGAGAGCCGCTCAAGATGGAATTTGAGCATTCCCAGCGCAAGCAGCACCAGCATGAAGAGCATCATGAATGCGATGCCGGTCTGCATCGACAGCGTGCCCTGAACTGCGCGCGATACCGCAAGTTGGTAGTCGTTGCCGACCGCGAGATACAGGCTTCTTGTGAGTGACAGCATGCGCGCATCCTGCTTACGGCGATAGCCGGCACGGACGTCTGCCGGCCAGAGCCCGCCGAAAATTCAGACCGTTCTTTTCTGCAAGGCCGACGTTGCAACGCCGGAAACAGCGCGCGCACGCTTCTCGCGACGCCGATACGGCGAACCGAACGCAAAAGGCGCGCGCACTTGCGACGATACGGACACGATGCATTTACGCAGCCTCTCAATTTGCGAGGCAGCGATAAGGTAAAAAACTTAACGTCGGCTGAAATTCGATGTATAGTTCTCTTGCATGGAAGTATTTGTACTCAATTATAAAGTATTGTTCTCACCGCAATGTACTCAATAATATGGTGAGAGCAGAGGGAGTTGAATGAGTACTTGATATGAACTCTCTGTTCTGGCTCAACGACGAACAATGGGCCGCCATCGCCTCATTGATGCCCGAGGGCGGCGTAGGACCGAAGCGGCTCGACGACCGTGTCGTCATCAGCGGCATCATCCATGTCCTGAAATCCGGCTGTGCCTGGCGCGACTGTCCACGCGAGTACGGCCCCTACATGACGGTCTTCAACCGCTTCAATCGCTGGAAAAACCGCGGCCTCTGGCAACTTATCCTCGACCGTCTGGTCGCCGGACAGCATGTGCCCGAGCTCGCCGCCTTCCGGAACGGCTCCGCCGCGAGTTACCGCTTTCGAAGAAGCCGAAAGCGAAAATCGCCCGACACCCGCTTGCACGTAAACCCGTCACCGGATGGCGGCGGCCGTTATTTGCAGGAGGCGACGCGACAGTCGGCGGCAGAAGCGCTCCGCCAACTGGCGCAGCTTCACCAGGACAAGCCGGTCTCGACGTGGATCGATGACATCGTCGATTGGCACCTGAAGTCGTCCGCCCAGGCCGATGAGGACGCATGGATTCCCGGCATGGCCGGCGAGACTGACCGACATGTTGCGCAGGCCGTCGAACGCTTCCACCAGCAGCGATTCAAGGTAACCATCGACCGGCTGACCGCCGAAATCGTGGACTTGCGGATCAAGTTGCTGACGGCGCTCGCCTGCATGAGCAGTTACGCCGACGACCCGCAGAACAATGTCTCTGCCACAAAGGCAACGCTCAAGATGCTGCTCAGCGAACTGGCGCGCCCCGCTGACCGGGAACAGATATCAGATGTCAAAATATCCAATCACCGCTGAACCGCTTGCCGGCATCGCGTCGACGCAACCGGTCAACCGGCAATCGACAGGGGATTTGCGTTAATTTCGTTAACCGTAATCATTCGTTAACATTGACTACCCTGACACCGATTTAGAGAATTTTCAAATTCGTGACGATGCCGACACGTACGCAAGCAATGAGACGCGACAAGGTATCTCCGTGTAGCCATCCGGCTGGTCTTTGATATTGCCGGGTTGCGACAACGCGGAGAGAGGGAAGCGGTTTATGGCGGACTTTCCTTTCTGGCTGAGCGACGAGCAGTGGACTGCGATCTCGTTGCATTTGCCAGTCAACCAGCCTGGACCGCGCCGCGTCAGTGATCGTGTCATCCTCAGCGGCATCATTTTCGTTCTGACGACAGGCCGTCCGTGGAGGGAGTGTCCGCCGCAATACGGTCCGTATATGACCGTGTTCAACCGCTACAATCGCTGGAAGAACCGCGAAATCTGGCGCCGCATCGTCATCGAGCTCGAGAACTTCGGCATCGAGCTCGGCAGTTCGACCCCTGCGTCGGCGCGAAAGCAGCGCGCACCTTCCCCTGCTGACGATAAAACGGCACGCAAGCCGCTCCATACGGTGCATACGAACGGCGCGGCGCAACGTGACGGCGCATCGACCGCCCGCCCGCTCGCCGTGCCGATCGGCGAGGCGGTCACCTGCCACGAGCGCGCCGGCGCACACGTGACGCCGGCGCTGTCCGACCACGACCTGCGATTGCTGCGCCAGCTCAAGGATTGCATGGTCAATTACGTCTCCGGCCTGATTGAACTCAATCACAGGCTCCTCACGGCGCTTGAGACGTTGGAGCAGAACGTCGCCAACGGACGAGCGCCTGAGGCGATCGCATCGTCATCGAAACAGACGGCAAAGACGGCGCGTCTCTCCGCGCGCGCTTCGCTTTAGTCACTCGTAACGCGGCTTTATGATTCCAAATTGCACCTTTGGCGCCATCATTTTAGATACCCTTTTTGCGTGCAATTTCAGGATATGCAATTTCAACAAAAGTAACGTCGCCGTTTAATTTAAACCAAATTCTTCTTGTGGTTTTCACGGATTGTGCTTTTTGATCGCGTAAATCTGTGTGGTCCGCACAGCCGCCGTCGCAAAAACAGCGCCGTTTTAATGCACGCGATTAAAGCTGACCGCATTCATTTCCGAAAACACGCTCGCTACCGTCACTATCAATGCAATTTGACCAGATCATTCGTGAGTTGGAGCAGACCCGGACACTCCCGGTCGACGCATTAAGGAAGGCACAGATCAACCGGGATCTGATCACGCCTGAACTTTTACGCGTCATCGAACGTTATATTGCCGCCGATTCCAACACGCGTTCACGTCCAAACGCCGTCTTCTTCGCTTTCCATCTGCTCGGCTCCTGGCGGGCGAAGTCGGCCTATCCGCTGCTCGCCACGTTCCTGCGGCAAAATCCGGCCGACCTCGAGGACGTGCTCGGCGACGCCATCACCGCCACGAGCCATCGCGTCATGGCATGCGTTTTCGACGGCGATCCCGGGCCTCTCTATGGCATTATTACCGATACCGGCGCCGACGAATTCATACGCTCCCGGATGTGCGAAGCGCTGGCCATGGTGGTGCTGCAGGGCGACCTGCCGAAATCCGAAGCCGGCCGTTTCCTGCAGCGCGGCTTCTCCGAGATCAAACCGATCCGAAATTGCCAGGTCTGGGTCGGCTGGAAGAATGCGATCGCCATGCTTGGCCTGAGCGAACTCACCCCGCTTGTTCGCGAAGCCTATGAGCGGCATTCGATCGACGAAGCGCTCGGCACCTTCCAGCAGTTCGAGGAAGAGGACATGGCCTTCGACGGCCGCGGCGCGCAACGGCATCCCTCCTGGATGCAGAATGAGTACACGCCCTTCGGCGATATCGTCGAAGAATTGTCGGCCTGGCAGCAGTTCCGCAAGCCTTGAGCCCGTCCCGGCCGCGCTCGCCGGATCATCCCATCCTGAAATCGCCGCCAGCCTTGTTCGATCTTCGGCCAAAGTTCTCTCGTCATCCCGGCGAAGCGATAGCGCCCACCTTTCGTGGGCCCCGGTCCGGGATCGGGGGCGTTTTTTCGCACGGCTTTTTTGCATCGGCCCGCATGTGCGCCAACATTTCCCTAGTATTCGGATTCATCTTTGTTAATATTCACTAACGAAATTGCTGGAATTGAGTACATTATACTTCATTTGTACTCAATCCGATCGAGTATTCAATCGTACGCGAGTGATATGACATCATGGGTGCACCGGCAATTGCAGACAAAAATCTGACGGCAAGCCACGCGGGTCGTTATCGCCGTTCATTGCTGCGCGAGTCCGCAATCCGCGGATCGAGCGCCGAGCCTCTGGACGAGTTGTCCTCGCTGAACGAACTGCATTTGGCACTTGCCCCGATCAACCGGACGCTCGACCGCCTCGCCCGCATCAAACGACGCTACGGTTTCGATATCGATGACATCATCATTATCGCCGCGTGCGGTGCGATCAATTTCGCCGGCGCGCGGCACGATATGCCCTTCGCACAGCCGGCCAACGTCTCCTCGATCGCCGAGTATATCCGCACGCCCCGCGAAACGGTGCGCCGCAAACTGCAGGTCATCGAGAGCCGCGGATTCCTCCAGCGCTATTCGGGAGGCTATCTGATCACGAGCACACGCGAATGGCTCTCGCTGATGGATATCCTCGTCCCCAAGCGGGCAACCTGATCCTTTTCCCGAGCTAAATCCCCTCGCATGCGCGCCGCGCACGGATGGAAGCGCCAATAGAGTGCAACCGGCCCTCCATCCGGCCGGTTGCGCGTTCCAAAACAGAGAAAGGCGTGTCAGACGTCCATCTGTCCGCCTACATCGGCGAATAGATCAGGCGATCGGCGTGAAAGGGCATCTGGCTCGCGACTTTTTCCGGCTCCGCCTTGGCTTCGACAATGTCGCACAGCTTGATGCGATCGAATTCCGACCAGACCGAGCCGAGCCAATGGCGGACATAGCCGCGCAGCACGAACGAGTTTGAGGCTGCTTCCTGATTGGCGTTCTTGTTGGCGATGAACGACAGGAAGGACACCGCCGCGCTCTCGACCCGCTCGTAGGCCACTTCGTTCAGCTTCGGAATGGAGATTTCGACGCCGTGCTGGTCCTTCTGGAAGAAGGATTCGTACACGCTCGGATCCCATTTGAAGAACGTCGCCTCATTGATGAAGTTCTTGACCAGATAATAACGCGCCTCGGGGACGTAGGAGCGGATCACCTCGATCTCCCCGAGCGAGGAGATCGACGAACTCAGGACATGCAGCAGCACGAGCCGGACTTCCGCACGCTTGAGCGCCTCCAGGAAACCGATATTCTGCAGAAACTGCAGGGTCAGCGAAAGATAGCCGGCACGCACATCGATCAGCGTTGATTTATTGGCACTGCGGATCGTATCGAGAATCCGCATCTGGTCGAAGACCGAGGTAATATCGACGACTTCAGTCTCGTTGGGATGAAAGCGCTGCAGGTTGCCCTTCGGCGACTCGGTATCGAATGCCCGGATCGGCAGCCGGCACGCAGCGAAATAATCGATCAGTGTGCGCGACACCGTCGTCTTGCCGACGCCGCCTTTATCCGCTCCAACAATAATCAGGATGTTTTTGGACATGATACACGAACCTTCTTTTCAGCGGTGTCTTTGTCGTTATTGGTAAACCGTCGCGACCGTGCCGAGTTGCATGGTCATTTCAATCAGCGTACGGCAAGCGGGCACCCAGTTTGGGGTCACCAACTCAAGACGAGCGCGATCGACCGTTACGGTTTTGTACCGCTTGACGTGCTTCGGCGCGTCGGCACACGTTGATCTCCTGCGCTGGTGCAGGATTCGCGGATGCGGCGGACCTGACAATGGACGCGTCTGCGGGGAGCGTGCGGTTCGGCAACGGTCGGCAGAGAGCATCGGTACGGGGCGTCGTCCCATGCTCTCTGCCGCCTGGCCCAGGCATCAGTCGCAGCGGACATGAGGATCCGCGGGGCCGGCAGGACGCAAACGGCAAAGGCGATCCGCCTGCGTCCTGATGTCGTACACCCGGCCCGTAACGATTGCGGCGGGTGGATCGAAAGAAGGTGTCTAGCTGCTCACCTTGACGTCGGCGAGATCGACGACCGGCATGGTCGATACATTGGTCCCGCTTTGGGCATTACTCACATTGGCGGCCGGCGGAAGACGGCCGGTATCGACATTCGTCGCCCGGTGCGTATCCGCGCCGCCAACCGTCAGCTTCAGACGATCGAGCTTGACGGGCGCGACGCCGTGTTCGCCCTTGGAGCCCTGCTTGCGTTCGGAGCGAAAATCCGTTGACGAAAACTCGCCGGAGATCACCGCGCCCTTTTCGATCTGGAGCTCGCCATAACTGACGTTGCCCTGAACGCGCGCAGTCGAGCGCAGGATCATCAATTGCTTGATTTCGAGCTTTTCCGAGATCGAGCCATGAACGTCGGCGTCGGTCGCAATAATGTTGCCCCGGATCACGCCAGACGGTCCGATGCGGATCGAGCGCGCCGTCAGTTCGCCTTCGAAGGTCCCATCGACAACGATGACGTCGGGAACCGACATCTCGCCTTTGATCGAAACCGCTTCCCCGATGTAAGCCACATTCGGTTCCATCGGCCGGAAATCTGCAATCTTGCTCTGCTCACTCACGTGTACCTCCTTGGGCCTGCGCCGCAGCCTGTTCTCAATTCTGCAGCAATACATCGCTCATTTTGAGCGCAGCCACTCATGGCGGGCGCTTCAGCCCGGCCGACCTTCGCTGTCATCTTATGCTTGGTATTAGCTGCCGTAGCTCTGCGCAGCGCGCAACGTATATGTGAACGCATATGAAAATTGTCTGCGTCGATGATCATCTTCTCGTGTAACGGCGTGCTGATCGACAGCATGCGTATCGTCGCCGACACGGCGGCAAGGATGTTTGCCGACAGCGGCGTATCGTTGAACGCCGTCACCTATGAAAAGCTTTCCGATGGCCAGTGTGTCGCCCGCGTTTGCCGTGAATACGAAAGCAGGACTGGCCATAATTTCAAGCCGTCTTTTGCCAGCCACGCCTATTCCGGCATCATCCACCGCTTCGAAACCGAACTGCACGCCGTGCCGCATATCGGCTATGCCTTGTCCTGGTTGCGGGATCCGAAATGCGTTTTCTCGGAATGGCCGAAGGACGTAATCCGCGCCGGCCTTGAATCTGCCGGCCTCGCCCACTTCTTCGCCCGGCACCGGGTCGTCTCCTTTCACGATACCGGTTTCGAACAGCCCTTTTTCGTTCTCGGAAAGATGCTCGGGATCGCTCCGTCCCGGTGCATTCTGGTTTGCCGCTCACCGGCGACAATCGCGCGGGCAACGCGTTCCGGCCTGCAGACCATCGGCTTTGCCGGGCACGCGGAGCACAGCGAGGAGCACGAACGCCATCTTCTGGCGGCGGGAGCGACCGCGGTGATCACCGATATGCGACAATTAAAGCAGACGGTGGTGGACCTTCAGCAACCCCACCACACCCGCATGCAGGCCGCATCCGCCGGCTGGTGCTGATATGGCCGGTCATGAAGCGCATCGCCAAAAGCGCGCGCTGATCAAACCATCAATTGAAATTGCGACCCTTGGACACAGGGCTTTCGTCTTGCCAAGCCCTGTGAAGCAAAGCGGAAATGCTCTTCGATTCAGCTACTTACAATGGCAACGTCGCCGAGTATCTCACGCGTGGCAGTGGCGGCGACGATGTCGGCGATCTCCGGCCAGGCCCCGACATTACCTGCATATATAATGTGATCGACCGGCGAACTTGACAGAATACCCTGGAGATCATGACGGCCGTGCAGGCCCTCGCCCGTAAAGAGGCCGACGACGACCGAGGGCCCCGGCGACCGCCGCAGAAAATCGACGAGAAAAGGCGCTTGCTCCAGAAAGACGCCGGAGACCTGCGCGAAGCAGCCGATTTTTCTGATCCGCTCGGCAAGCGTGCGGGTTGCGGTCAGCGACGCCCGCTCCCGCGTCGAGCCATGCGCCACGAGAACGACGTTCGTATCGGCGGGCGCAAAGCTGGCGGCGCCCGCCGCCGCCGCCGCGCGGCGCACGACAATGCCGGCCAGCGTCGGGTCGAGCCCGAGCGGCGGCAATATCTGAAGGCGCAACGACGGTATCCGCCGGACCGCAGCATCATGCAGTCTGTCATACGCAATCTGCGCGAAATAGCCGTCGGACATGAAAAGCGGATAGACAAGCACCGAGGGCGAGCGGAACGCCAACAGCGCGTCCTCCATTTCCGGCTCGCCGCTGAGGAAGCCGAACCGCAGCTCCGAAAAAGTCGCACGCGCCGCGAGGTTGGCGGCGAGACGTTTCACATTATCGTTGTACGCATGTGCGATCCGCTCACCATGCGCCGCTACGAGAAGGGAAAAACGCGCCTCGCCCCTGTTCAATGGCTTGTTCCGTCCGAGAATGTGATCTTGTTCCACACATTGTATTTGCCGGACGGCCGCGACATCGGGATACGCTTTACCTCGGTGAAGGTCGCCGCATCGTAGACGACGAGCGCGCCGTCCATCTCCCAGACCGACACCAGCGCAAAGCGCCCGTTCCTGTCGAACTCGACATGCGCCGCGGTCTTGCCCGGCGATGGCGTCACCGTCCGCACCACTTCGAGCGTCTGCTTGTCGATGATCGCCATCGTGTCCTTCTTCGGACCGAGCATCCCGTCAGTCCAGGCAAACGGCGTCTTCTCGTGGCTGCGCATGAAGAAACCGGGACCCGGCGTCTCGATCGTCTTAATCACCGACCAGCGTTCGAGGTCCAGCACGCTGATGCGGCCCGCCTGCAGGTGCGGCGTCGCCATAACCGGCCGGCCCTTCCAGAGCCAGGCGATCCCCGAGCCGAGATGCGGCAGGCCGGGCATGTCGATCTGGACAATGTCGCGTCCGACATTGAGGTTGACCACCACCGCTTTTCCGTCGCGCGCCGAACCGATCAGGTGACGATAGGACGGATCGAAGAAGAAATCGTCGAGCGGCTGTGGCACCTCGATGCGACGCAGGCTGAACAGTCCCTGCGAGGAGGCCAGCCCCTCGACCATGCCCTTCTCGTGCGAGTGGACGAAACCGCCGAAGACCGGCGGCGCCGCGGGGTCAGTGGCGATCTCCCAAATTTCCGGAACGTCCTTCAAGGCGGCGATGAACGAATTGCGCGGACGCGCCTGATAGACTGCGGATACACGCGAGGACTTCCCCTTGCGGTCGCGCACATCGAGAATGCGCCGCACCGACAAATCCTCGCTCGACAGGATGACGAGGGTGTGGGGCAGATAATTGGCGACCGCCACATATTTTCCGTCACTCGACAAGGCGATGTTGCGCGAATTGATGCCGGCGCGGACCTCGGCAATGACCGTGAGAGACCATAGATCGTATTTCGTCACCCAGCCGTCGCGCGACATGAAATAGACGAAGCGGCCGTCGGGGCTGAATTTCGGCCCGCCATGCAAAGCGAAGCGGGTCTGGAAACGGGCCAGCGGCTCGAAGCGGTCGCCATCGAGGATGGTCGCGTGCTGGTCGCCGGTCTCCACGACGACGAACAGGTTCATCGAATCGGCGTCGTGTTTGGGCCGCGTCAGCGCCTCGGGCTGTGCGTGAACGACGCGACTCGCTGCGATCTCGGCCGCGCCCCAGGGCGGAACGGCCGCGAGTGGAGTTGCAACATAGGCAGCGAGCGCCTCGATCTCCTTCTTTGCAAGCTGCGCGTCGAAGCCCGGCATCTGCGTCGCAGGGCGCCCCTGCGCGATCACGCCCGACAGGCGCTGGCCGGTAAGACGGCCGAGATTCTCCGGCAGCAAAGCGGGCCCGGTGCCGCCGAGCCGATCGGCGCCGTGGCAGACCGCGCAATGCTCGCCATAGAGCTTCGCCGCGTCCGGCTCCGCCTGTGCCGGCGTGCACAGGGCCAACAAGAAGCAGAGAGCGAGTTCAGCCGGCCGCACGCGGTTCATGACGCAATCCCCGATAGGGCGTCACCGTCACGCGCGCCTGCGGCCCCGACAGGCCGATCTCGGCGTCGCTGAGATAGCAGCCGGGGTCCTCCGCCCAGGGGTCGCCGGTGATGCGCATGGCGCGCACACGCGTGTTGCCGCCGCAGATGTCGCGATAATCGCAGGTCGCGCAGCGTCCGCCGATCGCGCGCGGACGCGCGCGCAACCCGGCCATGATCGGGTCGCTCAGATCGCTCCAGATTTGCGAGAACGGGCGCTCCTTCACGTTGCCGAGCGTGTGATGCCACCACATCGTATCGGGATGGACGTTCCCCAGATTGTCGATATTGGCGATGTTGACGCCCGACGAGTTGCCGCCCCACGCCATCAGCAGGTCGCGCAGATGTTCGATCCGCTCGGGTGCGCGCTGCTCCATCCATTGCAGGAAATAGACCGCGTCGGCATCGTTGTTGCCGGTCACGATCTCGATGCTGCGGCCGGCCTTGGCCCAGTCCCAGGCGCGGCCAATCACGAGATCCATCGCCTGGCGGGTGGCATCCCAGGTCGCGTCGTCGCCCCGATAGGTGTTGCCGCGCCCGGCATAGACCAGATGCGACAGATAGAATTTGGTGAAATTCTCTTCCTCGACGAGGTCGAGCAGAGCCGGCAACTCCGCGACATTGTCCTCGGTCATCGTGAAGCGTACACCGACCTTCACATCGCGGTCGCGCAGCGACCGCAGGGCCTGCAGCGCGCCCTCATAGGCGCCCGCCTTACGACGGAAACGGTCGTGCGTCTCCCCGATCCCGTCGAGCGAGATGCCGACATAGTCGAAGCCGGCGTCGCGGATACGATCGGCGCAGACGTCGTCGATCAGCGTGCCGTTAGTCGACAGCCCGACGAAGAAGCGCATGGCCTTGGCACGCGCCGATACCTCGAAAATGTCCGGGCGCATCAGCGGCTCGCCGCCGGACAGGATCAGCACCGGCACGCCGAACGACTTGAGGTCGTCCATGACACTAAATGCCTCGGCCGTCGTCAGCTCGCCGGGCGAGACAAAATCCCCCGAAATGGAATAGCAATGCTTGCAGGCTAGGTTGCAGCGGCGGATGAGGTTCCAGATCACGACCGGCCCCGACGGCCGCCTGTCGCGAAGCACCGGCGTCGGAACAAGCGCCTCCTTCAGATAATGGGTCAGTCGGAACACGAGGCGCCTCCGGCGCTTACGCAGCGATGCGCAAGCCAGTCTTCTTCAGGATACGGGTGGAGAACAATACGTCGTGGGCGCGACAGGAAGGGCCGAGCAGATCCGCGATCCGCGCGACCTTGTCGAGCACCTCAGTCCGCGAGCGGCCGTGGACCATCGCGAACAGATTGTAGCGCCAAAACGGCAGGTGCCGCGGCCGCTCGTAGCAGTGTGTTACGAAATCAAGCGCACCGATGCGTGGGCCTGCATGATCAACAACTTCGTCCTCGACGTCCCAGACGGACATACCGTTCGCGGTGAACCCCAGCGCATAATGATTGGGAATGACGCCGATCCGCCGGATCGCGCCGCTGGTAAGCAGGCGTTGCATGCGGGCAATAGCCTCCTCCTCCTCGACGCCGACGCTGCGCGCGACAGCTGCATATGGCTTCTCGACCAGCGGCAGGCCAGTCTGCGTGGCTGCAATGATGCGGCGGTCAACCTGATCAAGCATGCTCATATATCCACTCGAAAACCCACGAAAAATTCACGCGTCTTGGGCATCGGATAAACCTTCAGGCCGGTCTCGGCCTCGATGCGGTCGATCACCTCGGCGATCTGCTCCGGTTTCTCGGTCGATATGACGAACCACATATTGAGGTCGTGCGTGCGCTCATAATTGTGCGCGATCTCGGGATGCGCATTGACGATATCGGCCACCGCGTCGATGCGCCGTGGAGGAACCGCCATCGCGCACAGACACACCGCGCCGCCGAGCCGCTCGGCATTCCAGAGCGGTCCGAACCGGCTGATACGGCCCGCATCGAGCATGTCGCCAAGTGTGTCGATCACCTCGCCCTCGCTCAGGCCGAGCTCGGCGCCCGCCTCGCGAAAGGGCTCCCGGGTGAGCGGAAAGCCGCCCTGCAGGCCGTTGATGATCGCCTGCTCTGTCGGATTGCAGTTTCGGGTCAATGCAGCCCTCCCGTGCCGTGAAAATAGGAAGCGCCGCGCTGCTTGAAGCAGCGCGTCGAAAACAGGACATGCTGGGCATAATCCTGCGTCGCGGCCGAGCGATTGAGCGCATCAATGACGATATGCGCTTCCGCGCGCGTGCGGGCGTGAACCATGCAGAAAAGATTGAATGGCCAGTCCGGCAGGCGGCGTGGACGCCGGTAGCACAGGCTGACACGCGGATCGCGGGCAAACGCCGCGGCAATCGCATCGATTCGTTCGTCCGGCAGATCCCAGACCGCCATTGCGTTTGCCGTATAGCCGAGAGCACGATGGCGTACGACGCAACCGAGCCGACTGACGACCCCCGATGCGAGCAATCGTTGCAGCCGCCCGATCAGATCGCTTTCCGCAATGCCGATCCGCCCGGCGACGTCACTGTAGGGTCGCGCGACGAACGGCAGCCCCTCCTCGATTGCAGCGAGGAGCGTGCGGTCGAGGACATCGGGTGCACCGGCGGCGGCGGCACCGCGCGCCTCGTCGTCACGCCGGCGCTCACCGGAAAGCGAAAATCCGAGATCGATATGATAGGCGCTCACTAGTGGCAGATCGATGACGGCAAGCGCCGTCGCCTTCGATATCCGGTCAAGCGTCGCCTTCACCGCATCGGAATCGGGACCGGTCACCACGAACCAGAGATTGAAGGCGTGAGTACGCTCATAATTATGATTAACGCCCGGCTCGGCATTGATCAGCGCGGCGACCGCCTCAAACCGTTCGGGCGGAACCTGCATCGCCGCGAGCGTACTGGCGCCGACCGTGCGCGGCGCGATCACGGCACCGATGCGCGATATCACGCCGGCCGCCTGCAACTGGCGGAAGGTATCCACCGTTTCCGTCTCGTCGAGCCCGAGCGGCGCGCCGGCCGCAGCGAAGGGACGCTCGACCAGCGGAAAATCCCGCTGCCAGCGGTCGATCAGCGCCAGTTCCTGCGCGCTCGGGATCACTGGCCAATCCTTGTCGCACGCGCCGTGAAGAAGATGCCGGACGGCGCTTTCGCCTCGATCTCGGCTTTCTTCGCAAAGGTCGCGGCATCGTAAATCTGCACCCGGTTCGCATCGCGGACCGATACCCATACCTCATGGCCGCGCGCGGTGAATTCCATATGCAGGACCGCCGGACCCGGCTTGAAACGATGGACGACTTTCATCGTCATCGTATCGATCACGTCGACGGTGTCGTTCAGCGGATGGGCGAAATTAATCCAGACATGCCGGCCACCGGGCCGCACGACCGCAAAGACCGGCTGGCCGTAGGTAGGAATGCGTGCAACCTCGCGGAAATCCTGCTTGTCGACCGCGATCAGCTCGTGGCGGCCGATCGCCGGGAGCAGCATGACGTCGCCGGCCGAACCCCAGCCTTCGAGATGCGGCATCTTGTAGACGGGCAGCCGTTCCTCCCCACGTCCGTAATTGTCGAGAATGCGGCGCGCGCGCAACGGTTCCTGCCAGAGGTCGACATGCACGACGCCGTCCTCGCCGAACAGGCCCGCAAGATAATGCCGCCCGTCTGGCGTCACGTTTCCGTCGTACGGCAGCTTGCCGATACCGGGCAGCTTCTCGACGCGCGGCGCCCCCTTGCCCGAGAAATCCGCCATCCAAATCTCGCCGGCATCGTAGAGCGCGTACATGAAACGCCGCCCTGGCAAATCGACGAGGCCGACCGTTTTCGAGGCGCGGCCATCGGGACCGAGCGCGGGAATATCGGCGACCTGCGACAGCGTGCGCGCATCGAAAACCCGCACGCCGCCCGGCTCGTAGTTCGACACGGCAATCAACGCGCCGTCGTCGGAGATCGCGCCGCCGATCGCGTTGCCTCCCTGCACGATGCGCTGCACGAGCGCCCCGGCCAGAAGATCGATCTTGCTCAGCCCGCCGTCCCGCCCGAACACGAAGGCATGGCGCTGGTCCGGCGAGAACACGACCGACGCATGAGAAAGGTCGCCAAGCTGCTCCACTCGCCCGATGCTCGCGCGCGCGACCGTATCGACGAGCAGGACGGAGCCGGAGGCGCGCTCGATCACGACACCAATCGCGCCGGTGCCGCGAACCTCGGCAGCCGACGCGGACGCGACCATTGCTACGCAGACCAGCAAGGCGGAAAACCATCGCGTCATCGCAGGGTTCCCCGCTTAAGCACATCGGCAATCCAGCGCGCCTCGTCCTCGCTCATCAAGGCGCGCCAGCCGGGCATCGGGGTACCGGGCACGCCGTTGAGGATGATGAAGGCGAGCTGATCGCGGCTCCATTGTTCAAGATGCTCGGCGGTCAGCGGCTTTCCGAGTCCGCCTTTGAGCGTCAGCCCGTGACAGCCGCCACAGTCCTGGCGCACCAGGTGCCCAAGCTTTTCCGGATCGAGGGGGCGTTCCGAGGCAGCGGCCGGAGCGACGGCGAGGCCGAACGTCAGGATGGCGCTAGGCCACCACCGCCATATCGAGCTGTTCGCACGCATTGTCCGTCCTGTCATCCTGCTTGGCCATCGCCGCGACCCGTCCGATGATGAAGAGTACCGGACCGTCGAAGCGTGCTGCCCGCGCCACTGCCGGCAGTTCGACAAGTGAAGAATAGACTCGCTGCTCGCGCGGCGTCGTGCCTTGACATACCGCAATTGCGGGCGTGTCGCCCGGCAACCCGTGACGGATCAGCTCGCGCGCGATCTCTTCGATGTTGGCCATTCCCATATAGACCACAAGCGTGGTGCCGGGATCGGCCAGACTGGCCCAGTCCAGATCGAGCGGCGCATTCGCGCGGCAATGGCCGGTCACGTAACGCACGCCGGTCGCAAGACCGCGATGCGTGAGCGGCACGCGCGCGGCGGCCGCGCAACCTTGCGCCGCGGTGATACCCGGAATGACTTCATAAGAAATGCCGGCTTTTTCAAGCTCGTTTGCTTCTTCACAGCCGCGGCCGAAAATGAACGGATCCCCGCCCTTCAGGCGCACCACCGTGCGCCCCAGACGCGCAAGACGAACAAGCAAGCGGTTGATTTCGGCCTGTGGCACCGGATGGTGACCCGCTTTCTTGCCGACATCGATGCGGGCGGCGCCCTTCGGGGCAAGCGACACGATCTCGGCCGGCACCAACAAATCGTAAACGATGATGTCTGCCGATGCGATTGCACGCATCGCCTTGAGCGTAAGGAGCTCCGGATCGCCCGGACCGGCACCGACCAGATAGACCTTGCCGACGCTCATCGCACTGATCCCTCCCACTCGAGGTTGGTTGCGAAAGCGCGGCGCAGGTTTCCCCGCGCCGCGCCGACGTTCGATCAGTAGACGTCCTTTCGCGTGTTATAGACGTTGAACTTTCCGGTCGGGGTCACCAGGCGCTTGTCCCGAATGACCGCTTTCTTGGTCAGCGTCTTGTCGTCGACGACCACGATCGCCGATTCCTGCGATTTCGAGTTCCAGACCGAGAACCAGATTTCGGTGCCCTCCTGGTTGTACTCGCCCTGCACGACGCGGCGCTGACCTTCCGAAATGCCCGACCACTGGCCGATCGGTAGCGTCTTGAACTCCGGCTTCTCCTTCGTCAGGTCCTTGATCTTGAAAACGGCAACGGACGAGGAGATTTCGGCGTCGGGATTGAGCGGGGTATCGACATAGAGGTGTTCGGACTTCGGATGGGTCTTGATGAACAGCGAACCGCCGCCCTGACCGTCGAACTTCTGAACGACCTTCCACGCATACTGCTTGTTTTTCACCGGATCGGTGCCGATCAGCGAGATCACCTCGTCGCCAAGATGGCTCGTGGCCCAGACCGGTCCGTACTTCGGATGGTTGAAGTTCGCGCCGCGACCCGGATGCGGTGTCTTGCCTTCGGACGGAATGACGCCGACCAGCTTGCCTTCCTTGGTGTCGACGACCGCGATCTTGTCGCGGGCATTCGCGGCAACCAGGAAGTAGCGTCCGCTGCGATCAAAGCCGCCGTCATGCAGGAACCGCTCCGCCTCGACCGAGGTGATCTTCAGGTTCTTGATGTCCGTGTAGTTGACCATCAGAATCTGACCGGTCTCCTTCACGTTGACGACGAATTCGGGATTGTAGTGCGACGACACGATCGAAGCGACGCGTGGTTCCGGATGGTATTCCTGCGTGTCGTAGGTCATCCCGCGCGTGCCGACGACCTTGAGCGGCTCGAGGGTCGCGCCGTCCATGAGCACGAATTGCGGCGGCCAATAGGCACCGGCAATGGCCAACTTGTCCTCATAAGCCTTGTGCTTGGAGGTTTCGACCGAACGCGCTTCCGACCCGATCTTGAGTTCGGCCACCGTTTGCGGCGGATCCATCCACAGATCGATCAGGTTGATCTTTGCATCGCGGCCGATGGTGTAGAGATAACGCCCCGAGGCCGACATGCGGGAGATGTGCACCGCATAGCCGGTCATGATGATGTGCTCGATCTTCTTGGTCTTGCCGTCGATCAGCGCAATCTCGCCCGAATCGCGCAGCGTGACCGAGAACAGGTTATCGATATCGAGCTTGTTCTGCTTGCGGGTCGGCCGCTTGTCGACCGGGACGATGACCTTCCAGGTCTCCTTCATCTCCTTCATGCCGAATTCCGGCGGCTGCGCCGGATCGTTGAGGAGATAACGCGCCATCAGCGTGACTTCGTCTTCCTTCAGATCGCCCGACGTACCCCAGTTCGGCATACCACCAGGGGATCCGTAGGTGATGAAGTCGCGCAGGTATTCGTAGCCAAGCTTCTTGGTGAGGTCGGGCGTCAGCGGCTTGCCGGTCGCACCCTTACGCAGCACGCCATGACAGCCGGCACAACGTTCAAAGTAAATCTGGTTGGCCCGGTCGAATTCCGCCTTGGACAGAACCGGATCGCCGGGTTTTGCACCGGGCTGTTCGACCGGCTTCTCGCCGAGCACGTCAAGGCTCGGCTGATACTGGCCGCCCGGCGTCGTGCGGTGCTTCTCAAGGTCCGCCGGTGAGGGCTTTTGCTGAGCGAACGCGGTTGACATCCCAAGGACAAACAAGGACGCGGTTGCTACTCCACTCAATAGCGCAACCATCTGACTCACGCGATTTCGCATGACAGCTTCTCCATCTCTCTCCGGCGGAAGAACACAAAAAAGAGTAAGTAAAATTCGCGCGAAAATTCATTGACTTTCGTCAAGGAGGGCGGTGCACAATTCTTGTTTACGTGCATCACCGACCCTCAGACGGCCGACAGCGTTGCGCAGGATTCTTTCAGCGCGAGCGAAATGCAGCATCCGACTTTTCGTCGTGCTCGCGGCGGCGGTGGTACTGTCGGACATTTCCTCAGCGGGCGATCTGTCGATCGCAGCGGAATTCTTCTCCTCGCAAGAGTCTGTCGTTGTCGAAACCGCATCTGGCCAGCCGCCGGCGGCCGCCGTGCGATCTCAAAACGGCAACCTGCTGGGATACGCGTTCTCAACGCGCGATGTTTCAGGCTCGGTCGGGTATTCGGGACGCCCGCTCGATATCATCACCGTCGTCACGCCCGACGGCGTCATTGCGGGCGCGCGCATCGTTGCCCATGAGGAGCCCATCCTCGTCATCGGCATTCCGCGCGAAGCCTTGATCGCTTATGTCGCAAACTTCAGAGGATATGACGTTCGTTCCGGCTCAGGCTTGCGAACGTCGGGCCCCGGCAGCCGACCCCATGCGGTTGCCGGGGCAACCGTTACCAGCACCGTGATCCATGACGCGATCCTGCGCTCGGCGCGCGCGGTGCTGCGTACACGTATGGCCGCGTCGGACGCGCGCCCGCGGCTTGACCGAGAGACGCGCCAGATCATGAGTTGGCCCGAGCTTGCCGCGGAAGGCAGCGTCCGCCGCCTGCTCGTCTCGCGCGGGGAGGCGGCGCAAATGCTCGGTACGCGCGAGCTTGAGCCGGACAAGCCGTTCATCGACCTCTGGCTTGCGCTCGCCACACCCCCGCCGGTGGGCGAGAGCCTGTTTGGACGGCGCATGTATGAGTCGCAACTGGCGCAGATCGGTCCCGACGACGATCTCGTCGCGATCGCCGCTTCGGGGCTTTATTCCTTCAAGGGCACAACCTGGCGCCGCTCCGGGGTGTTCGATCGCATTGAGCTGGTCCAGGGGGAACGCACCGTTGCGCTGCGCACGGAAATGCACACCGGCCTCGAGCGCTTCCAGGCCGCTGCCGCTCCGGAATTCCGCGAAATCGCGGTATTCCGAATCCCGCGTTCCACCGGCTTCGAGTCGGGTGAACCGTTCCGGCTCGACCTGTGGCTCAGCGCCGACCCGCACACTCCGGTCACAACAGCCAAAGTTTCGCTATCCTATCAGGTTCCCGGCCGCTACGTCGTATCGCGGCAGACGCCACAGGCGAACGAGGCAAAGCGACCCGATGCTTCGGGGATAAGCGCCGATCTGCGTCAGGCCCCCCTGTGGCAGGAGATCTGGCAAAGACGCGCGATCGAGATTGGCGTGCTCATCGTGATGCTGTCTGGCCTTGCCGGCATTCTCGTCTTCCAGAACGCGGCATCGAAATACCGGCCAGCCTATCATGCGCTGCGTACCGGCTATCTCGTCATGACGTTTGTGTTCCTGGGTCTGATCGCAAATGCGCAATTATCGATCGTAAATGTTCTGACCTTCATCCACGCCCTGCTGTCCGGATTCCGCTGGGAGCTTTTCCTGCTCGATCCGCTGGTCTTCATATTGTGGGGCTTTGTTGCGATGAGCCTGCTGTTCTGGGGACGCGGTGTGTTCTGCGGCTGGCTGTGCCCGTTCGGCGCGCTGCAGGAGTTGATCAATACGATCGCGCAGCGGCTCGGCATCAAACAGATCGCCATTCCGTTCGGCGTGCATGAGCGGCTGTGGATGATCAAATATGTCTTCTTCCTCGTCATCCTCGCCGTATCGCTCAATTCGATCATGGCGGCGTTCGGGCTGGCCGAAGTCGAGCCCTTCAAGACCGCGATCACGATGAAATTCATGCGCGACTGGCACTTCGTGGCCTACGCCGCCGCGCTGCTCTTCGTTGGTCTGTTTATCGAGCGCTTCTATTGCCGTTATCTGTGTCCGCTCGGCGCCGCCCTCGCAATCCCGGCCCGCATGCGCATGTTCGAATGGCTCAAGCGCTACCGCGAATGCGGGGCCGAGTGTCATGTCTGCGCGCGGCAATGCACCGCCCAGGCAATTCACCCGCTCGGCGCTATCAACCCGAACGAATGCGTCTATTGCCTCAAATGCCAGGCCAATTATTTCGACCCCGCGACCTGCCTGCACCTGAAGAAGCGCGCCGAGCGCCGCCGTGGCTACGACACGGCGCCGGTGACGGTGGCAGGCACCGCCGCACCGGGAGGAAATCCCAATGTCCGCTGACCGCCCCACGCGCCGGCGTGCCCTTGCCATCTTCGCTGCGACCGCGGCCGGATGCCTCGCCGACCTCGCCGGTCCAAGACGTGCCGCGGCCTATGAATGGCATGGCCTCGCGATGGGCGCGGAGGCGCGGATTCTCTTTGGCGGGATCGAGCCGGATTTCGCGCGCTCGCTGGTGCCGCTCGTATCCGACGAAATCGAACGGCTCGAAGGCGCGCTGAGCCTGTTCCGCGACGATTCGGAGATCAGTCGCCTGAACAAGACCGGTCATCTGGAGCGTCCGAGCGGCAATATGCGTGCGGCGTTGGCGCTGGCACTCGCGACAGCCCGTGCGAGCGGCGGCCTGTTCGATCCGACTGTCCAGGCTTTATGGGAAGCGCATGCCGACTGGTTTGCCGCTGCGCCGAACGCAGGAGCGCTGTCGGATAAAAGGCGCGCGGCGGCACGGCGTCTCGTGGACTGGCGCCGGATTTCCCTGTCCGCGGCGGCAATCAGCCTTGCCGACGGCCAGCGGATCACCCTGAACGGTCTGGGCCAGGGCTATGTCACAGACCGCATCGCCGAGCTTCTGTATCGACGGGGCCTGCGCCACGTGCTGGTCGATCTTGGGGAGCAGCGCGCGCTTGGGCCGCAGCGCGATGGCGGCGCATGGCTCATCGCACGTAAGGATGCTCCGTCCCTCCCCTTGATTGAGGGCGCGCTTGCAACATCGGAAGGCTCGGGCTGCGTATTCGGAGCCGCAGGCGCGGCGCACCATCTTTTCGATCCGCACAGCGGGCAAAGTGCAAATCTGTGGCGGCGCGTGACGGTACATCATCCGTCGGCAGCGGTCGCCGACGCTCTCTCGACCGCGCTTTATGCTGCCGCGGAGCGGGAAATCTCCGCCACGCTTGAGCACTTTCCCGATGCGACGGCCATCGTCACCGGCCAGAACGGCAACGAGCGGCAATGGCTGCCGCTCGCGTGACGGCATAGCGCCGCCGTTATTTTCGCTATGAACTGCCGTCGGAGCTGCGCCACTCGCGGCGCGAACGCCCGGCAGATTACTTCTTCTGACCGTCCGGACCGAACTGCTTGATGTAAGCCCAGAGATTCTTGGCTTCGGCTTCGGTCTTGATTCCGGCAAACACCATCTTGGTCTTCGGAATCTTGGCCTTCGGATCCTTGATGTAGTCAAGGAACGTTGCCTCGTCCCATGTCAGACCCGAAGCCTTGTTTGCTTCCGAGTAATTGTAGCCTTCGATCGTTCCGGACTTACGTCCTTCCAATCCGTTGAGAACCGGACCAACCTTGTTCTTGGCGGTCGGTCCAACGTCGTGGCAGGCGGCGCACTTCTTGTACGCGGTCGCGCCGGCCGCAAGGTCTTGTGCGGTCGCCGTACCGATCGCGGCAGTGAGCATGGCAGTGGCTGTCAGGACTCTGATCATCATCGTACTTCGTTCCCTCGATGCTGATTAGTATCAGTCAAACCTTTCGGCGCCCGGCGCCTTGATTTTCATCAAGCATCGAGTCCCCCTCACCCAGGATGTATCCAGCGCCGTAACACATTGCTCCGGTTGCATGGCGGCATTCGATCAGACCGGGCATTCCTGCGGGTCGGGAGCGCGCACGGCGGACGCAGCCGCCACCTGGCAAATGGCCGGCCAATGCCGGCTGCGGAAATATCGAAACCAGATCGTGTAACGCTCCGGTCGCCGGTCAATATCGGCGCACAGGTCCGGCAGGGAGATCCAGCGCCAGTCGGACACTTCCGAGGATTCCGGCTCCGGCGTGCCCTCAAAACAGCCGCTAAAAGCATGGACCACTTCGCTCTCGATCAGCCGTCGGGAGACCCGCGCCCGATACTGCATTACGAAGAGCGGGCTGAGCGCGACATCGATCCCCATCTCCTCCTTCAGCCGTCGCGTGGCTGCCCGCAGCACGGGCTCACCGGGACGCGGATGGCTGCAGCAGGTGTTCGTCCACAAGCCGCCGGAATGATACTTGTTCGCGGCACGCCGATGGATCAGCAAGCGATTCTGCCGGTCATGGATCAGGACGGATACCGCGCGATGCCGCAGGCCCAGCTCGTGCGCCAGGAGCTTGCCCATGGTTCCGATCATCACGTCCGCGTCGTCGACAAGCTCGACCTCGTCGAGCGAGGTATCGGCGCGGCCGCGTGCCGGAGCAGCATCCATCGTCAATCCCTGCACATCCGCCATTTGACGCTCCGATCCTGCGGCGTTCGCCTGATACTAGGCCGCGTCCGCCGTCCACCCCTGATCAAAATCAAGCCGGCGGGCGCGAGCACACTTATGCGGCCGCGGCGCGTACCCGCATCTGCCGGCGCGAGCGGCCGTCAATGCGGATGCATACCGAGCGCCCGGTGCAGGTGGGAATCATGCGTCTCAAAATGGCGCGAGAACCAGGCATCGAGCCGCGTCGCCAGCGAGCTTTCCTGCAGCCCTTTGCCCTCGATGAAATCGTCCATGATGTCGCGGATTTCATCCAGCAGCCGCTCGTGATCGGCCTTGTGCTGAGGCAGCATCGGGTAGCGGTGCTCGCGCATGAAGCGTTCCTCAAGCGCGAAGTGCGCCGAAATGCCCTTTAGCAGGTCTCCGAAAAACGCCTCGGCGGAGGATTGCGAGGCCTTGGAGCGCATCTCGTCATGCAGGCGGTTGATGAGATCGATCAGCTCGCGATGCTCGTGATCCACGGCCTCGATGCCGGTCGCATACTGGTCTTTCCAATGCAGCAGAGCCATGACTTCACCTCTCAGCGAAAGACAAATTCGCGACCTTGCGGATTGAAATCGATAACCAACAACTGATCCGGCGCAAGCTTCACATGCTCGCTGCGCATATAATCGAATCCTTCCCGCCGCGGCGAGTCGCGCATCCTGACGGCAATATCGTACTCGCCCGCCGGCCATACGAAGCGCTCGTACACTTTCGACGGCCCGTCCCCGGCAATGCCGGACGGCGGCAGGCTCGCACGATAGACGGTCTTGCCGCCGATATCGAGTTCGACCTCGAGCGACCGGCGGCCGCGCGGGCACTCCTGCACCCGCCGCATATTGGGCGGCAGTTTGGCGATTTCGGCCGGCGTCAGGCGACGGCACTCGGCCTGGCGGTCGGCGCCATGCACGAAAGTCAGCATCACCACCGCGCTCCCCTGCGGGTTCTGCCGGTAGACTGGCCAGTTCGAGAAGGCGGCCACCGCCATGAATAGGGCGAGAATGACCACAAATTGTCCGGCCGTGCGCAGCGGATTAGTCATTGGGCGCCTCCGCCTTCTGCTGGCCGCCCGCAGCCTGCGTTTCGTCCGCGCCCTGCTCCAGGATGCGGATCGAAGGCGGCAGGGGCGAGCGCAATTTTGCCGGCGGCAACGCGGCAATCTTGTCCGTAAAGGCCGCGATGCTCGCCTCGGTCTGACTGACCGCAAGTTTGGAGGTCCAGACGGTGGCAATCCGCTCGCGCGGCACGCGTGCACGCAGATAGGGATCGCGCTCGCCTGCGAAGCGCTGCTCGGTCCAGTCGCCGCCAAGCCGGTTAAAGCAGGCGGATTCCGAGCAGCCCGCCACGACCACACCGTCTGCCAGATTTCGGCTGAGGATGAAATCGATCAAGGACGGCGGCACCATGGCCACGCACGGCACATGCACGGTCTGCTCCTTGCGACGGGCCGCGCCGCCATGGTCGCAGGCCAGCACCAGAACCCGGGCCGGGCCGGAGAGAGTGCTGGACATAGCAACCGTCCGCTCACGCAGCAGCCGGATCGGATATTCCGGCAAATCGATGCCGGTGACGAGGTCCTCGGTCCGACGGAACGGCGTCGACGAGGGACAGGCGCCCGCGCAGATGCCGCAGGCGACGCAGAGCGACGGATTGACCTGAGCCTGGGTCGGGAACGGCAGCGCGTCTGTCCGCTTCACCATCCGGATCGCCTCGTAGGGACAATCCTCCACGCAGCGCCCGCACCCGTTGCAGTGATCGAGGAAGACCTCGGCTGCCTTTGCCCTGCGCAGCGGCGGCAGCCACGGCATCAGCCCGAGCATGACCGAAAAGGCGAGCAGGAACGCCCACACGCCGCCTTTGCCCCACAAATCAACCAGAGGATAGAGCGGCAGATAAAGCCAATCGAGGCCGAGTTCGGTCGACACCTTGGCCATGTCGACATGGCCCTGCGAGACCGCAGGCTTCCAGAGCGATACCGCGATCAGCGCGGCGAGCGTGAGTCCGGCCAGCATGCGCGGCGGATTCACCTTCGGCCGCGAAATGCGGATGATGTGCACCCACATGATGAACAAAAGGATCAGCGGCACCGCTACATGCATGAACACCATTAAGGTGAAGAAGCGGCTCGTCAGGGTACCAGTGGAGATGAAATTGCGTGCGATGGGCTCGCCAAAGATCGGCAGCCAGTCGAGCAGTTCCGAGGACACGATCGCGACATAGTGCGCGAGCTTGTCCCAAACCAGCCAGTAGCCGGTGATGCCGCTCGTATAGAGCAGCCAGATAATCGGCAGGCCGGTAAACCAGGAAAACCAGCGCGCGCCGCGATAATGATCGTAGGCGAACTCACGCAGCAGATGCGTCAGCACCATGACGACCATCAGATCGGACGCGTAGCGGTGCAGGCTGCGCATGACGCCAGCATGGTACCAGTGATCGTTGGTCAGATATTCGACCGACTGATAGGCACGCTCGATGCCGGTGTCGAAGAAGATGAACAGATAGATTCCGCTGACCGCGACGACCCAGAAAAAGAAAAAGCCGAGTGCGCCAAGCTGCTTGAGCGGATTGAGCGAGGCGCCGAACAGATAGTCGAATGGCCGTTCGATGAGTTCGAAGCCGCGCCGCAAAATAGCTCGGATTGCGTGAATCACGCCGTGCTCCTGTCAATTTTTATTAGGCTAACGCCTGGCGCCCGGCATTCCTTGACAAATCACAATCGCGCTCAGGCCCGGCGCGTCGTCCGGCGCCATTCACGCGCGATCAGGAAGCCGAATATAAGCAACGAGAGGGCGCCGAGCGAGCTGCCGAAAATCAACCCATAGTCGATCTTATAGCGGCCCGCGCCTGGATCGAAGGTCGTGCAGATAAACTTAATCCGATCGATGATTCCGCTGACGGTCAGCGGTTGAGTCTGGCCATAAACCACGTCGCGCAGCGGTTCCATGAATATGCGGATAGGAAAATCGTCTCCATAGACGTGGCGATAGACGCGCCCGCCACGGTCGAGAATTGTAGTCTGCGTGACGTGATCGAAGCCGCCTGCAATACGCGCATAGCTGAATCCCAGATCGCGCAACAGTGCGCTGATGGTGGCGCTGTCGGCGCTCGCGACGTACCAGTTCGACGCCTTAATGCCCTGCATCGAGGCGAACTGACCCATGCGCACGGGCGTGTCGTTTCGCGCGTCGAACCCGACCGTCAGGATGTTGAACCGGTCGGCGCCGAAGACCTTGTTCGCCTGATCAACGGCGTCAATCAGATGCTGGGTGGTCACCGGACAGACCGAACTGCAGGCGGAATAGACCAAGCTGATCACGAGCGGCTTTTCGCGCAGCGATGCAAGTCCGAGGCTCTGTCCTGACGCCGTCGTCAACGTGTAGCTGCCGATAGTGCGGCCGATCGCGGATTCGCTGCGTTCGAGCGCCTGTCTCGCATCGAGACGGGCAGAAGGCGCCTGCGTGCTGGCGAGCGTCGGAACGGCGGCGAGAATCCCCCCTACGGCAACAATCATGGCGAAGGTGCGCACGGCCTCACCCGACATAGCGGGCCAGATAATCGAGCCCGACACCGAGGATCAGAAGCGTCAATTGGATCAGTGAAGCGAAGAAGTTCGCCATCGCCGTCCGCTGGCCGGGCGCGAGAAAGAGCAGCAGGCTCTTCCAGAGAAACCACACGCCCCCAATCGTGGCGCAGACGCCATAAGCCCAGCCCTGGCCGTACCAGAGCGGCACGAGCGAGATCGCAACCAAAGCCAGCGTGTGCAGCAGGATGGCCGACGTCCAGACCGGCTGCGAGGTGACACCCGGCAGCATCGGAATGCCGGCGGCCGCGTAATCCTCGCGCTTGGCCGCGGCAAGGCTCCAGAAATGGGGTGGCGTCCACAGAAACAGTACGATCGCCAGTGCGATCGGGAACGGTTCGAGCGAGGATCCGACCGCGGCCGCGCCCGCAAGCACGGCAAAACTGCCTGCCAGTCCGCCAATGACGATGTTCCAGACGCTCTGGCGCTTCAGCCAGACAGTGTAGACGATCCCGTAGGTGAAGGCGCCGAGAAAGACGAACAGCGACGAGAGCAAGCCGCCTGCAGCCGCGGCCAGCAGCAGTGACGCCACGAGGAGGATTGCAAACGCGACCGGCCACCAGGCGCTTGGCTGCAACCGGCCGCTCGCGAACGGGCGGGAGCGCGTACGCGCCATCCGCCGGTCCAGCTCGCGTTCGTAATAATGGTTGAATGCGCCCGCCGCCCCCGACGCACCCAACACCGCGATCAGCAGGATCACGATCTGGCCGAAGCCCGGCGAGACGTCCTTGCCCGCCACCATGCCGGCAAGCGCACTCGCCGCGATCGCAACCCCGATTCTGAGTTTCAGAAGCGAACAGGTCGTACGGATCGCGGCGAGCATCATGTGTCCTCTTTTTTGCAGCTCAGCGGAACAGCCACAATTCAGAGAGATACTTCCAGTTGATGAAGTAGTAGAGCACGAACGAGACGAAGAAGATTGCGATCAGCACAATCGTGCCGGGCAGTTTCACCGTCGCGTGGCTGCCGTACTGGGAGGCCGCCGCCGCCCCGCCCGCATGAAGCGGGAAGGTGAGCTTGTGGCCGCTGGTGATCTTCTTGCCCCACAGCACGGTGCCGACGACCACAAGCACATAGATGATGCCGCCGAGCGCCGCGATGACCGCGAACACGCCGTTCAGGCCCATCATGAGAAACGCACCCGCCGAATGCGCGAAGTTCAGTTCCGCGTCGGAGAAGGTGATATCCCAGTGCCGCCGTGCGACGCCCAGCGTGCCGGCGCCCATCATGAACAGCGAGATGCCGGCCGCCCCGATCCCGAACAGGTAGGGCTGGATCTTGGCAAGCTTCGGCCAGATGATCTCGCGCTGGAAAATCAGCGGCAGCACGAGATAGGTCGCGGCCATGAAGGCGAGCGTCGTTCCGGTGACGACCGTTCCATGGAAGTGGCCCGGCACATACAGCGTGTTGTGCATCAGCACGTTGAGCTGCTCGGTACCGAGCACCACACCGGAGATACCGCCGATGAAGCCGAACATCACAAGCGACAGGAACGTACCCGAGAAGGCCGGGTTACCCCACGGCGCCTTGCGCAGCCACTCGAACATGCCCTTGTCATAGCCGTTCCGGCGCTGCGCGGCTTCCCAGGAACCCGGGACGGTCAGTCCGTGGATCATGGAACCCAACACCGCCAGATACATCATGTAGCTGGTATTGACGATCTTCCAGCTTGCCGACAGGCCCGGCTCGGCGAGCAGATGGTGCGCCGACGCGAGCTGCAGGAAGAGGATGTAGAGGAAGAAGGCCGTACGACTGACTTTCTCCGAGAGCGGCTTGGCGCCCAGCAGCAAGGCTCCGACCAGGTACCAGAGCGAAACGTGAGCGGAGACGTTGATCTGCTGCGAGGCATGACCCATGCCCCACCAGACGACCTTGTACACCAGCGGGTCCACGTCCGAGAGCCAGCCCATCGACCACATCAGCGTCGGGATCAGGATCGCCGCGCCCGAAAGGATCGTCCAGACCGCGATGATCGCGGCCGTCAGCGCACCGAAAGTGACCAGCGGCATCGACCCCTGGAAAGCCCCCTCCTCCTTCGCCACAATCAGATTGGCGAAGAACTGGCCGACGACGATCAGCGCGCCGACCGCGAACAGGATCAGCGCCAGATAGAAGTGCGGCTTGGCCATCATCGGCGGATAGGAGGTGAACATCACGCTCGATTCACCCTGCAGCACGGCGACATTGCCGAGAACGGCACCCACCACCATCAGGATAAAGGCGAACCAGGCGAGTTTCGGCATGACCATCCGCGCATTCAGCAGGATGGTCGATGCGAAGATCAGCACCGCCATTTCAAAGAAGATGATCCAGAACAGGAGCACGTTGGCGCCGTGCCCGGTCAGGACCAGGTAGAACCATTCGGCGGGAAGCAGATGCACCGCCGGCCAGCGTGTGAGCGCGACCAGAAGGCCCATGAGACCGCCGATGGCGAGGAAGACGACGGCGGCTACGGCATTCGCTTTGATCAGGTTCTGCGCAGCGACGTCTACGCGCAGCCCGGTGAATTGGCAGGTGCGCGACGTGAACTGTCGCGCCACGCCAACAGCGGTTTCCGCAGTCATCGCCGTTCCTCCTTCTGCGCCACGCGTGGCGCGGTCTCGGCTTTTTTCTGAGTGACGTAAATCTTGCCGGTCATCGTGTGATGGCCGATGCCGCAGAATTCGTTGCAGACGATCCCGAACTGGCCGGTTTCCGTCGGCGTGAGCGTGATCACGTGCTCATAGCCGGGATGGACCTGCAGATTGATGTTGGTCGGCTGCAGCGAGAAGCCGTGCTGCCAATCGATGGACGAGAGATGGAACCGGTAGCTCTGTCCCTGCTCGAGTTCCAGGATCGGCCACCACTGCCAGAGCCGGCCGAGCATATAGACGTCGGAGCCCGCGGGCGGACGCACGACGGGCACGCCCTTCTCTTCGCGCACCTGATACTTCTTAGCGAACTCCTCAACCTTCTGCTCGTAGGCGGAAGGTAGGATCCGATACGCTTCGGGGCTCAGGTTCTGCTGGCCGATGAAGTGCCAGGCGATCATGAAAAAGAACATGAACAGCGCCCAGAGGAAGGCGATGACAATCCATGTCAACTCGACCCTCTCGATCGGTTCACGCCACCAGATTCGTTGCTCGGGCGGTGCAATAGCCATGATATCTCCTCCGGGATCCTTACTTCGCCAGTGGGATGGCGACGACCTCCATCACCCCCCAGAGCGTATAGAGCAGCGTCGGAATCGCGACGCCGAGAAAAAGTAGCAATAACGGGCTGTCGAGCAGCCGTTGCATGAAGGGAATAGGTTCGCTCTTCGCGCCAGCCCCACCCACATTCACATTTGTTTCCTTGGTCGACATCGGCAGACCTCTGCTTTGTAGAGCGCAATATCTAGGTCCCTGGGCCAAAAGGCTGATTGACATCGGTCAAGGCCCTCAAACACACCGCTTGAATATTTTAACTATCGGAACGGAGAGGCAGCGCCCATGAGCAATCGGCTTGCCGCTTTTCTGGCGAGCATTGCAGTGCTGGGTGCAACGGCGTTTCTGTATTTCGCGGCACCCACGCGGTCCGGCGAAGCGAAAAACGTTTTACTTCTGTACGTCGGCGCCGAAGACTGCTCGCCCTGCCGCAAATGGCAAAAGGACGACGGAGAGAACTTCCGTTCAACGACGGAGTTTTCGCGCATCACCTATCGGGAGGTGAAAGCGCCGACGCTGTTCGAGCTTCTCAAGGACGATTACTGGCCGCACGATCTGCGTTCCTATCGCGACCAGCTCGGGCGCGGCACCGGTGTTCCACTCTGGATTGTCGTCTCCAACGGCGTGATCGTTGAGCAGAGTTCCGGCGCCTCTAAATGGCGTGCGGCCGTGCTCCCGAAAATCAGGTCGCTGCTGCGCTGAACGCACGGCGTGCAGGCGGCGCCTGCCTCATCGTTAGAAATTCGACAGGGAAAGGCGGTCGCCGGCCGGTCAATCGCCGTCGGGAATCACCGCTGTCGCTTCCAGCTCGATCTTGCCGGGAGAGTCGAGCAGATCGGCGACGAAAATCATGCTCATGGCGGGGTAATGCTTGCCCATCAAGTTCCGCCAGATACGGCCCAGTTCCGAGCGATGGGCGAGATAGCCCGGCTTGTCGATGCAGAAAGCCGTCACGCGGCAGATGTGCTCCGGCCGGCCCCCGGCTTCCGCCAGGATCGCGAGTATGTTCCTGAGTGCCTGCTCGAACTGCGGAACGAGATCCTCGCTCTGGAAGCGCTGCTGCGCGTCCCAGCCGACCTGTCCGGCAATGAAGACGAGCCGGCCGCGCACGGCTTCGATCCCGTTGGCGTATCCGATCGGCGGTGCCCAGTCCGCCGGATGCAAAACGCGATGAGCCATCGGATACGCCTCCCCCGCCTGATGTATTCGGATTTTCACATTGCATGGCGGACGGGGGCGGGCAACCCATTTTCCGGGCACGCGGCGGATACCGCCGCCGTCCGCATCGGCTAGATGCAGCCGCGCGTCTTGATCCGCTCGTTATCGGCGACATCGCGCAGTTTCGTGACCTCGTTCACCACCACGTGCGACGCGCGTACCTCGACGCCGACCGCACGGAGTTTGGCGAATGCGCGCGAAAGCGATTCCGGCTTCAGGCCGAGACGCCCGGCGATCAGTGCCTTGTCATACGGCAGCGCGATCGTGTGGGAGCCTGCGGTCGAAGGACACAGTGAAGCCAGAAACTCCGCAACGCGCTGGATGCCGCTTTGCGCCTTGAGCTGCTCGACCTGCTGCACGAGCTGGCGCAAATGCTGGGAGGTCGAGGCGATAATGGCAAGCGCGATGTCCGGCATCTCGCGGATGCAGCGCACGACGTGATCGGAGGGGATGCGCACGACGCGCGCGGCGCTCACCGCCTCCGCCGTCGCCGGGTAGCGGCTGCCGGTAAAGGCTACCGCTTCAGCGAAGCTCTCGCCCTTGGTCAGCACATGGATCACCGCCTCTTCGCCGGCGATCGTGATCCGGTAAAGCTTGATCCAGCCGTCGATCACAATGAAGAATGCGGTTGCCGGGTCGCCCTGGCGGAACAAGGGATGGCCTTCCTTCAGGGTGATGATGGTGGCCGGCGCGATTAGGCGTGCGCGGGTCTCCGCCTTCAGGCCGCCGAATACCGGAATCCGGGAAACGATTTCCAGATCCTCAGGGGTCAGGGTCGCCATTGCCCTATCCTCAAATAGCCGGAAAAAATGGCATCAGTGCCGGGCCAGTTTGAGAGGATTTCGGATCGCCTCTCTGCGCTTTGACATAAATCAAGTATTTCGCCGATCGCTTTGCGCATCCTATGCTTGGAATAGCGGGCCAGCCACCCCGGTCCCTGCGGCCAGTGCGGCTTTTCCGCACAGGACATTCGCTCCCGCCGCGGCGGCGGGTCTCTGAACGTTCACGAAAGTCCTGCAGACGCAAGGTCCGCCTATGGTTCGTCCGCTCGTTACCCAGAATTTCTGTCTTGGACATCCGGTTATTGATACCGAGCATGCCGCTATCGGCCAATACTGGCAGCAGGCGGTGAGCTGCGAGCGCCTGCAGCTTCCCCTGCACCTTGCGCGACTGAAAAAAGCAATGGCGCGGCATTTTGATCACGAAGCCGAAATTCTGGCACAGACGACGGGAATGAGCCTTTGCACGCGTCATCGCGCCGAGCACGGTGCCCTGCTGGACCTGTGCTCCGAAGTCGCACTTCTTTACGAGCAGGACTGGCGCAAAGCTCAATCGCTGCTCCGCAACCGCTTTGCGGCGATGGTTCGCGAGCACATCATTTCCATGGATCTGTGCACGGTATTGCTGATCCAGACAGCGGGCGAAGGCGCTCCCTGCGACCCGGCGACGACCGCCTGACGACGGTCGGCGCGGTTCCGGGCAAAATCCCCGATATCGGCCGTCAACACCGTCCGTGCGATGGGTGTAGCCTATCCGAACCTGGGCCGGCCCCGCGGTGACGAGGCCGGCCCAGTCAACGGAGATTCAGTTTCCTTCAAAAACAGGCCGACCCTTGGCTACGAACGCTTCGTATGCGCGCTCATAGTCCTTCGTCTGCATGCAGATCGCCTGCGCTTGCGCTTCCGCCTCGATCGACTCGTCGATCCCCATGTTCCATTCCTGGTGGATGCAACGCTTGGTCATCGCATGAGCGAAGGTCGGACCGTCGGCGAGTGACTTGGCCATCGCCTGCGCCTCCTCCACAACACGTTCGGGTTCGCACAGCTTGTTGTAGAAGCCCCAGCGCTCACATTCGGCGCCATCCATCGCGCGACCAGAATAGAGCAGTTCCGCCGCCCGCCCCGCACCGATGATGCGCGGCAGAATGTTGCATGCGCCCATGTCGGCGCCGGCGAGACCCACGCGCACGAACAGGAACGCAACCTTGCTGCGCGCGGTGCCGTAACGCAGGTCCGACGCCATCGCCAGAATGGCGCCCGCTCCGGCACAGACGCCGTCGATTGCCGTCACGATCGGCTGCGGACAGGCCCGCATCGCCTTAACGAGATCGCCAGTCATGCGCGTGAATGCAAGCAGGCCGCTCATGTCGCCTTTGCGCTGCATTTCCACAAGCGGGCCGATGATCTCGTGCACGTCGCCGCCCGAGCAGAAATTGCCGCCCGCGCCGGTCAGCACGATCGTCTTGATCTCGTCCGCATAAACCAGATCACGGAACATGTCGCGCAGTTCCGCATAGGATTCCAGCGTCAGCGGATTTTTCCGCTCCGGGCGGTTGAGCGTAATGGTTGCGGTCTTGCCGTCGCGCCCCCAGAGGAAGTGCTTCGGGTTGAATTTGGAGAAATCGACCCGCGTCGGGCGAAACCGGCCGCTCGTTTCCATGGTATTCTCCGTCGCCCGGCTTGCGCGCGCGGCTGCTCCATTCGTGGTGGACATATCTACTCTCTCTCCTCGTTCAGCCGGCGAAAGTAAGCCCGCCGCTCACGCTCAGCACCTGGCCGGTGACATAGTCCGAGCGCGGGCTCGCAAAGAACAGCACCGCGTCGGCGACTTCCCGCGGCTCGGCGAACCGACGGAAAGGAATAGCCTTGACGAAGGCTTCCTTGAGCTTTTCGGGACGCGACTGAAGCATCGGCGTATCGGTCGGCCCCGGGCAGACACAATTGACGTTGATGGAATGACGCGCGACTTCGCGCGCCAAGGACTTGGTGAAGGCGATGACGCCCCCCTTGGCGGCCGCATAGGCGGTCTCGCCCGAGCTGCCCACACGGCCGGCATCGCTCGAGATATTGACGATCTTGCCCTTCCCGGCCGCGATCATGGCCGGCAACAGCGCGTGCGTCAGGTGCAGCGTACCGCCGAGATTGATCGAAACAACCCGGTCGATATAGCTCGGCGAATTGTCGATAAAGGACTGAATATCGTTCCAGCCCGCCGCATTGACCAGGATATCGATGCTACCGAAGCGCGCGAGCGCTTCCTTTGCACAGCGGCTGATCGATTCCGGATCCGACAGGTCGCAGTGCACGTACTCGACGGTATAGTTGGTGCGCGCAGCCTCTTCCTGCAGGGCGCGGCCGCTTTTCTCGTTGACGTCCGCGCAAATCACGCGGGCGCCGCAGCGGGCCAATTCAAGCACCGTGGCCTTGCCAATTCCGGAGGCGCCGCCGGTAACCAGCGCCGTCTTGCCCTCAAACTTCATGTCTAGCTCCTATCGCGATCGTCTCATGTCTTCCGCCGAGCCGGCCAAAAACGCCTCGACGCGCTGGCGAGTATCCGTGGTCGTCAACAAGCGTCGCGTCGCCTCAAGCTCTTCGGAATATCCATTACGTCCGGAATCGAATGCGGCCGCGATGCAGTTCTTGCTCGCCTTCAACGCACCGGCCGGCAATGACGCGACCCGCCGAACGATTTCGATCGCCCGTTCCGGCAATTTTGCAGCCGGCACCGCCCACTGGACGATCCCCAGTTCGCGGGCCGTGGCCCCGTCAATCACTTCCGCGCCGAGGATGAGCCGCTCGGAGACCGCGCGGCCGCACAGCCTCGTCAGCCGCTGCGTGCCACCAGCGCCCGGAATGAGGCCAAGCCGCGCTTCGGGCAACCCGACGCGTACCTCGTTCGCGGCGATACGAAGATCGCAGGAGAGCGCAAGCTCAAGCCCGCCGCCCATCGCCGCGCCGCCGATCTCGGCAAGCGTGACCTGCGGCAGGGTCTCGATGCGCGCGAACAGGCGCTGGATGGCCGCAACGTGCGCATACATGCGGTCGGGGCCGTCCGGCGCCTCGATCCGATCGCGGATCTCGTTGAGATCCGCGCCGGCGCAGAACACCTTCTGGTTCGAACGCAGATGCAGAACCTTCCAGTCCGCACGTTCGGCGAGCTGATCGAGCACGCCATCGAATCGCACGAGCCATTCGTCGCTGATCGCGTTCACCGGGGGCCGGCTGAGCGTGACGGTCGCCACGCCGTCGGCAACGAGCACATCCAGCATCTCGCCGCTCACTTTCGAGGCCTTTCCTGCTTTCGAGTGTCCTGTCATGTCATTCCGCCGCTTGTCGGATTTTCGTGTGTCGCGCTTTGAGTAATTCACGCGCGATGACGATCTTTTGGACTTCGCTCGCGCCTTCGTAGATGCGCAACGCACGGATTTCGCGATAGAGCGCTTCAATTTTCACACCCCTGCATACACCACGTCCGCCGAAAATCTGGACCGCGCGATCGATCACGCGTTGCGCCATTTCAGTCGCAAAAAGTTTTGCCGCCGATGCTTCGCGCGTGACCCGAACGCGGTAATGGTCCTTGGTCCAGCCCGCGCGATAAACGAGCAAGGTCGCGGCGTCGATATCCACGGCGCTGTCGGCCATCGCCGCTTGTGTGAGTTGAAGGTCGGCGAGCGGCGCATCGAACAGCATGCGTTCCGATGCATGCTTTACCGCCTCATCGAGTGCACGCCGCGCCATGCCGAGCGCTGCCGCACCGACCGTGGAGCGGAAAATATCCAGGGTCGCCATGGCGATCTTGAAACCCTCGCCCGGCATCCCGAGTCTGTGGGTGAGCGGCACACGGCAATCGGCAAAGCGCAGGGTGGCCAACGGATGCGGCGCGATCGTGTCGATGTGCCCGGCGATCGAAAGCCCGGGCGTATCGGCGTCCACCACGAACGCGCTCAATCCTTTTGCGCCGGGCGCCTCACCCGTACGGGCAAATACCACGTAGTGATCGGCGATGCCGCCGTTCGAAATCCAGGTCTTGAGACCGTTGATGCGGATATGGTCGGGTCCGTCGGGAACCGCGCTCGTCGCCAGCGCACTGACATCGGAGCCGGCCTCGGGCTCCGACAGCGCAAAAGCGGCGATCTGGCGACCCTCGCGCACCGGCGGCAGATATTTCTGTTTCAGCCAGTCGCTGCCGAACAACGAAATGGAGCCGCTGCCGAGCCCCTGCATCGCAAATGCGAAATCGGCCAGGCTGTCGTGCCAGGCGAGGATTTCGCGCGCGATGCACAGCCGGCGCACATCGAGCGTTTCCGAGACCCCCCCATAGGCGGACGGAACCACCGCCTTGAGCCAACCGGCGTCGCCCAATGCCCGCACCAGCGTCCGGCACGTGCCATCCACGTCGGCATGATCAACATACGCGTCCACATGCCGCCGTGCCCAATCGTTAAGCGAATCCGCAAAGCGCCGATGATCGTCATCGAAGAACGGCCAGTTCAGGTGGCCGAGATCGGGCGCCAGCAGAGCCGCATCAGTCATGACGCCCGCCCTTCTCGGAGTCCCAGTTCCGCAGCAGGAAGCGCTGAATCTTTCCACTTGCCGTCTTCGGCAGGCCGTCCACGAACTCGATCCAGCGCGGATATTTCCACGGCCCGATCTCGCGCTTCACGTGGACTTTCAGTTCCTCGTAAAGCGCACGATCCTTGCGCGCGCCGTTATCCTTGAGCACGACGAACGCACGCGGCTTGATCAATCCGTTCGGATCTTCGGCCGGCACCACCGCCGCTTCGAGCACACTCTCGTGCGAGATCAGCGCTGCTTCGACCTCGAACGGCGACACCCAGATGCCGCTCACCTTGAACATGTCGTCGGTGCGGCCAATATAGATGTAGACGCCGTCGGGGCGCCGCAGATACTTGTCACCGGTTCGCGTCCATTCGCCCTGGAACGTGCGGCGTGATCGCTCGCGCTGATTCCAGTATCCGGATGCCGCTGAGTCGCCGCGCACCAGCAATTCGCCGACTTCGTCGTCTCCGACCTCGTTATCGGCCTCGTCGACCAGCCGCAGATCATAACCCTTGATCGGGATGCCGGACGTCCCGTACTCGACCGCATCGGGAAGATTGGTCAGAAACAGATGGCCCATTTCGGTCGAGCCGACACCGTTGACGATGTCGATGCCGAACCGTGCCTTCCACATTTCACCGACATGCGCCGGCAACGGCTCGCCGGCCGAGAAACACAGACGCAAACGACCCGATCCGTTCTCACGCTTGCATTCCGAATCCGCGAGGATTGCGGCATAGAGCGTTGGCACGGCATAGAACATCGTGGGCTGATAGCCGCGCAGCGTCTCGAATACCGTCTGCGGCGTCGGCCGCTCGGGATAAAGAACGGAGGTCGCGCCGACCCACATCGGGCAGATGATCGCGTTTCCCAGTCCGTAGGAAAAGAAAAGCTTCGCCGCCGAAAAGACGACATCGTCCTCACGGATTCCGATCCGCCCGCAGCCGGCCAGTGTCGCAGCGGCGCGCGGCATGCTGTGGACATGCATGACGCCTTTGGGCATTCCGGTGGTGCCCGACGAATAGAGCCAGTATGCGACTTCATCCGCGCAGGTCTTTGCGGGCTTTGCCTGCTCGTTGACGCCCGCCAGCAGCGAATCCAGACGCGGAACCGATTCAGGTCCGCCGCCGACGACAATGATGTCCTTGAGGTTCGGCAGACCTTTCGCGGCCTCCTGGACAACCGGAAGCAGCGCTGTGGACACGAAGGCGAGCTTGGCGCGCGAGTCCTCGAGCAGATAGCGATACTGGTCGGCGGTCAGTCTGGTGTTGAGCAGAACCGGAACGATACCGGCACGAATGGCGCCCCAGAACAGGATCGGAAACTCTACCGTGTCGAGCAGGATCAGTGCGATCCGGTTCTCGCGCTCGACGCCGAAGCGCTCAAGCACGGCGCCCACGCGCGCCACGCCTTCAAGCAGCTCGGCATAAGTAATGTTGCGCGCAGGATCGATGAAGGCCGTCTTGTGGCCGCGACCTTCGAGTACGTTGCGGTCGACGAAATCGACCGCAGCATTGTAGTCCCGCAATGTAGTCATGGGCACCAGCGCGCAACCAAAATTCATATACTTCCATTAGGACGCAGGGGCCCTCTGGAATCCTTGACTTTGGTCATAAACTGATGCCCACCGCGATCCGCGCGGCGACCGCGTCAACGATGTCGTCAGCCGCCGTGACGCGCGCGCGACTTTCCCGATGCACTTCTCGTCGCGCGCTGACGTTCGAGCATCTTCAGCATTGTTACGATCGTGATCGCGCCGAAAGTCGCGCGCGCGATATCGTCGATCTCGCCGAGCACCTGCTGGAGCACCTTGCCTTCGATCGTGCCGGCGCCGGGCTCGCCGGCTTCTCCGTCGCCCGGACCGAATTCCTCAAACAGCTGGATCACGTCGAGCAAGGTCAGCCGGCGCGCATTGCCCACAAACTGGTAGCCGCCGCCTGCGCCGCGCACCGAGCGCACCATACCCGCGCGCCCGAGCACATTCATGACCTTTGCAAGGTGGTGACTGGAAATGCGGTACTTTTCGCAAATCTCGGCGACCGACAATTGACGGTCGGCCTTCTCGGCCAGTTCGAGCAAAGCGAAGATCGCAATGCGGCTCGCGATCTGGAGCTTCATGAGCAATCCCCCCACATTGTGGCGCGCGCGCGCTCGGAATTGCGCATCGTCAGTCGAGTTCCTTTTCCAACTGGATGTAGGGGCCGGCGATCATGCCCTGGCCGCGGAAATACAGCATGTGCAACGGATTATCGCGCGCGACCATGGTGCGCAGCTTGCTGACGCCCGCGCGCTTGAACTCGGCCGAAATGGCATTGAAGAGCGCCTCGCCGATACCTTGCAGGCGTGTTCCGGGCTCCACCGACAGTGCGAATATCCAGCCACACGGACCCGAGCCGAATTCCCACGCCCTGACCTCACCAATAATGAAGCCCAAAAATTTCGGGCCCTTCGTCGCCTCGAGCGGCTCGGCGATCAGAAAAAAACGCTCCCGCATGCGACGGCGTCCATAGCGCTCAAAAATATCCTGCCAGTAACGCGCCTTGGCAATGCCGGTGACGCGCCGGTCGAGCGCGGTAACGAGCGGGATGTCGGCAGGGCGCACGCGCCGGATCTTGACCGAAATCCTGCGCGCGGCTCCGCGCACGGGCTTCGTTGTGCCCACGCCGGTGGGCTTGGCCTGCTCGCGTAAGGCACCCCGCTTGACGCGCCGCTCCACCATCTCGAACGTCCTCCGCGCAGCCGTCCGATAACCAGCCGGCGCAGTGCGGAAATCTCGCATTTCGGTACCGAAATAACCAGCTTTTCCCGCAAACCCCGCTGAAATCTTGACTTTGATCATGGTGCGTCGCGGTCAAACTCGGCTGCATATTGGCAATAACGTCGAAGCCTAGGGTTAAGAGGGAGCGCCGGCCGATGCAGATTGAAAACGCAGGGTCCGGAACGCGAAGGCTCAGAATTCGCGTTAATGGACGCTGGCGCGAGGACAGCGTTCCCGACAATCTCCTGCTCGTCGACTATCTGCGTGAGGCTGCACGCCTGACCGGCGTCAAAACCGGGTGCGACGGCGGCGAATGCGGGGCATGCATGGTTCTCGTCGATGGGGAAGCGGTGGCCTCCTGCATCACGCTGGCCGCGCGCTGCGAAGGGCGCTCGGTGGAAACCATCGAAGGCCTCGTCAAGCAGGGCAGACCCAACCGCCTGCAGAACGCATTTCACGAGGCGCTTGGAACCCAGTGCGGGTTCTGCACGCCGGGCATGATCATGGCATCCGAAGCGCTGCTGCGAAAGAATCCCAACCCCACCGAAGAGGACATCCGTACCGCGCTCTCCGGAAATCTGTGCCGCTGCACCGGCTACATAAAAATTATTGAGTCCGTCAAAATCGCGGCAGGCACGACCCCATGAATACGCAGGATTTCGACCTTTCCCGCCGGCGCCGTGTCCCGCTGATCGACGGCGTCGAGAAGGTCACGGGACGCGCCCAATATACCGCTGACCTCGATCACAGCGATGCGCTTGTCGGCCGGATTTTCCGCAGCCCGGTCAGCCACGGAGAAATCGTACGGCTCGACGTCTCCAAGGCGCTCGCCCTGGAGGGCGTGATCTGCGTCATCACCGGCGACGACTGCCCGCATACCTACGGCGTTCTGCCGATCGCGATGAACGAGTATCCGCTGGCGCGCGGCCGCGTCCGCTATCGCGGCGATCCGGTGGCGGCGGTCGCAGCCGTCGACGCCAAGACCGCGGAAAAGGCGTTGTCGCTGATCGAATTTGAAGTCCGCGAACTGCCCGCCTACTACACCTCGGAGGACGCCCGCGCGCCCGGCGCCGCCCTCATACACGACAACAAACCCGGAAACCTTGAACGCGAGGTGCATAACGAGTTCGGCGACTGGCGCAAGGGCCTGGAAGAAGCCGACCTCGTGCGGGAAGAGGTCTTCACCTGCGCCGAAATCAACCATGCGCAGATCGAGCCGCACGCCACGCTCGCGATTTACGATCCGCTGAAACATCAGCTGACCATCCAGAGCGTCTCGCAAGTAATTTATTACCTGCATCTCCTGCTCGCGCGCTGCCTAGAGATGGACGAATCGCGCATTCGCATCATCAAGCCGTTTGTCGGCGGCGGGTTTGGTGCGCGTGTGGAAGCTCTCAATTTTGAGATTATCAATGCGTTGCTCGCCCGCGAGGCCGGCGGCAAAGTGATGATGAAGCTGACCCGGGAAGAGACCTTCATCACGCATCGCGCACGACCGCATACCGACATCAAGCTGAAAATCGGCATGCAGCGCGACGGACGGATCACGGCCTGCGTTTGCGAGGTCGTTCAACGCGGTGGAGCCTACGCGGGTTACGGGGTGATAACCATCTTGTATGCCGGCGCACTCCTGCAGGGCATCTACGACATTCCGGCCGTGAAGTACGACGGCTACCGCGTCTATGCGAATCTACCGCCCTGCGGCGCCATGCGCGGACACGGTGGCGTCAATACACGTTTCGCGTTCGAATGCCTGCTTGATCGGATGGCCCGCGAGCTCGGCCTCGATCCGTTCGAGGTGCGACGGGCCAATCTGCTGAAGGCGCCGACCCGGACGCTGAACGAGCTGATGGTCAACAGCTACGGCCTTGACGAGTGTCTCGACAAGGTGGAACGGGCGAGCGGCTGGAAAGAGCGGATCGGCAAAATGCCGCCCGGCAAGGGGTTGGGAATGGCCTGCTCGCACTATGTGAGCGGCGCAGCCAAGCCGATCCACTGGACCGGCGAGCCGCATGCCGTCGTCGATCTGCGGGTCGATTTTCACGGCGGCGTGACGGCGCTGACCGGCGCCGCCGATATCGGCCAGGGCTCGTCGACCATGGTCGCAATCGCGGTGTCCGAAACGCTCGACATTCCCCTCGAGCGCATCCAGGTCGTCGCCGCCGACAGCGCCATCACGCCGAAAGACAACGGTGCCTATTCGTCGCGTATCACCTACATGGTCGGCAAT